>NZ_JAQZAM010000038.1 GCF_028737215.1 Actinomycetospora chibensis | reverse complement strand
AAAAAAACCCACCAAACATTCAGCACACTGTTGAGTTCTCAAAGGACAACCACACACGCCTCTGCCGAGCCGTTTCCGGCCCAGTTCTTCGCGGTGATGACCACTCTACCCGACCCGATTGAGCGGCTTTTCCGGGGGGTCCCGGTCGGTCCGACTCGGACTCGGGGGGTGCGATCTCGATCGGCTCCCACGCGGGGCGCCGGACCGGATCGCTGTCTTCGACTGTACCCGAGGCTCGAGAGCCTCGGTCGGCTACCGGCCGTCCGCGAGATCGCGTCCGTTCCCCGGTGCGTCATCTACTGTACGCCACCCTGTGGCAGGGGTCTGCGACCCGGGGTCAGCGTCGGCGTCGTCCCAGGTCGGCGGGCGCGTCCTCGTCCTCGGGGCCCTCTGCGCCCTCCGCCGTCGCCGGAGGCGGCTCCGGAGCCGTCTCCGCCGGCACCGGCCGCCCGGTGGTGGCGAGCGACTTCAGCATCGCGTTGTAGGCGTTGAGGTCGCGGTCGCCGTCACGGTCGGCGCGACGGTCGTCCCGGCGGGCGGTCCGCTCGTCGGCGCGCGACCACTGCACGAGCAGGGCGATCAGGACGATGAGCATCGGGAGCTCGCCCGTGGCCCAGGCGAGGCCGCCGCCGGTGGTCTGGTCGGCGAGGCGGTCGACCCACGGCATCTCGAGCTGTTGGTAGAAGCCCGCACCGATCACCGTGGCAGAACTCATCACCGCGATGCCGAAGAAGGCGTGCAGCGGGATGGCGACGAAGAGCAGGCCGAGGCGCCCGATGGGGGGCAGCTGCCGGGGGCTGGGGTCGATGCCGACGATCGGCCAGAAGAAGATCAGGCCCACGAGCAGGAAGTGGATGTTCATCGCGATATGGGCCCAGTGCGACTCCAGCGCGACGTCGAACAGCCCCGAGAAGTACAGCGCGTAGAAGCTGCCGACGAACAGCGCCAGGGCCACCAGCGGCTGGGTGAGCACCCGCGCGACCGGCGAGTGCACGGCGGCGAGCACCCACTCGCGGGGTCCCGGAGGTGCCCCGGCGCCCGCCGGGGGCAGGGCCCGCAGCAGCAACGTCACCGGGCCGCCGAGCACCAGCAGGATCGGGACCAGCATGTTCAGGATCATGTGCTGGCCCATGTGCACGCTGAACGTCACCGGCGCGTAGCGACCGATGCCCGAGGACGTGGCGAAGAGCAGGGCGAGACAGCCCACGAGCCAGGAGAGGGTGCGTCCCACCGGCCACGCGTCGCCCCGGGCGCGCAGTCGCCGCACCCCGGTGACGTACAGCCCGGCGAGGACGAGCGCGAGCGTGCCGAACAGCAGGTCGAACCGGGATTGGGTGAGCAGGCCCGCGACCGTCAGGGGCTCGTCCACCGCGTAGCCGACGAGCGCCTCGATGCGCGTGGGCTCGGGGGCGGGCGCCACGGGCGGCGGAGTGCGTCCGAGGGCCACGGCGACGCCCATCGTCGCCGCCATGAGGAGCACCTCGAGCCCGCCGAAGCGGATCATCGCGGCGGTGCTGCCCGCCTCGATGCCGGGGATCGCGTGGCGCCGGTGCCAGGCACCGAAGGCTCCGAGCGCGACCAGGGCGAGGGCCTTGACCAGGACGAGGACGCCGTAGGTGCTCGTCACGAGGTCGCCCGGCGAGATCCGGACGAGGACGTTCAGCACCCCCGAGAGCGCGAGCACCACCCAGCAGACGAGCGCCACCGCCGAGAACCGGCGGGCCGCGACGGCCGGGTGCCGGCCCCCCGCGACGAGGTGCGTCACGACGGCCGCGAGCCCACCCACCCACACAGCGGCGGCGAGCACGTGCAGCAGCAGGCTGTTGGTGGCCACGTCGTGGTCGCTGCCGCCGGCCGAGTGCCCGGTGAGCGCGAGCGGGAGGAGCCCGGCGAGCGCGACCCCGAGGCCGACCACAGCGGCGCCCCACCCGAGCACGAAGCGGGTGACCCCGAGGGCGACGAGAGCGATCAGCGCGGTCAGGGACCACGAGGTGGTGCCCTCGATGCCGGTGATCGCGACCGAGAGCACCCGGGCATCGAGCATCTGGGACACCGGGCGGCCGTAGGCGTCCGCCGCGCTCAGCGGGATCATCAGGAGCGCCGCCGCGGACCAGGCCGCCGCGCTCCACGACGCGATGCGGACCGCGCGGTAGCCGTCGGCCGAGAGCCAGCCCGAGGACGCGGGCGGCGTGAAGAAGGCCGCCACCATGAGGAAGCCCACGGTGGACGCGGCCGCCATCTGGCTCACCGCCCGCACGACGGGCAGGGCGTAGACCGTGACGGGGCCGGGGTCGGGGAGCCCGAGGCGGGCGAACGTGGCCGCACCCGAGAGCGTGCTCAACGCCAGCGCGACCACCGCGGCGACGGCGAGCAGGGGCGCGACCTGCGCGACGAACAACGCCCCGGGGGTGGAGGGGCGTGCCGACGCGTCGGCGGGCGGCGGGGTCGTCGTGGCCACGCCCCCAGGGTAGGTCGCCGCCGTCGGAGCGCCGTGCGGTCCGGTTAGGCTTCCCCGCGCCGGCCCCCGTAGCTCAACGGACAGAGCATCGGCCTTCTAATCCGACGGTTGCAGGTTCGAGTCCTGCCGGGGGCGCCGTCAGCCGCCCGACAGGAAGTCGAGCACTTCGCGCGTCACGCGCTCCGGCTCGTCCTCCATGAGGAAGTGGCCGGCGTGCGGCACGACGACGAGCTCGGCGCCGGGGATGTCCGCGGCGAGGCGCTCGGCGTAGCCGACGGGCTGCCACCGGTCCTGCGCGCCCCACACGATGCGGACGGGCATCGCGATGTCCCCGAGCCGGTCGGTGAGCTCCTCGGTGTACCGGGAGTCGTAGTGCCGGACCTGGTGCTCGAAGAACGAGGTGCGCCCCAGCGCCGTGCGGTGCGGGGCGAGGTAGGCGCTCAGGTCGTCGTCACTCATCGTCCCCGCGACCGTCATGCGCAGCTGTCGGGTGAGCATCTCCTCGAAGTCCGCCGCCGACATGGCGGCGTAGCTGTCGAGCCGGGTCCTGATGATCTCCCGCCAGGTCTCCGACGGCCACGAGTCGTAGCTGACCGCGTCGATGAGCATGAGCCGGCGGGCCCGCTGCGGGTGCAGGACCGCCATTCGCTGCCCGATCGCGCCGCCGATGTCGTGGGTGACCAGGCTGGGGCGCTCGATGCCGAGCCCGTCGAGCAGGCCGACCAGCAGGTCGGTCTGGGCCGCGACGGAGGTGTCGCGGTCGAGGGGGCGCTCGGAGTCGCCGTACCCGAGCAGGTCGTAGGTGATGACGCGATGACCGGCGGCCTCGACGGCCGGGACGACGTGGCGCCACTCGTAGGACCAGGACGGCGTGCCGTGGACGAACACGACGGGCTCGCCCTCGCCGCGATCGCGGTACGCGAGCCGGACACCGTCGACGAGCAGGTTCCGGTCGAGGAGAGTCATGTTAGGTAGACTAGTCTACCTAACATGAGCGACAGAATCCCGGCCCGAGCCCGGATCCTCGACGCAGCCTCGGAGCGCTTCTATGCCCGCGGCGTGGCGGCGACCGGGATCGACGTGATCATCGCGGACGCGGGCGTCGCGAAGATGAGCCTCTACAACAACTTCGCCTCGAAGGCCGAGCTGGTGTCGGCCTACCTGGAGCGACGGCACCAGGAGTTCCGCGAACGTCACCGGCGGCGGGTCGAGGCGCTGCCCGCGGGGGCGGGGCCCGGCGCGCGGGCCCTGGCGGTCTTCGACGCCTACCTCGACGGGATCGACGACCCGTTCCGGGGCTGCGGGCTGCTCAACGCCGCGGGCGAGCTCCCCTCGGGCGACCCCGGCCGGGAGGCGGTGGCGCGTCACAAGGCGGAAGTGGAGGACCTGCTGCGGGAGGCCCTGGGGCCGCGGGACGGGCTCGCCGAGCACCTCTCCCTGCTCCTCGAGGGCGCCATGGTCCGCGCCGGGCTCGAGGGCGACGCGGACCGCGTGCACCGGGCCCGCCGGCTCGCTGCGGACCTGCTGGGCGAGGACTGAGCACGTCCGGACGTCCAGGAGGTTGCCGGCACCGTCGGGGACGCGCTTGGGTGCCCGGGTGCTCACCGACCTCCCCGCGTTCGCCGCCTGGCGGTTCGTGGACGCCGTGGACGGCTTCGAGGTCGTCTATCTCGCGCCCGGCCGGCTGCGCGGACACACCTCCGCCGTGGAGGACGGGCAGGCGTACGCGGTGCGCTACGAGATCACGCTCGACGACGGGTGGCGCACGCGCACGGCCCGCGTGTGGTCCGACACGGTCGCCGGGCCGCGCGAGGTGACCGTCGCGTCCGACGGCGACGGCCACTGGACGGTCGACGGCGCACCCGCACCCCACCTCGACGGCCTTGTCGACGTCGACCTCGAGGCGTCGGCCTGCACGAACACGCTTCCGGTGCACCGCCTGACCCTGAGGACGGACGACGTCGCCCCCGCGCCCGCCGTGTACGTGCGCGCCCTCGACCTCTCGGTCGTCCGTCTCGACCAGACCTACCGCCGCCTCGACGGGCACCGGTTCGCCTACACCTCGGACGGCGACTTCTCCGCGGTCCTCACCTACGACGACGCCGGCCTCGTCGTCGACTACCCGGGGATCGCACGCCGGGCGTTCTGAGCAGCCTCGACTTATATAATTCTTCGCTGCTAAATTCGTGGTGGTGCACGCCATGGACGTCCTCGGCGATCCGGTCCGCCGCCGGATCCTCGAGCTCCTCGCCGACGGGGAGCTGGCGTCCGGGGCCGTCGTCGAGCACATCCGCGAGGAGTTCGGCATCTCGCAGCCCGGCGTCTCCCAGCACCTGCGGGTGCTGCGGGAGAACGGGCTGGCCTCGGTGCGGGCCGAGGGCACGCGCCGGCTCTACTCGGTCGACGCCGAGGGGCTCCGCGAGGTCGACGCGTGGATCGGGCGCTTCCGGCAGTTCTGGGAGCAGCGCCTCGACGCCCTCGGCACCGAGATCGCCCGTGGCAAGCGCGAGCGGGGGCGTTCACCCACCCCCGATCCCGAGGACAGCTGATGGACCTCTTCTCCGAGCTCGACGCCATCCACCGGCAGGTCGACCTCGACGCGGTCGACGGCGACACCGTGCTCGAGCTGGAGCACACCGTGCCGCTGGCGATGGCCGGGAGCGCCGCGGGCGCCTTGTTCGTCGGCTCCGGGTGGGACGGCGCCCTCATGGGGGCTCGGGCTGTTCGTCCGCGGCGAGGCCGTCGGCGACCCCGTCGCGGCGGCGGACTCGCCGGAGTCGTCGAGTTCAACCGGCACTCGATCGACCGCTGGGCGGCGGAGGCGAGCGGTGCCGCGCCCGCCGAGGAGATCGAGGGCGGGAAGCAGGCCGCGCTGGCCCAGTTCGTCCCCGACTCCCGGTGACGACGACACGAACCGGCCAGTAGGTCAGACTGTCGGCGACGTATTCGGCCGGATGGCCGACGCGGTGGTCGAGAGGGGTGTCGATGGCGACGATGTCGTTCCGGGACGCGATGTTCCTGCTGGCGGAGTCGCGGGAGCGTCCCACCCACGTGGGCTCGCTGATGCTCTTCGATCGTCCCGAGGGCGCGGGACCCGACTACCTCGCCGACCTGCACCGACAGCTCGTCTCCGGGGACGTCGAGATCGCGCCGCTCTTCCGCCGGCGCGCGACCCGCGGCGTCTCGACGCTGGGCCAGTGGGCCTGGACGACCGACGACGACGTCGACATCGAGTACCACGTGCGGCTCTCCGCGCTGCCCCGGCCGGGGCGCATCCGCGAGCTGCTCGAGCTCGTCTCCCGCCTGCACGGCAGCCTGCTCGACCGGCACCGGCCGCTGTGGGAGTTCCACCTCATCGAGGGCGTGGAGGGGGACCGCTTCGCGGTCTACAGCAAGATCCACCACGCGATGATGGACGGCGTCCGCGCGATGAAGCACCTCGAGAAGGCGCTGAGCACCGACCCGGAGAAGCGGGACATGGCGCCGTTCTGGGCCGTCGACCCGCGGCCGGGGCGCACCAGCCGGCCGGTCGGCGAGCCGGCGCCCGCTCCGGCGGGGTGGCTCGGGTCGGCGCGCGAGTACGTCGGCGGCGCCCTGCGCACCGCAGGCACGCTCGCCGAGGGCGTTGGACAGTCGCTGAACGTGGGGCCCGCACTCGTGTCCTCGGCCTACCGCGGGCTCGTCGAGCACGACCTGGCGCTGCCGTTCGAGGCGCCGCCGACGATGCTCAACGTCCCGATCACCGGGGCGCGCCGGTTCGCCGCCCAGTCCTGGCCGCTCAAGCGCATCCAGCGGGTGCGCGAGCGCACCGGCTCGACGGTCAACGACGTGATGCTGGCGATGAGCTCGGGCGCGCTGCGGCGCTACCTCGAGGCCCACGAGGGGCTGCCCGAGAGGCCGCTCGTGGCCGCACTGCCGGTCGCACTGGAGGACTCCGGCTCCGGCAACGCGCTGGGCGCGATCCTCGTGAACCTCGCGACGAACGAGCCCGACCCGGCCGAGCGGTTGCGGAAGATCCGCCAGTCCGGTCTCGCGGCGAAGGAGAACCTCCAGGGCCGCGACCCGATGACGATCGCGGCGCTGTCCGCCGTCGTCGCCGCCCCGATCGGCCTCGGCCTCGTGCCCGGCTCGTCGTCCGTCAACCAGGGCTTCAACCTGATCATCTCCAACGTGCCCGGGCCCAAGGACCCGCTGTACTGGGAGGGCGCGAAGCTCGACGGGATCTACCCGATCTCGGTGCCGCTCGACGGGCAGGCCCTCAACATCACCGTGATGTCCTACGCGGACAGCATGGAGATCGGCGTGACCGGCGACCGTCGGGCGGTGCCGCACCTGCAGCACCTGCTGGGCTACCTCGAGGACGCACTGGTCGAGCTCGAGGCCGTCGCCGACGAGGCCGACCCGACCTAGGACCCCAGCTCGGCCGTGACGTCGCCGAGGACGTCGTGGATCTGCTCGACGAGCGGCAGGCGCGCGGCGTACACGGCGGCGTCGGGACCCGGCCGGAGGGTCTCGCCGAGCGGGATCCGCTCGGCGGCGTCGACGAGCCCGTCGGGACCCGGCGGGAGCAGCCCGACGCCCTGCATCCCGAGCAGCGCGGCCCCGAACGCTGTCCCGGACGCAGGGCCCTGGTCGACGGCCGGGAAGCCGACGGGCAGGTCGAGCGTGTCGGTGAGCAGGCGGCGCCACAGCGCGCTACGGGCGAAACCGCCGGTCGCGCGGACCTCGTCGACGGCCAGGCCCGCCTCGCGCAGCGAGTCGAGCACGAGGCGCAGCTGCAGGCAGACGCCCTCGAGCAGGGCGCGCGTGACGTGGCCGGCGGTGTGCCGCCGGTGCAGGCCCACCAGCGCGCCCGCGCCGCCGATGTCCCAGTGCGGGGCGCGCTCGGGCAGCAGGTGGGGCAGGGCGAGCAGCCCGTCGGCGCCCGCGGGCACGGCGGCGGCCGCGGCGAGGAGGTCGTCGACGTCGCGGTGGAGCGTCTCGCGCGCCCAGTCGAGCACGAGGCCGCCGTTCGTGATCGCCCCGCCGACGACCCAGCGCCGGTCGGCCAGGCCGTAGCAGAACACCCGTCCGCGGGGGTCGACGGCGGGCCGTCCGACGGCGACCCGCAGGGCGCCGCTGGTGCCGATCGAGCAGGCCGCGACGCCCGGGCGGACGGCGCCGACACCGAGGTTGGCCAGCGGCCCGTCCCCTCCCCCGGCTACGACGGGGACGCCGGCGGGGAGGCCCCAATCGGCCCGGAGCTCCCCGACGACGGCCGTCGGAGCGACCGGCTCCCCCAGCGCGTCGGCGGTGATGCCGGCGATCGCCAGGGCCTCGGGGTCCCAGGCGCCGGTCGCGACGTCGAGCAGGCCGGTGCCGGATGCGCACGAGGTGTCGGCGACCCGGGCCCCGGTGGCCCGCGCGAGCACGAACTCCTTGATGCCGCCCCACGTGTGCGCCGCGGCGTGCATGCTCGGGCGCGCGCGGCGTAGCCAGGCGAGCTTGACCAGCGGGCTCATCGGGTGGATCGGCGTGCCCGTGCGCCGGTGGAGGGCGAGGGCGCCGTCGCGGGCCCGGAGCTCGCGGGCGACGTCGGCCGCGCGGCTGTCGGCCCAGGTCAGCAGCGGTCCGATCGGGTCGCCGCGGGCGTCGAGGGCGAGCAGGCCGTGCATGGCGGAGCTGAACGACAGCGCCGCGATCCGCCCGGGGTCGACCCGGGCGACGGCGTCGCGCACCGCGTCGCCGACGGCTTCCCAGAGTGCCTCCGGGTCCTGGACGACGGCGCCGGGCTCGGGCTCGTCGAGGTGGTGGGGGGCCTCGCCGTACCCGTGGTCGGTGCCGTCGGGGGCGAAGGCGACGGCCTTGGTGGCGGTGGTGCCGATGTCGACGCCGAGGACCAGATCGTGTCCGGGCATCAGACGAGCAGGCTCGGCACCACGACGGCCGCGGCCGTCACCACCGGGCGGGTGTCGCTCGCGGTCCCCACGAGGGCCGTGATTCCCCGTCGGCGCGTCCGCCCGAACCTCCGCATGGCCCCGCCCTGCGATCCCCGGGGGGCCCACCTAGGCTGCGGTGCGGAGGCGTCAGGGTGCCTGGTGGCCCCCGCGGTCTTCAACACCGTAGTGGTCGAGCATCTCGGCCAGGCGGGTTCGATTCCCGTCCGCCTCCGCCAGACCCGGGTCCAGCCGACGTGCCCAGGCCGAACATCCACCACAGCGCAACATCCACCACATCTCGGAGGGTTCCTGCATGGGTGTACGCACCTGGCTGGGCGAGTGGCCGATGTTCCGGCAGGCCACCGGTTCCGACCCCCTGGGTCGCGGTTCCGCTGTGCAGTCCCCACGGACGCAGGCCCTCGGGTCGCGGACCGCGGACGCCGACGAGGTCGTCAAGTCGGTCTGCCCGTACTGCGCGGTGGGCTGCGGACAGAACGTCTACGTCCGCGACGGGCGCGTCACTCAGATCGAGGGTGACCCCGACTCCCCCGTCTCCCGTGGGCGCCTGTGCCCGAAGGGCTCGGCGTCGACGTCGCTGGTGACCTCGCCGTCACGGGTGACGACCGTGCGCTACCGGCGTCCGTACGGCACCGAGTGGGAGGACCTCGACCTCGACACGGCGCTCGACATGATCGCCGACCGCGTCATCGACGCCCGCCGCAAGGGCTGGCAGGACACCGACGACGAGGGCCGCGTCCTGCGGCGCACGCTGGGCTTCTCGAGCCTCGGCGGCGCGACGCTGGACAACGAGGAGAACTACCTCATCAAGAAGTTGTTCATGGCGCTCGGCGCGATCCAGGTGGAGAACCAGGCGCGTATTTGACACAGCGCCACCGTCCCCGGTCTGGGGACCAGCTTCGGCCGCGGAGGGGCCTCGAACTTCCAGCAGGACCTGCAGCACTCGGACTGCATCGTCATCGAGGGCTCCAACATGGCGGAGGCCCACCCGGTGGGCTTCCAGTGGGTGATGGAGGCGAAGAAGCGCGGCGCCACGATCATCCACGTCGACCCGCGCTTCACGCGGACCAGCGCGGTGGCCGACCTGCACGTGCCGTTCCGGGCCGGGGCGGACATCGCGTTCCTCGGCGGGCTCATCAACTACGTGCTGTCCGAGGGCAAGGACTTCCGCGAGTACGTCACGACGTTCACGAACGCCGCGGACATCGTCGGCGAGGACTTCGTCGACACCGAGGACATGGCCGGCATCTTCTCGGGCTACAACGCCGAGACCGGGCGCTACGACCCGATCAGCTGGCAGCTCGAGGGCGTCGACTACGAGGCCCCGGCCGCGGGGATGCGCGACCACTGGGAGCCGTCGCTGCGCGAGCAGTCCGAGGAGCGCGAGCGGTCCGAGAAGCGCGAGCACCACGCCGCGATGGCCTCGGACACCGGCGGCGGGGCCGGTGACGCCGCGAACGCGACGGGCTCGCCCAAGCGCGACGAGACCCTCCAGCACCCGCGCTGCGTCTACCAGGTGCTCAAGCGGCACTACTCCCGCTACACCCCGGAGGCCGTCTCGCAGGTGTGCGGGATGAGCGTCGCCGAGTTCCTGCGGGTCGCCCAGGCGATCACGGAGAACTCGGGCCGCGAGCGGACCACGGCGTGGGTCTACTCGGTGGGCTGGACCCATCACAGCGTCGGCGCGCAGTACATCCGCGGCGCGGCGATCCTGCAGACCCTGCTGGGCAACATCGGCCGTCCCGGCGGCGGCATCCTGGCGCTGCGCGGGCACGCGTCGATCCAGGGCTCGACCGACATCCCGACGCTCTACGACCTGCTCCCCGGCTACATCCCGATGCCGAACGCGTACCTGCACACCGACCTGCAGAGCTTCCTCGACGCCGACGCGGCGAAGACGGGCTTCTGGGGCAACATGGACACCTACATGGTGAGCCTGCTCAAGGCCTGGTGGGGCGACGCGGCGACCGCCGAGAACGACTGGGCGTTCGACTACATGCCCCGGCTGACCGGCGATCACGGCACCTACGGGATCGTGCGCGATCAGATCGACAAGTTGACCTACGGGTACTTCGTGGTCGGCGAGAACCCGGCGATCGGGCACGCCAACGGCAAGATGCAGCGCCTCGGGCTGGCCAACCTCGAGTGGCTCGTGGTCCGCGACATGCAGATGATCGAGACGGCCACGTTCTGGAAGGACGGGCCCGAGATCGAGACCGAGGAGATGCGGACCGAGGACATCGGCACCGAGGTCTTCTTCCTCCCCTGCGCGAACCACACCGAGAAGTCCGGCACGTTCACCAACACCCAGCGGCTGCTGCAGTGGCGCCGCGAGGCCGTGCACGCGCCCGGCGACGCCCGCTCGGAGCTGCACTTCTACTTCCACCTCGGGAAGAAGATCCGCGAGAAGCTGGCGGGGTCCACCGACGAGCGCGACCGTCCGCTCCTCGACCTCACCTGGGACTACCCCACGTTCGGGATCCACGAGGAGCCGGTCCCCGAGTCGGTGCTCGGCGAGATCAACGGCTACGACGCCGACGGCAACCCGCTCTCGAGCTACACCCAGCTCCGGGCCGACGGCTCGACGACGGCGGGATGCTGGATCTACACCGGTGTCTTCGCCGACGGCGTCAACCAGGCCGACCGGCGCAAGCCCGGCTCCGAGCAGGACTGGGTCGCCGCCGAGTGGGGCTGGGCGTGGCCGGCGAACCGCCGCACGCTCTACAACCGCGCGTCGGCCGACGCGCAGGGCCGGCCGTGGAGCGAGCGCAAGGCCTACGTCTGGTGGGACGCCGAGCAGGAGAAGTGGACGGGGCACGACATCCCCGACTTCGAGGCGACCAAGCCGCCGTCCTACGTCCCCGAGGACGGGGCCACGCGGCAGGACGCCCTCTCGGGCACCGACGCGTTCATCATGCAGACCGACGGGAAGGCGTGGCTCTACGCGCCCGCCGGGCTGGCCGACGGGCCGATGCCGACCCACTACGAGCCGGTCGAGTCGCCGGTGGCCAACCTGCTGCACGAGCAGCAGGACAACCCCGCGCTCGAGCGCATCGACCGGGCCTGGAACCGGATCAATCCCTCGCAGAGCGAGGTGTATCCGTACGTCTTCCTGACCTACCGGCTCACCGAGCACCACACCGCGGGCGGTATGAGCCGCTTCCTCGGTTACCTCTCGGAGCTCCAGCCCGAGTTCTTCTGCGAGGTCTCCCCCGCGCTGGCCGCGGAGCGGAACCTCGAGCACCTCGGGTGGGCGACGCTGATCTCGGCGCGCACCGCCATCGAGGCCAGGGTGCTCGTCACCGAGCGGATGAAGCCGCTGCGGATCGGCGACCAGGTCGTGCACCAGATCGGGCTCCCGTACCACTGGGGCTCGAACGGACTCTCGACCGGCGACCCGGCGAACGACCTGCTGGGCGTCGTCATGGACCCGAACGTCCACATCCAGGAGTCCAAGGTGGCCACCTGCGACATCCAGCCGGGACGGCGCCCACGCGGCCCCGCGCTGCTCGAATTCGTCGAGGCCTACCGCCGCAAGGCCGGGGTCGAGCCGGGGGGCAACACGTGACCAGGATGTGGGACGCCTTCTCCGGCGCGGCGAGCTCGCTCTCCGGCCCGTTGCCGGACCCGACGACGGACGCGGGGTGGTCGGGCGATCACCCGAAGCGCGTCGGCTTCTTCACCGATACCTCGGTGTGCATCGGCTGCAAGGCCTGCGAGGTGGCGTGCAAGGAGTGGAACCTGGTGCCCGACGACGGCACCGACGCCTCCGACCTCTACCGGCTCACCGGGATGTCGTACGACAACACCGGTGACCTCGGCGCCTCGTCGTGGCGTCATGTCGCGTTCATCGAGGACGTGCGGCCGCACGGCAGCGCGACCGCGGCGCACGGCGGCCCGCCCAGCGGCGTGCCGGTCGACTCGCTCGCCACCGGGTTCCTCCCGTCCGGGCTGCCGGCGGTGACCGACGGCGCTCCGTCGACCCCGACGCTGCGCGCCCCCCGCGACGCCGCCACGGCGCCGGCTCCCGGCGAGACCGTCGACCTGCTCGCGCTCCTGCCCGACACGGGCGCGCACGGCCAGCAGACCCCCGACGACGAGCGGGACGTCCGCTGGCTGATGTCGTCGGACGTCTGCAAGCACTGCACGCACGCCGGCTGCCTGGACGTGTGCCCGACGGGGGCGCTGTTCCGCACCGAGTACGGCACGGTCGTCGTGCAGGACGACATCTGCAACGGCTGCGGCTACTGCGTGCCGTCCTGCCCGTACGGCGTGATCGACGTCCGGGAGGACGACGGCGGCGCCCACAAGTGCACGCTCTGCTACGACCGCCTCGGTGCGGGCATGGAGCCGGCCTGCGCGAAGGCGTGCCCGACGAACTCGATCCAGTTCGGCGACCTCGACGAGCTCCAGGCCGCCGCCGACGCGCGGCTGGCGGAGCTGCACGGGCGCGGTGTGACCGAGGCGCGGCTCTACGGCCGCGATCCCGACGACGGCGTCGGCGGGGACGGCGCGTTCTTCCTGCTCCTCGACGAGCCCGAGGTCTACGGCATGCCGCCGGAGCCGATCGTCACCACCCGCGACCTACCGGAGATGTGGCGCAACGCGGCACTGACCGCGGTGGGTCTCGGCGCGGCGGTCGTCGCGGCGTTCTGGGGAGGCCGGAAGTGACCGACGCCAATGCGGCCGAGATGCCGGAGCGTGCACGGATCGACCGCGACGCGGTGAAGCCCCGAGGGCAGAAGAGCCGGCGTCGGGGGCGCGGCGACGAGCTGCAGGTCCCCGAGGCCGAGTTCCGCTCGTACTACGGGCGCCCGATCATCAAGGCGCCGGTGTGGAAGAACCCCGACGTCCCGCTGTACCTGTTCCTCGGCGGGCTGGCCGCGACCTCGTCGGGTCTCGGGGCGCTCGGCGGGGCCACCGATCGGCCGACGCTGCGACGGACCGGGCGCCTCGCCGCGGCCGCCGGTGCGGCCGGCGGAACCGTCTTCCTCGTCCACGACCTGCATCGTCCGAAGCGCTTCCTGCACATGCTGCGGGTGTTCAAGCCGACGTCGCCGCTGTCGGTGGGCACCTGGATCCTCTCGCCGTTCGCGACGTTCGCCGCCGCGACCGCGGCCTCGGAGCTCACGGGCCTGTTCCGGCGCGCCGGCGACGCGTCCGGGGCGGTCGCCGCGGTGATCGGGCCGGCGCTCGGCACGTACACCGCCGTGCTGTTCTCGAACACCGCCGTGCCGACCTGGCACGAGGCGCACCGCGAGCTGCCGATCGTGTTCGCCGGCAGCGCCGCGGCCGCCGGCGGCGGGATGGGGCTGGTCGGGGCTTCGGTGCGCGACAACGTCCCGGCGGCGCGGCTGGCCGTGGCGGGCGCGGTCGTCGAGCTGGCGGCCGGCGAGTTCATGGAGCGCAAGCTCGGCCTGCTCGGCGACGTGTACCAGAAGGGCCGCGCGCACACGTTGATGCGCGCGTCGAAGGCGTGCCTGGCGGCGGGCGCGGTCGGCGCGGTGCTGGGCCGGCGTCACCGCTGGTCGGCGGCGCTGTCCGGGCTGGCGCTGATGGCCGGGTCGGCGCTCACGCGCTTCGGGGTGTTCGACGCCGGCATCGCGTCGGCCAACGACCCCGCACACATCGTCGTCCCGCAGCGCGAGCGCATCCGCCAGCGCCAGGCGACGACCGGCACCGACGTCGCGCCGCCGGATCGCACGTTTGCCTGACGGCTCGTGAGCGCTCGGCCGTGTCCTGGCACGGCCAAGCGCTCACACCTCCCGAGGTGCCGTCGTCCCCCGCCCGTGTGACGATCACCCATCGTGCCGGAGGAGGTGGACGTGTCGGGCGTCTCGGACGTGTCGGTGGGTCCTCGTCGCACCGGGCCGCCACCGTGGGCCGTGGCGCTCGGCTTCGGGGTGCTCGTGGTCGCCGGGCTGCTGTGGGCGAAGTGGGCGCCGTACTGGGTGAAGGTGCCGTCGGTGGCCGGGTCGCACTCGCTCGGGCCGTCGATCCTCACCGGCGGGGAGCCGACGCCGCCCGGCGTGTCGCTGTCCGCCGGGCTGCGCTTCGCCGGCACCTACTTCCTCGCGATCTGGCCCGCGCTCGTCGTCGGGCTCGTGCTGGCTGCGGCGGTGCAGGTCGCGCTGCCGTCGGCGTGGCTCGCCCGGCTGTTCGGGAGCGGGGTCCGCGGCGGCGTGCGTGGCAGCGCGCTCGCCCTGCCGTCGATGATGTGCAGCTGTTGCGCGGCGCCGCTGACCGTCGGGCTGCGCCGCCGCGCCGCGGACCTCACCGCGACGCTCGCGTACTGGCTCGGGAACCCGGCGCTCAACCCCGTCGTCCTCGCCTTCTGCGCCTTCGTGCTGCCGTGGCCGTGGACGCTGCTGCGCGCGGGCGCCGGCCTCGCCGTCGTCGTGGGCGCGGTGGCCCTCGCCCGGTGGTGGAGCGGGCCGGCGACGGTGGACGCGACGTCGGTCGTGCCCTCGGAGACCGCACCCGACGCGCGTCCGCTCGCCGTGCGCTTCCTCGCGGCCCTGGCGCGGCTCTCGGTGCGGCTGCTGCCCGAGTACCTGCTGCTCGTGGTCGCCCTCGGGGCGTTGCGCGGCGCGCTGTTCCCGGTCGGCTCGACGCTGCTCACGGGGACGGGGATCGTCCTCGGCGTCGTCCTGCTGGCCGTCGCCGGGACGCTCCTGCCGATCCCGACCGGAGCCGAGATCGCGGTCGTCGCGGCGCTCCTGGCGGTCGGGGTGTCGGGGCCCCTCGCCGCGGCACTGCTGATCACCCTGCCCGCGCTGAGCCTGCCGTCGCTGCTCATGGTGCGCGGGGTCTTCCCGCGAGGGCTGCTCGTCGCCGTGACCGGGCTGGTCGTCGGGGTCGGGGTCCTGACGTCGGCCTTCGCCCTCGGCCTGTGAGTGGTCGTCCGTGCTGGGCGATGAGGGGAGCGCGGAGCGCAGAATGGGCGACGTGAGCGACGATCCCCGCCGGCGGGTGCCGCGCACCGACGCCGTGCTCGCCGACGCACGCCTCGGCCCCGCGCTGGCGACGCTGGGGCGGGCGCGGGTCAAGGAGGTCGTCGTCGCCGCGCAGGACCGGGCGCGGGCCGGGGAGATCGCGCCGGAGGCCGTCGCGGACGAGGTGGTCGCGACCCTGCCCCTGACCTCGGCGACCCTGCGCCCGATCCTCAACGCCACCGGCGTCCTTCTGCACACCAACATCGGGCGCGCCCCCCTGTCCTCGGCCGCCCGGGACGCGCTCGACCTCGCGGCCGGGACCACGGACGTGGAGCTCGACCTGGCGACCGGCGGGCGAGGTCGGCGGGGCGCAGGGGCGTTGGGCGCGCTGGCCGCGGCCGTCCCCGACGCCGGCGGCGTGCACGTCGCCAACAACGGGGCGGCGGCGCTGATCCTGGCGGCGACGGCGCTGGCGTCAGGTCGCGAGATCGTCATCGCCCGCGGCGAGATGGTCGAGATCGGCGACGGGTTCCGACTGCCCGACCTGCTGGAGTCCACCGGCGCACGGCTGCGCGAGGTCGGCACCACCAACCGCGTGCACCGCGCCGACTACGCCGACGCCGTCGGGCCGGACACCGGCATGATCCTCAAGGTCCACCCGTCGAACTTCGTCGTCACCGGGTTCACGTCGTCGGTGCCGGTCGCGGACCTGGTCGGGCTGGGTGTGCCCGTGGTGTCCGACATCGGGTCGGGGCTGCTGGCGCCGCACCCGCTCCTGCCCGCGGAGCCGGACGCGACCAGCGAGCTGCGCGCGGGGGCGGATCTCGTCACCGCGTCGGGCGACAAGCTGCTCGGCGGACCCCAGGCCGGGCTGCTGTTCGGTGACGCCGACCTCGTGCACCGCCTGCGTCGCCACCCCCTGGCCCGGGCCCTGCGCGTCGACAAGCTGACGCTCGCAGCCCTCGAGGCGACGCTGCGGGGTCCGCTGCCGCCCGTGCGGGCGATGCTCGAGGCCGATGTCGAGGACCTGCGGGCGCGGGCCGTCGTGCTCGCCGGGAAGGTCGGCGGGATCGCCGTCGATTGCGCCGCTCAGGTCGGCGGGGGCGGTGCGCCGGGGGTGGAGCTGGCGAGCGCGGGGGTGGCGTTGCCCGTCGAGGCCGCCGAGGCGCTGCGGACAGGCACCGATCCCGTCCTCGCCCGCGTCGAGCAGGGGCGGTGCGTGGTCGACCTGCGCTCGGTGCCGCCCGAGGCGGACGCCCGGCTCGCGGATGCGATCGCCCTGGCGCTGGTTCGAGCTCCGGGATGAGGGTCGTGGCCACCGCCGGCCACGTCGACCACGGCAAGTCGACGCTGGTCCGCGCGCTCACCGGGATGGAGCCCGACCGCTGGGCCGAGGAGCGCCGGCGGGGCATGACGATCGACCTGGGTTTCGCCTGGACGACACTGCCGGCGCTGTCCGAACCCGTCGCGTTCGTCGACGTCCCGGGGCACGAGCGGTTCGTGACGCAGATGCTCGCCGGGGTCGGACCGGTGCCGGCCACGATGTTCGTCGTCGCCGCCGACTCGGGGTGGATGCCGCAGTCGACCGAGCACCTCGACGCGCTCGACGCCCTCGGGGTGCGCGACGGCCTGCTCGTCGTCACCCGCAGCGACCTCGCCGACCCGGAGCTCGCGCGGGACGAGGCGCTCGAGCACCTGTCCGAGTCGTCGCTGGGGCGGCTGCCGGCGGTGTGCGTGTCGGGCGCGACGGGTGCCGGACTTCCGGAGCTGCGCGCGGCGTTGTCGGACCTCGTCAGCGGGCTGCCCGTCCCGGACCTCGACGCCGACGTGCGCCTGTGGGTCGACCGCGCGTTCACGGTGCGGGGGGCGGGCACGGTGGTCACCGGGACGCTCGGGGCGGGCACGATCCGGGTGGGCGACGAGCTCGCTCTGGGCTCGCGCACGGTCACCGTGCGCGGGATACAGGCGCTGGGCGAGAGCGTCGACCCCGTCCGTGCCGTCGCCCGGGTGGCGCTGAACCTGCGGGGCGTGGGGCTCGACGAGGTCGGGCGCGGCGACGCGCTGACGACGCCCGGGCGCTGGTTGCGCGGGGACGTCGTCGACGTGCGCGTGGGACCGCCGCGGGGCGCCTCGGCCGCAGTGGAATTGCCGAAACAGGTGATGCTGCACGTCGGGTCGGCGGCGGTGGCGGCGCGCGTGCGGCCGCTGTCACGGCCGGGGGCGCCCGACGATCCCTCCGGCGTCACCCGCACGGTGCGGCTGACCCTGCGGGAGCCGTTGCCGCTGCGCCCCGGCGACCACGCGCTGCTGCGCGATCCCGGCGCGCACCGGGTGCTCGGCGGGGTCACGGTGCTCGACGTGCGCCCGCCCGCGCTGCGTCGTCGCGGGGCGGCGGTGGCGCGGGCCGGGGAGCTGGCCGGGACCGAAGGCGTCCCGGACGCCGCCGGTGAGCTCGCGCGGCGGCGGCTGATGCGTCGGGACGACCTCGTCGCGCTGGGCGCCGAGGTGCCGGCCGACGTGCCCGCGGCGGGCGGGTGGCTCGTCGACCCGGGGCACCTCCCCGTGCTGGCGCGGCGGTTGGTCGAGGCGGTCGTCGCCCACGGCGAGGCCCAGCCCCTGGAGGCGGGCCTGCCTGCCAAGGCCGCGGCGCGTGCGCTCGAGCTGCCCGATCCCCGCCTGCTCGACCTCGTCCTCGCCGAGCCGGGAGCGTCGTCGCTCACGGCCGCGGGCGGGCGGGTCCGGCGACGCGACGCGGGCGGGTTGCCCGACGCGGTGCAGGCAGCGGTCGCGGCGGTGCGCGCCGACCTCGCCGACGCCCCGTTCGCCGCCCCCGAGGCGTACCGGCTCGCCGAGCTCGGCCTGCGGACCCGCGAGCTGGGCGCGGCGGTGACGGCCGGGGCGCTGCTCAAGGTCGGCGACGGGATCTACCTGGCCCCCGACGCCCTGGACGTCGCCGTGGCCCGGCTGGCGGACCTGCCCTCGCCGTTCACGCTCTCCGAGGCCCGCCAGGCCCTCGGAACCACCCGCCGCGTGGCGGTGCCGCTGCTCGAGCACCTGGCCCGCCAGGGCCGCACCCGCCGCGACGACGAGGGTCGGCACGTCTTGCGGTGAGCCATGCAAGCCCTGCGTCCACGCTGGCACTCAACGCCAGGAAATCCGCGTTGATCACCGGGCTCGCGGCCCGGTTCCCCGCCGGGCCGACCCGGGCCAGGATCGAGGCCATGGATCTGCGTCGCGACCTCGCCCTCGGCGCACGGCTGGCCGTGATGCGCACGGGCGGTCTGGCGATGGCGCTCGCCGGCGACCCCGTCCTGCGTCTGCTCTACCGGCCCTGGATCGACGACCCGACCCGCATCCAGCGGCAGCTGCGCGAGGCCGCCCAGCCCTACGCGAGCCGCAGCGGCGTGCTCGTCGTCGCCACCGCCGCGATGTGTCGCGAGGTCGTCCGCGACCGTCGTTTCCTGGTGCGCCCGCGGAACGGCGGCTCGCTCGGTGGGGCCCTCGAGGGCCGGCGCGACCCGCTGCTCGAGCCCGTCGAGCTGTCCTTCCTCGGCATGGACCCGCCGGAGCACACCAGGCTGCGGCGCCTGGTCGGCGGCTGGTTCACCCCGGCGCGGGTCCGCTCCTACGAACCCCTGGTGGCCGGGCTGGCCGAACGGCTGGCCGACGAGGCCGTGGCGCGCGGCCGGTTCGACCTGGTCGCCGACGTCGCGACGCCGCTACCGGCCGCCGTGATCGCCGAGATCCTGGGCGTGCCCGAGTCCGACGCGGGCGCGTTCGCGCGGTGGGGCCAGGCCGTCGGCGGCGGGCTCGGCGGCGTGCGGTCGCTGCGTGCCCTGCACCGCCTGGACCGCGCCGTCGCCGAACTGCGCGCGCTGCTCGGCGGCCTGCTCGACCGCCGGCGCCGCGACCCCGCCGACGACCTCCTCAGCCACCTCGCGCGCGAGGAGGTCGACGCCGACGAGGCCGTCAGCCTCGCCGCGTTCCTGCTGCTCGCGGGGTTCGAGACGACGAGCACGCTGCTCGGCAACGCCGTCGCCGCGATGACCGACGCCCGCGAGCCCTGGGCGCGGCTCGCCGCCGACCCCGGCCGGGCGGGCGACGCCGTCGAGGAGAGCCTGCGCTTCGAGGCGCCGATCCAGTTCACCGCGCGGACGCCGCACGAGACCGTGCGCCTCGGTGACCGCGACATCGAGCCGGACACCGTCGTCATGGCGATGCTCGGGGCCGCCGGCCGCGACCCGGCGGTGCACACCGACCCCGACGTGTTCGACCTCGACCGGCCGACGAAGGGCGAGCACCTGGCGTTCTCCGGGGGCATCCACTTCTGCCTCGGCGCGCCGCTGGCCCGGCTCGAGGCACGGGTCGCGCTGGCGGCCCTGGCGGAGCGGATGCCGACGCTGCACCGGGAACCGGGCGCGGCGCGACGGCGGTCGCTGCTGCTGCGGAGCTACACGACGCTGCCCGTGGGCGTGTGATCGACGCGGATTTGCTGGCGTTGAGTGCAAGCGTGGACGCAGGGCTTGCACTCGCTCAGATCGCCGGCGGGTCCTGGAGGTCGGCGCGCAGGGTCGCGAGGGTGCGCGTGAGCAGGCGGGAGACGTGCATCTGGGACACGCCCACGCGCTCGGCGATCTGGGTCTGGGTCATGCCGCCGAAGAAGCGGAGCATGACGATCGTCCGCTCGCGCTCGGGGAGCTTGCGCAGGGCGGGCTGCACGGTCTCGCGGTGCTCGACCTGCTCGAGCTCGGCGTCCGCCGAGCCCAGGACGTCGGCGAGCCGGCCGGACGACGGGTCGTCGACGAGCATGTCGTCGAGGCTCGAGGAGCGGTAGGCGTTCGCCGCCTCGAGCGCCTCGAGCACCTCCTCGCGGCTGCGCTGCAGGTGTTCGGCGAGCTCGCCGGCGGTGGGGGCGCGGTTGAGCTCCTGGGACAGCTGCGGCATCGCCGAGCCGATGGCCAGACGCAGGTCCTTGAGCCGCCGGGGCACGCGCGTCGACCACGCCTTGTCCCGGAAGTAGCGGCGGACCTCACCGGTGATCGTCGGGACCGCGTAGGACAGGAAGTCCGAGCCACGCTCCGGGGAGAACCGGTCGACGGCGTGGATGAGTCCGACCGTCGCGACCTGCTCGAGGTCCTCCTGCGGCTCGCCGCGCTGGGCGAAGCGGCGCGCGATGTGCCGCGCCAGCGGGAGGTAGCCCTCGACGAGGCGGTCACGCAGCGCCTCGCGGCGCCGGTCGCCCTCGGGCAGACCGGCGTGCTCGAGGAGCATCGGCACGAGGTGCTCGTAGGAGTCCTCGTTCCGGGAGCTGCGCTGAGGTGCCCCGCCCGCGCTGCCCGTCAGCGGGCGCGCCGGCTCGCTCACGGGTTGAGCCGTTGCTTGCGCAGGTGGATGCCGAGCCACTCCGGGTCGGCGTCGAGCACCTCGGCGTCGTCGGTGAGCGTGGTGAGCACGCGCCAGCCGAAGGTGTCCTGGCGCAGGGTCGCCTCGTGGCGCACCGGCACCCGGCAGATGACGTCGATGCGGCCCTCGGACATGACGAACCCGCAGCGCAGCTGTCCGCCCTCCCGCGCGAGCGGCACGAGCGCCGAACAGGCCTCGTCGACCGCCATCCGCAGGTCCGAGACGGCGTCGAGGTCGAAGTCCGCCCGGGCGGCCAGATCGGCCGCGACGGCGCGCACCGACGGGATCAACGCCGGGTCGGCGTGCACGCGGACCTCGACGGGCGTCGGTGTCTCCGCCAGCCCGGCCGACCCGGCGGCACCGGGATCGGAGGTGGCGGTGGACGTGCGATCACGCTGCTGCGGTTCCGGCGTCTGCACGGCTGCTGATCTCCGTTTCGCGGCAGGTGAGGGGGTGGATGGCGCGGTCACCGTATCGGCGGAGCCGGCGCGGGCGGCAGGGCCCCGTGCCGGCGTCCGACTCATCCGGCGAGCGCGGCCTCGACCGACGGGTAGAGCGCGAACAGGTCGGTCAGGCCGGTGGCCTGCAACGGGCGGCTCACCGGGCGCGAGTTCGCGACGAGGCGCAGGGCCACGTCCCGATTCCGCGACTCGTCGAGCGCCTCCACCAGCAGAGCCAGGCCGCTCGAGCCGAGGAACTCGACCGAGAGCATGTCCAGCACGAGCACCGTGGGCTTGCCCTGGAGCTCCTCGTTCACCTTCGCGCGCAGCGCAGGCGTCGTCAGCATGTCGATCTCGCCGGCAAGCCGGATCACCGACGCGCCGTTCGACCGCTGCACGTCCACGCCCAGCGGGTCCTCCGCAGTGAGGTCGTCATCGGTGGCCACGACGTCTGGTCCCCCTCCGGTCAGTCGGGTGTGGTCCGAACTCGGCGTCGGTCCTGGGAAAACGTACTTGCCGTGCTCGTGACCCTACTCGTCACCCCCCGTGGGCAGGAGTTCACGACGCCGATGACCACCTCCGCGTGCCGTACGGCACCGGACCGGGCCGGGCGCCGCCCACGATCGTGCGGGTCGCTGGGCCGTTCAGGGGTGTTTGCCGTCGCGGAGCGAGGGGGATACCGCGGCTGTGCTGGCGCGTCGGAGGACGTCCTCCGTCCTGGCGCCCCGACTGGGAGGATCGCCATGGCCGACATCCGACTCCTGCCCGGCCCCATCATCGACGAGTGGGACTGGCAACTCCACGGCGCCTGCCGCGGGATGGACTCGAGCTTCTTCTTCCACCCCGACGGTGAGCGGGGCCCCCGACGCGAGCACCGCGCCGCCGAGGCCAAGCGGGTCTGCGCGTCCTGCCCGGTCATCGAGCCGTGCCGTCGCCACGCCCTCGCGACCCGCGAGCCCTACGGCGTCTGGGGCGGGCTGACCGAGGACGAGCGACGCCTGGCCCTGCGCGGAGGCCGTCGTACGGACGACCAGGCCGGCGCCGTCGTCTACGAGGCGCCCTCCCCCGTCTCGAGGTAATGGCCCAGAGGTAGTGGCCCAGAGGTACTGGCCTAGAGGTACTGGCCGCCGTCGCCCCCGCCCCCGCCCTGCGCGGGTCGGCTGCGGCCCTGCCGCATCTGCTCGAGCTGGCCCCGCGCGGCCATCTGCTGCGCGAGCACGGCGCTCTGGATGCCGTGGAAGAGGCCCTCGAGCCACCCCAGGAGCTGGGCCTGCGCGATGCGCAGCTCGGCCTGGGAAGGCGCCGCATCGGACGCGAACGGGAGCGTGATGCGGCGCAGCTCGTCGCGCAGCTCCGGCGCGAGCCCCTGCTCGAGCTCGCGGATCGACCGTTCGTGGATGTCGGCGAGACGCGCCCGCCCCGCCTCGTCCAGCGGCGCCGACCGGACCTCCTCGACGAGCTTGCCGACCATCCCGGCCACCCGCATCACCGCGCCCGGGGAGGCCACCAGCTCCCCCGTGCCGGCGCCCTCCCCCGCTCCCGACGCCGCGGCCGCCGCCAGGGCCGACGACGGCCGTTCGTCCTGATCACTCATGGCCCCATCATGGCGGGCCGCGCACCTCCTGGCGCAGCTGGTACCCGCCGCGGCCACACGGTCGCGGACCGGGCGCTTCGGTGCCACGGGAGCGGGGTATGAAGGGCCCGAGGTGAGTCGTGGACACAAGGATCAGGCTGGCCCTCGACACGACGGGGGACGCCGGGACGAGGGTGCGTGGCGAGGCCGCGCCCGACGACGGAGCCGCGGTGGACGAAGCCGAGGCGCCGCACGTCGTCGTCGTGGCCCTCACCGGACCGCTGTCCCAGGTCACCGCCCGTCCCCTCGCCGAACGGCTCGTCGAGCTCCTGCGCCGCCACGGCGGTGTCGTCGTGGACGTGTCGGGCATGAAGCTCACCCACTCCGGCGCCGTGCACGCCTTCGCCGAGGCGGCCGCGCTCGCCGGGGAGTGGCCCGACGTGCGGCTGGCCCTCGCCGCGCCGGACGCCACCACGGCCGCCCTGCTGGTGAGCTCGCGGGTCGCCCAGCGGGTGCCCGTGCACCCCGACACGGCGACGGCCGTCGCCCACCTCGACGAGCGCCCGGAGCTGGTGCGCGGCTGGTGGCGGTTCACCGTCGACCCGCAGGCCCCGGGGGCCGCGCGCGGGCACGTCCGCCGCGTCTGTCACCGCTGGGCCGTCGACGAGGAGGCACGCGAGGCGGCCGAGATCGTCGTGACGGAGCTGGTCACCAACGCCGTCGAGCACGCGGCGAGCGCCTCGGTCGTCGAGGTGGAGCGACGTGAGCACTCGTTGCGGCTCACCGTCCGCGACTTCGACCTCGCCCCGGTGCCCGAGGCCCACCTGCCGGAGCCGACGTCTCCGCGCGGGCGCGGGCTCGCCATGGTCGCCGCCGTCTCCCGCGCCTGGGGCGTCGAGTCCCACCGCGACGGCAAGACCGTGTGGTCGGAGATGACCACCACGGCCTGAGTCGGCCCGGGACGGCCCGCCGTGAGGGCTGAGACGTGGTCCCGGAACCCGGAGGGCGAGGCGGGCCGTCGCACGCGCTGGGCATGGTCAGGCGCGCAGCGCGGGGCCGAGCAGCAGCCCGCCGTCGATGACGAGCTCGGATCCGGTGATGAAGGCGGCCTCGGGAGAGGCGAGGAACACGAGTGCGCGGCTGATCTCGTCCGGGTCCCCGATCCGCGGGACGGCGAAGGGCTCGGGATCGAAGGCCTCGGCGATGGCCGGCACCCCGTCGGCGAGCGGCTCGGTGATCAAGGGTGTGGACACCACTCCCGGGGTGAGCGACACGACGCGGATGTCGTCGCGTCCCAGCTCCAGCGCGGCGGTGCGGGTCAGTCCGCGCACGGCCCATTTCGCGGCGACGTACGGTCCGAACGCCGCCGTGCCACCGTGGGCCATCGTCGAGGCGACGGTGACGATCACGCCGCCGCCGCCCCGGCGCATCGAGGGTGCGACTGCTCGGATCCCGAGCGCGGTACCCGTGACGTTCACGGCGGTGACGGTGTCCCACAGGCTGCGGTCGGCGTCCTCGATCAGCGTCGGCGGGTGCTGCACTCCGGCGTTGGCGACCAGGACCGAGATGGGCCCGAACCGTTGCTCGGCCGCCGCGACCGCGGCCGTCCACTGCTGCTCGTCGGTGACGTCGAGTCGGACCGCGAGCGCTCTCTCCCCGAGCTGCTCGGCCAGCGTGACCCCGGCCGCCTCGTCACGCGCGGCGATGACCACGGCAGCACCCTCGCGGTGGAACGCCTGCACGTGGCTGCGCCCCATCCCGCCGGTGGCTCCGGTCACCAGCACCGTCTGACCCTCGAAGCGTCCCATCGTGCCCTCCTCCGTCCAGGAGGTGAGTCGATCCGCTCACCTCATGGCGAGGCAACCACCGTCGGTGAGGTGAGTCAAGCGGCTCGCCTCGTAGGTGGGTCTCCGGCAGGATGTCGGCCATGGACGGGAACGAGCGGGCGCCGGCCGCATCGTCGGGGGCGGCGCGCTACCACCGTGACCTGGCCCTGAGGAATCGGGCGGCGCTGCTGGGTGCTGCTCGTCGGCTCTTCCTCGACCTCGGCTACGACGGCACCTCGTTGGCGAAGGTCGCCGCCGAGGCGGGGGTCTCGCGGGCCACGCTGTTCAAGCAGTTCCCGACCAAGGCCGAGCTGTTCAGCGCCATGGTGACCACGTCGTGGGCCACCGAGGACGAGCAGGACCCACCCGTGCCCGGTGATCCCCTGGCCGCGCTGACGACGCTCGGCACCCGGTACGCGGACCTGTTGACCCGCCCCGGGATGGCCGACCTGTTCCGCATCGTCATCGCCGAGTTCCCGCGCTTCCCCGAACTCGGGCGCACGCACTTCGACCTGGGCAAGATGCCGTTCTTCGACTCGGTGCGCGACCACCTGCTCGCCGAGCAGCACGCCGGCACCCTGCAGTTCGAGGACGCCGATCTCGTGACCACCCAGTTCCTCGGCATGATCGCCAACTACGTCCTCTGGCCCCGGATGCTGCTACTCGACTGGGACCCGGACGCGGCGAGTGTGGCGCGTGCGGTCGAGGAGGCCGCGCTGACGGTGCACGCACGGCACTCGGTGAGTCCTCTCGGGGCTCGGAGCGGGCGAGGAGACGCCGCGGGTCGATGAGCGTCACGCCTCGACCGAGACCCGGTCTCAGGCGGCTGCCGCCTCCGGGGGCTCGCGGTGGGCGAGCAGCTCGAGCACGGCGCGCTCCACGTGGGCGCGCATCGCCCGGTCGTCGAGCCCGCCGCCCTCGCGGACGGCGTCCGCGATCGTGCGGCCGTTCTCGAAGTGGCTGACGAGCACGGGGTCGACGTAGGAGCGCCGGCAGACCGCCGGGGTGTTGCCGAGCTGCTCGGCCACGGATTTCATCGTCCGCGTCACCGCGCTCTTGAGCTTGCGCTCGGCGCGCGGCGGGCTGCCGGTGTCGTCGCACTCCCCCGCGAGCGCCACCGCGGCCTGCACGCCGGCGTTCCAGGTGCGCAGGTCCTTGGCGGTGAACTCCTCTCCGATCAGCTCGCGCACGGCGTCGTTGACGTCCTGCGCGGTGACGTCGTGCCACGGCCCGCGGTCGCCGCCGCGCCCGCCGCGCCGGAAGGCCAGGAGGTCCTCGCCCCCGCCCCGCCGTCGCTTCAGGGAGCTGACCAGCCCGTGGATGTGCTCGTCGTGCAGCGTGATCCGCCGCGGGACGCCGGACTTGGCGATGTAGCGGAACTCGACACCGCCGTCGCGGCGGGCCACGGCGTGCTCCCGGCGCAGCGTGGCGAGCCCGAACGACGCGTCGCCGGGCGAGTCCTCGTTGGCGTACTCCTCGTGCCCGACCCGGAAGACGCCGAGATCGAGCATCCACACCGCGCCGGCGAGCACGCGGTCACGTCCGAGGCCCTTGCCGCGGGCGAGGCGGGCGTCGATCTCGGCCCGGGCGTCGCCGATGACGCGGCCGAGGCGCGCGACGCGGACGAACTTCTCCTCGCCGCGCTGCCGGGTCCACTCCTCGTGGTAGCGGTACTGGCGACGCCCCGCAGCATCGGTGCCGACGGCCTGGATGTGGCCGAGGGGGTCGGGGCAGATCCAGACGTCCTGCCACGCGGGCGGGATGACGATGGCGTTGATCCGCGCCAGGTGCGCGGCGTCGGTGATCGCCTCGCCCGTCTCGCGGTCGAAGTAGCTGAACCCCTTGCCGCGCTTGCGTCGGCCGATCCCGGGCCCGTGGGGCTCGATGTGCACCAGATCCACCGGTCGGGCGTACCCGTGCTCCGCCAGGTGCGAACGCCGGGTGATCGTCACGTTTCCGGGCCTGCCCCGGCGCCGATCCCGGCAGGACTCCTCCTCGCACCGGAAGGTGACCGTGCTGCACGAACCGCTCGACTCGACCCTGGCCCCGCCGGCCTCCGCTCCCGACACGCTCGCCCCCGACACGCTCCCCGCAGCGCGCACCCCGGCCGATCTGCTCCCGCTGGCGCGCCGCGCCCGTCGCGACACCGGCTCGGCCCGCGAGTTCGCGGTCGCCCTGCTCGCCCGCGGCTGGGCCGCGACCAGTGCCGCCGCACTCTCCGGCCTCGCCCTGAGCGCCGTGACCGCGCTGTCGCGCGTCCGCCGCCCGGGCACGGCCGCCGACTCGGTGGCCGACGACGTCGCCGCCCGCGCCCGTCGTCGCACGGCCCGCCTCACCTGACATCCTGCGCTCCCCGCCCCATCTGACCCAGGGAGTCCACCGGTGCCCGTCGAGCCCGATCTCGCCGAGCTCGCCACTGCCCACGGCATCGCGGTCCGCTACCGCGACAGCTCGGAGCGCGAGATCGAGCTCGACCGCGACGTGGTGATCGACGTCCTCCAGGCCCTCGAGGTGGACGCGTCGTCGCCCGCCGCGCTCGCGACGGCGCTGGACGCCGTGCGCGGTGCGGACCCCGACGCGCTGCCGGCGACGGTGGTGGTCGACGAGGGGCAGGACCGGGAGCTGCCGGCCGCGGGCGTCGTGACGCTCGAGGACGGCGCGGTGCGCGAGGTGGGCACGACGCTGCCGACCGACCTGCCCGTCGGCTACCACGGGCTGGCCTGCCGGGGGCAGGACGTCACGCTGATCGTGGCACCGCCCCCGCTGACGCCGCCGCCGGAGACGTGGGGGTGGATGGCGCAGCTGTACGCGCTGCGCTCGGCCGACTCGTGGGGCTGCGGCGACTACGCCGACCTCGCCACGCTGCTCGCGCGGACGGCCGGGGAGCAGAACGCCGGCGCGCTGCTGGTGAACCCGCTGCACGCGCTCGCGCTGGACCCGCGCGTCGAGGCCTCGCCGTACTCGCCGTCGAGCAGGCGGTTCCTGCACCCGCTCTACATCCGCGTCGCCGACACGGCGGCCTACGGAGCGGCGCCGGCGCCGGTCCGGGACGAGGTGGACGCGCTGCGTCCCGCGGACGGCGAGCTCGTCGACCACGACGCGGTGTGGGCGGCCAAGGGCGCGGCGCTGGCGCTGCTGCACCCGTACGACCCGGCGGCGCCGTCGGACGTCGAGGCCCTCGAGGAGGGCCAACGGGACGTCGCCACCTGGTACGCGCTCGCCGAGCGCCACGGCAGCGACCTGCGTTCGTGGCCGTCGGGCCTGGCACACGTCGGGGACTCGGGGGTGCCCGACGCGCGGGCCGAGCTCGCCGATCGGGTGCTCTTCCACGCCTGGTGCCTCGATCTCGCCGACGCCCAGCTCGGCGTCGCACATCGTGCGGCCGAGGGCATGGCGGTCGGGCTGATCGCCGACCTCGCCGTCGGCTGCTCGTCCGGCGGTGCGGACGCCTGGACGCTGGCCGACGCGCTCGCGCCCGGGGTGACCGTGGGCGCGCCGCCCGACGACTTCAACCAGCAGGGCCAGGACTGGGCGCTCCCGCCGTGGCGACCGGACGCCCTGGCGGCCTCGGGGTACGCGCCGCTGCGGTCGATGATCCGCGCGGTGCTGAGCCACGCCGACGGGATCCGCGTGGACCACGTCGCGGGGCTGTGGCGGCTGTGGTGGATCCCGCCGGGCCGCGGTGCGCGCGAGGGCGCGTACGTGCACTACGACGCGCGGGCGATGCTCGCCGTCGTCGCGATCGAGGCGTCCCGTGCCGGCGCCGTGGTCGTCGGCGAGGACCTGGGTACCGTCGAGCCGGAGGTCACCGAGGGGCTCGCCGAGCGCGGCATGCTGGGGTGCGCGGTGCTGTGGTTCCAGCGCGACGAGTCCGGAGACCTGCTCCCGCCCCGGCTCTGGCACCCCGAGACGCTCGCGAGCGTCTCGACCCACGACCTGCCGACCGCCGCGGGGTTCCTGCTCGACGAGCACGTCCGGGCGCGCGCCGAGGCCGGGGTGCTCGACGACGTCGAGGAGGCGCGCGCGGCGGCCGCACGGGACCGGGCCGAGCTGCTCGCCCTGCTGGCGTCCGAGGGGTTCGGGGTGTCGGAGTCCGCGACGTCCGACGAGGTCGTGCTCGCGATGCACCGGCTCCTGGCCACGGCCCGCTCGCGGATCGTGCTCGCGGCGTTCACCGACGTCCTCGGCGACGTGCGCCAGCCCAACCTGCCCGGGACCGTCGACACCTACCCCAACTGGCGCATCCCGCTGTCCCAGTCCCTCGACACCCTCCTCGCCGACCCCCGCGTCACGGCGGTGGCGTCGGCCCTCCGTGAGCGAAGTCCGGGCCGATAGGCCCGAAGTTCACTCACGGCAGCGGGGGCACGAGAGAAGTGGGTCGGCCCATCCGAGCCACCGGACGACGGCTTCGACCTCCCTTGCCGTGCGGCACGGGAACCTCGTCACCTCGTCCCAGCCGAACGGAATCGCCGGGGTGGCTGCCACGGCAGCAGCCACGCTCCGTCGACGGTCGATGAGGGCGGTGAGCCGGTCCCGGTGGTAGCCGAAACCGTCGAGCCGCACGACTGCCGCGCCGTCGGGGAGGTCGTAGGTGATGTCCTCGTAGCGCTGCACTCCGTCGACCAGGACCGGCCCCTGACGTCGTCCCTCAGGGAGTCCGTGGGCCTTCTCGACATCGACGAGGTACTGATGTTCCAGCGCCGAGAGGACGCCCTCGCGCAGCAACCTGATGGCGTCCTTGATCGGCTGGAGGAATCGCGGCGGCCTCCGTAGCTCCACGGCTCGCTCGAGATCCAAGGGGTGCACTCCGGCGTCCAGCGCGAGCTGGTGGGCCCGTCGAGCGGCCTCGTGGCGATCCGGGGCCGAGTTCACGAGATCGAGCACGGTGTGGACGCGGCTGGTGCGCGGCGGCTCTTCGCCGCGAGCGGCGATGTGCGCGAAGGCCCGCGATCGATGCACCCTGACGCCGTCAGCCCGCGCCGTGGAGCATCCGTAGCGCACCGTCACATGGATGGCGGCCGACGCCTCCTGCTCGAGGAAGCCGTGAAGCTCTCCCGCCGTCTCGTGGCTGAGCAGGGCAGCGCCACCGCAGGCGAGGAGCGCCGCCGTCATCTGCGCGGCGCGCGTCAGCGGTCCTGAATGGAGCGCGTACACGCCCTCGTGCACGCGCCGCCATCGTCCGGCCTCGACCTGCGCCCGGATGCCGTCGTCTGTGAACCCGCGCGCCAGGAGCTGCGCCCGCGTCACGACACGGTGTTGCTGAGCGAGCAGTAGTCGCCAGTTGTCGAATTCGTCCATACCGAGTTCGACGCCGACGGGCGCTGCTCGGCTCCATCGGCACGAGTTGTGAGCGATGTTGGGGCCTATAGGCCCCTGTGATGTCTCAGCACATCTGACACAGGTCTGTCTCAGCACATCGGAGACAGG
>NZ_JAQZAM010000037.1 GCF_028737215.1 Actinomycetospora chibensis | reverse complement strand
GACCAGCTAGCCTCGCTCCAACGAGACGGTGTTGCGACGACCGGTTGAGCCCAGTGTTCGAGCCGCGGTCGGAATGGTGTCGCAGTTGGCCATCGCGGACATCGCGGCTCCAGACCGCGTACTCGAGGGCACCCAGGACGAGCTCGGTGTCGCACCGGTCGGAGGTCTTCGATCCGACGATGCGGTTGGCGAACACGTCGCGCACTGCGGCCAGCCAGAACACGCCTTCGCCGCAGGGGATGCGGGTGGCGTCGGCTGAGTCGCTCGACGCGCTTGCGCGAGACGTGTCGGCCGCGGCGGCGCAGGGTGGCGTGCACGCGCGGGGCGCCGTAGGTCTGCCCGGACCGGTCGTGCACCTCGCGGATCTCGGCGAGGACCTCGGCGTCGTCACGGCGGCGCGACGACGGGTCGCGGTCCTGGGCCAGCCACCCGTAGTACGTCGAGGGTGGAATGCCGAGCTGGCGCAGAATCGGCTCGATCCCGAAGTTGTCGTGGCGGGCTTCGACGAACGCTATGACTTCCTCCTTGTTGGGTCGATTTCCTGGGCGAAAAAAGCGCTCGCCGCCTTCAGGATGTCGTTGGCCCGCCGCAGCTCGGCGACCTCTTTGCGCAGCCGGCGCAGCTCCTCGGCCTCGGCGGTGGTGGGTCGGTCGTCGCGCTCGCCGTTGTCGGCCTCGGCCTGACGCACCCAGTTGCGAAGCGCCTCGTGGTGGACACCGAGCTGCTCGCCGAGCTGGCGGAACGTGGGCCGCGGGTTGCTCGTGCGGTAGAGCCGCACCGCCCGCTCGCGCAGCTCGTCGGGGTACTTCTTCGGCGCTGCCATCGGAGACTCCCTTCACGGCCTACGGCCATGATCGTCGGTCTCCGAGCTACCGGGGGAACCTCAGCTCCCCTCCCCGGGCCTGGCAGGTGCGGGTCATCAACCTCAGGTGGGCAGGGAGTCGGGTGCCCAACGAGGTGCTCGCGACGTTGCGACGTCGTCCGTCGCGCGGTGGCAAGTCTGACCGTCGGCCCGTCCCGCCGGGTCGAGCCCGATCGGCGGGCTGTGACCGAGTCCCGCGCGGACTCACACTGAGGGCGCGCAGCGAGGTACCGCGGGAGGCGGGTCGGGTGCACGTCACCGGAGAGCACCAACGACCCCGGGAGCCCCTCGTTCGCGGCCCGGCGGTGGCCGTCATCGCCGAACACCGGCTCGAGCAGCGGACGAGCCCGGCGCAGCTCCTGCTCAGCGAACTGCTCGCCCTGCCCTCCTCCGACCTTGTGGCGCGGATTACAACGGAGCTCGACCGCAACGCCGCACTCGAACTCCCGCCGCCACCGACCTGCGGGCGGTGCGGGCGGTCCGTCTGGACGGGCGACTGCCTCCTCTGCGCGTTCCCGGCAGCGGCCCGGAGCACGGGCGCTGCCCCACATCGCGCGGAGCCGGCTGCGGTCGAGAGCTCATCGCGCGAGCGCCTGCTCGCCGACGCTGCGGTCGCGCTGGGCCGGGTAGAACTCGAGGTAGCTGCCCATTCGAAGGTCCCACCCTGCGCGCCCTGCGCCGGGTCGAGTCCCGCCTGCCGTCCCCGGAAGCGCTCGACGACGAGTACCGCCGTCTCGCGGAGGACGTCGACCACGTCCTGGCACAGCGGCCGCGGAGGTGGCGTCGCCGTCGTGCCTGCCGCGGTCGTTCTTGCTCCTCAGTCCCCTCGTCGGCACGGAGGGCGGGCACTGCTCCGAAGACCGGTGGCAAGACGGGCAAGAAGGGGCGAGAGCGATGACCACACCGATCGGCACCCTCGACCCGCAGGACGTGGCCAGGTCGCTGGAGAGTAGACCCGCGCCATGCGGTAGTTCGAGCCACGCATGTAGTCATCAGCGGTTGCGGGGGTCGTTGCCGGGGATGTGCTCCTGGCCGGTCTGCCCGGCCGCGGCCTCACCGATGCTCTCGCGACCACCGATGTGCGCCTCGAGCCGGATGCGCTCGGTGAGGTGCGGGTAGTGCAGCTCGAACGCCGGGCGCTCGGAGCGGATGCGGGGCAGCTCGGTGAAGTTGTGCCGCGGCGGCGGGCAGGACGTCGCCCACTCCAGGGAGTTGCCGTGACCCCAGGGGTCGTCGACCTCCACCGGTCGCCCGTAGCGGTAGCTGTGGAACGCGTTCCACAGGAACGGCAGCGTCGAGGCCCCGAGGATGAACGCCCCGATCGTGGAGATCGTGTTGAGCGTCGTGAACCCGTCGGTGGCCGCGTAGTCGGCGTAGCGGCGTGGCATGCCCTCGTTGCCCAGCCAGTGCTGCACCAGGAACGTCATGTGGAAGCCGATGAACGTCAGCCAGAAGTGCACCTTGCCGATGCGCTCGTCCATCATCCGGCCGGTCATCTTCGGGAACCAGAAGTAGATGCCGGCGTAGGTGGCGAACACGATCGTGCCGAAGAGCACGTAGTGGAAGTGCGCCACGACGAAGTACGAGTCGGTGACGTGGAAGTCGATCGGCGGGCTGGCCAGCAGGACGCCGGTGAGGCCGCCGAAGAGGAACGTCACGAGGAAGCCGACCGCGAACAGCATCGGCGTCTCGAAGGTCAGCTGGCCGCGCCACATGGTGCCGATCCAGTTGAAGAACTTGATGCCGGTGGGCACGGCGATGAGGTACGTGGAGAACGCGAAGAACGGCAGCAGCACCGCGCCGGTGGCGTACATGTGGTGCGCCCACACCGCGATCGACAGCGCGCCGATCGCGATGGTCGCGTAGATCAGCGTCTTGTAGCCGAAGATCGGCTTGCGGCTGAACACCGGGAAAACCTCGGTGACGATGCCGAAGAACGGCAGCGCGACGATGTAGACCTCGGGGTGACCGAAGAACCAGAACAGGTGCTGCCACAGGATGGCGCCGCCGTTGGCCGGGTCATAGATGTGCGCGCCGAGCAGCCGGTCGGCCAGCAGCCCGAACAGGGCGGCGGTGAGGATCGGGAACACCATCAGCACGAGGATGACCGTCACCAGGATGTTCCAGGTGAAGATCGGCATCCGGAACATCGTCACGCCCGGGGCGCGCATACAGACGATCGTCGTCACGAAGTTGACCCCACCGAGGATGGTGCCCAGACCGGCAACGGCGAGGCCGGCGATCCACAGGTTGGGTCCGAGCCCCGGCGAGTGCACGACGTCGGACAGGGGCGTGTAGGCGAACCAGCCGAACGCGGGGGCCCCGTTCGGGGTGAAGAACCCGGACACGACGATGATCCCGCCGAAGAGGAACAGCCAGTACGAGAAGGCGTTGAGCCGCGGGAACGCCACATCGGGCGCGCCGATCTGCAGCGGCACGATGTAGTTGGCGAAGCCGAACAGGATCGGCGTCGCGTACAGCAGCAGCATGATCGTGCCGTGCATGGTGAACAGCTGGTTGTACTGGTCCACCGACAGGAACTGCAGACCCGGCTGGGCCAGCTCGGCGCGCATCAGCAGCGCCATGAGCCCGCCGATCAGGAAAAACGCGAACGACGTGACCAGGTACAGGATCGCGATGTCCTTGGGATCCGTGGTCTGCAGCATGTGGGCGAACGCCGACCCGCGCGGCGACCGGCGCGGCGGGTAAGGCGACGTGACGACTGGACTCGGGTGGGCCGGGCGTGTGGTCGTCATGGCGGCCTCCGTGGTCGTCCGAGGGAGGGGCTCGCAGGAGCACCAGCATCTCGACGGTAGGCCGCGCTCAGTGGCCGGACAACCAGCTCGGGCAGTTCCTGCCCGGGTTCTCGCCGCAGTGTGCGGGGGACACCGGTGGTACCGCCAAATGTGAGGCCACCCCGATACGCAGAGGCATCGATGTCGTCGAGCGACCCTCCCGGAGAAGGATTCGGCATGGAGAGCGACGAGTTCGAGGTCCCCGGCGCCGCGGCGACCGCGGACCTGCTCCGCCGCGCGACCGACGAGCTCGAACGGTTCCACCACCGTATTCCGTCGGGGCGCTGGTCGATCCGCGCACTCCTCGCAACCCGAGCGAGATCGGCGCCGGGGATGCCGCGGGACGGACCGAGCACGTCGCTGAGGCCCGGCAGCGCAGCGCGCGGTGGATCCTCGCGATGTCCCCGGCGGTGGCACACCCGATCGTCGCCTGGCTCCACGAGACCGCCGAGGTGCTCGACCGGCCCCGGCCGGGCATGACCGCCTCGACCGCCGCGGCGGCTGCCCTCGCCACAGAGCTGCTCGAACAGTTCTGTCCACGGGCCTCCTAGGGCGTGCCCATCCTCCTCGCCCTCAGCAGGGTCGGTGCTGGCGGTGAGGTCGGCCGAACGTGCAGCTGCTGGGGCATCACTCGGTGTCACGCGCCGCGGTCGGCCTGGGTCGCCACCCCGTGCTCGTCGTGCCAGAGGGCACCGCCCAGGACCTCGACGGAGTCAGGTTCGGGGGCCGTCCCCGGAAGCGGGACCGGCGGTGTGAACGAATCCACGACCGGGCGTATGGGGCAGCCCCACGGCTGGCGCCTATTCGGGAGGGAGCGCGACGGCGGTGCGAAGCCATCGGCATCGCTGCGAGAACGCACCTGTCGCGACAACTCATTCCGGCTCCTTCCTGGCGGATCCTGGGCGCGGTAGGGGGCGATGGGGTCACACCGCAGGTCCGGAACGGGTCCCGAAGCGCCAGACGGCGTACACGAGGCCGGCGAGGGCGACGTCGGAGAGCAACATCAGGCCGATCGCGTAGTCCCCGGAGACCTGGTAGACGAGGCCCATGACGATCGGGGGCAGGAAGCCGCCGAGGCCTCCGGCGGCGCCGACGACTCCGGTGACGGACCCGACCTGGGACGCGGGGACTCGCTGGCCGACGAGGGCGAAGATGGCGCCGTTGCCGAGCCCGAGGGCGGCGGCGATGGCGAGGAACGCCACGGTGGCCACGACCATGTGGGGACCGAACGCCGCGACCACGGCTCCGACGGCGACCACGGCGAGGGCGCCGACGATGAGCTGGTGCGGTGGGCGGCGATCGGCCAGCCACCCGCCGAGGGGCCGGGTCAGGGTGGCGAGCACGACGAACCCCGCGGCACGGGCGGCAGCGTCGGTGACGGCGAGCTCGTAGACGTCCCGCAGGTAGGTCGGCAGGTAGACCCCGAAGGCGACGAACCCGCCGAAGGTGATCGCGTAGAGGGCGGCGAGGTCGATGCTCAGGCGCAGCCGCACAGCCTGGCGGAACCGGGGCCAGAACGGCTCGGTGGCGGGTCGCCAGGTCGGGGCGTTGCGGCCGAGCACGAGGAACGCGACGGCGGTCAAGGCCAGGAGGAGCGCGACGAGCAGGAACGGCGCGACAGGGCCCTGCGCGGCCCAGATGCGGGGGGTGAAGAAGTTGGACAACGCGGTGCCGGCGTTGCCGATGCCGTACACGCCGAGGGCGAACCCGCGCTGGTGCGGGGGGAACCAGGCGTTGACGAAGGGGACACCGACCGCGAACGACGTACCGGCGAGCCCGAGGACCAGCCCGCCGACGAGCAGGGCCGGGTAGCTGTCGAACACGGCCAGGAACAGCACCGGCAGGACCGCGACGGCGCTGAGCGCGGCGAACACGATCCGGCCGCCGAAACGGTCGGCGGCGGCGCCGAGGGGGATCCGGCCCAGCGATCCGACGAGCACCGGCACGGCGACCGCGACCGAGAGGGCGAACGGCGAGAGCCCGAGCAGTTCCCGATACTGGGGGCCGAGCGGGTTGAGCAGCGACCAGGCCCAGAAGTTGACCGCCATGCCCAGCGTCGCCAGGACCAGCGCGCGGTACCGCCCCGCCGCCCTCGATTCGTCGGGCCGGGGTCCGACCGTCCGGACGTTGGCGGGCTCGGTCACGATCCCGTCCGTTCCCATCCGCGACGCGGGGCGCGGCTGCCCATGTGGGCGTCGCGGCTGCGGTAGACGATGTAGGGGCGGGTCAGGTAGCCCACGGGCGCGGTGAAGGCGTGCACGAGCCGGGTGAAGGGCCACAGCGCGAACAGGGCGAAGGCCGCGACGGCGTGCAGCTGGAACCCGATCGGGGCCGCGGCCATCAGGGCCGGGTCGGGCTGGAGGTAGAAGATTCCTCGGAACCACACCGACAGCCCGGTGCGGTAGTCGTAATCGCTGCCGAGGATGTTGGCGATGGCGGTGTTGGCCAGGCCCAGCACGATGACGGTGCCCAGCACGAGGTACATGACCTTGTCCATCTTGGTGGTGGCGGAGAACACGGGTCCGACGGTGCGCCGCCGGTAGATCAGGATCGCCATCCCGACCAGCGTGCAGACCCCGGCCACGGTGCCGAGCGCCACCGCAACGACGTGGTATGCGTCGTCGGAGATGCCGAGCGCGGTGGTCCAGCTCTCCGGGATGAGCAGGCCCATGACGTGCCCGAGCAGCACGACCAGGATGCCGAAGTGGAACAGGGGGCTGCCCCAGCGCAGGAGGCGGCGTTCGTAGAGCTGGGAGGAGCGGGTGGTCCAGCCGAACTTGTCGTAGCGATAGCGCCACACCAGCCCGCCGACGAGGATCACGAGGCAGACGTACGGGAATACCAGCCACAGCAGGACGTCGACGGTCGACAAGGGGCTCACCGCGCCGCACCTCCGGTGTGCTGGGCGCCCGCCGGGCGGCCGCCCATGTACTCGGGCGGGGCGAACGCCTCGCGGTAGGGGTCGAGACCGACGTCCTCGGCCGGGGGGCCTTCGCGGGCCAGGGCGAGCACGGTCTCGCGGTCGCGAGCCGGTAGCGCCGGCAGCGTGCGGCACACCGCGTCGACCGCGTCGTGGTAGGCCGACCCGGCGTCGACCAATGCCAGGCGCAGCAGCTCCAGGCCGGTGCGGTGCTCGCGTAGCAACGCGTCGGCGGCCGCGAGGTGGGCGCCGGGCGGGTCGTCGGCCGCAGCGAACTCGAGCAGCACCGCGAGGTGGTCGGGCAGCTCGGAGTCAGCGAGCTCGAGCCCGGCCCCGCGATAGGCGTGCTTGAACGCCAGCAGCGCCATTCCGCGTTTGCGGGTGTCGCCGTACACGTAGTAGGTCAGGTACGGACAGCACCGTCGCCTGAGGTCGAAGGTGGCGACGTAGTCCGCGGCCAGGGCCGTCGGCGCTCCCGCGGCGAGGTGGTCGCACACGCGCTGCAGCGGCTCGCTCACGCCGGGGGGCAGCGCCTCGACCGCGCGACGCAGCACCGGCAGCGCCTCGAGCAGCCCGTCGTCGGGGTAGCCCAGCAGCACCGACGCCGCCTGGTAGACCACGGCGCGCTGCCGGTCGGAGAGCGTCACCAGGGGAGTGGCTGCGGTCGCGTTCGGCGGCGGGGTCACGGTCGGGGCTCCACTTCACCGTCGGGGTCGGTGCCCTCCATCAGCTGCGGCGCGGTTGGGCGCTCGGCGGGCGGGGCGGGGAACAGTCCTTCGGGGCGGCCCTTGCCGTCCCAGTTGAGCAGGTTCACTCGCTGGACGCGGTCGCTCGGGTCGGCCACGGTGTCGGCGGTCTGGCGGTCCTTGAGCATGTGGAAGTTCTCCACCGCGATGGGGGCGGCGCCGCCGGATCCCTCCCCGAACGGACCGCCGCCGACCATCCCGGGCCCGCCCTCGTAGTCCAGGGAGCACTCGGTGGCGGTCTCCTCCAGCTTGTGGGCCAGCGCCGTCGGGTCGCCCAGCTCGGTGTGCGCGGTGGGGATCACGTAGCGCTCGTCGTAGGGGGCGAGGGCCAGCAGCCGGAACATGTCCTGCACCTCGTCGCCGGTCATGCCCACCGTGGCAGCGATCGACTCGTCGGTGGGTCGCCCGAGGTTGACCTCGCGCATGTAGGAGCGCATCGCCGCGAGGCGCCGGAGCACGGTGGTGACCGGCGCCGGGTCGCCGGCGGTGAACAGCTCGGCGAGGTAGCCGATCGGGATGCGCAGCGCGTCGATCGCGCCGAAGAGGTTGCCGGCGTCCTCGCCGTCGACCCCGGCGTCGCGGACCACGTCGACGACCGGCGACAACGGTGGGATGTACCAGACCATCGGCATGGTGCGGTACTCCGGGTGCAACGGCAGCGCCACGCGGTAGGTGTTGATCAGCGCCCAGAGGGGGGAGCGCTGCGCGGCCTCGATCCAGTCCCGGGGGATGCCCGCCCGCTCGGCCTCGCGCGCCACCACCGGGTCGTTCGGGTCAAGGAAGACGCGGCGCTGGGCCTCGTAGAGGTCGTGCTCGTCGGTGGTGGAGGCGGCCTCGGCGACGCGGTCGGCGTCGTAGAGCATCACCCCGATGTAGCGCAGTCGACCGACACACGTCTCCGAGCAGACCGTCGGCAGCCCGACCTCGACCCGCGGGAAGCAGAACGTGCACTTCTCGGCCTTGCCGGTGCGGTGGTTGAAGTAGACCTTCTTGTACGGGCAGCCGGTCACGCACATCCGCCAGCCGCGGCAGCGGTCCTGGTCGACCAGCACGATCCCGTCCTCGGCGCGCTTGTACATCGCGCCGGACGGGCACGACGCGACGCACGAGGGGTTGAGGCAGTGCTCGCAGATCCGCGGCAGGTAGAACATGAAGGTCTTCTCGAACTCGAGACGGACCTGCGTGTTCGCCTTCTCAGTCATCGCCTTCAGCGTCGGGTCCGAGCGTGTGAGGTCGGGCCCGCCACCGAGGTCGTCGTCCCAGTTGGCGCTCCAGCGCACCTGCATGTCCTCGCCGGAGATCAGCGACTTCGGCCGGGCGACCGGGACATGGTCACCGAGCGGGGCCTGGACGAGGTTGTCGTAGTCGTAGGTCCAGGGCTCGTAGTAGTCCTCGATCGCGGGCAGCTTGGGATTCGCGAAGATCGAGAACAGCTTCTTGAGCCGGCCCCCGGCCTTGAGGCTGAGCCGTCCCCGCCGGTTGAGCGTCCACCCGCCGAGCCAGCGCTCCTGGTCCTGGTAGGTGCGCGGGTACCCCTGCCCGGGTCGGGTCTCGACGTTGTTGAACCAGACGTACTCGACGCCGCTGCGGTTGGTCCACGCCTGCTTGCAGGTCACCGAGCACGTGTGGCAGCCGATGCACTTGTCCAGGTTCATGACCATGCCCATCTGGGCCATCACGCGCATCTCAGTACTCCACGTCCTGGCCGCGGCGGCGGATCACCGTGACCTCGTCGCGCTGGTTGCCGGTGGGTCCGAGGTAGTTGAACGCGAACGAGAGCTGGGCGTAGCCGCCGATCAGATGCGTGGGCTTGATCAGCAGCCGGGTCAGCGAGTTGTGGATGCCGCCGCGGCGCCCGGTCGTCTCGGCGAGCGGGACGTCGATCAGCCTGTCCTGGGCGTGGTACATGTAGACGGTGCCCTCGGGCATCCGGTGCGACACGACCGCGCGCGCCACCACCACCCCGTTGCGGTTGACCGCTTCGATCCAGTCGTTGTCGCCGATCCCCACCCGCGCTGCGTCCCCCGCGCTCATCCACACCGTGGGCCCGCCGCGGGAGAGCGAGAGCATGAACAGGTTGTCCTGGTACTCCGAGTGGATGGACCACTTGTTGTGCGGGGTCAGGTACCGCACCGTGATCCCGAGCTCGGTCTGCTCGCCGATCCGGGGCTCGTCGAACAGCTGGGTCATGTTCAATGGCGGCCGGTAAATCGGCAGCTGCTCGCCGAGCTCGGTCATCCAGTCGTGGTCGAGGAAGAAGTGCTGGCGCCCGGTCAGGGTGTGCCAGGGTCGGCCCCGCTCGACGTTCTGGGTGAACGGGGAGTAGCGCCGCCCGCCGGTCTCCGAGCCCGACCACTCCGGAGAGGTGATCACCGGCACCGGTCGGGCCTGGGTGTCGGCGAAGGTGACCTGGGTGCCCTCGTGCTCGGCGGCCAGGTCCGCCAGCCGGGTCCCCGTCCGCCGCTCGAGCGTCTGGAATCCCTGCACCGCCAGGTGTCCGTTGGTGGTGCCGGACAGCGCCAGGATCGCCTCGCAGGCGTGGGTGTCGCGGGTCAGCAGCGGGCGCCCGTCGGCCGGGCTGCCCGGGGCGCGGACGACCCCGTTCCTGGCCTTGAGGTACTCCACCGAGCGGGACACGTCGAACGTGACGCCCTTGGTGGTCGCCCCGAGGCGCTCCAGCAGCGGTCCCAGTGAGGCCAGCTTCGCCCCAACATGGGGGTAGTCGCGCTCGACGACGGTCAGCTTCGGCATGGTCACCCCGGGGACCGGTGCCACCTCGCCGGCGGCCCAGTCGCGGACCACGCCGCCGGGGGTGGCGGTCTCGTCCGGGGTGTCGTGCAGCAGCGGCGACGCGACCAGGTCGCGACGGACCCCGAGGTGCCGCGTGGCCAGCCGGCTGAAGGCGCCGGCGATGGCGTGGAAGGCGTCGAAGTCCGTGCGGGTCTGCCAGGGTGGGGAGATCGCGGGGCTGAACGCGTGCACGAACGGGTGCATGTCGGTCGAGGACAGGTCGTGCTTCTCATACCAGGTCGCCGCGGGCAACACCACGTCGGAGAACACGGTGGTGCTGGTCATCCGGAAGTCCAGGCTCAGCAGCAGGTCGAGCTTGCCCCGGGGCGCGCCGCCGTCGGCCTCCTCGCGCCAGCGCACCTCGGCCGGCCGGTGCGCGGGCGGGGTCTGCTCGGCGCGCACCGCCTCGTCGGCGCCGAGCAGGTGCTTGAGGAAGTACTCGCTGCCCTTGGCCGACGAGCCCAGCAAGTTGGACCGCCAGACCGTCATCACCCGTGGCCAGTTCGCCGGTGCGTCCGGGTCCTCCCCGGCAAACCCCAGGCGCCCGGCCTGCAGCTCGGCGACCACGTGCGCCGCGGCGTCGCCGCTCGCCTCGGCCTCGTCGGCCAGGTCCAGCGGGTTGCGGTCGAAGGTCGGGTGCGAGGGCATCCACCCCATCCGCGAGGACTGGGCCAGCACGTCGGCGGTGGCCTTGCCGGCGAACCGCCCGGAGCCCAGCGGGGAGGACAGGACGTCGGCACCGAAGCCGTCGTAGCGCCACTGGTCGGTGTGCAGGTAGAAGAACCCGGTGCCGATCATCTGCCGGACCGGCCGCGACCAGTCCAGCGCGTTGGCCAGCTGGGCGTGCCCGGTGACCGGGCGGACCTTCTCCTGTCCCACGTAGTGCGCCCAGCCCCCGCCGTTGACGCCCTGGCAGCCGGTCAGCGTGGTCAGGGTCAGGAACGCGCGGTAGACGGTGTCGGAGTGGAACCAGTGGTTCGTTCCTGCGCCCATCACGATCATCGATCGGCCGCCGGAGGCCTCGGCGCTGGCGGCGAACTCGCGGGCGATGCGGGCAGCGGCCGAGGCGGGCACCGAGGTGATCTCCTCCTGCCACGCCGGGGTGTAGGGCTGGGTCGCGTCGTCGTAGCCGGTCGGCCACGCCCCGGGCAGCCCTGCCCGTTCCACGCCGTACTGCGCGCACAGCAGGTCGAACACCGTGGTCACCAGCCGCCCGGCGAGCCGGCGCACCGGCACCCCGCGCCGCAGCACCCCGGCGGCCCCACCGGTGCCGGGCTGCGGGTCGAAGCGCGGCAGCAGCAGCTCGGCGGTCTCGCCGACCCCGCCGTCGTACAGCGTGAGCAGCGGATCGACGTCGCCGAGCTCGAGGTTCCACCGGCCGGCGCCGGAGTCGGTAAACCGGAATCCCAACGAGCCGTTGGGCACCGCCGGGGCTCCGGTGGCGGCGTCGAGCAGCACGGTCTTGAACGCCGCCCCCTCGACGCCGGCCTCGTGCCCCTCGCCGAGCGCATCCGCGGTGAGGAAGCGGTCCGGGACAAATGTCCGCGCACTCTCGTTCCCGGCGTGCTCGCGCAGGGTGACCAGGAACGGCAGGTCGGTGAATCGCTGGGCGTAGTCGGTGAACCGGGGCGTGGTCCGGTCGACGAAGAACTCCTGGAGCACGACGTGGCCCATGGCCATCGCCAGCGCCCCGTCGGTGCCGGGCTGGGCGGGGAGCCACTCGTCGGCGAACTTGACGTTGTCGGCGTAGTCGGGGGAAACCGCGATCACCTTCTGGCCGCGGTAGCGCGCCTCCGTCATGTAGTGGGCGTCCGGGGTGCGGGTGACCGGGAGGTTCGAACCCCACATGATCAGGTACGCGGCGTCCCACCAGTCCGCGGACTCGGGCACGTCGGTCTGGTCGCCGAAGACCTGCGGGGAAGCCACCGGGAGATCGGCGTACCAGTCGTAGAACGAGAGCATGGGGGCACCGAGCAGCGAGAAGAACCGCGCGCCGACGGCGTGGCTGACCATGCTCATCGCCGGGATCGGCGAGAAGCCGGCGATCCGGTCCGGCCCGTAGGCCTTGATGGTGTGCACGTGGGCGGCGGCCACCAACTCGACCGCCTCGTCCCAGCCGGCCCGCACGAGTCCGCCCTTGCCGCGGGCCGACGTGTAGCGCCGGCGCCGCTCGGGGTCGCCCGTGATCTCCGCCCAGGCGTCCACCGGGTCGCCGAGCCGATGGCGCGCCTCCCGGTACATCTCCAGCAGCACCCCACGCACGTAGGGGTAGCGGACTCGGGTGGGCGAGTAGGTGTACCAGGAGAACGCCGCCCCGCGTGGGCAGCCGCGCGGCTCGTACTGTGGGCGGTCCGGCCCGACCGAGGGGTAGTCGGTCTGCTGGGACTCCCAGGTGATGATCCCGTCCTTGACGTACACCTTCCAGGAGCACGACCCTGTGCAGTTCACGCCGTGGGTCGAGCGCACTACCTTGTCGTGCGCCCAGCGGTCCCGATAGAAGGTGTCCGCCTCGCGGCCCCCGATCTGGTACAGCGCGCGGGCGTCCGACGACACCTCACCCGACCGGAAGAACCGACCCATCCGCAGCACCGCGTCGGTGGCCGGGCCGTCCATCCCGGCGTCGCCGTCCGCGGCGACGCGCTGGTGTTGTCCAGTGTTGATGCCGTTGCTCGTGCGACTGCGACCCACGCCGTCCTCCTGCACGCCGGCCTCACTGATCCGAGGTCATCGGAGCCCCAGCAGTATGGAGCATGATTATTCGCGGAACTAGGTCGTCGTCGGTGCGAGGCGGCGACCGGTCATCCGCTCCGCCCGGATGCGGATCACGTGGGCGGTGCGTCCCGGCGCCCACGGCCGGTCCGCGGGCTCGGCCAGCGCGACCAGCTCGTCGATGTCGTTGACGATCTCGGCATGCCCGACCACGACGACACTCCAGCCGGTGCACGTGTCCGGGTCGAGCTCGTCCGCCTCGAAGGCGACCGTGCCCCGCGAGACGGCGGCCGCGAGCTTCCCGCCTCCGCTGGTGCGCATGATCACGTCGTCCCCGTCCAGGCTGAAGTTGACCGGGTGCACCACCGGCATCGTCTGGTCTGTGAAGACCATCCGGCCGACCTGGAGCCGCCCGAGCAGGCGGAGGCACTCCGTCCGGTCCAGCTCCACGAGCTGCGGGTGCTCGCCCATCACTGATTCCCCCGTGGTGCTCTCGCCATTCCGTCGTCGATGAGTATGAGGGATATTTGTCCTCAAAAGTAGGGCCGACGGAGGGAGTGGCCGTGACCTACGTGATCGCCGAGCCGTGCATCGACGTCCTGGATCGCTCCTGCCTGGAGGAGTGCCCGGCCGACTGCATCTACGAGGGCGCGCGAGCGCTCTACATCCATCCCGACGAGTGCGTCGACTGCGGGGCGTGCGAGCCGGTCTGCCCGGTGGAGGCGATCTACTACGAGGACGATGTGCCCGAGGAGTGGGCGGCGTTCACCGATGACAACGTCCGGTTCTTCACCGATCGACTGCTGGGTGCGGTGACGGCGCTGGGCTCCCCGGGCGGCGCGGCCAAGCTCGGTGCCGTGGGCGCGGACACTCCGTTGGTTGCCGGTCACCCATCGCGGGGATGATTGATGAGTGAGCGTTCGACCTCCCGCCGTCGATCCGTACACAGCGCAGGCCTCACCCGTGCGTCGCCACGTGCTCGCCCTGTTGCGCGATGCTGGATCGCCACGAGACGCTCAGCAGCTCGCGGCCGCCATTTCCCTCCACGTGTCCACGGTGCGGTTCCACCTCCGGATCCTCGAACAGGCCGGTCTGGTGAGCAGTCGTTCCGATCCCCGAGGCAGCACCGGACGTCCGCGCACCGTTTACACCGCCATGCCCATCACCACGGGGGAGGGTGCCCCTTCGCCCTACGAGCAGATCGCCCGCGTGCTCGCCGCGCACCTCGACGAGACCGAGGCCGGGCGCACCGCGCGCGCCGAGGAGGCCGGAGCCTCGTGGGCCGCGCAGCTCTCCCGCCCGCGTCCGAACGGGACGGGCACCGGCATCGACGCGGCGGTCGAGCACCTGACCGGCGTCTTCGCCGACATGGGGTTCGATCCCGAACCCGTCAGCGTGGGGGCCCGGCGGCACATCAGGTTGCGCGCCTGCCCCTTCCGTGCCGTCGCTCGCGAACATCCCGACGTCGTGTGCGGGATACACCGGGGACTCCTGCGCGGCATCCTCTCCCGGATCGGTGCACCCCCCGTGACGACCGAGCTGCTCCCCTTCGTGGAACCGGAGCTCTGCGTCGCGCAGGTGTCGCCCACGACGAGCACTACCGCGAACGCATGATGCCGCGGCACGCCTCAGCGCGGTGTGATCGACCACAGCAGGCCGGGGATCACGGGTTCATCGCAGCGCGAGCGGAGTCTCGGAGGCGATGCGAGTCAGCTTCTGCGGCGCATTCGGGACGCGGAGGCCGCGGGCGGCGCCGGTGACGATCGCGATGCGGTGGTCCAGGCATCGGAGGGGCTCCGTTCGGTGGCTGGGTCACGCGGACGCGGCGCGGACGAGGCCGCCGCCGATAATGAGGCGTTGGATCTCGCTGGTGCCCTCGTAGAGCCGCAGCAGGCGCACGTCGCGGTAGATGCGCTCGACGGGGATCTCACGCATGTGGCCGGCGCCACCGTGGACCTGGACGGCGAGGCCGGCGACGGTGCCGACCATCTCGGTGCAGAAGAGCTTGGTGGCGGACGGGGCGATCCGTCGGTCCTCGCCCGAGACGTAGGCGCGGGCGGTCTCACGGACCATCGCGCGGCCGGCGAACACACCGGTCTGGAGGTCGGCGAGCATGGCTTGCACGAGCTGGAAGTCGCCGATGCCCCGGGATCGCCCACACCGTCGGCGCGCCGACGAGGCCACCCGCGAAGCGGGCGCGGAGTGGACCACGGCGACCCGCGCGTCGAGTCCCTCGAGGACCCGCGATCGATGTCCATCGCGCGCCCCCTCGTCCTGCGCTCCGCGGCGTCCCTCTACGCAAATTCAGGCTGCGGCCGTCCCCGGCAACCCCGGTTGTCGAAAAGCGACAATCTTCAGTAAAGCTCCTGGCCAGACCGACAAGGTCGGCTCGGGGATCAGTCCTGGTCGTGCTCCGTCGCGGCGAGCGCGATGATCATTGCGAGCCGCTGTTCGGGCTGGTCGACGGCGAGGTGGGTGGCGCCGTTGATCTTCCGCAAACCGGTAGCGCACGGTGTTCGGGTGCACGTCGAGCTGAGCCGCTGTGACGGCGACGTCGCCGTGCGCCCCCAGCCAGGCCCGGAGGGTCTCGATGTAGCGGGTGCCGAGCAGCTCGTCATCCCGTCGCAGTTCGGCGACGGGACCCCGCGTCGGGATACGCCCGTCCGCGCGATCGAACGTAGGCGACGCAACAAGATGCGGTCCCACGACTCGTCGTAGACCGCGGCCGGCGCGTCGTGCCGGGCGGCGTGCAATGCGAGGCTCTCGTCGGCCTCGCGACGACTGGCGGGAAGCGACATCGGCACGGACGGCGCCCCGATCCCCGCGACCAGGGCGATGTGCGAGGGCAACGCGGCCCGCACGGTCTCGACCCAACGGCGAGCGCCCTCGGCGTCGTCTCCCGCCGGCAACACCGTGTACACGGTGGTGGCGAACAGTGCACTGCGGCCCAGGCGGGACCAGCCGAAGCCGGTCGTGACGTGCTCGAAGACCAGGAGGGCCCCCGCGTGCTGCTCGTCGTCGACATGGGCCTGCAGCGCCACCACCCGCAACCCGTCGAACTGGGACCGAGCTGACTGATCATGGCCTGGGCGTCGCCACTGCCTTCCAGCAGCCTCGTGACCAGATCCGATTCGACCTGACGCTCCAGATCGGCGCTCGCCCTCGAGCGCAGCAGGTGTAGCGCCGCGGTTCGCGCGCCGTCCTCGAGGACCCGGCGCTGCTGATCGTCGCAGGGTTCAGCGGACTCCACCCACAACGATCCGAGCAGCTCGCGGCCGGCGCGAACCGCGACCACGATGCGCCCTCCGAGCCCGCGCGAGGGGGAGGGCGCGACGAACAGCGGAACATCCGAAGCGGCAAGGTGAGAGAACACGCCGCGCTCGGCGAACACCGCGCGCACCGCGTCCGGCAGGCGCCGGCCCAGGATGGTCTGGGAACGTACGGCGTCCACTGCGCCATCGGCGGTGGAGTACGCCAGCACCCGAGAGAGCTGGTCCTCGATGACCACCGGGCCCGCAACCGCGGCGGCCAGGGTGTCCGCGAGAGCGAACAGGTCGGTGGGGCCCCGCCCCGACTCGGTCTCCCGTCCTTCGAGGCCAGCCCGTACGCCAACCCCGTCAGGTGGCTCCATGACGCCTCGAGGTCGGCCAGCCCCACCGCGACCCCGGTCTCCTCGGCCGCCGACAACACCCCGGGTGCCAGCGGCGAGGGCGCGGAGCAGCACCACCGTCGCCCTCGCCGCCTGGGCTAGACGCACCGCCCGCTCCGGTGAGTCGACGCCGACCGCGAGGAAGACGTCCCCCGTGGCCGTGCGTCGATCGGTGGGGTCGTGCAGGAGGAGACTGCGCAGCATCGCCTCACGGGAACGAGGGCAGCACACCAGCCGCGTCCCGCTGCTGGTCAAGACGTTCACCAGTCGATTCCAGCGTGATCATCCGCTAACCGTTCTCCCGGGGAACTTACGTACCGCCGTGATATGGCATGCGGGGTCGGGAGCATCTGTCCCGGCCGACAGTAAGCGTCGGCGCCTTTGTTCCGATGCAACAACCAATGGTGTCGCCGCAGGGTCCATCGTCGGGGCTCGAGCAGAGTCACAGGAGGTGCCCATGGCCGGGCCGGGTGGCGACATGACGCCGCGTAGCGCCGTCGTCGTCGGAGCTGGGATCGTCGGTCTCTCTACGGCGTGGTTCCTGCAGGACCGTGGCGTGCACGTCACGGTGGTCGAGCGCGACGAGGTCGGTGCCGGAGCGTCCTGGGGGAACGCCGGCTGGCTGTCACCGGGCCTGGCGATGCCGCTGACTTCACCGCACGTCCTGGCCGAGGGACTGCACGGACTCGCCGATCGACGGGCTCCGCTGAGCATTCCGGTGCGCCCGGATCCCCGCCTGTGGGGCTTCCTGCTGCGCTTCGCGGCGCACTGCCGCACCCGGTACTGGCGGCAAGCGGTGCAGGACTACCTTCCCTTGCTGACCGAGAGCCTGCCCGCCTTCGACACCCTGGCCGCCGAGGGCGTCGAGGTCGCCGCCCACGACGCCTCGGTGGTGGCGGGGTTCGGGACGAAGCGGGCATCCGACGGCTTGGTGCGCGAGCTCGCGCTCGTCCGCCGGCTCGGCGTGCCCGTGTCATTCGACGACCTCGATCGCGACGAGCTCCGGACGCTGCGTCCGCAACTCTCGGACCGGGCGATCGCCGGGGTCCGGCTCGACGGGCAGCGCTTCGTCGATCCGGGGCGTCTCCTCGACGGGCTCGCCCTGTCGGTGGTGAGCCGTGGAGCCACCGTCCGCCCGCGGTTCACGGTCTCGTCCATCACCGCCGACCGCGGTCGCATCGCGGTGTTTCCTGAGGAGGGCCCGCCCGTCACCGCGGACGTCGCTGTCGTCGCCACCGGCGCTCGTCTCGACGACCTCGTCCGCTCCCCTGGGGTGCGGACCCGGGTCCGGGCCGGGAGGGGCTATTCGTTCAGCGTTCCCACCGACGCCCCGGTAACGGGCCCCATCTACCTGCCCGGCGTGCGGGTTGCTTGCACTCCCTACCGGGGTCAACTGCGGGTCGCGGGCACGATGGAGTTCCGGGCCTCCGACGACCCGATGGACGTCAAGCGGGTCGACGCCATTGTCGACTCCGCCCGCCCCCTGCTCACCGGAGTGCGCTGGGACGAGCGCAGCCGCCCCCGGGTCGGCTCCCGACCCGTGACGGCTGATGCGCTGCCCGTCCTGGGCGCCACCCGCCAACCCGGTGTCTTCGTGGCCGGCGGCCACGGCATGTGGGGCGTAACGCTCGGCCCGGTCACTGGACGGCTGCTGGCCGAGCAGATCACGACCGGGAAGCAACCCGCCGAACTGATCCCGTTCGACCCGCTCCGTTAGACGGGCTCAACAGGAGACCGAGCACGACGGATCGGGGATAGACCATGATGGGTATCGACGAGACCAACCGGCGCGGTGACAGCCAGGGCCTGGCGGATGCGGTCGTCGGCGTGGAGTCGATCGCCCAGACCCTGATGGGCGCTCCACGACGTGAGGGCCTTCAGTCGGTCCTCGACACCGTGCTGTGCGGTGCGCTCCGCGTTGTGCCTGGGGCACGAAGCGCGACGACCCTCCTGCTCGATCGCCGCCAACAGATTGCTGCACGGGCGTCGTCGGACCCCGCAGCCGCGGAGCTCGACGATCTCCAGGTCGCGCTCGGGGAGGGACCAACTCTCGAGGCCGCCTTCTCCTCCGCCGTCGCCGGCAGCACGAACCTGTACCGAGCAGTTAAGTGGCCACGATGGGCAGCGCACGCGGCCGGGTTCGACTACAGCGCGGTGCTGGCGGTCCCCCTGCAGGGTCAACTCGTCAGAGGCGCCCTCACGCTCTGCCGGACGACTGATGACGTCGCCCTCGACGAAGCGATGGCACGGCTCGTGGCTTGCGCTGCCGCGATGGCCCTCGACCACGCTGTCGACGTCAGCGGGCCGGCGCGTGCGTTGGAGGTGCACTACCTACGCACCCTCGACGACAGCGACCGGTTGCGGACGCTCCTCGCTTCTGCGACCCGCGTGGCGGTGATCGGCGCCTCGGTGTTGGGCACGACTCCGATCCCGACGACGACGCCGTCGGCCTCGACGACGAGGTCACACCCGCGAGTTCGTCGCCTTCTGGCTCGCCGACGGTCAGGTCCTGGCCGGGATGAGGGACTTCACCGACGACATTGGACGGCTGATCCGTTCGCGGGAGGTCGTGGAACGGGCCCGTCTGGCCCGACCCCGCAATGCCGCTGGCCGACCTCGCCTGGCGGCACTCGGCGTCACCAACTCAGTAGTAGGATTCCGGTGGTCAGCAGGGCAATGACCTTTCCGACCTCGAGGCCGATGTAGGCGTAGTGCCCGCGCGACCGAGGCGGGTCCTCTCCCGCGAGGACCCTGTCCGACCGGCGAGCCAGAGCCGGACGCACCACAACCACCTGCACCACCAGGATCACGACGGCGACCGCGCCCACGCCCACGCCGCGGCTGGTTGCGCTGCCGAGGAGGCCCGCGATTGTCAGCACCACGGCGAGGGCAGCTTCCACGGCGTTCAGCGCGCGGAAGACCACCCGGCCGATTCCCAGGCCCACGGGAAGGGTGACCTCGGGCGCGCGGAACTTCAACGGCGTCTCCAGGAACGAGATGGCCAGAACCATCCCGAGCCACACGAACGTCACCGCCGTGGCCACCGCCAGCGGCGGACTCATTGCTCGCTCGCGCCCGTGTCGGCGGAGACGTCCTCGGGTCCGTCCAGCCGGCCGGGGGTGGTGGCGAGATGCGCCACGCACAGGTCGGGTTCGACGAACGGCTCGAGCCGCTCGACCGTCACTGGCGCACCGAGGACGTCCATTGCGCCCTGCATCAGCCCCAGGTGCAACGAACAGACGAGCTGGGCCCCGGACTCCACCAGCTCCAGGAAGGGGCAGTGGCGCAAGGCGACCCGCCCGTCGGCGGACGAGGCCTGCTGCTCAGGTGCGAACCCCAGATCGTCGAGCAGGTCCACGAGTCGAGCGATCGCATGCACATCGGTGAACCGCTCCGACGAGGCCGGCTGCTCTATCAGCTCTGCGCCCCAGGCCCGTCCGGCGTCGCGGGCCCTGGCCCCGGCACCGGGTTCGGCGCCGAGCTGGCCGGCGAGGATGCCGGCCAACAGTCGGTAGCTGCGAGGCCCAGCCGGGTCCATGCCGCGTCGAGCCCGGAATACCAGCGGCGGTCGGCCCGGTCCCACCACCGTGCCGTCGACCTGCTCGACGTGACGGCTACGAAGCAGGGACTCGAGATGGAAGCGCGCCGTGTTCGGGTGCACCTCGAGCCGATCCGCGATCTCCGCGATGGTCATCGGGGACCCCGACACCCGCAGCGCCGTCACGATCTCCCGTCTCCGTCCGCTCAGCGGCTCGGTGGCGCCGGCGTCGACAGACCTCCACCCGCTCCCCGTCGGGGACCGGCCGTCAGCTTCCGCACGCCGCCCCGGGCTCGGCGGGATCACGCGAGCTGGTGCGGCAGGGCTGCCACCATCACCGTGTCGGCCCCGACGGCACCCAACTTGGCCGCGCCGCCGGGTGATCCGATCGGCGCATCCCGGCCGGCGAGGGGCTCGGTGAAGAACCGCGCGTTGTCGACCAGGTACTCCGCGAACTCGGCGGGGAGGTCGTCCTCGTAGTAGATGGCCTCCACCGGGCACACCGGCTCGCACGCCCCGCAGTCGACGCACTCGTCGGGATGGATGTACAGGCTGCGCGCGCCCTCGTAGATGCAGTCCACGGGGCACTCGTCCACGCACGCCCTGTCGAGCACGTCGACACACGGCAAGCCGATCACGTACGTCATGAGACCCAATTTACACAAGTTGCCCTAGTATCAATAGGCGCAAGCGACGAGAGGAACCCATGTCCGACCCAGAGCTCGACGTCCGCCCGCTGCGCAAGCCCGACAAGCACCCGGCCATCTTCCGGACCTACGACTCCCTCGCCGCCGGCGAGTCCTTCGTGCTGGTGAACAACCACGACCCGCGCCACCTGCGTGAGGAGTTCGAGACCGAGCACCCCGGCGGCTACGCCTGGGACTACCTCGATCGCGGGCCCGCGTCCTGGCGTATCCGGATCAGCAAGGTCACTGCCGCCCCGTTGCCCCGCGTCCTGTGCGACACGATGGCCGCGACCAGGGACGATCCAGACACTGCAGGGCCCGTGTGGTCGCTGCCGATGCGCCGTCGCGACCTCGACTCCAACATCATCCGACTCCGTGCGGGGGCCGGCATCGACCCCCACGTCGGTCCGGATCTCGACGTCCTGATCCTGGGCATTGCGGGCGCCGGTCGGGTGCTCACCGAGACCGATCCACTCGAACTCCGGGCAGGAATCCTGGTCTGGCTCCCGCGCGGTTCCCGACGCGGCTTCGCGGCCGGTCCGGAGGGTTTGAGCTACCTCACCGTGCACCAGGCACGGAAGGCCCTCGTCCTCCAACCGCCACCGGCTGCGGGCTGATAAGCGTCGAGGCGCATCCATTTATTCGTCGCCTTCGACAAACACTGGATAGCTATTTGTATCGGCGGGACAAGTGGTGACGGAACGGCGAGGTCCAGGCTGGGGCGCATCGGATGACTCCCCGTGAGGGGTGTCAACGGACGCCGCTGAACGGCCGCGCGAAGAATCTGTCCGGACGCTGGAGGTGTCCCGTGCTTCACCGTCATCGTTCTGGCGGCGACCCGACGCGAAAGAGTCACGACGTCGAGCCCGGCACTCGCTGCGCCCTGGCTCGGCTGGGGGCGGCCGAGGCCAGTTGGGAGAACGAGGGCGGGCGCCTGCTCAGGTCCGTGGCGTCTCGGAGGACACGGCACCGGGCCGGCCCGTGCGAGAAGCAACGTTGACTCCTCACCACGACGTCGGACGGCGAGGGAACACTGGACGGAGAGGACCTGGACATGACGACACGGTTCGGCGTGCGGGTGGGTCGGGTCTACGAGGACCGCACACTCGACGGCGAGATCAGGGTTCTGGTCGATCGCGTATGGCCGCGCGGGTTGGCCAGGGCGTCGGCGGACCTCGACTGGTGGTGCAAGGACGTCGCGCCCTCGAACGCGCTGCGCAAGTGGTACGGACATGACCCGTCGCGGTTCGACGAGTTCGCGCGCCGCTACCGGGTAGAGCTCGACGAACCGGGGCGGGCGACGGCATTCGCACACCTGCGCGGGCTCGCGGCCCAGCAAACGCTGACGTTGCTGACCGCCACGCGCCGGCCCGAGATCAGCCAGGCCTCCGTCCTGGCACAGCGGCTCGAGGGCGAGAACAGCACCGGCTGATGGGCACGACGCCGATCGAGGACTTGCAGTTCAACGCTCATCTGGTCGACCCCACAGTGCGCGTGGGTCGGCCCTGACGGAGGTGGATGAGTCACTACTCCGGCTCCTGACATGCTCCTCGGCGCTGCGAGTATGCGTGCCGCCCGTGGCTCGTCGGCGCACCCATTGAATCGTCTCGCCGGGAACGCATGGCCAGAAATATCGTGATACGATATGTAAGAGTACGGCGCATCGGTCCAGATCTGAGCTCTTTGGGTTCGGCGTGGCGGGCTTCGTCGTCCGTCGGCTGAGTATTCCCATGTCGGAATGGCGTCGTGCGAGCCCGGCGGCGACTGGCCCGCCAGCATGCCACGCCTGGGACTGGCCTCCGTGGGATACTCCGTATCGTAACGCGATATACCCACAAGCCGGTAGGTTCTCGTCGGCAAGAGGTGGTGACCGGAGGCGGTGGACGTGGTGGCGCAGGCCGACGGTGAGTCCGGTCCGATGTCCAAGGAGGACTTCGAGGCGCTGGCGCGCTTCCGCTTCGCCGTTCGGTCGTACCTGCGCTTCAGCGAGGAGACGGTGCGCGAGCACGGCGTGACCCCCCAGCACTACCAGCTGCTCCTGGCTATCAAGGGCGTCCCGGGCCGCGAGTGGGCGAGCGTGGGCGAGCTCGCCGAGCAGCTCCAGCTCCGTCACCACAGCACCGTCGAGCTCGTCAATCGTGCAGTGGGCAACGGCCTGGTGGAGCGCGCGGCCGACCCCGGCGACGGCCGCACCGTGCGGGTCGTGCTCACTGACCGCGGACAGCGGATGCTGGCGGTGCTGAGTCCGCTGCACCGCGACCAGATGCGGCGCATGGCCGAGGCGCTCACCCCTCCGCGATGGGGCTCGGTCGACGGGTCGGACGTTGTCCTCGGGACCTGATACGCGTGCTCGCCGTCCGCCCGAGCGAGCGTCGACCTCCCACGCCGAAGACCCCCATGGCGACCAGGCTCGCGGTGTCCCATGCCACCCGGCCCGACCCCGCTTCACTCGTCCGCCCGAGCCGGGCGCTGCCGGTCTCTGCACCTTTCGGTCAGCCTGGCCTCTGCGGAGGAGCTCTGCCAGCTCCACTCGTTCTGTCCAGATGATGCGCACTCGGTCAGTTCTCAGTGGGCCTGGCCCAGAGCCAGGCCGGGCCCGAGCAATCGCCGGTGCCGATGCAGCCGGAGCAGGACGATGATGGCGGCGACGATGGTCAGGGCTAGGGCGGCTGCTCAAGGCTTTCGAGAGAGGCGATCGGGATGACGCTCACCGCGCTCGAGTCCGACAACGAGGTCGGCCGGCGGTCTCCCGTCGCTGCCGTGGGTCGACGGTCGTGACCACACCGGGCGAAGACCGCGATCCGATCATGCCCGCCGCGTTCATCGGCCACGGGAACCCGATGAACGCACTGGAAGTCAACCGCTACACCACGGCCTGGCGGGCGCTGGGTGCGACGGTGCCGCGTCCGCGCGCGATCCTGGTGGTCAGCGCGCACTGGTACATCAACGCCACCGCCGTCACGGCGATGCCCCGCCCGCGCACCATCCACGACTTCTACGGCTTCCCGCAGGAGCTGTTCGACGTCCAGTACCCCGCTCCGGGCCTCCCCGAGCTCACCGAGGAGGTCAGCGAGGTCGTCCATCCCACGTGGGTCGGCGCCGACGTCGACAGCTGGGGGATCGATCACGGGACCTGGTCGGTGCTCGTGCACGCGTTCCCCGACGCCTTCATCCCCGTCGTGCAGCTCAGCATCAACGCCAACAAGCCCCTCCATCACCACCTCGAGCTCGGCGCGAAGCTCGCCCCGCTGCGCCGGCGGGGCATCCTCGTCGTCGGCAGTGGCAACGTGGTCCACAACCTGCGCGCCATGGACTGGGGCCTCGCCGACGACGGCTACGACTGGGCAGAGCGGTTCAGCGACGATTCGCGGGAGCGGATGCTCACCGACCCCACGGAGTTTGCGGTGCTCGACGCCCACGCCGACTTCAACCGGGCGGTGCCCACTCCCGACCATTTCATCCCGGCCCTCTACTTCGCCGGGCTGGCCGGGGCGAGCGCCGACCCGGACATCGACGTCCTCGTCGACGGCTACGCGTACGGGTCGTTGTCGATGACCGCCTACACGCTCGGCGCGGACTGCCCCACGACCCCGGAGGGCGCCGGGGCTCCCCGGCCTCCAGACGAGCTCCCGCCCGACGCGACGAACATCTAGGGCGACGCCGGGGAGGGGTCAGCTCAGGGCCCCTGTCGCCTCCCGGGGGTGGTGCTCCAGGGGCGTGGCCGCCAACAACGTGAGCCGGACCTCGGCGCCGGACGGCAAGGTGCACCGCCGGACGTCGCCCGGCCGAGCCCCCAGGAGTGTTCGCCCGAGGGGGGACTCGGGCGAGTAGACGTCGAGGGGGGCGTTCACCATCGGCCCCCCGTGCGCCAGGAGGAACACCTCGGGGTCGCGGTCCTCGTCGAGACGCACGGTCAGCACCATGCCCGGCTCGGCGATCCCGTCGTCGCGGGGTGCGCCGGCGGTGTCGCCGCGCAGGAGGAGCTCCTGGAGGTCGCGGATCCGCCGTTCCCGCCACTCGTAGACGGCCAGGCCGTCCGGGCCCTCCTCGTCGAGACGGCGCGGGGTCGAGCGATGGGTCAGGAGCAGCCGGTTCAGCTCGGAGACGGCCTGTTCGTGGGCCTCCGGGCTCAGCCAGGCGCTTCGGGTCGATGACATCGCGGGTTCCACCGATCAGTCGTGGGGGCGGGACGGGACGACGCTCAGCGCCGGGTCGGGACCGGCTGTCGCGCCGGACGCGGGGCGGCGCGGCCGGCGTACTGGTCGGCAGGACTGCGGTACGCGCCGGGGCCGGGCGGGAGCGCCACCGCACAGGGACTGCGTCGGAGGAGCTCCTCCAGCTCCACCAGGCGCCCATCCCGGAGGTTGTGGTCGAGTGGCGTCGGACCGGCGACGACGATCAGTTGGGCCCGCCGGCCGACGTCGAGCAGCGCTGCCACCGCTGCTCCGGCGGGGGCGCCGTCCTGGCCGTCGGGGCGCCGGCTTCGCGGCCGCACCGAGATCAGGTCGACCCCGAGGTGCCTCGCGGTCCGCGCGGCCAGGTCGTGGACGACGCGGTCGTCCGGGGTGCCCGCAAGCCCGACGACGACCGGGCGGGCCGAGGGCGTGGACGCCCACGAGCCGGCCCACCTCGCTGGCACGAAGGCGGTCGGACAGGCGGCGCGTGCGAGGAGGAAGCGGGTGGTGCGGTCCGGCTCGGACGACGGGTCGGTGGGGCGGCGGCATCCGAGCACGAGCAGTTCGGCGTCCCGTGCCCGCGCCCGCAGCGTCGGCCCGGTCGCTCCGACGAGGGACACGGCGTGGATCGCGATCGTCGGCGCGACCGCGGACGCCACGGCCCGCGCTCGCCGGAGGGTCGGCGCGCCTCGAGCGTCGGTGATCCCCGTGGTCGCCGGTCGGACCTCCACCAGGTGCAGGGGCACCCGCCGTCGATCGGCCTCGGCGGCCGCCCAGCTCACCGCGGCGAGGACTCCGAGCGTTCCGTCGACGCCGACGACGACGCCTTCGGAGGACACCGGGCCACCCCGGGGTGAACGCCTCTTCTCCGCCATCCCGCTCCTCCTCCCTGCCTGGCCGGTCTAGCCCCGTGGCCGAGCATCGTCAGGATGGCGAGGGGTGGCGTTGTCCTCCGCCGACAACGCTCCGTCGAGGATCTGTCGTCCGGAACAGCGCGGACGTCGGTGGCCCGCGCCAGGGTGGTCACGACACCGTCCGTCGGCGCCCGGCGGAGACGAGCCGTGACCAGTACGAGGAGGTCGAACGATGCTCAATGACCAGGAGCGCACAGCGCTGCTCGACATCGAACACCGGCTGGTGGCCGACGACCCCTCGTGGGTCAGGGCCTTCGACGCCACCGCGCAGCGAGTGGCGCGCCAGCGGGCCCACGAGATGGGCTTCCACGTGGTGGCGGTGATGGTCTGGACGGCCATGTCCGTGCTCATGGTCGTGGCCGACGCGGCCGGGCCCGCGATGTTCTTCGCGGCGCTGGCCGGGCTGTCCGTCTGGCTGATCCGACGGCTGCGTCGTCCGGCCCGGACGGACCCCGCCACGGGGACCGCGACGAGTCGGGACCCGGGTGACACCGCCTCCGGCCGCGCGCCGGCCTGACGAGATCAGTCGACGTCGTCGTCCATCGCCGCGAGCGCGACGATCATGGCGAGGCGTTGGTCGGGGTGATCCGTGGCGAGGTGGGTGATCGAGTCCATGCGGCGGAGCCGGTAACGCACGGTGTTCGGGTGCACATCGAGGGCGGCGGCGGTACCGGCGATGTCGCCGTGCGCGGCGAGCCAGGCCCGCAGGGTCGGCACGTAGTGGGTGCCGTGGTGGTGGTCGTGTCGTCGGAGATCGACGACGGGACCTCGGTCCGGCACACGCCCGGCCGCGGTGACCGCACGCAGCCGGCGCAGCACGATCCGGTCCCACGACTCGTCGTAGGCGACCGGCGGGAGCTCGGGCCTGGCGGCGTGCAGGGCGAGGCACTCGTCGGCCTCGCGGCGGCTGGCCGGCAAGGACGGTGCGTCGGCGACGCCGCCGATGCCGGCCACGAGGCCGACGTGGGGCGGGAGGCCAGCGCGCACCGATCCCACCCAGCGGCGCGCGCGGTCGACGGCGTCGTCCGGCGCGGGCAGCAGGGTGTAGACCGTGTTCGCGAACAGCGCGCTGCGCCCGGGGCGGGACCACCCGAAGCCCGTGGTGACGTGGTCGAAGGTGAGCAGGGCCCCGGCGTGCTGCTCGTCCTCGGCGTGGGCCTGCAGGGCCACGACGCGCAGTCCCTTGGCGGGCAGGCCGAGTTGGCTGATCATGGCTTGGGGGTCGCCGGTGCCCTCGAGCAGCCGGGTCACCAGGTCGGACTCCACCTGGCGTTCGAGGTCGGCGCTGGCCCGCGAGCGCAGCAGGTGCAGCGCCGCGGTCCGGGCGCCGTCGGCGAGGACGCCCCGGCGCAGGTCGTCGAAACGCGTGCCGGTCTCGACCCAGAGCGACCCGAGGAGCTCCCGGCCGGCCCGGACGGCGACCACCATGCGCCCGCCGAACCCGTGGTCGGGGGAGGGCTCGACGAACAGCGGCTCGTCGGAGCCGGCGAGATGCCCGAACACCCCGCGCTCGGCGAACACCTCCCGCACCGGGTCGGGCATCCGCCGCCCGAGGATGGTCTGCGAGCGCACTGCGTCCACGACCTCGTCGGAGCTGGAGTAGGCCAGCACCCGGGAGAGCTGGTCCTCGATCACCACCGAGAATCCCCCGAGGGCGGCGGCGAGGGTGTCCGCGAGCGCGAACAGGTCCGTCGGGCCCCGGCCCGACTCGGTCTCCCGGCCCTCGAGGACCAGTCCGTAGGCCAACCCGGTCAGGTGGCTCCAGGACACGTCGGGATCGACCAGCACCACGGCGACCCCCGCGTCCGCGGCCGCCGACGCCACCGCCGGTTCGAGCGGCGCCGGCGCCCGCACCAGCACCACGCGCGCCCGCGCCTGCGCCGCCAGCCGGACGGCCTCGGCCGACGCCTCGACCCCGACCGCCAGGAAGACGTCGCCGGTGGTCGGGCGGCGGTCCGTCGCGTCGTGCACGACCACGCTCCGCAGCATCGCCTCGCGGGCGTGGACGCCGGCGACAAGACGCGTCCCGCTGCCGGCCAGGACGTTCACCAACCGATCCAGCGTGATCATGCCGCTTCCTCGTTCAGGGGTCACAAAGTCGAGCCGCGAGGTTGGACGACCATACAACCACTTGGCACTCGAACCATCGCATCATGGTTGTTGAAAGTTCTACTCAGGAACGGAGGCGCGGAGATGACGACGACGGCGGCAGGACGCGACGTGCGGGCGATCGCCACCGAGCACATCGACCAGGAGGCGCGACGGTTCACCCGTCGGACCCGCACGGTCATGGCTGTAGAAGGCGTGCTCGCGCTGGGTCTGGGTGGTGCCGGCGTCGCCGCCGCGCTGGGCGCGGACACCGCGACGGTCATGGTGGCCGGGTTCCGGATGGGGCTGCCCCACTTCGCGGTCGTTGCCGGCCTCGGGGTGCTGATCCTCGCGACCCTGCGCCACCCGGTCGCGCTGCGCCGGGCCGCCAGCATCTCCGCGGTGGTGGCGACGGTGATGTTCCTCGCCGGCGGTGCCTACTACCCCGACGGTGTGTGGGACGTCAACGTCGCCGGCATCTTCCTGCCGGCGGTCATCGCCCTCGCCGGCTTCGTCGAGGCCGTGCTCCTCAGCAGCGCCGACTTCGTCACCGCGCCCAGCGACACCGCCTACTCAGCCGACCCGGCCACCAGCGGTGAGCGCGGGGAGGCGCGGGAGCCCGCGGGGCGGGCATCGTGACGGGCATGCCTGCCGGGGACCGCGATGGCCCCCTGCTCGTCGGCTACGACGGGTCCCACGGCGCGGCCACGGCGATCGCCCTCGCCGCCAACCTCATGCCTGATCGCCACGCGCAGGTGGCCCACCTCTGGAGCCCGCCGGACGGAGGATCCGCCCTGCACCGCCGGCTCGCGCACCGCGCCTGGACCGCTGAGCACCTCGACACGCTGGTCGAGAGGGAGGCCGCCGCGGCGGCGAAGGGCGTCGCGGCATCCGGGGTCGCGCTCGCCCAGGCCGCGGGCTGGACGGCAGAACCGCTGGTGCGGGGGGTCTACGGCGGCGAGGGTCACGAGCTCGCTCGTCTGGCCGCGCAGGACGGGACCGCGGTCGTGGTGGTAGGGTCGCGTGGCCTCGGCGGGGTCCGGGGGCTGCTCGGGAGCGTCTCGGACCTCACGGTGAACCGCAGCCCGGTGCCGGTGCTGGTCGTGCCCCCGCTGCTGGCCGAGGAACGCGCGGCCACGGTGTTCGGCCCGGTGCTCATCGCGCACGACGGGTCGGACGGTGCGGAGCGGGCCCGGCACACCGCCACCGAACTGCTCCCCGGGCGGAGCCACGTGATCGCCCGGGTGGAGTCCCCTCTCGACCTGCGCTCGCTCGGAGTCCGGGGCGCGGGCGCCGCTCCAGTCGCGTCGGATCGGTCCAAGCAGGACGGATCGCCGTCCGGGACGGTCACCCTGCAAGCCGACGCCTTCGGCCCGCGCGCCGTCGCCGACGCCCTAGCCGAGAAGGCCGCGGCACGGGGCGCCGGTGTCGTCGTGGTCGGCTCCCGCGGGCGGTCGATGATCCGCGAAGCGCTGCTCGGCAGCGTCGCCCGCGCGGTGCTGCACCACGCGCACCGACCCGTCCTGGTAGTGCCCTCACCGCCGCACTGACGGAATCGGTCTGCGCAGAGGTCCGCCACACCGCCTGGGGGGAGTGGGGAACCTCCCGGCCGGGTGGCCGCTCCGTGACCACCACTCACGCCGGATGCTCGTCATCGGGCGCTCGACGCCCTCGATCGCCGCCTGACGGCACTCCGGCCCCCACGTTCTGCCCGGGACGCCCTCCGTGCCCGGACCTCCGGGCGGGTTCCCTCCGACGAGGCGCCGCTCGCCGCGGCGTGAGGTCCGTGTCGACCTCGGTCGGGATGCGCGCGACCTTCGCCGCGGGCGGCCGCCGGTGCCGTCCGGATCGGCGCCCGGACCTGGTCGGCGGCGGGGACGGTGCCGCTGGTCAGCATCGGTGGGGACGAGGGCCCCGGTTGGCGGGCGCCGGCGCCCGGGCGGTCCTGTTCGGCCGGAGGTCCCGGCCCGGGATGCCTTCGGTCTCTGTCGCCCGTGACGAAGGACGGGAGCGTGGCACCGACACGTTCGAGGAGGGACCCCATGGTCGACCACTCGCAGCCACCGGCCGGCGTCGTCGTCGGCGTCGACGGCAGTCCCGCGACCCACGGCGCGGTCGCTTGGGCGGCGAGGGAGGCCGCGCGACGTCAGGTGCCGCTCGACCTCGTCCAGGTGCTGCCTCCTTCGGAGCGGTCGCACGACGAGATGCGCAGCCCGTCCGGGCGCGCTCACGCGCTGCTCGAGCAGGCCCGGCACGCCGCGCACGCGGTGGCGCCCGACCTCCCGGTGCGCCTGGCGGTGGTCGACGGCGTGGTCGGACCGGCCCTCGTCGCGACGGCCGCGCAGGCGCGCCTGCTCGTCCTCGGGGCCCGCCCGTCCGGTGGCGTCGCCGACGCCGGTGTCGGCCGCACCGTCGCCCGCGCAATGGGCCACGCCGCCTGCCCCGTCGTGGTGGTCCCGGCGCGCTGGGAGCCGGGCGTCGACGAGGCGGCTGTGATCGTCGGCGTTGACGGCTCCACCGAGGCGGAGGGCGCGGTCGCGTTCGGCGCCGACGTTGCCCAGCGGACCGGCTCGTCGCTCACCGCCGTGACGGTCGCCGCGCGGTCGGGCGGGGAGACCGACGAGGACGTCCGTCGCCACCTGGCCGAGGGCGTGGCGGGCACCGCTGGCGCCCACCCCGACGTGCCCCTCCGCGAGGTGGTGCGCCGGGGCCAGGTCGCCGAGAAGCTCCTCGCCGAGGCCCGCGACGGCGCGGCCCTGCTCGTGGTGGGCTCGCGTGGCCGCGGGGCAGTCAGCGGCGTGCTGCTGGGTTCCACGAGCCAGCGCGTCGTCCACGCCGCCTCCTGCCCGGTGGCGGTCCTGTCCCCGCAGGCGGCGGTGTCCTGGGCGCACCCCGAGCAGTCGCAGCACGCCGAGCGCTCCGAGGCCGGGGAGGCCTCGTGACCGTGACCTCGATGGGCGCGCGGGTGCCGCGGCGCGCCCCGGCGGTGGTCGTCGGGGTGGGCGACGGGCTGCTCCGGACACACGTCCTCGACCGGGCGGTGGCCCGAGGCTCGCCGCCGGGACCACACGGTGCGGGTGGTCCACGCGCACGACCCGGACTTCGCGGAACCGACCGGGGACGACGATGCCGGCGAGCGCGCCGAGAGCTACCTGCAGCGCACCGCACCCGACCTCGGGGTGCGCCGCACCTGCACCGAGGAGGATCCGGCGACCGCGCTGGCCGCGGCCTGCGGGCCGGAGACGGTGCTCGTCCTCGGAGACCGGCACCGCCGTCTGGCCAGCGAGGCGGGCCGCACCACGGAGGAGCTCATCGCGATCGCGCCGTGCCCGGTGCTGGTGGTCGCCGAGAACCGCGCGTCCTCGCCCGCCGGCACGTCGCCGCGTGCGGTCGTCGTCGGGGTCGATGACGCGCCCGGCGCCTTGCAGGTGCTGCTCCGGGCCCTGCGCGTCGCGGAGGAGCTCGGCGAGCCCGTCGAGGTGGTCCGGGCCGTCGGTGAGGTCGGGTACGGGGCCGAGGGGATCGCGCGTCGGGAGCAGGACGAGATCGAGACCTCACCGGTCGAGGCGCTCATCGCCACGCCGAAGGACAAGGTCCTTCGGTGTGCCGGTGGAGGTCGTGGTCGCCGAGGACCGGCCCGCGCGGCTGCTGCTGGAACGGTCCGCCGGCGCCGCCCTCGTGGTCGTCGGGCACCGAGGCCACACTGCAGGGGACCTCGTGGGCATCGGTTCTACGACGCTCTCCCTGCTCCTCGCCGCACCCTGCCCTGTCCTCGTGCTGGGCCCGGCGCTCACCACGAGCGGTGAGCGGTAGATGCCGAAGTGATCAGGACGGTGCCGGGGTGACGCTCCGCGCCGTCGACCCCGGGCACCACGGCGACCGGGCAGGGCGCTTGGAGGACACGGCGGAGGGCCACTGACTCGATCATGCTGCCCCACACAGCCGTGGCCGCAGTGCCCGACGACGAGCAGCGCGGCGGGGCGCGCCAGGTCGACGAGCACGTCGGCCGCACCGCCGAATGGGAAGGCGAGCTCGAGGGGCGCACCCGGGACCCCCAACGTCTCCTGGACCCGCCGGATGAGCGCGAGGAACGGGCCTCGTCGCAGCCCCGCTGGCCGCCGCCTAGACCGTATGGAGGTCGGCGCCTCCGCTCGCAAGTTGGCGCGGGTCACCGTCGCTGGTGGCGGTGCTGACCTTCCCTCGGTCTCGCGGACACCGACCTTGAGGCGGCTCCGGCTGCCGGGGAGGATCTGTCCGTGCCTGCACCTTTCCCGCCGAAGTTCCGGCGTCGGGCTGTTGAGCTGTTCCGGGAGCGGGCCAGACCGGTCTCGCAGATCGCGGCCGAGCTAGGGATCTCCGAGTCGTGTCTGCGGCGCTGGGCCGCGCAAGACGATGTCGACACCGGTCGGATCGAGGGCGTCAGCAGCGACGAGCGCGGGGAGCTGGCTCAGTTGCGCCGCGCCAAGCGCCGCCTCGAGATGGAGAACGAGATCCTCAAGCGGGCCGCGGCCTACTTCGCGCGGGAGAACATCCTCACAAAATGATCTACCCGGTAGTCCGTGAGCTTGCCGCCGACGGCGTTCCCGTCGCGACGGCCTGCCGGGTGCTGAAGGTGTCCACCAGCGGCTTCTACGACTGGCGCGACCGCCCCAGCAGCCCACGGGAGCGGGCGAACCTCGAACTCGTCGAAGTCATCCGCGCCATCCATGACGACTCCCGCGGCACCTACGGCTCCCCGCGAGTGCACGCCGAGCTGCGGCTGGGAGCACCGCAGCTGGTCGTGAGCCGCAAGCGCGTGGAGCGGCTCATGCGCACCCACGGCATCGTCGGGGTGCACCGCCGGCGCCGCGGCGGGGGTCACCCGCCGGGACCCGGCTGCCGAACCCCACGCCGACTTGGTCGAGCGGCGCTTCCACGCCGAGGCCCCGAACGAGCTGTGGTGCTGCGACATCCCCAGCACCGCACGGGCGAAGGCTGGCTGTACTGCGCGGTCGTTCTCGACGTGTATTCCCGCCGCGTCGTGGGCTGGTCGATCGCGGATCTCCTGCGCTCGGACATCGTGGTCGATGCGTTGGAGATGGCCTGTTGGCGACGTAAACCCGCAGCTCACAGCCTCGATGGGGCGGACACCGTGGTGCACTCCGACCACGGCAGCCAAGGCGGATTCAACTGGTCGTCGCAACACCTCGATCATGGAGGTGTTGATGGGT
>NZ_JAQZAM010000036.1 GCF_028737215.1 Actinomycetospora chibensis | reverse complement strand
GCAACATCGTCTGCAACGACATCCTCAACGACAACCTCAGCGGCAACAACGTCGCGGTGAGCGTGCTCGGCGGCGCGCTGCCCATCTGAGCTCGGTGAACCTCTGACGGCATCCGCTGCGGCGAACGCCACCAGAACCTCGCGACGGCCCGGCCCACCGATCGGTGGCCGGGCCTTCGTGCGTCTCGGCCGCCGGGGCACCGGACTCCATGCCACGTTCGGGGGGTTCGCGCCGCGAGAGGTAACGCTGCCGTCACGTCCTCGTTGGGCCGTTCGGAACGTGGGCGATGTGCTCCCCGGCCAAGCCGCCCACCCCGCTCCCCCGAGACACCTGGAGTCCTTGTGCTGAAGAAGATGGGCGTCGTCACCGTCGGCGTCGCCGCCGGCCTGATGGTCGCCGCGCCGTTCGCCTCCGCCACCGAGTCGGGTCACGACGGCCACGGCAAGCACCACGGCGGGTCCTCGGACTGCAACGTCACCGGCGGTTCCGCCGAGGCCAACGGCGGCATCGACGGCGACTCGGTCCTGGGCAACGCCCTCGTCCAGGCCCCGGTGGGTGGCGCCAACGCCCTCAACATCGTCTGCAACGACATCCTCAACGGCAACCTCAGCGGCAACAACGTCGCCGTGAGCGTGCTCGGCGAGGAGGCCGCGCTGCCCACGCCGGACGCCGAGGTCTCCGAGGCCCCCGAGGTCTCCGAAGCCGCCGAGGCGCCCGAGGCGCCCGAGGCGCCCGTCGACCCGATGACCGTCGACGTTCTCTGAGCCTCGGCCCGAGGTCCGCGCCGGCCCGGTCACCGTTCTCGGTGGCCGGGCCGCCGTGCTCCTCGGCCGAGAGTTCCTCCGGGGACATCCCCCGTTCGGGGACAATCCCGCACGTCGAGATCACGAGGACGTCACGGCCTCGTTGAGTCCTCCGAGGCGTCGGTGCCGCGCTCCTCAGCTCTCCGGCCCATCGCCTGTTCCCCCGACAGACCTTTAGGAGTTCTCGTGCTGAAGAAGATGGGCGTCGTCACCGTCGGCGTCGCCGCCGGCCTGATGGTCGCCGCCCCGTTCGCGTCCGCCCAGTCGGAGGTCGACGAGAACAACAACGTCACCTCCGAGGGCAGCAACGTCGGCGTCGACACCGGCAACGTCATCGGGCAGGGCAACGGCCAGGGCAACACCTTCAACGGCGTCGAGGTCCCCGGCCTGCCGGACGCGCCGTCGCTGCCGAAGCTCCCGGCACCGAGCGACTTCTTCCCGGAGCTGCCCAGCCAGTTCGAGCTCCCGAGCATTCCTGCCTGAGGCACGACACCCGCACACGAAACGGGCCCGGTCCACCGACACGGTGGACCGGGCCCGTTTAGTGTGTCCGGGGGTCAGCGCCCGGCGGGCACCGCCGCCTCGTTCGGCACGACCGGCTCCGCGGGGTCGGTCCCGTCGGGGACGACCACGACGGGGCAGGGCCCGCGGGTCCACAGCGCCCGGTCGGCGCTCGGGGCGGCCAGGGCCGCGAGCGCCCCGTCGCACGGAAGGCCGACGACGACCGCCCGGGCGTGGTGACGGCGGGCGACCGCGACCAGCTCGCCGCCCACGTCGCCGTGGGTGCCCACCGGGGCGAGCGTCTCGGAGCTCACCGGCGCACCGGGACCGCGGGCCTCGCGCGCGGCGGCGAGGGAGCGGTCGAGGGCGCCGCCGGCACCGTCGTCGGCCGCCGCGTCGTCGACGAGCGCCCGTTCGGGCACGTGCACGACGACCAGCGGCGCGTCCAACAGGACCGCGAGCCGCCCGCCCGCCGCGGCGACCGCCGGGGCCTGCGGGGCCCCGTCGACCGCGACGAGGACCGGACGGGGTGCGTCGTCGGGCTCGGTGTCCTCGGTCGTCACCGCGTCCTCCCCCGTCTCGACGGCGCGCAGGAGCCGGTGGGCGGTGGACAGCACGAGGATGCCGACCGCGACCACGGCCGCGCCGACCCAGAACGGGGTGTTCGGCAGGAACGCCTCGGCGAGGAGGCCGGCGATCCACGGCGCGAGGCCGCCGCCGAGGAAACGCACGAAGCTGTAGGACGCCGACGCGACCGGGCGCTCGACCGGGGCCACCGACATGACGGCCTGGGTGACCAGCGTGTTGTTGAGCCCGATCATGGCGCCGGCGACGATCACCGCGCCGATGACGACGCCCGGGGTGTCGTTCCAGACCGCGATCACGAGCAGGTCGACCGCGAGCAGCCCGAGCACGAAGTAGAGGACCCGCACGGTGCCGAAGCGGCTTTCCAGCGCGGGGGCCACGAACACCGCGAAGATCGCGACCAGCACGCCCCACGCGGTGAAGACGGCGCCGAGGCCGAGCTCGGACAGGTCGCCCATCGAGTAGGGCGAGTACGCGAGCAGGGTGAAGAAGCCCCAGTTGTAGGCGAAGGCGGTCACCGCGATCGTCGCCAGGCTGCGGTGGCGCAGCGCCCGGATCGGGTCGAGCAGGCCGATCTTCGTCGCAGGCTTCGGTGTCTTGTCCAGCAGCACCAGCGTCGCGATCAGCGCGATCGCCATCAGCACGGCGACGCCGAAGAACGGAGCGCGCCAGCTGACCGAGCCGAGGAGGCCGCCGACGAGCGGGCCGAGCGCGATGCCGACACCGAGCGCGGTCTCGTAGAGGATGATCGCGCCGGCGAACCCGCCGCTGGCCGAGGCGACGATCACCGCCAGCGACGTGGCGATGAACAGCGCGTTGCCCAGCCCCCAGCCGGCCCGGAAGCCGACGATCTCGCCGATGCTCCCCGATGCGCCGGCCAGCGCGGCGAACACGACGATGATCGACAGACCGGTCACGAGCGTGGCCTTGGCGCCGATGCGGCTGGAGACCCAGCCGGTCACCAGCATGGCCACTGCGGTGATGAGCAGGTAGCTGGTGAACAGCAGCGAGACCTGCGCGGGCGTGGCCGCGAGCTGCTGGGCCAGCGCCGGGAGGATCGGGTCGACGAGGCCGATGCCCATGAAGGAGATGACGCAGGCGAACGCCACCGCCCAGACGGCCTTCGGCTGGCGGAACGGGCTGGCGGTGGGGGACGTGCTCACGACGCTCCTCGCGAGGGTGCGGCTCGGGTCAGGCGTGACAGCGCCCCGGCGGCCGCGTCGACGGCGGCGCGCTCGTCGGGCTCGAGGTGGTCGAGCAGCTCGGCCAGACGCGCGGCGCGCCGGGTCCGCCGCGCGATGAGGACCTCGCGTCCCGCGTCGGTCAGCGTCACCACGACCGCCCGGCCGTCGCTCGGGTCGGCGCCGCGCGTGGCGAGACCGTCACGCTCCAGGCGGGTCACCAGCGCGGTCATGCTCGGCTGGGTCACGCCCTCGCGCACGGCGAGGTCGGAGAGACGCTGCGGTCCGTCGCGGTCGAGCGTCGCGAGCGTGGACGCGGTCGTCAGGCTGAGGTCACGCCCGGCGGTGGAGCGGATCGCCCACGCCGCGAAGGTGTCCAGCGCGGCCGCGGTGGCCAGGCGCTCGTCGGTCGGTGCCGTCACCAGGCCGTTGTATCAGCTAACTATATTGTCGGTCGATGTGTCGGCGGGCACGGAGCCCGAGCGGCTCATGAGCCGAAGGAAAGGACCGAGTCCGACCCCTCGGAGTCGCCGCCGCCGAAGGACAGCAGCGACGTCGCGCCGTGCACGGTCGAGCCGAGGCCGCCCACGACGCCGCCGAGCAGGCCGCCGCCGCCGGAGCCGCCCGAGCCGCCGCCGTCGTCGCTCCCACCGCCGCCGGAGCCCGAGCCCCCGGACGAGGCCGTTCCCCCGGAACCGCCCGACCCGCTGCCGGAGCCGCCACCGTCCGCGCCGCCACCACCGCCGGGGGCGGAGCCCGTGGACCCTCCGCCCGAGGCGCCGCCGCGCGCGGGGATCGCGACGTCGCGGCCCGATGAGGTGCGGGCGACCTCTTCGCCGCCCGCGGTCGCGCCGGCGCGGGTCGCGCGGCCCGAGGCCGGCGCGTCGTCACCCCGGGAGCCCCCGCTCCCGGTCCGGGCACGGCCGATCGTGCTGCCGGGAACACCCTCGGGGACGACCGACCCGTCCGTGGCAGCGAGGTCGAGAACGGTGACCGGCGCCGGAGCGAGACCCGGCCCGAGCGGGGGCGCGACCGCCGGCGCCCCGGCGCCCCCGCCGACGCTCGGCGGCCCGAGCGGCGCGTCGGAGCTCGCCGGGCTCATCACCACGGACCCGACACCGATGGCCCCGACGGTGGCGACCAGCGGGAGCGCGCCGAGCGCGACCCGGGCACGACGTGAGGACGCCGCCGACTGGTGCCGTCCCATGTCTGGCTCTCCGTCCGCTCGTGAGGTCCGGCGTGCACCACCGATCGAGTGAGCACTCCTCCGGACCGCTCAACGGACGTGACGTCCGGAGGTTACGAAGGCCGTCGCGAGGACTTGAGTCCACCGATGAGGTGAATCGCGATGCCCCGCATGCGCCGGGTGGCCGCGGGACGCCCGGTGGCCACAGACTGTGCCCCCGCCGTGGTCGTCGACGTGGAGGTCCCCCACCGTGAAGCAGCTGTCCGGTCTGGACTCGGCCTTCCTCGATCTCGAGGACGACCACCAGTTCCTGCACGTCAGCCAGCTGTTGATCCTCGAGCGGCCCGACGACCCCGACTTCGCGCCCTACCCGGCCTGGCGTCGCCAGCTCGCCGACCGGCTGCACCAGCTCGAGCCGTTGCGGCGGCGGCTGGTCGAGGTGCCGTTCGGGCTCGACCATCCCTACTGGATCGCCGACCCCGACTTCGACCTCGACTTCCACGTCCGCCACAGCGCGGTGCCCCCGCCCGGCACCGACGACCAGCTCGACCAGCTCGTGGGCCGGCTGATCGCCGCGCCGATGGACCGTGAGCACCCGCTGTGGGTCTCGCACGTCATCGAGGGGCTCGCCGGAGAGGACGGCGGAGCCGACCGGTTCGCGATCCTCACCATGATCCATCACAGCGCGGTGGACGGAGCCGCGGGCGCGGACCTCCTCGAGCTCATGCTCGACGACGTCCCCGACGCCGAGCCCCCGAGCCACGCGGGCGAGTGGACCTCCGAGGAGCCGCCCTCCACCGCGGGGGTCCTCGCCCGCGCCGCCGCGCACGGGCTGCGTCGCCCGGCGCGCGGGCTGCTGCTCGCGGCACGGGCCGGCCAGAGCGTGGCCCGGGCGAGCCGCAACCCCGCGGTGATCGACCTCGCCGACAAGGTGCGCGGGAGCCTGCGGGGCCCCCTGGGCTCGGTGCTCAACGTCGGCCGCGAGCGCGATCCCGAGCACGACCTCCCCCGCCTGCCCCCGCTCGTCACGCCGCCCACCCCGTTCAACGCCCCGGTCAGCCGCTACCGGAAGTTCGTGCACCGCACCCTCCCGCTGGCGGAGGTCAAGGCCGTCGGGAAGGAGGCCGGCGCGACGATCAACGACGTCGTGGTGTCCCTGTGCGGAGGCGGGCTGCGACGGTGGCTGCTCGAGCGCGGTGAGCTGCCCGACCAGCCCCTCACCGCGATGATCCCGGTGTCGCTGCGCGAGGGTGACGAGGACGAGCAGTGGACCAACCGGGTGTCGGCGACCGTGGCGGCGCTGCCCACCGACATCGACGACCCGCTCGCGCGTCTGGGCGCGGCGCACGACGCGCTGCGCGTCGCCAAGCAGGTGTTCGCCGCGTTACCGGGCGAGCTCACGCCCGACGCGGCGGGGCTGGGCGTGCCCGCCACCGTCACCGCGGTGAGCCGCGCGCTGACCCGGTGGAGCACGGTCGCCCCGGCCCCGTTCAACACCGTCGTGTCCAACGTGCCGGGACCACGGGAGCCGCTGTACCTGGGCGGCGCCCAGATGACCCACTACATCCCGGTCTCGGCGGTCGCCGACCCGGTGGGCCTGAACATCACGGTCCAGAGCTACGTCGACCAGCTCGACATCGGGCTCCTGGCCTGCGCCGAGCTGATGCCCGATCTCCACACGCTCGCCGACGCCGTCGTCGAGGAGTTCGAGGCGCTGCGTGCGGCGGTGCGGGGCTCCGGAAACGACGCCGGGTGAGCGCCCGCGAGCGTCTCGCGGACCTGCTCGTGGTCCCGCTGCCGCCGGACGACGGCGCGCCGTGGATCGACCTGGTCGAAGGTCGTCCCGGCTCGCGGGGTCGCGTCCAGGACCTGTGGGAGACCGGCGGTGGTGCCGGCGCCTACGACCGGCTCCTCGCCGCGGGCGACCGGTTCGGCGGCGCCGTCCCGGGGTTCGCCGGCGGTGACCTCGTGCGCGACTTCTACGACGTCGCGCGACGGCTCGACCTCCTCGAGGGCGACACGGTGCTCGACCTGGCCTGCGGACCCGGGACGCTCACCCGCCACCTCGCCGACGCGGTGGGGCCGCGCGGGCTGGTCGTGGGCGCCGACCTCTCCCCGGCCATGCTCACCCGCGCGGCGAAGGCCGTCACCGCGGAGAACGCCGTCCTCGTCCGCGCCGACGCGATGTCGCTGCCGTTGCGCGACGCCGTCGTCGACGCCGTGTCCTGCTCGCTGTGCCTGCACCTGGTGCCCGACCTCGACACCGCACTGATCGAGATCGCGCGGGTGCTGCGACCGGGCGGCCGCCTCGCCGCCGCCGTGCCCGGCCACGCGCCCGGACCGTTCCGGTTCACCACCGAGCTCCTGGCCCGCGGGGGTCAGGCCCGCCTGTTCCGCCGCGGGGAGCTCGCCGACGCCCTCGTCCGGCACGGCTTCGTGCGCGTCTCGACCCCGCACGACGGGCTCATCCAGATCGTGGACGCCGTCGCCCCCGGAGCACCGCCCCCACGAGGGTGAGGACGCCGGTCGTCGCCGCGACGACCCCGAGCGCAGCGACGACGTCGCTGGGCCGGTGCCAGCCGGCGACGATCGTCGCGACCCCGGCGAGGCCGGTCACCGCGAGCGCGGCCAGCCCGGCGAGCGGCCGGAGCAACCGCGGCACGACGAGCACGAGGGCGACGCCGAGCGAGGCGACGAGCGTGACATGGCCGCTGGGCAGGGAGTTGCCCTCGGTGGAGTCGGGGCGGACGAGCCCGGCCTTGAGGAACTGGGTCACCACCTGGGCGCCGACCACGAGGGCGACCACCGTCAGGGCCCGATCGCCCCGCCCGCGAACGAGCGCGAGGCCGGCGAGGACGACCACCGCCAGGCCCACCGAGGGGATGCCGACGAGCTCGAGCACCCCGAGGCCCTCGCCGCGCAGGCCCAGCCCGGTGGCCGTCCGCAGCACGGCGTCGTCGAGGGCCCGGCCGGTCGGGTCGAGCACGGCGACGACGTAGGAGCCGATCACCGCCGCGATCCCGAGGAGCACCGCGGTGCCCGCAGCGACGGTCCCCCCGCGCCTGTCGTTCCGTGCCGGCGCATCGAGGAGAGGCTCCGTCGGGGCGGTCGCGAGGGTGGTCATGATCCCCACGGTCCGTGCGGCGGGTGTGGTCCGGCTGACCGCGGCCTGTGCGGGGCCTGAGAAGCGAGAACGGCCGGGCCCCCTGCCCCGGGGCCCGGCCGTCGTCGCTACGTCGCCGCTTACGCCCGGTAGGCCTCCACCGCGCGGGCGTACACGACCACGTTGTCCTCGTAGCTGCGGACGTCGGCGTCGAACTCCCCGCCGCAGGTGATGAGGCGCAGCTCCGGGCCGCTGGTCGGCCCGTAGACCTGGGCGGTCGGGAACGCGTCCTTCGGGACCATGTCGACCCGGTCGACGGCGTAGACGACGGTGACCCCGTCCTGGCGCTCGACGAGCACCTGGTCACCGGCCTCGACCTCCGCGAGGCGGGCGAAGCCGCCGTCGACCCCGCGGTAGTTCACGTGCGAGGCGTAGACCGCCGGACCCCGCTCGCCGGGTGCCGCGCCGCCCGCGTAGTGGCCGACGGTCGTGGCGTCGCTCGGCACCTCGAGGCGCCGGTCCTCGGTCTGGCCCAGCTCGGTGAGCTGCCGGGTGTCCACCCCGATCGACGGGACCTGGAGGTTCGTCGTGCCGGAGGCCTGGAGCGGCAGCGCAACGGCCGTGCGCTGCGCCGGCAGCGCGACGCTCGTCGGGCCGGTCCGCTGCGAGGGGTTGCCCATCACGTAGGCCACCACGAGCAGCAGCCCGAGGACCGCGACGACGGCGATCGCCGCCTTGGTGGTCCCGTGCGTGCCGGTCTTCTCGTCCTTGCGGTCCATCACGGTGCCCATGGGATCAGCCCTGCCGCGCGAAGCGCCGGACGAGGGCCAGGCCGGTCACACCGAGGCCGCCGAGCGCGCCGGCCGCCAGCGCGACCTCGACACCCGAGGCGCCGGAGTCCGTGCTGCCGTCGCCGGTCGCGACACCGCCGACGGGGTAGCTGTCGTACACGACGGTCTCGACGTCGTCGCCGTGGGCGTTGGCCTCGCAGGCCTCGCCGTCGTCGTCACGGTCCAGACGGAACGGGTCCGAACGGTCCCAGTCGAGGATCGCGTTGGCCTCGTCGTAGGTCAGCTCGTCGCAGTCGACGTCGTAGCGGTGGTGCCAGTAGGCGCCCCACCACTCGTACGACACGTGCGTGTTGACGAAGTTGATCGTGGTGTTGTACTCGATCACGGTCGGGCAGAGGTGCTTGACCACGTCACGCAGGTGCTCGAGGCAGACGTGCACGTCGGTCGTGTCCAGACCGCGGCAGAAGTCCTGCAGCTGGTTGCTGAGGTTCCCGAGGCCCGACGTCCCGGCGGGGAACTTCAGCTGCGAGATCGCGTTCAGGCAGGCGTCGTTGACGTTGTCGAACTTGCCGTCCACAGGCTGCGGGATCGTCGGCAGGTTCGGGAGCCCGATCTTGTTCGTGCCAGGCAGCAGGTTGTCGATGTCCTCCTGCACGTCCGGGACAGCGTCCTTGATGTCGTCCTCGGTGGCTGGCGCCTCCTGCTCGGCCGGGTCAGCCGGGTCAGCGGAGTCCGCCGGGTCCGCCGGGTCGACCGGGTCAGCGGAGTCCGCCGGGTCGACCGGGTCGACCGGGTCGACCGGGTCCGCCGGGTCAACCGGGTCGACCGGGTCCGCCGGGTCCGCCGGGTCCGCCGGGTCCGCCGGGTCGACCGGGTCCGCCGGGTCGACCGGGTAGACCGGGTCGACCGGGTCGACAGGGTCCGCCGGGTCGACCGGGTCCGCCGGGTCGACCGGGTCGACCGGGTCCGCCGGGTCGACCGGGTCCGCCGGGTCGACCGGGTCGACAGGGTCGACCGGGTCGACCGGGTCGACCGGGTCAGCGGAGTCGACCGGGTCAGCGGAGTCCGCCGGGTCGACCGAGTCAGCACTGTCCGCCGGGTCGGTCACCAGGACGCCGTCGTCGCAGACGCCACCGGTCCAGGTGTAGCCGAGCGCCTCGCATTCCGCTTCCGTCGTCGCACTGGCCACCGGCGCCGCGAGCGCGAGCCCCGGAGCCATCACCGCCAGCCCCACGCAGCCGGCCAGCACGACCGCGGCGCTGCCGCTGCTCCGTCGACCCTTCATCGGTACTCCCCTTCAGTGCGCTCGCGGCCGAGTGCGTTCAGCCGTTCGCTCTACGCGTCGCACGGAGGGTCACATCCATTACCCGTTCCCCGAGATCTCCCCCCAACCCTCCACAGATCCACTCGAATGGCTGACGTAGCGGGGTCGTCAAGGCTTCGACGAGAGGTCCCGGTAGGCGGATCGACCGCCTGGCCTCGGCGGACGAGAGCCACCTCGACACTCCCGCCTCGCTGGCGGAAACGCCCTGAGCTCCCGTGGAGATCCGGTCCCCCAGGAGCGGGAGCGCCTCCGGACCGGACCGGAGCAATCACGCTCTGTCGTCGGAAGGGCCTGCGCCTGTCGAGGCGTCTGGACGTCGCGAGCCTCCACCGACCTACTGACGCGTACCCAACATGCGGCTCCGGCGTTACATCGTTCGGGGGAGTCGCCATGGGTCGACGACCTCGATCACGTCGGGACGAACGAATCGGGTCGGGACATGGCGAACGGACGTCGGCGCGCGGTCAGCGCGCTGGTCGGATTGATGGCGGCGGGCATGATCTCCACGGCGGGGACCGCCGCGGCGGACTCCCCGATCGACATCTTGGACCCGGGCGGCAGCATCGGTGACGTGGTCGGGGGCATCGTCGACAGCATTTCCGGCGCGCTCGGAGGCAACGGCTCGCTCCCGGAGATCCCGGAGCTCCCGCTGCCGGGCACCGGGGGGACGACCACCACGACGCCGACGACCTCGTCGTCCTCGCACCCCACCACCGAGACGGAGACCCACACCGTCACGCTGCCGCCCGTGGTCTACGGCCCGGGCAGCACGTACTACCACTACGTCCCGCCGGTGCGCTCGGCGTTCGACCTCGACTGCTGGGACTTCGCGGACACCGCGGACGCCCAGGCCGAGCTGATGCGGGATCCGTCGGACCCGAACAACCTCGACGGGGACAACGACGGCCAGGCCTGCGACTGGGGCGTCGGCGGGCCCCGGCACTACACCGGCTACCCCGTGGGCGGCATCGCCGCCGGCGACGGGTCGGACTCCGGCCCCACGCCGGGCCAGGTGATCTTCCTGGCGATCGCCGGCATCGGCGCCGGCGCGGGCGTCGTGCGGGGCCGGCAGATCGTCCTCGCGAAGCGCGAGGCCGTCTGAGGTGGCCGCCCCCGAGGCGCCGCCCGAGGGCCCGTCGCGCGGTGGCGGGCTCTTGGACAAGCTGACCGGGCGCGTCACCGCGCTCGTCCTCGTCGTGCTCGCCGTCGGCGTGCTCGTGGCGTTCCTCAACTCCGGCGAGGAGGACGAGGGGCCGCGGAGCCGGTCGGTGCCGGTGGCCGAGCGGGTGTCGGTGCCGACCCCCCTGGCGCCGGCGCAGATCACCGGCGTCGACGCACCCTCGATCGGCATGGCCGCGGCCGACACCACGACCCTGGGTCTGCGGGACGACAACTCCCTCGACGTCCCGCGCAGCGCGACGACCGTGGGCTGGTACGAGCGCAGCGCCGTCCCCGGGCAGCGCGGGCCGTCGGTGCTCGCCGCCCACGTCAACTTCCGCGGCGAGGCGGGCGCCTTCTCCCGGCTCGGGGAGATGCGGCCGGGCGAGGCGGTCGAGGTGCACCGCGACGACGACACCACGGCCGTCTTCACCGTCGACCGCGTCGAGCGCTACGCGAAGGACGCCTTCCCCACCGATGCCGTCTACGGCCCGACCGACGACGCCCAAATCCGGTTGATCACCTGCGGCGGGGTGTTCGACGAGCGCACCCGCAGCTACGAGGACAACATCGTCGTCTTCGGCCACCTCACCGGCGCCTACCGCCCGGCCTGAGCCGCAGCGATCCGCCCCGGCGGGGCGCGTCGTCCGGGCTGCACACTGTCGTGGGTGCATCCTCGACGACGTGTCCGGCCGTCTCGTCGCCTTCGTGCTCGCGCTGCTGGCCGTCGGCGTGCTGGTGGCGGCCGTCGGTGGCGGTGGTGGCGGCCCGGAGGAGACGCGCACCGCGGCCCTGGCGCCCGGTGAGCGCGCCCCGGTGCCCGTCCCGCTGCCGGAGGCGGACGTGACCGGCGTGGACGCCCCCTCGATCGGCCTGTCCACCGAGGAGACCACCGACCTGGGCCGCAACGCCGACGACTCCCTCGAGGTGCCGCGGGACGCCGGGACCGTGGGTTGGTACGAGGAGAGCGCGAGCCCGGGCGCGGTCGGACCCACCGTGCTCGCGGCGCACGTCAACCTCGACGGCGAACAGGGCGCGTTCTTCCGGCTCGCACGGATGCCCGCCGGCGCGACCGTCGAGGTGCACCGCGACGACGACACCACGGCCGTCTTCGTCATCGACCGCGTCGAGCGGTACGCGAAGTACACCTTCCCCACCGAGGCCGTCTACGGGCCGACCCCGGACAGCCAGCTCCGGTTGATCACGTGTGGCGGGGTGTTCGACCCCGCCGCCCGCACCTACGAGGAGAACGTCGTCGCGTTCGGCCACCTCACCGCGGCGTACCGGTCCGGCTGAGCCCCGGGGAGCCGGGCGAGGGCCGCGCGAACCCGGGGGGAGGGTCCGCACGACCCCCGCGATGACCGGCCGAGCCGGTGGCCGAGGGTCCCGGGGCGTGGCGCGAGGCACGTTCAGGACATCGGTGCTTCCAGGTCGTACACGGTGCGCCCTCCGACGTCGATCGGCGTGAAGTGAGTCTGTACCCAGGTACGGATTTGAGCACTGTCGCCCCGGAGGTCCCGTTCGCCAAGGTCTCCGGAGCCCTGGTCACCGATTCGGGGGCCGTTGCCGCCGCCTCCGGGACCACCGCCCTCCACGTAGTAGCGCACCTGCCCGGAGGCGACGTCGGCCTGGAACTCGGCGAGCGTCGGGGCGGGGTCGCTGCCCATGAACCCGCCCATCGCCATCACCGGGACACCGGACGCGAGCTGGAGCGACGCCGCACTCATCGCGCCGGTGGTGGCGGCCGCCCAGCGCGTGCCGGCGCCCTGGAGCAGGGAGACGAGCGCCGGCGAGGTCGGCTCGCTCTCCGGGCCCCCGGGGGGCGCGTCGCGCGGAGCGCCGGCGTCACGGCGTCCGCCGGTCATCCCGCCCGCCCCGCCGCCTGGGCCGGCGCTGACGACCGGGCCCTGGTGCGGCGTGACGGCGGTGTCCGCCGCGAACGCCGTGGAGCCGCCGAGCACGGCGACGAGCGCCGCGATGACGCCGACCGTCGCCGTCCGTCCCCACCGCTCCGGCGGGACGAGCAGCGCCACGGTCCCGAGCACCCCGGCGACGAGCAGCACCCAGCGCGCCCACGGCATCCACTCGTGCTGGGCGAGGATCACCGCGCTCCACAGCGCGGTGCCCGCCACCACCACCGCGAGCACGACCCGAGTCCAGCGCTGCGATCGGCGTCGCCACAGGACGGACGCACCGACGGCGGTCGTGAGCACGATCCCGGGCGCCAGGGCGACCGCGTAGTAGGGGTGGATGATCCCGCTCATCGCGCTGAAGACCACGGCGTGCACGAGCGTCCAGACACCGCCGAGCAGCAGGAGCCCGCGGGTGCGGTCGGTGCGCGGCGCGCGACGCAGGGCCCAGAGCGCGGCGACGAGCAGCACGAGCGCCGCAGGCAGGAGCCACGACGCCTGACCCGAGAACTCGGATGTGAACAGGCGCTGGACGCCCGGCGCGCCACCGAAGCCGCCGGGACCGCCCATGCTTCCCGGGGGCATGCCCGCCGGCGCGCCGCCTCCGAGGCCGCCCGGTACGCCCGGTCCGAGGCCTCCCGGACCGCCTCCCGGACCGCCGCCGGGGCCACCGTTCGGGCCACCCCCCGGGTTGCCCTCGGTGCCGAGGATGCGGCCGAGACCGTTGTAGCCGAGCGCGAGCTCGAGCAACGAGTTGGTCGTCGACCCGCCGATGTAGGGGCGTGAGGACGCGGGCCAGAGTTCGACGAGTGCCACGTACCAGCCGGCGGAGACGACCACGGCCGCGCCGCCCGCGAGGAGGTCGCCGATCCGGCGCCACGGCCGCGACGGCGCCACGACCAGCACCGTCAGCGCGAGGGCCGGGACCACGAGGAGCACCTGGAGCTGCTTCGTGAGGAACCCGAGGCCGACGAGGGCACCGGTGGCGACGAGCCACCAGGTCCCGGCGCGGCGTCCGGCCGCGTCGACCGACCGCGTCGTCGTGTACGCAGCGGCGACCATGGTCAGCACGAGCATCGCGTCGGGGTTGTTGAACCGGAACATCAGCACCGCGACCGGCGTCGCCGCGAGCAGGGCACCGGCGGCGAGCGCGGTGCGCGGGCCCGACCAGCGCCGCACGGTGAGGTACAGCAGCCCGACCGCGGCGACGCCCATGAGCGCCTGGGGGGCGAGCATCGACCAGGAGCTGAACCCGAAGATCCGCCCGGACAGCGCCATGACCCACAGCGAGGCCGGCGGCTTGTCCACCGTGATGAGGCCCGGCGCGTCGAGGGCGCCGAACAGCCACGCCTTCGGCGACTGCGTGCCGGCCTGGACGGCTGCGGCGTAGAAGGAGTTCGCCCAGCCCGAGGCACCCAGGTTCCACAGGTAGGTCACCGCGGTCGCCGCGAGCAGACCGAGCAGCGCCGGGCGCGCCCAGCGCGGGTCGTCGGCGCGCCCGCGCCACGCGCGACGGGGCCACGAGGGGTCGGGCGGCGGCTCGCTCGGCGGGGTGGTCGGTGCGGCGACGTCCGGGTCGGTCGCGGTGCTCATCGGTGCTCCGGGTTCGTGATCGACGGAGGATTTCGGACGCTGGTGTCTTTCGGCGCCACGCCGCTGACACGTCGTCACCCCTGCTGGCGGCGCGGGTGGAAGACCCAGGCGCGGTAGGCGACGAAGCGCAGGAGGGTGGCGACGAGGTTGGCGAGGACGAGGACGGCGAGCTCGATGCCGTGGCTCGCCGCCGGGGCGAGGGCGCCGAGCAGGGCGAGCGAGCCGGACGTCAGCGCCAGGCCCAGCCCGAAGACGACGAGGCCCTCGACCTGGCTCCGTCCGGCGTGGCGGCGCCCGCGGATGCCGAAGGTCAGCCGGCGGTTGGCCGCGGTGTTGGCGACGGCGGTGATGACCAGCGCGAGCAGGTTGGACACCTGCGCGGGCATGGCGGTGCGGAAGAGGGAGTAGAGCAGCAGGAACGCCAGCGTCGAGACGATCCCGATGGCTGCGAACCGCACGATCTGCGCCGTCATCCCGGGCGCCACCCCCGCCCTCTCGTCGGCCCTCTCGTCGGCCGAGCCGATCTCCGCGCGCCCGAGCTCCCGGCGCAGCTGCGCGACCGGCAGCGCGCCGGTGGCCAGCGCTCGGCCGACGCGGGCGACGCCCTTGAGGTCGGCGACCGCGGTGGCCACGACGTCGACGCGCGAGTCCGGGTCGTCGACCCAGTCGACGGGCACCTCGTGGATCCGCAGCCCCGAGCGCTCGGCGAGCACGAGGAGCTCGGTGTCGAAGAACCAGCCCGTGTCCTCGACGAGCGGCAGCAGCCGGCGAGCCACGTCGGCGCGGATCGCCTTGAAGCCGCACTGCGCGTCGGAGAAGCGCGCCCGCAGCGTCCCGCGCAGCAGGACGTTGTAGCAGCGCGAGATCACCTCCCGCTTCACGCCGCGCACCACCCGCGACGAGGGCGCCAGCCGCGAGCCGATCGCGAGGTCGGAATGCCCGGAGATCAGCGGGGCCACCAGCGGCAGCAGGGCGTTCAGATCGGTGGACAGGTCGACGTCCATGTACGCGAGCACCGGCGCGTCCGACGCCGACCACACCGCCCGCAGCGCCCGCCCGCGGCCTTTCTCGTCGAGGTGGACCACGGTGACCTCGGCGAACTCCTCGGCCAGCGCCTCGGCGACCGCCAGTGTCGCGTCGGTGCTCGCGTTGTCGGCGACCGTGATCCGGAACGGGTAGGGCAGCGCGTCGGTGAGGTGCCGGTGCAGGCGCCGGACGCAGGGGCCCAGGTCGCGCTCCTCGTTGAACACGGGGACGACGACGTCGAGGACGGCGGTCCCGGTGGCCTCGACGGGCTCCCGATGGGCGCGGGAGGACGGGGTGGGGATCGTGGTCGCTGCGGTCATGATCGCAGCGTCGGCCGCGTCCGTGGACGGGCCGTGTGCCGGACCTGTGGGCGAGCTGTGCCTGCTCACGTCACGCGCGGCTTGTCGACCATGATCAGGCCGGGCGCGTCGGAGGCCCCGAAGAACCACGCCGACCAGCTCGTCGCGCCGGCCCGGGCCGCCGCGGAGTAGGAGGCGTTCGCCCACCCCGGGTCGCCCAGCGACCACAGGTAGAGCACCGCGGTGCCGGCCAGCAGCCCGAACAGGCACCACCGCGCCCACCGGGGATCGCGTGGCAGGGCGCGCCGGACGCGAGAGGGCGCCGTCACGCCGGACGGCGCGGTGACGGTCGGGCGCAGCGGGGAGCGCAGGGCGGCGAGGAGCGGGGACGCCATGATCGGGCACGCTCGTCGCGGCGGCTGTCCCGATGCTGGACGCGACCTGTGTGCGAGCTGTGCGAGCGCCACCGGTTGCACTTGACAACCGGCCGCGAGGTCCGATTCAGTACCGGTTGCAGTTCGCAACCGGAGGGAGCGGCGCCGTGCTCATCGACGTCGACGAGGACGTGCAGCTCGACGCGGAGGTGCTCGGCGACGCCGACGCCCCGGCGATGCTGCTGATCGGCGGCGCGGGCTGGTCGCGGGAGTGGTGGGACGACGACCTGTGCGCGCGCCTCGTCGCCCGGGGCTGGCGGGTGATCCGCTACGACGCGCGCGACACGGGCGCCTCGACGTCGTGGCCCACGGGCGCGCCCGGCTACACCGGGACGGACCTGGTCACCGACGCGCTCGCCGTGCTCGACGCCCTCGGCGTCGACCGCGCCCACGTCGTCGGCCTCTCCGCGGGCGCAGGTGTCGCGCAGTGCCTGGCCCTCGCCCACCCCGAGCGCGTCGGCGCGCTCACCCTGCTCGCGACCACCGCGGTCGACCCGTCCGTCGGCGACCTGCCCGGGCCGTCGCCCGCGATCGCGGCCCTGTTCGCCGACGAGGGCCCCGGCCCCGACTGGACCGACCACGACGCCGCGGTCGCCGCCCTCGTCGAGGGCGAGCGGGCCTTCGCCGGCGACGGGGTCTTCGAGGAGACCCGCGTGCGCGCGATCGCCGAGCGGGTGGTCGCCCGCAGCCGGGACCTCGCCGCGAGCACCACCAACCCGTTCATCGTCGCCGCGTCCGGGACGACGGGTCCCACCGCGTTGAGCGCGCTGGCCGGTCTGCCGACCCTGGTGGTGCACGGCGGCGCCGACCCGCTGTTCCCGCCCGCGCACGGGCGCGCCCTCGCCGCCGCGATCCCGGGCGCCCGCCTGCTGGAGATCGCGGACATGGGGCACCAGCTGCCACCCGCGGCCTCCTGGGACAGGCTCGTCGACGCCCTGCCCGCCCACCCCTGACCCTGCCCCTGCCCCTGCCCCTGACGGAGGACCCCTCGATGGCCAGGCTGATCTACTCGGCGACCGCCTCGCTCGACGGCTTCATCGCCGGGCCGGGCGGTGACATGTCCTGGCTGACCGAGCACATCGGCGGCGAGAACCCGACGGCCGACCGGGTGCTCGCCCGCACCGGCGCGATCCTCGTCGGGCGCGTCACCTTCGGCGGCGACGACCCGAACGCGGGCACCGACGCCGAGGGCGCCTTCGGCGGGCAGTACGACGGGCCCGTCGTCGTGCTCACCCACCGGCCTCCGGAGGAGCCACCGGCCGGCGTCGAGTTCGCCACCGACCTGCCCACGGCCGTCGAGCGGGCGAAGGCCCTCGCCGGTGACCGCGACGTCAACGTCCTCGGCGCGGACGTCGCCGCCCATTGCCTCGACGCCGGACTGCTGGACGAGGTGCTGATGTTCTTCGCGCCCGTGCTCCTCGGCGACGGCACCCCGATCTTCCGGCGTCCGGGTGGGACGCGGGTGCGCCTCAAGCGCCTCCCGGGCGAGACCGAGCACTGGTACCGCGTCGTGCGCTGAGCCCGTCCCCTTCGGTCCCGGCCGTCCCGTTCCCTCCCCTTTCTCAGGGTCATCTCTCAGGAAGTCCGCAGGTCAGGCGCAGGGTGGGCACAGGGCGCAGGCCGACCCTGGAGCACGTGAGCGACACGAGCCCCACCTCCCCCACCGACCCGTCGGCACGCCCTGCGGGCGGCACCGGCACAGGCACACTGCCCCCGGGCCCCGCCGGGGAGCGACCCGGCGGCTACCCGACCGCGCCGCCCGGTTCCGGGCTCCCGGCCGGCGGCCGGCCCGGCTACCCCGGTCAGCCCGGCGACCCCTGGTCCCGTCACGACGTCCCGACCGGCCCGCCCGGACCCCCGCCCACGACGCCCGGCCCGTCGATGCCCCCGCCCGGTCCGCCGCGACGCCGGCGTCCCGTCGCCCTCGTCGCGGGCGCCCTGGCCGCGGTGCTCGTGGCCGGCGGCGTCGGTGGCGCGGTCGGCTACGAGGCCGCGTCGTCGAACGACGGTACGAGCTCCGTGCTCTCGTCGGCGCCGTCGGGCTCCGGCACCGCACCGTCGTCGCCCGCCCCGGCCGGCTCGGTGGAGCAGGTCGCCGACACCGTCCTGCCGAGCGTCGTCCAGCTCGAGGGCCCGTCGGGCGAGGGCTCGGGCGTCATCATCTCCGCCGACGGCCTGATCCTCACCAACGCCCACGTCCTCGAGGCCGGGCAGGCCGCCCAGCAGCAGTCACCGCTCGGGCAGACACCGGAGAGCGGCGGCGCCACCGGCGCGCCCCAGGGCCTCAGCGCGGTGTTCCAGAACGGCAACCGCGCGCCCGTGCAGGTGGTGGGCACCGACCCGAGCGCCGACCTCGCCGTCGTGCGCGCCCAGGGCGTCTCCGGCCTGACCCCGGCCACGCTCGGGGACTCGTCGCAGCTGCGCGTCGGCCAGGAGGTCGTCGCCGTCGGCTCGCCGCTCGGGCTGTCCGGCACCGTGACCACCGGCATCGTCAGCGCCCTCCAGCGCCCCGTCGCCAGCGGCGGTGCGCAGAGCGGCCAGGCGACCGTGCTCGACGCGATCCAGACCGACGCCGCGATCAACCCCGGCAACTCCGGCGGTGCGCTCGTCGACATGCAGGGCCGCGTCGTCGGCATCACGTCCGCGATCGCGTCGCTGGGCCAGTCGCAGGGCGGCCAGTCCGGCTCGATCGGCCTCGGCTTCGCCATCCCCGTCGACCAGGCCGCGCGCATCGGCAACGAGCTGGTGACGCAGGGCTTCGCGAACCGCGCCGTGCTCGGCGTCGGCGTCTCCGAGGGCGCCGACGGCGCGGTGCTCGGCCAGATCACCCCGGGCGGGCCCGCCGCCGCGGCCGGCCTGACGCAGGGCGACGTCGTCACGCGACTCGACGACCGCGTCATCCCCGACGCCGACAGCCTGGTCGCGGCCATCCGCTCGCAGGAGCCGGGCGCCCAGGTGACCCTGACCGTCACCTCCCCCGGCGGGGAGCCCCGCCAGGTGCCCGTGACGCTCGGCTCCGAGCGCGCGAGCTGACGACCGCCACCGCGCCCCGGCCCTCCGGACCGAACGGACGGCGCTTTCGCTGCTACCGAAGCAGCGAAAGCGCCGTTCGTTCGTTCAGGCGAGTTGCGAACGGGCGTGTCAGTTGATGCAACCGGGCGCCGCGGCGGTGATCGGCGGGGTCGGCGACACCGGCATGGCCGGACGCGCCCGGCTGCTGCTCGAGTCCTCGGAGCTCTCGGAGCTCTCGGAGCTCTCGGAGTCCTCGGAGCCCCCGGAGCGCTTCTCGTCGTCCGCGCTCGACGCGTCGTCCTCCGACGAGGCGTCGAGCCGGTCGAGCCCCGCGCTCACCGAGGCGTCGGAGACGCCGGCGGTGACCGGGGGCGCGAGCGCCGCCTGGGCCGCCGGGTTGCCGGCGTCGGCGGCGATGGCGATGCCGACGAAGGCACGGACCTCGTCCGGATCGACCTCGACGGCCGTGCCGTCCGACGACGTGCTCAGCTCCGTGGAGCCGGTGGGGATCGTGCGGAAGGTGACCGCACCGGCGGAGAGCCCCTGCATCTGCCGGGCGAAGCCGAGGACGTCCCACCCGGCGTCGAGCGTGACCGAGCGCGAGACCGCCTCGGAGATCCGCGCGAGGGCGAAGGGGTCGGCGAGGGTGTTGGTCGAGAGCAGCGTCTCGGTGGCGCCCGCGAGGAACACCTGCTGGCGCGCGATGCGGTCGAGGTCGCCGTTCGGCAGGCCGTGGCGCTGGCGGACGAACGCGAGCGCCTGCGCGCCGCCGACCTCCTGGGGGCCGGCGGGCAGCGACAGGCCGGTGTACGAGTCCCGGGCCGGCGCGCGCAGGCACACCGGGACGCCGCCGATCGCGGTGCTGATGTCGGCGAAGCCCGCGAGGTTGACCGCGGCGAAGTGCGAGATCGGCAGCCCGGTCAGCTGCTGCACGGCCCCGATCGTGGCGCGCGCGCCGGCGGCGGACGCGGCGCGCACCACCGCCGGGTCGTTCGGCGAGAGCGGCGCCGCGGCCTCGGCGGCGAAGAGGCTCGTGCTGCCGGTCGGCCCCGACCGGGTCATGGCGTCGGTCGCCTGCGCCGCGGCCCGCGACCAGGCGGAATTGATCTTGTGTCGGCCGAGGCCCTGCCCGAGGTCGACGTAGGAGTCGCGCGGCACCGAGATCGCGGTGGCGCGGCCGCCGCCGGCGGGCACGTGCACGACGGTCAGCGAATCGGCCGTCCCGCCGCCGGAATCGCCCGCGCCGGCGTTGAGCGCGGCCAGGACGTCGCCGGGCAGCTGGTTGCCCTGCGCGTCGGTGCGGGTGTCGAGGCCGACGAGCAGGATGTTCTGCTCGCCCGTCGCCCCGGGCTCGGGCGTGTCGATGACGGCCGCGGACGGCGTGGATCGATCCAGAGCACGCAGCTGCGTCCACCCGAAGGCCGAAGCGACGAGGACGGCCACCGACACGACGCCCACGGCGAAGCGGGCGAGGAGGCGCACGCGCCGCGAGCGCAGGAAGGGGCCGACCACACCACCAGCGTTCCCCCTTCTCGGCCCGGCGTCACCTCCCAGTGCAGGGCATCTCAGTGATCGCCACGCGTTGGAGCAGCGCGTGCGCCCGGTGTGAGATCCAGCGGCCCGTTCACAGCCGACGCACAAGCTCGCCCCACGGGACCGACACGCCGGGGCCGCAGGGTCGCCCCCATGACGGTCCGAGACGGTCTGACGACCGCGTTCCGCGTGCCCCGACGAGCCCCGGCTCCCGCATCCTTCACCCGGGCGGGTCGCCACACCCGCCGCACCGCGGCCCGGCGCCTCCCCGCTCTGTGGCGCGGGCGTGTCGGCGACCCCCGGTGGGTGCGCCCGGCGCTGCTCGCGCTGTTGATCGGGACCGCCGTGCTCTACCTGTGGGACCTCGGTGCCACGGGTTACGCGAACACCTACTACGCCGCCGCGGTCCAGGCGGGGACGCAGTCATGGCGGGCCTGGCTGTTCGGGTCGATGGATGCGTCGAACTTCATCACCGTCGACAAGCCGCCGGCCGCGCTGTGGGTCATGGGCCTGTCGGGACGGATCTTCGGGTTCAACGCCTGGTCCATGCTCGCGCCGCAGGCGCTCATGGGCGTCGCCACGGTGGGGCTGCTGTACGCGACGGTGCGGCGCTGGTCCGGGCCGGGCGCGGGGCTGCTCGCCGGAGCCGCGCTGGCCCTGACGCCGGTCGCCGTGCTGATGTTCCGCTTCAACAACCCGGACGCCCTGCTGGTGCTCTGCCTCGTGGCCGCCGCCTACGCGGTGGTGCGCGCGGTCGACGCCGCCGCGACCCGCGCCGGCGTGTGGTGGACCGCCCTCGCGGGCGCCCTGATCGGGCTCGGCTTCCTCACCAAGATGCTGCAGGCGTTCCTCGTGCTGCCCGCGCTCGCGGCGGTGATCCTGCTCGCCTCGGCGGCCCCGCTGCGCCGTCGCCTGGTCCAGCTCGCCGCCGGCGCGGGGGCGCTCGTCGCCTCGGTGGGCTGGTACGTGCTGCTCGTCGACCTGTGGCCGTCCGACGCACGCCCCTACATCGGCGGCTCGACCGACAACACGCTGCTCGACCTCGTCCTCGGCTACAACGGCCTCGGCCGCCTCCTCGGCGGTGAAGGGAACGGCGGTGGTGGTGGCGGCGGCAGCAGCACCGGCTTCGGCGGGACGGCCGGCATCGGCCGGATGTTCAACAGCGCCTTCGGCGGTCAGATCAGCTGGCTGCTGCCCGCCGCGCTCGTCGCCCTCGTCGCGGGCCTCTGGCTGACCCGCCGCGAGCCGCGCACCGACCGCACCCGCGCTGCGCTGGTGCTGTGGGGCGGCTGGATGATCGTCACCGGCCTCGTCTTCAGTGTCATGGGCGGCACGATCCACCCGTACTACGCGGTCGCGCTGGCGCCCGGCCTGGTCGGCACGCTCGGGGTCGGCGGCCGCGAGGTGTGGCGGCGCCGCGACCATCCCGCCGCCGGCGTGGCCCTCGCGCTCACGGTCGCCGCGACCGCGGGCTGGAGCGTCGTGCTCCTGCGGCGCACCCCCGAGTTCCTGCCGTGGCTGCGGTGGGTCGTGGCGGTCGCCGGGATCGTCGCCGCGGTGGCCCTGCTGGTGCCCGCCGGGACGTGGCAGCGGCTCGGACGCGACGCCGGACGCCGGGTGCTGCCGGTCGTGCTGCTGGGCGCCCTGCTCGGCGGGGCCGGCGGCTCGGTGGCCTACGCGGTGCAGACGGCCGCGACGGCGCACCAGGGGTCGATCGTCGGTGCGGGTCCGGCGACTGGGTCGGCGATGGGCGGCGGTCCCGGAGGCGGTCAGGGTGGTCCCGGAGGCGGGCAGCCGCCGGCCGGCCAGGCGCCCCCGGACGGGGGCGGGCAGGGCGGCGGGCAGGGCGGCGGGCCCGGCGAGGCCGCGACGTCGAGCGAGCTGACGACCCTGCTCACCGCGGCGGACAGCCGCTGGGCGGCGGCCACCGTGTCCGCCCAGAGCGCGTCGGGCCTCGAGCTCGCCAGCGGCACGGCGGTCATGGCCATCGGCGGGTTCACCGGCTCCGACGCCGCGCCGAGCCTCGCCCAGTTCCAGGCCTACGTGGCCGCCGGCGACGTGCACTGGTTCGTCGCCTCGGGCGGGCAGGGCGGTGGCCCCGGGGGCGGGGAGGACAGCGTCGGCACCCAGATCAGCGAATGGGTGGCCGCGCACTACTCGGCGACGGACGTCGGCGGCACGACCGTCTACGACCTCACGCAGCCGTCGAGCTGACCCCGGGAGCCGCGTCAGGCCGTCGAGACCTCGTCCGCGCTTTCGAGGGGGTGGGCGAGCTCGTCGGGCCCCAGGCGGCCGACGACGAGCGCCACCGTTCCGAACAGCAGCGGCACCAGGCCCGCGACGAGGAACACCGGCGTCAGGCCGGCCACCACGCTGACGGGGCCGGCGAGAGCCATCGAGACGGGCATGAAGGCGAGCGAGACGAAGAAGTCGAGGCTCGTCACGCGCCCGAGCAGAGCCGGCGGCACGCGGTGCTGCAGCAGCGTTCCCCAGATCACCTGCGGGGCGCTGAACAGCCCGCCCAGCACGAACCCGGCGACCACCATCGGCCAGAGCGTCGTGGCGACGCCGAAGACGACCATCGGCACGCAGGCCACCGACCACAGCACGATCATCGCCGTCAGGTAGCGGCGCGGGAGGCGCAGCGACGCGACGACGATCGACGCGATCGCCCCACCCGCGCCGTACGCGAGCAGCACGAGCGAGTGCCCGCCGGGGCCGCCGTCCGCCCGCTCGATGATCGCGAACGGGACGAGCACCTCGAGCGGCCCGAGGACGAAGAGGATCATCAGCGACGCGAACACCAGCGTCACGAGCAGCCAGCGCGTCCCCACCATGTAGCGGAAGCCCTCGACGAGATCGCGAAGGACCGCCCGCACCGGGTGGCCCGTGCCCTCCGCGGTGAGATCGCGCCGCAGGGCCCGCGCGGGCAGCGCCAGGGCCGCGACGAGCCCCGCGACACACGCCACGGCCGTGGCCCCGAGCGCCGCCGCCGGCGACCAGACGGCCACGAGCACGCCGGCGAGCGCCGGGCCTGCGCCCTGCAGCAGCACCGGGCGCACCACGCCCTCGAACCCGTTGACGGCGAGCAGCTCGTCGGCGTCGACCATCGCCGGCACGAGCGCCGAGTACGCCGGGAAGAACAAGCCCATCGACAGGCCGATCACCGCGGCGACGGCGACGAGCAGCGGCACCGACAGGGCGCCGAGCGCCGAGAGACCGGCGACCAGCCCGATCGACACGGCGAGCATCGCCAGGACGCCGACGAGGATCCGCTTCTGCGGCACCCGGTCGGCGAGGACACCGCCGAGCAGCGCGGTGACGATCACGCCCAGCGCGAGCGCGCCGGAGACCAGCGAGAGCTCGACGGGACCGCCGCCGAGCTCGACCACCTGCCAGACGACGGCGAGCGTCCACAGCCCCTCGGCCAGCACCGAGAGCGCGAGCGCCGTGGCGAGACGCCGGTAGGCGGAGCGGCGCAACGGGCGCAGCGCGCGCATCGGGATCGACCTCCTGATCGACGACGGCGCGGGCGACGGTAGGGCGTGCACCGGGGTCGAGGTCCACTGCTTTCCGTTGTCACGGGCGTCGCGGGCGGGTAGACCGTCACCCGTGCGCAAGCAGCGGTGGATCGCCGAGGTCGGCCAGGAGAACGCGACGTTTCTCGCGACCCGCAGCCGGACGGCGGTGCTCGCCTCGGAGTACCGGCCCCGCGACCTCGGGGACGGCACCGTCGCCTACGACGAGCGCTCGCTCGGCGCCGCCCGCGAGCTCTCCGAGGAGGAGGAGGGCGCGATCACCGACGACGGCGAGGGCCTGCGGGTCTGGGTGGGCGACGACGCCTTCGACCTCGAGGAGCAGGGCTGAACGCGCGACCGTCGTCGTCCTCGCGACGCCGGGCCCGACGGCGCGCCGGGGGACTGACGGGCCGCTGACCGAGGGCTCGTCAGGCCACCGGCGTGGTGGGCACGGGCCGGCGGTCGACGACGCGCTGCGGGCGAGCCCGGACCGGTACGCGGCGCGGTGCGACGCGCGGCGTCGGGGGCGGCCCGGCCTGGCCGACCGCGGCCACCGGGCGCCCGGACAGCACCGCGGCGAGGACGGCCGCCACCTCGCGCAGCGAGTGGTACTGACGCTGCGGGAGGCGCTCGAGGAGGCTGCGGGTGGTGGTGTCGACGCCGTACAGGTCGCCGACGGTGAGCACCTGCCAGCGCTGCGCGGGGAACGTCAGGTCGCCGAGCACCGCCGCGAGCCGTTCGGCGATCGCGGCGGCCGGGGGCGATGAGGGGTGGTCGGGACGAGTGCTCATCGGGTCCTCCCGGCGGGAGCGCAGGGTCGCGCACGCGGTTCTTTCCCCGAACGTCCGTTCGTCAACCCACCACTCACCGGGGCGTCCATGATCGTCCGGACGCCATCGGCTCCCCCGACGCTTGCTACCGCCGGGTAACATCCGCGCCGTGAGTACCCCGAGCGTGCTGGGCGCCTGGCATCGATTCTCCGGCTCGTGGCCGGGCCGCCTGCTGGTCAGCGCGGCCGTCTGGGTCCGCGCGCCGTACTTCCTCACCGCCGCGCCGGTGATCCGCCGCCTCGAGCCGGGGCGCGCGGAGGTGTCGCTGCGCAACTGGTGGCTGGTGCACAACCACCTCGGCACCGTGCATGCCATCGCCTCCTGCAACCTCGCCGAGTACGCCATGGGCGTGCTGGCCGAGGCCACCGTGCCGCCGTCCCACCGCTGGATCCCCCGTGGCATGAGCGTGCAGTACCTCGCGAAGGCCGAGACCGACCTCCTCGCCGTCGCCACCTTCCCGTCGCCGCCCGCCTTCTCCGACGCGCGGGAGGACGTCGACGCCGAGGTCACCCTCACCGACGCCGCCGGCACCGAGGTCGTCCGCGCGACGATCACGCTGCGGATCTCCCCGCGTCCCGCGCGCACCGCCGTCGCGGCCTGAGCCGAAGGGGCCACCCGGCGCCCCCGGGCGTGCCACGATCCCCGGCGAGATGCCCCCGCCCACGACGACCTCCGACCAGGTCCACGCCTACCGCTTCGGGCTGCGCCGCCTGCAGTCCGCGCTGGTCCGGCGCCAGGCCGTGCCCGGCGTCGACCCGCTGCGCGCGCAGCACCGGGCGACGCTCGCCGGGGTGCTGATCGCCGCACTGGCGCTCGGGGTGGCCGCGGTATGGGGCCTCCTGGACCGGCCTGCCGACTGGCGCACCGCCGGTGTCGTGGTGGCGGAGGGCTCCGGGGCGCTCTACGTCGTCGTCCACGGGCCCGACCGGCTGGTCCCCGTGCCCAACCTCGCCTCGGCGCGGCTCGTGCTGGCCGGGCTCGCCGCGGCGGGCGGGCCCGCGGGGGATCCGGAGCCGGTCGAGGTGGCCGAGTCCGATCTCGCCACCGCGCCCCGCGAGCGCGGGGTCGGCATCGTCGACGCGCCGCCGCTGCCGCCGGCCGGGGCGCCGGTGCCACCGGTCTGGTCGGTGTGCGACACCGGCAGCCCCCGGCCCGGCGCGGCGCGCCCGTGGGAACAGCCGCGCGTGTGGACGACGGTGCTCGCCGGTGGTTCGGCGCCCGGCCGGACCCTGGGCCCCGGGCGTGGCCTCCTGCTGCGCGACCGCTTCGACGGCACCTGGCTGGTGCACGACGGCGTGCGCGCCCGCCTCGACCTGCGCGACCCGGCGGTGGTGGTGGCCTTCGACCTCGAGGGCCAGCTCCCCCGACCGGTGAGCACCAGCCTGCTCAACACGCTCACCGAGGGGCCGGCGATCGTCGCGCCGGTGATCGCGGGGCGGGGCGGGATCCCGCCGGGCGGCCTCCTGGCCGGCGAGCCCGTGGGTGGCGTCGTCCGCCTCGTCGGCCCCGGCACCCCGGACCGCTGGTACGTCGTCCAGCGTGAGGGCGTGCAGGAGGTGCCCGAGGTCGTCGCCCGTCTCGTGCGTCTCTCGGACGCCGACCCGGCACGGGCCGCCGCCCCCGTGCCCGTCGTGTCCCCCGGCCAGCTCCGCCCGCTCGGGACCGCGCGCGGGATCGCCGTGAGCGCCTACCCCGACCCGGTGCCCCGTGCCGTGCCGATGGCCGAGGCGCCCACCACCTGCGCGAGCGCCGACGGCGGCGGTGCCGTGGTGCTCACGGTCGGGGCCGAGCCCCCCGCGACGGCGGTGCCTCCGACCACCCTCGCCCAGGCCGACGGGTCGGGCGACCGGGTCGACGCCGTCGCGGTCCCGGGCGGCGGGGTCACCGTGCGCGCGGTGCCCGCGGGCCGTCCCGACGCGCCGGGCAGCCCGACGGTCGTCTCGGGGGTCGGGACGACCTCCGCCGTGCCCGACCCCGAGACCGCGGCTGCGCTCGGCCTCGGCGAGGCGTTCCCGCCCGCGCCGGGCGTGGTGGTCGGCCTGCTCCCGGTCGGCCCGGTGCTCTCGATCACCGACGCGCTGACCCCGCTGCCCGCCGGGGGCTAGTCAGGGCTGCTCGGGGCCGGTCAGGGCTGGCGGCGCTGCAGGGTCGTCGTCGTGGTCGTGACCTCCGGCGGTTCCTCGACCACCGGCGGCGGGACGACCACCGGGGGGCGCGCGACGGTCGTGGTGGTCGTCGTGGTCGTGGTGGTGGTCGTCCGGCGCGGGGTGGTGGTGGTGGAGCGCCGGGTGCGCGGCGCGGTGGCCACCTCGGTCTCGTCCTGCGTGGTCGTCGTGACCTGCGGGACCACCGGCAGCGGCGGCGGGGGCGGCGCCAGGGTGGCCGAGGGCACCGGCGGCAGCGGCTGGTCGTCGGAGAGCACGGCGTAGGCGACCGCCGAGCCGGCCACGAGCACCGTCGCCGCCACGGCCGCGACGGCCGCCGCCACCCGGCGGCGCCGGCGCCCCGGACGGGCCAGCGGCGAGGCGCCGGTGGCCTCGAGCTCGGGCGCGCGGGCCTCGGTCGCCGGGCCGACGGCCATCGCCGGCGTGCCGACCACGCCCGTCGGAGCGCTCATGAGCACCGGCGACAGGACCGTCTCGGCCTCCATGCCGACCTCGCGGGACACGCCCCGCAGGGCGGCGACGGTCTCCTCGGCGGTCGGCCGGTCGCCGGGCTCGTCGGCGGTCATCGCGGTCAGCAGGACCTCGAGGCCGGGCGGGAGCCCGGGCGGCACCATGGGACGGCGGTGCAGGCGGGCCACGGCGGCCTCGAGGGCGTTGCCCGGGTACTCGCGGCGCCCGGTGAGGCACTCGATGAGCACCAGGCCCAGCGCGTAGATGTCGACGGCGCCGTCGATCGGCTCGCCGCGGACCTGCTCGGGGCTCAGGTACGAGGCCGTGCCGATGACCATGCCGGCGGCGGTGACGGGCGCGGCGTCGTGGACGGCGGCGATCCCGAAGTCCGAGAGGTGGGCGCGGCCCTCCGCATCGAGCAGCACGTTGCCGGGCTTGACGTCGCGGTGCACCACCCCGCGGCGGTGCACGTAGGCGAGGGCGTCGGCGAGCGCCGCACCCAGCGCGACGACGTCGACGACCGTCAGCGGCCCCGAACGGATCCGCTGCGCCAGCGTGTCGCCCTCGATGAGCTGCATGACGAAGTACGCGCGGCCGTCCTCGTCGCCGACGTCGTAGACCGTCACGAGCCCGGGGTGCGAGAGCCCGGCGAGGGTGAGGACCTCGCGCCGGTGGCGGGCCTCCTGGCCCTCCTCGATGTCGCCGATCTTCTCCGCGGGGTCGGCGGGATCGCCCGGGGACGGGTTCTCCGCGACCACCGAGCCCGCGGCGTTGAACATCTTGATGGCCACGTCGCGGCCGAGGAGCTCGTCGCGGGCCCGGAAGACGTCCGCGGCGCCGCCGCGGCCGATGAGGTCGCCGACCGTGTAGCGGCCGCCGACCGTCGCGGGCGGGCCGGTATCGGTGCTCACTGCCCGCCCTCCCTCCCGGTCCGCGGCCTCCCGAGGTGCCGCCTCTGGGCCCCGATCATCCCGTACGACCGGGTCCCTCGTCTGCGTGACCTCCCAGGCGGCGCGTCGCCCGAACGGCGGGTTGCCCCGCAGTGTGCCGCCGCGCCTCGGCGACACCGCGGGGGCGACGACCGCGCCCGGCCCACCTGGATCCTTCGGACCCCGTGGGGCAGGCGTTACCGGACCGGGAGCGGCGTCACTCCCACTCGAGGCGGTCGAGGACCGTCGGGAGCGGGCCCGGATGCACCACGACCAGGGAACGTGTGGCCCGGGTGAGGGCGACGTACAGATCGTTGAGACCGCGCGGGGAGTCGTGCGTCACGCCGGCCGGGTCGACGAGCACGACCGCGTCGAACTCGAGGCCCTTGGCGTCGGCGACCTCGGAGACGACGACCTCCGCCGCGAGGTCGACGGTCGGGTCGCCCGCCCGCCCGCCGTCGCCGGCTCCCGTCGGCCCGGCCGCCACCCCGAGGGCGGCGGCCAGCGCGTCGACACGGCCGGCGGGCGCGAGCACGGCGACGCGGCCGGCGCCCTCGGCGTCGACGACCGCCTCGCGGGCCTTGCGGGCCTGCGCGACCGCGGCGTCGAGAAGGCCGGCCTCGGAGGTGGCCACCGCGCGGGGCGCCACGCCCGACTCGCGGACCGACTCCGGCGGCCGGGCCGACGGGTCGATCGCGGCCAGCACGTCGGCGGCGACCGCCATGATCTCGGCCGGCGTGCGGTAGTTGACGGTGAGCACCTCGCGGCGCCAGCGCTGCGCGACGTACGGCGAGAGCACCTCGCCCCACGACGACGCCCCGGCCCGCGCCCCGGTCTGCGCGACGTCGCCGACCAGCGTCATCGACCGGCTCGGGCAGCGGCGCATCAGGACCCGCCACGCCATCGGCGAGAGCTCCTGCGCCTCGTCGACGATCACGTGGCCGAACGTCCAGGTGCGGTCGTCGGCGGCGCGCTCGGCCGCCGAGGCGTAGGTGGCTTCACGGGTGCGGTCGGCGAGCACGCTGGCGTCGACGACGTCGGTGGGACGCAGCAGCTCGGGGTCCCAGTCCTCCTCCATCGCGAGGATCTCCAGGACGCCGGCCGCGTACGCCTCGTCGGCCTCCCGCTTGCGCTCCTCGGCCTCGCGGGCGGCGGTGTCGTCCTCGCCGAGGAGCTCCGCGACCTCGTCGAGCAGCACCGCGTCCGCCGGGCTCCACCAGGCGCCGTCGCAAAGATCGGCCGGCGGCGCGTCGCGGGCGAGCTGCTCGCGGTCGGCGTCGCGCCACCCGCGCGTGGCCGCGCGCAGGCGCTGGGGGGAGGTCCACAGGTCGGCGAGCAGCTGCGGCGGGCTGAGCGTGGGCCACAGGCCGTCGAGCGCGGCCCGCAGGTCCGGATCGGCGCGCAACCCGGCCCGGACATCGGCGAGGTCGCCGCGGTCGAGCAGGTTCGACCGGCCGTCGAGGTCGCGGCCCACGCGGTCGACCTCGCGCCGGGCGAGCTGGTCGGTGATCTCGCGGATGAACGTCCGCTTCGCGTCGTTGTGCGGACGGCGGGTGCGCCGGGCGCGGGTGCGGGCCTGGGCGACGAGGTCGCGGTCGAGCACCACGGGCTCGCCGTCGACGACGAGCTGGATCGGCCGCCGCGGCAGCTCCTGGCGGTCGCGCACCGCGGTGGAGAGCACCTTGGTCATGTCGGCGTGACCCTTGAGCGCCGCCGCCCGGGCCGGCTCGGCGCGGCGGGCGGCGAGGCCGGGGTAGAGCTCGCCGACCGTCGAGAGCAGCACGCTGGTCTCGCCGAGCGAGGGCAGGACCTGCTCGATGTAGCGCAGGAACGTCGGGTTGGGACCGACCACGAGCACGCCGCGGCGGGCCAGCTGGCGGCGGTGGGTGTAGAGCAGGTACGCCGCCCGGTGCAGGGCGACGGCCGTCTTGCCGGTTCCGGGGCCGCCCTCGACCACGACGACGCCGTTGGCGCTGGAGCGGATGACCCGGTCCTGCTCGCCCTGGATCGTCGCGACGATGTCGCCCATCCGCCCGGTGCGCCCGGCCGACAGCGCCGCGAGCAGCACCGCCTCGCCGGTCAGCCCGGTGCGCTGGGTGGTGGCCCCCGAGGAGGCGGCCGCTGCGGCTTCGTCGAGATCGAGGATCTCGTCGTCGACCGCGGTGACCCGCCGGCTGCGCGACCGGATGTGGCGGCGTCGTCGCACGCCGTCGGGCGAGGCCGCGGTGGCCGTGTAGTACGGCCGGGCCGCGGGCGCGCGCCAGTCGATCAGCAGGGGCTCGTAGTCGTGGTCCTCGTCGAGCAGGCCGAGGCGCCCGACGTAGAGGACGTCCTGGTCGAGCCCCTCGACGTCGGGATCGCCGACGCCGTCGGCGGGCGGGGGCGGCGGGCGGTCCGGGTCGAGGTCGAGCCGCCCGAAGCACAGCCCGTTCTCGACCGCGGAGAGCGTCGCGAGCTGCTCGGAGTACATCTGCGCGGCGGCGTCGCGCTCGGAGACGGCCTGCGGCGTCCCCGTCGTCTCGTCGCGCAGCACCCGCGCGAGCAGGCCTGCGGTCTCGGCGCGACGGTCGTCGAGCTTGCCGTAGAGCATCGCAACATACGGCTGTTCGGCCGCGACGGGATCGGGTGCCACGGCGGTGCCCACCACGACGTCGTCGTGACGGTCACGGTGCGGGGCGTCGGCGGCGGACGAGGACGTTCGGGTCACGCAGGCCTTCTCCAGCTCCGAGGTCCGGCGTCGTTGTGCCGGGACGACCATCCACCGTAGCGCCGCACCCCGGTACCGCGCCGCCAGAAGCGCGCCCGGGACGTGTCCGGGAGGTGACCGTCAGGCCGGTGCGTGGTGGTTGACGCCCGTGTCCGCGTCGGCGGTGCGGCGCACCCGGCCCTGCGCGGCGAGGACCTCGAGGTGCGCGTCGGTCTCCAGCACCGCGAGCATGCGGTTGAACGTCTCCATGTCGTCGAGGTGGTACTCGCGGCGCGTCCAGCGGATGGCGCCGGCGACCTCGAGGGCGGTGGATCCGCCGGCGGCGACGGCCGCGGCGATCTCGTCGAGACGCTTGTCGTGGTGGGCGACCAGCTCGTCGACGCGGTCGTGGACGCTCGGCGCCACCGGGCCGTGGGCGGGCAGCAGCATCCGGTCCGGCTCGGCGCGCAGGGCCGCGAGCGAGGTCAGGAAGCGGGTGAGCGCGCCCGGCCTCGCGGCGGGCTCGAAGCCGATCGACGGCGTGATGTGCGGCAGGACGTGGTCGCCGGCGAAGAGCATCCCCGCGTCCGCCGTGGTCTCGTCGACGAACACCACGTGCCCCCGGGTGTGCCCCGGGGTCTCCCGGACGACGAGCGAGCGTCCCCCGGCCGCCAGCTCCTGCCCGTCGGCGAGCCACTCGTCGGGGTCGGTGAAGTCCTCGGGCGGCGGGGCCTCGGCGGCGGCGACCCACCTCCGGACCTCGGTCGCGAGGTCGTGGGCCCCCGCCCGGTCCAGCCCGGCGGTCTGGGCGTCCAGCCCGTCCTCACGGGTCCGCACGGTCTCCAGCGACTCGCGCTCGCCGGCACCGAGCGCCACGCGGGCGCCGTGCTCGCGGCGCAGCGCGACGGCCTGGCTGTAGTGGTCGCGGTGCACGTGCGTGACGAGGAAGCGCCGTACGTCGCCGGTCGCGAGGCCGAGCTCGCCGAGCAGGCGCCCGAGCACGTCGCGCGAGGCGTCGATCGCCCAGCCGCCGTCGACGAGGGTCAGTTCGGCGCCGTCCCCCCGGGGGCTGCCGTCCTCGGGGGCGAGCAGGTAGACGTTGACCGCCCGCAGCGCGTCGGTGGGCAACGGCAGCGGCAGGCGGTGGACGCCGGGAACGACCGTCTCGAGCTCGGGCCTGCTCCAGGCGTGCCGATCGGAGATCACTCCCCGGATGGTGCCCCTGCCCCGGCGCGCACCGTCTCGCGGGGGTCGGCCTGCGCCGCGTCGATCTCCGCCTGGGAGGCCGCGGCGGCCTTCCGGGCCGCGGCGACGCCGAAGTGGTCGCCGCCCTTGCGGCGCACGTCGTCGGTACCCCAGGCCCGGCGGTCGTCGACCGGCACCATCCGGGGGATGTGCTTGCGGCAGTGGATGTAGGCCTCCTCGACGGTGACCTCCACCCACACGCTGGCGCGACGTCCGGGCACGGTCTCCACCGGGAGGTCGGGGTGCTCGCGGCGCAGCTCCTCGTCCTCCACCAGCCGGGCCGCGCCGTTGACGTGCAGCCCGATCAGCTCGTCGGTGAAGTCGATCATCATGAGCCCGACGTGCGGGTTCTCGGTGATGTTGCCGAGGCTCGCCATGACGCCGTTGCCGCGGTACTCCGGCCAGGCGACGCGCCGGTCGTCGAGCACCCGCAGGAATCCGGGCGGGCCCGCGCGCAGCGTCGAGTCGCACTCGCCGTGGGCGTCCGCCGTCGCGACGAAGGCCATCGTCATGCGGGCGATGAACTCCCGCATGGAGGGCACGAGGCGGTCGCTCATCTGGTCGGAGAGGAACCGCTCGGCCCGCGCCCCGGTGCCCATCGCGTCCTGCAGCACGTGCTCCCCGGCGGAGCCGGGACGTTCGGGATGGGGATCGTGATGATCGGGGAGGGGGAAGTCCCGGTCGCTCATCGACGCCTCTCCGCGGGCCCGGCCGGCGACCGGGACCGCCGTGGTCGCCGCGGCGTCTGGGCGGGGCGGGAGGCCCCGGCGCGGACCCGCGTCGGTCGGGGGTTGCTCCCGATGCAACCTGTTCGTCCGGGCGCTGTCGAGGTGTGCGGCGATGCGATCCTCACTGTGACCACCCGTCTGACGACCCTTCGCGACAGGTTCTCGTCCAAAAGGCCGCACTTGGCTATGACGTGCGTCACTTCGTGACCGGACCGAGACCTCGCCGCACTGTGGGCGTGACCGTCGGTCGGCCCTCCTGAACAGGCAGTACACGGCCTGCGCGCGCGCCTCGAACGGGTGACCCGGCGGGGTCGGGGGGCTTCCCCGGGCTCCTAGTGTGGGCGCTGTCCGGATGCTCGTGCAGCTGCCGGACCCGCGCTCGTCCCGCCCTGGCCCGTCCGGCGAGCGTGGCCCCCGAACCGAGCGTGGACGGGCCTTCAACGCCGTGGCGACGGACTCCCCACCGACGACACGGCACCTGGTTCGCTCCCCCCTGACCAGGTCGAGCGGCGACGCGACGGAGACGCGCATGTCCCGACACCGTGCGGCGACCGCCCGAGCGGCGGCACCTCCCCCTACTCCGGCGACCCCCACCGACCGGACCGACCTCGAGCAGCTGGTGCCCCGGCAGGGCATCGGCGAGCAGCACCCGTCGGGGCCCCTGCCCCGGGCCGGGCGCTCGCGCTCCGAGCGGCGCTCCGGCGCCCGCACCGGGGAGACGCGGATCCAGCAGCCGCGTCCGGACCCGGCGCTGGTCGACCCGCCCACCTCTCCCCTCGACCTCGCGGCCATCGCTCTGGCCGCTGCGAGAGTGCGTCAGTCCGGGCTCCCGCCGACGGGCTCCTCGCCCGCCGCCACCGGCGGCGGCGCGGTGCCGCGTACCGCGGCCGACCGCCGCCCGGACGCCGGGCCGACGACCGGTGGCACGCCGCGCCCCGCGTTCCCCGCGGCCGTGCCGAGCGCCCTCGCGCCGCCCACCCCGTCGCACCCGGTCCAGGCCGTCGGTCGCCGGGACCTCGGTCGGCGCCGCGTCACGCTGCCCACCCGCACCGCCGGCGCGCTGGCCCTGGTCGGCGCTCTCGCGGGCGGCGGGGTGGCGGTGGTCGGCGGCGGCGCCGTGCTCGCGGCCGACCGCACGCCCACGACGGGCGAGTTCCGCACCCCGGACGTCGCCGACGCCGCCGCGGTGGCCGCGGCGCGGCCCTCGGAGTCGGGGTCGGGGTCGGACTCCGGGTCGCAGCACGGCGACGGCGGGCGGCACCGGGCCGCGTCGCAGGACGACGACTCGTCCTCCGGCGGATACTGACCCCACACGGACGACCTCCACACAGACGACCGGGGCGGCCG
>NZ_JAQZAM010000035.1 GCF_028737215.1 Actinomycetospora chibensis | reverse complement strand
TGCGACCGACAGGTCGTGGGAGAGTAGGACACCGCCGGAACACCCGACCACCCCCGCACCTCTCCTCCTCGCGAGGAGGGAACCCTGAACAGCGAGACTGATGATGGGCAGGACTCCGGCTGGAGCCCTGCCCTTTTTCATGCCCTGAGGAGGCCCGCCATGTCGTCGGATGCGTCGGACGGGGCCGGCTCGCGCGGAGCCGACGACGGCCCCCGCCAGGGTCGCGCCACCGGCCCGTCGCGGGACGACCGGCAGGGTGGCCCTCGCCGGGCGCCCACCGGCGGCGATCGGGGAGGGCCGAGGGGCGGCGGCACCGGTCGGCCCCGCAACGGCGACCGACCTGCTCGCGACGACCGCGGTGGACGTGGCGACGGCCCCGGCGGGGGTCGCGGTGATCGTTCTCGCGGTGGCGCCGACCGTCGTTCGGAGGGACGCGACAGCGAGCGGTCAGAGGGCCGGGGTCCCGGCCCCCGGGGTCGCGACAACGGCCGCTCCGGCGACGCCGCACCCGGTGCCCGCGGCGGACCCCGTCGTGGCCCGGGCGGCTCCGGTGGGCGTCCGACCGGCGGCGGCCCGGACCGGGGACGCTCCACCCGCGACGGTGGCGGCGCCCCTCGCGCTGGTGGCCGCCCCGACTCTCGTGGACGACCCGACGACCGGGGTGACGACCGCCCCCGCGGCGGACCTCGCAGCAATCGGCCGGCGTCGGACCGCCTGCGTGACGACCGGCCCCGCGACGACCGGCCGCGCGGCGACGATCGAGGCCGTACCGACCGTCCCCGCGGCGAGCGCCCGACCGGCGATCGGCCGCGTGACGACCGTCCTCGGAGCGACCGGCCTCGCGGGGACCGGCCGACCGGTGGCGGCGACCGCCGGCGGGACGACCGTCCCTCGGGGGACCGTCCGGGCCAGGACCGTCCTCGCCGGGACCGGCCCCGCAGCGACCGCCCCCGCGAGGATCGTCAGGGCGGACGCCCGGCCGGCGCCCGCGGGGACGGACGCGACGACCGCCGTCGCGACCCGCGCGCGGCCGACCCCGAGCGTCGCGGTGGCGCCGACGCGCGTCGGACCGCGCACGTCCAGGCACCGATCGAGCGCCACCAGGACGCCGCCCCGCGTCCGGTCGCGCCGCCGCTGCCGGACGACATCACGCCCGAGCTCCTCGACCAGGAGGCACGCCGCGCCCTGCGCGGGCTCCCGAAGGACCTGGCCGACCTGGTCGCGCGGCACCTCGTCGCGGTGGGCGAGCTCGTGGACGACGAGCCCGAGGCGGCGCTCGCCCACGCGCGGTTCGCACGGCACCGGGCGAGCCGGGTCGCGATGGTCCGCGAGGCGTCGGGCCTCGCCGCCTACCACGCCGGCGAGTGGGCCGAGGCGCTCTCCGAGCTGCGCGCGAGCCGGCGGATGGGCGGCGACGGGCACCTGCCGGTCATGGCCGACGCCGAGCGTGCCCTGGGCCGCCCGGAGCGCGCGATCGAGCTCTCGCGCAGCCCCGAGGCCCGCGACCTCGAGCCCGAGGAGGCCGTCGAGCTGCTGATCGTGGTCTCCGGCGCGCGGCGCGACCTCGGCGAGGCCGACGCCGCCGTCGTCGGCCTGCAGGTCCCCGAGCTCGACGCGTCGCGCGACGAGCCCTGGGTGCCGCGCCTCTTCTACGCCTACGCCGAGGCGCTCCAGGCCGCCGGCCGCACCGACGACGCCATCCGGGCGTTCCTCGAGGCCGCAGGCACGGACGTCGAGGGCGAGACGGACGCCGAGGAGCGCGCGATCATGCTCGGTGCCGGCGAGGGTGTTGTCGCGGCGGAGGCCGAGCCCGGGATCGCCGACACCGACGAGACCGACGAGACCGACGAGACCGACGAGACCGACCCTGACGACGACACGACGGGGCCGACGGCGTGAGCGGGTACGACGCGCTGCTCGTCGACCTCGACGGCACGGTCTACCGCGGCCCGGACGCGATCGACGGGGCCGTCGAGAGCCTCGAGGTCGCGCGCCGCGGCGCGACCGTCTCCTACGTCACGAACAACGCCTCGCGCGGCCCCGACGAGGTGGCCGAGCACCTGCGCGAGCTGGGCCTGACGCTGGAGTCCGGCGACGTCGTGACCAGCGCCCAGGCGGGGGCGGCGGTCGTCGCCGAGCACTGCGAGCCCGGCGCGCCGGTGCTCGTCGTCGGCGCGGAGGCGCTCGCCGAGGAGATCCGTCTGGTCGGGCTGACGCCCGTGCGATCCGAGGAGGACGCGCCGGTCGCGGTGGTGCAGGGCCACTCGCCCGACACCGGCTGGCGCATCCTCGCCGAGGCGGCGCTCGCCCTGAACCGAGGCGCGCACTGGGTGGCCTGCAACGTCGACCCCACGCTGCCCAACGAGCGAGGCTTCCTGCCGGGCAACGGGGCGATGGTGGCCGTGCTGCGCACCGCGTGCCGTCGCGAGCCCGAGGTGGCGGGCAAGCCGGCGGCGCCCCTGCTGCGCCAGGCCATCGAGCGCGCCGGGGCGCGGCGTCCCCTGGTGATCGGCGACCGCCTCGACACCGACATCGCCGGCGGGCACGCCGTCGAGGCCGACAGCCTGCTCGTCCTCACCGGGGTGTCCACGGCCGCCGACGTCCTCGGCGCGCCGCCCGAGCAGCGCCCGACCTACCTCGGCCCCGACCTGCAGGTCCTCGGCGGGGAGCTCGACGCTTTCCGGGTGCTCGACGGCGACACCGGCGGCTGGACGGCGAGCCGTGAGGACGGCGTCGTCGTGCTCGCGTCGGGCGCCGACGACGACGCCGCCGGCGCCCTGCGGGCCCTGTGCCGGGTGGCGTGGGACGCGCCGGCCGGCGGTGCCGAGGTCCGCGCCGCCGACGACCGCGCCGAGAAGATGATCAGCACCCTCGGGCTCGCCACCGGGTGACGCGTTAGCGTGGACGGCGACAGGACCACCGTCCCGACGTCGGAGGACACGCCATGACCGAGCCCGGCGACGCCACCACGGCCGACGCCGGGCCGCTGGCGGTCCTGCGCGGGGCCGTGCGTGCCCTCCCGTCCGCCGACGCCCCCGACGAGGCGTTCGACGCGGCCGAGCACGCCGCCCGCTTCGAGGCCGTCCACGACGCGATGGTCGCCGTGCTGGCCGACGTGGACCGGACCTGACCGCGGTGGCCCGGTCGACCGCGCGCCGGCTGCGACTCGACGCGGAGCTCGTCCGGCGCGGCCTCGCGCGCTCGCGGGAGCACGCCGCCGGGCTCATCGCCGACGGCCGGGTGACGGTCGGCGGCTCGGTCGCGACGAAGCCGGCGACGGCCGTCGAGACCGCCGCGGCCGTGGTCGTGCGCGACGACGTCGACGACCCGGGCTGGGCGTCGCGGGGTGCGCAGAAGCTGCTCGGCGCGCTGGAGGCGTTCGCGCCGCAGGGCCTGGCCGTCGACGGCCGCCGCTGCCTCGACGCCGGCGCGTCGACCGGCGGGTTCACCGACGTGCTCCTGCGGCGCGGCGCCCGCGAGGTGGTCGCCGTCGACGTCGGCTACGGGCAGCTGGTGTGGGCGCTGCAGATCGACCCGCGGGTCGCGGTGCACGACCGCGTGAACGTCCGGTCGCTGACCCCCGGGGACATCGGCGGGCCGGTGGACCTCGTCGTCGCCGACCTGTCGTTCATCTCCCTGGGCCTCGTCCTCGACGCCCTGGTCGCGTGCACCGTGCCGGGCGGGGACCTGGTGCCGATGGTGAAGCCGCAGTTCGAGGTCGGCCGCGAGCGGCTGGGATCCGGCGGTGTCGTCCGCGACCCGGAGCTGCGCGCGTCGGCCGTGCTGGACGTGGTGACCGCGGCCCGCACGCGAGGCCTCGCGCTGCGCGACGTCGTGGCCAGCCCGCTGCCCGGGCCGTCGGGCAACGTGGAGTACTTCTGCTGGCTGCGCCGGGCGGCCGATCACCCAGCGGACGAGGCGGCGAGCGCCCAGACTGACGACGAGGCGCTCGTGCGGCGTGCCGTCGAGCAGGGGCCGGCATGAGCGGACGACGGGAGGAGCGCCGGTGACGGGGGTCGACGGGGCCGCGTCCGCGCCGGCGAGCCGGACGCACGCGCAGGACACCGCGTCCCCGGACGGGGCGCGCGACGCGCTGCTGGTGGTGCACACCGGCCGCGAGGCGACCCGCAAGGTGGCGATCCAGGCCGCCCGCCGGCTGGCCGAGGCCGGCTTCGCGCTGCGGGTGCTGCCGGACGAGTACTCCACCGACGAGGGCCTGTTCGACGAGCTGCCCGAGTCCCAGCGCCCGCGCAAGGTCGATGCCGACTCCGACGCCGCCTTCGGCATGGAGATCGTCCTGGTGCTCGGCGGCGACGGGACGCTCCTGCGCGCGGCCGAGCTCGCCCGGCACGCCCGGGTGCCGATGCTCGGCGTGAACCTCGGGCGGGTCGGCTTCCTCGCCGAGGCCGACATCGACGACCTCGACGAGGTCCTCGACGCGGTCGTCGGACGCACCTACCGCGTCGAGGAGCGCATGACCGTCGACGTCGTCGCCCACCAGAACGGCACCGAGCTCGGCCGGACCTGGGCGCTCAACGAGGCGATCGTCGAGAAGATGAACTGGGCGCGCCTGCTCGACATCGTGCTCGAGGTCGACGGGCGCCCGGTGTCGGAGTTCGCGTGCGACGGCGTGCTCTGCGCGACGCCCACGGGCTCCACGGCGTACGCGTTCTCCGCGGGCGGGCCGGTGGTGTGGCCGGAGGTCCAGGCGATGCTGCTGGTGCCCAGCAACGCGCACGCGCTGTTCGCCCGGCCGCTCGTGGTCTCGCCGGACTCGCGGGTGGCGCTGGAGGTGTCGGGCCGCGGCGACGCAGGGGTGCTCGTCTGCGACGGGCGCCGCACCATCGAGCTGCCGCCGGGCTCGCGGGTCGAGGTCGCGCGCGGACGCAACCCCGTTCTGCTCGCCCGGCTGCGCGTCCAGCCGTTCACCGACCGGCTGGTCCGCAAGTTCGGGCTCCCGGTACAGGGCTGGCGCGGCCGGACGCACTGAGCGCCTCCCCTGGTGCGTGGCCCGTCGACCGCCGGGCACCGACCGTTCGACCATGTGTTCGATCGGATCGGCGTGTTCGGCCCCGCGGCGTCGGGGGCCCTGGTTATCGTGAGGCCCGTGCTCGCCGAGCTGAGGATCCAGGCCCTCGGGGTCATCGAGGACGCCACCCTCGATCTGCACCCCGGCCTCACCGTGGTCACCGGGGAGACCGGGGCCGGGAAGACGATGCTGGTCACCGGGTTGCACCTCCTGGGTGGTGGCCGTGCGGACTCCTCGCGTGTCCGTCGCGGCGCCGGGCGGGCCATGGTGGAGGGGCGGTTCCTGCTGCCCACCCCGGACGAGGTGGCGGAGGAGGCCGAGGAGGCCGAGAACGCGTCCGGGCCGGCGGACGACGATGGCGCCCCCCGCTCCGCGGTCCGGCTCGCCACCGACGCGGGCGCCGCGCTCGACGACGACGGCAGCCTGATCGCCGCGCGCACCGTCTCGGCCGACGGCCGCTCGCGGGCGCACCTCGGCGGTCGCTCGGTGCCGATGGCCGTGCTCTCCGACGTCACCGACGCCGCGCTCGCCGTCCACGGCCAGCACGAGGCGCTGCGCCTCCTGCGCGCCTCCGAGCAGCGCGCCGTGCTCGACCGCTTCGCCGGCGCCGCCGTCGCCGAGCCGCTGGCGGCCTACCGCCGCACGCGGACGGCGTGGCGCACGGCGACCACCGAGCTGACCCGGCGCCGTGAGCAGGCGCGCGAGCTCACCCGCGAGTCGGACATGCTGCGCCACGGGCTCACCGAGATCGAGTCCGTCGACCCGCAGCCCGGCGAGGACGCCGATCTCGTCGCCGAGGCCCGCAGGCTCGCCGACGCGGACGACCTCCGGGCCTCCGCCACCGCGGCGCTCGCCGCGCTCGCGGGCCCGCCGGACGGGGTGGGGGAGGAGCCGGACGCCGTGGGGCTGCTGGGCGAGGCGCGCCGGCGCGTCCAGGGCAGCGACGACCCGGCGCTCGCCGGGCTCGATCCGCGCCTGGCCGAGGCCGCCGCGCTGCTCGGGGACGCCGCCGCGGAGCTCACCGACTACCTCGCGCGCCTCGAGGCCGACCCGCAGCGTCTCGAGCAGGTGCTGGAACGCCAGGCCGCCCTCAAGAGCCTCACGCGCAAGTACGCGGCCGACGTCGACGGCGTCCTGGAGTGGGCGACGTCCGCGCGCGAGCGTCTCGCCGGCCTCGACACCTCCGACGAGGCGCTCGCCGCCCTGGCCGCCGAGGCCGAGCAGCTGGCGGTCGAGCTCGCCGGGCACGCCGCCACGGTGTCGGCCGCCCGCCGCGAGGCCGCCGACCGCTTCGGCGCCGCGGTGTCCGCCGAGCTCGACGGCCTGGCCATGGGCGCGGCGTCGGTGGCGCTCGCGGTCGGGGTGAAGGAGGCCGCCGGCGCCGACCCGCAGGCGCTCGACGTCGACGGACGCCGTGTGGTGGCCGGTCCCGACGGTGTCGACGAGGTGGAGCTGCTGCTCACCCCGCACGCCGGCGCCCCGCCCCTGCCGGTGCACAAGGGCGCCTCGGGCGGTGAGCTCTCGCGGGTGATGCTCGCGGTCGAGGTCGTGCTGGCCGGCGCCGACACCACGCCGACGCTGGTGTTCGACGAGGTCGACGCCGGGGTCGGCGGCCGCGCGGCGGTGGAGGTCGGGCGCCGCCTCGCGCGGCTGGCCGCCACCCACCAGGTCGTCGTCGTCACCCACCTCGCGCAGGTGGCCGCGTACGCCGACCGGCACCTCGTGGTCGACAAGGGCGGGCTGCAGGCCGTCACGGGTACCGACGAGCACGGCGTGACGCGCAGCGCGGTCCGCACGCTCGCCGACGGGGACCGCGTGGTCGAGCTCGCGCGCATGCTCGCGGGCACCGAGGAGACCGAGACCGGGCGGGCCCACGCCGAGGAGCTGCTCGCCGCCGCGGCGGCCGACCGCGCGTCGAGCGCCGGGGACGGCGCGGCGCCCACCCCGATCGAGCGCGGTGCCGCCACGCGGCGTAGTGGAGGCCGCCGGAGTCGCCGGGCCGGGTGACCCCGGAGCCCCGGCCCGGCGCGTCGGCGCCGCACATCCGGCCCCTCCGGCGACGATCGGAGGCATGGGTCGTGGCAGTGGCGCGGGGTGGCGGGCATGAAGTGGCCACGGGGACGCACCAAGGACGCGCCGGTCGGCGTCGTCGGCACGGCGCGCCTCGGCGGACGCTCGGGCGGCGCGCTCGCCCCGGAGCTGCTCCGCCGGGTGGGCCGCGGCGACGTCGCGGTGATCGACCAGGTCGACCTGGACCGCGCGACGGCGCACGCGCTCGTCGACGCCGGGGTGGCCGGGGTCGTCAACGTCTCGCCGTCGATCTCGGGTCGCTACCCGAACCTCGGTCCGGAGATCCTCACCGACGCCGGCGTGGCGCTCGTCGACGACGTCGGCGAGGGCGTGCTGCGCCGGGTCCGTGACGGCACTGCGGTGCGACTGCACGACGGCGGGGTCTACCTCGGCGACGAGGAGGTCGCCCGCGGCTTCTCCCAGACCGCCGACACGGTGGCCGACCAGCTCAGCGAGGCCCGCTCGGGCCTGGCCTCGCAGCTCGAGGCGTTCTCGGCGAACACCACCGAGTTCATGGCCCGCGAGCGGGCGATGCTGCTCGACGGCGTCGGGGTCCCCGGTCTCGAGACCGCGGTGTACGGCCGCACGGTGCTGGTGGTTGCGCCGGGCGCGGACCGCGCCGCCGAGCTGCGGCGCCTCAAGCACTTCATCCGCGAGGAACGGCCGGTCCTGGTCGGCGTCGGCAGCGGGGCCGAGGCGCTGCGCGAGGCCGGGCACACGCCGGTCGTGGTGGTCGGCACCGCCCTGGAGATCGACCCCGAGCTGGCCCGCAAGGCCGTGGACGTGGTCATCCCCGCCGACCTCGACGGGCACATCGCGGGGCTCGCGCGGCTGCAGGACGCCGGCATCGACCCGGTCGGCTTCCCGTCGTCGGCGAACCCCGAGGACATGGCGCTGCTCCTGGCGCACCGCCACGGGGCGTCGCTCGTGGTGGCGTGCGGGTTCGACGGCACGCTCACCGGTTTCCTCGACCGCGGCCGATCGGGCAGCAACCCCTCGACCGTCCTGACGCGGCTGCGGCTGGGGCCGACGCTGGTCGACGGCGCGGCCGTGGCGTCGCTGCACCGTCACCGGGTCACCACCGGCGCGGTGCTGCTCCTGCTGCTCGCCGTGGTGGCGGTCGGTGCCGCCGCGCTGCTGGCCAGCGGGCTCGCCGAGCCCATCGTGATGCTCGTGCGCGAGGGGTGGCTCGCCGTCCTGGCCGCGATCCAGGGGGGCGGGGGGTGATGTCGCTGCGCTACCACGTCGTCTCGATCGCGGCGATCCTGCTCGCGCTCGCCCTGGGCGTCGTCCTCGGCGCCTCGGCGCTCTCGGGTCGCGTGCTCGGCGCCCTCACCACCGATCGCGACGAGCTCGCCGGCCAGGTCGTCGCCCTGCGCGGCGACCGCGCCGCCGTCGACACCCGCCTGCAGGCGACCGAGCGCCTCGTCGCGGCCGGCGCCCCGTCGACGGTCGCGGGCGTGCTCCTGGGCCGGGGCGTCGCGGTCGTGGCCGCCCCCGGCGCCGACCCGGCCGATGTCGCCACCGTCTCCGATCTCGTCACCCGCGCCGGCGGACGCGTCACCGGGCGGCTCGCGCTGACCGACGCCGCGCTGGCTCCCGACCGGGCCGACGCGCTTCGCGCGCTCGTCCCGCGGCTCCTGCCGGCCGGGGCACAGCTGCCGACCACCACCGACACCGGGGCGCTCACCGGCTCGCTGCTCGGGTCGCTGCTCGTCGCCCGCCCCGGCGGCACGGACGAGCAGACCACGGGGCCCGAGGCGCGGACGGCGCTGCAGGCGCTGAGCCAGGCCGGGTACGTGCAGGCGCCCGACGCGCTCGACCCGACGCCGGCCGAGCTCGCGCTCGTCGTCGCCGGCGGCGGCACCGATCCCGCCCGTGACAGCACCCTGGCGCGCATGACCGGCGAGCTGGATCGTGTCGGGGCCGGCGCGGTGCTGGCCGGGCGCACCGGGTCCGGCGCCGTCACCGCCGTCCGCAACGACTCCGCCCTGCGCAGCGGGCTCTCGACCGTCGACGGGCTCGAGGGCCCGTCGTCGCAGGTGGCGGCGATCCTCGCGCTACGCGAGCAGGCCGACGGGCGCACCGGGCTCTACGGCCCGGTCGCCGGCACGTTCACCCCGCGGACGGCACCGGCCCCGTAGGACGGGGTCACCCGGGCGGGGCGGCGACACGGGGTTAGCATTGAGCCCCGTGGATCGCGGACTGCCTGGACCGAGGATCGCTCGAACGGCCCTCGCGCACGACCCGGGGGTGTGACCGTGCAGCCGTCGCGCACCACCAAGCACGTGTTCGTCACCGGCGGGGTCGCCTCGTCGCTCGGCAAGGGGCTGACGGCCTCGAGCCTGGGCCAGCTGCTCACCGCCCGCGGGTTGCGGGTGACCATGCAGAAGCTCGACCCGTACCTCAACGTCGATCCCGGCACGATGAACCCGTTCCAGCACGGCGAGGTCTTCGTCACCGAGGACGGCGCCGAGACCGACCTGGACATCGGGCACTACGAGCGCTTCCTCGACCGCGACCTCTCGGCGCGCGCGAACGTGACGACCGGTCAGGTGTACTCGACCGTCATCGCCAAGGAGCGGCGCGGGGAGTACCTCGGCGACACCGTGCAGGTCATCCCGCACATCACCGACGAGATCAAGTCGCGCGTGCTCGCGATGCGCACCGCCGACCCGGCGCCCGACGTCGTCATCACCGAGGTCGGCGGCACCGTCGGCGACATCGAGTCGCTGCCGTTCCTCGAGGCCGCCCGCCAGCTGCGCCACGAGGTCGGCCGGGACAACTGCTTCTTCCTGCACGTCTCGCTGGTCCCGTTCCTCGCGCCGTCGGGCGAGCTGAAGACCAAGCCCACGCAGCACTCGGTGGCCGCGCTGCGCAACATCGGTATCCAGCCCGACGGCCTGGTGCTGCGCGCGGACCGTGCGATCCCCGAGGACATGACCCGCAAGATCAGCCTCATGTGCGACGTCGAGGAGGACGGGGTCGTCGCCTGCCCCGACGCCCCGTCGATCTACGACATCCCCAAGGTCCTGCACGGCGAGGGTCTCGACGCCTACGTCGTCCGTCGCCTCGGCCTGCCGTTCCGCGACGTCGACTGGACGGTCTGGGGCGACCTGCTCGACCGCGTCCACCACCCCACCGAGACGGTCGAGATCGCGATCGTCGGCAAGTACGTGGACCTGCCCGACGCCTACCTCTCGGTCACCGAGGCGGTCCGCGCCGGCGGCTTCGCGCACCGCGCCCGCGTCACCGTCCGCTGGGTCCCGTCCGACTCGTGCGAGACGCCGGCGGGTGCGGCGGCCGCGCTGAAGGGCGTCTCCGGGGTCCTGGTCCCGGGTGGCTTCGGCATCCGTGGCATCGAGGGCAAGCTCGGCGCCCTGGCGCACGCCCACCGCAACGGCATCCCGACGCTCGGACTGTGCCTGGGCCTGCAGTGCATGGTCATCCACGCCGCGCGGTCCATGGCCGGACTGGAGGGCGCGAACTCCGCGGAGTTCGACGAGAGCACGCCGCACCCGGTGATCTCGACGATGGCCGGCCAGCACGACGTCGTCGCGGGCGAGCGCGACATGGGCGGCACCATGCGGCTGGGGTCCTGGCCCGCGGTGCTCGCCCCGGAGACGGTCGTGCGCGCCGCCTACGGCACCGGGAAGGTCACCGAGCGCCACCGCCACCGCTACGAGGTCAACAACGCCTACCGCGACCGTCTCGTCGAGGCCGGCCTGGTGATCTCGGGGACGTCGCCGGACGGGTCGCTGGTCGAGTTCGTCGAGCTGCCGCGCGAGAAGCACCCGTTCTTCGTCGGCACCCAGGCGCACCCGGAGCTCAAGAGCCGGCCCACCCGCGCGCACCCCCTGTTCCGCGCCTTCGTCGCCGCGTCCCTGCGCCACGTCGCCTCGGAGCGCCTGGACCTCGAGACGAACGGCGACCTGATTTCCGACGCCGGCTCCGGGAACGACGGCGACGCGCGCGTCGACGGCGTCGACGTCCCGGCGGCGGCGTCCTCGTGACGCGACCCCCCGTCACGCCCGACTCGCTCGCCGACCCCCACGACGGCCGTCCGCCCCACGCCTTCACGATCGTGGGCAGCGAGACCCTCTACGAGGGGCCGATCTTCGCGCTCCGGCGCGACGACGTGCGGATGCCCGGCGGCCGGATCGCCGGGCGCGAGAAGGTCGAGCACTTCGGCGCCGTCGCGGTCGCCGCCCTCGACGAGGACGACCGGCTCGTCATGATCTACCAGTACCGTCCCGCGCTCGGGCGGCGGCTGTGGGAGATGCCGGCGGGCCTGCTCGACGGCCAGGGCGAGAACCCGGTCGAGGCGGCCAAGCGTGAGCTCGTCGAGGAGGTCGGGGTCGAGGCCGACGAGTGGTCCACGCTCGTCGACATCGCGGGCTGCCCGGGCTTCGCCGACGAGTCGGTGCGCGTGTTCCTCGCCCGCGGCCTGCGATCGGTGGACCGTCCGCCCGCGGGCGACGACGAGGAGGCCGACCTGGTGATCCGCCGGGTGCCGCTCGACGACCTCGTGGCCGGGGCCTTGTCCGGCGCGCTGGTGAACGGCCCGTGCGTCGCGGGCGTGTTCGCGGCCGCCGAGGTCGTCGCCGGGCGGTTCACGCCGCGGCCGGTCGACGCGCCGTGGATCGACCGGCCGACCGAGTACGCGGCGCGCCGGGCCGCGCGCTGACGAACGAACGGCGCTCTCGCAGCTTCGGAAGCAGCGAAAGCGCCGCTCGTTCCCGATGCGGCTCGGCGCCCGGCGGTGGCGCCTAGGCCGTCCGGCGCAGCATCTCGCGGCTCAGGTCCAGCGCGGCGTCGACGCCGGGTGCGACGTCCTGGTCAGTCTCCGCCTCGCACACACCACCGGCACGCCCCGCCGGCGTGAGCCGGGGGACGTGCCGGTGAGGAGTCGGTGCTGATACGTCGGGGGCTCAGGCGGCGACGGCCTCCCGGTGGTCCTGTTGCGCCGGGTGGGACGTGCCCCGGAGCAGGCCCAGACCGAGCGCGCCCATGGCGGCGATGAACAACAGGTCCGACGCGATCCCGACCGGCATCAGCCCACCGATCCGGGCGACCGGGAACAGCGCCGCGGCCACGGCGAGCGTCGCGGCCAGGGCCCGCGGTGCCCGGCCGGTGACGCCCAGCAGCACGGCCAGCGCGATCATCGACAGCGGGAACAGCAGGCCCGGCACCCGCAGGGCGATCACGCCCGCGAGGCTCGCCTCGTCGAGCCCGGGCGTCCCGAACAGCTGGGCCTGGATGCTGTCGATGCCGAACCCGACGCCTCCCGCGGTCCCGGCGAGCCCGACGGCGGTGATGGCGGCCGCGGCGCGCGGCGCCGCCGGCTCGGCCTGGCGGGCGAGCCCGACGAGCGCGATCGCGAACATGATCATGGCGAAGACGAGGGTCACGCCGGCGACGGCACCGACGCCGATGCCACCGCCGAGCGTGAAGAACGCGACGGTGCTGACGAGGAGGAGGACGGGGGCGAGGAGCGCGGCGGTGCCGCTCACGCGCTCGAGCGGTGTGCTGTTCATGCGGATCAGTCCACCGGGGCGGCGCCTCCGGCCCATCGCCCGGAATGACGATCGCGAGTGAGCGGGGTGATGATCCGTGGCGGGTGATCGGTGCTCAGAGCAGGTGGTGTCGGCGGGCGAGGGCGACGGCCTCACCGCGTGAGCCCGCGCCCAGCTTGGTGAGCAGGTGCCTCACGTGGGTCTTGACCGTGTTCTCGCTGACCACCAGCCGCTCCGCGACGGCCCGGTTGGAGGCGCCGTCGGCGAGCAGGCGCAGCACCTCCACCTCCCGGCCCGTGAGGACCTCGCCGCCGCCGGGCACCGGCACCGGAGCCGGCCCGGCCGGACCGTCGAGCGCGGCGAGCGCGGTGACGACCGTGGGGCCGCCGACCTCCGCCAGCAGCGGCCGCGCCTCGTCCCCGGCGAGGGCGAGCAGCCCGGGCATCCGCCACCGGCGCGCGATCTCCACCATGTCCCGGGTCGCCGCGACGGCCTCGGCGTGACGGCCGGCGGCGGCGAGCGCGAGGGCGCGGTCGAGGGGCAGCGGCACCAGGAACGGCGCGAGGAGCAGGGGGCGGTCGCTCAGGTGCTCCACGGCCGCCGTCGCGTCGCCCGTCGCCAGCGCGTGCTGCGCCCGGACCGAGGCCGTTGCGGCCGCGGAGAGCGCGTCGTGGTCGGGTGCCCCGCGGGCGAGCTCGGCGAGCTCCGTGGTCCGGCCGCGGTGGCGCAGGGTGCGGGCGAGGAGCGCCCGGCGCACCGGGAGGAGCTCGCGGTCCAGGTCGGTGGCGGCCGCGGGCCGGCAGCGGGCCTCGGTAAGTACGAGGTCGCCGTGCGCATGGGCCACGGCCGCCTCGACCCAGTCGAGCGTGGCGCGCAGGTAGGGCAGGCCGCCGAGTCGCTCGGGCAGGTCCCCCGCCTCCGCGGCGGCTGCGCGCGCCTCGTCCCAGCGCCCCGCGAGCAGGGCGACGTAGGCGCGCTGCAGGAGCAGGCCCAGCCGGACGAGAGGGCTGGGTGCGGTGGTGCGGGCAGCGGTCCGGGTGATGTGCTCCGCGACGAGCTCCATGCCGCCCTCGTGGGCGATCACCAGCGGGCTGAGGTGCCGTGCGAGGACCTCCGTCGCGCCGTCGTCGCCGGACCACGCCGCCAGGGCGACCGCCTCCCGGGTCCGCGCGAAGGCCGTCGAAGGGTCGCCGGTGAACGTCGCGGCGTACGCCCGGGAGAGGTGGTGCTCGACGCGGGCGGCCGGGGAGAGGTCGGCGAACGCCGGGTCGTCCTCGAGGGCGGCCAGAACCGGCACCAGGCGCGCGTGGTCGGAGGTGGCGACGTGCAGCGCGCGGGCGGCGAGCCAGCGCGTCACGCGGTCGGCCCGCGCCGTGCCGGCGGCGGCGCCCTCGAGGGCGGGCTCGAGCAGGGCCCTCGCCTCGGCGAGCCGGCCGCGCTGCACGGCGGCGAACCCGGCGAGCACTCCGAGGCGGGGCCGCGCGGTGACCTCGGCGGGCGGCAGGCGCCGGATCCACGTCTCGAGGTGGTGCAGCTCGGCAGGCCGCGGGAAGTCGGCGCCGGCGAGCGCGGCGACGGCGTCCGCGGCCTCCGCGCCGGCCCCCGCGGCCAGCAGGTGCTCCACCCGGCCGGCCGGGTCGGTGACCGCCCCGGCGGCCGCGCGATGCAGCACCGGGACCCGCGTGGGGTCCTCGACGGCGAGCCGGCGGCGCAGGGCCGCGCGGAGCAGATCGTGGTGCCGCAGGACCGGCCGGTGCCCCCGGTCGTCGGCCACGAGCACCAACGGACCGAGGCGGGCACGGGTGGCGGCGAGCAGGGACGTGGCGTCGTCGCGACCGGTCACCGCCGCACAGACGTCGGGCTCCAGGACGTCGAGGACGGCGGTGTCCAGGAGGAAACGCCGCAGGTCGGGGCTCTCGTCGCCGAGGATCTCGCTGTCGAGGTAGTCGTCGAGCGCCTCCGGCGAGGTGCCGAGCAGGCGGACGCCGGTCACCCAGCCGTCGGCCGTCGCCACCACCTCGCGCACGCGCCCGGGGGACAGGCCCAGCCCGAGGTGGTCGTTGAGCAGGGTCGCGGCCCGCTCGGGCGAGATGCGCAGGTCGGCGTCGCGGACCTCGTGCAGCTGCCCCCGGGCGCGGAGGCGCGCCACCGGCACCGGGGGGTCACGACGGGCGGTGATCAGCAGGTGCAGCGCGGGCGGGAGGTTCGCGACGAAGTAGTCGAGCACCGGGCCCGCGCCGCCGACCGTGTGCAGGTCGTCGAGCACCAGGAGCAGCGGGGGCGGCGCGGCGACGACGAGGTCGTTGACCAGCACCCCGACGGCGCGCCGCGGGTCGGCCGCGGCGGGCAGACCGGTGTCGAGCAGCTGACGCGAGCCGGAGCACCCGCCCTCGACCAGCGGGTCGAGGGCCCGGACGAGGAGCTCGACGACGCTCGCCGGGTCGTCGTCGAGCTCGTCGAACCGCAGCCACGCCGCGCGGCGCCCGGTGCGTTCGACCACCGCGGACGCGAGAGTGCTCTTCCCGGCGCCTGCCGTCGCGACGATCGTCGTCACGGGCACGTCGTCCACCGCGCGCGCGGTGCGGTCCAGCAGGTCGGGGTCGAGCACGGTGTCCGCGACCGTCGGCGGACGGAACAGCTTGGTCCGCGGCACCCAGTCCCACCGCGCCGGGCGGACGAGGGGGATCACGTCCGCGACGTCGTCGGGACGCGGTGTCGTGCCCATCGCCGCATCGTGCCAGCGTGCGGCGACAGGCGGGCCGGAGATCGACGAGGGGCCTGGTCGCGGGGCTAGAGTCGCGCTTCCCGAGGGAGGAGCCGGCATGCGGGTTGGCGTTCCACGCGAGGTCAAGGACCACGAGGACCGGGTGGCGCTCACGGCCATCGGTGTCACCGAGCTCGTCCGGCGCGGCCACGAGGTGCTGGTGGAGTCGGGGGCGGGCGTCGGCTCGGCGATCACCGACGACGGGTTCCGCGAGGCCGGGGCGACCGTGCTCTCCGACGCCGACGAGGTGTGGGCGTCGAGCGACCTGGTGCTCAAGGTCAAGGAGCCCGTCCCGTCGGAGTACCACCGGCTGCGGCGCGACCAGGTCCTCTTCACCTACCTGCACCTCGCGGCGTCGCGGGAGTGCACGACGGCGCTGCTCGACGCCGGCGCGACGGCCGTCGCCTACGAGACGGTGCAGACCGCCGACGGGGTGCTGCCCCTGCTCGCGCCGATGAGCGAGATCGCCGGGCGCATGGCGCCGCAGGTGGGCGCGCACCACCTCGAGAACGCCCAGGGCGGGCGCGGCGTGCTCCTCGGCGGGGTGCCGGGGGTGCGGCCGGGGCGGGTCGCGGTGATCGGCGCCGGGACGTCGGGCCTGGCCGCGGTGACGATCGCGGTGGGCCTGCGGGCGTCGGTGGAGGTCCTGGACGTCAGCGTGAAGGCCCTGCGGCGCGTCGACGAGATCTTCAACGGGGCGGTGCGCACGGTGCTGTCGAGCACCCCGGAGATCGAGCGCGCCTGCCGCGAGGCGGACCTCGTCATCGGTGCGGTGCTGGTGCCCGGCGCGAAGGCGCCCGTCCTCGTGCCGAACCGGCTGGTCGGTGAGATGCGCAGCGGGTCGGTGCTCGTCGACCTGGCCGTCGACCAGGGCGGATGCTTCGAGGACACCCGCCCGACCACGCACGCCGAGCCGACGTACCGCGTGCACGACTCGATCTTCTACTGCGTCGCCAACGTGCCGGGCGCGGTGCCGACGACCTCGACCCGGGCACTGACCGGCGTGACGCTGCCCTACGTCGTCGCGCTCGCCGACCACGGCCTGGCGGCGGCGGCCGCGGCGGACCCGGCGCTCGCCAAGGGCGTGAACGTCGTCGACGGCGAGCTCGTCGTGCCCGCCGTCGGCGCCGCGCACGACCTGCCGGTGCGACCGCTCTCCGAAGTGCTCCCGGGGGTGGAGGACCCGGCGTGACGAGGCCCGGGACGGCCGTCGACACCTACCTCGACCACCTGCTCGTCGAGCGGGGCACGGCGGAGAACACGCTGACCTCGTACCGGCGCGACCTCCGGCGGTACCTGGAGCACCTCGACGCGGCCGGGGTCACCGACCTCGCCGACGTCACCGAGCGCCACGTCGGCGACTTCCTCGTCGTCCTGCGCACCGGGCGCGACGGCGGCTCGCCGCTGGCGACGGCGTCGGCGACCCGCGCAGTGGTCGCGGTGCGGGGGCTGCACCGGTTCGCGCTGGCCGAGGGACTCGTCGCGGTGGACGTCGCGCGCGAGGTGCACCCGCCGTCCCCGCCGCGAAGGCTGCCCAAGGCGCTCGACGTCGCCACCGTCGACCGTCTGCTGTCGGTCCGGGGCGGCGACGGCGACGACGTCGGCGGGGTCCGCGATCGCGCCCTGCACGAGCTCCTGTACTCCACCGGCGCCCGGATCACCGAGGCGGTGGGCCTCGATCTCGACGACGTCGACGTCACCGCGCGCTCGGTGCGCCTCGCCGGCAAGGGCGGCAAGGAACGGATCGTGCCGATCGGCCGCCCGGCGATCGCCGCGCTCGAGGCCTACCGGGTGCGGTCCCGCCCGGCGCTGGCCGCGCGGGGCCGGGGGACGCCGGCGGTGTTCCTCAACGCGCGCGGGGCGCGGCTGTCGCGCCAGAGCGCCTGGGCCACGCTGCGCGAGGCCGCCGACCGCGCGGGCCTCGACGTCGCGATCTCCCCGCACACCCTGCGCCACTCGTTCGCCACGCACCTGCTCGACGGCGGCGCCGACCTGCGCGTCGTGCAGGAGCTGCTCGGCCACGCCTCGGTGACCACGACGCAGATCTACACCCAGGTCACCGTCGACACCCTGCGCGAGGTCTTCGCGATGGCCCATCCCCGCGCCCGTATGTGAGTGAAATTGTGGGCTATAGCCCACATTTTCACTCACGTGGGCCGATCAGCGCAGCGGCTCCAGGCGCAAGGGGAGGCCGTCGGCGGGGACGGGCAGGGACGTGTTGTCCCATCGCGGCCGGTAGCCCGGCGCGACGGTGATCCGGTGGTGGCGCAGCAGCTCGTGCAGGATCGCCGTCACCTCGAGCGAGCCGAACAGCATGCCCAGGCACTTGTGCACGCCGCCGCCGAACGGGATCCAGGCGTCCCGGTGCGCGCGGTCCTCGCGGCGGTGCTCGGCGAAGCGCTCGGGGTCGAAGGTGTCGGGGTCGGCCCAGATCGCCGGGTCGTGGTGGTTGACCGCGCCCGCGACCATGACCAGCTGGCCCTCCGGGATGTGGTGGCCCAGCAGCGCGGTGTCGCGGACGGTCCGGCGCATGACGATCGGCACGGGCGCGGCGAGGCGCAGCGACTCCTTCATGACCAGGTCCAGCGTGCCCAGCGACTGCAGCGTCGCCGCGTCCGGCGGACCGTCACCGAGGGCCAGGGACTCGGACCGGGCCCGCTCCTGCCACTCCGGATTCGCGGCGAGGTAGTAGGCGGCGGCCGCGCTGGTGATCGTCGACGTGTCGTGCGCGGCCATCATCAGGAAGATCATGTGGTTGACGACGTCGGCGTCGCCGAACGCCTCGCCCTCTGCGGTCCGGGCCCGGCAGAGCGCCGAGAACAGGTCGTCGCCGGCGCCCGCCCGCTTCGCCGGCAGGGCCTCGGTGAAGTACCGCTCGAGCAGGGCGCGTCCCCGCAGCCCGGCGCGGTAACGGGTGCCGGGCAGGTCGCGGCGCACGATCGCGCTGGCCGCCTGCACGCAGTCCATGAACGCCCGGTTGACCGCCTCGGCCTCAGGCCCGGAGCGCCCGTCCATGAAGACGCGGGTGGCGACGTCGAGGGTCAGGCGCTTGAGCATCGGGTAGATGCGCACCTGCCGGCCGGTCGGCCAGGTCGGGATCGTCTCGCGCAGGACGGGGACGGTCCGGTCGACGTAGCCGCGGACACGGGAGGCCGTGAAGGCCTCCTGCATCACCCGCCGGTGGGTGCGGTGGTCGTCGCCGTCGAGCAGCATCAGCCCGCGGTGGAAGAAGTCGTCGACGAGGAAGCGCCACCCGTCCTGCGAGTACGCCTTGTCCGGGTTGGTGAGCACCGCGTGGGTGGCGTCCGGACCGGCCGCGATCACCACGTCCTCGCCGACGAACCCGCACCAGGACACCGGCCCGAGCGCCGCGTGCCGCGCGCGGGTGAAGGCGTGCCCGTAGCGGATGTAGGACAGCGTGTGCCCGAGCACCGGCGGGCCCGGCGTGCCCGGAACCGGCGCGAGACCGGAGCCCGCCGGCGGCTCGGCCAGCGGCCGGACCTCCCGCGGACGCATCCGTTCGAGCAGACGACGGTCGACGCCCTGCGGCATCGGCGCGAGGACGGCGGACGACAGGCGCTCGCCCGTCACGGTGCGGACCGCGGACACGGCTACCTCCAGGGACTCCCGACAGCCGCGAACGTTAGACACGAACGGCTCCTGTGTCCATGATGAGGACGTGTTCGGCTTCTGTGTCCACGTCCGCTATCGTCCGACGCCGTGCCAAGCTCGTTCACCGACCGCGCCCGCGGCCTCGTCCGCGAGGAGGCCCTCGAGCGGGCCGCCGAGCTGCTCGTGGCCGGGGGATGGCGCGGGCTGCGGCTGCAGAACGTGGCCGACGGCATCGGTGTCAGCCGCCAGACGCTCTACAACGAGTTCGCGAGCAAGCAGGGGCTGGCCGCGGCGCTGGTGCTGCAGCGGACCGAGGCGTTCCTGGCCGACCTCGAGGCCGCCCTCGACGGCGAGGACGACCTCCACCGCGCCTGGACCGGCGCGGTGCGCACGACGCTCGACACCGTCGCCCGGGACCCGCTCCTGCGGGTGCTGCTCACCGGCCAGGGCGCCGGGGACCTGCTGCCGCTGCTGACCACCGAGGCCGAGCCCTTGGTGGTGGCGGCGCGCGACCGCGCCGCCCGCTTCCTCCTCCGGCGTCGCCCGGAGCTCGACCCGGCCACGGCGTCGTCAGCTGCGGAGATCGCGGCGCGGCTGACGATCAGCCACCTCGTGCTGCCCCTGCACCCGCCCGACGACGTCGCCGACCAGATCGCGACGGCCGTCGTGCGCTACCTCGACCCGGGCTGTGCGTGATCTTCGGTGCTATAGCACCGAAGATCACGCACGTGCCGGCGCCCGACCCACCAGGACCACGCCGAGAGCGCCGAGGGCGGCGACGACGGCGAAGACGTAGAAGCCCCAGGGGTAGGCGATGCCCGCCTGGAGCAGGGCGCCGCCGATGATCGGGCCGGCGATGGCCCCGAGCCGCCCGACCCCGCTGGCCGTGCCGAGCGCGGTCCCGCGGGCCTCGGCCGGGTAGAGCTGCGAGACGTAGGCGTACACCAGCACCTGGGCCGAGAACACGAAGATGCCCGCGAGCAGCACGCTGACGTACACCCCGATCCCCGGCAGGCGGATCGAGAGCAGGGCCAGGAACAGGGTCGCGGCGGCGAACCAGCCGATCGTCGCCGGGCGCACGCCGATCCGGTTGGCCACGGTGCCCGCGAGCAGCAGCCCGAGGATGGCGCCGATGTTCAGCACGAGCAGCAGCGCGAGGGCCGCGCCCAGCTCGTAGCCCGCGGACCGCATGATCTCCGGCAGCCAGGTGTTGAGGCCGTAGACCAGCAGCAGGCCCATGAACGAGGAGATCCAGAAGGCGATCGTCGGGCGCGCGAACCCGTCGCGGAACAGTGTGGTCAGCGGGTTCCGGCGCTCGGCGCGCCAGCTGCTGTCCCGGCTCCCACCGGCCTGGCGGCGGGCCAGGAACGCGGCGGACTCCGGGAGCTTCGCCCAGAGCAGCGGCACGAGGATGAGCGCGGGCACCGTGCCGGCGACGAACATCGCCGGCCAGCCGAACGGGGCGATGAGCAGGATGCCGAGCAGGGCCGTCAGGACGGCGCCGACGTGGTAGCCGGTCATGAGGATCGTCGTGGAGCTGCTGCCGCGCCCGGGCGGGGCGTACTCGGCGACCAGGGCGAGGGCCACGGGCAGCACGCCACCGAGCCCGAGCCCGGCGAGGAAGCGCAGGCCGCCGAGGACCTCGGGGTTCGGGGCGAACGCGCAGGCCAGGGTGAGCACGGAGAACCCGGCCACGGTGCCGATCATGGTCGCCCGGCGGCCGACCACGTCGGCGATCGGGCCCACGGCGAGCGCGCCGACCATGACGCCGAGCAGGCCGACGGTGACGACCACCGAGGCGCCGGCGGGGTCGAGGTCCCAGGTGGGGTCCCGGAGCAGCACGGGCATGACCACGCCGAGCACGACGAGGTCGAAGCCCTCCAGGGCGACCGCGGTCCAGCAGAGCGGGCGTACCCACCCGGTGGCGGCGTCGCGGGCGGTGGAGCCGCTGGTGGCGGCTCGGGGCTCGGTCGTCATCACGCACGTCCTCGTGGGGGTGGTTGGTGGCGGACAGTATGTGAGGCGTCACACGAGGCGTCACGGGCCGCTTCCGGTCACCGGGAGATCGCAACAGATCGGGCTGCTCTCGTCGCGCCGGGTGACAGTCCGGTGAAGCCGCCGATACCCCGGCGAGTCGCGCACGGACACGCACGTGGCGCCTCCTAGGCTGATCGCACGAGTACTCGACCGGGCACGCGAGGGAGGGGCACCGCGATGGGGAACCCACAGGCGGTCCTCTGGTCACCCGATCCCGACGCCCCAGCACCCGCTGAACCCGCTGAACCCGCAGAAACCGTGGCCCCCGGGCCGGTGAAGGAGACCGTGGACGAGGTCCCGCCCGGCCGCCCGCGACGCGCGGTGCCCGTCCCGGGTCCCCTCGACGGCCACGGACCGGCGACGGTCCTCGCGATGTGCAACCAGAAGGGCGGCGTCGGCAAGACGACGTCGACGATCAACCTCGGCGCGGCGCTCGCCGAGTACGGGCGCCGGGTGCTGCTCGTCGACTTCGACCCGCAGGGCGCGCTGTCGGTCGGTCTCGGCGTCCAGCCGCACCAGCTCGACCAGACCATCTACAACCTCATCGTCGAGCGGAAGACCACGATCGACGAGGTCATCATGCCGACGTCGGTCGACGGGATGGACCTGCTGCCGTCGAACATCGACCTCTCCGCGGCGGAGGTCCAGCTGGTCACCGAGGTCGGCCGGGAGCAGACCCTCGGGCGCTGCCTCGCCCCGGTGCTCGACCGCTACGACTACGTCCTCGTCGACTGCCAGCCCTCGCTCGGACTGCTCACCGTCAACGCCCTGGCCTGCGCCGACGGCGTGCTGATCCCGCTGGAGTGCGAGTTCTTCAGCCTCCGCGGCGTGGCCCTGCTCATGGACACGATCGAGAAGGTGCAGGACCGGCTGAACCCCAAGCTCGAGATCACCGGCATCCTGGCCACCATGTACGACCCCCGCACGCTGCACACCCGCGAGGTGATGACGCGGGTCGTGGAGGCTTTCGGCGAGCTCGTGTTCGACGCCGTCATCAACCGGACGGTGCGCTTCCCGGAGACCACCGTCGCCGGGGAACCGATCACGCGCTGGGCCACGAAGTCCGCCGGCGCCGAGGCCTACCGTGCCCTCGCGCGTGAGGTCATCGCCCGGTGACGCTGGCTCCCGAAGCGCCGCAGGCCCCCCGGACCGTCGAGCGCAGTCGCTTCCACGTCAGCCTGCACAACTTCACCGGCCCGTTCGACCTGCTTCTCCAGCTGATCGGGCGCCACGAGCTCGACGTGACGGAAGTGGCCCTGAGCCGCGTCACCGACGACTTCATCGCCTACACCGCCGCCCTGGGCGACGACGCCGACCTCGAGGAGACCACGGGTTTCCTCGTCGTTGCGGCGACCCTGCTCGACCTCAAGGCCGCGCGCCTGCTCCCGCAGGCGGAGGTGGAGGACGAGGAGGACCTCGCCCTGCTCGAGGCCCGCGACGTGCTGTTCGCGCGCCTGCTGCAGTACCGCGCCTACCAGCAGGTGGCGGCGCTGTTCCGCGAGCTCGAGGGCGCGGCGCGCATGCGCTACCCGCGGGCGGTGACGCTCGAGCCCCGCTACGCCGAGCTGCTCCCGCCGGTCCAGCTGGGTGTCGACGCCGACGGCTTCGCGGAGCTGGCCGCCGCGGTCTTCCGCCCGGTCCCGCCGCCGACCGTGGGGCTCGACCACCTGCACGCGTCGACGGTCTCGGTACCCGAGCAGGTCGAGATCCTCTCGGGCCGCCTGCGCCGGCGGGGCACGGCCACGTTCGCCGAGCTCGTCGAGGACTGCGAGCACGGCATCGAGGTCGTGGGACGCTTCCTCGCCGTGCTGGAGATGTACCGCTCCCGGGACGTCGCGCTCGACCAGCCCGAGGCGTTCGCCGAGCTGCGGGTGCGCTGGGCGCCGGGTGGTGACGCGGGCAGCGCCGGTCTCGTCGACGAGGAGGACGAGTGACGGATCCTCTCGAGGAGATCGAGGAGGCCCTGGCGTCGGACGAGGAGCTCCTCGCGGCGCTGGAGGCGGTGCTGCTCGTCGTCGACACCCCGGCCCCGACCGACCAGCTCGCCGACGTCCTCGGCCAGCCGATCCCACGGGTGCGGAGCGCCCTCGAGGGGCTCGCCGCCGAGTACACCGAGCGCGGGCGCGGGATGGAGCTGCGCGCGACCGGCGAGGGCTGGCGTCTCTACAGCCGCGACCGCTTCGCCCCGTACGTCGAGCGCTTCGTCCTCGACGGGCAGCGCACCCGCCTGACGCGCGCGGCGCTCGAGACGCTCGCCGTCGTCGCCTACCGCCAGCCGGTGACGCGCTCCCGGGTCGCGGCGGTGCGCGGGGTGAACGTCGACGGGGTCATGCGCACGCTGGCCGCCCGCGGGCTGATCACCGAGGCGGGGACGGACGGCGCGGGGGGCGGGACGCTCTACCGCACCACCGAGCTCTTCCTCGAGCGCCTGGGCCTGGACTCCGTCGACGACCTCCCGCCGATCGCCCCGCTCCTGCCCGACGTGGACGACATCGACGAGTAGTTCTCGGTGTGCCGGGAACGTGGGGTCCGTGCAGGAACTCCGCAAGACCACCGGTGGCGCGATCCGCGGCAGCATCGACGACGGGGTGGCGAGCTTCCTCGGGGTGCCCTACGCCGCGGCGCCCGTGGGTCCTCTCCGTTTCGCGCGCCCCGAGCCCGCCGTGTGGGACGGGGAGCGGGACGCGACCGCCCCGGGTCCGACGGCCCCGCAGCTGCCCACCGACCGCCCCGGCATGCCCGCGCTGAGCCCGGTCACCGGGCCGGGCTGGATCCCGGGCTCGGACTACCTCACCGCCGACGTCCGCACCCCGGACACCGCCGACCGGCTGCCGGTCCTCGTCTTCCTGCACGGCGGGGCCTTCGTCGGCGGCGCCTCGCGGGCGACGGTCTACGACGGGAGCGCCCTGGCGCGCGAGGGCGCGGTGGTGATCACCGTGAACTATCGGCTCGGTGTCCCCGGCTTCGCCGACCTCCCTGGCGTGCTCGCGAACCGCGGGCTCCACGACCAGATCGCCGCGCTGGCCTGGGTGCACGCCAACGCCGCGGCGTTCGGCGGCGACGCCGACCGGATCACGGTGTTCGGCGAGTCCGCGGGCGCGCTGAGCGTCGCCGACCTCCTCGCCGCCGCGCCGCCGGGCCTCGTGCGGCGCGCGATCGTGCAGAGCGGCGGGGGATCGCACGTCCTCGAGCGCGAGCAGGCCGCGGTGACCACCGCCGCGCTCGCCGCCGACCTCGGCGTCGCGCCTGCAGACCTCGTCGACGTCCCGGACGAGGGTCTCGTCGCGGCGGTCGGGCGCCTCGCCGCGTACCCGCCCGACCTCGCCGTCGAGGGGCGACGCGACCCCTTGATGGGTCTCGCGCCGCTCGGTCCGGTGCTCGACGGCGAGCTGCTGGACCGGCAGCCGGTCGACGCGGTCGCCGCCGGCGCCGCGGCCGAGGTCGACCTGCTGGTGGGCAGCAACGCCGAGGAGATGGCGCTCTACCGCATGGTCTTCGACGTGCTCGGGGTCCCCGCGCCCGACGAGGACGCCCTGCTCGCCGCGGTCGCGCGCCTGCACCCCGACCCGGCCGACGTCGTCGCGGCCTACCGCTCCGCGGGACGGGGTGCGACGCCCGCCGAGGTGGCCGACGCCGTGGGCACCGACTGGATGTTCGGCGTCCCGACCCGCCGGCTCGCCGACGCGCACACCGGATCGACCTGGCGGTACCGCTTCGACTGGCGCTCGCCGGGACACGACGGGCGCCTCGGCGCGAGCCACGCGATGGAGCTCCCGTTCGTCTTCGACACCGTGGGACGGGCCGACACCGCCGCGCTCGCGGTACCCGACACCGACGAGACCCGGGCCCTCGCGACGCGGATGCGCACGGCCTGGGTGGCCTTCGCCCGCGACGGCGACCCCGGCTGGCCGCAGTACCCCGCGGCGACACGCATCTTCGACACCGAGGACGACCTCACCGACGCCCCCGACGGTCCGGAGCAGGCGGTGTGGGAGGGGGTTCGCTAGGGGTCTCGAGGAACCGCACCTCGAGTTCGGCGAGGAACGCGTGCGCCAGGCGCTCGACGGCGTCGGCGTCCGGCGCGATGCGGTCGCCGTCGCGCAGCCCCAGCACCGAGCGGTCGACGACGTACGTGATCGCCTTGTTCGTCGTGAACACGCCCTCGTGCTCGACGAGCGACTCGGCCACCAGCTCGAGCTCGGTGACCGGGTTGGTGTCCTTGCCCGAGACGGGTCGCACGCGGTGCACGAAGCGCCGGTCGAGCGCGAGGAGCACGACGTTGCCGAGCTCCGGGTCGTCGTGCGCCCGCAGCGCGGCCAGCTGGGTGGCGACGGCCTTGCGCGCCTGGTCGATCTCGTCGCGGGTGAAGGTCTTGCGTCCGAGCACGGCTCCTCCTCGGGTCTGCGCCTGAGACGTCGGCACTGGGGTCCTGAGTGGTAGACGCAGGCCGCGCCGCAGATGTGACGAGCAGGCCTGCGTACGCTGGAGGACTGATCGAGCAGGGGAGTGGTGTGGGCGAGTCGGGCGAGGGCGGTGAGGGGATCCGCCTGCAGAAGGTACTGGCCGAGGCGGGTGTCGCCTCGCGGCGACAGGCGGAGATCCTCATGCGGCAGGGCCGCGTCGAGGTCGACGGCAAGGTCGTCAAGGAGATGGGGCTGCGCGTCGACCCCGACCGCTCCGTGATCCACGTCGACGGCGACCGCATCGTCACCGACCACGAGACAGTCCACTTCGCGCTGAACAAGCCCGAGGGGATGCTCTCGACGATGTGGGACGACCAGGGTCGCCGCTGCGTCGGCGACGTCATCCTGGAGAAGTCCGAGGGGCAGCGGCTGTTCCACGTCGGGCGCCTCGACGCGGCCACCGAAGGCCTGCTGCTGCTGACCAACGACGGCGAGCTGGCCAACCGCCTGATGCACCCGTCCTACGAGGTGCCCAAGACCTACCTCGCCGAGGTCCGCGCCCCGATCCCGAAGGACCTGGGCCGCCAGCTGCGCGCCGGCGTCGAGCTCGACGACGGCCCCGCGGCCGTCGACAGCTTCAAGGTGATCGACCGTGACGGTGCACGCGTCATGGTCGAGGTCGTGCTGCACGAGGGCCGCAAGCACATCGTGCGCCGCATGCTCGAGGCCGTCGACAAGCCCGTGCAGCGCCTCGTGCGCACCGCGGTGGGCGACGTCCGCCTCGGCGAGCAGCGCCCGGGCACCCTGCGCAAGCTGGGGCGCGACGAGGTGGGCGCGCTGTACCGGGCCGTGGGCCTGTAGCTCCTCGGGCCCGGAGGAGATCGCCCCCACCCGCACCGGACAGGGCCCTGCACCGCAGGGCACAATGAACTTCCGAACGGGATGCGGGCGACGTTCGGGAGGCGGGACGGCATGCACGGGATGCTGCGCGGGGTGGTGGCCGTCGACGGCCCCTCCGGCACGGGCAAGTCGACCACCGCACGGGGGCTGGCGATGCGCCTGGACGCGCGCTACCTCGACACCGGCGCGATGTACCGGGCGGCGACGCTCGCGGTGCTGCGCTCCGACGTCCCGCTCGACGTCGCGAAGACGACCGCCGAGGGCAACGACGACGTGGTCGCCGTGGCGCTCGGGGCCCGGGTGGAGCTCTCGACCGACCCCGCCGAGCCGCGCGTGCGCCTCGACGGCGAGGACGTGGACGCCGAGATCCGGGGCACCGAGGTGACCGCGGCGGTGTCCGCGGTCTCCGCGCTGACGGCCGTCCGCCAGCACCTGGTGGACGAGCAGCGGCGGATCGTCGACGAGATCGTGGAGGACGGCGGCGGGATCGTCGTCGAGGGCCGCGACATCGGCACCGTCGTGACGCCGGACGCCGGCCTGAAGGTGTTCCTCACCGCCTCCGAGCTGGTCCGCGCGGGCCGGCGCGACGCGGAGAACACCGCCGCCGGACGGGCCGGAGCAGCGGACACGCAGGCCGACCTCGCCCGGCGCGACCGGCTCGACTCCTCCCGCACGGCGTCCCCGCTGCGCCCCGCGGAGGACGCGGTCGAGGTCGACACCTCGACACTGGACATCGACGGCGTGCTCGCACGCCTGCAGGAACTGGCCGAGGACCGCGGACTGGTCACCGGCCTCGCCGACGCAGGAGTCGGCCACCTAGGAGGATGACGTGACGCAGGACCTGCCCGCTTCGCTTCTCGGCGAAGGCACGGGCGACCTGCCCGACGACGACGGAGCACCGGTCCAGCCGGTGCTCGCTGTGGTCGGGCGCCCCAACGTGGGCAAATCGACGCTGGTCAACCGCATCCTGGGACGCCGCGAGGCCGTCGTCCAGGACGTCTCCGGCGTGACGCGCGACCGGGTGGCCTACGACGCCCTGTGGAACGGGCGTCGGTTCACCCTGCTCGACACCGGCGGCTGGGAGCCCGGCGCGAAGGGCATGCAGGCCGCGATCTCGGCGCAGGCGGAGACGGCGATGGCCACCGCCGACGTCATCCTGCTCGTCGTCGACGGTCAGGTCGGCGCGACGGCGGTCGACGAGGCCGTGGCGCGCACGCTGCGCCGCTCGGACCGCCCCGTGATCCTGGCCGCGACCAAGGTCGACGACATGCGGGCCGAGGGCGAGCTCTCGGCGCTGTGGCGCCTCGGGCTCGGCGAGCCGCACCCCGTCTCGGGTCTGCACGGCCGCGGGTCGGGCGACCTGCTCGATCTGGTGCTCGAGGCCATGCCCGAGAGCCCCCGCGACGACGGCCTCCTGCTCGAGGGCGGGCCGCGCCGGGTGGCACTCGTCGGGAAGCCCAACGTCGGCAAGTCGAGCCTGCTCAACCAGCTCACCGGCGAGTCGCGCTCGGTGGTCGACCCGACCGCGGGCACGACCACCGACCCGGTCGACTCGCTCGTCGAGATCGACGGCGAGACCTGGAAGATCGTCGACACCGCCGGCCTGCGCCGCAAGGTCGGTCAGGCCTCGGGCACCGAGTACTACGCCTCGCTGCGCACGAAGGCCGCGATCGAGGCCGCCGAGATCACGGTGCTGCTCCTCGACGCCTCGGAGCCGATCAGCGAGCAGGACCTCCGCGTGGCCTCCCAGGTGGCCGACGCCGGTCGGGCCCTCGTGCTGGCCATGAACAAGTGGGACCTCGTCGACGAGGACCGCCGCGACGCCATGGTCCGCGAGCTCGAGCGGGCGCTCGTGCGCTTCCCCTGGGTCGAGCGGATCAACATCTCCGCGAAGACGGGGCGGGCGGTGCGCAAGCTCGCGCCCGCCATGCGCACCGCGCTGGAGAACTGGGACCGCCGCGTGCCCACCGGCCAGCTCAACCAGTGGCTCGCCGACATCGTCGCCGCGACGCCCCCGCCCGTGCGCGGCGGCAAGCAGCCGAAGATTCTCTACGCGACACAGGCGCAGAACCGGCCGCCGACGTTCGTGCTGTTCACCTCGGGCTTCCTCGAGGCGGGCTACCGGCGCTTCCTCGAGCGCAAGCTGCGCGAGACGTTCCCGCTGACCGGCACCCCGGTGCAGATCAACGTGCGCGTCCGCGAGAAGGGCAAGCGCGGTGGGCGCGGTCGCTGATACATTTCCAGGACCAGACCGTCCTGAGGAGTGATCGACGTGCACGATCTCAGCCCCGCCGCGCAGGAGACGGCCCGTCTCGTCGCTCTCGTGCCCGACGACCACCTCGACCGGCCCACACCGTGCGGGGCGTGGACGGTGCGTGACCTGCTCGGCCACCTCCTCGCGTTCAGCGGCCACTTCATCGGCGTCGCCCGTCACGAGGCGGGGCAGGCGGGCGGGCCGCCCGCGGAGCTCCCGGCCGACTGGCGTGGTGTGCTCGACGCGCGTCTCGCCGACCTCGCGGCCGCCTGGAAGGAGCCGACGGCCTGGGAGGGCGAGGGTTCGGCCGGCGGGCTGACGATGCCCCGGGAGCAGCTCGGCGTCGTCGCCACCGAGGAGCTCGTGCTCCACGGCTGGGACCTCGCGCAGTCGATCGGTGCCGGCTTCACGGTCCGCGACGAGGACCTCGCGATCGTCGCGGAGTTCGTCGCCGGCTTCGAGCACGTGCCGCAGGAGGGGCGCACGGGGCTCTACGGCCCGGTCGTCGAGCCGCGGGGTGCCGGCGAGCTCGAGCGCGTGCTCACGCTCGCGGGCCGTGACCCGCAGCGGCCGGTGGCTGCCCAGGCCGGCTGAGGTCCCCGGCGCTGCGGTGCCACCGGCTGTCACGAGCGGCGCGACGGCACCACGGCGGCGGCGAGGGCGGCGCGGTCGGCGAGGCCGAGGCGGGTGCACGCGCGGTAGATGTGGCTCTCGACGGTGCGCACCGAGACGTGCAGACGTGCCGCGATCTGACGGTTGGACAGACCCTCGGCGGCCAGCACGGCCACTTCCCGCTCGCGACTGCTGATCGGGAGAGGAGCCCGGGCCAGCGCGAGTGCCGGGGTGCTGGCGCCCTCGCAGCGTTCGGCCAGGGCACCCGCCCGCTCCGCGGCGTCGCCGCCGAGCGCGAGCAGCCCCTGGTCGCGGGCTGCCCCCGCGGCGTGCGCCGCCGCGTCGGCCGCGGCCAGGAGGAGCCCGCACGCCTCCAGGGCGTCGGCCGCGGCGAGCAGGGCGTGCGGGTCCTGGGCGGCGAGACCGGCGGCGTGGCCCGCCGCCGCTCGGGCGCGCGGGGTGCCGAGGGTCTCGGCGAGCACCCGCAAGGGCGCTTCCTGGTCGCGGTCGCCGGCCCGCACGGCGGCGTGCCGGGCCACCATCTCGACCGCCCGCTGGCCACGGGACGCCGCGGTGACCGACAGGCGCCGGGCCGCGGCCACGGCCTCGTGCACCGACCCGCGGGCCGCCGCGATCCAGACGTGGGCCAGCGCGGCGTCGCCCTCGTCGGCCCGGAGCTCGGGGTGGCGGGTCTGCTCGCCGTGGCGGAGGGACTCCGCGGCACCGTCGGCGTCCCCGAGCTGGGCCCGCGCCTGGGCGATCATGGCGTGTAACCAGGCCGTCCAGCCGCCCCCGTGACCGGGGAAGGTCGGGAGGATGCTCTCGAGCAGGCGCCGGGCCGTCGCCGCGCAACCGGCCTCCAGCGCGAGCCGCCCGTGGTAGAGCGCCGACCAGGTCGCCCCGTGCTGCCCGGGCAGGTCGTCCACCCAGGCGAGGCGCGCCGACGGCCCGTCGAGGACGCCCGAGTACCCGGCGTCGAGGATCTCGGCGAAGCCGAGGTTGCCCAGCATCGCCCCGAGCTCCGGCGCCCGTCGCGCGGCGTCCATGCCCCGGGCCACGAGCTCGCGCACCCGGCCGCCGTGCCCGCCGGCGAAGGCCTCGCCGTAGGCCGCGGCCCAGCACGCCCAGGTCGACGTCTGCGGGGACGCGCCCGGCCCGTCGAGGGCCGAGGTCGCCGTCACGATGCCCAGATCGACGTCCCCGGAGCCGACCAGCAGCGCGGCGCGGAACGCGAGGGACTCGGGCAGCGGCGCTCCTGCCGCGTCGACGCCCTCGCGGTCCAGCAGGGCGCGCGCGTCGTCGCCCCGGTCGAGGATGAACATCAGGACGTGGGCGCGGGCGAGCATGGCGCGGGCCCGTTCGGGCTCGGTTCTCGCGGCCGCGGTGGCCGTGGCGAGGGCGGTCTCGGCCTCGTCGGCGCGCAGCATCCAGGCGAGCAGGAAGCCGAGGCCGAGATGCGCGTCGAATCCCCCACCCCCGTCCGCCGCGGCGCGCAGGAGGCGCTCCGCGAGCGCGAAGTCGGTCAGGTTCATCGCCTGTTCGGCGGCGAGCATCAGCAGCGTCGCGTCGGGCGGGGTGTCGCTGTCGAGGTCGAGGACGGCTCGCCGGAGATCGTCGCCGGCCCGTCGGGCCCCCGTGGTGCGCAGCGCGCGGGAGATCTCCCCGCGCAGCCGGCGCGCCCGCGGGACGCTCAGCCGCGCCCGCGTCACCTCGCCGTAGAGGGGGTGGGCGAGGTGCACCTCCGATCGGGCGCCCGCCGTGACCACCCTGATGAGCTCGCGTTCCGCGACACGCTCGACGTCGCCGGCCGTGGCGAGCTCGGTGAGCAGGCCCAGCCCCACGGGCTCCCCGAGGGCGACGAGGTCGAGCACGCGGCGCTCGCCCTCGTCGAGGGTGCCGATGCGCTCGACCAGCAGGTGCTCGAGCGCGGGGGACAGGGCCACGGGACCGTGCCACTCCCAGTGACCGTCGACGGCGACGAGACGCTGCGCCGCGCGCTCGCCGTCGACGAGGTGCCGGAGCCACAGCACGTTGCCGCGCGTCGTGTCGTGCAGCCGTCGCCGGGTCTGGGCGTCGAGCGGGCCGCCGAGGGCGGCGCTCAGCAGGTCCGCGGCCTCGTCCGGGGCGAGCGGCTCCATCTCCAGGCGCTCACCGACACCGTCCTTCCAGACGGCAGTGATCGCCTCCGGACACGGCTCGCCGGTCCGGACGGTGAGGACCAGCCGGACCGCGTGCTCCACGGCGAGCTGATGGACCAGCGTGGCGGAGACGTCGTCGAGCATGTGCGCGTCGTCGACGAGCAGCAGCATGCGCGGACCCTCGGCGCGCAGCGCCGCACCCACCCGGGCGAGGGCGGAGACGGCGCCGGCCTCGTCGTCGGCGTCCAGCCAGGGTGCGAACGCCCCCAGGGGCACCTCGCGGGACGACGCGGACGCAGTCGCGACCGCCACCGTCTCCTCGGTCGCCGCGTGGGCGACGAGCTCGCGCGCCAACCGGCTCTTGCCCACCCCGGTGGCACCGGCGACCACGACGACGCCGTCACGGTCGAGGAGCGACGCGACCGCCCGGAGCTCCGTGTCGCGGCCGGTGAACGGCCAGGCTCGACCGGGAGCGGGACGCGCGGGTCGGGGCACCACGGTCCTCCGGGGACGGAGTGGGGGAGCCCGAAAGTCTGCCGCAGCAGGCCCGAACGTGTGAAGCCAGGGTCAGCTCAACGGGGGAGCCGGCCCTCGAGCTCGGTGACCGTCGCCCGGGCGCCCCGCTCGTGCAGGGCGTCGAGGTGGGAACGGTAGGCGCTCGTGAACCGCTCGTCGTCGACCAGGTCGCCGAAGAGGTCGCGGTCGGCGAGGAACGCCAGCGGCTCGTCGGGGTAGCGGCGGGCGGCGGCGATGCGGTCCTCGGCGCGGCCGGTGTCGACGACCTCGATCGGCTCGCCCTGCTCGTCGACGCCCTCGGCGTAGCGGGCCCAGGCGGCGACGATCAACGCCGAGCGCTCGACCTCACCGTGGTTCTCCAGGTTGATCCGGATCACCGGCACCAGCCACGTCGGGATGCGGTCGGAGCTCTCCGCGGCCAGCCGGGCGAGCGTGTCGCGGATCTCCGGGTTCGCGAAGCGCTCGATGAGCGTGGCCTTGTAGTCGTCGAGGTCGACGCCGGGCACCGGCGCGAGCGTCGGCGTGGCCTCGCGGTCCATGTAGGCGCGGGTGAACCCGGCGAAGAGTTCGTCGCCCGCGACCTCGTGGGCGTAGCGGTACCCGGCGAGGTAGCCGAGGTAGGCGATGGCCTGGTGGCTCGCGTTGAGCAGGCGCAGCTTCATCAGCTCGTAGGGCTCGACGTCGTCGACGACCTGCACCCCGACGTCCTCGAACGACGGGCGGCCGGCCGCGAACCGGTCCTCGAGCACCCACTGCGTGAACGGCTCGCAGACCACCGGCCAGGCGTCGACGATGCCGGCGGCCTCGAGCTCCTCTCGGTCGGAGTCGGTCGTGCGCGGGGTGATCCGGTCGACCATGGAGTTGGGGAACGGGACGTTCCCCTCGATCCAGTCGGCGAGCTCGGGGTCCTTGCGCCGTGCGTAGGCGGTGATCATCGCGTGCGCCACGTGCCCGTTGCCCTGAATGTTGTCGCAGGACATCACGGTGAAGGGTCCCGTGCCGTCGTCGCGGCGACGGCGCAGCGCCTCCACGATGTAGCCGAAGGTGGTGCGCGGGGGAGTGCCGGCGTCGGCCCCGATGTCGGCCTGGATCGCCGGGTCGCGGTCGTCGAACTCCCCGGTGCTCGCGCTCTTGTGGTAGCCGCCCTCGGTGACGGTGAGGCTGACGATGCGCGTCGCGGGGTCGGTCATGCGGTCGAGCACGGCATCGGGATCGTCGGGGGCGTAGAGGTAGTCGACGATCGAGCCGATCACCTGCGCCTCGCGCCGGCCGTCGGCGTGCTTGAGCACGAGGGTGTAGAGGTCGTCCTGCGCCTCGGTGACCTCGGCCATGCGCTTGTCGGACTCGAGGACGCCCACCCCGCAGATGCCCCAGTCCAGGGCCTGGCCCCGGCGCATGAGCTGGTCGACGTACATCGCCTGGTGCGCCCGGTGGAACCCGCCCACCCCGAAGTGCACGATGCCGACCGACACCGCGCTGCGGTCGTAGGTCGGGCCCGGGACGTCCGCGGGCAGATCGGCCAGGGTTGCCGCCGTCAGCGTCGTTGCAGCCACCCGGCCACTATGTCGTGCGACGGCCCGTGCGCGCAGCGTTGTGGTCAGACCGGCCGGGTCGCCCGCCGCCGGAACAGGCCGCGGCGCGGACGGGATCCGATCGACGCGATCTTCCCGTCCTCGATGACGGAGGCGACCGTCTCGGCGGCGTCCCGGCGGTTGGCGCCGATCCCGCCGCCGGGGCCGCGCTTGATCCAGCCCACGACGTAGGTGCCCTCGCGGCCGTCCACACGCCCCGCGTGGTGCGGGACGGTGCCGGTCTCCTCGTCGAACGGCAGGCCGGCGAGCGGGCGTCCGCGGTGGCCGACGGCGCGCACGACGAGCCCCGCCCGCAGCTCGGTCGGCCCGTCCGGCCCGCCGACCCGGACCCCGGTGACGTGGTCGTCGCCGAGCAGCGCTTCCGTCGGGGCGTGGAACCGCAGGACGACCCGCCGGCGTCCCGCGGGCGGCGGTGCGTCCTCGGAGCGGACACGTCGCAGGCCCTGCAGCAGTGCCGCGTGGTCGCCGGGCGCCGCGGCGTCGATCGCCTCGCCCACCCGGGGGTCGTGGTCGTCGACGACGACCTCGAGGTCGTCGCGGTGGCGCAACGCGAGCAGCTCGCCGCGGGTGTAGGCGGCATGCTCCGGCCCGCGTCGGCCGAGCAGCACGACCTCGCGGACCCGGCTCGACCGCAGCCGCTCGAGGGCGGCCGGGGCGATCGCGCTGTCCGCGAGCTGCACCGGGTCGGCGGTGAGCACCCGGGCGACGTCGAGCGCGACGTTGCCGGTGCCGACCACCGCGACCCGCTCCGCGCCCGCCGCGTCCACTCCGACGGCGTCGGCGTCGATCTCGGGGTGGCCGTTGTACCAGCCGACCACGGTCGTCGAGGGCAGGTTGCCGGCGAGCTCCTCGCCCGGGATGTCGAGGGTCTTCGAGGTCGGCGCGCCGACCGCGTAGACGACGGCGTCGTGGCGACGGGCCAGCTCGTCGACGCCGACGTCGCTCCCGATCTCCGTGCGGAGACGCAGCCGCAGGCGGTGGTGGTCGTGGTAGCGGGCGAAGGACTCGCCGATGCGCTTGGTGTCGGCGTGGTCGGGGGCCACCCCGAACCGCACGAGGCCGCCCGCGACCGGGAGCCGGTCGTAGAGCGTGACGCGCGCCGTGGTGTGCAGCAGCAGGTCCTGCACCGTGTACATCCCTGCCGGCCCGCTGCCGACCACCGCGACGTCGAGCTCCGGGAAGTCGGCCGGGAGCACGCGGTCGAACCGCACCGGGCCCCAGTCGTGGAACAACGGCGAGCCCTCGGGCGGCCCCGCCGGCTCGGTGCCGGCGAAGTGGTCGGCGTTGATCGCCGGGTAGTCCGCGAGCTGACCGGTCAGGGACTCGACGGGATGGATCGCGTCGACGGGGCACACCTCGGCGCACGCCCCGCAGTCGATGCACGTCCGCGGGTCGACGTAGAGCATGTCGGTGGTGCCGAAGTCGGGCTCGTCGGGCGTCGGGTGGATGCAGTTGACCGGGCACGCCGTCACGCACGAGGCGTCGGTGCAGCACAACTGCGTGATGGCGTAGGGCATGTCGGGTCCCTCTGTGCTCTAGAGGACGTGCGCGGCGCGGTAGATCGCCTTGGCCGGCCCGGTGAGCAGGCCCGCGGAGTCGAGGAACTCCATGAGCCCGGCGCAGCTCGAGCGCAGCAGGGCGCGGTGGTTCTGGTTGCGCTTCGCCTCGCGCTTCGCCCGCTTCGGGTCGAGGCCCGCGTTCTCGTAGACCTTGCCGTTCCACATGCTCGTGACGATGAAGTAGCCGGCGAAGGCGACCACGAGGGCGTTGAACTGCCGACGGGCGGCGCCCGCTCCCTGCAGCCGCTCGCGGGTCTCCTCGCGGGCGAAGCGCATGTGCCGCGCCTCTTCCACGACGTGGATGTTGTTGATCGTGCGCGCGAACGGGGCGACGCGCTCGTCGCGCATCCAGTCGCGCTGCATGACGTCGAGGACCTCCTCGGCCACGAGGATCGCGGCGTACGCAGCCTCGCCCCGGGCGAGGGTCTTGAACACGCGCCCGCCCTCGACCACGTAGCGCGGCGGGCGGTACGCCGGCGCCCCGAGCTTCTTCGCGCCGCGGGCGAACATGATCGAGTGCCGACATTCGTCGGCGACCTCGGTGAGTGCCCACTGGAAGGCGGGGTCCGTCGGGTCCTTCGCGTAGAAGTCCCGGATCACCATCTGCTGCAGGATCATCTCGAACCAGATGCCGGTGCTCGCGACCGACGCCGCCTCCTGACGGGTCAGGGACGCGCGCTGCTCCTCGGTCATCTCGTCCCAGTAGGACGTGCCGTAGAGCGTGCTCCACTCCGGGCTCGCGCCGTGGTGCAGCGGGTCGACCGGGCTGTCCCAGTCCACCTCGCGCACGGGGTCGTAGGAGAGCTGGTCGGACGAGTCGAGCAGCCGTGTCGCGACGTCCGCCCGGTGCGAGAGGTCCGTCTCCGCGGTCGTCATGATCTCCTCCAAGCCGTACCGCCGGTCACTGTTACCTGCGGTTAGTGATACCCAAGGTAGCGGTAACACCACGTCCGGCCGGGCGCGTCTGTGACCGCCGTCATGGCGACGCCGATCACGGGGGAGGGGTGGTCCCGCGGCCGCGTCGGTGCTGGGGCGGGGCCGGGACGGTGGAGCGCTGTGGGGTATCGTCTCCGACGTCGCGTTCACGGGCGCGGCAGTTCGGGACGTGGCGCAGCTTGGTAGCGCACTTGACTGGGGGTCAAGGGGTCGCAGGTTCAAATCCTGTCGTCCCGACAGTGTGGTGTCTCAGGACATCGGCATAGCCCCGAACCCTCATGGGTTCGGGGTTTC
>NZ_JAQZAM010000034.1 GCF_028737215.1 Actinomycetospora chibensis | reverse complement strand
ACCCCGCCCTCGTGGATCGACCCCGACCGACAACCCCGACCCGGCGGACGATCCGCCATGGTCACCGCGTGATCGGCGCGCCCAGCAGTTCCCGGCACGGCCCGAGTCCGTCGACCTCGGCCGTCCAGGCGGGGCGCTGCCACGTCTCCGGCGTGAGCCGGCTGCGCATCAGCATTGCCGGGCGGCCGCGCCGGACGTGGTGCTCGACGCCGTCGGGCGTGTAGCCGAGATGCTCCGACACCCGACGCGAGGCGACGTTGTCGGCGAAGGCACTCGTCCGCGCCGCGCGGGCGCCGAGGTGGTCGAACGCGAGACCGACGACGGCGTGGCGCATCTCGGTCCCGAGTCCTCGGCCCTGGACCGACCGGGTCAGCCACGAGCCGCTGCGGACCTCGCCGAGGATGCCGAAGTCGGTCGCGGCGAGCGTCTGCATCCCGATGACCCGACCGGCGTCGCGGACGAGGAAGTTGACCGACCAGCGGGTCGGCTCGATCTCCGCGCGGCACCGCCACGCGTACTGGAGAATCCCTCGCGCGAAGCCCGGATTGCCGGCGTCGTCGGTCCACGGCTCGAGGAACGGCATCTCGTCGGCCGGGTGCACCCCGTCGATCGCGCGGTCGGCGAGTGCGGCGAGCCCGGCATCGTCGTCGGGACGCAGCTCGAGCCGCGGGGTGCGCACGACGAGGTCCGCGAGGGGCCAGTACCGGACAGGGTCGGGCGGATCGGACGCGAACATCCCGGCCATCCTGACCGTCCGCCGGAGACGGGTGTGGCGTTCTCGCGCGAGGTCTGGCATCACGGGGACCCGTGGCTGATCATGCGTGGCCCGGCGAGGTCGTCCGCGACGCCCTCGGTCTCGTGCTCGGACCCGACGAGGGGGGCGTGCCGGTCGAGGAGGTGGTCGGGCTCGCCCTGCGCCGCAACCCGCGGCGCGCCCACCTGCCCGTGTCCCGAGTGCTCGGCAAGCATCTCCCCACCGAACCAGGGCGGATGCGCGCGGCAGCGACCGACCTCGCCGACACGATCCGGCGATGTCTCGCGGCGACCGCGACCCCCGCCGGAGGCGCGCCCGTCGTGCTCGGGTACGCCGAGAACGCCACCGCCCTCGCCCACCTCGTCGCGGACGGGCTCGACGCCGACCACGTCGTACACACCACGCGGCGGGTCGTCGCCGGGGCGTCCGTGCTCGTCGCCCTCGACGAGCAGCACAGCCACGCGCCGCGGCACGTGCTCGTGCCCGACGACCCGGGGCGTTGGACCCCCGACCGGCCGCTGGTCCTCGTCGACGACGAGCTGACCACGGGCAGGACCGCCGCGACGACCCTGCGCGCCCTGCACCGCCTGCTCCCGCGCCGGCGCTACCTCGTCGCCACCCTGGCCGATCTGCGCGCGCACTCCGACGACGCCGTCGAGCGGGTCGCCGACGACCTCGGCGTGCGGATCGACGTCGTCGCGTCCGCCCGCTCGCGGCTCGACCCACCGGCCGACGTCCTCGACCGCGCCGCCCACCTGCTCCGGACCTGGGAGGACGGCACTGCCCGGCCCGAAGGGCGGGCCGAGACGGCGACCGTGCACCTCCCGCTCGACGGCGCGGCCGAGGGCGCGCGCCACGGGCTCGACCGCGACGGACGGGCTGCCCTGGAACGCGCGATCCCCGGAGCGGCCGCCAGGCTGGCCGACGCCCTCGGCCCCGGCCGCGTACTCGTGCTGGGCTGCGAGGAGCTCCACTACCTGCCCCTGCGCCTCGCCGAGACCCTGGCGGCGGGCGGCGCGGACGTCCACCTCGCCGCGACCACCCGCTCGCCGCTGGTGGCCTGCGACGTCGCCGGCTACCCGGTGCGGTCGGGCCTCGCGTTCGCCGCCCACGACGTCGCGCTCGGACACGCCCCCGAGCGCTACGCCTACGGGCTCGGGGCGCCCGGGCGGGGGCACTACGACACCGTCGTGCTCGTGGTGGACGCCGCCGCCCGGACGCCGGCGCTGCGCCGTCCCGACGGCCTGCTGGCCCGCCTGGGCGCGGTCACGACGCGGATCGTCGAGGCCGTGGTGCCGTGTCGGCGACCCGGGCCGGGGGGACCGCCCGCCCGCACGCGCCCGGCCGCCGCGCGCCGCGGTCCGGAGTTCGGCTCCTTCGCCCGTGACGAGGTGGGCTGGCTGCTCAGCGACCTGTCGGCCGTCGCCCTCGAGATGCCGACGGCCGAGCGGGAGGCGGCGCTCGGCAGCGGGCGGCTCCACTACTCGCAGACCCTGCCGCAGGAGCCCGCGCCCGCCCCGGAGTACGAGCGGGTGGTCGCCCGGGCGCTCGAGCGGTCCGCCGCACGGGTGGCCGAGACCGTCGGTGTCCTCGCCGACCGCGTGCTCGCGCTGCGCGGTCGTGGCGCGGTGCTGGTGTCCTTGGCCCGGGCGGGCACGCCGGTCGGGGTGCTGGTGCGCCGATGGGCCGCGCGGGTCCGCGGCGTCGTGCTGCCGCACTACGCGATGAGCGTGTTGCGCGGCCGGGGGCTCGACCGCGCGGCCCTCGACGCCCTGGTCGCGGCGCACGATCCGGCCGCGCTCGTCCTCGTCGACGCCTGGACGGGTGGGGGCGGCATCGTCGACGAGGTGGCCGCCGACCTCGCCCGCTACGCCCGCGAGACCGGCGTCGTCGTCGACCCGACGGTCGCGGTCCTCGCCGACCCCGCCCACCGGGCCACGCTGTACGGCTCACGCGAGGATCTCCTGGTGCCGCAGGCGTGCCTCAACGCGACGGTCGGCGGCCTCGTGTCGCGCACGGTCGACCGCCCGGACCTGCTGCCGCCGGGCAGCTACCAGGGCGCCACGTCGTACCCCGGGCTGGCCGGCGTCGACCGGACCGCGACCTTCCTCGACGCCGTCAGCGCGCACTTCCCGACCGGGCGGCCCCCCGCCTCGCCCCTGCCGTCCGACCCGGGCGACGACGCCCGGGGACCCCGGTACCTGGCCGCGCTCGCCGTCGACCTGGGGGTGACCGACCCGCGCCGCCTCCGTCCCGGCATCGGCGAGACGACCCGGGCGCTGCTGCGCCGCGACCCCGGAGCGGTCCACCTCGCTGCGGATGCCGGGCCGGACCTCGACCCCGTGCGCCACCTGTGCGCCGACCGCGGCGTCCCGATCCGTGCGCTGCCCGACCCGGTTGCCGGCCTCCGGTCGCCGTACCGCTGTGTCGGCGTCCTGCGGCCGTGGCGCGCGCGGTGAGCACGCTCGTCGCCACCGACCTCGACCGCACCCTCGTGCACTCGGCCCGCGCGGCCGGGCCGGAGGTGCCGGGTGACGTCCTGTGCCTCGAGCGCCGGCGGGGCGTGTCGACCGCGATGCTCACGCGCCGGACCGCCGCGACGCTGGTGGAGCTCGCGCGCCGCGCGACGTGGGTCCCGGCCACCACGCGCTCGGTCGCCGAGTTCCGCCACCTCGGCCTCGTGCCGGGGATCGGGCTCGGGGTCGGGCCCACCCCGCGGTACGCGGTCTGCGCGAGCGGCGGGGTCCTTCTGGTCGACGGCGCGCCCGACCCGGTGTGGGAGGCGCGGGTCCGCGAGCTGCTCGCCGACGGTGTGCCGGTCGCCGAGGCTGCCGACCTGTTCGCTCGCCACCTCGCGCGCCTCGCACCCGGGACGACGGGACCGGTGCGTGACGCCGACGGCGTCCTGCTCGTCGCCCGCGTGGCCGATCCGGCGGCCGATTGGCTCGACGACCTCGCGGCGGACTGCGGCGCACGGGGATGGCGGGTCGCGACGCACGGCGCGAAGGTCCACCTCCTGCCGGCGCGCCTGGACAAGAGCGTCGCGGTGGCCGAGGTCCGGGAGCGGGTGGCGGCCGCGCGGCTGCTCGCCGCCGGGGACTCGCCCCTCGATGCGGACCTGCTCCTCGCCGCCGACGACGGCGTCCAGCCCGCCGACGGGGCCCTGCACGCCGCGGGCTGGCACGCCGCGCACGTGGCCGTGACGCGCGGTGTCGGCCTCGCGGCGGGGGAGGAGATCGCCGCCTGGCTCCTGGCGCGGGCGAGTGAGGCGTGACCTCAGGCGAAGTGCGTGCGCGGCCGCTCCTGGGTGACGCCGTCGACGCTGACGTCGATGCGCTCGTCGTAGAACGCGATGAGGCCCGCGATGCGGACGACCGCGGCCGCGGGGTGGTCGTAGGACCACGCGAGGTCGTCGTGCCGCCCGGCGGGGGTGCGCACCGACCAGTACCGGCTGGTCACGCCCTTGTACGGGCAGGCGGTCGAGGTCGGCGAGCGTTCGAGACGCGTCGTGTCCACGGCCGTCGGGTCGAGGTAGGCGCGGGTGGGCAGGCCGGTCTCGAAGAGCAGGACCGGGGCGTCGGACTCGGCGAGCAGGACGCCGTCGAGCTCCACCCGCACGTGGCGCCGGGAGCGCAGCGCGTCGACCCGGACGTACGGGCTGCGCGGATGGACGTGGACCTCCTCGTCCTCCTCGAACCACGCGTCGAACGCCGACCAGGTCAGTGCGATCAACCCATCGACCTCCCGGTGCTCCGGGTCCGCCGCGAGCGCCGTAGGAGCGACGTCCGCGGCCGGCACGAGCCACCGCGGGTACCAGGGGTGCTCCCAGGAGTAGCGCGCCTCGAGGGTGTCGACGACGACCTGTCCGCCCAGCCGGGCCCGCACCCGTCGCGGGCACGGCTCGACGTGGCCGACCTCCACCGCCGGGCCGGGGTAGCCGGTCACCGTCGCACCGCCACGGTCGTCCCGGGGAAGCGGGCCTCCACGACGTCGCCGCGCTCCAGCGGGACCGCCCGGGTCAGCCCTCCGGTGATCACCAGATCGCCCTCGCGCAGCGCCTCGCCATGGCCCGCCAACTCGTGCTCGAGCCAGGCGACCGCGGCGTGCGGGTGGCCCATCGCGGCGTCCCCGCGGCCGGTCTCCTCGAGCGCCCCGTTCCGCCACAGCTCCACGGTGAGCGAGGCGAGGTCGCCCTCGACGGCGTCCCCGACGACGACTCCGGCGGCCGAGGAGCCATCGGCGGTGTTGGTCGCGAGGGTGAAGCGGTAGCCCCGCCACACGGAGTCGACGACCTCCAGCACCGCCCGCGCGGCGGCCGGGCGGCCGTCGGCGCCGACGACGATCCCGATCTCGGGCTCCACGCGCGGGTGGAGGAGGTCGGGCGGTACCGCGGTCCCGGGCGGGATGACCATCGAGTCCAGGAGCGGGCCGAGGTTGGGGGAGTCGACGCCCATCTGGGCGCGCATCACCGGCGACGTGTAGCCGAGCTTCCACCCGATCCGCCGCGCGCCACGGCCCTCCCGGAGCCCGGTCAGGGCGCGCTGGACCGCGTAGGCGGTCGGGAGGTCGAGCTCGTCCGGGGACGGGGCGTCGAGCAGCTCGCCGCTCCGGTGGGCGTCGTCGAGCCACGCCGCCCACGCGTGGACGTCCACGTCCCGGCCGGGGTGGGTGTGCGCCGCCACCGGCCGATCATCGCACTGCTGCGGTGGCCCGTGCGGCCGGCGCGGCCAGGTCGCGACCGTCACCGGCGGCTGCGACGCCCGAGCCCGAGGACCCCGACCGGTCGGCGTCGGCCTCCTGGTCGCCGACTCACCGTCCCCGTCCGCGCGGGTGACGATCTCCGGTCGTGCACGGCCGATCGTGAGATGCTTCCCTCGTGAGCACCCCGGGCCGACGTTCCGGCCCGGACGAGGGGCGGTCACCCGGGCCGCCGCCGGGCCTCCCGCAGGGCAGCACGCAGGGCCTCGACGACGAGGCCGACCGCTGGCTCATCGGCAAGGTCCGGGCCGGCGACCGGCATGCCTACGAGGAGCTCGTCCGCCGGCACCGCGACCGGATCTACCGGATCGCGCTGCGCATGCTCGGCAGCTCCGCCGACGCCGACGACGTCGCGCAGGACGTCGTCATCCAGCTCTGGACGGCCCTGTCGGGCTTCACCGGCGGCGCCGCCTTCACCACCTGGCTCTACCGCGTCGTCGTCAACCGCTGCCTGAACCACCGCCGGGGGCAGCGGCCCCACCAGGAGCTCTCCGACGCCGACCACCCCCCGGTCGCGGGCCCCGAGCGACAGGTCCTGGCCGGCGAGGAACTGCAGGCCGGGCTCCGGGCGATCGCTGCCCTGCCCGAGGACCAGCGCGTGCCGCTCGTGCTGGTGCAGCTCGAGGGACTGTCCTACCGGGAGGCCGCCACGGTGACGAAGACGACCGAGGCCACCGTCCGGGGACGGCTCGCCCGTGCCCGCGCGACGCTGATGTCCGAGATGAAGGACTGGACATGACCCAGGAGCGCACCCCCACCGGTGCCACGGTGCCGGCCTCGGGCCGCCTGCCCTGCGGACAGGACACCGACGCCCTCGTCGAGCAGGTGGCCGACGGCGCGGGCGACCAGCGCGACGCCCACCAGCGCAGCTGCCCGCACTGCCAGGCGGCGCTCGCCGAGTTCGAGCGGCTCTGGGCCCCGGTGCGCGCGGTGTCCGACCACCGCCCGCGGGCCCCCGAGGGCCTGCTCGACGAGGCGCTGCGCAGCATCCGAGGTGTCGCGGCCGACCCCGAGTTCGGCCGCATCGAGAGCGGCCGCGGCCGCACGCGGGTCAGCGCGCGGGTCGTCGTGGCCCTCGCGCGTCACCTCGCCTCCCGGGTTCCGGGGGTGCGCGTGGCGCTGAGCCGCCTCGTCGCCGCCGGCGAGGGTCCGGAGACGAGCGTGATCGACGGGCCCGGCCCGGAGGTGACGGCGGGCGTCGTCGGGGGCTCCACGGTCGTCGCGATCACGCTCGCCGCCGACTACGGGGAGGACCTCGAGGCGCTCGGGACGCGCATCCGGACGGTTGTGGCCGACGGCATCCGCGCCGTGACCGGCCTCGAGCCCGTCGCGGTGCAGGTGCACGTCGACGACGTGCTGCTCTAGCCGGCCGGATCTAGCCCGCCGGCCCGGCGCCCGGGTTGTGGCACCGGTCGCCCACCGGGCCGAGCACCGGCTTCACGTCCACCACCGGCGTGCCGTCGATCGCCTCCAGGTCGGACACCCGCAGCACGTCACCGTCGACCGCGAGGACGCGGACGTGGTGCAGGCCGAGCGGGTTCGGGCGGTCGGGGGAGCGGGTGGCGAACACCCCGGTCTCGGGGAGCGAGAGGTCACCGCGCGGGTGCACGGCGAGCACGTCGCGGTCGGCGCGGTCGAGCCAGGTGATGAGCAGGATCTCCTGGCCGACGACGAGGTCGCGCAGCGCCGGGACGAGGTCGGGCGCGAACCGCACGACGGCCTCGGGGCCGCCCTCGTCGCCCTGGCACGGGGCGTCACGGCGGTCGGTGAGGGTCGAGGAGACCCGGCCGAGCACGCGCAGGACAGGGGCCGTCGCACCGTCACCGCTCACCCGAGCACCGTAGGCCGGGCGGCCCCGGATCCGTACCCTGCGCAGGTGCCCCGCGTGACCTCACCCCGCGCCGAGGCCACGGCCGCGACGCGGGCGGGGCTGGTCGAGGCGGCCACCGAGCTCTTCGCCGCCCGGGGCTTCGCCGAGACGTCGATCGACGACGTCGCCGCCGTGGCCGGCATGACCAAGGGCGCGGTCTACCACCACTTCGCGGGCAAGGCGGCGCTCTTCGAGGCCGTGTTCTCGGCCCAGGAGACGGCGGTGCACGAGCGGCTGGGCGCAGCCCTCGACAGCGCACCGGACCAGCTCACCGGCGCCCGCGCCGCGCTCACGACGTTCCTCGAGGCCTGCACCGAGCCGACCTACGGGCCGATCGTCTTCCGCGACGGGCCGCTCGCGCTGGGGTGGCAGCGCTGGCAGGAGTGCGAGCGGGACTACGCCTACGCGCTCATCGCGCGGGTGCTCGAGGGGCTCGCGCGCGAGGGCCACCTGGCGCGCCCGCCGGGGGCGTCCTATCCGGCGGTCGTGCTCGGGATGCTCTCCAGCGCCGGCCAGCTGCTCGGCCAGGCGCCGCCCGCGCAGCACGCGGCGCTGCGCGAGGAGCTGCTCGGCTTCTTCGACCAGGTGCTGGCCGGGCTGACGGCCCGCACCTGACGCGCCGAACCTGACGGCGCCGAACCTGACGGCGCCGAGCCCTGACCGCGCCGAGCCCTGACCGCGCCGAGCCCTGATCGGCGCCCCGGGTCACGACCTCTAGGGCTGCGGCTCGCGCTCCTGGCGCAGGGCCACCGTCGTCCCCGCCGCCGTGTGCCGGATCGCGACGCTGTCGACGCTGCGGTGCATGAGCACGAAGCCCCGCCCCCGCGTCGCGTGCGATCCCGGGCCCGCGGGCGCTCGGTCCTCGGAGCCCTCCGACCAGTGCCCGTTGTCGGTGACCCGGACGTTCACCGCGTCGGCCTCGGCCCACAGCGTCAGCTCGACGGTGCCCTCGGCGTCCGCCGGGTAGGCGTGCTCGACGGCGTTCTCCACGGCCTCCGACACCGCGGTCAGCACCCGTTCCCGGGCCTCCTGCTCCAGGTCCAGTCCGGCCAGCCAGTCCCGTGCCTCGTGGCGCATCCGTTGGGCCTCGTCGGCCCGCGCGGGATGCACCACCCGCGCGAACTCCACCGCGTCCGTCATCTCTCGTCCCCCGCCCGAGTCGTCCCCTGCGAACCGCAGGCAAGCGTTCGATCACCACGTGTCATCGCGGCCCGGCATGCCCACGGTGACGGGTCGATCACTCCGAGGTCGACCGTCGATCTCGTGAACGGTGCGTGACGCGCGATCGACGGGTGAACGGTCCGCCGACGTCCGGCGCCGGGGCGCCGACCGGGGGAAACACTCGCTCGGCATCCGGGCGAACGGATCTCGCGCATCCGGGCTCAGGGCTTCAGGAGCGCGTCCGAGACGATCTTTCGCTGGATCTCCGAGGTGCCCTCGAAGATGGTCGTGAGGCGCGCGTCGCGCCAGTAACGCTCGACGGAGTGCTCGGTGGTGTAGCCGTTGCCGCCGAAGATCTGCAGGGCGTCGCTCGTGACGCGTTCCGCGGTCTCCGAGGCGAAGAGCTTGGCCGACGACGCCGCGACGTCGCCGCCGGGCGCGCCCTCGTCGAGCAGCCACGCGGCCTGCCACCACAGCGTCCGCGCGGCGTCGACGGCCGAGGCCATGTCGGCGAGCCTGTGCCGCAGCGCCTGCTGGTCGGCGATCGGATGGCCGAACTGCTCGCGGCGGCGGCTGTAGGCCACGGCGTCCTCGAGGGCGCCACGCGCGAGCCCCACGGCACGGGCCGCCGTCTGCACCCGCGCGGTACCCAGCCACCGGAGGCTGTCCTTGAAGCCCTGGCCCTCGTCCTGGCCGGTGTCCTGCAGCGCGTCGGCCGGCAGGCGCAGGCCCTCGAGCTGCAGCTCCCAGGTCGTGAGCCCGAAGTAACCGATCTTGTCGATGGGCGTCCCGGTCACGCCGTCGGGGAAGCACCCGCGCTCCTTGGGGACGAGGAAGAGCTCGAGGCCGTCGGAGCGGCTCTCGCCCTCGCGCGGCGGGCGGGTCCGGGCGAGCAGGTGCAGGAAGTCGGCGGAGCGGGCATGGCCCACCCAGCGCTTCGTGCCGTCGACGACCCAGCCGTCACCGTCGCGCCGCGCGGTGCACTCGACGCCCGCGAGGTCCGACCCCGCGTGGGGCTCGGAGAAGGCGATCGCCCCGATGTAGCGGCCCGCGGCGCTGGCGCGCAGCAGCTCGGCGCGATGCTGCGGATCGGGCGAGGCGCAGCCGGTGCCGTTGCCGCGGGCGATGATGCTGCCGACGCTCATCCAGGCGCGGGCGAGCTCCTCGGAGACCAGGCAGTACTCGACCACCCCGAGGCCCAGCCCACCGTGCTCGGCGTCGACGAGGATCCCGAAGAGCCCCAGCTCGCCCATCCGGTCGAGCAGCGACTGCGGGATGTCCTCGCGGCGTGGATCGAGCTCGTCGGCGACGGGCAGGACCTCCTCCATCGCGAACGCGCGCGCGGTGTCCTGCAGGGCGCGGCGCTCCGGGGTGAGCAGCGGCGCCGCCACCGGCGCCTCGGTGCGCACCTCGTCGAGGCCCCGGCGCTTCCAGGTCGGGCTCTGTCCGTCACTCACGCCGTCGCTCACGCACCCGCCCCCGTGGCGTCGACGCAGAGCGTCCAGAGCGCGGCCCGGGCCTGGGGGGTCTCCCCGCCGCGGGGCAGGTAGTGGGTCGGGCGGGGAGCGCGGTCGTGCCAGAACACGCCGGTGCTGTGTCCCGGCTCGGCGGCCGCCTGCAGCCACACCACGGTGTCGGCGCCCTGCGCCTCGGTGCGCAGCAGGGGACCGGTGACGCGGTGGAAGCCGGGCATGGAGCTCGCGACGCCAGGGGTGTCGGCCCAGCCCGGGTGCATGCTGTGCACGACCGTGCCGTCACCGGCGAGGTCGTCGGCGAGCAGCTCGGCGAGCACCACCTGCATCCGCTTGGTGCGGGCGTAGGCCGCCCCGCCCGAGTACGTGCCCTGGCGGAACTCGGGGTCGTCGATGTGCAGGGCGGCGGTGTACATGCCGCCGGAGGAGACGAACACGACCCGCGACGGGGCGATGGGGCTCGCGCCGGCGCGCAGCACGGGGCGCAGCTCGCGGGTGAGCAGGAACGGCCCGAGGACGTGCGTGGCGAGCGCCGTCTCGTGGCCCTCCGCGGTCTCGGTGCGCTCGGGGGGCATCACGCCGGCGTTGTGGACGAGGCCGTGCACCGCGGCCTCGCGGTCGCGCACCTCGGCCGCGTAGCGCCGGACGTCGGCCAGGGAGGACACGTCGCAGACCGCGACGTCGACGGCGGCGCCCGGGTGGTCGGCGCGCACCGCGGCGGCCGTCTCCTCGCCCCGCTCCGGGTTCCGCACCACCATCTCCACGCGCGCGCCGAGGGCGACGAGGCCGCGGACGGTGGCGGCGCCCAGGCCGCCGCCGGCGCCGGTCACGAGGATCGTGCGCCCGGAGAGGCACCCGGACGGCAGCGTCGACCAGCCCGTCCGCCGCACGGTGTACCCCAGACGGGAGTAACCGGGCACCACCAATCGGTCCAGCGCGGCGTCGACGAGGCGGGGGAGCTGCACGACCCGCAGGTTACGCACGTGGGCCGTGCACGGCCCGGAAGGTCACCAACCTCTCAGGGGGGACAGACCGTCCCCGCCTGGGGCAGGACACCGTCGCGCAGGTAGCCGCCGACCGCGTCCCGGATGCAGGGCGTCGCCGGGTAGGCGCCGTGCCCGGCGCCGAGCCAGGTGACGAGCGTGGCCGAGCCCAGCTGCGTCGTGACCCGCTCCGAGCCCGCGAGCGGGGTCACCGGGTCGCCGCGGGTGCCGACGACGAGCGACGGCGGGCCGGCCGCGGGGCCCACCTCGGGCGCCTCGGTGGGCACCGGCCACGACCCGCACAGCAGGGCGTCGTGGGCGAAGTACGCCCCGAAGAGCGGGTCGGCGGCGCGGGCCCGTTCGGCGTCCGTCGCGACCTGGTCGGGCGTCGGGCGCTCCACGGTGTCGTTGCAGGTCATGAGCACGCCGGCGTCGAAGCCCCCGCCGTCGACCTCGAGCGGCGCGAGCAGGCCGAGGACCCCCGCCGGGTCGCCCTGGCCCGCCGACGCGATCGCGGTCGCGAGCCCGGGCCACCGCGACGGCTCCGCGAGGCCCGTGACCAGCGCTCGGGTGACCGTCCCGTCGGTGACGCGGCGGCCGTCCGCGCCGGTCAGGGGCGCTGCCCGCACGTTCATGAGGATGCCGGCGACGACGCCCGCCGGGTCCGGTCCGAGCGGGCAGTCCGGGCGCGCGGTGCAGTCGGACGAGAACGCGGTGAGCGCCTCGCGGGCGGCGGCGGCGCGCTCGCGGGCGCGCTGGGAGAACGTCGTGGTGGGGTCGGCGACGCCGTCGAGCACCGTGCGGCCCACCGACGCCGGGTAGCGGCGCGCCCAGGCGGCGAGGACGCCCGCGCCGTCGCCGACCGCGACGACGTGGAGCCGGTCGACCCCGAGCGTGATCCGGACCTCCTCGAGGTCCTCGGCGTCGACGCCCGTGCGGTAGTCGGTGAGGGCGTTCTCGAGCACCTGGGTGCAGGTGCGCGCCGCGGTGGTCGCGGTCTCGCGCAGCGGGGCGAGGGCCACCGGGTCGGCGGCGAGCGGGTCGGAGTCGACCAGGGCCTCGCGCGTGCTGGGCGTGATGCAGTCGACCGGCTCGGAGTTGCCGGTGCCGCGCAGGTCCACCCCGTAGAGCGCGGTCCCCGCGAGCATCGGGGCGGGCGCGCTCGCGGCGAGCCGCACGGCCCGCTCGGAGCCGGTCGGTCCGCCGGCGTCGCCGACCACCGCGACCGCGACGGGCCCGCCCGGGGGCACGGGGCCGACCGTCACCTGCAGCACCCCGACCTCGGCACGCGACGAGCCCCCGCCGCGGCCGCCGACCGGCACGCTCTGGCACCCGAAGCGCAGGTCCCGCCCGCCGAGGGCGGCGGCGCCCATCGAGGTCCGGATCTCGGAGGTGCAGTCGGTGAACCCGGCGGGCGCCGCGGGCGCGGGCAGCAGCGGGGGCAGCAGGGACGGCGGCGGTCCGGGCAGCGCGGTCTCCGGAGCGGGCACCGGGATCATCGGGTCGTCCACCCGGGTGGCGACGGGCGGGCGCTGCGACGGCCCCACCGCGCACGCCCCGAGCATCAGGGCGGCGACCAGCAGGAGGACGACCTTGGGCACGAGGCCGACGGCAGCCCGGGTCGTCGGACGGGGCACGCAGCGCTCCTCGCGATCTGATCTCCGGATCGGACTCCGGGAGTCTGACTCCCGGGGGCGGTGCCCGGTGTGAGGGGGCGGCCTGCGCGGCATGATGCCCTCGTGGACCTGCCCGTCATGCCGCCCGTGTCCCCGATGCTGGCCAAGGCCGTGGCGGAGATCCCCGCCGGGCAGCGGTACGAGCCCAAGTGGGACGGCTTCCGCTCGGTGATCTTCCGCGACGGCGACGAGGTCGAGATCGGCAGCCGCAACGAGAAGCCGATGACGCGCTACTTCCCGGAGCTCGTCGAGGCGTTCACCGCGGCGCTGCCGCCGCGCTGCGTCATCGACGGCGAGATCGTCGTGGTCGACGCCGAGGGGACCGGGCTCGACTTCGAGGCGCTGCTGCAGCGGGTGCACCCCGCCGCCTCGCGGGTGCGCAGGCTCGCCGTCGAGACCCCGGCGCACTTCGTCGCGTTCGACCTGCTCGCCCTCGGCGACCACGACCTCACCGGGCGGCCCTTCACCGAGCGCCGCGAGCGCCTGGCCGAGGTCGTCGGCGGGCTCGAGCGTCCCGACGTGCACCTCACGCCGATGACCGAGGACGTCGACACCGCCCGCGACTGGTTCGAACGCTTCGAGGGCGCGGGCCTGGACGGTCTGATCGCGAAGAAGGCCGACCTGACCTACCAGCCCGACAAGCGGGTCATGAGCAAGATCAAGCACGAGCGCACCGCCGACTGCGTCGTCGCGGGCTACCGGGTGCACAAGTCGGGGCCCGACGCCGTCGGCTCGCTGCTGCTCGGGCTGCACACCGAGGACGGGTCGCTGCAGAGCATCGGCGTCATCGGGGCGTTCCCCATGGCGAAGCGCCGCGAGCTCTTCGCCGAGCTCCAGCCGCTCGTGACCTCCTTCGAGGGCCACCCCTGGGCGTGGGCCGCGCAGGAGGAGGGCACGCGCACCCCGCGCGAGGCCGAGCACAGCCGGTGGAACGCGCAGAAGGACCTGTCGTTCGTGCCGCTGCGCCCCGAGCGCGTGGTGGAGGTCAAGTACGACCACATGGAGGGCGTCCGCTTCCGGCACACCGCGCAGTTCAAGCGCTGGCGCCCCGACCGCGACCCGGCGTCGTGCACGTTCGAGCAGCTCGAGCGCCCGGTGCGGTTCGACCTCGCCGAGGTGCTCACCGCTCGTTGATCCGCCGAAGCGGGTCGACTCTCAGCGCTCCTCCGTCGCGTCGTCCGTCGCCACCGGCGGTGGCCGCTCGTGAGAGCCGCTACTGCACCCGGGCCGGCGTCGGCGCCGAGGTGGCGTCGAGCTCGAGACGCACGGCCGTGGGCAGGGCGGACACCGCGAAGGCCTCGCGGGCCCGGGCGAGGACCCGGCCGTCGAGGTCGGCCCACACGTCGCGGACGTCGGTGCCCTCGACGAGCGTGAGGGACAGGCGCAGCGCCGGCTTCTGCGGGGTGCCGACGAGGCGGGCGCGGGCGCGGCTCACGCCGTCGATGAGCTCGGCGTCGTGACGCACGGCGTCGCAGATCGCGGCGTGCTCGACGGTGAGGCGCTCACCCGGCAGCTCGGAGAGCGAGACGTCCGGGCGCGGCTCGGGACGCAGCGAGCGCAGCGTCCACCACAGGCCGATCAGGAACAGCACGACGCCGATGCCGATGGCGATCCACCGGGCGGCGGTGGCGTGCGCGGACGCCCACTCGACGATCAGCGGGTCGATCACCGGGCGCTGGGCGCGGAAGCTCCCGAACACCCCGAACCCGACCAGCAGGGCGAGCACCGACGCGGCGACGAGGACGAGGCCGAGGACCGTGGTCAGGGTGCGGTCGCCGCCGGCGGAGCGGGCGACGGCGGCACGCGAGCGGCGGCTCACTTGACCCCCTTGGTGGTGGTGACCGACACCGCGACGCGCGGGCGCCGGGCGAGCGGCAGGCGGGCCAGCGTCGTCTCGACGAGGTCGCGCAGGGTGGCGCGCACCTCCTCGGCGGGGTCGAGGGTGGCGGCCTTGACGGTGACCTTCTTGGCCGACGCCACGACCGACGCCGACACGACCTCGTCGTGCGCCCGCACCTCGTGGCCGACGGCCCGGGCGATCGAGCGCGGCGACGTCGTCACCGTGACCTCGGGGACCGGGTCGGCGAGGAAGACGTCGTGGCGGCGGGCGACGAGCCCGAGGATCAGCACGAACAGCCCGACGATGCCGACGACGACCGCGGCGGCGCGGACACTGCCCGACTGCCATGTCAGGCCCTCGGCGGCGGCCAGCCACGTCGGCCACGGCACGATCAGGGGGCTGGAGGTCGGCGAGACCCAGAGCGTCACCGTCTCGACCACCACCGCCAGGCCGACGACGGCCAGCAGGAGGCCGAGCAGCGGCGCGAGCACGCGCAGGAGCAGGCGCACTTCTCACTCCGTCCGGGAGGTCGGGGTCCGGGGGATCGCCCGGGCGGCGGGGTCGGTGAGGGCGGAGACGCCGATGTCGAGCGAGCGGACGCGGTAGGGCGTGAGGGCCTGCACGCGCTCGCGGACGTGGTCGCGCACCGCGGCGGCGCTGTCGGTGATGCGGGCCGGGTAGGCCAGCGGCACCTCCAGGCGCAGGTCGACCTGCTCGCCGTACCCGGACACCTTGGCGCTGGTGCCGGACTCGCCGAGGTCCAGTCCGGCCAGCCTGCGCTGGGTGCGCACGGTGCCGGCGGTGTGGTCCGCGGCGTACTCCGCGATCTTGCGGACGACGGAGAGCGCGACGTCCAGGCGCCCGCGCTCCGCGGCCTCCTCGCTGCCGGCCAGGGCCACAGCGGTGCCGGGCGCCGGGTCTGTGCCCCGCGTCGTCTCGGTGAGGGGCACCGTGCCGGAGCGCGCCACGGGCGTGGTCGGGGCGTCACCCGTCGCCTGGTCCGGCGTGGCGCTCGAACCCTCGGTCGGGGTGCTCATCGGTCGCGGCCGCGCCCGACGAACTGGTTGACGTCGAGCTCGCCGTCGAGCACGCGGCCCACGACGAAGCCCAGGATCCCCAGCACGAGGGCGATGAAGAAGCCCTGCAGGCCGCCGGCGGCGGCCGCCACGCCCAGGATGAGGCCGACGAACATGCCGGCACGGGTGGCGCTCATGACCACTACCTCCACGATGTGCGCCGCCCCGCGCTGCGCGGGGCGGGAAAGGATCTAGAGCACGCGGGCGGACCCGCGGCGGGGGTCGTACCGGCGTGCGAGGCGACGGCCCATCCGCCCGAGGCGGGCGAGCCGGCGGTCGGACACGGCGACGATCGGCGCGTCGAAGCGGGGATCGTCGTCCCCACCCGGCGCCTGCCGCAGCCTCGTCCGGAACAGGGCGAGGCCCTCGCGGAAGGCGGCCGGGTCACCGCCGACGTCGGGGTGGTGCGTGCGCACGAAGGCGCGCAGCTCCGCCCGGACGTCGACGGACGACGGGACGTTCATTCCGGCAGCTCCATGTCGGTGACGATCACGTCGACCCGCCGGGACCCGTGGGCCCGGGCGACGATGCGCCGCAGCTCCGCCGCCGTCTTCTCGACGGGGGCGCCGTAGTGCAGGACCACGGCGATCCGGTCGGGCTCGTCGCCCTCGCCCAGCACGATGCCGGGCAGGCGACGTCCGGGCAGGTAGCTCGCCACCGTCCCGTAGGGACCGCCCGAGAGGGCGGCGACGCCCGGGTGGGCGAGCAGCTCCTCGGCGATCCGTTCGGGCAGCGGCCCGAGACCGGGTGCCTCGGGAGTCCCCGGGGCGACGGCGGTACCGCTCGGGTGGGCGGACCGCCGGGAGTCGGGAGTGCTCACTCGACGCGGGTGCTGGGCTGCTGCGCCGCCTGCTGCCCCGAGTCGTCGTCGCTGTCGTCGCCCGGCATGTGGATGTCGTTGACGGCGATGTTGACCTCGATGACCTCGAGACCCGTCATCTGCTCGACGGCGGCGATGACGTTGCGGCGCACCGCGCGGGCCAGCTCGACGATGCCGGCGCCGTACTCCACGACGATGTCGAGGTCGATCGCGGCCTGCTTCTCGCCGACCTCGACCTGCACGCCGGCGGCCTGCGAGGTGCCGCTGCCGCCGGGGATGCGCTCGCGGATCGCGCCGAAGGCGCGGGAGACACCGCCGCCCATCGAGTAGACGCCGGAGACGTCGCGCGCGGCGATGCCGGAGATCTTCTGGACCACGCCGGAGGCGATGGTCGTCTTGCCCTGCCCCGTGTCGTCGGCGAGACGGGCCGGGGTGCTGCCGGTCCCGGTCCGACCGCTCGACACGGCTGCGGCCTCGGAGCCGGTGGCGGTGCTGGGGCTCTGCGTCATGGTGGGGCGCTCCCTGGTGCGCGTCGCTGGGAAGGATCCCTGGAGGGATCTCTGAAGGGATCTCTACGGACCGGACGACCCGATCGTCTGCCGATCCGATACCCGTGGGACCCGCCAGCGGCCGGGTCGTCATGGATCGTCACCCGAAAGAACCACAAAGGTGACCGGCGTCTCCTAGTGAGGGCGACCGCGGAGCTGATAGCGCAGGAGAAGCCCGTCGTCGTGGGCGACGACCGACGCGAGGTGCAGCGGCCGGGGACCACCCGCTCCGGCGCCGGCGACGATGCGTCCCGCGGCCCCGCCCTCGAGCTGCGGCGCGAGGCTCAGGCACAGCTCGTCGACGCGGCCGGCGTCCAGCAGCGCACCGAACAGCCCCGGCCCGCCCTCGCACAGCACGCGGGACAGACCCCGGTCGACGAGGGCGGCGACCACCGCGTCGGGGGTGGAGCCGGGATCACCGCCGACGTCGACCACCTCGGCCCCCGCACCGGCGAGGGCGCTGCGCGTGGTGTCGGGCGCGGTGTCCGGCGCGGAGCCGGTGAGGAGCACGAGGGGGGCGACGGCGGTGTCGGTGAACAGGGGTGACGCCGGGTCGAGGTCCCCGCGGGTGCTGACGACGGCGATCGGCGGCACCGGCGCCTGGCCGCGCGCCCGCCGCCGGGCCTCGCGCTCGGGAGAGGTGCGCGCGCCGCGGTAGCCCTCGGCGCGCACGCTGCCCGCGCCGACCAGGATCACGTCGGCGAGCTCGCGCAGCAGACCGAAGACCGTCCGGTCCCCGGGGGCCTCGAGCCCGGAGGAGACGCCCTCGACGGCGACGGCCCCGTCCGCGCTGGCGACGAAGTTGACGCGCAGTACGCCCTCGGGGTGGGCGTAGAGCTCGGCGAGGGCGTCGCGGTCCAGCTCCCTCCCGGGTGCGGCCAACGGGCTCGTGCCCTCGAGGGGCCAGACCAGCCTCACCGGGTCTTCCTCACTGGGTCTTCTGCCGCAGCTCGTCGATCGCCCGCGAGGCCTCCGACTTGTTCAGTCCCTTCGGCGGCTCCTCGCCCGCCTGCTGGGCCAGGGTCTCGAGGTAGCTGGCCTGCGGACCGGTCATGGGCTCGTCCGGTGACCCAGTCGGTGGTGGGGCGCTCCTGGCGCGAGAGGTCGGGCTGCCCGTCACCGCCCGTGCCGTTCCCGCCGTCGCCGCCGGACGGGGTCACCGAGCCCTGCAGCCGCTCGATCTCGTCGGACGCCTGCGCCTTGGTCAGCCCGGTCGGGGGCTCCTCGCCGGCCTGGTGCGCGAGCGTCTCGAGGTAGCTGGCCTGGGGACCGGTCATGGGCTCGTCGCCGGTGACCCAGTTCGCGTTGTCCTTCTCGGCGGAGGACGTGGTGGACGGATCGGTGCCCTGCTGCTTGACCTCGTGCGGGTCGGTCACGGAACTCTCCTCATGGGACGTGGAGCATGGGACGTGGAGCTGCTCGAACAGGCGTTCGATGCCCCGGTTACCCCGTCGCGACACGCGAACACCTCGGGCCCCGTGCCCCACTCAGGTCCGGATCATGACCGGCCCCGCCGAACGGGACGAGCCCGGCCGGCTCCGGCCCCTGACCCCACCCTGATCAGCCCCGAGGCACCCGCTGTCGGGTGTCACCCGGACGGTGGCAGCGCCGTACCGCTCGGTAACGCCCCTTGGCGTCCCGGTGTGTCGCCCGGCAGACTTACCGGCGTGTCGGGATCGATCACGAGGGCGGCGGGCTCAAGGGGTCGCCAGGCCTCGCCGCGCTCTCCGGGCGAGGTCGCCGCGGCCGGGATGCCCGGCCGCGACCCCTACGGCGCCACGGACAGGCGTTCCAGACGCTGAACGGCGTCACGGGGGCGGCCGACGACGCGGCGTCGTAGACACCGTGACGATCGGTTGCCGCCACGTGGCGATGAGCACTCTTTCGGAGGCGTCCACCCCGTGCGCTGCGGCGGCGGCGGAGGTTAACGTCAGGTTGCCCCTCCGGTCGTCCACCGCCGACCGGTGCGCCGGGCTGTCTCCGGGGTGAGCGTCACGCTCCCCAACCCATGTCCACCCCCGCCGGGCGACCGGCGACCACCACCTGCACGCGAGAACGATGGGAGGGGCCACGTGGCTGAGACCGGACGCGTTGCGCAGCGGACGGGGACCCTCGCGAAGGGCCGTCCGGCCGAGGGCCTCTACGACCCCGCCTTCGAGCACGACGCCTGCGGCGTCGCCTTCGTCGCCGACATCGCGGGGCGTCGCGACCACCGGACGGTCAGCCGCGGCCTCACGGCCCTCATCAACCTCGAGCACCGGGGTGCCCGGGGCGCCGAGCCGAACACCGGTGACGGCGCGGGCATCCTGATCCAGGTCCCGGACGGGCTCTACCGCCCCCTGCTGGCCGAGACCGGCGTCGAGCTCCCGCCCGCCGGCCGCTACGCGGTCGGCAACGCGTTCCTGCCCGCCGACGCCGACCCCGCGGACCTCGAGGTGATCGTCGCGCACGTCGCCGCGGAGGAGGGCCTCGAGGTCCTCGCCTGGCGCGAGCTGCCCGTCGACCCCGACCGGGCCGGCATCGGCCCCACCGCGCGGGCGGTCATGCCGCGCTTCCGCCAGCTGTTCGTGGGCCTGCCGCCCGAGGTGGACCACGTCGTCGACACGCCGAACGCCGGCGACGACGACGCGGGCATCGTCCTGACCCTCGAGCGGCGCGCCTTCGCCCTGCGCAAGCGCGTCGAGCACGAGTCGCGCACCGCGGGCGTCGAGACCTACTTCCCGAGCCTGTCCGGACGCACCGTCGTCTACAAGGGGATGCTCGCCGAGGAGCAGGTCGAGCCGTTCTTCGCCGATCTCGCCGACGAGCGCACCACCAGCTCGATCGCGCTGGTGCACAGCCGCTTCTCCACCAACACGTTCCCGGCGTGGAGCCTCGCGCACCCGTACCGCTACCTCGCGCACAACGGCGAGATCAACACGCTGCGCGGCAACCGCAACTGGATGGCTGCGCGCGAGTCGATGCTCGCCACCGGCGCGTTCGGCGAGGCCGAGCTCGACCGGCTCTTCCCGATCGTCACGCCGGACGCCAGCGACTCGGCGACCTTCGACGAGGTGCTCGAGCTGCTCCACCTCGGCGGCCGCTCGCTGCCGCACGCCGTGCTGATGATGATCCCCGAGGCGTGGGAGAACCACGCCGAGATGGACACCGCCCGGCGTGCCTTCTACCGCTACCACTCGACGCTGATGGAGGCCTGGGACGGCCCGGCGCTCGCGGCGTTCACCGACGGCTCGGTGATCGGCGCGGTGCTCGACCGCAACGGCCTGCGTCCCGCCCGCTACTGGGTCACCGAGGACGGCCTCGTCGTCCTGGGCTCCGAGGTCGGCGTCCTGGACATCGACCCGTCGACGATCGTGCGCAAGGGCCGCCTCGAGCCGGGCCGCATGTTCCTCGTCGACACCGTCGGACGGCGGATCGTCGACGACGACGAGATCAAGGGCGAGCTCGCCGCCGAGCACCCCTACGACGAGTGGCTGCACGCCGGGATGGTCGAGCTCGCCGACCTGCCGTCGCGCTCCCGCGACAAGTTCGACCGCCACGTGCTCGTGCGCCGCCAGCAGACCTTCGGCTACACCGGCGAGGAGGTCTCGCTGCTGCTGCGCCCGATGGCGCAGAGCGGGGCCGAGGCCACGGGCTCGATGGGCAACGACGCCCCGCTCGCCCCGTTCTCCTCGCGCAGCCGCGTGCTGTTCGACTACTTCATCCAGCTCTTCGCGCAGGTCACCAACCCGCCGCTGGACGCCTACCGCGAGGAGCTCGTCACCTCGCTGCAGGTGCACCTCGGGTCGGAGACCAACCTGCTCGACGCCTCGCCCGCGTCGTGCCGGCGCGTCGTGCTGCCGATGCCGGTGGTGGACGACGACGAGCTCGCGCAGCTCGCCGGGATCAACGACGACGGCGACATGCCCGGCTTCGCGCCGTACCTCGTGTCCGGGCTCTACGACGTCGCGGGCGGCGGGGACGCGCTGCGCGCCCGGCTGACCGAGATCCGCGAGGAGGTCTCCGCGGCCGTCGAGGACGGCGCCCGCGTGATCATCCTGACGGACCGCCACTCCGACGCCGACCACGCGCCGATCCCGTCACTGCTGCTCACCGGCGCGGTGCACCACCACCTCGTCCGCGAGAAGACCCGCACGCGCGTCGACCTCGTTGTCGAGGCCGGCGACGTCCGCGAGACCCACCACGTCTCGCTGCTGCTGGGCTACGGCGCGAGCGCGGTGAACCCGTACCTCGCGCTGGACACGGTGGACGACCTCATCGACCGCGGCGTCATCACCGGCGTCACCTCCGGCACCGCGACCCGCAACGTGGTCGAGGCGCTGGCCAAGGGCGTGCGCAAGGTGATGAGCAAGATGGGCGTCTCGACGGTCGCGTCGTACGTCGGCGCCCAGATCTTCGAGGCCATCGGGCTGGGTACCGAGGTCGTCGAGGACTGCTTCGCCGGCACCACCTCCCGCCTGGGCGGCGTGGGCTACGACGTCCTCGCCGAGGAGGTCGCGATCCGCCACCGGCAGGCGTGGCCGGCCGACGGCGTGCGCCCCGACCACCGCGAGCTCGCCGTCGGCGGCGAGTACCAGTGGCGCCGCGAGGGCGAGCTGCACGTGTTCAACCCGCACACGGTGTTCAAGCTGCAGCACTCCACGCGCACCCAGAACTACGACACGTTCAAGGAGTACACCCGCGCCGTCGACGAGCAGAGCTCGCGGCTGATGACGCTGCGCGGGCTCTTCGGCTTCAAGGACGGCGCCGACACCGGCCGCACCCCGGTGCCGATCGACGAGGTCGAGCCGGTCTCCGAGATCGTCAAGCGCTTCAACACCGGCGCCATCTCCTACGGGTCGATCTCGCAGGAGATGCACGAGGTCCTCGCGATCGCGATGAACCGTCTCGGCGGGCGCTCGAACACCGGCGAGGGCGGCGAGGACCCCGGCCGCTTCACCCGCGACCCCAACGGCGACTCGCGGCGCTCGGCGGTCAAGCAGGTCGCGTCCGGGCGCTTCGGCGTCACGAGCGAGTACCTCGTCAACTCCGACGACATCCAGATCAAGATCGCGCAGGGCGCCAAGCCGGGCGAGGGCGGCCAGCTGCCCGGCCACAAGGTCTACCCCTGGATCGCGAAGACCCGGTACTCCACGCCGGGCGTCGGGCTGATCTCGCCGCCGCCGCACCACGACATCTACTCGATCGAGGACATCGCCCAGCTCATCCACGACCTCAAGAACGCCAACCCGCGGGCGCGCGTGCACGTCAAGCTCGTCTCGCAGGTGGGTGTCGGCACGGTCGCGGCGGGGGTGTCCAAGGCGCACGCCGACGTCGTCCTGATCTCCGGGCACGACGGCGGCACCGGCGCCTCGCCGCTGAGCTCGATCAAGCACGCGGGCGGGCCCTGGGAGCTCGGCCTCGCCGAGACCCAGCAGACGCTCCTGGCCAACGGCCTGCGCGACCGGATCGTCGTGCAGACCGACGGCCAGCTCAAGACCGGCCGCGACGTCGTCATCGCCGCGCTGCTCGGCGCCGAGGAGTTCGGCTTCGCGACGGCGCCGCTCGTGGTCTCGGGCTGCATCATGATGCGCGTCTGCCACCTCGACACCTGTCCGGTCGGCGTCGCGACCCAGAACCCGGTGCTGCGCCAGAAGTTCGACGGCAAGGCCGAGTACGTCGTGGCGTTCATGGAGTTCGTCGCCCAGGAGGTGCGCGAGCACCTGGCGGCGCTGGGATTCCGGAGCATCTCCGAGGCCATCGGGCACACCGACGTCCTCGACACACGGGCCGCGGAGTCGCACTGGAAGGCCGAGGGGCTCGACCTCTCGCCGGTCCTGCACCGCCCCGACCTGCCCCCGGCCACCGTGCTGCACCAGGCGGTGCCCCAGGACCACGGCCTGGAGAAGGCTCTGGACCACACGCTGATCCAGCTCGCCGAGGGCGCGATCGCCGACGGTACGCCGGTGCGCCTGGAGCTCCCGGTGCGCAACGTCAACCGGACCGTCGGCACCATGCTCGGCTCCGAGGTCACCCGGCGCTGGGGCGGCGCGGGCCTGCCCGACGACACCATCGACATCACGTTCACCGGCTCGGGCGGGCAGTCGTTCGGGGCGTTCCTGCCGCGCGGCGTGACCATGCGCCTCATCGGCGACACCAACGACTACTTCGGCAAGGGCCTCTCGGGCGGGCGGCTCTCGGTGCGCCCGCACCCCGACGCCCCGTTCGTCGCCGAGCAGAACATCGTGGCCGGCAACGTCATCCTCTACGGCGCCACCGCCGGCGAGGCGTTCCTGCGCGGCAAGGTCGGCGAGCGCTTCTGCGTCCGGAACTCCGGCGCCGTGGCGGTCGTCGAGGGCGTCGGCGACCACGGCTGCGAGTACATGACCGGCGGGCGTGCGGTGATCCTCGGACCGACCGGGCGCAACTTCGCCGCGGGCATGTCCGGCGGGATCGCCTACGTGCTCGACCTCGTCGAGGGCCGGGTGAACCACCAGATGGTGGAGCTCGAGGTCGTCGGCTCCGACGACCTCGCCGAGCTGCGCACGATGGTGGAGAGGCACTACGCGCTCACCGACTCGGCCGTGGCCCACGCCCTGCTGACCGACTGGGACGCCGCCGGACCGCGCTTCACCAAGGTGATGCCGACCGACTTCAAGCGGGTCCTCGAGGCCACCGCCGACGCCGAGCGCGACGGCCGCGACGTGAACGAAGCGATCATGGAGGCCGCTCGTGGCTGATCCCCGTGGATTCATGACCACCGGCCGGGAGCTCCCCCGCCGCCGGCCGGTCGACATCCGGATCCGTGACTGGCACGAGGTCTACGAGGAGCTCAACCCGACGACGCTGCGCAAGCAGGCCGGGCGCTGCATGGACTGCGGCATCCCGTTCTGCCACCAGGGCTGCCCGCTCGGGAACATGATCCCCGAGTGGAACGACCTGGTGTGGCGCGACGACTGGGCCGAGGCCATCGAGCGCCTCCACGCCACCAACAACTTCCCCGAGTTCACCGGCACGCTCTGCCCGGCGCCGTGCGAGTCGGCCTGCGTGCTCGGCATCAACTCCGACCCCGTGACGATCAAGCAGGTCGAGATCGAGATCATCGACCGCGCCTGGGACGAGGGGTTCGTCCGCCCGCAGCTGCCCGAGGTCAAGACCGGGAAGTCGGTCGCCGTCGTCGGTTCCGGGCCCGCGGGGCTCGCCGCCGCGCAGCAGCTCACGCGCGCCGGGCACGACGTCACCGTCTACGAGCGCGCCGACCGCATCGGCGGGCTCCTGCGCTACGGCATCCCCGAGTTCAAGATGGAGAAGAAGCGCCTCGACCGCCGTCTCGAGCAGATGGTCGCCGAGGGGACGCGGTTCTTCGCGGGCGTCGAGGTCGGGGGCCCGGCCGAGGGCGACCTGTCGGTCGAGAAGCTGCGCGCCGAGCACGACGCCGTCGTGCTCTCCGTCGGCGCCACCGCCTGGCGGGACCTCCCGATCACCGGTCGCGAGCTCACCGGCATCCACCAGGCGATGGAGTACCTGCCTCCGTCGAACAAGGTCCAGCAGGGCGACTACGAGCGCTCGGTCATCGACGTCGAGGGCACGCACGTCGTGGTCATCGGCGGTGGCGACACCGGCGCCGACTGCGTGGGCACCGCCCACCGCCAGGGCGCCGCGTCGGTCACCCAGCTCGAGATCATGCCGATCCCGCCGTCGGAGCGGCCGAACGCCAACCCGTGGCCGACCTACCCGATGATCTTCCGGGTGTCGTCGGCGCACGAGGAGGGCGGCGAGCGTCTGTTCTCGGTGAACACCGACGAGTTCCTGGGCGACGAGCACGGCCACGTGCGCTCGCTGCGGCTGGTCGACGTCGAGCGCGTCGACGGGCGCTTCGTGCCGGTCGAGAACAGCGAGCGGGAGATCCCGGCCGACTTCGTCTTCCTCGCGATGGGCTTCCTCGGCCCGCAGAAGGAGGGCCTGCTCGACAGCCTCGGCGTCGAGTACGACGACCGGGGCAACGTGCGCCGCGGCGACGACTACCAGAGCTCGGTGCCCGGGGTGTTCGCCGCGGGCGACGCCGGGCGCGGGCAGTCGCTCATCGTGTGGGCGATCGCCGAGGGGCGCTCGGCCGCCGCGGGCGTCGACGCCATGCTCACCGGCCGCGACGTCCTGCCCCGCCCGATCAACCCGACCGACCGCCCCCTGGGCTAGCGCCCTCAGGCCACGACGAGCCCCGGGGCGTGCCGGGGGTGGCGGCGTCGTTCGCCGCTCCTCCGCGCACGCACTCCCCGGTCGGGGCGTGCGGGCATGGCGCCGGCCGCGATCCGAGCGATGACGTCGGAGTCCCTGAGCAGCCCGCAGTGCCCGAGACCGTCGACGACGACGGTCTCGGCACCCTCCGGCGCGGCGCTGTGCACGCCGACCACGGCGTCGGCGCGGGAGGCAACGGCCAGCCAGGGGATGCCGGTCGGCACGGCGGTAGAGCCGGCGCGCAGGTCGCGCACGGCGCCGACGGGGAAGAGGTGCGCCCAGCGGGTGCCCCGCAACGGCGCGGCGACGGTGACGACGCGGGTGACGACGCCGTCGAGGCGCCCGCCGGCGAGGCTCGCGGCCACGATCACGCCGCCGAGGCTGTGGCCGACGAGCGTGACCGACCGGGCGTCGCTGCGACGCGCCAGGTCCGTGACCTCGTCCGCGAGCTGCGCCCCCAGCGTCTCCACGCTCGAGGTCCACGTGTAGCGGTGGGTGACGACGGCGACGCCGGGTCCGCCGAGCGCGGGGATCGCCGCGTCCCAGCAGTCCGGGCCCGCGCCGAAGCCGTGCACCAGGACGACGAGGGAGCGGGCCGTGGCGACGGGAGTCTCGGGTTCCTCGTTCTCCGCACGCGCTGCGGCGAGCAGCAGGGTGGTGGACACGGCGGTGACCACGCGCAGCGCCGCCCGGACCTCGCGGAGGTGGCTGCGTACCGACGACGAACCCATGACCCACCTCCGTGTCCAGAAGCCGGGTCCCTCGCCCGGCATCTCTGCTGGTCACGATCGTGATCGGCGGCGGGGCGCGCGTCGGGAGGGCCTACCCCTCTCCGGGGTGGGGGCCTCCCTAGAAGCGCTCGGTGACCGGGGAGGCGCCCGGGCGGCCGGCCCGGTCTGGCGGCCCGGTCAGGCGGGTCGGGGCGTCCGCGTGGCGGCGATGGCCGGGATGGTGACGCGCAGGCGGTGCGGAGCGACCTGCCAGTAGCGGCGCTCGGGATCGGCCCGGCGCCAGCGCTCCGCGAGCTCGGTGACGCGGTGCTCGTCGGCGGCGGCCGGACGGGACCGCCAGCGGCGCGAGCGTCCGCGGACCAGCGTGTCGAGGGCGGCCCACGCCTCGTCGGCCGAACCGTGGACGCTGACCGCCGCCGGGCCCTCGCCGTCGCCGAACAGCACCGTGTAGGCACTGACCGCGTCGTAGGTCACCTGAGCTCCTCCCGGAGCCGGCCCGACGGCACCGCGGACGCGGGGCCCGTGTCGGGCGGCTCCGCTCCATACAAGCCGTCCGGGGTCGCCCTGCGGGAGCGCGACAGGCGGTGTCGCGCCGAGCTGAACCGATTCCGCGTCGGGTGGTGCGTCCACCCGAGTGTCCCCCGGCCAGCGGCGCCGCCTGCCGCAGCGGGAGCACAGGGGACCGGATCGGGGTTTCCGGCCACCCCGGCGGCGTCACACCGCCGTCGTGCGCAGCAGGTGCATCGTGATGAGGCGCTCGCCCATCAGCCGGCCGATGATCCGGTCCTGCTCCGCGGCCTGCTGCCACGCCGGGTGGTCGCGGTGGTGGCGCGCGATGTACTCCTCGACGCGGTCCGCCCGTTCGCTCCACGCGATCGGCGCCCCCGGCAGGCGGGCGGCGTCGACCTCGTCGTCCACCCGGAAGCCGGCGTCGACGATCTGCGTCTCCAGCTCGTCGCGGGTGGGGAAGTCGTTGCCCTCGGGCTCCTCGGGCAGGGGCTCGCCGGCGTGGAGCAGGACGAGCAGCCCGAGGCGCCCGCCCGGCACGAGAACGCGGCGCAGCTCGGCGAGCATCCGGGCGCGCTCCGCGGTGACGCACAGGACGCCGAGCGACCACGCCGCGTCGACGCTCGCCGTCGCGATCGGCAGGTCCTCCGACGCCGCCGCGGCCACCGGGAAGCCGAACAGGCGACGCGCGGACTGCGCCGCGTGCACCATCGGCTCGGTGAGCACCGGACGGCCCGACCAGCGGCCCTCGAGGTGCTCGGACAGCCACGCGGCGGGCCCGCCGAGCCCGGCACCGGAGTCGAGGAAGCGCTGGTCGGCGTGCAGGTCCAGCCCGCCCGCGATCCACGCGAGGTCGGCTGGCGAGCCGCTGCCCCGGCAGCCCGCGGGGATCGCGTGGTCGTGTCCGAGCGCGCGCACGGCCTCCTCGGTCCAGGCCGCGACCGTGTCGAACTCGGCCTCCATCGCGGAGTCGCGCGCCGACCCGAGGGCGTCGTCCGTGCTCACGAGCGCCGCCCCGCGAGCCGGGAGGCGATCTCGGCCTTGACCTCGGTGCCCACGCGCCATCCCCGCGCGGAGGCGCGGCCCGAGAGGTTCACGCCGACCACCCCGGGCACCTCGAGCATCGCCTCGGCCTCGGCGACCGCGGCGTCGATCCCGGCGGCGAGCGGGTCGGGGGCGTTCAGCACGGCGGCGACGGCCTCGGGGTCGAGGGCGAGGCCCGGGAAGGCGGACAGCACGGCGGCGGTGTCCGCGTCGGTGTAGACGGCGACGCCCGCGACCACCGGCAGGTCGGCGCCGGCGTCGCGCGCCTCGGCGAGGAAGGACGCGAGGTCCTCCGGCGACCCGACGTGGTTGGCGACGGCGAGGGTGGCGCCGGCCCGTTGCTTCTCCGCGAGCGCCTCGGCGCGGCGCTCGGAGGGCGGCGCGGCCGGGACGACGGCGACGGCGGCGGGGACGCCCGCGGCGGCGGCGAGGTGCGCGAGGCGGGTGCTGTCGAGGTCGAACACCTGCGTGATCTCGGGCCGCACGTCCGGACCCCGCCCGTCGCCGGTGACGCAGAGAACACCGGCGACGCCGAGCTCGGCGAGCCCCGCGAGCTCCTGCTCGAGCACGGCGCGATTGCGGTCGCGGCAGGTCAGGGTGATCCACGGGGCGCCGCCGGCGGCGAGGATCTCCGCCGCGATCATGGTCGGCGGGAAGTCGGGGGAGTGCTGGTCCTCGCCGATGAGCAGGCCGTCCGAGACCGGCGCCAGCGTCTCGAGGATCGCGCGCGTGGCCCGCAGGTCGTAGGGCGGCGCGGTGAGGTCCGTGAGCACGACCGGTGCCGGGTCCGGGGCCGGGGCGGCGGGGACCGGCTCCGGCCACGACCGGATCGCGGCGGGCCCGGACGGGTCGCACCACGGGCACGGGAGGCCGGCGTCCAGCTCGCAGGACCCGTCGTCGCGCACGCCGCCGCAGGGGCCGAAGACCATCCGTTTCGGACAGCCCGGGGTGGGCGCGTCGATCAGCGTCGGGGTCATCGCGGTCGAGATACCGCCGCGCGACCCGGGACAAACCCCACGGGCGGCTACGACACCGTGGGTGGCGTCCCGTCGCCGACGACGGCGGACGGGCGGAAGAGCACCGCCGACCGGACCGCCGAGGGTCGGGGCGTACGGCGGGGGAGGTCGGAGACGAGCTCCGGGACCCCGGCTCCGGCGCAGCTCGCGTCCGACCTCGTGCCCGACCCCGCGGTCGACCTCGCGACGTCCTCCGGGATGCGGATCCGCGGCATGCGCTCGGTGGTGGGCTCGGGCTCCGGGTCGGGTGCTGCGGCGACGGCAGCGGCGGTGGCATCCCGGCGGTGGTGCGCGCCGAGCGGGTCGGGCACCTCCCGCACGACGATCGGGTCGCCGGCGAGGGTGCTGGCGGGCTGCTCGGGGGTGCCGAGGGCGAGGTGCAGGTCGTCGAGCGGCAGCGGGCGGGCCAGCGTCACCGTCCAGGCGACCGGCCCGACGAGCGGGACGTTCGGGTAGCCGTCGGAGGACAGCTCGAGCTGTTCGACCACCGCGTCCACCAGCGACGCCAGGTGACGCGACGAGGCACCGGGCACGATGAGGGCGAAGGCGCGCTCGGAGAGGCGGACCGCGGCGTCGACCGGGCCGAGGGGCTCGCTCACGGCGGCGGCCACCCGGCGGGCGGCGTGGTGGGCCGCGCGACGCCCCAGACGGTGCTCGGCGCCGTCGAGGGCCTCGACGTCCACCAGGGCGACGCCCACGGGCAGCGCCGTCGGGCCGCTGTTGTCCGCCCAGCGGGAGAGGAACTCCGGCGTCGTGAGGCCCGACTGCGGGTCGATGTGGGCCGCGCCGCGGGCGGCCACCGCGGCGTGCGCGTCGACGAGCTGGGCGCGCAGCACCCGGCTGCCCTCCCGGGCGTCCTGCATCCGCCGCACCATCCGGTGCAGCGCGTGCGTGGCCCAGCGCTCGCCGTCCGTCCCCGCGGACGCGGCGGCCGTTCCCCCGGTGGGCATGACCTGCGCGAGCAGCGCGTCGACGGTGTGTCCGACGGCGGTGTCGAGGCGGGCGCCCAGCGCCGAGCGCAGGCGGGCGAGCTCGTTCGCGGCCTGGACCCGCGACCAGCCCCAGCGGCCCACGAACTCCCGCCCGGCCTCGAGCGTGTACTCGGTGGGGTCGATCTGGTGGGCGTCGGTGGCGACGAGGTAGGCGCCGGCCCGGGGTCCGACGGCGACGACGCTCCACTCGTCGGCGAGGGGCTCGTCGGGATCGAGGGTGATCAGCCGGCAGTCCGCCGGGACCTCGGTCGTCGCCGTGCTCGTCGTCTCGTCCTCGGCGAACCCGAGCACCACGACCGCGCCCGACGCGGCGACCCGCTCGTAGACGTCGGCCTCGCGGGCGAAGTAGGCCCGGCGCTGGAAGAGGGCGACGACCACGGTCGGCGTCGTCACCGGGCCGGCGAGCACCGCCGCCTCGATCGCGTGGGACAGGGCCACCAGGGACCTCTTGGACGCCACGGTCGGCTGGTCGGGCGACCACTGTTCCCCGACCTCGCGCGTGCGCTCGACCTCGACCATCGGTGTGCCCCCGATCCGACCCTTCGTGCGCGTCCCCGGTGAGCGCACGACCGAAAGAGTGACGCTGCGATACCCGGAACGGGCGTGCCGGGCACCGCAGGGTCAACAGATTCCGCGTCGAGCGGCGGCGGGAGTGCGCCGAACGGAGGATACGGCCCGGCGTCAGCGTAGGAAGATCACCGCGGCGGCGACGAGGACGGCGAGCACGAGCACGGCCACCGCGGCGATCACGACGGTCCGGGTGCGCCTCGAGCCGGCCTGCGGCTCGGCGTCCGGCATGCGCGTCACCATCGTCGGGGCCTCGGGGGGCTGCGGTCCGGGGCCCGGCGGAGCCGTGGGCCCCGGCCGGGGTCCGACGGGCCCGGGAGGCCGGGGCGGGGCGGCCCGGGGGTCGGGCGGGGGCCGCCGGCCGGAGGGGGGTCCGGGGGGGGGAGATCCGGGCGGGGGAGATCCGGGCGGGGGAGATCCGGGCGGGGCTCCGGGCAGGGGCATCGGCGGCCGCGGGCCGGGCCGCGCGGGGCCACCGCGGTCCGGACCGGCGAGGCCGCCGCCCGCGGCGGGACGCGGGTGGTAGCCGCTGTCGACGCCACCCGGGGGCCGGGCCGGTCCACCGGGTCGTCCGGGCGGCGGCGCGCCCGGACCGGCCGGCACCCCGGGCCCGCGGCCCGGTCCCGGCCGTCTCTCGGGCGGGGCCGGCGCCGGGGCCTGCGCCGCCGCGCGCACGGCGGCCGGGTCGCGGGGCAGCCTGCGGGTCGCGGCCACGGGATCGGGGGAGTGCACGACGGTCGGGTTCGGGGCGTCGGTGACCGGCAGGGCGGCCGGGGACGGCGGCGGGCTCGGGGGGCGGGTCGTCCCGTCGGCGCCCACGGGGCGGGCCGCGGCGACGCCGCCGACCGCTGCCGACCCCCGTGCGGCGACCACGGCGGCGCCGAGGGCGACCGCGTGCTTGGGGTGGCTGTCGACGACGGTGCGGCAGCCCAGCGCCTCGCCGACCAGGCGGGCGACGAGCGGGATCCGGGACGACCCGCCGACGAGCAGCACCGCCGTGAGCGCGTCCGCGCCGACGCCCGCGGACTCGAGCGCGCGGCGCAGCGCCTCCACCGTCGAGGTCAGCGGCGCGCGGATCATCGCCTCGAACTCGTCGCGGGTCACGGTCACCTCCTCCTGCCGCGTGGGCAGCAGGACCGGGACGTTCGCGCGATCGTCGACCGACAACGTCTCCTTGGCCACGACGCAGTCCTGCCGCACGCGGGCGGCGGCGGCGCGGGCCCGGGAGTCGTGCGCGTCCAGCTCGCTCACCGCGCCGCCGCAGGCCTGGTCGACGCGACCGAGGACGGCCTCGTCGAAGTCGACGCCGCCGAGGTGCTCCATGCCCTCCGGTACGCCGAGGATCTCGACGCCCGCCGCGCGCCCGCGCAGGACCGCGGCGTCGAACGTGCCCCCGCCGAGGTCGTAGACGCCGAGCAGCTCGCCCTCGGCCAGCCCGCGGGTGACGCCGAAGTGCACGCCGGCGGCCTCGGGCTCGGTGAGCATCGGCGGGTCCTCGAGACCGGCCTCGGCGGCGACGTCCTCGAACAGCCCGCGCCGGTAGGGGCCCCAGTTCGCCGGGTGCGTCAGGACGACCCGCGAGGGCGGCTCGCCCTCCTCGGCGGTGATCCTCGCGAGGACGTCGCGCAGCATGGCGGCGAGGAGCTCGCCGGCCGGGCGGGACTCGCCGCCCAGCGCGACCGGCGTCGGGTCGCCCAGGCGGCGCTTGACCCCCCACGCGACATCCCCGGGACGGCTGCCGGCCTGTCGCGCCGCGGCGTCCCCGACGGCCAGCGACCCGTCGTCGCGGCGCAGGACGACGGAGGGTTCGGTGACCGTGCGATCACCGAGCGGCACCATCTCGACCCGCTGCCCGTCCCGGGAGATCGCCGCGGCCACGAAGGTCGTGCCGAGATCGATCCCGAGGCTGTACGACACGGTCCCTCCTCCGGCAATCTTGACGGATAGTAACCTCGCGGCCTGTTCACCGGCGACGGATCGACGGTCGGTGACCAGCATGGGGGTCGTGATGCGCACGCGCCGTGATCGGCGACGACAGGGGACACGGCGTCGTCCCCGCGTCCGTGCGGGCTCCACCCTCTGGCGCAGCACCCGGTCGCGGGACGAGGCTTCCCCGATGACCCCGGGGCGTGACGACGCTCGCCGGAGCGCGGATCGGTGGCGCGACCGGCAGACCCTCGAACGACGGCTGCACGACGGACCGGCGCAGCGGCTCTCGGCCCTCGCCCTGCGCCTCGGGGTGCTCCGCGCGGACGCGCCGGGCCGGAACGGCGACGATGCCTGGCATCGGGGTCTCGACGTGTTCCAGTCCGAGCTCGAGAGCGCGCTCCAGGAGCTGCGCGAGGTGGCCGGCGCGCTCTACCCGCCGCTGCTCGACGAGGCAGGCCTCGGGCCCGCGCTGCGCGAGCTGGTCACCGCCACCGGGGCGGTCGCCCGCGTCGACGTCGCCGACGTCCGGTGCGGGACCGCCGCCGAGGGTGCGGCCTACTTCGCGGTCGCCGCGTGCCTCGCCGCTGCCGACCCCGTTGCCACTGACCTGGCCACCGACGTGGCCACCGACGCGGCCACCGACGCCGCCACCCCGGGCGGGCCCGAGATCGGCATCCGCGTGCGCGTGGAGAACGACGACCTGGTCCTCACCCTGACCGGCGTCGACCCCGACCGGCGCCGGTCGGTGCTCGACGAGGCCGCCCCGCTGGGCGGCGGCGCGGAGCTCACCGGACCGGCCGAGATCACCGCGAGGTTCCCGTGCGCGTAGCCGTGGCCGAGGATGGCGCCCTGTTCCGCCAGGGGCTCGTGCTGCTGCTCGAGGCGGCGGGGCACGAGGTCGTGGCCTGCGAGGCGGGCGGCGACCCGCTGGTCGCGCGGCTCTCGACGATTCCCGCCGACGTCGCCCTGCTCGACATCCGCATGCCCCCCGAGCCCGACGGCGGGCTCGTCACCGCGGAGCGACTGCGGGCGGCGCACCCGGACATGGGGCTGCTCTTCCTGTCGCACTACGCCGAGTCGCACTACCTCATGCGGATCCTCGAGATCGGCACCGACCGCATCGGCTACCGCCTCAAGGAGAAGGTGGGCAGCGTCGAGGTCCTGTCCGACACGCTGACCCGCATCGCCGACGGGGAGATCGTCATCGAGCCGGAGCTGGCCAAGCGCCTCGTCGAGCGCCCCCGCAGCGAGAAGCGGGACCTCGTCGCGTCGCTCTCGGAGCGCGAGCGCGACGTGCTCAAGCTGATGGCCGAGGGCCGGTCCAACAACGGGATCGCCTCGACGCTGTTCGTCAGTGCCAAGGCCGTCGAGAAGCACGTCGCCAACATCTTCGACAAGCTCGGACTGCACGCCGACACCTCGGCGCACCACCGCCGGGTGCAGGCCGTCCTGACCTACCTGCGCTCGCAGCGCGGCGACACCTGATCACCGTGCGCGCGGCCGGACGACTCGTGTGGCCGGTGCGCTCGGTGCTGCTCGGCGGCGTCGTCGCGGCCGTGCTGGCGGTCGTCGCGGCGCTCTGGGCGCTGCTCGCCGGCCCGGCGCTCGCCACCGTCGTGGGGCCGTTCGTCGCCGCGGCGGTCGCGGTGCCGGCGGCGCGGGCGGCCCGGCCCTGGGCGGACCGCGTCGCCCGGCGACTCGGCCGGCGCCCGGCGCCCACGCCCTACACCGTGCTCGCCGACACCGCCGCCCGTGTCCGCGAGGGCTCGCTGACCGACGCCCTGCCGGGCCTCGCTCGCGTGCTGGGCGAGGGCACGGCCGCCGAGCGGGCGGTCGTGTGGCTCGTGGTCGGCGACGTCCTGGTCGCCGAGGCGGCGTTCCCGCCGGAGCAGCAACCCGGCGAGCGCGTCGCCTCGCTGGGCGCGCTGCTGGCCCGCCCGGGTGTCGATCACGCGGTCCCGGTGCTCGACGGGGAGCGCCTGCGGGCGGTGCTGACCATCGGCAAGGCCGGGCGACCGGTCACCGCGGGCGACCGGCGCCTGGTCCGCGACGTCGCCGGCGGCGCCCACCTGGTGCTGCAGGGCGTCGCGCGGGGCGCCGAGCTCGCCGCCCGGGTCCGCCGCGTCGACGAGCTCGCCGCCGAGACCGCTGCGTCGCGCCGCCGGCTGGAGGTCGCGCGCGAGGTGGAGCGCCGGCGTCTGGTCACCGAGCTGCGGGGGGCGACGGCCGACCGTCTCGCGGCGTTCCGGCAGTCGATCACCGACGCCGCCGACGCGCTCGAGGACGCCGACGACGACCCGGACGGTGCGACCGAGATGGCGCGCCACCACGTCGGAGAGGCCCGCGAGCGGCTGACGGAGCTGATCGACCGCTTCCGGCTCATCGCCCGCGGCGTCCACCCCGCCGTCCTGCGCGAGCAGGGCCCGCGCTCGGCGCTGGAGGAGGTGATCGCCGACCTGCCGCGGTCGGTGCACCTGTCCGGCCGGCTGGCCGAGCGGCTCCCGTGGGAGATCGAGTCCGGGTTGTACTACGCCGCCGCGTCGGCGATCTCGCTGCTCGCCGCACGCGGCGGGCGGCCACCGCTGGAGGTGCACCTCGAGCGCCACGGCGACGTCGTCGAGGTCCGGGTGACCGACGACGACCCCGACGACGCCGAGGAGCTGCGCGCGGCCCTCGCCGACGACGTCGACCGTCTCGCCGCGCTCGGCGGCGCGCTGGACCTCGTCGACCACGGCGGGCGCCTCGAGCTCCGCGTGTGGCTGCCGGACCGGTTGCGGCCGGTCGTCCTGGACACCGGGGAGAGTCGCCGCGAGTGGGAGCCCGACCGAGGGGGTGTCCCATGACCGGCACCCTCGCGCCGCCGACCTCCCCGGCCCCCGACGCCGCCCGCGACGACGCCGCGGCGACCTCCCGGTGGGCGGTGCCGGCGTGGTGGGTGGCCCTGGTCGCCTGCTCCGCGCTGACGCTCGTCTGGCTCGCCCTCGGGGCCCTGGTGGCGCTCGCCGCCCACGTGCCGGCCGTGGGCGACGCGGTCGCCGCCGCCGCGGACGCGGGCAACGCCGGGGCGGGCGGGGTCGTCGAGGCGGGCGAGCTCGGGGAGCCGGTCGGACAGGCGGTGCTGGACTACCTCGCGAGCGCGGCGAACCTCGTCGTCGCCGTGGTGCTCTGGCGGCGCGGCGGGCGCACCTGGACCATCCGCCTGCTGATCCTCGCCATGATCGGGTCGGCGGGCGCGTTCAACCTCCAGGCGCACGCCGCGACGCTCGTCGTCCGACGCGGCTCCGGGCTCGAGATCGGCGAGCTGCACCAGGTCCTGCTGCACGGCGTCGCGAGCGCGGCCTACGTCGGCGCGCTGCTGCTGTTCCCGGCCGGTGTGGCGGCCGTCCGCGGCGGGCAGCGCCTGCTGGTCGCGCTCGCGGGGATCGCGCTGTTCGTCGCGGGCATGGGCACCGCGTTCCTCCCGCACACGGTGAGCTGCGTGGTGTTCTTCGGGTTCGGGGTGCCGCTGGTCGGTGCGCTGGGCGTATCGCGTCACCTGCGCACGGGCTCGAGTCCCGAGCGGCGCGACCAGGCACGGCTGCTGATCACCGTGCTCACCGGCGTGCTGGCGACGGCCACCGTGCTCGCCCTGGTCACCGTCGTCATGGCCCTGCTCGGCCAGCCGGGCCTCACGCTCGACGACCCGACGGCGCGCCACGACGGGGGCGGCGGTGCACCGACGGCGCTGCTCTTCTGGTTCGCCCGGCTCTCGGCGGCGGCGCTCGCGCTCGCCGTCCTGGCCGCCTACCGCCCGTGGGTGCGCTCGGCCGCCGACCGGCTGCACCGCGCGCTGACCACCGTCGTCGTGGTGGTCGCGGTCGGCGGGGCCGTCGCGCTGGCCCTCGCGGTCGCGCGCGGGGGACCGGTCGCCTGGCTGGTCGGCGCGGTCGTCGGCGCGCTGGTCTACCTCGCGGTGTCGGCGCGCGCCGACCGTCTCGTCGAACGCCTGCTGCACGGACGCCGCCCGACCCCGTACCGCGTCCTGCTCGAGATCGCCGAGCTCACCCGTACCGCCGCGCCGGGCACCGAGCTCGACCGCCTGCCCGAGGCGATCGGCCGCCACCTCGGCGCGCGGACCGTCCAGCTGACCGCGCACCGCCCCGGTCTGCGCGACCGGGTGTTCCGCTGGCGCCGCGAGGATGCCGGCGAGGCCGACGCGTCCGTCGTCCTCCCGATCCGGCACCGCGAGGACGAGGTCGGCGTGCTGGCCGTCGACGGCGAGGCGGTCGCGGGCGGCAGCGAGCGCCGGCAGCTGCTCTCGGACGTCGCGGACAGCCTCGGCGCCGTGCTCCAGGCCCACCGCGTGGAGATCGAGCTCGAGCGCCAGCTGCGGGCGGCGGTGGCGCACGGGGAACAGATCGCGACCTCCCGGCGGGCCGCGGTGGCCGAGATGGACGGCGAGCGCCGGGCGCTCGAGCGCAACCTGCACGACGGTGCCCAGCACCACCTGGTCTCGCTGCGCCTCGCGCTCGGGCTCGCCGAGCACCAGGTCGGCGCGGGGCAGCTCGACGCCGCGCGGGACCGGCTCGCCCACATCGTCGAGCAGGTCGACACCGCCGAGGCGGTGCTCGCCGAGACCGCCACCGGGGTGTCGTCGGCGACGCTCGCCGAGCGCGGGGTCGTCGAGACGCTGCGTCTCGAGACGGCGGGCACGGACGGCACCGTCACCGTCGACGCCACGGGCGTCCCGCCCGGGCGCCGCTACGGCACGGACGTCGAGGCGGCCGTCTACTTCTGCTGCCTCGAGGCGGTGAACAACGCCCGCAAGCACGCGCCCGGCGCGGCCGTCGTGATCACGTTCGCGGAGGTCGACGGCGCCCTGCGCTTCTCCGTGCGCGACGACGGCCCGGGCTTCGCGATCGACCCGTCCGTCGCCGGCCCCCAGCGGGGGATGCGCAACGTCGCCACCCGCATCACCGCGGTCGGCGGCACCGTCGCGCTCGATTCCGCCCCGGGTCGGGGGACGACGGTGGCCGGCTCGATCCCGCTGCCGGACACGACCCCGGACCCCGACCCCGCCACCGGCCCGATCACCCCGCCGGCGGCGGCCCCGGTACCCACCGACGGGGGAGCGAGGGACGCCCCGGCTGCGTCCGAGGCAGCGAGGGACGCCCTCGCTCCCGACACCCCCGACGCGGCGCCGGAGAGCGCCTTCCTCGACACGGTCCGCGACCTGCTCGACGGGCTCGAGGTGCCGCCGCCGGCCGCCCCGCGGATACGGGAGATCGTGGCCGAGCTGCACGCCGAGCCGGAGCCCGGCACCCCACGCCCGCCCGCGCCCCTGCGCGCCCGCCGTGCCCTCGACGGCCTCGAGGCCCTCGCACGCCGCGGCACCGGGGGCCGGGACTGGTCGTGGCAGGTGCTCTACGCCGTCGAGCGCGCCCGGCTGGCGGGAGCCCGCGAGCTCGCCGAGGGCGAGCTCGCCGACGCGCTGCGCCGCGGGAGGGTGGTGCTGCCGGCGGGCGAGCAGGCCGCCGCGGAACGGCTCACGGGCGGCGCCGGGACGTCCGCCGCCGCCCGTCTCGGGCTCGCGGACGACGCGGGTCCCGAGGACCTGCGCCGCGCCGCGCAGGAGCAGATCGCCACGTGGAAGGCCCGCGCGGGGCACCCCGCGTCGACCCGTGCGGTGCGCGAGGCCGCGCTCGTCCTCGCCGGGATCTGCGAGGCCGTGCTCGCCGACACCGCCCCCACCGACACCGCCCCGGCGCGCACCAGGGACTGAGCAGGACTAGAGCCTGTCTGGTGGTTCATGAGATCCAGGCCAGGGTGGCGCGGAAGGTGAT
>NZ_JAQZAM010000033.1 GCF_028737215.1 Actinomycetospora chibensis | reverse complement strand
GTCATGAGCCCGTAACCCCAGCCGTTCATGCCTGGGCCGTACCACCACATCATGTTCTCGACCTTCCTCCCGCGTCCCGCCGGTTCTGCTGGCCGTAGCTCGCGCTGCCGCTGACGGCCCGGCCTCCGTCGAACGACGCCGAGCTTTCGTCGGTCTCGGGGGATGGGGAAGGGTCCGGCGTCGGCAGCACTGCGAGTCGAAAGGCCCTCGTCCGGACCGCCATCGGTCCCTGGCGGAGACCCACGTGCGGTGGCGGCCGACGACGCCCACTCATCGGGCGGCCACCGACGATGCGGTGGACGCGACGCCCGCTCCCGCGGAGATCGCCGAGGTGCGGCCGTGAGATGTCGGCGGGGCCGCGGATTCCCTTCGTCTCCACCGTGTGGGTTTCGCGCGGCCCTGAATGTTCGCCGACACCCGGGAACGACGAAGGGCGCCCCCAGTTCGGGGACGCCCTTCGCCCACTCCGGTCCTACCTCGCCACACGGTGCCCTGCCCGCCGCGTCTCGCCGTGCGATGCGGTCCCTGGCTCCGCGTCGGAGGAGGTGGTGGCTCTCCTGCCGACCCGAGAGCCTCAGGTGAGCCACGACGGACGGTAGTGCCGCCACGAGAGCGCCCGGCTTCGGTCTCGAGGAAGTACTTCCCAGCGACGGCGTTGACGGTGCCCGTCCCCGAGATCGGTGCCGGTCAGACACACGCGTCGCTGGTGCGCGGGGAGCTCGGCCACGATCGACCCCGAGTCTCGTGCCCCGGTGTGGACGCCGGTGAGCAGCAGAGCCTGCGCGAGGCCGGGGGCGAATACCTACCCGAAGACGAGGGCGACGCCTTCGAACACCGCAACGGTCGTGAGCGGTCACCCGAGGGGGACCGCCGCGGCGATCGTGGTGCAGGCAGCGGTCGTCCCGGCAGCCGTGCCGCCGTCACGGAGTCTGCCGGAGCAGAGTCACCGCCAGGTCGCGCGTGCCGGCGTTCTCCTCCGGGGTCGTGGCCGGGATCGTGGCCGAGGTCGCACGCGGGCCGTCGACCGGAGTGCTGACCGGGTTCGTGCCGTGGATCCGGTCAGGTCCCGGAGGGGGAGGGACGGCGCCGACCCTCGTGCGGCCCGGTCCATCCCGGTCGGAGCCTGGTTCTCCTCGGGCGTGACGCGCTCGAGGAACCGCAGCAGTTCGACGGGGAAGGGCAGCACGAGTGTCGAGTTCTTCTCGGCCGCCACCTCCACGACCGTTTCCAGGAGGCGGAGCTGCAATGAGGCCGGGTGGTCCGACATGGTCTCCGCGGCCTCGGAGAGCGTCGCCGCCGCCTGGCGTTCGCCGTCGGCGGTGATGATGCGAGCGCGACGTTCACGCTCGGCCTCGGCCTGGCGCGACATGGAACGCTTCATGGACTCGGGAAGCGACACGTCCTTGATCTCGACGCGGTCGATGTGCAGGCCCCAGTCCATCACCGGGGTATCGATCATCAGCTCGAGGCCCTGGTTGAGCTTCTCCCGATTGCTGAGCAGATCGTCGAGGTCGCTCTTCCCAATGATCGACCGCAGCGATGTCTGGGCGAGCTGCCCGACTGCGGACATGTAGTCCTGCACGTCCACCGCCACGCGGACGGGATCGATCACCCGGAAATAGATGACCGCGTCGACCCGCACGGTGACGTTGTCGCGGGTGATTCCGTCCTGGGCCGGGACCGGGAGGGTCACGATCTGCATGTTGACCTTTGTCATGCGGTCGGCGATCGGCCAGAGCAGGACGATCCCGGGCGCTCTTGTCGTACCGGGCTCCACCCTGCCGAACCGGAACACGACTCCGCGCTCGTACTGGCGGACGATCCGCAGACTCGTCCCGACCAGCGTCGCGGCCACCAGGAGAACGGCGGCGCAGAGCGCAAGGGCAACGATCATTTCGCCACATCCCTCACCGCGCGGCCCCCGACAGAGGAGGGGGTCGCCGGGAAAAGGTATCGCATGGACAGTGGGAAAGCCGCGCTCGTCTGCCACCAACTCCCGCAGCCAAGCGTGCGCAGCTTCGTCAGAACACCATGGTCATCGGTTCTCCCCGATGGTCCGATGAGCCTGCGCGGGCCTGTCGGCCACGGGTGGGGTCTCACGCGAGCGTCGGGTCGGCGGCTCGCGGGCGACGGAGATGCGGTCGTCGACGCGACGAGGTCACGCGGCGGGTGGTGGCCGATCAACTCCGGGGTCCGGGCATGTTCGGGCCCGGGGTCGAACCGCCGCTGCGTGCCTCGGTGTTGGACCGCCAGGCGGCGTTCCTCGACGGGCGACCCTGGCTCGGACGGATCACGACGGTCGGGTGCGCCCGACCCGCCCGTGGAGAAAGTAGACGACCGGGACGACGCCTGCGGCGTTGATCAAGGTGATGGCAGCGGCCCAGGCCACCTTCTCGCCCCGGATCTCGTCACGGGGTCGTGGCGCGAGGTCGATCAACGCTGCGATCTTCAGGCCGATCTCGACTCCGGCGGCGAAGACGATGGTCCGCTGGATTCGGGGATCGAGGTCGTTCCACCGGGTGCTGCCCACAAGGGCAGTGTCGTCGTCGTGGGCCTCGCGGCGAGGACCACTCGTCCTGGATCCACCGGCCGGTCGACCCGCGGCGCGGGGGACCGTCGGAATCGTCGCCGAGCGTGAGGTGCCGCGCAAGCTCGCCGACCTGCTCGGGCGCACGGCGGCCCTCACGGCCTGCCGGGGGCGTCGCCGGTCCCGGCGGCTCCTATCGAGATCAGACGTAGAGCCCGCGTCGGCGACCTTCGGTCGCGGCGCCGGCGACCAACGGCCCTGCGGGGCGGGCCGTCGGCGGGGAAGCGTCGCGGCATGGCCGTCATACCGCTCCCGGCTCGCGTCGTCGGATACCCCATCCCAGCACGGTGGGCAGCCAGCAACACCACGAGACGCCCCACGCCAGCACGAAGAACCTGTCGCCGCGGTCGTGACCGCGCGACGCTGGTGGCGGGGTCGGTGGTGCTCGTCCTCCTCACCCGGGGGCGCCTCGGTGCCGCTCCCCCGCCGGCGCAGTCCGCGGTCGCCCGATGAGAGCTCGACACGGCCGACCCGTGACCAGCCGCGCACCGGAACCGTCTCCCCGGGTCGGTCTCGGGACTCGCCTCGAGCATCTCGTGGACCGGCACTCGGTCCGCGTGGGGGCGTGGCTGCTGCGGCGTACCCGCGGGCGCATCGTCCGCCTGTGGCGCCGGCGTGCGCTCGTGCTGACGACGCGGGGCCGACGCTCCGGACTGCCGCGCACCGTGGTGGTCCAGTACTTCCCCGACGGCCCCGACATGGTCGTGGTGGCGGCCAACAGCGGGATGCCCACCCACCCGGCGTGGTATCTCAACCTGCTCGACGACCCCCGGGCCGTCGTCGAGGTCGAGGGCCGCACGGTCCCGGTGCGGGCCGTGCCGATGACCCGCGACGAGGCCGCCGCGTGGTGGCCACGTGTACTGGACGCGGCTCCCGACTACGCGCGCTACCCGCAGCGCACCGATCGCCCGCTCCCGCTCGTTCGGCTGGTCCCGTCGGACGACGAGACCCGCGAGGCGTCACCGCCGCGACGGCAGTGGCAGACCTGGGGTCGCCGCCACGTTCGCGGAACCTCCGGCGACCCGAGCGGTCCCGACATGCCGCCCGTGAGCACGCGGCGCATTCGCACGGCGGCCACACGGACCCGCCGCGGGCTCGAGGGCCGCGGGGTCACGATCGGCCGACCGTCGGCGGCAGGGGTGGCACCCCCACCGGATGAGCGCAAGCCCCGCACCGGTCGCCTGCCGACATCGCCCTAAGCGCCGACTCTCGGCGGGGAGGTCGACGCCGCCGCGGCGAACGCGTCACGGTGCTCGGCCCGCAGCAGCACGAGCATGGGCACGATCATCACCACGACCCAGACGAGCTCCATCCAGCCGAACAACCACAACAGGAGGCAGAACGCGATGACGCCGACGTAGCCGATCTGCGTCGCTCGCGCTCCGCTGAGGGCGAGGATGCCGACGGCGGCCTCGAACAACGCCAACAGCCCGATGAACAGCACGGCGTTCGGCACGACGACCGCCTGCCACGCGGCCGTGACCCACGGGAAGAACGCCGGGTCGGCGAAGCCGGAGTAGGTGGCCCCGGACACGAGGTTGATCACGTGCAACAGTGCGCCGCCGACGATGAACAGGACGCCCACCGCGACCCTCCCGACGATGAGGGCGGTCCTGCTCCGGTGCGCCGGCGCGGCCGCCGCGACGGTCGCGGCCCCGCACGCGAGCCACAAGCCGATGAACAGCACGTTGTTCTCCATCGCGGCCTCCTCATCGGGTCGTCGACCTCGCTCGTGCGACGGCACCGCGATGGATCGACACGGTCCAGGGGCCGAACGTCCGTGCGGTGGGGACCGCATCGGCCGTTCCAGGAGGGACCACCGGCCGACGAACCCGGGTGCGAGGTCCCTGATGGCGAAGCCCGAGTGGGGGCCGACCCGCCCGGACCGTCGAAGGTCCACGGGTCCTTGGTCACCGCGTCGTGGCCGTGACTGGGGTCGGTCGGCGGGCCGTCCGTCCCCTCGCGGCTGCCCCGGTCGGCGGGGAACGTCTGGAGCGCCCTGCCAACCACGGTCGATCTCACCCGGCACCCGCTGCCCCCGTCCGGCCGCCGGCACGTCGCGGTGGGGACCGGCCGCGTCGTGCTCCTGCTGCCCCGGTCCGCGGCGGCGCAGGTCGACGCCGAGGTCCGGCACGCCGACGGCAAGAGCGACCGCGAGATCCGACGCTGCCTCAATGCCTTCGCATCATCTCCTGCTTGCTGGCGTGGTAGTGGTAGACGCCGAGACCGCAAGCCCGTTTCGGCGGCCACATCTCGTACGGAGGCTCCGTGGTAGCCCTGCCGGAGGAACACCGCCGCACGGCCGCGACCCAGGTGGCCGCGCGAGACGACGTCGACGACATCGACGTCACCTACCGCGAGCGGGAGAACGTCGTCATCGTTCCCGACGGCGACCTCGGTCCGGTCCGCATGCAAGCGGCCCTGCCGCACGTCCGCACCGCCTCCGTCGCCATCGGGCGGACGGGCGCGCCGCTCGGTGCCGACTACGACCTCGTCTACGGGGACTTGCTCGACCTGGACGACGAGCCCCTCGACGGCATCACCGGAGGTCTGGCGTGACGACGCCGGTGCTGGTCGGGGTCGGGTCCGCGTCCCAGCGCTGCGACGACCCGCGCGAGGCTGCTGAGCCCCTGGAACTGATGCAGCGGGCTCTCGACGCGGCCGCGGGTGAGGTCCCCGGCTTCCGCGACCACCTCGACCGGATCGCCGTCCCGCACGGCCGGTGGTCCTACGGTGATCCGGGCCGCCTGCTGGCGCCGCGGGCGACCTCCGTGCTCGCCGAGGTCGGCGTCCTGCAGCACACGTTGATCGCGGACGCCGCCGAGCTCATCGCGCGGGGCGAGATCGGTGCAGCGGCAGTCGTCGGTGGGGAGGCCGGGCACCGGCTCGCCCGGGCCGCGAGGGCTGGGATCGAAGTGGCCGACACGCCGCACGACGGGAAGCCCGACGTCCACCTCGCCGCCGCCGACGAGCTCATCCACCCGGTCGAGAAGCGGGCCGGCCTCAACCGCGCCGCGAACGCCTACGCCGTCCTGGAGTCCGCGTTCGCCCACCGCCACGGGCTCACCCCGGCGCAGACCCGCGATCGGATCGCCGCGCTCTATGCCCGGTTCTCCGAGGTCGCCGCCGCCAACCCCGACGCCTGGCGGCCGAAGCCCGTCGACGCCGCCTCGATCCGCGAGCCGTCGGAGAAGAACCCGATGCTGGCCTTCCCCTACACCCGCGCGCACGTGAGCTCGTGGAGCGTCGACCAGGCCGGGGCGCTGCTGCTCTGCTCCACCGAGGTCGCCGACGAGCTCGGGGTGCCGCCGGGGCAGCGCGTGTACCCGGTGGTCGACGCCGAGTCGAACGCGATGGTCGCCGTCAGCGCCCGCGACGAGCTCGGCGACTCCCCGGGCGCCAGGGCCGTGAGCCGGGCCGTCCTCGAGCACGCCGGGATCGGGCCGGTCGACCTCGACCTGGTCGACCTCTACAGCTGCTTCCCGGTGGCCGTTGAGATGTTCGCCGAGGCGCTGGGCCTGCGCGACGATCGCGACCTCACCGTCACCGGCGGGATGAACCGGGGCGGCGGACCCTTCAACAACTACGTGCTGCAGGCGACGGTCACGCTCGCGCGGCAGCTACGCGCTCGCGGTGGCTTCGGGCTGGTCAGCGGCGTCTCCGGGCTCATGACGAAGCAGGCCGCGACGATCTGGTCGAGCGCCGAGCCGGCCCGTCCCTACAGTCGACGGGACGTCTCGCCGGACCTCGTCGCGCGGGAGGTGGTCGACGACCACACCGGTCCGGCCACCGTGGTCGGCCACACCGTCCTGCACATCCCGAAGCGCCCGATCCGGGCCGTCGCGGTCCTCGACCTGCCCGACGGGCGGCGGACCGTCGCCCGGAACGAGTCCCCGGAGATCACCGCAGGGATGGCGGCGGAGGACTGGTGCGGGCGCCGGGTCGAGGTCTCGAGGGGCGAGTTCCGCCCCTCGGGATGAGCTGGGAGCGGGTCGACTAGCACATATGACAGTCGCCACCCCGTACCCGCGCGCCGGAGACTGACGCCGAAGCCTTCGCCGTCTCCAGTGGCCCCCGCGCCCGGGGACGTGCCGACGGGTCGACCACCACACACCTCGACCTCCGGAGAGCGCCATGTCCGCAGACGGCCTGTTCGTCATCGACGCCGTTGCCCACCCCTACAACTTCGCCGCGTCGAACTACGGCGAGGACCGGCTGGCGCACGCGTCGTCAGAGGCCACCGCGGAGCTGGCCTGGGCCCTGGTCTCCGTGCCGCACACGCCGGAGTACGGCGTGCCGCGCGAGGTGTACATGCGCGACTGGTCGGTCGACGAGACCGCCTCGATGCTGTTCGCCGAGAGCCAGACGGATGCCGCGATCTGCCACCACCTGCCGATCTACGCGTTCAAGGACGGCCTGGTCTCGATCGAGAAGACCGCCGAGGCCCGCGAGAAGTACCCGAACCGCTTCATCGGCGCCTACGCCGGCCTCGACCCGCTGCAGGGCAACGGCGCGCTGGAGTCGTTGCACCAGCAGGCGCAGCTCTTCCGGCCAGACGGCGTGAAGATGTACCCGACGAGCTGGGGCCCCGGAACGGCCACGAACTGGCGGATGGACGACCCGAAGGTCACCTTCCCGATCCTCGAGAAGGCCTCCGAGATGGGGATCAAGGTCGCCGCGATCCACAAGGCCGTCCCGATCGGCCCGGTCCCCGTCACCGACGCCTACGGCGCGAAGGACGTCGAGGGCGCCGCCACGGCCTTCCCCGACATGAACTTCGAGGTCGTCCACGGCGGGCTCTCGTTCGTCGAGGACACCGCGTGGATGCTCGCGCGCTACCCGAACGTCTTCATCAACCTCGAGATCCTCAACATCGTGCTGCTGCGCCGGCCGCGTCGCTTCGCGCAGATCCTGCTCGACCTGCTCGGCGTCGGCGGCCCCGGCGTCATGAAGCAGCTGATGTGGGGGACCGGGACGATCCTGCACCACCCGCGGCCGACCATCGAGGCGTTCCTCGACTTCGAGTTCCCCGAGGACATGCTCGAGAACTCCGGCATGCTCGGCCCGCTCCCGCAGATCACCCGCGAGGACAAGGCCGACATCCTCGCGAACAACTACGCCCGCATGCACGGCTGGGACATCGAGAAGATCAAGGCCGACATCGGCACCGACCGGTTCACGCGCGCCGAGGGCCAGGAGCTCGCCGCGCCGTACAGCACCTACGACTCGCAGCTGGTGGGCGCGTGACGACGCCGGAGAAGGACCAGATCGCCGCCCGCCTCGACGAGGTCAAGGACCCGTGCAGCGTCACGGCCGGGAACCCGATGGGTCTCGCCGAGATGGGCCTGATCAAGTCCGCGGAGGTCTCCGACGACGGCGACGTCTCGCTCGTCCTGCGTCTCACCTCGCCGTTCTGCGAGATGATCGGCTTCCTGAAGTCGCAGGCCGAGGAGAAGGTCGGCGCCCTGCCCGGCGTCCGGTCGGTGAGCGTCACCACCGACTCCGGCTTCGACTGGTCGCCGGAGGACATGTCCCCGGAGCAGCAGCAGCGCCGTCGGGACCGCCTCGCGGCCGTGCGCGACGACGTGCTGCGCCATCGCCGTCTGCCCATCTCCGCCGTCTGACGTCCGGCAGTCTGAGAGGACATCCGGTGTACGAGCGCCACGAGCTGATCATCGGTGGCCGGCCCCGGCCGGCAGGAGGCGCGGAGACGATCACGGTCGTGAATCCGGCGACCGAAGAGGTCGTCGGGCACGCGCCCTCCGCGACGCCCGAGGAGGTCGACCTCGCGGTGGAGACGGCCGCGGCGGCCTTCCGTGAGAGCCCCTGGCGGCAGTTCGAGATGGAGAAGCGCGTCGCCGTCGTCGAGGCGATGTGCGCCGCGCTCGAGCCACGCCTCGAGGAGATCCTCCGGCTCGTCACCGCCGAGATGGGGGTGCCGATCAAGGCGTCGCGGGCGCTGCACCGCGACATGGCGATCGGGAGCGTCCGCCACGCCTGCGCCGCCGCCCGGCGGATCGCGGTCGAGGAGCGCCGCGACGGCCAGGTGCAGGCGCTCGTCCGGCTCGAGCCCACCGGGGTGGTGGCCGCGATCGCCCCCTGGAACGGCCCGTTCCTCCAGGCGCTCTACAAGATCGTCTACCCGCTGCTCGCCGGCTGCTCCGTGGTCTTCAAGCCGGCGCCGGAGACCCCGCTCGACGCTTACCTCGTCGCCGAGGCCTTCGCGGAGGCCGGGCTGCCCGACGGCGTGCTCAGCGTCGTGCCGGGCGGCCCCGCGGTGGGGGAGCGGCTGGTCGCCCACCCGGGTGTCGACGCCGTGTTCTTCACCGGCAGCACGGAGACCGGCCGGCGGATCGGGGCGGTGTGCGGCGCGAACATGAAGCGCGCCGTACTCGAGCTCGGCGGCAAGTCCGCGGCGATCGTGCTCGAGGACGCGGACCTCGCCGCGACGCTGCCCGGCCTGACCAGCGGCGCCTTCGGCAACACCGGCCAGAATTGTGCGGCGACGTCCCGGGTGCTGGTCGCCCGGTCGCGGTACGACGAGGTGCTCGAGGGCCTCGCGGAGAGCGCGCGGAGCCTGGTCGTCGGGGACCCGCAGGACGAGGCGACCGGTCTCGGACCGCTGGTGTCGAGCCGTCAGCGCGACCGGGTGGAAGGCCATGTCGCGGCGGCCCTGGCCGACGGTGCGGTGGCGGCGGAACCCGGGGGACGTCCCGACGACCTCCCGCGCGGGTGGTTTCTGCGCCCCACGGTGCTGGGTTCGGTCGACAACCGGTCGCGGGTCGCGCAGGAGGAGATCTTCGGCCCGGTGGTGTGTGTGATCCCGGTCGAGGACGACGTCGACGCGATCCGGACCGCGGACGACTCCGCCTACGGCCTGCACGGCGCGGTGTACAGCGAGGACGACGAGCGGGCCCTGGCGGTGGCCCGCGCGATCCGCACCGGCACGTTCTCGGTCAACGGCTTCCTGCTCAACAGCGAGCTGCCCTTCGGTGGCGTGAAGGCCAGCGGCCGCGGACGCAAGTACGGCGTCGAGGGCATCCGGGAGTTCATGGAGATCAAGACGATCAACTTCGCCCGGTCCGCGGGCAGCTTCAGCATGCGCTGAGACGTGTCGCCGGTCACGCGTGCGCCGTACCATCGCCGTGACAGGACGTCGGGGTCCGGGGACGGAGGAGGCCTCCCGTGAGTGCGCCCACCGAGATCACCGAGGTCCTCGTGGTCGACGACCACGAGGTGGTCCGGGCGGGCGTCGCCGCGGCCCTGTCCCGTGACGAGCGGATGACCGTGGTCGCGTCGGCAGGTGACGGCCGGGAGGCCCTCGCACTGTGCTGCGAGCGGCGACCCGACGTCGCCGTGATCGACATGCGGCTGCCCGACATGGCCGGCCACGAGCTGTGCCGCAGGATCCGTGAGCAGTGCCCGGACACGGCCGTGGTCGTCCTGAGCACCTATCTCAGCGAGGAGGCGGTCCGCGACTGCGTCGTCGCCGGTGCGGCCGCCTACGTCACGAAGGCCGCGGGCCTCACCGAGCTGCGCACCGCGATCGTCGACGCCCACCACCGGGCCGACCCCGGCCATCGCCCCTGCGTCTCCCAGATCGTCCGGCGCCTCGAGCAGCTCGTGACCGACCGGGGCGACTCAGACGCCCCCACTCCGGCGCAGAGCCGCGTCCTCGCCCTGGCCGCGCAAGGACTGACCTACGGCCAGATCGCGCGCGACCTGCGGATCTCCGAGTCCACGGTGCGGTTCCACATCCAGAAGCTCAAGGTCAAGCTCGGTGTGCGCAGCCGCAGCGAGCTCGCGGTGGCCGCCGTGCGCGCCGGCCTGGTCGAGGAGGGGGCCGGAGCGGCACGGTGAGCGCCCTCGACGAGGTGGCGCGGGTCGCGCGCGACGCGCTCGGCGCGACGGGGCTCGCGGTCACGACGCCGACGGCCGTCGTCACCTCGGTCGGCACGCCTCCCGACCACGAGGAGGACCGCGCGGTCCCACTGCACGACCCGGGCGGGCAGCCGATCGGCACGCTGCGCGTCGCGTGGCCACCCGAGGCTCCGGGGCGGAACCGGGAGTCCCTGCTGGCGGCGTTCGCCCGCCATCTCGCCCTGGCCCTGAGCCGCCACACCCTCGACGCGCCCGCGGCGGCCGCGCCCGAGGGCGACGTGCTCACCCTGGACGACCCGGCGCGCCTGCCCGACGCCATCCGCGAGATCACCGGACAGGTCACCGCGATCGTCGGGCCGCTCACCGGGGCCCGGGCCGTCGGGATCACGGCGTGGGACCCCGAGCGGCGCATCCTGCGCGCGCTGCCGGGGGCATTCGGGTCCGACGACGACACGCTCGCGGCGTCGGTGACGGGTCCCGTGACGAACATGCTCAGCGCCGGCTCAAGGGTGTTCGCCTCGGGCCAGCCGTACCTGAGCAACGACGCCGGCGCCGACCCCGGCGTCCTGCAGCCCTACGCCGAGGTGTTCCGTATCGGGCGCCTGCTCTCGGTGCCGCTGGAGAACCAGGGCCGGCGCGTCGGGGTGCTGCACCTCGCCAACAAGCCGACGGACTTCACTCTCGACGACGTCGGGGCGGTGGAAGGGCTGGCGCCCCGCCTGGCGGCCGCGGTGGAGCTGGCCGGCGCGCTGGGACGGATGGCCGCGGCACAGCGGCTGGAGGGCGTGCTGACCGCGACCGCGACGGCCGTCGCAACCGGGGGCAGCGCCGAGGAGTGCCTGCTGCCGTCGTTCGACCGGCTCGCGGAGGAGACCGGCGCCTCGGTGGTCGCCCTGGTGCCGTCGGGCTCCGCCCCGTGGATACGGCGGGCCGGGGCCTCCCGCCCCGACCTGGAGCGGCGGCTGGTCCGCGACGCCCGGGCGCTCGTCGCCACGTCGTCGGGGGCGTACCCCCGGCACGTCGGGGACCCCGGGTGGGCCGCGCTTCACGTGCCGGTGGACTTCCGGGGCGAGCGCAGCGACGGGGCCGGTGCCGCGCACACCGCCACGCTGTCGCTGCTGCGGCGCACGGGCCAGCCATTCACGGCGGCCGAGGAGGACGTCGTGCGGCGGCTCGCGGGTCTCGTCGCGCTGGCCTGGACCAGCGAGCGCTACCAGCGCCAGCTGGCGGAGATCGCACGGCTCCGCGAGCAAGAACGCATCGCCGACGGCCTGCACGACCGAGTCGCGCAGATCCTCTTCGCCGCGCGTCTCGGCATCGACACGGTCGTCGACGGCGAGGCCGACGACGTCACCCGGTGCCTGGTCGAGGTCCGTGAGCTGCTCGTGCACGGCGACGTCATCGTCCGGGAGGTGATCCACCGACTCGAGGCCGCGCCGGAGGTCGGGCTCACCCGCCGGCTGCGCCGCGAGGTGGAGTCGGTGGAGGACGAGTTCGGGGTGACCGTCCGGGTCGAGCTGCCGGACGACGACCACCTCGCCCAGGTGCCGCGCACGGTCGCGGACGCCGTGGTGAAGATCGCCCGGGAGGGCACGGTCAACGCCGCGAAGCATGCCGGCCCCTGTCGTATCCGGCTCGATGTGACGGTCGCGGAGACAGAGCTCGTCGTCGAGGTCACCGACGACGGCTTCGACAGCGGCGTGGAGGCCGCCCGCCCGGGGACGGGCCTGACGTCGCTGCGGCGGGTGGTGGACGCCGCGGGTGGGACGCTGACCCTCACCACACCGGGACACGGCTTCGGCACGCAGGTCCGGGCCGTGTTCCCGGTGTGAGGGTCCGGGGGTCGGGGCTAGTCCTGGATCTGGATCGCGCTCTCCGGGCAGGCCGCCGCGCCCTCGCGGGCCGCGGCCTCCAGGTGTTCGGGGACGTCGACCGTCCGACCGGCGGCGGCGTTGAAGCCGTCGTCGTCGAGGGTGAACACGTCAGGAGCGGTGTCGGCGCACAGGCCGTGCGCCGCGCACAGGGCGCTGTCCACGACGTACTTCACGAGGTCTCCTTCGCGCCCGGGGTGAACCGCACCGGCAGCGTGTCCATGTCGCGGGTGACGGTCGAGTGGCTGAAGACCGGCTCCTGCCCCTCGGCCATCGACAGGTCGGGGAGCCGGCGCAGCATCTCCTCCATCGCGGTCAGGGCCTGCAGGCGTGCGAGGTGCGACCCGATGCAGCGGTGCGGGCCGTAGCCGAAGGCGATGTTCGTCGGGATCCTGCGGGTGATGTCGATCTCGTGCGGGTTCGCGAAGTGGCGTGGGTCCCGCGCGGCCGCCGCGTAGGAGAGCATCACCATCTCGCCCTTCCTGATGGGCTGGCCCGCAATCTCCGTGTCCTTCGTGGCGGTGCGCCCGAGGGAGAGGATCGAGGCGTAGACCCGGATGACCTCCTCGACGGCCCCGGGGCGCAGGCCAGGGTCGTCGGCGAGCCGCCGGGCGTCCTCCGGGTGCGTGGCGAGGAAGTGGGCGATGCCGGAGAGCAGGAACGTCGTCGTCGCGAGGCCGCCCGCGAGCATGTCGACCATGACGAAGACCTTGTGCATGAACGGCGCGGGCTCGCCGTCGTCGGTCGTGACGCCCTCGAGCACCGCGTCGACGAAGTCGCCGCGCGGCTCCTCCTTCGCCCGCTGCTCGAGGTAGCCGGCGAGGTAGGCACCGACCTTGTTCCAGCCCTCCATCCGGTCCTCGACCGGCCCGCGCACGGCCTGGTCGGCGGCGGCCTGCAGGTACGGGAGGTCGTCGAGCGGGACCCCGAGCATCGTCGAGAAGAAGACCCGGCCGGGCAGGTGGGCGGCGAACGCGTCGACCCAGTCGCACTCGCCGTCCTCGATGAACTGGTCGATCAGCTCGTTGACGTTGCGCCGGATGCTGTCCTTGTTGGACCGGATCGCCCGCGGGCTGAAGTACTCGCCGAGCTTGGCTCGCCAGCGCGTCTGGTAGGGCGGGTCGATCTCGAGCGGGTAGAGCCGCGCGTCGTCGGTGCCGCTACGGGTGGGCTCGTAGCCGTTGGTGTTCGTCCAGGTCTGCCAGTCCTGGCCGATGGCGCGGACGTCGTCGAAGCCGCTGACCACCCAGTACCCACCCTGGGCCTCGCTGCGGGCCACCGGGCAGCCCTGGTGGACCGCCGAGACGACCTCGTCGAAGTTCTCCGAGAACTCCTTCGAGTCGAGGTCGAAGTCGGTGAAGTGGTCGCGCCCACCGATCTCCCCGGTCGTCTTCCGTTCCGACGTGGTCATGGCAGCTCCTCGCTCGGTGGTGGTGGTGACGAGACGGAGCCCTCGGCATGGAGGGCGTCGATGCGGTCGGCGGAGAAGCCGACGTCGGCGAGGACCCCGCGGGTGTGCTCGCCGAGGCCGGGCGCGGTCGAGCGCCACGCTGCGGGCTCGCCGTCGGCGAGCCAGGGCAGCCGCACGAGGGGGACACCGTCGGAGCGCACGAACGTGCCGCGCTCCTGCGCGACCTCCGACTCCACGGCCTCTTCGAGACCCTGAACGGGCCCGGCGGGAACACCCGCGGCGCCGAGCCGGTCGATGCAGTCCTGCATCGTCGCGTGGCGGGTGACCTCGGTGAGAGTGTCCTCGAGGGCGTGGCGGTGGCGGGTGCGGTCGGTGGTGGTGAGGAAGCGCGGGTCGGCGACGAGCTCGCCGACGCCGAGCGCCTTCGCGGTGCGCTCCCACAGCCGCTGGCTGGGGGCCGCCACGAGAATCCAGCCGTCGGAGCACTCGAAGCACTGGTAGGGCGCGGCGATCGGGTTGCCCGACCCTGCCCGCGGCGGCCGCGTGCCCGTCACCTTCGCGCCGGTGGCCTGGTAGGCGACGAGGCTGAACGCCGTGTCGACCAAAGCCGTCTCGAGCGTCGCCACCGGCCGGCCGCGCCCGCGGGCCATCAGGGCCGCGAGCACGGTCAGCGCGACCCACTGCCCGGTGCCGAGGTCGACCACCGAGGGCGCGCAGCGGGTCGGCGGGGAGTCCTCGTGCCCGGTCATCTCCATGATCCCGGAGAAGGCCTGGACCAGCGGGTCGTAGCCGGGCCGGTCACGCCCGACCGGCCCGGTGCCGAAGGCGTTGACGTCGTAGTAGAGGACGTCGGGGTTCTGCTCGCGCGCGGTCGCCTCGCCGATACCGACCCGGTCGGCGACCCCCGGACGCATGCTCTGCAGCACGACGTCCGAGGTCCGGATGATCGCGAGGGCCACCTCGACACCCGACGGCGCCTTGAGGTCGACGACGACGCCGCGCTTGCCCGCCCCGACGTAGCGGTGCACCGTGCTGACCCCGTCGACGGCGCCCGCGTAGTACCGGGAGTCGTCTCCGGCCGGCGGCTCGACCTTGATCACGTCCGCGCCGAGCTGGGCGAGGATCATCGATCCGAACGGCCCGGCGATGTTGGAGCAGAAGTCGACGACCCGGACCCCTTCCAGGGGAAGGAGGCTCATCGGCACCCTCTCTTCACTCCGTGCGGTGGCACCTCTCCAGTGAAGAGGCGTGACACCCCTCACGCGACTGTCAGTTGTGCCAGTTGGTGGTGTGCGCGCACCTTCCTAGGCTCGTGATCGACCAGCGGTCGGGAGGAGCAGCTTGAGCGGGTGGAACTTCGCCGAGGTGTGGGAGGCGGCGGCCGAGGCCGCGCCCGAGCGCACCGCGCTGGTCCACGACGGCCGCTCCCGGAGCTGGTCCGAGCTCGACCGTCGCGCCGACGGGCTCGCCCGCGGCCTGCTCGACGCCGGGCTCGGCCACCAGGACGTCGTCGCGCTCGCCCTCTACAACGGCCCCGCGTACCTCGAGGCCGCGTTCGCGGCGATGAAGGCCGGCCTGGTCCCGGTCAACACCAACTATCGCTACGGCCCCGACGAGCTGGTGCATCTGTGGACCGACTCGGGCGCCCGCGCGGTCGTCTTCCACGGTGAGCTCGTCGCAGTCGTCGAGCAGACCCGCGCCCGGGTGCCCGACGTGGCGCTCTGGGTCCACGTCGACGACGGGACGGGGGAGTGCCCGGCGTGGGCCACACCGTACGCGGACCTCGCCCGGCCCGCGTCGGAGCGGACCCGCGGGCCGTGGGGTGTCTCCGGCGACGACCGGATCGTCATCTACACCGGTGGCACCACCGGCCTACCGAAGGGCGTCGTCTGGCGCCAGCACGACCTCTACCGGATCTCGGACGTCGCCCACGACCCCGATGAGCCCGATCTCGACCACGTCCGCTCCCGCGTCGAGGAGAAGGTCGGCCCGGTCGGACTCCCCGCCTCACCGCTGATGCACGGCACCGGCTTCGTCTTCGCCTCGACGCTGCTCTCCCGCGGCGGCACGGTGGTCACGCTCGGCGAGCGCCGGCTCGACGTGCCGGGGCTGCTCCGCACGATCGCCGAGCAGCACGTCTCGGCGCTCTGCATCGTCGGGGACGCCTTCGCCCGTCCGATCGTCGACGAGCTCGACGCCCACCCCGGCGACTACGACGTCTCGGGGCTGCGCGCGGTCTCGTCGTCGGGGATGGTCTGGTCGGACGGGGTGAAGCAACGCCTGCTCGCCCACGCGCCCGAGGCTGTCCTCGTCGACCTGCTCAACTCCAGCGAGGCGAGCGGGATGGGCCGGTCGGTGACGTCGGCGCGCGGGGCCGGCAGGACGGGCCGGTTCCGGGCCGGGAAGAACACGATCGTCATCGACGACGAGAACCGCGTGATCGAGCCGGGGACGGGCGGGGTCGGCCGGGTCGCGGTGCGCGGCATCCTCCCGCTGGGCTATCACAACGACCCGGTGAAGACGGCCGCGACCTTCCCGACGGTGGACGGCGAGCGCGTCTCGGTGCCCGGCGACTGGGCGCGGGTCGAGGACGACGGCTCGGTGACCCTGCTCGGCCGAGGCTCGACGAGCATCAACACCGGTGGCGAGAAGGTCTTCGGAGAAGAAGTGGAGGACGCGCTGCGCTCCCACCCGGACGTCGTCGACGCGGTCGTGGTTGGGGTGCCCGACGAGCGCTTCGGCGCGCGGGTGGCGGCCATGGTCGCGGCCGTCGCCCCGGTCGAGGAGGCGGACCTGATCGCGCACGTCCGGGGCCGGCTTGCCGCCTATAAGGCGCCGCGGCACGTGCTGATCCGCGACTCGGTGGGGCGCGGCCCGCACGGCAAGGCGGATCATCCGTGGGTCACCCACGAGATCGAGCGCTGGCTGGCTGCCGGGGCCGCCCCGGCGCGGGCCTGAGGAGGAGCCCCGGATGTCCCCGATCCTCTACGAGATCCGCGACGGCATCGCGTTCGTCACGCTCAACCGGCCGGAGAAGCGCAATGCGCTCACCCCGGAGATGGTCGTGCGGCTGGCGAGGATCTGGGACGAGGTGGCCGACGAGGAGTCGGTGCGGGTCGTGCTGGTCACCGGCGCCGGGGAGAAGGCCTTCTCGTCGGGGGGAGACCTGGGCACGCTGATCCCGATCATGATGCGAACGCGGGAGCCCGAGGACGAGTGGGAGGAGCAGCTCGCCGCACGGCGCTCGCTGCTCTACGAGGCCCTCCTGCGCAACGACACGTTCTTCAAGCCGGTCGTGGCCGCCGTCAACGGGCCGGCCTGGGCCGGGGGCACCGAGTTCCTGCTCGGGACCGACCTGCGGGTCGCCGCCGACACCGCCACGTTCGCGCTCACCGAGGTCCGCCGCGGCCTGATCCCCGGCGGTGGCTCGCTGGTGCGGCTCGCCCGTCAGGTCTCGTGGGCCGACGCGATGGAATTGGCCCTCGTCGGCGACCCGATCGGTGCCGCGCACGCGCTGCGGATCGGGCTGGTCAACCGGGTGGTGCCGTTCGACCAGGTCCGATGCGTGGCCGAGGACCTCGCGCACCGGATCGCGCTGGGCGCGCCGGTCGCGCTCGCCAAGAGCAAGGAGGCGATGATCCGCTCGAACGGGCGCCCCTTCTCCGACGCCTTCGCCATCGAGAGCGAGTGCACGATCGCCAACGCGAAGACCGAGGACGCGAAGGAGGGTCCCCGGGCCTTCATGGAGAAGCGCGACCCGGTCTTCCGGGGCAGGTAGCGGAGGAGGACGGACCATGGGCGTACTGGACGGCGTTCGCGTCGTGGAGATGGGCCTGTGGGTCGCCGGGCCCGCGGCCGGCGGGGTGCTCGCCGACTGGGGCGCCGAGGTCATCAAGATCGAGCCGCCGAAGGGCGACCCGATGCGCTCCTTGTTCGGGGCCCTCTCGGGCTCGAAGGAGACCCGCTGCCCCCCGTTCGACCTCTACAACAGGGGCAAGCGCAGTGTCGCCATCGACGTCAACACCCCCGACGGCCGTGACCTCGCGGAGCGGATCATCGCCTCCGCCGACGTCTTCCTGACGAACTTCCGGCCCGGCTTCCTCGAGCGCGTCAACCTCGACCACAAGCATCTCCGCGAGGCGCACCCGCACCTGATCTACGCGAGCCTCACCGGCTACGGGCTGGAAGGTCCCGACCGCGACGCTCCAGGCTTCGACGTCGCGGCCTTCTCCGCCCGCGGGGGCGTCGCCGACCGCTCGACCCCGCCCGGCGACGCACCGACCACCCTCGCCGGTGGCATGGGCGACACGGTCACCGGCATGACGACCGTCGCCGCGATCCTCGCCGCGCTGCTCGCGCGTGGGCGGACGGGGGAGGGGCAGCTGGTCTCGACATCGCTGCTGCGGACCGGGGCGTACTGCATCGGCATGGAGCTCTCCACGCGGGTCGCCCTGGGCAAGCTCGCCCCGCCACCGAGCCGGGTGAGGCCGCAGAACCCGCTGATGAACTCGTACGCCGACCGCGACGGCGCCTGGTTCTGGCTCATGGGCGCCGAGGCCGACCGGCACTGGCCGGGCATCAAGGCGGCCGCCGACGACCCGCGGCTCGACGAGGAGCGCTTCGCCACCGCCCGCGGCCGCCGCAAGGAGGGGTCCGATCTCGTCGCCATCCTCGACGAGGCCTTCGCCCGCCGGACCCGCGCGGAGTGGGCGGAGGTCTTCGCCGAGCACGAGGTCTGGTGGACACCGGTCAACACCGCCTCGGACCTGATCGAGGACCCGCAGGCGCAGGCGGCGGGGGTGTTCGTGGACGTGCCGGGTGCCGACGGGGCGAGCGGAGCGACGGGGGGCGGTGACGACCCGTCGCGGTCCGTGGCGACGCCGGTGGCGTTCGAGAGCGGCTCCGTCCCGGTCGCCGGACCGCCCGGTATCGGGGCGGACACCGACGCGGTCCTCGCCGAGATCGGTGTGGACGCCGGCGAGCAGCAGAGCCTGCGCGAGGCCGGGGTGGTCGCGGGGCCACTGTCGTCGTGATGCGTTTCGCGTCCGTAGCCGGAGGTCGGCACGCGGGTCAGCAGGTCCCGGCGGCTGCTCAGGTGATCACCAAGACGATCTTGCCCTGACGAGAGTCACGTCTGCTGCCGCGCGCTGTGGTGCGCGTTCGTGCTGCTCAGCAACGGTGCCGGGGATCGTCGATCATCGGCGGTGCGGTGCTGCTGTCGCTGCGGTCTGCCGCGCGGTCGCGGCCGATCACGAGATGGCCCGTGGCGCTGTGCGCTGTCGCGGGACCTTCTCCCCTGGTGTGGACGCGCGGTCCTCTGGTGAGTTCCCGAGGTCGAGGTCGCAATGGGAGGAGTACTGGAGCGGTTCGGAGACGCCGCCGGCGGGGACGCGCACCGTCGTCTTCCGACCGTTGATGCCTTCACGGTGAGCGGCCCCGGGCGGGCAGCAGCCCGGCACGTGGCTCGGCCGTCCGGGACCTGCCGAGCGGCCCCGCCGCCGTCGGAGCCGACCACGGTCAACGACCGAGAGATCTCGCGCACCTGCCCCACCCGCCACGTCCCGTGCTCGCGGCGGGTGTGACGGTGCCTGCGGGCCTGATCGACGCACCGCGGGCCCGGCTCACGGGTATCGGGTCGATGCGCTCGCGGCCGGTCGGCCCTCGCGGACGAACCGTGCGGCGGCCTCGATCTCGGGCGAGACGGGACGGTCGGGACCCGGGCCGGCGACGTCGCCGCGCAGGGCCGTGCGCACCGCGGCCGTGGCCGGAGCCGGGGCCAGCGGCGCCCGGAGATCGAGTGATCGTGCCGCCACGAGCAGCTCGATGCCGACCACGGTCGCGAGCCCGTCGAGCGCGCGGCGGAGCTTGCGTCCGCTCGACCAGCCCAGCGACACGTGGTCCTCCTGCATCGCGCTGACCGGGATCGAGTCGGCCGAGGCGGGTACCGCGAGCCGGCGGAGCTCGGTGACCAGCGCGGCCTGGGTGTAGTGGGCGAGCATCAGGCCGGAGTCCACTCCTGGTCGGTCGGCAAGGAAGGCCGGGAGCCCTCGGCTGCGTGCGGGGTCGAGGTGGCGATCGGTGCGTCGCTCGGCCATCGCGGCGACGTCGGCGACGACGACGGCGAGCAGGTCGAGGACGTGCGCGAGCGGGGCTCCGTGGAAGGCGCCGGTGCTGCGCATCTGCCCGTCCCAGGTGACCACGGGGTTGTCGATGGCGGCTGCGAGCTCACGACCGGCGACGGTGCGCGCAAAGGTCAGGGCGTCCCGTGCGGCGCCGTGGACCGCGGGCACGCACCGCAGCGAGTAGGCGTCCTGCACCTCGTGGCAGGACGCGCCACGGTGGCTGGCCATGATCTCCGAACCGGTGAGCACCTGCCGCATCGTGCGAGCGGTGTCGCGGGCTCCGGGGTGCGGTCGCAGGGCCTGCAGGTCGTCGGCGAAGGCGGCGTCGGTGCCGAGCAGGGCCTCCACGCTCATGGCGGCGACGATGTCGGCGCCTCCGAGCAGAAGGTCGAGGTCCGCGATGGTGAGGAGCAGCAGGGCGAGCATGCCCTCGGTGCCGTTGACCAGCGCGAGGCCCTCCTTCGCCGCCGGGACGACCGGGGCGAGTCCGGCCGCGCGCAGGGCCTCGCCGGCCGGGCGCTCGGTCCCGGCGCGGTCGCGGACGTTGCCCTCGCCCAGCAGCGCCAGCGCGCAGTGCGCCAACGGCGCGAGATCGCCCGAGCACCCCAGCGACCCGGACTCGGGGACGGACGGCGTCAGCCCGGCGTTGAGCAGGTCCGCGACGGCGTGTGCGAGCTGTGGGCGAACACCGGTGTGCCCGGTCGCCATGGTCGACAGCCGCAGCAGCATCATCGCGCGCACGACGTCGCGTTCGATGTCCGGCCCCGTGCCCGCGGCGTGTGATCGCACCACGCCGAGCTGCAGGCGCGATCGGTCCTCGGGGGCGATCAAGGTCGTCGCCAGCGCGCCGAACCCCGTCGAGACGCCGTAGTGCGCGTCGGGTCGCTCGGCGAGGTCCTCGACCACGGCGCGCCCGCGAGCAATGAACGCCAACGCCTCGTCGGCCAGTTCGACCCGGGCCTCCGCACGGGCGACGGCGAGGACCTCGCCGGGCGTGAGCGGCCCAGGGCCCACGACCACCACGTCCGGCCCACCGGGGTCTGCGTGCGTGGACGGGACCACCATCTTGGAGCTCATCTCCGCAGCGTGCGTCCCGGCGCGCCGAGAGCCGCCGGGCGAAAGTCCTGGCCCGGCCCACCGGACGTCCCTGACATCGGCTCGCGCCCACCGACGCCCCGCAGCACTCATGGCGCCGTCCCTGTCACGGTCGACTACGCCGCGCGGCTCTGGGACCTCAGCGACTTCCTCATCAACACCCGGGGGGGGGCCGAGCTCCCGCTCCACTCCGCTCTCGAAGAGTGCCACGCCGGTGCGTGCTGCGCTGCACAAGCAGGACCCCGACGCCGCCGCGCGGCACATGAATAGGCACATCCTTGACACAGTGCGGATCATCAGGAGCGAGAACGCAAGCTCCTGAGACGGGCCGGAGCGCGTGCCCGGAACGATCTGGAGTCACATCGAAGATCGCTCCACAGAGCGATGACCAGCGAGAAAGGGTGCGCCGTCAGGGACTCGAACCCCGAACCCAGTGATTCCCGCCGGGGAATTTTTCGGAGTCACCGCGGACCACCACACGCCCCCGTTGAGCTGCGAGAACCGTCTACCGGCCCTCTCGGTGCTTGCGAGTGCTTCCAACCGGCGGCCAGTCGAATCTCATGGCTACGTCATGGGTCGATCACCTACGCCATCATGCCCATGTCGCCTACGTGGTGTGCTCGCGGCGCGCGACGGAGTACCACTCTTCGCCCGCGGGCTCCCCGGCCAGGTTCCAGCTCCACGACGTCGTGGGAGCAATGCGCATGTATGTCCCTAGGCCCACCATGCCAACACGCTCGAACGGCTGCTCTGCCTCTCCGTAGACTCTGATGCCTCGCGCCACGAATGGGTCCATCGAGAGAAGGTCGTCGAAGACGATCGATACCCGGGTGGACCCGGCAGCGACATTGCGGAACTTCCGTGTCTGCGCGACGGCTCCCGGCCCTCCGACCCAGAAGTGTTCGCCGTCGAACTCGACCGCTACGGGGACCACGTCAGGCTGGCCGCCCGGCCCCACGGTTGCCAGACGACCGATCCCTTGCGATCGGATGAACTCACACTCCTGGTCCGTGAACGACACGCGACCTCCTTAGCTGGTCCTAGATTTGTACTAGATCACGGCGAACCCATCAGTCGCCAGGCTCATGCGGTCGATGGCGTAACGCGTGGCGGCCCGTTCCCGACGCACGAAGACGGCTTCGGGGTCTCTCCCTCGGCGGCGCGGGCTCTGCCCTGCCGGGCCGCCCTCGGGCGGGTCGTCGTGGGTGAGGCCCCGTCCCGACCACCCCCACCACCCTCGGCGGCTGGCGCGACCCGTCGAACACCCGCCGCGCCCCCGCCGGTGCCGTGCTGGGCGAGACCGTCCCACCCGCGCCGTGCCCAGCCGATGGCCGCGTCGTCCATCGCCGGGTCCGTCCAGCCGGCGTCGATGCTGGCGTTGAACGCCGTCCCGCGGTGGGCGTAGGCGCGCTCGTCGGTGCCGACCCGGTCGATCGCGGCGCCGCGCCCGCCCGGGAGCAGCGAGGCCAGCCCGACGTCGGCTGCGGTGAGGGCTGGTCGAGCATCGGCACTGCACGGGCTACCCGAGCGCCCGGGTGGACGGCTTCGACGTCGACGCCGCCTCGATCGACGCCGCGCGGCGTCACGCCGAGGCGGAGGGCGTCGACGACCGGGTCCGCGTCAACCACGCGGAGGTCGCGAGCGCCGAGGCCGGCGCCTACGACCTCGTGTGCGCGTTCGAGTGCGTCCACGACATGCCCAGCCCGGTGTCCGTGCTCGCCGCGATGCGCCGGGCGGTGGCGCCGGGCGGCACCGTCCTGATCATGGACGAAAAGGTGGCCTAGGCGTTCGCTCCCGACGGCGACGAGGTCGAGCGCCTGTTCTAGGGCTTCTCGCTGATGTACTGCCTGCCCGACGGTCTGTCCACCGACGCTCGGTGGGCACCGGCACGGTGATGCACCGGAGCACGCTCGAGGAGTGCGCCCGCGCCGCCGGGTTCTCCGGGGTCGAGGTGCTCGCGCGCCGTGGGCGTCGAGGGCGACGTGGCAGCAGTGGATGACCTGTTCGCGGAGCAGGCGCCGGCCACGCTGGACGCGGGACTTCATCCCGGAGACGGACAGGCCGAGCTCGGCGGCGGCGCGCTCCTGGGTCAGCCCGGCGAGGTCGGTGAGTTCGAGGGCGTGCCGGTAGTGCTCGGGGATGCGGTCGAGCAGGACCGGCAGGCACCCCATGACCGACTCCTCCGGACGCGGCTCGTCGGGCTCGTCGGCGGGGAGGTCGTCGCCGAGGGCGACGTCAGCGGGCCGGGGCCGGGCGGCCGCGCGGCGGTGGTGGTCGATAATCGCGGTGCGGGCGATGCGGTACATCCAGGCGTCGATCGCCAGTTCGTCGTGGAGATCCCCGACGCCGCGGTAGAGCCGCAGCAGGGCGTCCTGGGTGATGTCCTCGGCGTCCTGCGGGTGGCGGACCCGGCGGCGGACGAAGGCGCGCAGCGCGGCGACGATGGCGTCGACGTCGGTGTGGCAACGGCACTGCTCGGCGGCGGGACGGCCGCAACAGCCGTGGTCGTCGGTCATCGTGTCCTCCGCGTCGTCGGGTGGGTGGGCCGCGCGGCGGGCGCCCTCCGCGTGTCGGGCAGCGTGGGTAGCTCGGACACCCGGCGCCAGGGTCCTGAGTCCCTTCACGGGGGCATGCGTCCTTCTCGTCGACCGATCCGACGAAGGAGGACGCCATGAGACCATCTCCGCCCCGACCGAGGTCGTGCTGGAGGTGCTCTACCTCGATGCACAGACCTGCGACCCGTGCCGATCCACCGCCGACGCGGTGGACGCCGCCGCCGGGGCTCTGACCGCCGACCTGCACGAACGGGGCCGCACGCTCACGGTCCGCAAGATTCGTGTCGCCGGCCGGGAGCGGGCCGCCGCGCTCGGTTTCGTCAGCTCCCCGACCGTGCGTGTCGACGGGATCGACATCGAGATGGGCGTGCACGAGCAGCGCTGCGGGAGCCGCAGCGCGCTCGCCGGGCAGCGCGTCGACTGCCGAACCTTCGAGTGGCAGGGCGTGCGGTACCCCTCTCCACCCGCCGAAATGATCGCCGAGCGGGTGCTGGACCACCTGCTGTAGTGCCCATCTGCGTTGTTGACGCGGGTGATGGGTGGGTGGCCGCCGAGCGCGGTGTGGCTGCGGTGATGGTTGTAGGTGTGTAGCCATCGCGGCAAGGCGGCTGCTCGCTCGTTGTTGCTGGTGAAGAGGCGCTGGTATGCCCATTCCTCGAGCAGGGTGAGGTTCCCCCGGTAGCTCGGAGACCGACGATCATGGCCGTAGGCCGTGATCGTCGGTCTCCGAGCTACCGGGGGAACCTCAGATCGACGAACTCGTCCTGTCCTGCTACGCCCGGGGAATGTCGACCCGCGACATCGAGTCCCACCTGCTCGAGGTCTATGGCGTGTCCGCGTCCCGGGAGATGATCTCGAATATCACCGACATCGTCACCGACGAGATCGACTTGTGGCGCAACCGGCCCGTCGACGAGGTCTATCCCATCGTCTACATCGACGGGATCTGGCTGCGCATCCGGGACAAGGGCGCGGTCACCATCAAGGTCGCCCACCTGGTCGTCGGGGTCGACGTCGAGGGCCGCAAGCACGCCCTGGGCGCCTGGATCGCCGAGACCGAGGGCGCCAAGTTCTGGCACTCGGTGCTGACCCTGCTGCGCAACCGCGGCCTGCGCGACATCCTGATCGCCTGCTGCGACGGCCTGACCGGCCTGCCCGAGGCCATCACCACCGTCTTCCCCGACACCGTGGTCCAGACCTGCGTGGTCCACGTGATCCGCAGCGCGGTGCGGTTCGTCTCCTACAGCGATCGCAAGAAGATCACCTCCGCCATGAGGACGATCTATACCACGCCGACCGTCGAAGCCGCCGAGCTCGCGCTCAAAGACCTCGACCAGCAGTGGGGACGCCAGTATCCCGGAGTGACCGACGTCTGGCAGCGGGCCTGGCCCGAGTTCGTGCCGTTCCTGGACTACCCACCCGAACTTCGCCGGGTCGACTACACCACCAACGCCATCGAGTCCATCAACTTCCAGCTCCGCAAAATCACCAAAGCCCGCGGCATTTCCCATCCGACGAGGCCGCGATGGAATTGCTCTACCTGGGACTGCGGAACATCTCCAGCAACCGCGATGGTGAATCAGGCGCCGGAACCCACGGGTGGAAGACCGCGCTCAATAGTCTGGTCATCCACTTCCCTGGACGACTCAAACTCTGATACATTCCAGAGGATCAACGACCCGTCGCTTACACGGGAATCGTGACAGGCTCCGCGGTCCGCGTGCTGGACGCCTTCCACGTCGTCCGGCTCGGGTTCGACGCGGTCGACCAGGTCCGCCGCCGGGTCCAGCAGGAGACCCTCGGGCACCGCGGCCGGGCCGGCGACCCGCTCTACGGCATTCGCCGGGTCTTGCGCCGCGGCCACGACCACCACTCGGACCTGTCCTGGACCCGGCTGCTGCGCGGCCTGGACCTCGGCGACCCCGACGGCGAAGTCGCCGCCGCGTGGATCGCCGCTCAGGAGCTGCGGCTGCTCTACCGCCACACCGACCCCGCCCGCGCCGCGGCGGTGTTCTACCGCTGGCTGGCGTTCTGCGCCGACTCCGAGGTGCCCGAGCTGCACCGGCTGGCCCGCACCCTGGACTCCTGGCACGACGAACTCCTCGCCCGCTTCACCGTCGCCGGCGTGTCCAACGGACCCACCGAGGCGGTCAACCTACTGATCAAGAAGGTGAAGCGGGTCGGGCACGGCTTCCGCAACTTCACCAACTACCGACTGCGACTACTGCTCCACTGCGGCGTCGACTGGCAGACTCCTGCCACCACCGCGCTGAGAGGCCGCCTCCACGCTTCATGGTGAAGAGCCGGATAACCACGCCTGCCCACGCACCCCTCCTCCGGGTCACGCGACCAGAATCCCAGCTACCCGACTCCGCCGAACCCGGGGCGAACCAGGTATCGACCGAAGGGGTCGGAAACTCATCGGTGGCTGGGGAGCGGCCTCAGCGTTGCCGGCCGAGACGCTGCCGGAGGCCTTCTGCGTCGTGATGTTCGGGGTTCCAGGCCAACGCCTGCTCCACCGCGTGCAGGGCTTCGCTCAACTTGCCCGTTCGGTGCAGTTCCTTGGCGTGCAGGTGGTTACGGTCGGCGAGCAGGCCACGCACCCGGGCGTTGCTCGGGTCGTGCGCGAGTGCGCACCGCAGCCACCGGTCGTCGCGGCCGAAGGTCGCGACGGTCGGGTTGGCCGTCGCGGCCGAGCAGTGAACGTCGATCATCGCATGGAAAATGTCGAGCCCGTCGGGCTCCCGCTGCCACGCCAGGTGCGCGAGTTGGATGGCTTCTTCCGCCTGCCCATGGGCCAGCCGCTTGCGCGCCATGGTAAGCAGCTCCGAGCCGGGCGACGGCTCCGGCCGCGCGCCGATCGCCGGCCGGGCCCGACTCGCGCCGATTTCGTCGAGGATTTCCGCGGCCGCCGCCTGGACGCGCCGCACCACCGCCTCGGCCTCGTCGGCCCGACCGGCGTCGAGCAGCTCGCGGGCCCGGGCTAGCTCGGACGCCGGGCGCCGCGGATCGTCAGGCTGCCCCAGATCGGGCGCCGTCAGCACCGTCGCGCCAAGTAGGGGTGGTTCGAGGGCCTGCTCGACCCGCACGTTGGTCTCCGGGCCCGCCTGCTCCTCCTCGGCGACGGGCAGTCGTCCCGAGAGCCTGCGGGCGTGGGCCAGCGCGCCGCGGGCGAGGTGCTCACGCGCGGTGGGCACAATCGCCTGGCCCAGCCCCGATACCAACCGCCGCAGCTGCGGTATTCGGGTGCTGCCGCCGAGTAGCAGCACCGTCTCGACGTCCTGCCGAGCCAGCTCCACCTGCTTGAACAGCGCGTCGGCGCGGTCGAGCGTGCGGGCCACGACGCACTTCGTCAGTGGCTCGAACGACTGCGGCTCGAGCTGGACGGTAAGCCGCAGTTGCCGGTTGCCCGCCAGGGCGAACATCGGGAAGACGACCGGCGCGGACGTCCTGACGAGCTGTTCCTTCACCTTTTCGGCGATACGCCGCAGCTGGAGCCAGAACTCGTCGCCGCTACCGGTCTCGTCGGACAGCGAGCCGTAGTGGTCCATCACCTGCAGCCAGGCGACGATCAGGGCCTCATCGAGGGTGCTGCCCCCAGCTGTGTTGCCCGCCTCGTAGCCGAGGACCCGGTAGCGGCCGCGCACACCGCGTACGAGGCCGAGCTCGAACCCCTCGTATCCCATCCCGTAGACCAGGCAGGTGCCGAGGCCCTCGGCGCCGAGGTGCCCGATGGCGGCGGCCACCGAGTCGGTGACGAGGTCCACCGGGCCGAGGTCGACGCCGTTCGTCAGCTCCAGCAGGGCCGACCGCTGCCGGGACGTGAACCGCGCGGGTACGGCGATCGCGGTACGGGCGATGCGGGCTGACGTATCCCGTGCGATCCGTTCGCGCAGTGCCCCGAAGGCGTCAGCGAGCAGCACCGCACCGGCATCGCCGTCGGTTCCGAGGCGGCCCTTGAGGCTGGCGAACCGAACCGGCACTGGGCCGTCCGCCACCGCGGGCAGGCATTGGAGCCACGGCCACTCGTCCGCCCCGAGCTCGACGAAGCTGCCCGGGCCGTCCGGTTCCCCGTAGGCCGCACGGAGGCCGGTGCTGCCGAGATCGATACCGACATGGATTGGAGCCACGCTCGCCTACGACCCTTCCACGATCCTCAGGAGGCCGTTGAAGTCCTCGGCGTCCTCGATCGCGCCGACCTGGTGCTGCTGCCAGATCTTCGCGGTCATCACCTTGAGCACCTGGGCTTCGTCGACGGCGGCGTCGCGCCTGCCTCCAAGGTACTCCTTCTGCAGGCGAGCGATCGCTTGGTTGATCTGCTCGGCGTCGGCGGGGCTCGCCCGCTCGGCCGCCCGCTCGGCCAGGTAGAGCTGCGAGGCCAGGCCTGTGGCGAAGATGTCCGACTCCAGCACACTGATCATCCGACGGCACTCGGCCGGGTCGGAGAACACCAGCGCGTTCTGTGCGCGCTCCAGATCGGCATTGATCTTCATTGTCTGGGTGGCGTCGAGGAACTGCTCGTAGGTTCGCAGGAACCGGCGGGTCGTCTCCTCGGCGTAGATCAGGTCCTCACGGTGGGTGACCTCCTCCTCTTCCTTGACGGCAGGCGCGGGCTTGCCGCTGCGGGCCACGTCGAAGCGCAGCTCCTTGCGGTACTCCAACGACGTGCCGGGCACGCCAATCGTCACGTGGAGCACCCGGTTCATGTCGAAGTGGAAGCTGACGGTCACGCGTGTGTGGATGTCGATCTTCTCGGGCAGCTCGTACTCGATCACGCCCTGCTCGTGGTTGCGGCTGGCCATGGGATCGTCGCCCTCGAACACCGGCACTCGGATCACCCGTCCATCCGTGGCTTCGAACGTGTGTCGGATCGGCTCGCTGGTCGGGTAGGGCGTACCCCGGGGGATGATCGGCACGAACGCGTCGGACTGGCTGCCGCGCACCGCGCGGACGCCGAGCGCCATGCCGGTCACGTCGTAGACGTGCGTGTCGCCGATCGATCGCGCGGTCGACAGGTCGGCGCCGCACTGGGCGTTCACGCAGGTGTCGCGGGAGTCGTCGTTGACCGTGCCGCAGGCCGCGCACTCGAACCCGCTGAGCGTGCCCGCGAGGATCCCGGCCCCGATCGCGACGCACTCCATTGGGTCGACGTGCTTCCGCACCTTGGCCTTGCCGAAGTAGTTCTCTACCGCGCTGTAGACCTTGGGGATTAGCGTGGACCCGCCGACAAGCAGCACGTCGGAAATGTCGTCGGGGCTAAGACCCTGGCGTTCGAGGGCCGAGCGCACCAGCGAAAGCGTTTTGTCCACCAGCGGGGCGATCATCTCGTCGAACTCCCCGCGCTCGAGCGTCATCTCGACGTCGTAGGTGCTCCCGGACGCGCGGAACGCCGCCGGGATGACGATGTCCGCTGAGTCGGCCTCGCTCAGCTCCCGCTTGGCCTCCTCGGCTGCGCGCTTGGCGTGGAAGCGGTACTCCGCGCTGCCGGACGGGTCGAGCCCGGTCCGATCCCGAACGTATGCGTTGATCTTCTCGACGATCAGGTCGTCGAAGTCGTCGCCGCCGAGCCAGTTGTCGCCGACAAAGTCCAGCACCTGGAAGTGGTTGTGGCCCTCCGCGTCGCGCGTTGCGTTGAGCACAGAGATGTCGAAGGTGCCGCCGCCGAGGTCGAAGACCAGCACCCGGCGGCGGTCGCCTTCGCGCAATTCGACGCCAAAGGCGATGGCGGCCGCCGTGGGCTCGTCGATGATCCGCTTGACGGTCAGCCCCGCCTGCTCGCCCGCCTCCCGAGTGGCGGTGCGTTGTGCGGTCGAGAAGTAGGCGGGCACCGTGATCACGGCGTGGGTGATGTCCTGCTTGAGCCGGTCCTCGGCGCCGTGCCGGAGGCGCTGAAGGATCATGCCCGAGATCGCGGCGGGGGTAAAGCGGGTGCCCGCCATCACCACGTGGGCGCGCGGGTCGTCGTCGGATCCGTGCACGATCTCGTATGCGCGCCGGTCGATGGTCTGCGCGACGACGTCGTCGGCGAGGTCCCGGCCCATCAGTCGCTTGACGGACACAATAGTGTTCTGCGGATCAGCCTTGGCCCAGTTGAGTGCGGGTCTGCCGACGAGCAGCTCGTCCTTGTCCTCCTTCTGACGCACGGCGACGACCGACGGCGTCGCGCGCGCGCCGCTGACGGGGATCACGATCGCGCTGGTCGCCGCCGGATCGTAGAGAGCGACGAGGGAGTTCGTTGTGCCGAGGTCAATGCCGATCGACGTCATGCGCTCGGGTCCTTTCCTGACGAGACGATCACGGACGCCGGTCGGAGGAGCTCACCGCGGAAACGGATTCCTCGATCAACCACCTTGAGCACGGTGTCCCGGGCGGTGGCGCCGTCATCGCGCACCTCGATGACCTCGTGGGTTTCCGGGTCAGCGATCTCGCCCGTCCTGCCGATCAGCTCCATGCGGCTGTGGTTGGACAGTAGGTCGTCGAGCAATCCCGAGACACGGCGGACGCTGGCCCGGTAGCGCTCGACATCGGTCTCGGTCTTGTCGTCGAGCAGCCGGTGGCAGGCGTCGAGAACCCTGGCGAGACCGTCCAGCATTCGCTTGGTGTCGAGCTCGTGCCGGTTGATCTCGCGGAGCACCTCCTCGGAGTGCGCGCGGTGGGCGTCCATTCCGCGAACCAGCTTCGCGGTGTGCACCCGGGTGGCCGCCAACGCGCCGAGGAAGCTCTCTGGCGTTGAGTCTGCGGGCATGGCAGCCGCGGTGGCCCGCGGGCGCCGTCGGGAACGGTTGCGGTGACTCATGGGCACACTCCTGGGTTCACCGGTCGAACTCAATCAGGTCGAGGATCAGGGTCACGGGCGGGACGTCCGGCAGCACCGGCGGCCGAGGCGGCGCAAGACGGACGTGTGGCCCGACGTCGAGCAGCCCCTCCAGCAGCTCCGAGGTGACGATCAGACCCGCGGCGACCTCGGGCGGCTCGCCCGGCTCTGCGAGCGCACGCTCGACGGCCTCCCGGGCCCGGCGGACCTCCATATCGAGATCGAGGTCGTAGAGGAGGCAGTCGATGACCAGCCGCCGGTTGACGTCGCGCAACTCGTCCCACGCCTTCTGCGTTTTGGCGTTGAGCAAGCGCCGGGTCATCAGAACGAACGAGGCGTCGTTCACCTCACCTTGGGATGAGCTGGGGGTGATCCCGATCGGGCCGAGCGCGTCGTAAGGGAACTCGCCGTCCCAGGCGGTCTCCGGGTCCACGATCATGAGATCTCCCGCACTCGGGTCCGGAGCCTCCGCAGCAGCGCGGCCCGCCGCGTCGCGTCCAGTGGCTCGGCGCGGACGCCCCGGACCGCCTTGACCAGGTCGTGCACGCCTCGCGCCCGGGCCGCGGCCGGATCCGGATCCGGATCCGGATCCGGATCGTCGTCGGTTGTGTTGTCCGCGCTGACCAGGGTGGCCAACTCGGCGACGGACAGCTCGGCGAGCACCAGCGACTCGATCTCGTCCAGCACGTTGAGCAGGCATTCCCGCAGCAGCGTGCTCGCCTCGGCCTGGCGCAGGCCCTCGTTCACGATCGCGAGCGCCTCGACGAGGTGAGGCAACCGTTCGGCGGGACGGCGCGGGGTCGGGTCGTACATCAACGCCCTGGCGAGGTTGTCACGAGCCCGCGCCGAACCTGGCCGCAGCTCCAGCGCGCGGCGCAGGTCGACGATGGCCCTGCCCATGTCGGGCTCGATCCCCACATTGCGGCACGAGGAGCCGTACCACACACCTCGGGAGACCAGCAGGCTCGCCAGCTTGGCGGTCAGCTGTTCGCGGCCGGGCGCGCCCACCACCGGCTGGGCGAGCTCGACGAGCGCCACGGCCTCGTCGAGTCGGTCGATCGCCAGGCGGCCCTGTTCGAGCGCGCTCACCCGGCCCAGCACCATGCCCAGAGCGGCGGTCCGCGTGCGCACGGTGATGGCCGCGTTCGCGGACAGCCGGATCGCCCCGGCCAGCCTGGTCATCGCCTCGGGGAAGCGGCGACGCTCGGTCAGCAAACCACGGGCGATGAACAAGTGAGCCCGCACGGCGAGGTCGACCGCGTCGTGCTGTAACCGCGCCCACCGGCCCGGCAGATAGGTGTAGGCCGGGTTGCGGTCGAGGAACGCCCCACACGCCGGGCACCCGCCGTCCGACTCGTGCGCAGACGAAGCGGGACCCGCGCAGTCCGGCGGCAGCTCGACGAGCCGATTGCGGTGGAAGGACGGCAGCGCGTCCAGCGCCGCTTGGTACCGGTGCTGCTCGGCTAACAGGCTGGCGGTGCAGAGCTCGGAGAACAGCTGGCGCAGCCTACGCATGACGGCCTCGTCGACCTGGCGGTCGCCCGCCAGCGGCTTGTCACCCGGGAGCGGATCGGCCGCGGCTACAAACCGACCAAGCGCACCGACTAGATCGACGAAGCGCAGGTAGGCGGCCCCACAGGCCAGCCGATTGGCCTCGTCATCGCCCAGCGGCAGGCCACCGGCCTCCTTCAGCACTTGCGCCGCTTCTAGCTCCGCTTCGAAGAACGCCACGAGCGCCTCGTACCGGCGTTCCTGCTCCGGCCGCCCCGCCGCGGCGTGCCGTTCGCCGTGCCTGGTGAGAACCGCCATGAGGTGCGCACCGAGCGCGGCGCGCATGCGCGTGGTGTCCGCCGGGGTGATCGCCTGCCCGTATCGGGCCGCGCGGTTCTGCCGCCAGCCGACCCAGTGCTCGTCGTCGGTTAGGACCACGGCCCAGCAGGTCAGCGCCGTGCGCCAGGTCCGCTCGGCCTGCTCCCAGGCGCCGCTGGCCTCCTGATCTTGCGCCCGCCAGGCCGAGGTGATGGCCAAGCGGTGCGCCACCGCTACGTCACATGGCGCCGCGGCGAGCCTGCTCTGCCACGCCGCCACCGCCTCGGCCCGGTGCCCGGCGAGGAGGGTAAGCAGCGGTGCGTCCTCCGGCAGGCGTTCGCAGAGCCGGGCCAGTAGCACGCTGCCGTCGGCGGGTTCCAACGCATTCAGATCGCGGGCGAGCCCCGCCCCGTCGTGGAACGTGTAGAGCTGCGCGTCGACGACGAGCCGCCGGGCGGGCGTGCGCAGCTGGTCCCACGCAACGCGCTCCGGGCCGCTGATGCCGCCCTGCTCCATGAGGGCATAGGTCGCGTTCTTGACGGTTTCGGTGGACGAGGCGGGCGTGACGCCCACCGACCGCAGCGCGCGGTACGGGAAGGTCGGGTCGGCCACGGCGATGGGGTCGGGGGCGAGCTCGGTGCCCGCCAGCTCGTCCGCCCAGGGCAGCTCCGCGAGCAGTGCGGCAAGCCGGTGGCGGCGGGCGGCGGCGTCAGCAACCACGCCCGCCCGCCGGTAGGCCGACACGGCGGCCGACCAGCGTCCGTCCTGCTCGTTGCAGCGGCCCTCAATGTAGGCGCGGCGCGCGGGCCCGTCGGCGTGGTCACCGCTCTCGGTGTACGCCGCCAGCGCCTCAGCCCACTCCTCGGCCTGCTCGGCGACCCGGCCGTTGGCGTACGCGGCGAGCACGCGGGTGTCGCGGTAGCCGGCTACGTCCGCCGGAAGGTCCGCCGCGCCCACCCAGTCCCGCCGGTGCAGCGCCGACCGCAGTCGGGCGTAGGCCGACCGCGCCGCGACATCGGCGAACTCCGGTGGCAGCTCGGCGTAAGCGTCGACCACCCGAGCCCACTCGTCCTCGCCGTCCCCGCCGTCGGCCGACTCGAGGTCGAGTTCGAGTATCCGGGCGGCGCAATACCCAGCGCGGGTGGCGCCGTCGCGGTGCCCGTCTGGGAGCTTTCTGTACGCCCTCAGCGCAGCCGCCCAGTCCGCCCGCGACTCGTGCAGCCGGGCCTCGGCGTAGGCCAGCGCTTCGGCCATTTCGGGCGCCCCGGGCTCACCGCGGTAAATCTCGACGGCGCCCGCCCAGTCCTCCGCCTCCTCCGCGAGGTGCCCGCGGGCCCACGTGCGGAGCAGGCCGACCTGGCCGTCGCGCGCGCCGTCGAGCGCGTCGCCGAGCTGCGACAGGACCGAGCGCCAGTCGCCGCTCTCCGCGGCCAGCCGGGCCCTGGCGAACGAGCGGTGCCGCTTCACCTCGCCGCCCGCGAACGTGTCCGGCAGCTCATCGAAGCCGCGGACAACCCCGGACCAGTCGCCGCGCGCGTCGGCGTCCCGGCCCGCGGTCCACCACCTCCGCGCTCGGACGTCGAGCAGCGACGCGGGCAGTGCGGCGTACTCCTGGTGGGCGTCGTCCCAGCGGCCGTCGTCTTCAGCCATCCGGCCCGCGGCGTACCGCGCGCGGTGGTTGCCGTCGGCGTACCCGCATGCGGCGTAGCGCTCGGCGGCCACGGGCCAGTCCTCTGCGGCCTCGGCGACCCGGGCCGCCGCGTAGTGCCGCCGATCGGCGACGGCGTCGTCGGCCAGCGCGTCGAGAAGAGCGACGACCCGCGGCCAGTCACGGGCTGCCTCGGCGGCCTGCACCTGCGCCCGAAGGGCCGCGCCGGTCTCCTCGACGAGCGTGGCGATATGCCAGCCCATCGCGAGCAGCGCGCGGTACGCGACGAGTGCGCGTGCCATGTCGCCGGCATCGGCCGCGGCGCGGCCGCCGACGAACACCGCACGCTCACGGCTGTCACGGAAGTCGTCGAGCGCGACATAGCCGGACTCGGCCGCATCCCATAGACCGCCGTCCTCCGCCGCACGGGCACGCGCGTAGCCGATCCACTCGTCCGGCGCCGTGCCGTGCTCGCAAGCCGTGACGAACGCGGTGTCTGCAGCGGCCCAGTCGTCGGCGGCGGCCGCCACCCGGCCGCGCGCATAGGCCGCGCGGGCGGGCGCGTCGTCGAGCGCGTGGCATTCGCGGTAGGCTGCCTCGGCGGCCACCCAGTTATCTGCGGCCTCCTCGCACCGACCGCGTGCGTAGGCCGCCCATTCGGCGGAGTCGCGATAGCCCTCGGGCCGTCGGTTCAGGAGTTCGTTGAGCGCGGCCAGCATGGCGGTCCATTCTCCGGCCGTCGCATGCTCCTGCGCGGCGGTGTACTGCTGGGCTAACGTCAGCTCCGCGCGCGATGCCGCGAGCCGTTCGGACACGTCCCGGAAGCCCGCGGGCCGCTCGTCGAGCACCTGTGCGTAGGCGGCGACGGCGGCGGCCCAGTCCGCGCTCTCCACGGCCTGCGCGGCGCGGGTGACGAACTCCTCGCACCGGTGTGCCCCACGGATCTCCTCGTCGAGCCGTTGCGCGAGCTGGCCCGGCAGGCGGGCGCGCACGGCGTCGAGGGCCGCGGTCGCCTTGTCGGTGCCGTCCTCGGCGGCGAGGACTGCGCAGAGTCGCTCGACACCCGACCACGCCAGCTCGAGGTTGGCCTGGGTGAGCAGGAAAGCCGCTTCCGGATGCGCTCCCAATCCGCTGACCAAGCGCTGGACCCCCGCCCAGTCGTAGCAGGCGAGCTTGTAACGGGCCGCCGCGAGCGCGACCGCCCGCTTGACGTTGCCCGGCTTCTCGAGCTGCGCGACAGCGTGCGCGCCCTGTCGCAGGAAGTCATGGACCTCGTCGTCGGTGTCGTGCACCTGGCGCGCCTTGAACAGCCAGCCGTGCCCGCACGCGCCGTGCAGGAAAAGCGTCGGCGTCACCCACTCCACGCGCGTGTGGCGCGGCATGTCGACGATGTGCTGGCGGGCGGCTGTCATCGCCTCGTCGATGGTCCGGTTGATACACAAGCCCTCGAGGAGTCGCGGTCCGAAGGTTGCGGCCGCGCGGTCGGTGACGAGGCCGTTCATGCCCACGACCGCCGGGAGGCCGCGCCCTATCAATGACTGCGCCAGTCCGGAGAACGGCTCGGCCGCCGAGCTGCGCGCCCCGAAACACAGGTTGAGCACGACGAGACGCAGCCGTTGCGCGCGGATGAGGATGCCGCTCAGGAGGTGCCCGCTGACCTCGTCGGTGGTGCCGTCCTCGGCCTCGAGCAATACAAGGCCCTCGGCCCGCTCCTCGTCGTAGCGTCCGTGGGCGATCAACAGCACCGCCGTCGGGCGGTCGGAGTGGCTGGACAGCCACGACGCCAGCGCCCGCCGAGTGGTGTGCTCCATGACGTCAATTCGCACAGCGAGATCGGGCAGCGCGGCGTGCAGCGCCTCCATCTCACGGCTCGCGTCCAGCGGGGTCAGCGACCGTTCGGCGGGCGAGGCCACGGCGACCAGCAGGTGGATGAAGTCCGGTGGCTCGTCGGCCGTCGGCAGTCGTTGGCCGGAGGTTTCGCCCGCCACGCTGCGGGCGACCGACAGGGATGCGTTCAGGGCGAGGGTCTGCTCGGCGCGGTCGGGTGACGAGCGCAAGGCTTCCAACGGTAGGTCGGCGAGCTCCGGCGGGAGGTCGAACCGCAGACGAAGACCCTGACTGCGCGCCTGAGCGGCGTTCAGCGCCTTATTCAGGCAGCCGCGCAGCGCCTCGTCGAACAAAAGGTCAAAGATTGCCCTGCCGAGCGAGCGCAGCCGCTCACCGACGTCGGTCGGCCCCGCGGGCTCGGCGCCAACCTCGATGTTGAGCAGCTGCCCGAACTCGGCCCGCAGCTGTGCGGGCTCCTCGCCAATCGGCAACACAGTCGCGGCCTGTGCCGATCCGTTGACCAGGGCCAGGTAGCGGGCGGTGCCGATCCGCCGCAGGCGCACCCGCAGCTCGTCGAACTCCATGCCGGCCCTCATGCTCGCTTCCGGAACTCTTCAGCCAGCGCGCCCAGCAGCGAATCGAGACTGTGGTGCGCGAGGTCGAGTTCGTCGACCAGCGGCCGGTGGCCCGGGCGGACGACGAGGGCCTGCTCGAATTGCTCGATCGACTGCTCTAAGTCCTCGAGGGCGCCGGCAACATCACCCTTGCGCCGTCGGTCGAGCGCACTGTTGCGCAGGATCCGGCCGAGGTTCTGTCGGGGTCGGATCTGGTGGGGCGACAGCTCGATCGCCCGGTGGAGATCGGCGGACGCCAGCTCGATCTGGCTCTGGTCGGCGTTGTAGACGTCGATCCCCCGGGTGGTCAGCAGCGACGACAAGCGGACCTGCACCTGTTCCCGCTCCTCGACGGCCGTCTCCGGTACGAGCTCGAACGCCACATTCAGCAGATCGACGGCCTCCGCCCAGCGCGAGCCCCGCGAGAGCGCGGCAACCCTGCCGAGCACCGTCGCGGTCACCCGGCCCACGACCTTCGGAATGTCGAACCGGTCCCCGAGCTCGACGGCCTGGCGCCAGGACCGAGTCGCCACCGCTAGATCCGGCTCAGCGGCGGTAATGCGAGTTTTCGCTAGCTCAAGCAGCCCGTCGACGGCCCGCTCGCCGCCGCAGTACAGCAGTTCCTCGTATTTGCCGTCCATAGCGGCGAAGGCCGGGTTGTAGGCATCGAAGTCCGGGCAGTCGGGAGCGCACTGGGCGGGCTCGTCGCCGGGCGACCCGTCGGCGCAATGCGGGCACCGGAGGTCGAGCGCCGCCCGCACCGCCTCCTCCGGGCGCCCAGCGGCCAGGTGGACGTCGACGAACCCGACCTGGGAGAAGCCGCGGATCGCCGCTACAACGGCCTCCGCGTCGTTCTCGGCGTTGTCGACTTGCTCGCTGAGGAAGCTGCTGAGCTTGCGGTGCAGGCCTAGCTCGGCAATGCGCACGGGTCCGCAGGTCAGGCGGACGTCGGCGGCGCCATCGAGGGGCAGGCCGCCGAGATCGCCGAGCAGCTGGGCAGCGGTGTGCTCACGACGCAGAAGCGTGCCCGTGGTCGCATCCCCGGCGGCCACGAGCCGCTCTTCGACGAGATCGCGCAACTTCGCCTGCGCGGCGGCGATGTGCGCGCCACCCAGCCCGCAGCCGTACCGACGCTGAGCCCGTCGTCGGACGCCGTTCCAGTGCGATGGCGTATTGAGGATCGACGCCCATGCGCCGACGCACATCCTGCGCACATCGGTATCCGCCCTCCGGTCGGTGCCGAGCGCGTGCAACGTCATCAGTGCCAGAACGTGGCAGAGGCGCATGTCGGCGGGGGCCTGCCTACTTGCGGCCTGGATCTGGCAGATCGCCTCGGACCGCTTGCCGCCCAGCCCCCCGATCAACGAGGCAAGGAGCACCGGCACGTCCGACGAATCATCCGCGATGCGGGCGGTAGCGAGGAGGTCTGCGGCCTGCTGCCACCGACGGTCCTGCGCGGACCGCAGCGCCCCAAGCCGCAGGCGCAGCGCCAGCTCGCGGCGAAGTCGGGCGCTCCCCGCGTGCAAAGCCGCGGCGACGGCGTCGTCAGCCGCGTCGATCCGGCCACCCCGCAGAGCGTCCGCGACTTGCCAGGCCGTCGTGGGCGTCCCGGCCCTGTAGCGACACTCGGCGAGGAGGTCCGCGAGCCCGTCGCCGCCGCTGCCCGCGAGCAAATCGGCGGCCGCCGGCCAGTCCGCCCGCCGCACGGCGAGCAGCGCCATCGCCCGTAGGGCGAGGCGGCGCGTTGGGTGGGCGTCCCCTACGGCTAGGTCGTGCAGCTCGGCGTCGACCGACCCGCCGTTGAGCAGGGCACAGATGGCGACGCCGAAGCGCGCCCTCTGGTCGCCGGGCGACTCGCTCAGGATGTTCCGCCAGCGGGCGGCGGCGCGGGCGCGCGCTCCGCCGGTGAACTCGGCAATCGCACGCACGTGCGCAGCTCGGAGGTCGCCGAAGTGGTCGAGCCGCGCGACGGCCCCGTCGAGATCGCCCGCGGCGACGGCGCGGGCGGCCGCCTGCTCACGGAGCCGCGGAAGAACCGGGTCTCGCGGCGTGGCCGCGGCCAGATCCGCCGCCGCGCCGTCTAGCTCCCCCCGGGCGAGCTGATCGCAGGCCCGCGCGCGGTAGGCCGTGGCCAGCAGAGCAGCGTACCGGCGCTGGCCAGGATGCCGGTCGCACAGCAGCCTCCAAGACGTCACGGCGGCGGAGTACCGGCCGAGCCGGTAGCCGACCATTCCGTGGTGCAGTAACGCCCCGGGAGCGCGGCACCCGCTCGCCAACGCCTCCTCCAACGCGGCGAAGGCGCCGTCCAGATTGCCCTGCTCGTGCCGGGCGATGCCCACCAGCGCGGCGGCCAGCGGCTGAGGCGGTGCCACGCTCGTTGCCCAGGCTTCGGCGGCCTCCCATTCCCTCATCTGGAGGAGCAGACCCGCGGCGACCATACGGTCGCGGCCGTCCAACGGCTCCAGCCTGCCCGCCGCGGCGATATCGTCGACCGCTACACCGGGACGGCCCTGGGTGGCGCGAACGAAAGCCCGTTGCCGGTAGGCCGCCCCGTGCTCCGGATCTCGGGCGATGGCCGCGCCGAAGAACCACTCCGCGTCGCGCAGGTCGCCCGCGTGTGCCGCGAGGCACCCGGTGAGGTAAAAGCCCGTCGCCCAGCCGGGTCGCAGCTGGCGCACCGCCGCGAACTCCGTCTTCGCGCCGCGCAGGTCGCCGCCCGCCAGCCGGGCGCGGCCCCGTCCGATGTGCGCCTGCACGGCCAGGTCTGCGGCCTCCGCGTCGGTCGGGACCTTCTCGGCAACCGCCTCCACGGCGAGCGTGAACTGCCGCTCGGCCTCGTGGAGGTCGCCGTTTCTCCACGCCTGCTCACCACCGGCGACGGCCTGCTGCGCCCGACGCAACCGTCCTCGTCGCCACACCGCCCCGATCAGCCCCCAGCTTCGTCCAACTCGGAGCGCCAGGCGCCGAGGTGCCGGTCGTAGTGCAGCGGCCCCTGTCGGAAGGCGCCGAGGTCGAGCGTCGTCAGCTGCGTGTAGGCCGCCGCGGGCAGGTCGGCTTCGAGAACGACCCGCAATCCGTTCCGCTCGTCCTGCAGGACAAGCGGAACGCAACGGTCGGGCTCGTCGGATGCGCGCTCCTTGCGCTGCGCGATGACGCGCTTCACGCCCGCGTAGAGTTCCTTCACGGCCTCGGACCCGAGTGCGCTCAGGAACGCCTGCAACGGAAGGGCGGCGAGCACGAGCCACTCGAGGTCCTGGGGACCGCGGTGGACCAATCGCCTTCGGCTTGTGGTGGCCAGCCCGAGACCGTCGAACAGGTCGAAGACCTGCTTTTCGACCTCCCCGTCGATCTCGTCGGCGAACAGCAGCTCCGCACTTGCCTGCCGGCCCGACATTAGGGCACCTCCTCCGACCGTACTCGTACGGCCCGGCGTTCGCATGGTGGTGGATAAGGGAAAGCAGAGTCTCGGCTGCCCCTGCAGTCACGTCAACCCTCTCGCCTGCGCCCCGCGACCCGGTACAGGCTCCCTGAATTTAGCCGCTTTGGACCGCCGCTGATTGCTGATCCTGGGCCCCCGGTGGGCCGTTGCGAGCACATTGAGCTGGGACTTCTCGAGCGTCACGACGGTAGCTAGCTGATTGGATCGCCGCGCTCGGCATGTTAGCGGAATGAGGTCGGCGACACCTCTCCTTAACGGTCGGTCGCCAACGGCCGAAGACCGGACGGGCGGCGGCCGATGTGCCTCCTGCTTGGCGCGGTGTCGACTAGGCGCTACCCCTTCGGACTACGCGAACTCGGACACCTGGAGGTGGAACGGAAGCGCCTTCGCCTTGCCATCCGGGCCAAAGGTGCGGACGCGGATCACAGTACGAGCGGTCATTCCGCCCAGTTCAGTGGTACCAAATCCAGCTACGTCAGAGGCATCCGCGGCTCCCACGTTCACTTGCCACAGCCACTCACGAATATCCTCCTTGAAGTCGACATCAACGATTCCTGCCTCCTTGCCCTCCGCGTCGATTTCGTTGTTCGATGCGCGCGCCACGTCGGCATCTTCCGTGACTACGACAGATAGGCTCGGCACTTCTTCTCCTCCGTCTGATGTTGTCGGGATGTTGAGTATCTGCCCTACCTTGATGTCGTTAATATCTTCTACCTGCCAGTTCGCTCTACGTAGCGTATCGGTAGTGATATCGAACTCCCGGGCGATCTTGTTGAAGGTGTCTCCTCGGACGACAACGTACTTCTCGGCCATTACTTCTCGACCTCCTTCATCGTTGTTGAGGGCGCGACGATCGGCTTCTGGGTATGATGTACGAGTAGCTGCACGCGTCGATCTAAGGACTCCTTCGGTCAAGGCGCCCTGTGCGAGTGTGCCTACCGCGTAGTTGCTCTGCCGCGATCCCCCCGAACTGATCTTAATGCGTGATGTGGATGCCATGAGTCTGAGCCAAATTGACGTCAAGGAGAAGCGGCATCACCCGAAGAGAGCAGAAATCGTCCTGGTGTAGGTTGTGCACAATCCTGGATCAGGTATTGACCCGCTCTTGTCGCTCTGAGGAGTCCAATGAATACTCTCGGTTCGACATGGGTTAGTTTTGGCCCAGTGTCAGGGTCAGCTCGCCGCTGTTGCGGTGGTTGGGAACCTGGCTGCTGGTGATCTGGCTCGTAGCGTCGGTGCCGCCCCTCGGGCTGGCGATCACGGGTTGTGCCGATCATCAGCGGCTGGGACCGGCCGGCGTGACTGGATAGGAGCGTGGCTGCGCCCCCACTGAGGTTGTGTCCGCCGGCCGGCCCAGCTGTGTCCCTCATGGCTGAAGAGAGGAGACCTCTCGATGGTGCTCACGGTCGGGGTCGATGTCCACAAGGACACCCACACCGCGGTGGTGGTCGACGAGCTGGGTCGCGAGTTGGCCCAGCGCGCGGTGGCGGCCACCGACACCGGTCACCGCGCGCTGGTCGGTTGGGCAGCTCAGCACGCCGCGGGCGAGCGGACCTGGGCGGTCGAGGACTGCCGGCATGTCTCCACCCGCCTTGAGCGGGCGCTGCTCGCGCCGGGGAGCGGGTGGTGCGGGTGCCGCCGAAGCTGATGGTCGGCGCCCGGTCCTCAGCGCGCACGCGGGGCAAGTCCGACCCCATCGACGCGCTGTGAACCGCCCCGGCGTGTCCGGAGATCTGATCGTCTGAGGAGATCTGGTCATGACACGTCGGTCCCAGCCGCCCTATCCGCCGGAGTTGCGGCAGCGCGCGGTGCGCATGGTCGCCGAGGTCCAGGGTGATTACGAGTCGCCGTGGGCGGCGATGAACGCTGTCGCCGAGAAGCTCGGGATCGGCACCGGGGAGACGGTGCGCAAGTGGGTCCGCCAGGCCGAGGTCGATGGCGGGGTCCGGCCCGGAACAACGAGCGAAGAGTCCGACGAGCTCAAGCGCCTGCGCCGGGAGAACGCCGAGCTGCGCCGGGCCAACGACATCCTCAAGGCGGCGTCGGCTTTCTTCGCGGCCGAGATCGACCGGCCACCGCGACGCTCGTGAGGTTCATCGACGAGCACGCCGCGCGCACCAGTTGCGGGCGGCGATGGGGCGTCGAGTCGATCTGCGCGCAGCTCGTCGAGCTGGGCGCACCGATCGCCCCGTCCACGTACTACGACGCCCGCCGCGCTCTCGCCCAGCCGCCGCCGACGGCGCTGCGCGACGAGGAGCTGGCGGTCGAGATCGAGCGGGTGCACGTGGACAACTACGGCGTCTACGGCGCCCGCAAGGTCTGGCTGGCGCTCAACCGCGAGGGCATCCCGGTGGCTCGCTGCACCGTGGAACGCCTGATGCGCGCCCACGGGCTGGCCGGCGTGCGCCGCGGCCGCCGATTCCGCACCACCATCCCCGGCGACGGAGTGCGGCCCGCGACCTGGTCGGACGCGAGTTCAACCCGCCGGCCCCGGATCGGTTGTGGGTTGCCGACTTCACCTACGTCGCGACCTGGTCAGGGATGGTCTACGTCGCCTTCGTCATCGACGCCTACTCGCGGCGCATCCTCGGCTGGCGCGCGGCCACCACGATGCGCACCAGCCTGGTCCTCGACGCGCTCGAGCAAGCCGTATGGACCCGCGGGCAGCAAGGACGCGACCGCCACGACCAGCTGATCTTCCACAGCGACGCCGGCTCGCAAGGCGGATTCAACTGGTCGTCGCAACACCTCGATCATGGAGGTGTTGATGGGTCGG
>NZ_JAQZAM010000032.1 GCF_028737215.1 Actinomycetospora chibensis | reverse complement strand
GTGTCCGCGATGTGCTGAGACATCAACTGTCTCCGATGTCCTGAGCACGAGCAGGTCGTCATGGCGACCCATCTCACTCACGTGGCGGAGCCATGGCGGGTAAGCCGGGTCGTATGGACATCAAGTACACCGCCGAGGCCACCTCGTCCGGCGACGCCCGCAACGGCCACGTCCGCTCGTCGGACGGCATCATCGACCAGGACATGGCGATGCCCAAGGAGATGGGCGGGCCGGGTGGGGCGACCAACCCCGAGCAGCTCTTCGCCGCCGGCTACGCGGCCTGCTTCCACCAGGCCCTGAAGCTGGCCGCAGGCCAGGAGAAGGTCGACGTCGACTCCTCGAGCGTCGACGCCCAGGTCGGGATCGGCCCGGACGCGACGAGCTTCGGGCTCCAGGTGTGGCTGACCGTCCACCTGCCCGGCGCCGACCAGGAGACCGCCGACCGCCTCGCCGGCCGCGCCCACGAGCTGTGCCCGTACTCGAAGGCCACCCGCGGCAACATCGACGTCGAGGTGACCGCCCAGGTGTGACGCCTGCGGCGTGACGTGACGGGCGCACGTCCGGTGGGCGAGGCTCCCCGGCGTGCGCCTCCCCCTCGGCCTGCGTCTCCTCGGTGCCCTCCGCCGCCGGCTCGGCGGTTCGGTGGCCCATCTCGCCCCCGCCGACGTCCCCGCCGCCCGGGAGGCCGTGCTGCGCCTGCAGCACGGCCCGCTAGGCCGGGCGGTGATCGGCCCGCCTCCCCGCGACGTGGCGATCGTCGACGCCCGCCTGCCCACCGAGGCCGTGCCCGGGGGTCTGCCGGTGCGCGTCTACCGGCCCGCGGGCAGCACCTCCCGCGCGCCCGTGGTGGTCAACTTCCACGGCGGCGGGTTCGTGCAGGGCGACCTCGACCAGTCCGAGTGGTTCTGCGCGCACGTGGCCCACGAGGCCTCGGTCGTCGTGGTCTCGGTCGACTACCGCCTTGCGCCCGAGCACACGTTCCCGGTGCCCGCGCAGGACTGCTACGACGCCGTGACCGCACTCGTCGCCGACGCCCGCGTCTGGGGCCTCGACCCGGCGCGCGTCGCGGTGATGGGCGACAGCGCGGGCGGCAACCTCGCCACGGTCGTGTGCCTCATGGCCCGCGACCGGCGTCTCGACGGTCTCGACGCACCGACGATCGCCGCGCAGGTCCTCGTCTACCCGGGCACCGAGATGGTCGACGCGCTGCCCTCGGAGCGGGCGATCCCGGTCGCGCCGATCCTCTCCGCCGCCGACATCCGCGGCTTCCACCAGCTCTACCTCGGCGGCGCCGACGGCACGCACCCGTACGCGTCGCCGCTACGTGCCGAGCTGGCCGGCCTCCCACCCGCGCTCGTGCAGACCGCCGAGCACGATCCCCTGCGCGATCACGGAGAGCGCTACGTCGACGCCCTCGACGCGGCCGGCGTGCCGGTGCGCCACACGCGCTACCTGGGCGCCGCGCACGGCTACGTCGCGACCGGCGCCCTGACCCCCCGGACCTCGCTCCAGGCCGTCGCCGAGATCGCGGCCTTCCTCCGAGCCATGTGAGTGGACTTCGGGGCTATAGGCCCGAAGTCCGCTCACGAGGCGTCCGGGACTGCGCACCCTGCGGGGCGGGCTACCGTGGAGGCCCGTGACCTCCGACCGAGCGACCCCGGCGCGCGCCGTGCTGCTCGGTCTCGTCGCGGCCGTCCTCGGGGTCGCCGCGCACGGGGAGGCCGGCGGACCCGTCGTGGCCGGCCCGCCCGCGGTCGCCGTCGTCGGCGCTGTCGCGCTGGGCACCGCCCTGCTGGGCGCCCGCCCGCACCCGGTGGCCCGCCTGGCCGCCGTCCTCGCCGGCGGGCAGCTCGCCCTCCACCTTGCCCTGCCGGGCGACGCCGGGGGCCACGACCACCACGCGGTCGACGCCGGCGCCGGGCCCGGCATGGTCGCCGCGCACCTGGCCGTCGCGGTGCTGGTCGCCGGCGGGATCGTCCACGCCGACCGCGCCCTCGCCCGCGCCGCCCGACGTCACCTGTGGCGCGTCGCCGTCTGGACCCGCCTGCTCGACGGGCCGCCGCCCGCTCCGGCCGCAGCGACGCCCGCGGTCGCACGCCCGGCGCCCGCCGCCCGGGTCCGCCGGGCCGCCGTCGGGCACCACCCGCGTCGGGGTCCGCCGTCGCCGGACCGGACCGGGTTCCGCCCGGTCCGCGCCGCGACGCCACCCCGACACGGAAGGACCCCCTCATGCCCCCACCGCGGACCCCGTCCGCCCGCACCCACCGTCGAGGTCCGCTCGCCGTCCTGGTGACGGGCCTGCTCGCCCTGACCGTCCTCCTGCTCACCGCGGGCACGGCTAACGCGCACGACGTGATCACCGGCAGCGACCCCGCGGATGGCTCGACCGTCCCGACCGCGCCGACGCAGGTCTCGGTGACCTTCGACGAGACCCCGCAACCCGAGGGCGCGGCCCTGACCGTCGTCGGCCCGGACGGCGCCCACCACGAGCAGGGTGCGGTGACGGTCCGGGACAAGGTCGTGTCGGTGCCCGTCGGCGCGTTGCCGCAGGCCGGTCAGTACGAGATCGGCTACCGGGTCGTCTCCAGCGACGGTCACCCGGTGACCGGCTCGGTGACGTTCGACCTCGCGACGCCGTCGGCACCTGCCGGCGCGGCCACGACCGGTGCTCCCGCCCAAGCGGCCCCGGCCGACCACTCGGGTCACTCCGACGGCTCCGCGCCGCCCTCGCCCGCGGCCGCCGCCGGTCCCGACACCGGGAGCGGCGGGGTGCCCTCGTGGGTCTTCGTCGTGATCGCGGTCGTCGTGGTCGGCGGCGCCGTGGCGCTCGTCCTGCGCCGCCGGGCCTGACACACCGGGACTGACACGACGCCGGGCCTGAACACACGACGGGACGAGGGGCACCCCCCTCGGGTGCCCCTCGTCCCGTCGCGTCCGGCGCACCGATCAGGGATCGGGTGCGCCCGGACGGGCTCACTCGACGATCTGGACCCGGTCGTTCGGGTTCAGGTGCTCGAAGAACTGCTTCGCGTCCTCCATGCCGAGGCGCACGCACCCGGCCGACTGACGCTCGGTGCTGCCCCCGTGGAACGCCCGGCCCTCGTTGTCGAAGAACACGGCGTACGGCATCGGTGCGCCCTCGTACTCCTGGCTGACGTGGTGGCGCTCCTTGCGCTGGATCACGAAGTCGCCGGTCGGGGTCTCGTGTCCCTCGGAGCCGTGGCTGTTGACCACGGGCCCGCGGACGACGTTGCCCTGGCCGTCGAGCAGCCAGGCGCGGTTCTCGGAGAGGTCGACGCAGGCCTTGATGCGGGCGTCGGTGCACGACGTCCCGTCGATCCCGCCGCCGCCCCCCGCGGCCGGTGCCGCCGAGGCGATCCCGCCCAGCTGCAGCACGCCGAGACCGACGGCGGCCGCCGAGACCGCGATCCGTCCGGTCGGCACCCCGCGATGCGCCCCCCTGCGATGCCTACCCGCCATGCCGTCCTGCCCCTCGCTCGCCGCACACCCCGCCCGCTGCCCGGACGGGAGGACCGCGGGTTTTCCCCGGCGATCCATGGGGCACAACGACCCGGTGACGACGGGGTCACGGATCGTTCAGGTGGCCCGTTGCACGTCACCTACACCGGTTCGTGGCGCAACCGCTGTGGGTCTGGCACGTCGTCGGAGCAAGCGCTCCGGACACACTGGGACGATTCACCCATTCGATTGGGCTGCTCGGGCGAACGCCTCGTAGACCTCGTCGCTGAAGAGGACGAACCGCGCCTCGCGCACGGCAGTCTTCGCCTCGCGCACGACCGTCACGGCGATCCGGGCGGCGTCGTCGAGCGGCCACCCGTAGACGCCCGCCGACACCGCCGGGAACGCGATCGTCATGGCGCCGATCTCGTCGGCCACCCGCAGCGACTCGCGGTAGGCCGAGGCGAGCAGGTGCGAGCGATCCTGGGACTTCGCGTACACCGGGCCCACGGTGTGGATCACCCAGCGCGCCGGCAGGTTCCCCGCCGTGGTCGCGACCGCCCGGCCGGTCGGCAGGCCGTCGGGCAGCGTGGTGCGCCGCAGCTCGCGGCACGCCTCCAGGATCGCCGGCCCGCCGGCCCGGTGGATGGCCCCGTCGACGCCCCCGCCCCCCATCAGACCGGAGTTCGCCGCGTTGACGACGGCATCGACGTCGGCGGCGGTGATGTCGCCGCGGTGCAGTGTGATCTCCGGGGTGGTCTCCGGGGTGCCCATGCGCTTCGAGTACCCCGCCGGGGGACCTGACACGATCGGCGGCGTGAGTGACACCCAGATCTCGGTCTCCGCGACCGTGGACGCCCCCGTCGAGCGGGTCTTCGCCCTGCTCGCCGACCCCGACCGTCACCCCGACATCGACGGGAGCGGGACGGTGCGGGCGTCCCACACCCACCTCGCGATCACCGAGGAGGGCGACGTGTTCGTCATGGAGATGGAGAACCCGACCCGCGGTCACTACCGGGTCGAGAACCACGTCGTCCGCTACGAGCCCGACCGTGCCCTCGCCTGGATGCCGGCGAAGCCCGGCGAGCGCCCGTCGGGCCACGTCTGGGGCTGGGAGCTCGCCTCCGACAGCGACGACCGCACCGCCGTGACCCACTACCACGACTGGGCGGACGTCACCGACCCCGCGCTGCTCGACCGCATCCGAGAGGTCACGCCCGACGAGATGCGGGCGACGATCGAGAACCTCGCCGAGGCGCTGGCCTGACCGAGGACCGCTCCTGGGGATGCTTCGGGAACCGAAGCGTCTCTAGGAGAAGTCGTACGCCGCCGCGAGCTCCCGGAAGTCCTCGCCCGGGGACGCCTCGAGCTCGTGGCGGGTGCCGTCCGGGCCGGTGAAGGCCAGGCGCCAGGCGTGCAGGCCGGTGCGGGTCGGCGGGTTCTTCGCGAACAGCGGGTCGCCGACGAGGGCGTGGCCGATCCAGGCGAGGTGCACGCGGATCTGGTGGCGGCGCCCCGTCGTCGGCGTGACCGCGAGCAGGGTGCGCTCGTGGCCGACCCACAGCCGCTCGAAGGCCGTCGTCGACGGGTAGTGGTCGCCGGGCAGGACGGCGTCGGCGGGGACGGTCCAGGTCTCGCCGTCGGAGGTGCCGTCGCGGGTGATCGCCTCGCGCGGCGCCGCGATCCTCACGCGGTTCTTGCGACCCACCGACAGCGGCAGCTCGATCGTCCCGCGCTCGGGCAGGCCGGTGCCCGTCGCGACGGCGAGGTAGGTCTTCGCGACGGTGCGGTCGGCGAACTGGCGGGTCAGGTCGCCGTGAGCCTCCAGCCGGCGGGCGAAGAGCACCAGCCCCGAGGTCACCTTGTCGATCCGGTGCGCGGGCCACAGCGTCTCGCCGGCGTCGCGCGCCAGCCTCACGACGTCGGTGGCGTGGCGCTCGCCCATCACCGACCAGCCCGCGGGCTTGTCGAGCACGAGCAGGTCGTCGTCGCGCAGGAGCTCGCGGCCGTCGCGGAGCTCGTCCCAGGTCTCCACCCTGCCCGGCCCTCGTCTCAGCCCTCGTCGAGGCCCAGCGCGTCGAGCAGGGTCCGCAGCTTCACGGTGGTCTCGACGAGCTCGTCGGGCGGGGACGAGGCGGGCACGATGCCGGCGCCGGCCCAGAGCCGGACCCGGTCGCCCTCCACCTCGCCGCAGCGCAGCGCCATGACCCACTCGCCGTCGCCGCGCGCGTCGGTCCAACCGACGGTGCCGGTGTAGAAGCCGCGGTCGAAGGGCTCGATCTCGTCGATCGCGGCCGCCGCGTCGGCGCGCGGGACGCCGCAGACGGCCGGGGTGGGGTGCAGGGCCTGGGCGAGGTGAAGCGCGGAGACCTCGGTGCCGGCCACGTGCGCCCGCAGCGTCGTCGACAGGTGCCACAGCGTCGCGGTGGCGACCAGCGACGGGCCGTCGGGCACCTCGAGGTCGACAGCCAGGGGGCGCAGGCGCTCGACGATGTCGTCGACGACCAGGGCGTGCTCGTGCCGGTCCTTGGCCGAGGCGAGCAGGGCCTCGCCGCGGCGGCGGTCCTCCGCGGGATCGCTCGACCGGGCGGCGGAGCCGGCCAGCGGGTTGACCGTCACGCGGTGTCCCTCGCGGGCGAGCAGCAGCTCGGGGCTCGCGCCGAGCAGCGTCCGCGGCGTCCCCGTCCGCTCCGGGGGCAGGTCGACGGCGAACAGGTACAGCCGCGGGTCGCGGCGGGCCAGCGCACGCAGCATCGGGACGGTGTCGACGGGCCGGTCGGCGAGGACCTCGAGCGTCCGGGCCAGCACGACCTTCTCCAGCGGACCGGCCTCCATGCGCGCCAGAGCTTCGGCGACCATGGCCTCGTAGCGGGCGGGCTCGGGCACCGGCCGGGCGACACCCGTGACCGGGGCGTGGGCCTGCTCGGCGGTCAGCACGGCGCCGAGCGGGCCGGCGCGCTCCACGTGCTCGGGGACGACGAGATGGGCACTCGCCGTGGCGTCGTAGGGCAGCGCGCCGATCGCGACCGCGGGCGATCCCGATCGTGTGCCCACCTCGCGCAGGCAGGCCAGCACGGCGTCCGGGTCGGCCGACGACGGGCGGGCGCGGACGCCGCGGGTGAGCATCGCGCCGCGCGGACCCGAGAACCACGAGCCCTCGCCGGGCGCCCAGGACCGGAGCAGGCGCACCGGATCGGTGGGGCTCTCGGTGGACGGACGTCGAGCCGCGCTGGTGCTCGTCACGTCCCGCCTCCTGTCGTGTCGGTCCCGTCGGCGCCCCGGTGGCATCGTGGAGCCGTCCGTTCTCACCCTCCGCGCCGGGTCCTGTCCGGTCCAGCGGAGCCGACGTGACGCTCCGCACCGGCGGCCGGGACCGGTGCGCCACGGTACGGCGGGTACCCGCCGCACTTCCGAGGAGGCGACGACCCAGTGACGACGGATCAGGCACCCCCGCCCGTGACACGGCGGGCGACGCCCCGATGGCGCGCCGACCTCCGCCTGGGCACCCGCATCGCCGTGATGCGCGCCGGCGGCCTCGCCCTGGCCCTGCGCGGCGACCCCGTCGCCCGCCTCATGCACCGGCCCTGGCGCCTCGACCCCTACCCCACCTACGCCCGGCTGCGCGCCGCGGCGGCGGAGACGGGCGGCGTCGTCCGCAGCCGCACCGGCATCAACGCCGTCGCCACGCACGAGGCCTGCACGGCCGTCCTGCGCGACCGCCGCTTCGGGGTGCGGCTCGCGGACGGGCGGATGCCGTTCGACCCCACCGACGACGCCGGCTCGGCGAGTGGTCACGATCCGACCGATCCGGGCACCGCGCTCATCGAGCCGATCGACCTCTCGCTGCTCGCCCTCGACGCGCCCGACCACACGCGGCTGCGTCGCCTCGCCCAGCCGACGTTCGCCCCGAAGCGCCTCGCGCAGTACCGCGAGACCGCCCGCACCGTCACCGGCCGCCTGCTCGACGACGCCGCCGCGAAGGGGACGTTCGACCTCACCACCGACCTCGCCGCGCCCCTGCCGATCAGCGTCATCGCCGAGCTGCTCGCGATCCCCGACGTCGACACCCCGCGCTTCGCCCGGTGGGGCCGGGCGCTGGGCGCGGCGCTCGACGGCGTCCGCTCGGTGCGCCACGCGCACGCGCTGTCCCGGGCCACCGCCGACCTGCGGGCGCTGTTCGCCGACCTCGTCGAGCGCCGCCGCGCCGACCCCGGTGACGACGTGATCTCCCAGCTCGTCGCGGCCCTCGACGAGGACACGCTGACCCTCGACGAGCTCGTCTCGCTCGCCCAGCTGCTGCTCGTCGCCGGCTTTGAGACGACGACGAACCTCGTCGGCAACGCCGTACGCGCGCTCCAGGCCACGGGCACCTGGGACGACCTCGCCGCCGACCCCGGGCTCGCGGCCGGCGCCGTGGAGGAGACGCTGCGCTTCGACCCGCCCGTCCAGCTCACCGCGCGGTTCGCGCACGAGGACGTGGAGATCGGCAGCCGGAGGCTGCGTCGCGACTCCGGCGTGCTCGTCCTGCTCGCGAGCGCGGGCCGTGACCCGGCCGCGCACCCCGACCCCGACCGCTTCGACCCCCGCCGCGAGCAGACCACCACGCACCTGGCGTTCTCCGGCGGCGCGCACTACTGCCTCGGCGCCGCGCTGGCCCGGATGGAGGGCGAGGTCGCGCTGGAGATGCTCGCCGAGCGGATGCCGGGCCTGCGACCCGCCGGGAAGATCGAGCCCCGCGTCGCGACGGTGCTGCGCGGGCCGGTCCACTTCCCGGTCCGCGCGGACTAGGTTGTCGCCGTGCCCGAACTCCCCTCGATCTCCCACGTCGCGCTCTCGGTGACCGACCTCGCCACGAGCCAGCCCTGGTACGAGCGCCTCTTCGGCGTCGAGCCGGCGATGACGCTGTCCGACGGCCCGTTCGAGCGGAAGGTCTTCGCGCTCGCCGGCGGGCAGCTCTTCGGGCTCACCGCGCACGACGGCGCCCGCTCCGGCGACACGTTCGACGTCGTCGCGCCGGGCCTCGACCACGTCGGGTTCGCCTGCGCCGACCGCGCCGCCGTCTCCGCGTGGCAGACCCACCTCGACCAGATCGGGGTCGTGCACAGCGGCGTCGTGGAGGCCGACTACGGCTGGGCGCTGTCGTTCGTCGACCCCGACGGCAACGCGCTGGAGTTCTTCGCGCTCGCCGGCTGACCGTCCCGGCGCGCCCACGACGGCGCGTGCTCGGGCAGCACCCCGACCCCGACCAGGTACGCCGGGATCACCTGGAGCGCCGGCACGCGCTGCAGCAGGCGCAGCGGCAGCGGCAGGCGCTCGCGGCCGGGCGCCTGCTCGCCCTCGCCGAGCACGGCGGCGATGACGCCGCGGTGGGCGAGGCGCTGGCCGGTCTGGGTCGCCCAGGTCGGCCACCAGCGCCGGCGCTGCACGCGGGCCGCGGCGCGGTCGACCATGGCCGGGTCGGCCGGCGCGGCCGCGAGCACCGGCGCGAGCAGCCGCGCGGCGGCCACGGCGTCCTGCACGGCGAGGTTGATCCCCACGCCGCCGACCGGGGACATCGCGTGCGCCGCGTCGCCGAGGCACAGCACGCCGGGGGCCGACCATCGGCGCAACCGGTCCAGGGTCACGCGCAGCAGCTTGACGTCGTCCCAGGAGGCCACGCCGTCGACGCGGTCGCCCAGCCAGGGGTGCAGGTCCCGCAGGTCGTCGCGCAGGGTCTGGATCGGCTGCCGCCGGTGCTCGGCGTCCGCGCCGCGCGGGATGAGGTAGCCGACCTGGTAGTAGTCACCCCGGTCGAGCATGATCACGAAGCGGCCCTCGGTGACGCGCCCCAGACCGCCCGCCGGGTCGTCGCCCTCCCCGCGCGGCAGCCGGAACCACCACACGTCCATCGGGACGGGGTGGTCGCGCAGCGGGAGGCCCGTCAGGTCGCGCACGCGGGAGCTGCGCCCGTCGCAGGCGACGACGAGGTCGGCGGCCAGGTCGTGCTCGGTGTCCCCGGCGTCCCCTGACCCCTCGGTGCGGTCGCGCCACCGCACCCCGGCGACCCGGCCACCGCGCCGGCGCAGGTCCGTGACCTCGGCGTGGCGGAGCAGCGTGAACGTCGGCTCCTCCTCGGCGGCCGCGGCGAGCATGTCGAGCAGGTGCCACTGGGGGACCATCGCGATGAACGGGTGCCGTACGGGGAGCCGGGAGAGGTCGGCGACCGTCGCCGGACCCGCGTCGAGGACGACCCGCGCCTGCTCGATCGGCTTCCACGGCAGCTCGGCGAAGCGGTCCCAGAGACCCAGCTCGTCGATCAGCGTCATCGTCGAGACGTGGACGGTGTCGCCACGGAAGTCCCGCAGGAAGTCGCCGTGCTTCTCCAGCACGGTGACCTCGACCCCGGCCCGCGCGAGGACCAGCCCCAGCACGATCCCGGCGGGGCCGCCACCGACGATCGCGCACGTCGTCCGCTGCTGTGCCATGGGGGCCCTCCCTCGCTCGGCGCCCGGCCAGCATGCCCGAACCGGGCGAACAGAACGACGGTCCGCGCACACCCTCCGTTCGGCCAGTACCCGGTTGTCGCAGGAGTAGTGCGACAACGACCTTCCTGCGACACACTGACCGGCGTCGCCCGTCCGGGTGGCGTCACGCCGGACGCGGGGGTGAGTCGTGGAACCGCACACCGACCTCGTCGCCATGCACATGAGCGACGGGATCGTGAACGCACCGACCTCGGTGATCTTCGGGCTGGTGGCCGTGCTCGGTCTGGCCGTCTGCGTCGCCCGCGCCCGCGGCGACCTCGACGACCGCACCGCGCCGATGGCCGGACTCGTCGCCGCGTTCGTGTTCGCGGTCCAGATGCTGAACTTCCCGATCCTGCCGGGCGTCAGCGGCCACCTGCTCGGCGGCGCGCTGTGCGCGATCCTCGTGGGCCCCTACGTCGGGGCGATCTGCGTGTCGATCGTGCTGCTGCTCCAGGCGCTGCTCTTCGCCGACGGCGGGCTCTCCGCGCTCGGCACGAACATCACGAACATGGCGCTGATCGGCACGTTCGTCGGCTACGGCGTCGCCGTCGCCCTGCGTCGCGTCGCCCTCCGCAGCCGGGGCGGCCTCGTGGTCGTCGCGTTCGTCGCCGCCTGGGTCAACACCGTCGTCGCGTCGCTGGGCTTCGTGCTCGAGTACGCGATCGGCGGGCAGGGCCTGGCGCTCGGCACGGTGTTCGGGCTGATGACCGGGTTCCACGCCCTCATCGGCATCGGCGAGGGGATCATCACCGCGCTCACCGTCGGCGCCGTCGCGGCCGTGCGCCCGGACCTCGTCTACCTGACGCGCAGTGCCGCGCCCTCGCTGACGATCAAGAGCCAGGGGGTGCGCTCGTGAGCAGCGCTGGATCGGGTCGAGCTCCGCTCCGCTCCGTCTCCCGGCTCCCCGTGGCCTTCTACGCCGGCTTCCTCGTCGTCGCCCTGCTGCTGGCCGGCGTCGTCTCGTACGCCGCGAGCAGCAGCCCCGACGGCCTCGACGCCGTGACGCAGACCGGCTGCGAGCTCGACGAGTCCGGCGAGCCCGTCGGCGGCACGTGCATCGCGCAGAACGCCGGCGAGCACGCCACCGCCGCCAGCCCGCTCGCCGACTACACCGTGGGCGGCTCCGAGGGCACCACGGGGATCGCCGGCGTGATCGGCGTGCTCGTCACGCTGATCCTGGCCGGCGGCCTGTTCTGGGCCCTGCGACGGCGGTCGTCGAAGGACGAGACGCCCAGCCGGGTCGAGTAGCCGTGGGTGCCGGTCACGCCCACCCGCTCTACCGGGCCGGGGACTCGGTGGTCCACCGCCTGCCCGCCCACGTCAAGATCGTGGTGGCCTTCGTCTTCGTCCTGGCGGTGGTGGCCACGCCGCGCGAGGCGTTCGCGGTGTTCGGGCTGCAGTTCCTGCTGCTCGTCGGGGTGTGGACGGTCGCCCGCATCCCTCCCGGGTGGCTCGCGGCGCGGGCGCTCATCGAGGCACCGTTCGTCGTGCTCGCCGTGCTGCTGCCGTTCTTCGCGACGGGCCCGCGGGTCGAGTGGATGGGGATGTCCCTGGCCGTCGACGGCCTCCTCGCCGGGTGGAACATCCTGGTCAAGGGCACGCTCGGCGTGCTCGTCTCGGTGACGCTCGCCGCCACCACCCCGCTGCGCGACCTCGTCTCCGGGCTCTCGCGGCTGCGGGTGCCGTCGATGGTCTGCGTGATCGCGACGCTGATGCTGCGCTACCTCGAGGTCATCGCCGCCGAGGCCCGGCGGATGCGCCTCGCCCGCGTGTCCCGCGGCCACGACCCGCGCTTCGTCTGGCAGCTTGGGGCGACGGTGCGGTCGGTCGGGGCGCTGTTCCTGCGCTCCTACGAGCGCGGCGAGCGCGTGCACCTCGCGATGCTCTCCCGCGGCTACACCGGGACGATGCCGGCGTTCACCACGGCGTCCGCCTCGACGGCCACCTGGTCGGTGGCCCTGGTGCCGGCCGTCGCGGCGGCGCTGCTCGCGCTGTCCGGATACTGGGTCTGGTGACGGTCCCCTCCCTCGAGGTCTCGGGGCTGGCGTTCGCCTACCCCGACGGCCACCAGGCCCTCTTCGGCGTGGACCTGCGCATCGAGCGCGGCGAGCGCGTCGCCCTCCTCGGGCCGAACGGGGCGGGCAAGACGACGCTGGTGCTGCACCTCAACGGCGTGCACCGGGCGGGCGCGGGCACCGTGTGGGTCGGGGGGATGGAGGTCACCCGCGAGCACGTGCAGGAAATCCGCCGCCGCGTCGGCATCGTCTTCCAGGACCCCGACGACCAGCTGTTCATGCCGACCGTCGCCGACGACGTCGCGTTCGGGCCGGCCAACTTCGGGGTCACCGAGCCGGAGCTGGCGCTGCGGGTCAAGGAGGCGCTCGAGGCCGTCGGCGTGGCGGAGCTCGCCGACCGCTCGCCGATGCACCTCTCGGGCGGTCAGCGCCGGCGCGCCGCCCTGGCCACCGTGCTCGCGTGCGATCCCGAGATCCTCGTGCTGGACGAGCCCTCCACGCACCTCGACCCCGTTGCGCGCCGCGAGCTCGCGGAGGTCCTGCTGGGACTCGACCGGACGATGCTCATGGTCACCCACGACCTGCCCTACGCGCTGCAGCTCTGCCCGCGCTCGGTGGTGATCGACGGCGGGGTCGTCGTCGCGGACGCCCCGACCCGCGACCTGCTCGCGGACGCCGACTTCCTGCGCGCCCACCGGCTGGAGCTCCCGTTCGGCTTCGCTCTCGACTGAGCGCGTGCCAGGCTCACGCCATGGACCTCGACGACTTCCGCGAGCGGGCCGCCGGTGAGCACTTCCTGGTCGTCGTGTCGACCGCACGGGCCGACGGCTCGATCCAGTCGTCCGTCGTCAACGCCGGCGTGATGGACCACCCGGTGCACGGGACGCCGATCGTGGCGCTCGTGGCGGCAGGCGGATCGGTGAAGCTCGCCCACCTGCGCGCCCGGCCGCGGATGACGGTGACGGTGCGCGCCGGGTGGCGCTGGACGACCGTCGAGGGCTCCACCGAGATCGCCGGGCCGGACGACGCCCTCACCGGGGTCACCGATGTCCCCGCCCTGCTGCGCGAGGTCTTCGTCGCCGCCGGTGGGACGCACGACGACTGGATCTCCTACGACGAGACGATGGCGCGCGAGCGCCGCGCGGCCGTGCTCGTCACCCCGACGCGGATCTACGGGGTCTGAGTCGTCCCGGGGTCCTGCGGGGAGCCCGACAGGCTCGACAGCACCCGCACGACGTGGCTCTCGACGGCCTCGCGCCCCAACCCCAGGCCGGTGAGCGTGCCCGCGCCGTCCTCGTGCTCGAGCAGCGCGAGCAGGATGTGCTCGGTGCCGACGTAGTCGTGCCCGAGCCGCAGCGCCTGGCGGAACGTCAGCTCGAGGACCTTCTTGGCCGCGCCGTCGAACGGGATGAGCGCGCCGATCTCGTCGGACCGGGCCGGCAGGGTGCCGAGCAGCGTGCGCCGGACCGTCTCCGGGGCGACGCCGAGCGCCGTCATCGTGAGCACCGCCAGCGACTCGGGCTCGTGGAGCAGCCCGAGCGCGAGGTGCGTCGGCGTGATCTCGGCGTTCTCGGCCGACCGCGCCTCCTCCTGCGCGGAGACGACGACGTTGCGCGCCCGCGGGGTGAAGCGGCCGAAGCCCTCCTCGAAGTCGATCTCGCCGCTGGAGCCCTTGGGCACGAACCGCTTCTGGGCGGCCTGCTTCGTGACACCCATGCGCTTGCCGATGTCGGTCCACGACGCCCCGGAACGCCGGGCGCGGTCGACGAAGTGGCCGATGAGGTGGTCGGCGACCTCGCCCATGTGCTCGGCGGCGAGCACGGCGTCCTGCAGCTGCTCCAGGGCGTCGGAGTGGACCGAGGTGATCGCGTTGATGAGGTCGTCGAGACGGACGGGCTGGGCGGGAGTCGGTGCCATCCGTCCACCCTAGGTTGACGATCGCTAAATCGTCAATCTTGAGTTGACGCTTGCTCCTCTCACCGTGTGAGGACCTAGCGTTCCGCCCATGACGCGCGGGCGGACGGTCGGCGAGCTCGCCGAGGCCACCGGCCTGTCGGTGCGGGTGCTGCGTCACTGGGACGAGCGGGGCGTCGTCTCGCCGTCGCGCACCCCGGCGGGCCACCGCCTCTACGGCGCCGACGACGTCGTCCGCCTCCACCGGGCGATCACCCTGCGGGCGCTCGGGCTCCCGCTCGACCGGGTCGCGGCGCTGCTCAACGGCACCGACCCCGATCCGGCCGCGACGCTGCGCGCCCACCTCGCGGGGGTGGACGCCGACCTGCGCCGGCGCCGCACGGTGCGCGACCGGCTCGCCGAGGTCCTCGCGGACACCGGCGACGACGTCCTTTCCACCGTGCTCCGGGAGATGACCATGATCGGGTCCTACGTCCACGGCTACCACGAGACCGAGGCGACGCGGCTGCGCGACCAGGCCGCCACCCTCGCCGACCTCCTGCACGACGGCGTCACGTTCCCCGACGGCGCCCACGTCCTCGAGCCCGGATGCGGAGTCGGCGCGCAGACCGTCGTGCTCGCCGCGCGCAGCCCCGGCGCCCGCTTCACCTCGATCGACCTCACCGAGACGCAGGTGGCCGCCGCCCGTGCCCGCGTCGAGGCGGCCGGCCTCGCCGACCGCGTCGACGTGCGGGCCGGCGACGTCCACGCCCCGCCGGTGCCGCCCGGGTCCGTCGACCACGTCGTCGTGTTCTTCCTGCTCGAGCACCTCCCCCGCCCGGAGGAGGCCCTCGTCGCGCTGCGGCAGGTGCTGCGGCCCGGCGGGACGATCACCGTGGTCGAGGGCGACCACGGCGCCACCTCGTTCCACCCCGACTCCGACGACGCCCGCGCCGTCATCGCGTGTCAGGAGGTGCTCCAGCGCCAGGCCGGGGGCGACGCCGGGATCGGCCGGCGGCTCCACCCGCTGCTCGCGGCCGCCGGGTTCGACGACGTCGCCGTCGTGCCCCGCACCGCCCACGCCCACGCCGGACGCCCCGACCTGGCCGACAGCCTCGTGCGCCGGACCTTCACCCCCATGGTCGCCGGGGTGCGCGAACCGGCCCTGGCCGCGGGGCTCATCACGTCCGAGCGTTTCGATGCCGGCGTGCGCGACCTCCTGCGCACCACCGAGCCCGGCGGGACCTTCAGCTACACGTTCTTCCGCGCGACCGGGACGAGGGCCGCGTCCACGTCGACCACCCCGACGAACCCCGGCCGCGCGTAGAGCGCGGCGACGCATCAGGCTCCCCCAGGTCGTCGAGGGGGTTCGCGCGACCGTGTCCTCGGGACACGGTCGGCGGCCCGGTGGCGCCGGTCAGTCGATCCAGAACCGCCGCAGGGGCACGCCACCGGGGCCGTGGGGGTTGACCGGCCACTCCGGATCGGGCCGGCCGCCGCAGCGCGCGATCACGGCCAGGGAGCCGGCGTTGTCCTCGCGGCAGGTGACGAGGACGCGATCGATGCCGAGGTCGCGGGCGACCTCGAGGCTGCGGCGCAGGATCGCGGTCGCGTAGCCGCGGCGGCGCTCGGCGGGCAGCACCGCGTACCCGATGTGCCCGCCCTCGGCGCGCAGCGTGTCGGTGAGCGTGTGCCGGATCGACGTGCGCCCGACGACCCGTCCCTCGACCTCGCCGTAGAGGTACGTCGACGCCACCCGGCCCGGCGGCAGGTCCTCGCCGCGGTGCTCACGCTGGAGCCGGTCCAGATAGGCCAGCCAGGGCTCGGAGTCCGGGCGCAGACCGAAGTCGAAGCCGTCCGCGGCGAGGGCGGCCTGGGCCTCGCGGGCCATCGGTTCGTCGGACGGGCGGGGCGCCCGGAGCACGAGCGTGTCGTCACCCTCCACGGGATCACCCTGGCACCCGCGAGGTGAGGTCGCGCACGACGGGCCGGGCGCGGCGGTCGTGCGCGGAATCATGGAGGGCCCGACGAAGGAGAAGCCCGGTGCCCGCGACGCGCACGGACCAGACCGTCCCCGACACCGGAGACCTCCCGGACATCCGGCACCTCGCCAACCTCCGCGACGTCGGCGGCATGCCGACCGTCGACGGCCTGCGCACGCGGCCCGGGGTGCTGTGGCGCTCCGACGCCTCGCTGGCCGACGACGCCACGACACACGGCCCCGGTGGGCTCGCCTGGCCGCCCGGCAGCGTGATCGATCTGCGCAACCCCGAGGAGCTCGACGGGCGGCCGCACCCGCTGGTGGCCCTCGGCAGCGAGCTGACGCCGCTCCCGCTGATCCAGGCCCTCGCCCCCGAGGTGCTCATGCGCGACGCACCGCCCGAGAGCCGCCAGCGCCGGGGTCTCGACGAGCTCTACATGCTCCTGCTGGGGATCGGCGAGGCGTGGCTGCCCGCGCTGGTCGGCGTGGCCGCGCACGGGCCGGGTCCGCTGCTGGTGCACTGCGCGGCGGGCAAGGACCGCACCGGCGTCGCGGTGGCGCTGCTGCTGCGCGCCGCCGGCGTCCCGCGCGACGTCGTGGCCGCGGACTTCGCCGCCACCAACGACCACCGGGTCGCCCTGCGCGACCGGCTGGTCCGCCAGGGCTCGGCGGCGCCGGGTGCCGACCCCGAGCGGGTCGGCGTCGACCCGGCGCACCTCGAGCCCGTGCTGGACCGGCTCGACGACGACCCCCGCACGCCGTTCCGGGAGGCCGGCGTCTCCGATGCGGACCTGGACGCGTGGCGCGCTCGACTGGTCGAAGGAGCCTGACGCGGCATCCGGCGCAGTGACCGGCGCACCCTGTGCCGGGACACAACGCCGCCGCCGTGATCTCTGTGGGCCGACACAGTGCCCGGCTGCCGTCGGACGCGAAGACTGGAAGGGGCCGGGGCCGTCAGGACCCGTGACCCCACCGGATCGTGAGCACCGAGGTGACGAGGATGAACGCCCCGACGACGTGCCCCTGCTGCGGAGTCGTGGTCATGCCACGCGAGATGTCCTACGACTACGACGGCGAGACCGTCGCCTCGCTGACGCGCGAGGTGGCCTACCTGCGCGCGACCATCGCCCACCTGCGCGGCACCCCGCAGCCGACGCCCGTCGTCCGGCGGGCCCCCGTCGCCGTCTGACGATCAGGCGCCTGCGGCGGCGTGCAGCCGCGCCACCGCCGTCGCCGGGTCGAGTCCGGGCCAGGCCGGCCCGGACCACCGGACGACGACGCCCTCGACCACGTCGGCGGCCGCACCGACGAGGTCTGCGGCCAGCGACAGCCCCGCCCGCGCCGCCTCCGGGCCGTCGCCGGCGCGGCGCATCGTGTCCATGACGGCGTCCGGGACGACGACGTCGGGCACCTCGTGGCGCATGTGCTCGGCCTGGGTGTAGCCGGTCAGCGCCCCCACCGACGCGAGCACCGGCACGCGGGCGCCCGCGTCGGCGAGCGCGTCGACGATCCGCCGGAGCCCGTCGAGGTCGAACACCGGCCGCGAGACGAGGAACTCCGCCCCCGCCTCGACCTTGGCGATCGCCCGCGCGGCCTCGTGCTCGAGGTCGTCCGAACCCGGGGTGAAGCGCGCGCCGAGCCGGAACGCCGTCGCCGTGCCGAGCTGTACCCCGTCGATGTCGACGCCGCGGTTGAGGCCGGCCGCCGTGCGGAGCAGCTCGGCCCCGTCGACCTCCCACACCCCGTCGCGCACGGCCTGCTCGGCGTGCACCGGCGGGTTCCCCGTCTCGCAGACCAGCGTGCGCAGACCCAGGGCGTGCAGCCCGAGGAGGTCGGCCTGCAGCGCGAGCAGGCCCGTCTGCCAGCTCGTGACCGTCAGGGCGGTGTCGACGTCGACGCGGTCGTGGAGGTGGACGGCGAGCGCGGCGCTGCTGGTGGTCGCGCGCCGGGCGCGGGGTCGGCTGACCCACAGCACCGAGGCGCCACCGGCGACCGCGCGGCGCGCCCGGGCGAGGTGCTCGGCGGGCCCGCCCGCCCCGGCGACCTCCGCGGCGACGAGGAACTCGCCCGACCCGCGGTGGCGCAGCCAGCGCTCGACGGCGCCGCGGGCGTCGGGGCCGGAGCCGGGCCCCGGGTCGTCGAGCTCGGGCTCGGGGGCCGCGCGGCGGCCTTCGACGATGTGGATCGGCCCGTTCTCGGGGGCCGGGTCCGCGACGGGCGCGGGCGCCGGCGCCCACGCGTCGTGCGTGGTCAGCGCCGTCGCGGCCGCCGCGGTGTGCTCCGGGGTCGTGCCGCAGCACCCGCCGACGAAGCGCGCGCCGGCCTCGACATAGCGCAGCACGTAGCGTGCGAAGTGCTCCGCGTCGCCCGCGAAGCGCACGCTGCGGTCGGCGACGACGTGCGGCAGGCCCGCGTTGGGCTGCGCGGCGAGCGCGAGCCCGCCCGTCGGCCCCATCCGCCGCACGACGTCGAGCAGGCCCTGCGGACCGAGCGTGCAGTTGCTGCCGATCGCCACCGTGCCCGCGTCGGCGAGGCGTGCGACGACCTCGGCCGGTGACTCGCCGGCGGTGGTCAGCGGGCTGCCGTCCTCGTCGACGAACGTGGCCTCCGCGACGACGGGCAGCTCGGTCACCTCGCGGACGGCGCGCACCGCGGCGAGCAGCTCGTCGGCGCGGCTGAACGTCTCGAGCACGACGAGGTCGACGCCGCCCTCGACCAGCGCCTCGACCTGCTCGCGGATCGCCGCGGCCGCCGCCGGCGCGTCGACGGCGCTGCCCCGGCCCGGCTGGGTCACCGGCGAGACCGAGCCCGCCACCCATGCGGGACGACCGGCGCCGTCGCGCGCGGCGGCAGCCAGGCGCGCCCCGGCGAGGTTGACCTCGCGGGTGCGCCGGGCCAGGCCGTGGCGTTCCAGGCGCGGCCGCGAGGCGCCGAAGGTGTGGGTCTGGAGGACGTCCGCGCCGGCGGCGAGGTAGCGCTCGTGCAGCGCCGTGACCAGCTCCGGGGCGACGACGCACAGCTCGGCGCCGGGCCCCTCGACCCGCACGCCGCTGGCCCGGGCGAGCGTGCCCATCGCGCCGTCGCAGAGCAGCACGCGCCGGGCGAGCGCTGCGGTGAAGGACTCGGTGGCGAAGGACCCGCTCACGCCTCCATCTCCCCCAGGATCTCGAGTGCCACCTGGGCGGCGAGGCGGTCGCGGTAGGAGTCGAGGTCCAGGCCGCTGAGCTCCTCGGCGCGCCGCAGGCGGTAGCCGACGGTGTTGGGGTGGACGTTCAGCGCCCGCGCCACGCGCTGCGGGCTGCCGTCCTCGCGGAAGTAGCGGGCCAGGGTGCGCAGCAGCTCGACGGTGCGCTCGGACCGGTCGGTCGCGAGGCGTCCCAATACCTCGCGGGCGAAGGCGCGCGCGGCGTCGGGGTCGGGGATCTGCAGCAGGAGCCGGTGCACCCCGAGCTCGTCGAAGCGCAGCACCCTCCCCGCGCGCCCGAGCCGGCGGGAGGCGAGCAGGGTCCGGCGGGCCTGGTCGTAGGAGGCGGCGATGTCGGCGGGCTCGGAGACGGGGCCGCCGACGGCGACCGTGACGGGCCAGCGGGCGTCGGGGTCGGGCACGCGGCCGCGGGCCAGCCGGCGGGCGCACGTGGCGCCGACGGCCACGGGGTCGGCGGTCTCGGGGACGACGGCGACGGTCTCGGTGTCGCGCACGACCGTCAGCGCGGCCGGGGCGGCCGCGAGCAGGTGCTCCTCGGCCTCGCCGAGCAGGCTCGCCGGCCCGGCGCCGTAGGCGTCGTCGTCGTCCGGGGAGACGACGACGACGCGGTGGGCGACGCCGTGGTCGTAGCCCACGTGCTCGGCCCACTGGGCGGCCTGGTCGGCGTCGCGGGCGCGGTCGAGCAGCAGCCCGGACACCAGGTCGCCGCGCACCTGGCCCGCCGCGGTGGCCAGCACGCGGTCGCGACCGTGGAGCACCCCGACGACCGTGGCGGCGTGCTCGGCCACCAGCAGCAGGACGTCGTCCCCGGTCAGCGCCTCGGGGCGGTCGCGGGTGGCGGTGTCCTCCTCGGCGAACACGAACGCCGGCACCTCGCGACCGAGCAGCACCGGGGCGACGACCTGGGCGCGCAGCCAGGGCCCGGGCACGCGCAGCGCCCGCCCGGCCGCGGCGGCCACCTCCAGGGTGCGGGGCCACGCCGCCGTGCGGGCGTCGGCGCGCACGAGGGCCGAGGCCTCCGCGACGCCCATGCCGGGCGCGGCCGCGGCGAGCACCTCGCGCTGCGGACCGACGACGGCCGCGAGCACCCCCAGCTCGCCCGCCACGACGGCCGCGACGGCCTGGGCGTCGGCCGACGGGGCGGCGACGAGGCCGGACAGGCGGCGGTAGAGCGCGACGAGACCGCGGGGCCCGGCCACGTCCCGGCCGGGCGTCGGCGCACCGGTCCGGGCCCCGCCGGCCTCCCGCGTCGTCACCCGGCCCATCCTGCTCCGTCTCCGACGCTCGTGGGAGCCGAGCGGGTGACCCCCGGGCCGCGGGGTGCGGACGTCCGGGTGATGATCGGGGTCCGACCACCGACCCGGGAGGGCTCCGTGACCGCCTCGACCACCAGGGCGCCGCGCATCGTCGTCGTCTTCTACTCCGCGACCGGCAACGTCGCGGCGCTCGCCGAGTCGCTCGCGCAGGGCGCCCGGGACGCCGGCGCCGAGACCCGCGTCCGGCCCGTCGCGGAGCGCGCCCCCGCCGAGGCCATCGAGGCGAACCGGCGCTGGAAGGCCTGGGTCGAGGACAACCCCTACGACACCGTCGCCTCGCTGGACGACCTGGAGTGGGCCGACGGCCTCGCGATGGGCAGCCCGACCCGCTTCGGCAACAGCGCCGAGCAGCTCAAGGCGTTCCTCGACACCACGGGCGGTCTGTGGGCGCAGGGGAAGCTCGCCGGCCTGGTCGGCACGTCGTTCACCAGCGCCTCGACGGGCCACGGAGGGCTCGAGGCGACGATCCTGTCGATGAACAACGTGCTCTACCACTGGGGCGCGCTGGTGATGCCGCTCGGCTACGCCGCCGACGCGTCGCTGATGTCGTCGGGCAACCCGTACGGCGCCTCCTGGGTGTCGCGCAAGTCCGCCGCGCCCGACGAGGCCGCCCTCCAGGCCGCGCGGATCCAGGGCACCCGCCTCGCGGAGGTGGCCGCGAAGCTGCTGTGACGTCGTCTCGTGAGTGCTTTCCGGGGCAATAGCACCGAAAATCGCTCACATGCTGGAGGGTTACGCCGAAGCGGCGCAGGTGGTCACGGAGCTGGTCGGGCGGGTGCCGCCGGACGCCTGGGACGCGCCGGCGCTGGGTGAGTGGGACCTGCGCTCGCTGGTGGGGCACACCAGCCGCGCGTTCGTCACCGTGCTCACCTACCTGGAGCGGCCCGCCGACACCGAGGACATCGATTCGCCCGAGGGCTACTACGCCCTGATGTCGTCGATGACCGGCGAGGGGATCGACCAGGCCGCCGTCGCACAGCGCGGACGGGACGCGGGCGTGGCGCTCGGGGACGACCCGGCTGCAGCGTTCGCGACGCTCGCCGAGCGGGCCGTCGCGGCCACGCGCGCCGCCGACCCGGACGCGCTCATCACCACGATCGCCGGCGGCCTGCGCGTCGCGTCCTACGTGCCGACGCGCACCATCGAACTCGTCGTGCACGGGTACGACATCGCGACGGCGACCGGGCTGGAGGTCGCGTTCAGCGCGCACACGACGACCCAGGTGGCGACGGTGCTCACCCGCACCGGCGTGCGCCTCGGCCACGGCCCGATGCTCCTGCACGCCCTCACCGGCCGCGGCGGCCTGCCGCCGGGGTTCTCGGTGGTCTCGTCACGTGCGTGATCTTCTGAGCTGTAGCTCAGAAGATCACGCACGTGCGAAACATCAGCCGACCGCGCCGACGATCTCGTCGAACCGGGCGGCGAGGTCGAGGTCGATGGCGGCGACCGCCTGCAGGCTCTCGGTGCGGGCGCGCACGGTCAGCGAGGTCGGGGTGCGGTCGACGATCCGCAGCCGTGCCCCGAGCTCGCTCTCGGTGCGCCGCAGGCGCTCGAGCACGAGGTCGAGGCGCTCGGGCGGCAGCTCGACGGTCCGTTCGATGCCGCTCAGGTCGCCCGACCACTCGGGCAGGCGCTGCAGCTCGCGGGCGAGCTCGTCGGCGTCCACCGGCTGCGGGCGGCCCTGGGCGCCCTCGGACGCGGCGTCGGGCGGGAGCGTCGGCCCCGTGCCGCGCAGGTCCGCGGGCACGACCCGGCCGATCCGCTCGCCCAGGTCGGCGTCCTCGGCCCCCAGCTGGCCGATCACCGCGATCAGCGCGTAGCGGGCGCGCTCGGGGGCCCATCCGCTGCGGCGCGCGACCTCGTCGACGAGGCCGGCCTCCGTCGGCGTGCCCCCGCCGCCGTTCGCCCGGTCGACGCCGGACTCGACCTCGAGCAGGTTGGGCAGCGCCTCCACGAGCGCGGTGCGGTCGTCGCCGGGCAGGTGCTCGGCCAGCGTGGCCAGCACGGCGTCCGCAGCCCGGCGCGCGTCGTCGGTCTCGGCGAAGCCACCTCGGGTGGCGACGCCCGTGAGGAACTCCTGGTGTCGCATGGCTCCGGGCCTACCCGGAGCACCCCGCCCGACAATCGAGGTCGTCAGCAGAACGCCGCGGACGTCCCCACCTCACCGATCCAGACGTAGGGGAGCAGGACGGCGCGGTCCCCGGTCCACATCCCGTGGGGCTGCCAGGGCTCGTGGTGGACCAGGACGCCGGCGGGCTCGGGTGCGGGGTCGGCGCCGGCCGCGTGCACCCACCGGATCGCGCCCGCGGGCAGGTAGAACTCCTCGGCCGGGTGGTGGTGCGGCGGATATCGCACGCCCGGGCCGAGCAGGACCAGGCCCAGCGCGACGTCCTCGGCGTCCGCCAGCGTGGCGTGCGCGTAGAGGTCGAGGAACGACGCGTCGGGCGGGCTCGCGACGTAGGCCGCGGTCTGCTGCCACGCCGCCGCCGCCGCGAGCGGAGCGAGGGCCCCGGCGAGGTGGGCGTCGACCTCCTCGCCGGCCCGCGCCACGGCGTCGTCGAGGTGGGCGAGCACCGGGAGCACGCCGTCCGGACCCTCGGACCGCGCCGCGAGCCGCCCGAGGGCCGCCGCCTGCGCCGCGAACCCCCGGGCGGTCATCGCCGTCGCGAGCCGCTCGCGCAGGGCGTCGAGCGCGCCGGCCATCAGTCGAGCGCGCGCCGCACGAACCCCTGGATGCCGATCGCCCCGAGGAGCAGGCACGAGGCCACGAGCGCCAGAAGGCAGAGCCAGCCCGGCAGGTGCGGCACGGCGGGGGTCAGCGCGCCGCGCAGGCCCTCGGAGACGTAGGTGATCGGGTTGAGCGCGCAGATCACCTGGAACCAGCGCAGGTTCTCGAGCTGCAGGAACGGGAACTGCGTCGACCCGGTGAACAGCAGCGGCGTGATCACCAGCGCGAACACCACGTTGATCTTCCTGGGCGACACCAGCGTGCCCAGGACCAGCCCCGCGGCCCCGCCGGACAGCGAGCCGAGCACGAGCAGCACCGCCGCGAACGGCAGGCCCGAGAGCACCCAGTTGACCTCGTCGAGCACGATGTAGCCGACGGGGATCATCACGAGCGAGCCGAACAGGCCCCGCGAGGCCCCGAACACGATCTTCTCGACCGCGACGAGGCGCGTGGACAGCGGCGCGAGCAGGCGGTCCTCGATCTCCTTGGTGTACGAGAAGTCGATGACCAGGGGGATCGCGGTGGCCTGCACGGCCACGAAGAAGGCGTTGAGGGCCAGCAGCCCGGGCAGCAGCAGCTGCGCGTAGCCCGGCGTGACGTAGCCGAGCTGCCCCAGCACCACGCCGAACACGAACAGCAGGAAGAACGGCTGCATCAGCACCTGGCTGATGAAGCTGCCGAACTCCTTGCCGGTGACCGCGAGGTCGCGGCCCAGGACACCGAGGAACGCGCGGCCCTGCCCGGGCCCGACCTTCACCGGGACGCTCACCGCAGCCCCCTCCCCGTCAGGTCGATGAAGACGTCCTCGAGCGTGGGCTCGCCCAGCTCGACCTGGGTGACGACGGCTCCGGCGTCGGCCACCGCGGCGAGCACCGGCGGGAGCGCCGCACCGGCCTCGCCGTCGCAGCCCACCCGCAGGTGCGTGGCCGACGCCGCCTCGCCGGACAGGTCCTCGACGCTCGACACCCCGCGCAGCTCACCCAGCCGCCCGGCCAGCACGTCGACGTCGGCACCGGTGATCGTGAGATCGATGGTGGCCTCGCCGGGCAGCGCCGCCACGAGCGCGGACGGCGTGTCCAGCGCGAGCAGCTTGCCGTGGTCGACGATGCCGACGCGGTCGGCGAGCTTCGCCGCCTCGTCCATGTCGTGCGTCGTGAGCACGACCGTGACGCCGGACGCCGCGAGCTCGGTGACGCGGTCGTGCACGAAGAGGCGGGCCTGCGGGTCGAGCCCCGTCGACGGCTCGTCGAGGAAGAGCACCTGCGGGTCGTGCATCAGGCCGCGCGCGATGATCAGGCGCTGGGCCTGGCCGCCGGAGAGCTCGTCCGGGTTGGTCTTCGCCTTCTCCGCGAGCCCCATCCGTTCGAGCAGCTCGTCGGCCAGTCGACCGCGCTGCGCCCGCGGAACACCGTGGTAGGCGGCGTGCCAGACGAGGTTGCCGCGGGCGTCGAGCGAGCGGTCGAGGTTCGGCCGCTGCGGCACGACGCCGAGCACGGCGCGCGCGCCGACGGGGTTCGTCGCGACGTCGATGCCCGCGACGGTGGCGAGCCCCGAGGTCTTGGTGACCCGCGTCGTCAGGACGCCGACCGTCGTGGTCTTGCCGGCGCCGTTCGGGCCGAGCAGCCCGAACACCTCGCCCCGGCGCACCGCGAAGCTCAGCCCGTCGACCGCGGGCGTGGTGCTGCGGCCGTAGCGCTTGACGAGATCGCGCACCTCGACCGCGGGCGCGGCGTCCGGTGTCAGCTCGTCGGCCGACGGCCGCGTCGTGGTCTCCGTGCTCACGCCTGGTCCTCCCCAGCGCCCCGGACCGGTCGCCAGCGCGCCTGAGCGACGCTACGCCCGGGGCACGACGGACCTCGTGTCGATCTCGGTCCTCGGTGACGCTCATGACTCGTCACCGTGCGACCTCGACGGCGGTCGAGGTCAAGCGGACGAGATCAGCCCCCCGCCGGCGGCACCGGCACGTGGACGAGGCGCGGACCCGGACCGGCGACGCCCCGGCGCACCGCGGCGCGGAACTCCTCGACCGTCCCGACGGTCTCGGCCGGCACCCCGTAGCCCTGCGCGAGGGCGAGGTGGTCGATCGCGGGCAGGTCGAGCCCCGGCACCTTCGGGGTCTGCTCGCGCTGGGCGAACCACTTGAGGATCGCGTACTCACGGTTGTCCAGGACGATGATCGTCACCGGCGCCTGCTGGGTGGCCGCGGTGGCGAGCGCCTGGATCGCGTACTGCAGCGAGCCGTCGCCGAGCACGGCGACCACGGGGCGCGACGGGTCGGCGATCGCCACCCCCACCGCGGCCGGGAGGCCGAAGCCGAGCCCGCCCGAGGTGGTGAAGTACGAGCTGCCGGGCTGCGTGATCGGCAGACGCTCCTGCTGGATCGCCCGGTGCGAGGGCGCCTCGTTGACCAGGACGCCGCCGTCCGGCCACTCGTCGGCGAGGGCGGTGAAGAGCTCCTCGGCCGAGAGCCGTCCCTCGCCGCCGGGGCGCGGCGCGTCGAGCTCCCGGCGGGACGGCGGCGCCGCCCGGTCCGCCGGTCCCGGCCCGACGCGCTCGAGCAGCGCGCGCACGGTGAGGGCGGGGTCGGCGACGACCGCGTCGCCCATCGGGGCGCGGGCGGCCTGGTCGTGGTCGGCGGTGACGTGCAGCAGGCGGGTGCCCTCGGGCAGGAACGGGCCGGGCACGTAGGGGTAGTAGCGGAACACCGGCGCGCCGACGACGAGTACGACGTCGAAGGGCTCGAGGGCCTGCGCCACCGGGGCGATCGCCATCGGTAGCGGGCCCTGGAACTGCGGGTGGTCGGTGGGGAAGCCGACGCGCCCCTCGACGGGCGGGGCGAACACCGCGGCGCCGATCCGCTCGGCCAGCGCCACGGCGTCGTGGAAGCCGCCGGTGGCGTCGACGTCACCGCCGACCACGAGCGCCGGGGCGCGGGCGGCGTCGAGGGCCTCGACGAGGAGGTCGAGCCCCGCCGGGTCCGGGGCCGCGCGCTGGTGCACCCGGCGGCCCGCGACGAGGCCGGCCGCCTCGGTGGCCGGGTCGAGCACGGCGTCCCAGTCGTCCATCGGGACGGACACGAACACCGGGCCCCACGGCGGGCTGGTCGCCACGTGGATCGCGCGGGCCAGCACGGCGGGGACGTCGGCCGGGCGGGCCGGCTCGAGGGAGAGCTTGACCGTGGGCCGCGGCAGCACCGTCGCGTCCGGGTTCGTGAGCAGGGCCTCGAGATTCATCATCGGCCGCACCTGCTGCCCGGCCGTGACCACCAGCGGCGCCCCGTTGGCGGACGCGTTGACCAGGGCGCCGACGGCGTTGCCGACGCCGGGTGCGGTGTGGAGGTTGACCAGGGTCGGACGTCCGCGGGCCTGGGCGTAGCCGTCGGCCATGCCGACGACCGCGGCCTCCTGGAGCCCGAGGACGTACCGGAAGTCGTCGGGGAGCTCGGAGAGCATGGGGAGCTCGGTGGACCCGGGATTGCCGAAGATCGTGGTCATCCCGTGCGCCCGGAGCACCTCCAGCGAGGCCTCCCGGACCGTGGGTCCCTGCGCCATGCGTCCTCCCGCCGATCGTGGCCGATCACGGCGATGATCACCGTGCTCCGTTGCCGGCGGCAGGAGTACCCCTCGATCTGAGGACCATCCCGGTGCCGGTGGGGGGACACGGCACCGGGACGGCCCTCAGCGGGGGCGGTGGAGGCGCGAGAGACGGATGACGACGTCGCGCAGCCCGTCGTTGTCGAACTCGCGCCGCATCTCCTCGGCGCGCAGAGTGGCCTCGACCCCTTCGTAGGGCCCGTGGGCGTCGAGCTCCCCCGTCTCGGGGTCGAACACCAGGACCACGTAGCCGTCGCACTCGTCCAGATCCACTGCTGCGGCGAGCAGGGCCGCCGACCGATCGTTCATCACGCTGATCACCTCCACCTCGTGCATCGCCACCATGAGGCCCGGTGTGACACCTCGGGGCGAAGTTGGCTCGTTCGGGTCACGAACTCCAGCCTTCGGCGTGTCGTCGCACCACGCGTTCGGAGGTGTCCTACGCGGCCGTCCGGCGAGGGGGGCGTCGTGTGGCTACCGTGCCGACCCGTGGCCACCCACGCTCCCGTGCCCGCCGGGGACCCCACTGTCGAGATCGTGCCGTTCGTGCTCGACGTGCCCCCCGAACAGATCGCTGACCTGCACGAACGCCTCCGACGCGTGCGCCTGCCCGAGCCCGCGACCGACGCCGGCCAGGGGCTGGGCCTCGACGCGGTCGCCGAGCTGTGCCGCGCCTGGCTCGAGGAGCACGAGTGGCGCCACGTCGAGGACGAGCTCAACCGGCGGGGTCAGTTCCGCACCGCGATCGATGGTCTCGGCATCCACTTCCTGCACGTAAGGTCACCACGAAGTGACGCACAGCCACTGCTCGTCACCCACGGGTGGCCCGGCTCGGTCATCGAGGTCCTGGACGTCCTCGACGCCCTGACCGACCCCGGCGACGACTCCGTCCCCGCCTTCGACGTGGTCGCGCCGTCGCTGCCCGGCTTCGGGTTCAGCGACAAGCCGACCGGTCCCGGCTGGGGCGTCGACCGCATCGCCGACGCCTGGGCCGAGCTCATGACCCGCCTCGGCTACGAGCGCTTCCTCGCCCAGGGCGGCGACTGGGGTGCGATGGTCACCACCGCGCTGGCCGTCCGCCACCCCGACCGCGTCGCGATGATGCACACGACGATGCCGATGGCGCCGCGCCCGGACGGGTTCGACGACGCGACCCTCTCCGAGACCGAGCAGCGCTGGCTGGCCGAGTCCGCCGAGTTCCGCCGTGTCGGCTCCGGCTACTCGGGCCAGCAGCGCACGCGTCCGCAGACCCTCGGCTACGGCCTCGTCGACTCGCCCGCGGGCCAGCTCGCGTGGATCGCCGAGAAGTTCGTGGCCTGGACCGACGGCGACGGCTTCGGCGGGGTGCCCCGCGACCGCGTGCTCGACAACGCCTCGATCTACTGGCTCACCGCGTCCGGCGCCTCGTCGGCGCGGCTGTACTGGGAGAGCTTCGGCGGCGTCGACACCTCGAGCCCGGTCACCGTGCCCAGCGCGGTCTCGATCTTCCCGGCCGAGATGGTGAAGCCGCCGCGCGCCTGGGTGGAGGCCCGCTACGTCGACCTCCGGCACTGGAACGCCCTGCCCACCGGCGGGCACTTCGCCTCGCTCGAGGTCCCCGGTGACTTCGTCGACGAACTGCGGGCGGCCTTCGCGCGGGCCTGAGGACGCCCGTTGTCAGGCCCGGACGACGATCTTGCCCACGTAGTCGCCGCGGCTGAACTCCTCCTGCGCGGCGTGGATCGACGCCAGCGGGTACGACGCTGCGATCCGGGGCCGGACGCGCCCGGCGACGGCCTCCTCGACGAGCTCGGCGAAGTGGGCCGGCGTGTGCATCGACGAGCCGACGAGCGACACGTTGTGCAGGTAGAGCCGGCGCAGGTCGAGGTCCACCGACGCGCCGCCCAGCGCGCCCGCCACCACCCACCGCCCGCCGTCGCGGACGTGCTCGAGCAGGGCCGGCAGCAGGGGACCGCCGACGACGTCGACGACGGCGTCGAGCGCCCCGCCCGCGGCGTCGTGCACGGCCCCGGCCACGGCGTGCGGGTCCGACCCGCGGACCACGACGGCCGCGGCGCCCGCCTCGCGGACGGCGTCCTCCTTCCCGGCCGCGGTGAGCGCCACGACCCGCGCGCCCCGGGCCGACGCGAGCTGGACCGCCGCGAGGCCGACACCGCCCGACGACCCGGTGACGAACACCGTCTCGCCCGCACCGATCCGGCCGCGCGCGAGCATCCCCGCCGCCGTCCCGTAGGCGACCGGGAGCGCCGCGAGCTGCTCGTCCGACAACGGTGAGGCCGTCACGTCGTGGGCGCGCCCGTCCGCGGCGACGACGTAGCCCGCGAAGCCGCCGTCGGCCTCGCTGCCGAGCAGACCGATCGGGCCGGCGTCCGGGCCCGGGCCGTCGTAGAACGCGGGGTCGACGACGACGCGCCGGCCGACCCGTCCGGGATCGACACCGTCGCCCACGGCCGCGACCTCGCCGGCGATGTCCCCGCCCTGGATGCGCGGGAAGTCCACCGGGCCGCGCCAGCCCGCGAGGGCGTCCGGGTCGCCGGGGAGCCCGTAGGCGCCGCGGCGGGTCCAGAGGTCGGTGTTGTTGAGTGCGGCCGCCGTCACCCGCACGAGCACCTCGCCCGCGCCCGGGACGGGCACCGGGACCCTGCGCAGCTCCAGCACCTCCGGTCCGCCGAAGCCCGTGAGCACCGCGGCCAGCATGGTGTCCTCCACCGATCCTCCTACACAGGTCTGTGAACCACTCCCGGCGCAGAGTAGGTTCACAGGTCGGTGAACACAACGGGAGGAGGCCGCGCATGACGACGACGGGCGAGGGGCCGCGCCTGACCCCCGGGGCGCGGCGCATCCTCCAGGTGGCCTCGGCGCTCTTCTACCGCCACGGCATCCACGCGGTCGGCGTCGACACGATCGCGGCCGAGTCCGGCGTCACCAAGCGCACCCTCTACGACCGCTTCGGCTCGAAGGACGAGCTCGTGGCCGCCTACCTGCGGGCCCGGGACGAGCGGTGGCGCGCGCGGGTCGTGGCGGCGGTCGAGGCGGAGACCGACCCCGTGCGCCGCGCGCTGGCCCCGTTCGCCGTGCTGGAGGGCTGGGTCGACGACGCGAGCCGGGGGTGCGCGTTCGTCAACGCCTTCGCCGAGCTCGACCGGACCGACCACCCCGGCCGCCCCGTCATCGACGACGAGAAGCGCTGGCTGCGGGAGCTGTTCGCCCGCGAGCTCGGGCCGGCGGGGGTCGCCGACCCGGACGGCCTGGCCCTGCAGCTGCTCGTCGTGCACGAGGGCGCGCTGGTGACGCACGCGGTGGCGGCGGAGCCGACGGCCCCCCGGGCGGCCTCGGCGATCGCACGGCAGCTGGCGGAGGCGGCCGGTGGCGCGGGAGGCGTGAGCGTCAGCTCAGACTCGCCGCCGGATCGGCGCGAGTCAGGGCCGGGTCGTCGGCGGCATAGGTGATCGCCCGCCCCGGACCCGAGGACGCGGTCTCGAAGCGCACGGTGACGCGGCCGTGGCCGGCGCCCTGCACCCAGCCGTGCCCGTGCTCGGGGTGGGCGACGTCGTCGCCGGTGCGCCACTCCCGACGGGGCTCCGGCTCGGGCTCCGGCAGGGGCACCACCTCCGGCACCGGGGCAGGGGCCGTCGGGGTCTCCGGGAACAGCGCCTCCTGCACGGCGGTGGTGAGCCCGGAGAACGAGACGCCGACGAGGCGCACGCCGGCGTCGGGCAGCGCGGCGACCGCAAGGCGCTGGGCGGTGTCGGTGAGCGTGGCCAGGTCGGTCGTCGCGACCGTGTGGGTCTCAGCGCGGCTCGTCGTCCCGAACGACGAGCTCCGGATCTTGACGCTGACGGTGCGCGCCGCGCGGTGCGAGGCGAGCAGGCGGCGGTGGGCGCCCTCGGCCAGCTCGGCGACGGCGGTGCGCACGGCGCCGAGGTCGGAGAGATCGGCGTCGAACGTCGTCTCCGCGCTCACCTGCTTGGCCTCGCCGCGCTCGACCAGCGGCCGGTCGTCGATGCCGCGCGCGAGGCGGTGCAGGCCCGTCCCGACGGCCGTCCCGAGCAGCGAGGTCACGTCCGCGAGGTCGAGCGCGGCGAGCTTCGCCACCGTGTCGACGCCGGACCGGTGCAGCGTCGTCTCGGCGACCGGGCCGATGCCCCAGAGCGCCCGGACCGGCAGCGGGTCCAGCAGCGCCCGCTCGCCGCCCTGGGCCACCACGTGCACCCCGTCCGGCTTGGCGAGGCCCGACCCGATCTTCGCGACCTGCTTGCCCGACCCGGCGCCCACCGAGACCGCGAGCCCGGTGACGGCGCGGACCTCGGCGCGCAGCCGCTCGGCGAACGCGCGCACGTCGTCGGCCCCCGCGTCGGCGAGGGCCTCGGGCTCGGCGAAGGTCTCGTCGTAGGCGATCTGCTCGAGCACCGGCGCCCAGGCCCGCACGACACCGAAGAAGCGCTCGGAGAGCACCCGGTAGAGCGCGGTGCGCGGGGGCAGCGCCACGGCGTGCGGGCACAGCCGCCGCGCCTGGCCCATCGGCATCGCCGAGCGCGCCCCGCACGCCTTGGCCTCGCCACTCGCGCCGGCCACGATCCCTCGTGGACCCAGACCGCCGACGAGCACGGGGCGCCCGCGCAGCGTCGGACGGGTCAGCTGCTCGCCCGACGCGAAGAACGAGTCGAGGTCGAGGTGCAGGACCCAGCGGGGCACGGTCTCAGGATGCCCGCAACGACCACAGCTCGTCCGGGTGCCCGAGCACGGCGCGCGCCCCGGCGGCGCGCAGAACGTCGGGCCGCGACCCGCCCCAGGCCACGCCGACGGGCACCAGGCCGTGCGCGACGGCGGCGTCGAGGTCGGCGGGGCTGTCGCCGAGCATCGGCGTGCCCGGCTCGGCCGTCGTGATCCCGAGCCCGAGCAGCGCCTCGCCGACGACAGCGTCCTTGCCCGCGTAGACGCCGTCGGCCCCGCGTCCCACGACCTCGGTGAAGCACGCGAGGACCCCGAGCCCGGCGAGCACCCGGCGGGCGAGCGCTACCGGCGCCGACGTCGCGACGGCGAGCGGCACGTCCCGCGCGTGCAGGGTCTCGACGAGTTCCACGGCGCCGGGCGCGGGCCGGTTCGTCCCGGTGAGGACCAGCGTGCCGTCGAGATCGAACACCACGGCCGGGAACGGGGACGCCACGGCCGGGAGTGTCGCGTACCGGACGGTTCGAGCGCCCCAACGGTTCGAGCGCCCGACGGTTCGAGCGACGGGCGGTCGGCTAACCGCCGTCATGGGTTACGACGTCACGCAGGTGCAGAAGACGCTCGCCGGGTTCCAGTACCCGGGCGGGCCGCAGGAGCTGGCCGACCACGCCTCCTCGAACGGGGCCGACCAGCAGCTCGTCGACACCCTCAAGGGTCTCGACAAGGACCAGTTCGACGGCCCCAACGCCGTCATGGCGAAGCTCGGCGACGCCGGGGTGCTCGGCGGCAGCTGAGCCACCTCCGGAAAGAACGAACGGCGGGTTCGCTGCTACGCAAGCAGCGAACCCGCCGTTCGTTCGTCCGGTCCCGGCGCCCGCCTCAGTGCGGCAGCGTCGGCAGGCCGCGCTCGACCATCTCCCGGGCGCCCTCGAGCGTCCCGTCCCCCACCCACGTGTTCGGGTCGAGCTGGGAGACGTTCCAGCCGCCCGGGCGCACCCGCGTCGAGTAGAGGAACGTGTCCTTGTTCTCGACCCACTGGATCTCGTAGTCGATCGGGCTCGGTCCCACCGAGCTCCACCGCCACGCGGCCCCCGACCCCCGGGTCGTCTCCTTGACGGAGACGCCGTCCACCTCGATGGCCATGCCCACCCCTTCAGGCTCCGTTGGGCCGATCGGAGCAGGAATCTACCGACCGTCCGGGTCGTCGGACACGCCCACTCACGCAGCTGATCGGGGCGCCCACCCCTCCCGGGTGAGCGCACCGACGATGCGCAGCGCCTCCGGCCGGTGGGTGTCGGAGTGGTGGGTCGTCCAGCTCCACTGCTCGCACTCGGCGTGGAGGAGGTGCGCGACGACCGTGACGGCGTGCTCCCGGTCGGCGGCGTCGACCGCGACCGCACGCGGATGCGTCCCCGGGCGCAGCAGCGCGGCAACGGGCGAGTGGGCGGGCACAGCACTCATGACGACCTCCCCTGCCGGGCCGTCGACCGGACGGACCCGGGGCGGGTGGGCGAGCCGCGACGACGTCGGCGCGTGCCTGACGCACCGAGCGTGACCGAGCGGCGAGGCCGGAGGGAACGACAGCGGGATCCGGACCACAGCGCTCGCACCGGGACGTTCGCCACAGCCGAGGGCCCGGTCCGGGCCACCGCGGCCGGGCATGATGACCGCCATGGCCACAGCGAAGGAGCCGGCGGCCGGCTGGACCGTCGAGCTCGACACGACCCCGGGACGTCGGCAGGCCCAGGAGGAGTTCGTCCTCCACCACCCCGACGGGACGGACGAGCGCCTCGTCCTGCACGACTACGCGCGGGTGTACTCGGTGCCCGGCCTCTATGAGGAGGTCGTCCAGCACCGGCTGCAGTGCGCGTCGCCCGCCACCGTGGCGGCCGCGCTCGCCGAGGCCGTCGCCGCGTCGGGCTCCTCGGTCGACGACCTGCGCGCCTTCGACCTCGGCGCCGGCAACGGCGTGGTGGGCGAGGAGCTGCGCGCCCGCGGCGTCACCGTGGTCGCCGGGGCGGACGGCGTCCCCGAGGCCCGCGACGCCGCGCACCGCGACCGTCCCGGCCTCTACGCGCACTACCTGGTGGGCGAGCGGCTCGACGTCGACGAGGTCAGGCAGCTGGTGCGCGACGAGGGGCTGACCGCGCTGGTCGCCGCGGGTGCCGTCGGCGAGGGCCACGTCCCCGTCGACGCCCTCGCGCAGCTGTGGGACGCGTTCCCGCCCGGCTCGTTCCTCGCCCTGACCCTCGCCGGAGGCGACGCCGGCCAGGACGCGACGGACGTCGAGGCGATGCTGGCTACGACCGAGGGGTCCGAGCACCCCTCGCGCATCGTCGTCCGGCGCACCTTCCGGCACCGCCTGTCGATGGCCGGCGCCGAGCTGCACTACCTCGTGCTGGTGGCCGTCAAGGAGTAGTGCTCAGCCCCCGCCACGCACCAGCGTGAGCCGGGGGCGGTGCGCCGGCGGCGTGACCGCCGGGCGGCTGGGCTGGGGGCCGGGCCGTGACCCGGTGTGCGGTCCCCGGCGCGAGCGGCGGGGCCGGGCTGCGCCGACGAGCCCGACGAGATCGTTGACGAGGTCGTCGGCCAGCTCCTCGGACAGGACGCCACCACCGGCGTAGTCGTCGAGCACGTCGACCCCGCGGCGCCACGGCACGCTGGTGCCGGCTCGGTCCTCGTGGGCACCGTGCCGGGTCCCGACCTCGTCGCTGATCATCACGAGGGACGTTAGCCCTGGTGGCGCGGCATTCTCGCGCTCGATGATCCCATGGAGTGATGCCTCGACCGAGGACGGTTCCGGCCACGCCCCGGCTCGGGATCACTCGTCCGTCGGCGTGTCCGGCCGCGGCGTGGCGCCGCACGCCCGGTTTCGACCGATCCGGCAGACGGGTGCGCGGCAGGTCCGGGTGGGCCACGATGCTCCGGTGGAGAATCACACGACGCGACCCCACCACGTCGCCGTCGTCGGTTCCGGGCCGTCGGGGTTCTACGCCGCGGCCGCGTTGCTCGACGCGGAGCTCGACGTACGGGTGGACATGTTCGATCGGTTGGCCACCCCGTGGGGCCTGGTGCGACTCGGGGTCGCCCCGGACCATCCGAAGATCAAGTCAGTGAGCGCGCAGTACGACAAGACCGCCCGCCGCGACGAGTTCCGGTTCTTCGGGCACGTGCACCTGGGGGACGACGAGGAGCTGCGCTCGAGCGGCGAGCGCGGCGGGGTGATCACCCGCGACGAGCTGCTGGAGCGCTACGACGCGATCGTCTACGCGGTGGGCTCGCAGACCGAGCGCCGGCTCGGGATCCCCGGCGAGGACCTGCCCGGCAGCATCGCCTCGGTCGACTTCGTCGGCTGGTACAACGGCCACCCCGACCACGCCGCCCTCGACCCGAAGCTCGACTCCGAGCGCGCCGTGGTGATCGGCGCCGGCAACGTCGCCCTGGACGTGGCGCGGATGCTGCTGCTGCCCGAGGCCGACCTTCGCGCCACCGACACCGCCGACCACGCCCTCGACGCCTTCGTCGCCTCGGGGGTGCGCGAGACGCTGATCTGCGGGCGCCGCAGCGTGCGAGAGGCCGCGTTCACCACCACCGAGCTGCGCGAGCTCGACGACATCGCCGACCTCACCGTCGTCGTCGACCCCGAGCAGGCCCCGCCCGGGATCGCCGACGACGACACCCTCACCAAGGGCGCGCGCCGCAACCTCGAGCTGTTCAGCGGCTGGGCGCAGAAGGGCCCCGACCCCGACGCGAAGCACCGCATGGAGTTCCGGTTCCTGCGCTCGCCCGTCGAGATCCGCGGCGACGGGCGGGTCGAGGAGATCGTCCTGGGGATCAACCGCCTCGAGACCGGCGAGGACGGGCGCACCCGCGCCGTCGACACGGGCGAGCGCGAGACCGTCGCGACCGGACTCGTCCTGCGCGCCGTGGGCTACCGGGGCGTCGCCCTGCCCGGGCTGCCCTTCGACGACGACAGCGGCACCGTGCCCCACACCGAGGGCCGCGTCGAGGGCCACGACCGCGAGTACGTCGTCGGGTGGATCAAGCGCGGGCCCACCGGGATCATCGGCACCAACAAGAAGGACGCCAACGAGACCGTCCGCCACCTGCTCGCCGACCTCGCCGAGCGCGCGCCGATCGAGCAGGCCGACGACCACCACGACGCCGTCGAGACCTGGCTGCGCGAGCGCTGCCCCGACCTCGTCGACCAGGAGGGCTGGGAGGCCATCGACGCCCACGAGCGCGGGCGCGGCGAGCCCCACGGCCGCCCGCGGGTCAAGGTCGTCGACCGCGACCACTTCATCGAGCTCTCCCGCCGCTGACCCCGTGAGCGATGTTCGGGGCCATGGCCCCGAACATCGCTCACGGGAGCGGGGCTCACAGGGCGATGCGGCACTCCGCGACGGCCTCGGGCGTGGCCAGCACGGTGGAGACGTAGACGCCGACGTGATGGCGGATCTCCGAGTCGAGGTCGCCGAGGCGGCGCAGGAACACGCCGCCGACGCCGCTGGTGCGGATGTCGGCGTCGATGTCCTCGTACCGGACCGGCTCGACGTCGATCTCCACCGCGTCCGGCGCCGCCCGCGCGACGAGGCCGACGCGCACGAGGAGCGCGACGTCCGCGGGGATCCGGCGGGTGCCGATGACGACCGTGAGGTCGAGCGACACCGGGACCCGGACCACGACGCGCTGTTCGCCCTCGCGGCGCGCCGTCAGCCGGCCGACGGCGCCCTCGGCGTACGCGGTGGCCATGTCGTGCGGGCCGGCGGGCACCGGACCGAAGGTCACCCGGTCGCCGATCAGGCCGCCGACGACCCGGACGGCGCGCTCCGGGGTGGCGAGCGAGCGGACGGTGGCGGGATCGCAGACCTGCTCCGCGACGGCGCGCCCTGCCTCTCCGGGCGTCATCAGCGCACCCCGACGATCTCGGCGGGCGTGTCCTCCGTACCGACGGGGAACGGCGGCGTCGAGACGCCGGCGATCCGGTAGCGGCCCCACGGGTCGACGTCGGAGAGCTCGCCGTCCGCGGCGCCGACGGGGGTCGTGACGCGGGTGGGGCGCTTGCGGCCGTCGAGGGCCGCGTGCAGCTCGGCGTGCACGGCCACGCGGCCGTACCAGTGGAAGCGCCCGTCGAGGGGCTCGAAGTGCCCGAGCAGGGTGACGTGGACGTCGTACTCCGTGCCGTCGACCTCGAGGGTCGCGGGCCCGGCGTAGCCGTCCTCGTCGTGGTCGTGCGCGGGTGTTGCCTCTGGCGTCATCGCTCCGGGCTCCTCACTGCTCGATCGGTACTCGCTCGGCCGCCACTCGGGCCGCCTGACTCCCCCAGCCGCCTCGCCGGGGCCCGCACGTCCCCCGCGTGCAACTGGATGACCTTGTTGATGGCGAGGGGTGCGTTCGGGTCGATGAGGACGTCGTGCTGACGGGCGAACCCGTCGATCGCCGACCACACCAACGTCGTGAGGTACTCGGTGACGCTTTCGCGGCTCATCGAACGCCGCTCGAGCCACCACTCCGCCGCGTTCTGCACGAAGCCGACCACGCCGTACGCCCACGGCTCGGCGGGCCCGGAGTCGAGCCCGAAGGACCGCAGGTAGTCGCCGAGCAGCGCCGACAGCGCCGTCGCGATGATCTCCTTGTCCTCGCGCACGACGTCGGAGCCACGCCCGTCGATCGGGGTGTGCCGCGCCAGCACCCAGTAGAGGTTCGGGTACTCGTCGAGGGTCCCGAAGAACGCGTCGATCGACTTGCGGATGCGCGGGAGCGGCGCCTCCTCGCTGTTCAGCGCGGGGATCAGCCGGTCGAGCAGGATCTCCGTGGCGCGCTCACCCATGGCCTCCACGAGGTCGGCCTTGTCGGAGAAGTGCCGGTAGAGCACGGGCTTGGTGACGCCCGCCTCGACCGCGACCTGCTCGATCCCGAAGTCCGGCCCCACGTCCGCGAGCACGCGCATGGCGGCCTCGACGAACTCGGCGCGGCGCTGCGTCCGGTGCTTCTCCCACCGCGTGCGACGTCCGTCACGCCCAGCGGTGGGACCCGAGCGGTTCGGCTTGACATCGTCCGGCACGGGTCCGCACGCTACCACCAGTTACAGTTACCAGCGGTAAGACGTACACCAGGTGCGTGATACCTGGAGTCCGGTCCACGGCGAGCAGGAGGACCCAGCCATGAGTGCGCCCACGGCGGACCGGCACCAGACCGCGGAACGACTCCTGAAGTCGTCGGCCAAGAAGTCCTACGACCCCGCGGTCGACATCGACTGGGACGCCCCGCTCGTGCCGGACGGCATCTGGGTCCCCGAGCACCGCGTCTCCCTCTACGGCACCGAGCTCTGGGAGCGCCTCACCCCCGAGCAGCGCGTCGAGCTCGGCAAGCACGAGGCCTGCAGCGTCGCCTCGGTCGGCCTCTGGTTCGAGGTCCTGCTCATGCAGCGCCTGCTCAAGGACTTCTACGCCGAGGACCCGACGTCGCCCCGGGCGCAGTACGCCCTCACCGAGGTGGCCGACGAGTGCCGCCACTCCCAGATGTTCGCGCGCATGGTCGACGCGGCCGGCGTCGAGCCCTACGGGCCGCGGGAGTCGATCCGCCAGCTCGGCAAGCTCTTCTCCGTCGTCAGCTGGGGCCCCGCGTCCTACGGCGCGATCCTCGTCGCCGAGGAGGTGCTCGACCGCCTGCAGCGCGAGCAGGCGAACGACGACCGCGTCCAGCCGCTGATGCGCCAGGTCAACCGCATCCACATCATGGAGGAGGCGCGCCACGTCTCCTTCGCCCGCGACGAGGTCACCCGCGGCGTGGCGCAGCTCTCGCCCGCCGAGTTGGCCTACCAGCGCTTCATCGTCGCGTTCATCTCGATGTTCGTGGTGCGCAGCCTGATCAACCCGAAGGTCTACGCCGCCGTCGGCATCGACCCGGAGGAGGGGCGCCGCGCCGCGCTGGCCAACCCCCACCACCGCGAGATGATCCGCTGGGCCGGCGAGAAGATCATGCCGTTCCTCACGGAGGCCGGACTCGTCGGCCGGCCGGGCATGACCTGGTGGCGACGGTCGTTCCTCCTGTCCGAGGGCTGATCCGACGCGAGAGAAAGGAACGCTCGGTGCTGCGCGAACAGGTCGACCGGTTCACCACGTCCGACGGGACCCACCTGCGCGTGGCGGAGTCCGGGGACGGCGCCGGGGGGCCGACGCTCGTGCTCGTCCACGGCTGGTCGCAGGACCTGCGGACGTGGGACCGGGTGGTCGACGACCTGCGCCGCACCGGGTTCGCCGGGCGCATCCTGCGCTACGACCACCGCGGGCACGGCGGGTCCGACGCGGCCGCCGAGGGCACCGCGACGGTGGGGCGCGCCGCCGACGACCTCGCCGCGATGATCGCCGAGCGCGTCCCGGACGGTCCGTTGGTGCTCGCCGGGCACTCCATGGGCGGGATGACGCTCATGGCCCTGGCCGAGCGCCACCCCCGTCTCGTCGCCGACCGGGTCGTCTCCGTGGCCTTCGTGGCGACCGCCAGCGACGAGATGGACGAGCTGACCCTCGGGCTGCCCGGGCGGCGGGGCCGGCTGGTCGCCCGCGGGGAGCACGTGCTCATCCCGCTGACCGCCCGGCTCGGGCGCCGCGCCCCGTCGCGGCGCATCGGCACCGTCGGCCGCTCCCGCGAGCACGCGCCCCGGGTGCGGGCGTCGCTGCTGGCCCCGGGCGTGCGGGCGCTGGTGTTCGGGCGCCACGCCCGCCGCGACGACGTCCTCTCCGTCGCCGAGCAGGCGCTCGCCGCGCACCCGCCGAGCGTCGCCGCCTTCCGCGCCTCGATCGGCGAGCACCGGCGCCGGGGCTCGCTGGCCGCGCTGCGCGGGATCCCCGTCGTGGTGCTGGTCGGTGACCACGACCGGCTCTGCCCCCAGCAGCGCGCCCGCGACATCGCCGACGCACTGCCCGACGCCCGGATCGTCCTGCTCCCCGGCGCCGGACACATGATCAACCTCGAGCGCAGCACCGAGGTCGCCGCCCACGTCGCGGGGCTGCTCGCCCTGCCCGCCGCGCAGGCCCCGACCACCACCGTGATCCCGCAGGAGGACGCCGGCCGTGTCAGCGCCTGAGACGTCCAGGACCGCCGAGCGCGTCCACGAGGTCCTCGTCGTCGGCTCGGGGTTCGCGGGCCTCGATCAGCTGCTCGCTCTGCGCCGCGCCGGCATCACCGACGTCGTGCTGCTCGAGAAGTCCGACGCGCTCGGGGGCACCTGGCGCGACAACACCTATCCCGGGTGCGCGTGCGACATCCCGTCGCACATGTACTCGCTCTCGACGGTGCCCAACCCCGACTGGTCGCGGTCCTACTCGCCCCAGCCGGAGATCCGCGAGTACCTCGAGCGGGTGGCCGACGCCGAGGACCTGCGCCGCCACGTGCGGTTCGGCCAGGAGATGACCGGCGCGACGTGGGACGAGCAGAGCCGTACCTGGACGGTGCACACCCGGGGCGGACGGAGCTGGCGCGCCCGCTTCCTCGTCCACGGCGTCGGGGCCCTGCACCTGCCGAAGACGCCCGACCTGCCCGGGGCCGGCTCGTTCGTCGGGCCCTCCTTCCACTCCGCGCGGTGGGACCACGACGTGGACCTGCGGGGCAAGAAGGTCGCGGTCGTCGGCACCGGGGCCAGCGCCATCCAGTTCGTGCCCCAGATCGCCGGCGTCGCGGCGGAGGTGCAGCTCTACCAGCGCACCCCGGCCTGGGTCCTGCCCAAGAACGACAAGCCGCTCCCGGAGGGCCGCCGGCGCTTCTTCGCCCGCCATCCGCGCGCCCACCGGGCGTACCGCTCGGTGATGTACGCGGCGCTGGAGTCGCGCGCCCTCGGCTTCACCTCGAACCCGGCGGCCCTGCGGCCCGTCGAGTGGCTCGCCACCAAGAACATCGAGCGCCACATCGACGACCCCGAGCTCGTCGCGAAGCTGACGCCCGACTACTCGATCGGCTGCAAGCGGGTGCTGGTCTCCAACGACTACTACCCCACGCTGAACCGCCCCGACGTCGACGTGATCACCGCCGGCGTCCGCGAGGTCCGGGCGTCGTCGATCGTGGACGGCGACGGCGCCGAGCGGGACGTCGACGTGATCATCTACGGCACCGGCTTCCACGTCACCGACGCCTTCGACTCGCTCGAGATCACCGGGCGCGGCGGGCGGACGCTGCGGGACGTCTGGGCGCGGGAAGGGATGGCGACGCACCTCGGCCTGACCGTCACCGACTTCCCGAACATGTTCTTCCTGCTCGGCCCCAACACCGGGCTCGGCCACAACTCCGTCGTGTTCATGATCGAGTGCCAGACGCGCTACGTCGCGCAGGCGATCGGCACGGTCCACGCGATGGGGATGGGCGGGCTCGACGTCCGCGCGGAGGTTCAGCAGCGGTCCAACGCCGCCGTCCAGCGGCGCCTCGCCACGGGCATCTGGACCCGTGGCGGGTGCACCAGCTGGTACCTCGACGCCGCCGGGGTCAACCGCACGATCTGGCCGGGCTTCACCGTGCGGTACTGGTGGGAGACCCGGCGGTTCGCCCCGTCCGACTTCGAGCTCTTCGGCCGGGCCGCGGACGCCGCGGCCGCGCCGACGCCGGAGGAGGCGTCGACGGGCCGCGCCGAGACGGTGCCCGCCTGATCCCCCGCCCGTAGGCTCGCGCGGATGCCGCTCCCGCCGGGGACCGCCCGCCCCGTGGTCGCCGCCGGGGCCTTGTTCCGCGACGCCGCCGGGCGGGTGCTGCTCGTGCACCCCACCTACAAGCCCGGCTGGGACGTACCCGGCGGCGTGGTCGAGGAGGGCGAGTCTCCGGCCGAGGCCTGCCGCCGCGAGATCGCCGAGGAGCTCGGCCTGGACCGGGCGACCGGGGCCTTCCTCTCCGTCGACCACACCCGGGGAGACGGGTACGACAAGATTCTCTTCCTCTTCGACGGCGGCCCGCTCGGCGACGACGAGCACCGCATCGTGCTGGGCGAGAACGAGCTCGATCGATGGGCGTGGGTCGCCCCGGCCGACCTCGCCGACCACCTGCCGCCACCCCTGTGCCGCCGGGTGACGAGCACCCTCGCCGGCGGCGGATATCTCGAGCACGGCCTGCCGCGCCCGGCGACGGGACCGACAGCGGGCGCTACGAGCGGCGCCGGATGAGCCCCTCCTGCACGACGGAGGCCACGAGCACCCCGTCGCGCGTGTAGAAGCGCCCGGCCGCCAGACCGCGGCCGCCGCCGGCGCTCGGCGACTCCTGCACGTAGAGCAGCCACTCGTCGGCCCGGAACGGGCGGTGGAACCAGACGGCGTGGTCGAGGCTCGCCAGGCTGACCTCGCCCGAGGCCGCGCCGCCGACGACGTGCGGGAACACCGCCGCCTCGAGCAGGGTCAGGTCGCTGGCGTAGGTGAGGACGCAGACGTGCAGCAGCCGGCCGTAGGGCGAGTCGGGACCGGGCAGCTCGCCGTCGGCGCGCACCCACACGCGGTTGGTCGGGTCGCGCTCCGCCGTCTCGTCCCAGGGCGAGTGGTCGACGTAACGGACGTCGAGCGGCCACACCAGCGCCTTGCCCGTCGTGGTCCACGCCGGGCGGTCGGCCGGCACCGGCGGCATGTCCCGGCGGTGCAGCCCCTCGGGGCCGGGCGTCTCCGGCATCGGCGCCTGGTGCTCCACGCCCTGCTCGGGACGCTGGAACGACGCCGACATCGTGAAGATCGTCTCGCCGTGCTGGACGGCGGTGACCCGGCGCGTGGTGAACGAGCGTCCGTCGCGGGTGCGGTCCACCTCGTAGACGATCGGGGCGAACGGGTCCCCGGGCCGCAGGAAGTAGCCGTGCAACGAGTGCACCCCGCGGTCGTCGTCGACCGTGCGGCCGGCGGCGACCATCGCCTGCCCCGCCACCTGGCCGCCGAACACCCGCAACAACGACTCCCGAGGGCTGCGGCCCCGGAAGATGTCGCGCTCGATGCGCTCGAGGTCGAGCACGTCGTCCACGAGCTCCCTCAGGGCCTGACCCACGCCCACCGCCTCTCCGAAGTCCTGTCTGCGGCGCACATCGTCGCGCACGTGTGGCGCAGAGAGGTCCGAGTGGTGCGTCACCCGGAGCGTCGGTGGATCTGATGACGGGATGGGCCCGATGCGGTGACGGAGCCCCCACTCCGGTCACCCGCGGCGGCGTCGTTGGTCCGATCGTGACGTCCCACGGCCTCCGGCCGGTCGGCGGCTCGTGGGGACGATCAGCGCAGTGCTACCACGCACCGTGACAGAACCGCGTGACCTCGATCCTCTGCGTAACCGTCTCGTGACCACCTCGTTGGAACCCCTGGCGTCATCCCCGGGGCCGATCAGGCCCGGAGCGATGACTCCTGCGGGGACACACCGTCCACGTCCCTCCGGCTCCGTCCGGGCGGACCAGCCGGTGCGTCCCGCTCCCCCGACAAGTTCTTCGAGGAGTTCATGTGATCAAGAAGCTGGGTGTCGTGACCGTCGGTGTGGCCGCGGGCCTCATGGTTGCCGCGCCGTTCGCCTCCGCGACCGAGGGCGGCCACGACCACGACGGCGGGCACAAGGACTCCGGGTCCTGCAACGTCACCGGCGGCTCGGCCGAGGCCAACGGCGGCATCGACGGCGACGCGCTCGCCGGCAACGTCCTCGCGCAGGCCCCGGTGGGTGGCGCCAACGCCCTCAACATCGTCTGCAACGACATCCTCA
>NZ_JAQZAM010000031.1 GCF_028737215.1 Actinomycetospora chibensis | reverse complement strand
GTCACCTTCCGCGCCACCCTGGCCTGGCTCTCATGAACCACCAGACACGCGCTAGTGGATCGCGAGCGGGACGCCGCCCGGCTCGAGGGCCCGGGGGTCCGCGAGCAGGTCGGGGAGCTGGTGGGGGTGGACGACGTCGAGCGTCACGGCCAGCTCGGCCGGGGTCCACCACCGGTGTCCGCGCACCGTCCGGGCCTCGTGCTCGGTGAAGGCGCTGGTGTCGATGTCGCCGGTCGGCACGTGCACGGCGTGGAAGAGCTCGCGCCCGGCGTACGTCGTGCCGTCGGCCTCGAAGACCACCTGGCGCACCCAGAGCGGGCCCTGGACGGCGGCCGGGTCGACGTCGAGCCCGGTCTCCTCGCCGACCGTCCGCACCGCCGCCTTCACCGGCTCCTCCCCCGGCTCGACGCCCCCGCCGGGCGCGAACCAGAACGCCTCGGCCGGGCGCGCCGGGTCGATGCCCTGGAAGAGCAGCACGCGGCCGTCGTCGTCGACGACGATCACCCGAACCGCGTCCTGGGCGGTCCGCATCGAGGGCGGCGTCGCGGTGCCGCCGTCCGGACCCGGTTCGGCGATCTCGAAGTAGCGCGGGGCCGGCGCCGTGCCGGCCAGGTGCAGCCAGCGCACCATCCGTCGGCCGCGCAGGGCGCGCGTGTCGCGCACCGCGTCGTTGTGCACCCGGCGGGCGACCGAGACGCGGACGTGCGCGTCGGCCAGCTCGGCGGCGAGGTCGGCGGGCAGCGCGGCGGTGTCGAGGGCGCCGAGGGCCCGGGTCAGGTCGCTCTCGGCCGCCTCGCGCTCCGCGTCGAGCCCGCCGTCGGAGGCCGCCCGCGTGGCGGCGACGGCCCGGGCGGCCGCACGCAGGGCCCGGCGGTCCGGGTCGGTGAGCGCCACCGGCCCGGCGGTGGCGGCGATCGCCCGCACCACCGCGGCCCGCCGGTCGAGCACGGCCGCGAGCGCCGCCGCGGCGGCGTCGGTACGGACGTGCAGCCGGTCCAGCCGGCGCGCCCGGGCCACCAGCACCCCGGCCGTCACGACGACCACGAGGAGGACCACGAGGACGACGAGGACCACCAGCACGCCGGTGGCACCGAGGAGGGTCACGAGGACGACGGTAGTTCGGCCTCCGCGTCGGACGTCGCCCGGGCACCGAGCCGGCCGCCCGGGACGACCCGGCGCGGATCGGCGGCCACGGCGACCTCGTACACCCGCAGAACGGCCGCCGCGACCACCGACCAGTCGAACGCCGCGACCCGCGCGCCGCCCGCGGCGCGCAGGGCGTCGCGGCGCGCCGGGTCGTCCAGCAGCGCACCGAGGGCGGCACTCCAGGCCTCGACCTCGCCGGACGGCACGACCACGCCCGCGGAGGGCTCGCCGAGCACGCGGCGGAAGGCCTCGATGTCGCTCGCGACCACCGGGGCACCGGCCGCCATGCCCTCGGCCAGCACGACGCCGAAGCTCTCGCCGCCCGTGTTGGGCATGGCGAGCAGGTCGACCGAGGCGAGCATCGACGTCTTCGTCGCCTCGTCCACCGCGCCGAGCAGCTCGATGCGGTCGGCGAGCTCCGGACCCGCCTGCCGGCGCAGCTCGTCCTCGTCGCCGCGCCCGACGACCAGCAGCCGCAGGTCCGGGCGCCGCCCGACCAGGGGACGCAGGGCGTCGAGCAGCAGGGGCATGCCCTTGCGCGGCTCGGTGTAGCGGCCGACGAAGCCGACGGTCGCGCCGTTGCCGTGCCTCGCGTACCCGGGCAGCGGCGGCGCGTCGGCGAACGCTGCGACGTCGACGCCGTTCGGGATCTCGACGGCGTCGCCGCCGAGGTGCTCGACGTAGACCTGCCGGGCCAGCGGCGACACCGCGATCCGCGCGGTGACCCGCTCGAGCAGCGGGCGCAGCAGGGGCTCGAAGAACGTCATGGTGCGCGAGCGCGGGGTCGACGTGTGGAAGGTGGCGACGACCGGTCCCTCCGCGACCATCAGCGCGAGGAACGACAGGCTCGGTGCGGTGGGCTCGTGGACGTGCAGGACGTCGAAGTCGCCGTCGCGCAGCCAGCGCCGTACCCGGGCCAGCGACACGGGCCCGAACGTCAGCCGGGCGACCGACCCGTTGTACGGGATGCCCAGCGACTTCCCGGCGCGCGTGACCCCGTCGGGCACCGGGGTGTCCGACCCCGCGGGCGCCAGGACGTCGACGTGGTGCCCGAGACCCGTCAGAGCGCGGGCGAGGTCGAGGACGTGGGCCTGGACCCCGCCGGCCACGTCCAGCGAGTACGGACACACGATCCCGATGCGCATCAGGAAAGCGAGCCTACTGGGCGGCTCGCGTCGGTAACCTGCCGCCGCATGAGCGGGGGGTTCCACGTCAGCCCGGACGCCGCCCTCGACCCGGCCGCGCAACGCTTCCGAGGCGTCGCCGACGAGCTCGCGCAGGCGGTCGTGGAGCTCCGTGGTGCGCTCGGCGGCCTCGGAGACGTGTGGGGCGGCGATGAGCAGGGGCGGCGGTTCGCCGCGGGCTACCGGCCGCGAGCGGACGAGGGCCTCCGCGCGCTCGACGCGCTGACCCGGGCGCTCGCGTCCGTACCCGAGGGCCTGGAACGGGCGGCGGCCGACTACCGGGCGAGCGACGGTGGGACCTCGTGAGCAGCCGCGGAGACCAGGCGGTCGACACCGTCGTCTCCACCGTCGGGCTCTGGTGGCCCGACGCCGAGGAGGGCGACCTCCGCGCCGCCGCCGATGCCTGGGACCGGATGGCCGTGGCGCTGGACCGCACCGCCGAGGCCGGCCGGGACGCCGCGACGGGTGCCGTGGCGGGGTGGTCCGGCGACGCCGCCGACGCGTTCCGCGATCGGTGGGGCGGATTCGAGCGCGACGGTCTGGCCCCCGGCGCCGACGGCTGCCGGGCCATCGCCGGCGCGTTGCGGCAGTACGCCGACGAGGTCGAGACCGCGAAGCACGAGATCGAGGCGCTGGCCGTCGAGATCGGCGCGGGCGTCGTCCTCGGCGCCGCCGCAGCCTGGTTCACCTTCGGCGCCTCGGCCGCGGCTGCCGCCGGCATCGCGGCCCGTCTGGTCGCGGTGGCGGCGTCGATCGGCGTCCGGGTCTCGAGCTCGGTCACCGGCATCGTGTCCACGGCGCTCACGGGCGCCACGTTCGGCACGGTCGACGGGGTCGCCGCGAACGCGGTCGGTCAGGTCTACCGCGTCGAGGCCCTCGATGAGGGCGGCTACTCGGCCGACGAGCTCGGCACCACGGCCATGTGGTCGGGGGCCGGAGGTGTCCTCGGCACCGGCGCCGGCGTCGTCGCCACCCGCGCTCTGCGCGAGGCCGCCCCGGGGCCGGAGCTCCTGCGCGGCCCGGGCGGTGGCATCCGCGCGGCGCTCGAGCCCACCGACTGGGGCCCGCTCCACGGCGCCTGGCGGCCGGGGCTCGACGAGAGTGCCAGCCGACTGCTGCCGAAGGAGCGCGTGACGGCGCGACTCCTCGAGGACGAGGGAGCGATGGTTCACTCCCGGGCACCGCGATCCGTCGAGAAGTACGGGAACCCGGATCTCCTCGTGCGACGCGGGCCCCACGACGGCGGGACGTACACGGAGGTCAAGGAGGTGAGCAACACGTCCAACTCGGTGTCCCGGCGGATGCGCGAGGCCCTCGATCAGCTCGACGGTGTCGGCGGCGGTCAGGTGGTGCTCGACGGCCGGGCCAAGGACCTGACCGCTGATGTGGCGAAGGAGGGATGGGACCGGGCGCTCCGACACCTCGAGAGGTCGGGACGACCGATCCCCGACGATGTGCGGATCGTCCTCGGCGACGGCACCGTCCTCCCCTTTCCCTGAGCATGTCCGTCTTCGAGCAGCTCTGGTTCACTCCCGACGACACCGACCCCGCCCGGGTCGCACGGGTCCTGGCCGCGAGGCTGGACATGACACTGACCGTCGACGGTGCCCACGTCATCGTCAGCGGTGGGCACGATGACGGATTCGGCGGGCCCGTCGGCGGCGCGGTCGACGTCAACGACTACACAGCCATGGAGCGGAAGGTCGAACCCGAGGACTTCGCGATCTTCGACGACGTCCCGATGATCTGGCAGCTCTGGGCTCCGGTCGAGACCGAGGAGGAACAGCAGGCCGCCGCGCGCGCCGTCTTCGATCGCCTGGCCGAGCGGCTCGAATGGCCCGCGATCCTCACCCACGACTTCGACACCCTCATCGCCACCTACGACCCTCGGCGCGGGGTGCGCGAATTCCCGCCGGGCACGCTGTCCGACGCTCGGCATCGTCATCTGTGGGCGTGACACCGCGCGAGCGCCGGTGGTCTCCGGGAGACCTCTCCACTTCGATCTCTCGACCGTGTCGACGGCGCGGGCTGGAAGCACGACGGGCACGTTCCGCAGGCGACGCGTCCCGATGATCATGCGCAACGTGCCCGTCGTCCGGCGCCGACCACCCAGCCGGAGATCACCAGGACGCCAGGCGCCTCCGCGGGCGTCGAGAGGTGCCTTTCGGTCTGCTGATCACGCCCTGGGCGGACTCCGGCGGGCGGCGCGGAGCCCGGTCGCGGCGGGAGGAGAACGCACACGGCCGACCCGGGCCGCACGGGCGGCCCGGGTCGGCGAGGCAGCGCGGAGGGTCCGCACCGCGGCGGGAGCGGAGCTCGGCGAGCAGGGCGACGCGGTCGGAGCCCTCGTCGAGGACGAGGCGCAGACGGCGGCAGGGCAGGTCGATCAGGAGATCCATCTCCTGATCGTCCTGCCCCGGTCCAGCGCGTTACGGGTGTGAGTGCCTGTCCGTGCCAGGGCACGGACAGGCACTCACGAGGCCGGAGGCCACATCACTTCGGGGCGAGCATCTCCTCCAGCTCCTTGCCCTTGGTCTCCTGCACGTACTTGCTGACGAACAGGAACGACAGGAGGGCGAAGGTCGCGTAGAGCCCGTAGGCGAGCGTCAGACCGATGTCGGCCAGGGACTGGAACGTGACCGTGATGAGGAAGTTCGCGATCCACTGCGCGGCAGCGGCCACGGACAGGGCGGCGGCACGCAGCCAGTTCGGGAACATCTCCCCGAGCAGCACCCAGACCACCGGGCCCCACGAGACCGCGAACGCGACGACGTAGAGGTTCGCCGCGACCAGCGCGATCGGGCCCCAGGGACCGGGCAGGCTCGGCTCCTCGGAGCCGTCCGCGCCGACGGTGATGATCGCCTGCGAGAACGCGATCGCCATGATCGTCAGCGTCACGACCATGCCGGCCGAGCCGCCGAGCAGCATCGGCTTCCGGCCGACCTTGTCGACGATGAGGATCGCCACGACCGTGGCGAGCACGTTGACCAGCGAGTTGATGACCGACGCCAGGAACGAGTCGGCCTCGGAGAACCCGACGGCCTGCCACAGCGTCGTCGAGTAGTAGAAGATCACGTTGATGCCGACGAACTGCTGGAAGACCGACAGCAGGATGCCGACCCAGACGATCGGGCGCAGGCCCGCCGCGCTCCCCCGCAGATCGCGCAGGCTGGGCTTCTCCTCGCGCTCCAGGGTCACGGCGATCTCGCGGACCTTGGCCTGCACCGAGTCGACCGGCTGTCCCAGCACCTGGGCGAGGACCCGGCCGGCCTCCTCCATGCGTCCCTTCGCCACGAGGTAGCGGGGCGACTCGGGGATCCGCAGGGCGAGAACCGCGTAGATGATCGACGGGATGAGACCGACGAGGAACATCCAGCGCCACGCCTCGAGGCCAAGCCAGAACGTCTCCGCCGCGCCGCCGGCCACGCCGGCGAGCAGGGCGTCGGAGAGCAGGGCGACGAAGATGCCGAGGACGATCGCCATCTGCTGCAGCGAGGCGAGCCGGCCGCGGATGTGGGCGGGCGCGATCTCGGCGATGTAGGCGGGGGCGATTACCGAGGCGATGCCGATGCCGACGCCGGCGAGGAAGCGCCAGATGATCAGGTCCCAGACGGCGAACGCCAGACCGGAGCCGATCGAGCTGATCGCGAACAGGGCGGCCGCGATGAGCATGACGCGGACGCGGCCGTAGCGGTCGGCGAACGGCCCGGCGAACCAGGCGCCCACCGCCGAGCCCAGGAGGGCCACGGCCACCGCGAAGCCGGACAGCAGCGGGCTGTCCTGCAGTCCGAACTGGTCGTTGAGGGCGTCGACGGCGCCGTTGATGACGCTGGAGTCGAAGCCGAACAGGAAGCCGCCGACGGCGGCGACGATGGAGATGAGGATCGCCTTGGCGGTCGTCTTCTCCCGTGAGCCGGGCGCGCCCGACCCTGACGTGGACCCGGAATCAGTACTCATCGGTCACTCCCCGGAACGGATGTGTCGTCATTCGTCCGGGCGAGGTCGGCCGCGCCGACCATCCCGGATTCCCAACCCAGCTCGGCGAGCCGCACCTCGGCGACGGGCCGGTGCCCGCGTCCGGTGAGGTTCCCCCGGAACATCGCCTCGACCCGCTCGCGCAGCAGGTCCCCGGCGGCGGAGACCCCGCCACCGAGGACGAAGAGCGTCGGGTCGAGCACGGCGGCGAGCTGGGCCAGCCCCAGCCCGATCCAGCGGCCGATCTCGTCGAAGCAGTGCAGGCCTCCGACGTCGCCCTGCTGGGCGCAGGCCGTCACCATCTCGCCGGTGATGGCCTCCGGATCGCCCCCGGCCATCGCGAGGAGCCCGGCCGCGAACGCCGGCGAGTGCCGCGCGATCTCCCGGGCCTCGGTGACCAGCGCCCGCCCGGAGCCGTACTGCTCCCAGCACCCCTGCAGCCCGCAGCCGCAGCGGCGGCCGTACGGGACCATCGTGATGTGGCCGATCTCCGCGGCCACCCCGTACCCACCTCGGAGCAGCCGGCCCGACGAGATGATCCCGCCGCCGATCCCGGTGCCGATGGTGATCGCCACGAGGTCGTCGTGGTCGCGGCCCGCGCCGAAGCGCGACTCGGCCCAGGCGACGGCGTTGGCGTCGTTCTCCACCACCACCGGCAGGTCCAGCCGGCTGCTGAGCTCCGCCTTGAGGTCCTCGTCGCGCCAGGCCAGGTTGGGCGCGAAGAGCACCGTCGCCCGGCCCGCGTCGACGAAGCCGGCCGCGCCGATGCCCACGGCCTCGATCTGATGGTGGCTGCCCAGCTCGCGGACGGCGTCCGCGATGCCCTCGAGCACCAGGTGGGTGTCGGTGGCCGGGGTCTCGCGACGGGTCGACGCGATGAGCTTGCCGTCATCGTCGACCACGCCCGCCGCGATCTTGGTGCCACCGACGTCGACGCCGACCGTCAGCCCGCTCATGACGTCCTCACCAGCTCGCCCCGCCCCAGCGCGGACAGGTCGATCTCGCCCATGTCGGTGACGACGACGTCGGCGCCCTCGGCCGCGAGCGCGTCGACGTCGTCGGCGCGCGACACCCCGAGCGCGGAGAACCCGCCGGCCTTCGCGGCCTGGATGCCGTTGACGGCGTCCTCGGCGACGAACGCGTCCGCGGGCTCGACGCCGAGCTCCCGCGCGGCGGTCAGGAAGATCTCGGGGTCCGGCTTGCCGTGGGCGAAGTCGCGCCCCGAGACGTCGACGTCGAACACCTGGTGCAGGTTGCCGGTGCCGCCGAAGCGGGAGAGGTCGATGCGCTCGAGGAACATCTTGGCGTTCTTCGACGACGACGCCGCCGCGACCGGGATCCCCGCGTTCCGGACGGCGAGCACGAAGCGCACGGCGTCGTCGTAGGCCGAGAACCGGCCCTCGGAGATCAGCCGGATGATCATTTCCTGCTTGTACTCGCCGTACTCCTTCACGCGACGGTCGATGTCGGGCACGCCGAAGTACTCGAGCGCCGCGGTCGCCCCGGCCGTGCGGGGCTTGCCCGACATGCGCTCGTGGTAGAGCGCGGGCGTGAACTTCTCCGGCGAGTAGCTCGTCTGCCCGGCGATGTCGGACCACGGGCCCTCCATGAGCTCGCGCAGCGACTCGCGCCAGGCCTCCTCGTGGGGGGAGTCGACGAGGACGCCGTCCACGTCGAAGATCGCTCCGCGGAATCCGGACCGTTCGGTGCCGCTCATGCGCCGTTCCCTCCGTGGTCGTGGCCGCCGTCGGAGGTACCGGTGACGGTCGTGCTCGAAGCCTGCGGGGTGCCGTCCGTGACGGCGGGGGTGGGTGTGGACGTGGCGCCGCTCGCGATCGCGGTGCGGGGGGCGATGCGTCCCCCGTCGAGCGGCACCGTCCACTCCTGGCCGGCGCCGAGCTCGCGGACCTCGCCGCCGAGCCCGATGCGCACCGGGTGGCTGAAGCCCTCGGACTGCACAGCGACGGTGAGCTCCCCGGCGCCCACCGAGACCCGCAGCGTCGTGCCCTGGAAGACCAGCGAGAGCGCGAGGCCGTCGAGGCGCGGGGTGAGCCGCGGGTCGAAGGACAGCACACCGTCACGGGCGCCGGCGCCGAGGTAGGCACGCTGGAGGAGGTCGAGGGTCCCCGACATCACCCCCATGTGGATGCCCTCCTTGGTGGTGCCGCCCTGTACGTCGCCGATGTCGGACTCGACGGCGACGAGGAAGCGTTCCCAGGAGCTCTCGGGGTCGATGCCGGCGAGCACCGCGGCGTGCGCGACGAGCGAGAGCGTCGAGCCGTGCGAGGTGCGCCGGTCGTAGTAGGCGATGGTGCGCCGCGCGAGGTCGTCGTCGTCGGCGATCGCGTCGTAGCCGAGGCGGGAGAAGATCTCGCGAAGCTCGTCGTCGCCGAACAGGAAGAACAGCATGACCGCGTCGGCCTGCTTGGCGAGCTTGTAGTGGTCGGGGTCGTCACCCTCGGCCTTGAGGATGCGGTCCATCCGCTGGATGTTCTTGTGCTTGGCCCGGTAGCCGTCCCAGTCGAGCTCGGCGAGGTCCGCGTAGCCCTCGAACTGGGTGATCACGGGGTGGCCGTCGTCGTCGCGGTGGGTCGGCACCGTCATCGACGTGCACATCTCCGACCAGCGTGCGATCTCGTCGTCGGTGATCCCGAGCCGGCTGCGCAGGGCGCGGCGGCGGCTCTTGGGCAGCAGGGCCAGCACCTTCGGGGCGGTCGCGCAGATCCAGGCGACCATGACGTTGGTGTAGGCGTTGTTGCGCAGCCCGCCCGCCTCGGCGCCGGGATAGCGCTCGTGGAACTCGTCGGGCCCCATCACGCCGTGGATCTCGTAGCGCCCGGTGTTCGGGTTCTTGTGCGCGATCGAGCCCCAGAACCGCGCGATCTCGAGCATGAGCTCGGCGCCGTAGTCGCGCAGGAACTCCAGGTCGTCGGTGGCCTGGTAGTACTGCCAGACGTTGTAGAAGATCGCGGCGTTGACGTGGCGCTGGTTGTGCGAGTGGTCCGGGTCCCAGGTGCCCGAGAGCGGGTTGAGGTGGACGACCTGCGTCTCCTCGGTGCCGTCGCTGCCCGACTGCCACGGGAACATCGCGCCGGCATAGCCCTCGGCGCGCGCCGCCTCGCGGGCCTCGGCGAGACGCCGGTAGCGATACATCAGCAGCCCGCGCGTGATCTCCGGGAGCCGGTAGTTGAGGAACGGGTAGACGTAGAGCTCGTCCCAGAACACGTGCCCGCGGTAGGCCTCGCCGTTGAGCCCACGGGCGGGGACGCCGGCGTCGTGGCGGGCCGTGTGCCGCGAGCAGACCTGCAGCACGTGCGCCATGTGGAAGCGCAGGAGCAGCTGGATGGTCGGCTCGCGCGGCAGCTCGATGTCGCAGACGTCCCAGTACTCCTCCCAGGCGTCGACGTGCTCGGCGAGGCAGCCCGCGAAGTCCGGGTAGCGCTCGACGTGCCGGCCGGCGGCGGTGAGGGTCTCGGTGATCGCGTTGTCGTGGCTGGTGAAGAACGAGACGATCTTCTCGACCCGCACGGTCTCGCCCTCGGTGATGTCGAGGTCGAGCACCTGCTGGATGTAGTCGTTCATCTGGTGCAACGTGCGTGCCGGCTCGACCTTCTCCCAGCCGCGCCCCCGCCCGCGGTAGATCCGGGTGCGCGCGGCCTCGGAGACGTAGAGGTTCGACTGGCGGGTGCGCACCTTGAGCGCGATGACCTCGGGCCCGAACGTCCGCGGGGTGACCGGGTCGAGGTGGCGGCCCTCGAGGTCGCGGTAGCGGGCGACCATGGTGTTGTCGACGCGGCCGTCGATCGCCGAGACGATCCCGATGCGGCCCGACCAGTTCTCGGCGGTGAGCGTCCACTCCATCGCCGCCTGGTGGCTGTGGGCCATCGAGACGAAACGGCGGCTGCGCAGGGTGGTCTCGCGGCCGTTGCGGTCGCGGAACCGGAACACCCGGCCGACCGTCGCGGTGCGCACGTCGTAGGAGTGCGTGTACTCCAGCACCTCGACGTTGGAGAGGTCGATCGCCTCCTCGCCCTCGATGCGCAGCTTGAGGACGAGCCAGTTCGGGAGGTTGACGAGGTCCTCGTTGAGCACCGGGCGGCCGCCGAGGATCGTCGTCTCGCGGTTGAAGCCACCGTGCGCGTAGGTGCCCGCGTAGTGCACCGGGGCCTCGGTGTCCTCCCACTCCGCGGCACCGCGGGTGCAGAAGTAGCCGTTGCCGGTGCTGGTCAGGGCCTCGCGCAGACCCTCGTCGTCGGGCTCGACGCCGGTCCAGGTGATCGTGAAGTCGTCGGCGACCGCCCCGCCGGGCAGGACCTCGCCGGTCGGGGCCGTGCGGGCGCTCCCCGTGGTCTCGGTGGTCGAGGGCGTCTGGTCGGTCGTGGTCACGATCGTCTCCGTACTCCGGGAGCGGGCAGCGGGGTGATCATCGGGATCGTTCGCTCGTCGGGCTCATCGCGCCAGGCCGTCGAGGAAGCGGCCGACCTCGTCGACCGTGGCCAGGACGGCGGTCGCCGAGGTGTCGCGGGACGGGGCGTCCTCCGGGTCGATCACGAGGATGCCGACGCCCGCCGGGCGCCCGGCGTCGGCGCGGGCGACCAGCGCACGGAAGGCGTCCTCGTCGGTGACGTCGTCGCCGAGGTAGATCGGCACGACGCCGGAATCGTCGAGGTCGAGGACCTCCAGGAGGTGCTCGACGGCCTTGCCCTTGTTCCAGTCGATCTTCGGCTGGATCTCGTGGACGAACTTGCCGGGCGTCACCCGCAGCTCGCCCGGGTGCTCGGCCAGCACGGCCTCGACCAGCGCGGCGACCCGCGGGCGGTCGGCGTCGGCGACGTGGCGGTCGTGCAGCGCCACCGACGCGTGCTTGGGCTCCACCAGGGTCCCCGGGATGTCGTCCGCCGCGGCGCGGACCCGCTCGGTGACCTCGGCGACGAGGCCCTCCCAGCCCTGGGACGCCTCGTGGACGATCGGGCCCCGGGCGGGGTCGTAGATGTCGAAGCCGTGGCTGCCGGCGACGATCAGGTCGTCGACGCCCATCAGCTCGGACACCACCGCGCGGTCCCGTCCGGACACCACGCACACCGGGCAGCGCTGCGCGAGCGCCCGCACGACGGCGCGCATGTCGTCGCTCATGATCGCGTCCTCGGGACGGGGCACGATCGGCGTCAGCACGCCGTCGTAGTCGAGGAAGACCGCGGGTCGACGACCGTCCAGGCGCTCGGCCACCTCGGGGGCGTCCAGCGCGTGCGGTAACCGATCCGCCGTCGTGGTCACGGGGGGCACCGTCACCAGGGGCCTCCGCATCTCCGGGCGCCGTTGTCATGTGATGCGAACCACAAGGCTAGGGCGGCGTCCATGACGTCGTCAACGGATGAACACAGCGGCGCGATCTTCGCGGACGCGAGCGGCTCGCGCCACGTGGGATCGACACGACGGGACCACCGCGTGTCGGGCTGTGACCGGGGCTCGCGCAGGGGGGTGGTGGACCCGGTCCTCAGGGCGCCGTCGTGGCCCGGTCGAGCGCGAGGGCGACGGCGCCGAGGACCGGCGCGTGCTCGGCGAGCTCGGCCACGACGACGTCCGCCGTGCGGGTGGTGCCGGGGAGCGCGGCGGCCTCGAGCGCGGCGTGGAGGGGGGCGAGCAGGAAGTCGCCGGCCTGGGCGAGCTCGCCGCCGACCACGATGCGCCGCGGCGTGAGCACCGTGCAGAAGCCGGCGAGGGCGGCCCCGACGTGGTGCCCCGTGTCGGCGAGAACGCGGCGGGCGGGGGCGTCGCCGTCGTGGGCGCGCGCCACCATGTCGGCGACGGTCAGCGGGGCGCCGAGGAGGGGCTCGAGCAGCGCGGTGACGGTGCGCGTGGACACCACCGTCTCGAGGCACCCGCGGTGCCCGCACCGGCACACCGCGGCGTGGCGGTCACCCGGGTCGACGGCGACGTGGCCGATCTCGCCCGCGGTGCCGTCGGGGCCCCGGTAGAGGCGCCCGTCGAGCACCAGCCCGGCCCCGACACCGTCCGAGAGCTTCAGGAACACCCCGTCCCGGATCCCGCGCAACGCGCCCCAGCGCTGCTCGGCGAGGGTGCCGAGGGTGGCGTCGTTGTCGACCCAGCTCGGGATCCCGAGGTGCTCGGACACCCGGCCGGCCACCGGCACCCCGACCCACCCCGGGAGCACGCCGGAGGCGCCCACCGCGCCCGTGGCGCGGTCGACGGGCGCCGGCAGCCCGACGACCGCGCCGCGCAACGCCTCGCGCCGGACGCCGACCTGCGCGAGCGCCTCGTCGATCAGGCTCGCCGCGGTCGCCAGTCCCTCGGCGACCCCGTGGTAATCGGGCAGGTCCGCCCGCAGCTCGGAGCGCCCGGGGGGACCCGGGTGCCCGGCGGCCGCGGCCGGGTCGGCGACGTCGGCCAGGGCGACCCGCAGGTGCCGGTGCCCGACGTCGATGCCGGCGACCATCCCCGCCCCGCGGACGAGCCGGACCGCCCGGACGCGCCTCCCCGCACGCACCTCGTCACCCGCCGACAGCAGGCCCGCGGCGCCGAGGTCCCGCACGATGTTCGACACCGTGGCCGGCGCGAGCCCCGTGGCGCCGGCGATCTCGGCTTGCGTCGGTGCACCGCCGACGCGGACGGCGTCCAGCACGCGACGACGGTTCGCGTCGCGCAGACCGGACGGCGATCCGGGTCGCGGCCCCGTGTTCATGAGATGAACGATAGACGGCCAGCGTGTGCTCCACGTCACGCTTCCTGCGAACGGAGCAGCGATCGCGACGTGACGGACGGGTGAGGCGGCGGGGTCGAGCGGGGCGCGTGGGTGGACGGGGCCGTGGTCGGGCGAGCGAGGGCGTCCCTCGCTGCGACCACCGCAGCCAGGGCGTCCCCCGCTGCGACCGCGCGCCGCTCCCCCGCCGCGCCCCCGGGCGAGCGAGGGCGTCCCTCGCTGCGTCCACCGCAGCCAGGGCGTCCCTCGCTGCGACCACCCGCGAGCCCCCGCCTCTCGGGCGGTGGCAGGTCTCAGTCGCGCCAGACGCGCTGGAGCATGTGCCAGTCGGCGGGGTGCTCGGCGATGTCGGCCGCGAAGCGGTCGGCGACGGCCTGGGTCGCGGCCGGGACGGCGCTGCGGTCGGGGACCGGGACCGGCGGGTGGATGCGGAACCCCCAACCCTCCCGGACCCCCCGGGTCGAGCTCCGTTCCGCTCCGTCTCCCGAGCCGTCCTCCGCGTCCTCGGTGAACCACAGCCCCACCGGCAGCAGCGCCGCGCCGGTGCTCGCGGCGAGCGCCGCCGGGCCGGGCGGCATCGTCGCCCGCCCGCCGAAGAACGTCACCGGCACGCCGTGGGCGGACAGGTCGCGGTCGGCGACGAGGCAGACGACCCGTCCCTGGCGCAGCGCCCGCACGAGCCCGCGCACCGGGGAGTCGCCGCCGGTCATCGGCAGGATCTCCATGCCGAGGGACTCGCGATAGGCGACGAAGCGCTCGTAGAGCGACTCGGGGCGCAGGCGCTCGGCGACGGTGGTGAAGCGCCCGGAGTGGGCGACGAGCCAGAGGCCCGCCATGTCCCAGTTGCCGGAGTGGGTCAGCGCGACGACCGCCCCGCGACCGGTCGCGAGCGCCGCGTCGAGGTGCTCCTGGCCGTACACCACCGGCCGGCGGACCAGCGCCTCGTGGTCCATCCCCGGCAGCCGGAACGCCTCGCGCCAGTACCGCGCGTAGGAGCGCACGCCCGCCGCGGTGAGGGCGTCGAGCTCGTCGGGGCCGGCGTCGGGACGGACCCGCGCGAGGTTCGACCGCAACCGCCGCACTCCCGGCCCGCCACGACGCGCGGCCAGGTCGGCGCCCGTGGCGAACGCCCACCGCGCCACCGGCTCGGGCACCGCGCGCACCAGGCCCCACCCCGCCGCATAGCCCAGCTCGACGGCGCGCTGCGCGGGGGTGACGACGGACCGGGCGGTGTCGGTCGCCGTGCCGGTGGCGGTGTCGGTCACGCGGTCCCCTCGGAGCTCTCGGGATGGTCGGCGTTCTCGGGGCGGCCGATGTTCTCGGAAGGGTCGGCGTGGTCGGTGACGCCCGTCGCCGCGCCGTACTGCTCGCGCGCGCTGTGCCACACCGCCACGATGCGCTGGCCGACCGTGATCACCGAGCCGATCGTGAGCAGCCACAGCGCGACGTCGAGCGCGTAGGGCACACCGACCTCGGTGAGGCCGACGCCGGCGAGCCCGAGGATCAGGCGCTCGGCACGTTCCACCAGGCCACCGTCGGCCCGCAGGCCCGCGGCCTCGGCGCGGGCCTTGATGTAGGAGATCAGCTGGCCGGTGATGAGGCAGGCCAGCGCGAGACCTGCGAGCAGGGGCCGGTCCTGGGTGAACGCCCACCACGTGATCCCGGCGAAGACCGCGCCGTCGACGAGACGGTCGCCCACGGAGTCGAGCACGCCGCCGAAGGGGCTCGTCACCCCGCGCGCCCGGGCCATCGCGCCGTCGAGGACGTCGAGCAGCGCGAAGACGGCGACGACGATCGACGCCGCGAGGAGGTGCCCGGTCGGGATGAGCCACAGCGCCGAGGCGGTGGAGGCCACGGTGCCGAACACGGTGACCGCGTCGGGATGCACACCGCGCCGGACCAGCCAGGCCGCGGTGGGCTCGACCCCGCCCTTGATCGCGGCGCGGGCCCACTGATTGATCATGGCGAGGGCCACGCCGCGGCGAGGACGGACCGTGTCTCCGCGAGCAGCTGCGGGATCACCTTCGTCTGGCCGACGACGGTGATGAAGTTGGCGTCGCCACCCCAGCGCGGGACGACGTGCTGGTGCAGGTGGTCGGCCAGCGAGCCGCCCGCCACGTGCCCGAGGTTGATCCCGACGTTGAACCCGTGGGGGGCCGCCACCGTGCGCAGGGCCCGCACCGCCTGCTGCGTGACCGCGACGAGCTCGGCCGACTCCTCGAGGTCCAGCTCGTCGAGACCGGCGACGTGCCGGTACGGGACGGCCATGAGGTGCCCCGGGTTGTACGGGTGCAGGTTGAGCACGGCGTAGACGCGCTCGCCGCGGTGGAGCACCAGGCCCTCGCCGTCGTCGAGGGTCGGGATCCGGCACAGCGGGCACTGCCCGGACTCCTCGCCGGTGCCGGCCGCGCCCGCGATGTAGGCCATCCGGTGCGGCGCCCAGAGGCGCCGGAACCCGTCGGGTGTGCCGGCGCCCCGGAGCTCGTCGAGATCCTCCTCGAGGTCCCCGGTGTCCGGTGCTGCGTCACCGCTCATCAGGGGAGGAACTTCTCCGCGTCGGGTGAGGCGTTCTCGCGGCGGCGGACCCAGTCGACGACGGCGCCGACGGCGTCGTCGACCGGCACCCCGTTGCGCTGCGATCCGTCGCGGAACCGGAACGACACGGCCCCGGCCTCGGCGTCCTTCCCTCCCGCGAGGAGCAGGAACGGCACCTTGAGCAGCGTGTGGTTCCGGATCTTCTTCTGCATCCGGTCGTCGGAGTCGTCGACGTCGACGCGCAGGCCCTCGGCGCGCAGGCGCTCGGCGATCCCCGCGACGTACTCCGTCTGGTCGCCCGACACCGGGATGCCGACGACCTGCACCGGCGCCAGCCAGGCCGGGAACGCGCCCGCGTAGTGCTCGGTGAGCACCCCGAAGAAGCGCTCGATCGACCCGAACAGCGCGCGGTGGATCATCACCGGCCGCTGCCTGCTGCCGTCGCTCGCCGTGTACTCGAGCTCGAAGCGGTCGGGCAGCATCAGGTCGACCTGGATCGTCGACATCTGCCAGTAGCGCCCGATGGCGTCGCGGGCCTGCACGCTGATCTTCGGCGCGTAGAACGCGGCGCCACCCGGGTCGTCGACGAGGTCGAGCCCGAAGTTCGAGGCCGCCTCGCGCAGCGCGTCGGTGGCGTCCTCCCACTCCTGGTCGGTGCCGATCGACTTGTCCGGGTTGCGGGTGGAGAGCTCGAGGTAGAAGTCCTCGAGGCCGTAGTCGCGCAGCAGGTCGAGGACGAAGGTCAGCAGCGAGGTGATCTCGCCGGCCATCTGCTCGCGGGTGCAGTAGATGTGCGCGTCGTCCTGGGTGAAGCCCCGCGCCCGGGTCAGGCCGTGCACCACGCCGGACTTCTCGTAGCGGTAGACCGTGCCGAACTCGAACAGGCGCAGCGGCAGCTCGCGGTAGGACCGCCCGCGCGCCCGGTAGATCAGGTTGTGCATCGGGCAGTTCATCGGCTTGAGGTAGTAGTCGATGCCCTGGCGCTTGACCGTGCCGTCCTCGGCGCGCTCCTCGTCGAGGTGCATCGCCGGGAACATGCCCTCGCGGTACCAGTCGAGGTGACCCGACGTCTGGAACAGCTCGCCCTTGGTGGCGTGCGGGGTGTTGACGAACTCGTAGCCGGCCTCGGTGTGGCGCTGGCGGGAATAGTCCTCGAGTTCCTTGCGGATGATCCCGCCCTTGGGGTGGAACACCGCGAGCCCGGAGCCGATCTCGTCGGGGAAGCTGAACAGGTCGAGCTCGGCGCCGAGGCGGCGGTGGTCGCGGCGCTCGGCCTCCGCGACGCGCTCCAGGTAGGCGTCCTGCGCCTCCTGCGACTCCCAGGCCGTCCCGTAGATGCGCTGCAGCTGGGCGTTGCGCTGGTCGCCGCGCCAGTAGGCCGCCGCGGAGCGCAGCACCTTGAACGCGGGGATGTACCCGGTGGTCGGGATGTGTGGGCCTCGGCAGAGGTCGCCCCACACGCGCTCGCCCGTGTGGGCGTGCACGTTGTCGTAGGCGGTGAGCTCCCCCGCGCCGACCTCCATGATCTCGGAGTCGTCCTCGACGGTGGACCCCTTGAGGTCGACGAGCTCGAGCTTGAACGGCTCGTCCGCCAGCTCCTCGCGCGCGGCGTCGAGCGAGGCGTACTCGCGGCGCACGAACCGCTGCTTGGCCTTGACGATCTTGCGCATCGCCTTCTCGAGGTCCTCGAGGTCCTCGGGCGTGAACGGCCGCTCGACCGCGAAGTCGTAGTAGAAGCCGTCGGTGATCGGCGGCCCGATCCCGAGCTTGGCGTCCGGGAAGAGCTGCTGCACCGCCTGGGCCAGCACGTGTGCCGCCGAGTGGCGGATCACGGCGCGGCCGTCCTCGGTGTCCGCCGGCACCGGCGCGACGTCGACGTCCTCGTCGGGCACCCAGGCGAGGTCCTTGAGCACGCCGTCGGGGGCCCGCACGACGATCACGGCCTCGTGCCCGGTGAGCGGCAGCCCGGCGTCGCGGACGGCCTGGCCGGCGGTGGTGCCCGCCGTCACCCGGACGCTGTCGACGACGGCGGGGCGGGGCGGGGCGGGCGAGGACACGGCGGACTCTCCGAAACATCGAGGGTGGTCCGTCGAGCTTATCGAGCGCCCGCGACCACCGTGTCCGCCCGGCCCGGGCGGGGCGTCCCCCGCCCCACCACCGCCTCCAGGAAGGCCGCGATCGCCCGGACGGCGGCGAGGGTGCGGGGGGTGGGCACGAGGTCGAAGCCGTGCTGGGCGTGCGCGAGCTCGGCGTGCACGACCGGCGCCCCCGACACCGCCCGCAACCGGCTGACGAACGCGCGGCTCTGCGCGGGCACGACGATCGCGTCGGCGGAGCCGTGCAGCACCATGAACGGCGGCGCGTCGGGGTGCACGCGCGCCGCCGGGGACGCGGCCACGTACGGGTGGGCGTCCTCGCCCAGCGCGGTGGGCATCATCGTCTCGGCCAGGAGCTCGTCGAGGGTGCCGCTGCCGTCGTCGCTGGTCAGGTCGTAGATGCCGTAGAGGCACACGGCGGCGACGACCGACGTGTCGACGTCCGGGAACCCGGGCTGCCAGGCCCCCGGGGTGAGCGCGGCGAGCGCGGCGAGGTGGGCGCCCGACGACCCGCCGGTGATCGCGATGCGGGCCGGGTCGCCGCCGTGGTCGGCGATGTGCGCGCGGGTCCAGGCCAGCGCGCGCTTGACGTCGACGATCTGCGCGGGCCAGCGCTCGGCGGGCCCGAGGCGGTAGTCGACGCTGACGCACACCCAGCCGCGCTCGACCATGTGCGCCATCAGCGGGTGGGCGTCGGCGGCCTTGCTGCCCGAGGACCACGCCCCGCCGTGGATCTGCAGCAGCACCGGTGCCCGGGCGTCGACGGGCAGCAGCGGGTCGCGCCAGACGTCGAGCAGGTTCGCCACCGGGTCCGGGCCGTAGGCGACGTCACGGGCCGTCGCGTACCGGCGGCGCGCGAGCACGGAACGCACCACGCCGGCGCGCGCCGGGAGCTCCACCGGCCCGATCTCGGCGCGCAACGCCTCGGCGAGGACCTCGGAGTCGGCCCGCGCCCGGCGGTCCAGGGTGAGCAGCACCCCGACCGCGCCCGCGGTCACCGCGAGCCCCGCCTGCCCCACCGGGTTCCACAGCGCCCCGCGGCGGGCCGCGACGCCGGCCGCCGTGCCGAGGAGCACGGCCGTGGCGCGCGGGGTCTCGGTGGCCGTCGACGACAGCAGGCTCCCCAGGACGGCCGCCGGCCAGCGCCGGGTCAGCGGGCGCAGCCCCGCGCCCGCGATCAGGGCGGCGACCGCGCCGACCGCGAGCGCCGGCCGGGCACCGGGCGCCCGGAGCGCCGCCCACATTCCCCTGATCGGGAGGAGCGCCTGCGCGGACCCGTGCACCCCACCATCCTGGCCTTCCGCCCGACCGGGACCCGCGCCACGGGCTGGGTGAGTCGTGCAGAACACGGCAGAGGACGAAGGTGACGGGGCCAGCCGTCGTCCGTCCTGGCGTCTTCGCCCGATCCTGCGACACTGGACACGTGAGCGACGGTGTGTGCGCGGTGTCGGACGCCCCGCGACGGCACCCCTGGGCCGACGTCCCCGACACGGCCCGCGACCGGTTGCGCCCGGTGGTCCTCGGCACCGGCGACGAGATCATCGCCGAGGTGCGCGCCGAGGTCGCGGAGTACGCGCTGTCGATGAACGGCGAGTTCGGCCGGCGCATCCGGCTCGGGGTCTCCGTGGCGCTCGACCAGTTCCTCGACCTGCTGGGCACCGACGACGCCCTGCCGGACACCACCGTCTACTTCGAGCTCGGCCGCGTCGAGCACCGCCACGGCCGCACCATGGACGCCCTGCAGAGCGCCTACCGCATCGGCTCGCGGGTGCTGTGGCGCCGCATCGCGGGCACGAGCGGCGACCACGGGCTCGAGGCCGAGTCGATCTTCCGGCTCGCCGAGGCGCTCTTCGCCTACATCGAGCAGCTCGCCGCGGCGTCGGTCTCCGGCTACGCCTACGAGCAGTCGCTGGCCGCGGGGTCACGCCAGGCGCGGCAGCACGCCCTCGTCGAGCGTCTGTGCCGTACGCCCGCCCCCGAGGGCGCCGAACTCGAGGCCCTGGCCCGCGAGGCGGGCTGGTCGACGCCGAAGACGATGGCCGCGCTGGTGACCAGCGAGGAGTCGCTGCCGCTGGTGTGCCGACGCCTGCCCCCGGACGTGGCGGGGTCGGTCGTCGACCGCCTGGGCGTGGTCTTCGTCCCCGACCCCGAGGGGCCGGGGCGGCTCGACGTCGTGGCCGACGCGCTGCGCGGCACCACGGCGGTGCTCGGGCCGACGGTGGAGCCCGACCAGGTGCCGCGCACCGTCACCCGGGCCCGGGCGACCTGGGCCCTGCACCTCGAGGGCCACCTGGACGACGAGGGCCTCGTCCGCTCCGAGGACCACCTGCTCGCCCTGCTGCTGCACGCGGACGTCACGCTCACCGCCGACCTCGTGGCCCAGCGCCTCGAGCCCCTCCGACGCATGACCTCGGCGGCCCGCGACCGGGCGGTGACGACGCTGACGGCCTGGCTCGACGCCCACGGCGACGTCGGCGAGGCCGCCACGCGCCTGCACGTGCACCCGCAGACCGTGCGCTACCGGCTCGCGCGCCTCAAGGAGGCGTTCGCCGGGGTGCTCGACGACCCGGTGGGCCGCCTCGAGGTCACCCTCGCCCTGCGCGCCGGGGGGCCCGCCCTCGCGGAGGGGTGAGCCACCCGGCAGCGGGGCTCAGGCTGCGGCGGGGGCGGCGGCGTCGAGCGACTCGGCGCGCCGGCGGCCGAACGGCAGCGCCCGCAGGCGCCGCTTGGCGAGGCCCTTGTGGCCGCCCGGGAACGACAGGCGGGCGATCTTGGCGAGCACGCCGCCGTACTGCTTCCACATCGGGCCCGCGTGGTACGGCAGCCCGTAGCGGCGGCACAGGTCGCGGACCTGCGGCGCGATGGTGCCGTAGCGGTTCGAGGGCATGTCCGGGAAGAGGTGGTGCTCGATCTGGTGCGAGAGGTTCCCGGTCATGATGTGCAGGAGCTTCGAGCCCTCGATGTTGGCCGAGCCCAGCATCTGACGGACGTACCACTCGGCCTGCGTCTCGTTCTCCAGCCGCTCCTCGTCGAAGGTCTCCACCTCGACGGGGAAGTGACCGCAGAAGATCACCGCATGGGACCAGACGTTGCGGACGAGGTTGGCGAGCAGGCCGCCGACCAGGGCCGGGACGAACGAGGGCCCGGACAGCGCGGGGAAGACCACGAAGTCCTTGAGGGCCTGCTTGCCGGCCTTGCGTCCCATCGCCTTGAGCTCGGGCATCTTCTCGGCCCAGGTCTTCTCACCGCGCTGGACCTGGTCGATCTCGAGGTCGAAGGCCGCGATCCCCCACTCGAAGATCATGGCGAGGCCGGCGTTGGTGAAGGTCTGGAACAGGTAGATGGGCTCCCACGGCTGGTCGGGGTCGACCCGCAGCACGTTGTAGCCGATGTCCCGGTCCTTGCCGTGCACGTTGGTGTACGTGTGGTGCAGGTAGTTGTGGGTCTGCTGCCAGCTCCGGGCCGTGGAGACGTGGTCCCACTCCCAGGTGGTGGAGTTGATCTCCGGGTCGCGCATCCAGTCCCACTGGCCGTGCAGGACGTTGTGGCCGATCTCCATGTTCTCGAGGATCTTGGCCAGGGCGAGCGACGCGGTGCCGACGAGGAACGCCGGCGGGAACAGCGCGCCGAGCAGCAGGACGCGTCCCGCCGCCTCGAGGCCGCGCTGGGTACGGATGACGCGACGGATGTAGCGCGCGTCGTCGTCGCCGAGCGACGACATGACCTGGTCACGCAGGACCTCGAGCTCGGCACCGAGGCGTTCGATGTCCTCGGTGGACAGGTGCTCGGTCGACGGCGTGATGTGCGCGGTGCTGGCCCCGGGGCGGCCGGGGCCGATCGGCGTCTTGGCCTTGTTGATGCGGGTGATGTGCTCGGGAATGGTCTCGAGGGTGGTCACGAGGCCTCCTCTGTCCTACGGGAGTCCGGGGGAGCTGGGCGAGCGCCCGTCGGCCCGCTGCTGATCACTCCATCGACGGTAGGGACCGCGCCGACGCACGGGCTACGCGAGGAGTGAGGACTCCGGGGCGAAACCTGTTGCATGACCTCAAAGCCGGGCCCTACACCGCAACGCGGAGCCCGGATCCGTGACCTCGCCCACGTCCGGGTGAGGCTCGGCGGCGTGTCAGCAGCGTGCGAGCAGCTCCACCAGCTCGGCCACGGACGCCGGGTGCCGCGGCGCGTTGCGGCTGACCGGGTCGGCCAACGCGGTCCGCGCCAGGGCCTCGCGGTCGTCGGGGGCCGCGCCCAGGTCGGCCACCGAGACCCGCGTGTCGACCTGCTCGAGCAGGCCTCCCAGCGCGTCGGGCAGGGCCGCGGGCCCACGCAGGCCAGCGGCCTCGGCGGCGCGTCCCCACCCCGCGGGGTCGGCGTCGAGCGACCACGCCACGACCTCGGGCAGCACGGCGGCCAGGGCCGGCCCGTGCACCGCACCCGTGTGCAGGCTCAGGGCGTGCGCGAGCCCGTGCACCAGGCCGAGCCCGCTGCGCGTGAGCGCCTGTCCGGCCAGGTGCGCCGCGACGAGCATCTCGGCGCGCGCCCGCGGGTCGCTCCCGTCGGCCACCGCCACCGGCAGCCACACCCACGCCCGGCGGACGGCCTCGGCGGCGAACGCCTCGGACATCGGGTCGCGGCCGCGCGAGGCCAGCGACTCGATGCCGTGCACCAGCGCGTCGACGCCGGTCGCGGCGGTGGCCGACGCGGGCAGGCCGAGCGTGAGCTCCGGGTCGAGCAGCGCGACCCGGGGCACGACGCTCGCGTCGCCGCAGTAGACCTTCTGCCGGTTCGCGGGGTCCTCGAGCACCCCGAAGCCGTTCGTCTCGGCCCCCGTGCCCGCAGTGGTCGGCACGGCCACGAGCGGGAGGCCCGCCGCGGGCGTCACCCCGCTGCCGTCGGCCCGGGCGCCGGGCGACGGCGCGAGCAGCGCGATCCCCTTGGCGGCGTCGAGGCTCGACCCGCCCCCGAGCGCGAGCACCGCGTCGAGGCCCAGAGCCCGCGCGTGCTCGGCGCCCTGCTCGACGACGGCCACCGTGGGGTTGCCGCGCACCGCGTCGAAGACCTCGACGACCGCGCCGGACGCGGCGAGCGGCCCGACGACGGCGTCCACGACCCCGGCCGCACGCAGGCCGGGGTCGGTGACCACGAGCACCCGTCGCGCGGACAGCGCGGCGAGGTGCGCGGGGATTCGGGCCACCGCGCCGGGCCCGAAGTCGACGACCGGCCCGGGGCCGGACAGGAACGCGGTGCCGGCGGCGACGCCGGCGCAGGGGGCGTGGACGTCGGTGCTCACCCCGGCAGCGTGCACGAGGCCGCTCACGGCGTTCATCCCGGTCACAGGGCGAACCACGTGGTCTTGGGTGCCGAGTAGGCGTCGAGGGCCTGCAGCGAACGGTCGCGACCACCGCCCGAGTCCCCGAAGCCGCCGAACGGCGTCGTGACGGACGCGGCGTCGTAGGTGTTCACCCACACCGTGCCGGCCCGCAGCGCCGCCGCCGTCCGGTGGGCGACGGTCAGGTCCGACGTCCACACCGACGCGGCGAGCCCGAACCGCGTCTCGTTCGCCAGCTCGACCCCGTGTGCCGGCCCGTCGCACACCATGACCGACAGCACCGGTCCGAAGATCTCCTCCTGGGCCACGCGCGAGGCCGGGTCGACGCCATCGAGCACGGTCGGCTCGGTGTAGGTGCCGCCGGGGACGGGCTGCGGCCGCCCGCCGCCGGTCGCGAGGACCGCGCCCTCGGACCGCGCGAGGTCGACGTAGCCCTCGATCCGGGCGAGCTGGGTTCCGTCGACGACGGCGCCCAGGACCGTGTCGGGGTCGAGCGGGTCGCCGACGACGAACTCCTTGGCGCGCGTGAGCACGCGGTCGAGCAGCGCCTCGTGGACGTGGCGGTCGACGATGAGCCGCGAGCCGGCGTGGCAGGTCTGGCCGGCGTTGTAGAAGATCCCCCAGCACACGGCGTCGGCGACCGCGTCGAGGTCCGGGGCGTCGGCGAGCACGAGCTGCGCGGACTTCCCGCCCGCCTCGACGGCGACGGCCTTGCCGTTGGACTCCCCCGCGTAGCGCTGGAACGCCCGGCCCGTCCCGACCGAGCCGGTGAACGCGACCTTGTCGACGACGTCGTGGAGGCCGAGGGCGGCGCCCGTGCCCGGCCCGTCGCCGGAGAGCACCTGCAGCACGCCGTCGGGCAGCCCGGCCTCGGCGCCGAGGCGCGCGAGGTGCAGCGCCGAGAGCGGCGACTGCTCGGCCGGCTTGAGGATGACGCTGTTGCCCGCGGCGAGCGCCGGACCGATCTTCCACGAGGTGAGGATCAGCGGGTAGTTCCAGGGGACGACCGCGGCCACGACCCCGAGGGGCTCGCGAGTGATCGTCGCGAGGCTGCCGGGCCCGGTGGGGGCGATCGCGTCGTAACGCTTGTCGATCGCCTCGCCGTACCAGGCCAGCACGTCGGCGCAGGTCGCGACATCGACGTTCATCGACTCGCGGATCGGCTTGCCGACGTCGAGGGTCTCGGCCAGCGCGAGGTGCTCGGCGTCGCGGCGCACCAGCTCGGCGAAGCGCAGCAGGACCCGCTTGCGCACGGCGGGCGCGGCCCGGGACCAGGTCCCCTCCTCGAACACCCGCCGAGCGGCGCCGACGGCGAGGTCCACGTCCGCGCGTCCGGCGTGGGCGACCTCGGCGACGACGGCGCCGTCGCGCGGGGAGATCGTCGGGAAGGTGGCGCCGTCGGCCGCCGCGCGCTCGGCGCCGTCGACGAACAGCGTGGTCGCCGGGCGGAACGCCGCGGCGCGGGCGGCCCAGTCGGTCGTGCCGGTCACGGGACTCCTTGCGGGTGTGTGGGTGGCGGTCCCGGCTCCGAGGGGGGGTCGGAGCCGGGACCGCCGTCTCGGGGTGCCCGTCAGGCGAGCACGGCGCCCAGCCCGGGCGCCTCGGGAACGACGAGCATGCCGTCGGGGTCGGGGCGCAGCGGCTCCGCGAGCAGGAAGTCGCGGCGCTCCGGGGTCCAGCCGCCGGCCGGGTCGTCGGGGAACTCCAGGTAGGGCCCGGCACCGACGCCTGCGGCGACGTGCAGGTTCGCGAGCAGGCCCAGGCCGTTGGTCCAGGTGTGCGGGGTGAAGCGACGGTGCCGGGCGCGGGCGGCCTCGGCGAGCTGGCGGGACCGCGTCATCCCGAGCGCGAGCACGACGTCGGCCTGGTAGACGTCCAGCGCGTCGGCCTCGAGGAGCGCCAGCGTCTGCGGCAGCGAGTCCAGCATCTCCCCCGCCGCGATCCGCACGCCCGGGTTGTCCGCGCGCAGCAGGCGGTGCCCGTCGGCGTCGGCGTAGGGCAACGGCTCCTCGACCCAGGCGACGTCGTACTCGGCGAGGCGCCGGACGACGCGCCGCACCTCGGCGAGCTCGAGCGGCTCGGTGACGTCGCCGCCCATCCGCCAGGCCTGGTTGAGGTCGACCATGATGTCGAGCCGGTCGCCGACGGCCTCGCGGACCGCGGCGACAGCCGCGACGCCCTGGCGCAGCCGCCGCGGGTGGGCCCGGATCTTGACGGCGCGGATGCCGTCCTCCACCAGCCGGTGGGCGTCCTCCGCCCGGCGCCCCGGCGGCTGCTCCGAGCACCAGGACGCATAGACGGGCACGCGGTCGGTGACGCCGCCGAAGAGCGTGGCGACGGGGAGGCCGGCGACCTGGCCGACGATGTCCCAGAGCGCGGACTCGAGCGGCCAGAACCGGCCGGCGTGGAAGCCGATCGACTCGATGCGCCGCACCTGCAGCTCGGTGGCCAGCGGGTCGGTGCCGAGGAACAGCTCGCGGTAGCCGTCGAACCCGGCCATGGTGTCGCCCGAGCCGACGCCGACGACGCCCTCGTCGGTCTCGACCCGGACGATCGTCGCGGCGAAACGGGTGCGGGGCTCGGGGTCCCAGGCGGCGTAGCAGGGCGGGTCGAGGACGGTCTCGCGGTGCTCGAGACGAATGTCGGTGATCTTCACGTCGGACTGCCCTCCCTCGTCGTCTGCCGGTCCGGCGCGGGTCAGTAGAGAAGTCGTCGACGGGTGGGGCAAGAATCCGTGCGGTGAGCGCACCTCCGCTGCTGGGGACGGGTCTGCTGGGGATGGCCGTGCTGGGCCTGCACCTCGCCGCCGTCTGGTTCTGCGTCGGGCTGGTCTGGGTGATCCAGCTGCTCGTCTACCCCGGGTTCGCCCACATGGTCGGAAGTGACTGGGTCGCGGTGCACGGCCGGCACACGCGGATCATGGGCCTGCTGGTCAGCGGGCCCTGGGCGGTGCAGGGGCTGACGTGCGCGGTGCTGCTCGTCTGGCAGCCGCCCGGCGTCCCGTTCGTGCTCGCGCTCGCTGCGGGGCTGTGCGGCGCCGCCACGGTGGGCGTGACCGTCGCCGTCTCGGTGCCGTGCCACCAGCGGCTGGCGCAGGGCTGGGACCCGGCCGTCCACGCCCGGCTGACGCGGACCAACTGGTGGCGCACCGCGGCCTGGACGCTCGGCGGGGTCACGGCGCTGGTGATGCTGGGGCTGGCCTCGCTGGGGCTGTCCTCGTGACCCGCCCACGCTCGGCGGGCCTGCGCCGCGACATGGAGCTGCTCGACGTGCTGTCCTCGCCCGAGGCGCTGACCGCCGGGCTCGGCGTGGCCCGGGTGGCCGAGGAGACCGGACGCCAGCCCAGCCAGGTGTCGCGGGCCCTCGCCGCCCTCGAGGACGAGGGCCTCGTCGAGCGCGACCCGGCGAGCCGGCGCTACGCCCTCGGCTGGCGGCTCTACGCCTTGGCCGCCCGCACCACCGAGGCCCGCCTGGTCGCGCTGGCGCGCCCCGCCCTGATCGCCCTCGCCGCGCGCACCGGCGAGCAGGCGTCGCTGTGCCGCCTGCACGGGTCCCGGGTGGCCACGCTGCTGACGGCCGACGCCGGCGGCGGGCCCGCCCGGGCGCGCTTCGACGTCGACGACATCCCGCCGGCGACGACGTCCACGGGCCGGGTGCTGCTCTCCGAGCGCGACGAGGCGGCCGCCCGGGCGGTCGGCGCCGACCCCGAGGTCCTCGCGCGGGTGCGCGCCGCGGGCCACGCCGTGGTGGACGGCGAGTTCGACCCCAAGCTCGCCGGCGCGGCCGCCCCGGTGCGCGGGTTCCACGGCGGGATCGTCGCCGCGCTCACCGTCTCCGGCCCCGCGCCGCGCCTGCGCCCCCGCCTCGCCGCCCACGCCGCCGCCACCGCCGCGGCCGCGAGCGACCTCTCCGCGCACCTGTCCCCCACGTGAGCGATGTTCGGGGTGATAGCCCCGAACATCGCTCACGTACGGGGCAGGAACCAGACGCCGAGGCCGACGAGGGCGACGGCACCGCCGAGGACGCACACGCCGACCCAGCCACCCGCGGGGTAGACGATCGACGTCGCCGCCGAGGCCAGCGTGCCGCCGATGAACACCGAGGTCATGTACGCGGTGGTGATGCGGCTGCGGGCCTGCGGGGCGAGCGCGTAGATGACGCTCTGGTGGCTGATCTGCAGGCTCTGCTGGGCGAGGTCGAGCACGACGACCCCCGCGATCAGCGCCACGATCGACGCCCCGCCGAGCCCGAGCAGCGCCCAGCTGGCCACGAGCACCACCAGCCCCAGGGTGACGACGAGCCGCCCGTGGCCGCGGTCGGCCAGCCGGCCCGCGAGCGGCGCCATCGCCGCCCCCGCCAGGCCCGCGAGGCCGAACAGGCCGACGACCGCCGGACCGAAGCCGTACGGCGGCGCGGAGAGCAGGAAGTCGGCCGAGGTCCACAGGATCGTGAAACACCCCATGCCGACCGCGCCCAGCAGCATGCGCCGGCGCAGCTCCGGCTCGTGGCGCACGAGGCCGAGCACCGAGCCCAGCAGGCGCGGGTAGCTCGTCGACTCGGTGGGCGGGACGACCGGGAGCACCAGGCGCACCACCACGGCCAGCACCACCATGACGCCCGCCGCGAGCGCGAAGACCCAGCGCCACCCGCCGGCCTCGGCCACGAACCCGGCGACCGTCCGCGCCCCGAGGATGCCGATCAGCAGGCCGCTCATCACGGTGCCGACGACGCGGCCGCGCTCGTGGTCGCCGGCCAGCTGCGCCGCCAGCGGCACCGCGACCTGCGCGACGGCCGAGGTCACGCCGACCAGCGCGACGGCCGTGGCGAGCAGCGCGAACCCGGGCGCTGCCGCGGCCAGCCCGAGCACCACGGCGCACCCGAGCAGCAGCAGGCTCACCAGCCGCCGACGCTCCAGCAGGTCGCCGAGCGGGACGACGAAGGCGAGCGCCAGCGCGTACCCCACCTGCGAAGCCGTGACGAGCAGCGCGGCGGTGCCGTTGCCGACGCCGAACTCCCCGCCGATCGTGTGCAGCAGGGGCTGGGCGTAGTAGATGTTGGCCACCGCGGCGCCGCACACCACGGCGAGCAGCAGCGTGCGGGCGCGCCCGATCCCGGTGGCGGACTCGGCGGTCGAGACGTCGGCGCTCACCGCACGACCGTGCCGCAGGACGCGATCACGGGCCCGGGGTCGAGACCGATCCCACCGTCGTCGTGCCCGGAGCGTCACGGGACGTCCGGTTCGCGGCCGGCCGTCGCGCCCGAGGCGGGAGGCCGGCACGGGACGCGTCCAGGAGATCGTCGCCCTCCGGGACGGTCACGGTCGCCGGCCCCACCCGCAGGGTCCCCGAGCCCAGTGCCGCGCACCGCACCCCGGCGCGCCCGCGGAGGGCGGCGTGCGCGCCGGGGGCGAGCACCACGTCCATCCAGGCGCACGGTGCCGCGGGCCGGGCCCCGCGCAGGCGCACCGGCCCGTCGCCGGAGTCGAGGGCGAACTCGCGGGAGCGCAGGGCCTCGACGTCCAGCCCGCGGGTGACGATCGTGCGTCGGGCCGCGACGGGATCGAACGGCGCGACGCCGAGCTCGGCGGCGACGGCCTCGAGCGCCTCGATCGCGAGCACGGTGACCGCGGCGTCCCGGTGCGCGTCCTGCCCCGCGTAGCGGTCGCCCACCACGCCGTACCCCGCGCGGATGTCGATGTGGTCGGGCGTCGTGGTCGGCACCGCCACGGGGCCGTCGCCCGGACGCCCCTCGTAGGCGTGGCCGCTCGAGACGACGAAGCCGACGATCTCGAAGCCGATCACCTCGCCCACGGTAGGCGCGGCCGGCGTGGGGCGGCTCACGCCCGCCGGCCGTGCCGCCGTCGCTGTGCCGAACGCCGGAGCCGGCTCTCGGCCGTCTGCCGATCGGGGGGCCGAAAAGGCAGGTGAGTGACACTCCGGCGTCAAAGCGACATCCGATTTCTCACGATGGTGTAACGAAATCCGGTCTGTGTACGGTATGCCTCGCAGGTCGCCCACCGATCGAGTGAGCAGCGACCACGGACGTGAGCACACGGTGACGCGAGCGAGGTGACGTGACGAGCAGCCAGGCCGTACGGGTCGGACGAGCGGGCGCAACGCCGCCGCGCAGCTCCGTCCCCGCCGACCCGGTGACCGGGCCCGTGGGTGTCCGCACCCGCCCGGCCCGCCGCTCCTCGGACCACGACGCGCCCACCATCACGCTGCGCACCACCATCGCGCCCTCCCCCACGCCGGCCACGGCCGCGGTACCGGAGGCCGCAGCCCCGGCGACGACGGTCGCCTCCGCCTCACCCCGCACCGGCCGCGGCACCCGCCGTGCGACGAGCGCCGCGACGGGGGTCACCACCGTCAGCGTCCTGGTGCCGGCCCACAACGAGGAGGCGGGCATCACGGCCACGGTGGAGGGCCTGCTCGCGCAGGACGTCCCCGAGTGGCTGCACATCGCCGAGGTCGTCGTGGTGGCCAACAACTGCACCGACCGCACGGCCGAGATCGCCCGCCGGTACCCGGTGACGGTCCTGGAGATGGCGCACAACCCGGACAAGAAGGCCGGCGCGCTCAACCACGGCTGGCGGGAGACCGCGCGCGGCGCCGACCTCGTGCTGACGATGGACGCCGACACCGTGCTGCTGCCGGACACGGTGGCGGCGATGGCCGACGAGCTGCGCGGCAACGCCGTGCTCGGCGCGGTCTGCGCCCGGTACTGGGCGACGCCGGGCCGCGGCCTGGTCTGGCGGCTCCAGCGCCTCGAGTACACCCGCTACGACGACCTGCGCGACCTGCGCCGTTGGAAGGTCTCGGTCGCCAGCGGCGCCGCCGCGATGTACCGCAACGTCGCCCTCGAGGCCGTGGCCGCCACCCGCGAGGCCGGCGAGCCGTGGGACGGCACGTCGCTGATCGAGGACTACGCGCTGACCCTGGAGCTCAAGGCCCGCGGCTTCCGCGTGGCCGCCGCCCGGAAGGCGCACGTCTACACCACCCCGCCCGCCTCGTTCCGCGAACTCTGGGTCCAGCGCATGCGGTGGGGACGCGGCGGGATGGACGAGTGCCTCAAGCGCGGCTGGTCGACCGCGACGCGGCAGGACTGCCTGTCCTACGTCCTGTTCGGGTTCAGCGTGTTCTTCCGGGTGCTGTTCCTGACGATGCTCGCCCTGATGATCATCTACGCGGTGCCGTTCCGGTACGCGCTGATCGGGCTCATCCCGCTCGCCGTGATGTGGCTGGAGCGGATGACCTCGATGTTGCGGGTGCCCGACCGCGGGTGGCGCGACGTGGCGATCGTCGCGGTGCTGATCGTCGAGGACTTCTACGGGTTCTTCCTGGAGCTGTGTGCGGTGGTTTCGGCGTGGCGGTGTCTCAACGCCCGCCGGCAGGCCTGGTAGCCGCACGAGAACGACATGTCGGACGAGGAATCGAGAAGGGACGGACCGCGGGGATGTACGGGGAGCACTCGATGTACCTCACGAGCGCCGTCGGTGGCGGCACCACCGGCTTCGCGCTGGCCGCGGCCACGGGCATCAACGCCATCGCGGCGGTGCTCATGGCGGTGACCGTGCTGTTCACGCTGCTGCTGGTGGTGCGGATCGTGCGCCGCAGCCTGCGGCCGTTCCGCTGAGGTCGCGTGTCCTTCGACGACCGGCGTCGCAACGTCCGCTCGCTGCTCTTCTTCCTCCTCGCGCTGCTCGGCACCGTGGTGATCTCGGTCGCCTCGTCGGTGGCCGGGACGGCGTCCGACGAGACCGTCGCCGGCCCCCGCTACGTCCCGACCGCGCTCGACCAGGCGCTGCCGCCCTCGCCCGAGGCGCGCCCGGGGCCCCGCGTCGCGCTCACCTTCGACGACGGTCCGTCCCCGCAGCTGACCCCGTACATCCTCGACGTCCTGGCCGCCAAGCGGGTGCCCGCCACCTTCTTCCTGCAGGGCGACCACTCCGAGGCGCATCCCGAGCTGGTGCGACGCGTGCACGACGAGGGCCACGTCGTGGCCAACCACGCCTGGGAGCACCCGTGGTTCCCGGACCTGACACCCGAGGAGGCCGAGGTCGAGATCCAGCGCACGAACGAGGTGCTCACCGAGATCACCGGGGTGCGCCCGACGCTGTTCCGCTACCCGTTCGGCCAGCCCTCCCCCGGTGGTGACGCCGTCCTGGCACGCCTGGGGATGTCGAACGGCGTGCACTGGAAGTGGACGTCGAACAAGCCCGGCGACTTCCAGTGCCCGGGCGCCGACGCGCTCGTCGACTACGTGCTCACCGAGTCCGTGGACCAGGCGATGATCCTGCTGCACGACTCCGGCGACACGGTCGGCTGCCCGCCCGCCCAGCTCGAGTACCTGCCCCGGGCCATCGACGCGCTGCGCGCCCGCGGGTTCACGTTCGGGGTCGTGGCCCCGTCCCCGACGCCCTCGGCGGTCAACTCGGGGTCGCGCGCGGCCGTCGTCCCCCGATGACGCGGCTCCTCCTGGTGCTGGCCGCCGCCCTGCTGGCTGTCTCCCTTCTGGCGGCCGCCTGCGCACGCGCCCCCGCCGCGGAGCCCACGGGACCCACGCCGTCGCCGCTCCCGGACGCGTTCGCCGACCGGCTCGTCGACGACGGCATCCCGGACCCGCTCGGTGCCGGCGGGCCGCCCGGCGCCCGCGCGTGGACCAGCGCCATCCAGGCACCGAACCGCCAGACCGACCGCGACGTCGGCGCCGCCGGGATCGCGCACGGGCTGCTCGCCCTCGCCGCGGCGACCCCCGACCCGGCGGCCCGCGAGCGCCACCTCGCCGGGGCCCGGTCCGCGGGCGACTTCCTGCTGGGCGCGTCGCGGGGCGGCCGGGTGCCCGACTACGTCAACCCCGACGGCCCGGCAGCGCGCGCCTACACCTCGTTCGACGACGGCGCGGCCGGGGTCGCCGAGGTGCTGTGGCGCCTGGGCGATGCCACCGGCGACGACCGCTACCGCGCGGGCGCCCGGGACTCGCTGCGCTGGGTGCTCGACCGCGCCGAGGGCGTCGACGGCGCACCGTGCCCCCAGATGTGCCGGTGGGCCTGGGTCGACGGCGGGAGCGAGCCGCCCTCCTACCGGCACGGCATGGGCGAGGGCCAGGCCGGGATCGTCTACGCGCTCTCGGTGATGGCCGAGCGCACCGGCGACCCGGAGCTCGCCGCGCACGCCGCGGGCGGCGCGGCGTACCTGTCCAGCCGCCTCGACGACGACGGCGGGCTGCCCGAGCGCGCCGACGAGCCGCGGCGCAACACCGGGTTCCTCTCGGGCACCGCCGGCGCGGCGTTCGTCTTCCTGCGGATGTACCAGGCGACCGGCGACGAACGCTGGCGCCGGGACGCGGAGGCCGCGCTCGGCTTCCTCGACCGCACCGCGCAACCCGCCGGCGGGGGCCTGGCCTGGCCGATACTGCTCGGCGCCGGGTCGGAAGCACTGACGCCGGACAACCCGAACAGGGCCACGGGCATGGAGGAGGGCGCGGCCGGGATCGGCTGGGTGTCGCTGCAGGCCCACGCGATCCTCGGCGACCCCCGCCACCTCGAGCGGGCGCGCGGCGCGGGCCGGTGGCTGGTCAGCGTCGCCCTGGACGAACCGGTGGGCCTGGCGTGGGCCGAGTACGAGGGCAGCCCGACCGTCCACGCCTCGACGAACAGCGGAGCCGCGGGCACCGGCTGGTTCCTCGACTCCCTGGGCCGCGTGACCCGCGACGGCGAGTTCACCGCGGCGGCCCGCGATGCCCGCGCCTGGCTGCTCGCCGTCGCCACCCCGGAGGGCCACTGGGGCGCGACCCGACAGAACGGGACGTGGACCCTGGGTCGCGAGCCCTCGTGGCACTGGGGCTCCGCCGGGGTGATCGGCTTCCTGAGCCGGCTCGCCGGCGGTCCCGTCGACAGCCCCGGAATGCAGGAGGTCCTCGTGCCCCTGGAGGGCCCGGCCACGGGGTAGGCGCGTCCCCGGCGGGGAATTAGTTCCCGATCGCCCGCCGCCGGGGCCGTGTCCGCGCGGGTTGACTCGATGTCAGCCGGAGTCGTGTGTGCGACCCCGGACATGCAGGGACATCGAGGAGGCTCCCGTGACCGTCGTGGACCTGGTGGTGCTCGCGGTGGTCCTGATCGCCGCGCTGCGCGGCTGGCGTCGGGGCGGCACCGGACTCGTCCTGCGCGCCGCCGGCGCCGTGGCCGGGGTGCTGATCGCCGGTGCGCTCGCCCGCTGGCTGGTGCCGCTGCTCGTCGCGCCCGACGCGACGGTCTCGCGCGGGGCGATCGTCATCGGCGCCGCGCTCGTCGGCGCCCTCGTCGGCTGGGGCGTGGGCCGCCGACTCGGCGAGACCCTCGCCGCCCGCCGCGGCGGCGGGTTCCGCCGACCCGGTCTGCCCGACCGCGCCCTCGGCGTCGTCGCCCACGGCGCCCTCGCGCTCATGCTGCTCGTGCTGGCCGCCGGGGTCGTGTCCGCGTTCGGCCCGACCGGCCTCGGCGATGCGGCCCGCGACAGCTCCGTGCTCGGCGCCGCCGCCACGCACCTGCCGAACCCGCTCACGCTGCTGCCCTCCGGGGGCGCCACGCTCGCCGACGGGGGTGCGCGATGACCCCGAGGACCACTGCCCGCTCCGCCCTCACCTGGCCCCGCCTCGTCGGCGCGGCCGCCCTCGGCCTCCTGCTCCTGACCTGGCTCGCCTCCGGCTCGTTCGTCCTGGCCCTGCTCGTTCTCGTCCTCGTCGCCGGCACCGCCGGGCTGGCGTGGATGGTCGTGTCCTCCACCGGGCGCGGTCCGCGCGGCGGCGACGGCTCGGCGGAGGTGCTCGAGGCCCTGCCGACGACGGACCTCGCCCCGCCCACGCCCTCGGACCGGCTGCGTCGTGCCGTGCGCGGGCTGCTCGGCCGGCCCTGGGTGCACGGCGACGGCCTGATCCGCGCGGCCGCCCGGCGGCTCGCGTCCGAGGAGTCGCTGGTGTGGACGCCGCGCGGCCAGCGCGTCGCGGCACCGCACCTGTGGGTGGAGTTCCACCCCGACGACCTGGCCGACGTGGCCGCCCGCTGGCCGCTCGAGGTGCTCGCCGACGAGCTGCTCTCGGGTTACCTCGAGCACGCCCGCGACACCGACGCGCGCCGCCTCGCCGAGCGCACCTTCCTGCACCTGCTCGCGGGCGCCGACGTCCCCGTCGGGCGCGTGCTCGTCACCGCGGCCTTCTCCCGTCCGGCCGCGACACCCGTGGCGACGGCCTCGGCGGTCGACCCGACCCCGTCGTCGCTGTCGTCCCCGCCGCCGGCGGCGATCGCGGCACCCGTCGCGGCACCCGTCGCGGCCGCCGTCCCGGCGAACGGCTCCGGCCGTCCGCCGTCCTCACCCGGGCCCCGCCCGGCCGTGCCGCGGGCAGGCGGCCGGCCCGGGCGGGCTCTTCCGCCCCCACCTCGGCCGGCTCAGGCGCGGGGGCCGGCCGGGGCTCCCCGGGACACCGTCGGGGGGTCCCGGGGAGCAGGCGGTGCCCGCACCCCGCACACCGAGAAGCACACCCAGAAGCACACCGGGAAGCCCGAGACGCGGACGACCGTCGTCACGCCGGCCCCAGGCTCCCGGCCCGGACCCCGACCGGGCGCGACGCTCGTGCAGCGGGTCGCCGACATGGCCCGGGACGCCACGCGCGGCCGCGCCCCGACACCCGTCGGGGGTCCCCGCGACGAGGAGACCCGGGCCCGTCCCCGCGTATCCTGGGGTCGGCCGGCGGAACCCCGCCGCAACGGGGGCGGCTAGGAGCAGTCCGGCCCGCCCGCCCACGGTGGACGGGAGGTGTCGTGACGCGACCGATCGCCCGCGCCCCGCGGGCCCCCGCCCCCGGCACCCCGCGCATGGCCCTCGGGGGCCTCACCGTCCTCGACGTCCGCACCGAGCGCGCCCAGTCGATCCCCTGGGGCGAGCGGGTCACGATCGGGCGTGGTGACGGCACCGGCCGCCGGCCCGGCGAGGGCGCAGGCGCGGGCGCCGCACGGCACATCGCCGTCCCCGACGACCGCGTGTCACGGCTGGCTGTCGAGATCGAGGTCCGCGACGACGCCTACCTGATCATCAACCGGCAGCGGCACGGTGGCCTGCTGACCCTGTTCGTGCCCGGCGTCCCCGGCAAGGACCGCATCCGCACCGGCAACGGCCTGCTCGTCCGCGACGACCGTTCCTCGCTGGGCCTCTGGTTCCCGGACGGCCAGGAGCTGACCCTGGCGCTGCTGCGGTTCGCCCCCACCGCGGCCGCCGGCGTCACGACCAGCGGGGGCCTCGCCGGCGGACGCACCATCGACACCTCGCTGCCCACCGCCGAGACGTGGTGGTCGGTGCTGGTCGCGGCCTGCGGCCCGACGCTGATCGCCGCCGCCACCGCCGGGGCGGGCAACGCGTCGCGCGAGGTGCACGGCGACGCCGACCAGATCGCGGAGTGGCATCGCGCCGAGGGCCGTCCCGCGCCCAGCCCCAAGACGCAGAGCGAGGCGTTCCGGCACGCGCAGCGCTGGCTGCGGGGCCTGCGGCTCAACGACAAGACGCGCGGGTGGCGCATCGCGGTCGTCGAGCAGGTCATCCACCTGCGGCTGGTGACCATCGACGACGTGCGCCTGCTGTTCCCCAGCCAGGCTCCGCGGGCCGTCCGCTGACCCGGTCGGTGCGCTACTCGGTGAGGTCCCGGTCCGGCAGCGGACCCAGGGTCGCGAACGCGTCGAGGTAGGGCTCCACGTCACCGCGCACCGTCCACGCCCGCAGCTGGGCCGCGGAGCGCCGGGCCATCAGCGCGCGGGCGAGCTCGAAGTCCGACGTCCGGACCTCGACCGCCGGCTCGCCGTCCCCCGACGCCCACGACCATCCGTCGCCGGTCAGCGCGACGGGCGGCAGCCCGGGGTCGAGCCGGGCCGCGAACCGCTGCACGAAGCGCTCGCGCATCGCGGCCATCGCCGGGGTGTCCCGGCCGCCTGGCACACCGAGGGCGCCGCGCAGGTCCTGCTCGTGGATCGTGACGTCACCCAGCGGCCGGGTGCCGTGCTCGGCCATCCACGCGCGCAACGGCTCCGCGAGCCCCTGCCACTCGGCCACGAGGGCGTCGACGTCCCGGTCGCGCCGGGCCTCGACCTGCTGCGCGGTCCACGCCTCGTTGTGGTCGTCGGGCTCGTCCCCGGCGACGACGTCGGCGCCGAGCCCCACCATGTGCGAGAGCAGGTCACGGACCGTCCAGTCCGGGCAGGCGGGCACGGTCGCCGCAGCTCGGGCCGCGGGCAGGTCCGTCACGAGGTCGATGACGCGCTCCTGCGCGCGGGTCCATTCCGTGATGCCGTCCACGGCGTGAGAGCCTCTCACCCGGCGCTACCGTGTGTTCCGCGGGAAAACCGACCGAACGTCCGGTGAACTGAATCGGTCGACCGTTCGTCGCCCTCCCCGCACGTCATACCGAGTTGTGTGTCACTCGGTTGTGTCAGAGTGGACGAATGTCACGCGAGGGGGACGGGACGAATCCGGAGGGTGGCCCAGCCACCCCTGACGCCATACGCCACGCACCGGGCTATCTCGCCCGGCGCCTCCACCAGGCCTACACGGCCGCCTGGGCCCGCAGGGTCGATCCGGTGCTCACCGGACCGCAGTACGCCGTGCTCGTCACGGTGGACGCCCATCCGGACCTCGATCAGGGCTCTCTGGCCCACACCGTCGCGCTCGACCGCTCCACCATGGCGGACGTGTGCCGGCGGCTCGAGGACCGCGGACTCATCGCGCGCACGCAGGCGCCTGCGGACGGGCGGCGCAAGCTGCTCGGGCTCACCGACGACGGACGGGAGGCCTTGGCCCGGGTGCACCGCCGGGCACGCGAACTCGAACGGGAGCTGATGGCGGAGCACGCCATCGACGTCGACCAGCTCCTCGTCCACCTGGACGCCCTGTCACGGCGATGGGAGACCGTCGCCTCCGCAGCGCCTACCGGCTGATCCGCCCGGTTCAGCGCCCCGGACCCTGGCGCTGAGCCCTCATCAGCAGGATCGCCGCGCCCGTCACGAGCGCCGCCGCCAGCGCGACCGTGAAGATCGCCCACGGCACGAAGGCCCCCGTCGCCAGCGCGAACGCCCCGAAGTACAGGGCGGCCGCGACGTAGAGCGCGACCTGCAGGCGACACAGGAACCGGTTCCGGTCGGTGTCGTTCGGCGGCCACGTGATGCCCGGCATGCGGAGAACCGTACGCGGCGCTCCTGGCGGCACCCCGCTCAGGGCGCCGCGCACGCGGGTTCGAGGGCTGCCTGGCGCCGTACCGTCGCCTCCGTGCCACCGACACCCGCCGTCGACCACCTCGTCGTGGCCGCCACCGACCTCGCCCGCGGCGTGCCGGCCCTCGAGGAGCAGCTGGGGGTCCGGCTCGGGGCGGGCGGTCGGCACGCCGGCTTCGGCACCCACAACGCCCTGCTGGGTCTGGGCGGGAGCACCTATCTCGAGCTGATCGCCGTCGATCCCGACGCTCCAGCGCCGGGTCGGCCCCGCTGGTTCGGGCTGGACGAACCCGGCGTGCGCGCGCGCCTCGCTGACGGCCCGCGACTGCTGCACTGGGTCGCCCGCCCCGCCGTCCTCCCGCCCGGCCCCGACGACCACGGCGAACGCCTGCGGCTCTCCCGCGACGCGCTGTCGTGGACCCTCACGGTGCCCGCCGACGGCGCGCTCCCCGGCGGTGGCAGCGACAGTGGCAGCGGCGGTGGCAGCGGAGATGGCGGCGGAGATGGCGGCGGCCTGGTGCCGAGCCTCATCGCCTGGGATGGGGCCCACCCCACCGACGGGATGCCCGACGCCGGCGTCCGGCTCGAGCGTCTGGTCCTCGCCTCGCCGGACGCTCCCGCGCTGCGCCGCCGGCTCGCCGACCTCGGGCTCTCGGGCTGCGTCACCGTCGCCGACGGACCGCCGCTCCTGCGCGCCGAGCTCCGGACCCCCGACGGCCCCGTGGTGCTGGGAAGCTAGCTGCCGGACGGGGAGGGACCGACCGGCGAGGCGTCGAGCCGGGCGGTGTCCGCGGGCCCGCGCCGGGCGCCCCGGCGCGCGACCTCGCCGAGGAGCCAGCGCGCCACGTCGACGAGCTTGAGGTTGGTGCTCTGGGACGACTCCACGAGCATCCGGAACGCCTGGTTCTCGTCGACCCCGAAGCGCTCCATCAGGACGCCCTTGGCCTGGCCGATGACGTCGCGGCTGTCGACGGCCCGGGCGAGGTGGGCAGCCTGCTCGCTCCCGTGGAGGAGCATCGCGGCCTGGACACCGAACAGGCCCGCCAGCAGCCGCGCCTCGGAGTCGAACACGCCCGGCTCGGCGGCGTAGAGGTTCAGCGCGGCGCGCGTCCGCCCGTTCGTCGCGAGCTGGGTGGAGAGCATCGAGCGGCACCCCGCGGCCACCGCCGCCGGCGCGAACCGGGGCCACCGCTGCGCGTCGGCCCCCGCGAGGTCCTCCGCGATCACCGCGCCGTCCTCGGCCGGGCACTCGAGGGCGGTGACACACGGGCCCTCGTGCAGCTCGCCCTGCAGCCGGTCCAGCTCGGAGATGCCGCGGCTGGTCGGGTTGCAGGAGTCGATGATCCCGTCCTCCGTCACCGAGAGACCGCCCGCGGTCGCGCCGGGCACCGTCTCCACGGCCGCGGTCACGATCTCCGACAACGTCCGTGGGAGATCCCGGATACTGCGCCGATCCAGGAGGGTCCGGGCCGCTCTGCGCAGAGCGACGACGAGCTGGTCAGCCTGCCCCGGGTGCACCGTGCTGTTCCCACCTCTGCGGTCGCGACGAGAGATGCGGGGCAGCAACCGGACGACGTGCCGCACTGCCGATCTCCACCGTCGCGCGCCGGCGACCCGTCCCGGGCGGGGTACCGGCGACCGTCGGCGCGGAGAGACCCGGCAAGCGCCGGCCTCGCCTGCGCCCCGATCCACGAAGCGGCCGTCTGCTCGACCGCGGCCCCGCTACTTTACTGGTACGCGTGTGACGGTCATCCAGGGACACGGCACGTGGGGCGAGCCACAGGAGTCCGCCGGCCGCGGTGGGACAGTCACCCCGTGATCCGACCGGTGGACGGACAGCTCGGCATCGGCCCGACCGCGGAGGAGGCCGCCGCCGAGCTGCCGGGCGACGACCTCGTTCCCGACGCCCAGGTCGTCATGGATCGTGGCTTCACGCTCCCCGGCCCGCCCGACCTCGTCTGGCCGTGGTTCGACCAGCTCGGCAAGGACCGCGCCGGCTGGTACCTCCCGTGCTGGGTCGAGACACTGATCCCCCGCTCGCGACGGGCGCTCCGCCACCTCGATCCCGGCATCCCGTCATTGCGCCCCGGCGACGTCATCGCGGACTGGGGCGGGCCCGGCGCCACGTTCGAGATCGTCACCCACCGGGCCCCGGAGGTCCTCGTCCACCGGTCGGCGCGCGGGGACCTGCGGATCAGCTGGACGATCGCGCTGCGGGCGGCAGGCGCGGCCGCCACCCGGGTCCACCTCCGCTTCCGCATGGCGGGCGTCCGCCGCCTGCGCCTGGCCCGGGTCGGTGGCGGGCTCCTCGACCTGCTCACCGTCGCGGGCCTCGCCGCAGGGCTGCGCGAGCGGATACTCGATCACGAGAGAAGACGACGATGAACGAGCACCTGCGGGCCGCCGCGGGGGAGCGGATCGGGAGCCGCCTATCCGGACTGGTGCACGATCTGGATGAGGTTGCCGCAGGTGTCGTCGAGCACCGCAGTGGTCACCGGGCCCAGGTCGACCGGCTCCTGGGTGAAGGTCACGCCGAGAGCGCGCAGCCGGTCGTACTCGACCTTGACGTCGTCGACCGTGAACTGCGTGAAGGGGATGCCGTCGGCGACGAGCGCGTCCCTGAAGGGTCGCACGGCCGGGTGCCCACTGGGCTCCAGCAGCAGCTCGGTGCCGTCGGGGTCCTGCGGGGACACCACGGTGAGCCAGCGGTCCTCGCCGCCCAACGGGATGTCGTGCTTCGTCATGAAGCCGAGGACGTCGACGTAGAACCGCAGCGCCTTCTCCTGGTCGTCGACGAAGACGCTCGCCATCTGGATCCTCACGTCGGTCCCCTTTCCGTGTCCCCCGCCAGCCAGCGCTCGACAATCGTCCGCAACGGCCCGGTGTTGATGTGGTGGAACTTGTACCGGCCCTCGCGGTTGGTCTCGACGAGGCCGGCGGCCTCCAGGACGTCGAGGTGCTGCGAGATCGCCTGCCGCGTCGAGCTGAGCCCGTGCTTCATCGTCAGGCGGCCACAGAGCTCGAAGAGCGTCTGACCGTTCCGGTCGGTCAGCTCGTCGAGGATCGTGCGCCGGGTGGGGTCGGCCAGCGCCTTGAAGACGTCGCCCACGGCGGGAACATTAGGCAAGTCATGACTTGCCTGTCAACGACTCAGAGGATGGCACCGACGTCCTCACTGCTCTCGGGGAGGATCACGCCGGCCTCCATCACGTTGGCGCCCGGGATCTCGACGATGAAGATGCCGAGGTCCTCCTTGGCGTCGCCGGTGATCGCGCACCAGGCGTCGGCGAGACCGTTGATGAGCCTCGCACGCACCTCGGGCGAGCGCCCGGACCGGATCAGCCCGACCATCCGGGGCCCCTCCACCGCCTCGCCGGCGACGAACACGCTGCCCGGCGCGACCTCGGTGAACGAGCACTGGACGTAGGTCCCCGGAGCACCGGTGACCTCGGCGTGGACCTTGGTCATCGCGGCGGCCACCTCGGCCTTGTGAGCCAGCGTCGCTCCGCCGGTGGGCACGGTGAACTGGTAGAAGGGCACGTCATCCTCCACGGGTGGGACTCGATTCGAGTCCGACCGTGACAGAGGCCCTACGGACGCGCAAGCTGCTGGGACTCGAAGAGTGTCCTACCGTGGCGCCCGTGAAGCACGACGATCTGCAGGACGTCTACTGCTCGGTGGCCCGCACGTGGTCGGTGATCGGCGAGCGCTGGACGATGATGATCCTGCGCGAGTGCTTCCGCGGCGAGCGCCGCTACGACCACTTCCGCGACAAGCTGGGCATCGGCAGCAACGTCCTCAACGACCGGCTCCGGCTGCTCACCGCCGAGGGCGTCCTGGACCGCGTCCCCTACCAGGACAGCCCGCCGCGCCACGAGTACCGCCTCACCCGCAAGGGCGCGGACCTCTACCCGGTCCTCGTGACGCTGATGAGCTGGGGCGACACGTACAAGAACGACGTCGCGCCGGTGCGCCTGGTCCACCGCACCTGCGGACACCCGGCCGAGGCGCGCGTGACCTGCAGCCACTGCGCGGAACCCCTCGCCTGGCGGGAGATGACCGCGGAGCTCGAGCCCGGGGCCTGGTAGGGCCGTCGACCACGTCGTAGGGCGGAGCGGGCTCGCTCGACCCCCCTATCGCGGGGCGCGAGTCCGTGAGCACCGGGCCCGGCCCCTGGCGGCTCACGGGCTGAGGAAACTCGCTTCGACCTCGACGAGCCTGATCCGCCGCAGCTCCACACCGGCCGCGGCCTGGTTCTCGGCGTTGTCGGCGACGTGCCGACGGAAGGCCTCGGCGGCGTCACGAGAGGTGAAGGTGACAACAGCAACGCTTTCTCGGGCCTCGCGATCCATCATCCAGTGCCGCTCACAACGCCGCCGTGCTGGCGCACCCGCGGGACGATGAACTCGTGCAGGCCCTGCCGGCTGACGGCCTCTCGGGTCAGGTCTCTGCCGAAGGTTGCGATGGTCGCGTAGCTGGCTTCGCTCATCCGCTCGGAGTCCTGCGAGGCCGCCAGCAAGCCACGACGTCCCGGGGCCGACGGAGCACTCGACCCCGGGACGAGACCCGATGCCCTTCCCTGCACCGTACTGCCCGACCCCCAGCGGGACGGGATCAGGCCTCTGGCCTGCGGCGGCGATACTGGTATCGAACCAGTGACCGACGACATGCGCCTCCGGCGCCGCGCTCAGCTGGTGATCGCCGCCATCCCGCGGTCGGCGGACACCGGGCCGGCCGACGACGGGCGCACCTCGAAGTCGAAGATCGCCGTCGGCAGGTAGAGCGAGCAGCAGGCGTTCGGGATGTCCACAACGCCGCTGACGCGCCCCTCGATGGGCGCGGAGCCCAGGAGGAGATAGGCCTGCTCTCCCGAGTAACCGAACTTCTTGAGGTACTCGACGGCGTTGAGGCAAGCCCTCTTGTACGCCAGCGTGGCGTTCAGGTACTCGTTGGTGTCGGTCTCGTGGTCCACCGAGATGCCGATGAACGTGAGGAACTCGGAGTAGCGCGGCTCGACGTTGCCCGGCATGAAGATCGGGTTGGTCGTCACCCCGTAGGTCTCCATCCCGCCCTTGATCAGGTCGACGCCGAAGTCGATGAAGCCGCCCATCTCGATGGCCCCGCAGAAGGTGATCTCGCCGTCGCCCTGGCTGAAGTGGAGGTCGCCGCCGGAGAGCTTGGCGTCGTTCACGTGTACCGGGTAGAAGACGCGGCTTCCCCGTGTGAAGTTCTTGATGTCGTGGTTCCCGCCGTTCTCCCGTGCGGGGACGGTGCGCGCGCCCTCCCGCGCGATCCGGTCGGCGACCTCACCGGTGGCCGTGCCGCCCAGGCTGTTGTCGGTCAGCGGCGGGAGGGCCAGCGGAGGCACCCGGTCGGGTTCGCGATCGATGAGGGCCTGCTCGCGACGGTTCCATCGGGCCAGCAGATCGGCCGACGGCGCGGTGCCGAACAGCCCGGGGTGGGTGATGCCGGTGTATCGCACACCGGGGAGGTGGCGGGAGGTGGCGACCTGGCCACGGAAGTCCCAGATCGCCTTGGCCGATTCCGGGAACCAGTCGGTCAGGAACCCTCCGCCGTTCTCCCGCGCGAAGATCCCGGTGTAGCCCCAGCCCTGACCCGGGGCGTCGCCGAACTCCTGGGGTGCCTGCACCGGGCCGAGGTCCAGGATGTCGACCACGAGCAGGTCGCCCGGCTCCGCGCCCTCCACGCCGATCGGTCCGGAGAGCATGTGCGCCCGGGACAGGTCGACGTCACGGACGTCGTTCGCGGAGTCGTTGTTGCCGATCTGCGCGTCGGTCCACTCGCGGCACTCGACTCGGAAGTCGCTCCCCGGGCGGACCATCGTCGCGACCGGGACGTCCGGGTGCCAGCGGTTGTGGCCGGGTACGGCCTGGTCGCGCATGGACTTGCCCTGGTCCACCGAGAACACGACTTCGGGCATGGTGATCCTCCTTCGGGCGGCCCGGTTCCCAACCCGGCCGGTGGGGTGGAACGGTCAGCTCAGCTTGTGCTGACCGGGCGTTCAGGGGCCGGTGCGGTCGGCTCGGGGGCGGGCACCGGCTCGGCGTGCCCCCCGCGTTCACGGCGGTCACGGCGTGCGGTGGGGAGCAGGATCAGCACCATCGCCACGCCGATGACGGCAAGCACGATCGCGGTGGTGCTGGAGGTCGACCAGTAGCCGGAGAACAGCAGGAAGCCCGGGATCGCGGCCGTGACCCAGCCCTCGATGAGGGCCACCCAGCCCGTGTAGCGGGTGAGCCACTCCTGCTTGAGCCCCAGCAGGACGAAGAACAGAGACCACAGGAGCGCCCAGTACAGCCAGATGACGCCGAACGGGGCGTCCTCGAGTCGCGTGAAGTTCATGAAGGAGTAGCCGAGCGCGGCGATGGCCACGAACAACGAGAACCAGCCGACACCGGTGGAGTCCAGCCCGGCCAGCAACCCGATCCCGACGTAGAGGTAGGTGAAGCCGAACAGGTAGAGCCCCGAGGCCAGCAGGATGGTGTCCTGGTCCCCGTTCGCGGTGAAGATCAGGAACGTCGGGGTGACCACCTGGAGGCCACCGACGAAGAGATTCATGATCGCGCCGGCCCGCGGCTCGACCCTCCCGAGCAGCATCACGCCGTTGATGAACAGGACGGCTCCGACGTAGAACAGACCTACCGATGCCACGACACGTCCTCCTTCGGGCGGGCGTCGTCGACCTCCCGAGATCCCGGTGCGGCGGCGCGGTCCCGCTCGGCCGGGGCGAAACGACTAGCGGCGCTCGCCACCGGGCGAGCGTCGGACCACCTCGGGTGCGTCCCGGCTGGCCTCCTCGCGAGCCAACGCGGAACGCAGTGCCGGGTTCATCCCGGCCAGCGACGGCGCGTCCCACCGCCGCGGCGAGGACGCACCACAGCGCGTGCAGACCGCGCGGTCCGGTGCCTCGCCCATCGGGCGTGTCAGGTCGAAGTCACCACAGGCGGGGCAGCGATAGGCGTAGGTAGCCATCGCGACCTCCGTGGTCCGACTCTCGTCGCGCTCGGACGTCTGAGAGTCGCCTCCCTGCAGGGAACCGCGCAAGGGCCCCGGGTTGCGCCTCGGCCACGGTCGGGACACCGCGCGGTGGCCTGTCATCGGCGGCAAGCGGCTGCCTCCCCGCCGTTGGGCGACCGGCACGGTGCACTCGTCGCAGGAGTGCCCGCGGCCGCTCCGCCCGTCACCGATGGGGTAATACCCGAGCTCGAGGAGGGCGTACCGACCATGCAGACCTCGAAACTGCGGCTGGCGCCGCCCGTGACCCTGCGGGCACGGACGCGATGATCCGACGGCCGTGGAGCGGCGACCGTGTGCCGCCGCTCTGCGAGCGCTGCTGGTACCCCGTCCTGCACGGGCAGCCCTCACGCTCGTACCACCCGCGCGTCGTGGGCGTCCCTTTCGCTCCGCTCTGGGTGTGCGTGGTTCACCGAGGCCCGGTCTGCCCAGCGCCGTCGGGATCGTCGGGGCTCGGCGGCACGCGGTGAGGCCCAGTAGCCCCCGGTGCGGGCGGGGCGTCCTCCTCGACCTCCTCGAGGGCGGAGTCGAGCAGGCGTTCCAGATCGCCGAGCCCACGGCGCGGAGCGCGCCTGTCGACGACCACCACGCCGTCGTCGACGACACCGGCCTCCGCCAGGGCATCCGTGATCGCCTGCGCGCTGCGCAGGCTGCGCCCGGCGAACCGGTCTGCCGCCCGGTGCTTCTCCGGAGGCTCCCAGCTGTCGTCCCGCCCCCTCAGGGAAGGAGAATCGTCTTGACCGTCATCGTCAGCCATTGGCGCTGTCTCCGTTGCGACGTCGAGGGGCGTGATCCCGAGCCGTCGCCGTCGTGCTGGAGCTGCGGACGGGACGTCGTCGTCACGGCGAGACCATCGTGTCCCTCCGAGCCCCCCGGGACCACCTGAGAGAGGTGTCCTCCAGAACCTCGTCGGGCGGGCACCCGCGTCGAGGCGCCGGCGTGCGAGAACGTCCTGGGGCGCCTGGACCCAAGCGGCCTTCAACATCGTCGTCTCGGTGCTCGTCGGCCTGGGTGCCGCGGCGGTCTTCCGCGAGCCGGACGGTTTCGTAGCCGAGGGTTGACCAGGTGGAGAGCCCCGCAGAACCCGGTGCCGATCAGGACAGCAACGGCGTGCGACGCCCTGGCGACGGCGGCCAAGCCGAGCACGAACCACGCGACGATGTTGACGGTGAAGGTGCCCCAGGGGAGGCCGGTGCCATGGGTGGACTGGAGCCATCGGTCCGTCAGGGAGCGGGTGGGGGCTCCGACGGCGGCGCCGAGGATCACGAGGAGGCCTGCGGTCGTGGTCATGATCGAGTCCTTCGTGGACCGGTCAGGCCCGCGAGCCGACGGGTCGTGGCGAGCCCGAGGAGCACCGCGGGGAGCGCCGCGACGACGGTGGCGACGAGGTAGAGCGCGGCGACTCCCACATGATGGCCGCAGAGCAGCTCGTGTGCTTCGACCGCGTAGCTGGAGAACGTGGTGAAGCCGCCGAGCACTCCGACTCCGAGGAAGGGCCGCAGGACGGGATGCGCCTGCCGGGCCTCGGTGACCAGAACGACGAGCACCCCCATCGGGCGGGTCGCCGGCGTGCGGGCCGCCCTCGGCATGTCGACTCGTAACCGCTGACGCGGAGTGGTCGTCGTCGTTCGCGCGATCGTTGATCGGGGTGGTGTCGTGGTTGTCGGGCAAGGGACCTCCCGAGACGATCGGGTGCCGGGCGGAGCAGGGTCGTGACCCGTTGAGGTCTGGCTGGGAGCCGGTCAGGGCTCGTCGGCCGCGTGCGGCGGGATCACCAACACGGGCCGGTGGGTGCGGGCGATCAGTCCGTGCGATACCGAGGGTCGGGTGCCGAGCAGGCGGCTGATCACACCCCCGGCGCTCTCGCCGCGGCTGCCGACGATGAACATGAGCGCGTCGTAGTGGTCGGCGACCTGGCGTAACAGTGCGACCGGGTCGCCGTGCGCGGCGTGGTAGGTCCACGAACCCGGCAGATCGGCCAGCGCGGACTCCACGTCGTGTTGCTCAGCGGCGAGGGTCTTCTGTGCCTGCTGTTCCCAGTCCGGGGAGTCGGGGTCGATGGGGTAGTCGGACAGGTCGACGACGTGCACCACGTGCAGGGCTGCCCCCAGCCGCACGGCGAGGTCGGCGCCGTGGTGCAGCACCGCCTCGCCGTACGGGCTGGCCCGGTAGCCCAGCACCACGTGGGCGGTCGGCTCCGAGCCCGGGCGGGGCCCCTCGGTGCGCACCTGGGGGCCGGGCGCCTGGGCGTCGTGCGCCTCGTCGGGAGGCTCCGCGCGACTCATGAGTCGCTCCTTCCAGCTATCGGGTCGGACGATCGGGCCGACGACGGACGACCGCCGTGCTCAGCCGCGGTCGTGTCCGGCGCGCACGGCAACGTGCCATCGCCGCCCGGCCAGGTGCGCCTGAGCGAGCTCGTGCAGCTCGCCCAGGACCCGACTGTGTGGGTCGGCGACGAATCCGGCGCCGGCGAGCTCCACGTAGATGAGTTCCCGTGACGCCTCAAGATGGACAACCCGAGGCATCAGTGACATCTCGGCCCTCGCTCGGCGCGCGGGCTCCGACCACCTCACGAGGCGGAGGGGGAGTCCGGGCGGGCACGGTGCCCTTCTACGAAAGCGGCAGGTCACTTCCGGCGCCGTCGGCGCGTGCAGGTCCACCGGCCAACGAGATCGACGGCCCCCTCGGGCGCACCGCCTTCCGGGCCCGGACGACGACGAGGACAAGGGAGGCCGCTGATGGCTGCTGCATTCCTGCTGCATCGATCTTCGCCGGGCATGACGAAGGCCCTGGTCGGCGGCTCGTGCGAGCCTGTGACCAGGGCCTTGGTGCGTGGGCGATACTGGTATCGAACCAGTGACCTCTTCGGTGTGAAGGTCCCCTGGGTCGCCTGCGGCGTTCCGGGGGGTGCCCCGGCGAGGCCCTGGAGCTGCGGTTTCGTGCCGTGCTGGCTCGCAGCTGTCGCGGTTCGTCTGCCTGCTGTGTTCGTCGCATGTTCGTCGTCGAGTCGCTCACTGGACTCCACGAAAGTGACGGTCGAGCCGCGCTCTCCTCACTCATCCAGGGAACGTCTGAGAAAGCACATCTCTGGAAGCCGCAGGTCAGCGCCGTCGGCTGGTCTCGACCCGTGACTGCGCCCGACAGCCCGTCTCGAAGCGCATGCGCGCCGGATGTGTGCCGAGGTGCTTGGCGATCTTCCGCGCGCCCGGTCATCTACCTTTTGATCCGTAGTCCCCTGCCGAGGTGCTACAGAAGTTTAGAGAGCTCTCCGGCCTGCGGTTTCACTCTGCCTCGACCGGAACGCGCCCGACTGGGACCGGCGACGTTGCTACACGACTCAGTTACAGGTGAGCCAGCCACAACTTGGCCGCGAGCCACGTCTCGAAACTGAGCCCGCGCCCCACATCCCGGACGCGAGCCAGCCGCGGTGGTTCTTGAGGCACCGCGAGCGCGAGCACGAGGTGGCCCCGACTACGAAGAAGTGTGCCCACAGATTATGTCAGTCAATGGGGTTAAGGAGTGCTTGCCCATCAGGTTGCGGCTGGTTCAATTCCCAACCGGAGGGCCAATTGTGCTTGCAATCATACGCGGCACGGCATCGCAAAAATCGCACGGAGCCTTCGAAGGATTTAAAGCTGGCGGGACCTCCGAACCAAACCTGTATAAATGTGGCCTCCTTGACACTCTTGGTGAAAGAGCAATCGACGCTGCCGCCAAAATACGATTGGATGAACATCATTGCAGTATCGAACAACGCTCCACCAAAATCTGCAGGACCCGCAAACTTTATCGCGGCGAAGCTCGGTGTCTCCTCGAAGCGCGCGAAAGAGAACGACACGAAGCCCTCAAAGGTGGCGTTCTCGAACCTCGCGGACGTAAAGATGGATTGCTCGAACCGTGTGTGGCCGTAGAACCTGGCGCCGGCGAAGTTAACATTGGGAACGAGACATTCCCTCAATTCAAAATCGACCAGGTCAGCGCCCCTGAGATCGACATTCTCCACCTCCGTCCAATAGTTGCTCAAGTCCTCCTGATGGCCGATCTTGCGAAAGTGGGACCCTAAGAGATGCTGCGCAGTACGGCGGACCTCAAGTTCCTCCCTGGCAGATCGCGCAGATTCGTCTTCCTTTCCCTCGGACGCCGAAGGAGAAGCTTGAGCAGTACCGACCTCCTCCGGCGGGTGCCGACTCGCCAACTCCTTCTCTATCCACTGAGGCAGAAGCAAGCTCGTTCCCTCGAGCCTTCTGGAGTAGGGATCGCGAAGTGGCTCGTAGGGCATTCGGAGATACGCAGACAACACTCCAACGACTGCCTGGCGCTGACTCGCTGTATCTTGACCAAGGCGATCGAGAGCGTAGAGTCCAGCCAATCGAACCGGCGCCTTATCCGACCCAAGTTGCTCTGCGGCACTCGTATAGAGTTCGGTCGTTCGCCGCTCGAGCGCGTCTGCCTCCGAAGCGAGCGTCGCCTGATGAACCAGGATCGACGTCTCCTCCGAGTGCCTCTGCCTACGGAAGGCAAGCAGCAAAGCTACGGCTCCGCCCACGCCAACACCGGCAGTAAGAGCGGTGCGAATCGCGTCGATCTGCACCGCTCCGCTGGGCGCAATTGGTGCCCCCGCCTGGGGCGGCGGGACCGGCTCTCGAGCGATATAGAGCAACCAGACCATCAGCACTACCGTCACCGCTATTACGGCGACTCCCCCTCCTATCAGCGCGACGTAAGAGATCGGCTGCGAGGGCTCCACCCGCTTTCCAGGCACTTGCCTTGGAACACCACGACGAGAGGAACGGTTCGGTTCACCGCTCGGGTCGACATCCACGGCTCTGCTCACGTACCAACTTCGCACCTAGTTAGTCACACGTTACTGCTCGTGACGTCTGGAACCACAGACAAGAAGTATGAGCGCTGGGTGCGCTCGCTTGCCAGCAGCCGACACCTCCCGTCTTCCCGAGCGCCGTCTGCCTCGCTCAGTTCGTGCAGACCAGCGAGTTCACCGGAGGGAGTCGAGCGCCGAAGGCTCGCCCATGTACCTGGAGTTCCCATGAGCTTGACTTCCGTCGAAGTAGCCAGGCTCAGCTTCGGGGTCTCTCCCTCGGCGGCGCGGGCTCTGCCCTGCCGGGCCGCTCGTGCGGG
>NZ_JAQZAM010000030.1 GCF_028737215.1 Actinomycetospora chibensis | reverse complement strand
CTCCTCGGCCGGCAGCTCGTCGGGCTCGTCGAGCTCGTCGGCGGGCTCGGCGGTCGCGAACACCGCGGTCTCCGGGACCTCCTGCTGCTCCGCCGCGATCGACCCGGTGTCCGAGGGCTCCTCGTCGTCGTCGACACCCTCGAGGTAGCCCGGGTACTCCGTGTCCTCCGCCGCGCCGTCGTCACCGGGGGTGTTCGTGGCGGCATCCTGCAGGTAGCCCGGGTAGCGCTCGTCGTCCTCCGCCTCCGGCGCGGGCTCGTCCCGGGCGGGCCCGGCCGCGAAGGTCTCGGTGACCGCCGGCTCCTCGAGGGCCGGCTCCTCGGTCGGCCGTGCCGGGGGAGGCCCGGGCATCGGCCTGCCCGGTCCGGGGTGACCCGTCGCAGAGTGGCCGCGGGCGGGGCCGCCGGGCCCCTGCCGGCCCGAGCCGGGCTGCGGCACCGAGGGCAGGGGCATCGAGGGCAGGGGCATCGAGGACGGGGCCGGCTCGGGGCGGGGACCGCCGACCGGGAGGAAGGTCGTGCCCTCCTCGGCCACGACCTGGGCGCCCCGGTCGTCGAGCAGGGCGTGCCGGCCGGTCGGCGTGCGGTCCTGCTCCATCGCCGGGACGGGCGCCGGGGCCGCCGTCGCCGGCTCCGTCGTGGGCAGCCGCCGGAAGAGGGCGATGAGCAGCAGCGTCCAGGACAGGACCTGCAGCACGATCACCACGAAGCCGAGCGCGCTCGACAGCGGCAGGAGCGTCTCGGGCGTCAGGCCGAAGGCCTGGAGCGAGGCCGCGGCCACGAGGAACGTCGTGACGACGACGACCACGAGCTGCAGCGCCAGCCCGAGGATGGCCGGGCCCGAGACGGTCGGCAGCGAGCGGCGTCGCAGGACGGCGAGCACGAGACCGACGATCACCGGTACTCCCACCGGCAGGAAGGCGGCGGCGAGACGGACGCCGGAGTCGAGCATGGCGAGGAACCTAACGGAACGGGACCGACTGGCGGAGCATCGACCTCCCCGAACCCGGTCGAATGTGGCGGAGCGTGACCGCTCCCGAGCAGGGGGTGACGGCAGGCGTCAGGGGAGGACCAGCGGGTCGGTGACGTCGAGGTCGGGGAAGCCGAGCTGCCGGGCGACCTCGCGGGCCCCGTCGATGTCGATGGGGTCGCCCGAACCGGTGTGCAGCCACAGGAGCGAGTCCGGCTGGGTGCTGGCGTGCCAGCGTCCGTCGATCCCGAGCCGGGCGCCGCGCCGCACGCCACGTCCGCGCAGGTCGTAGCGCAGCAGGGTCGGCCCGAGGGTGCCCGCGCGGTCGATCCAGAACGAGAAACGGGCAGGCCCGCTCCGGCGCCCGCGACGTCTCCCCGTGCCCGAGACGCTCATGTCCTCCAGCATGGGTCGCTGTGGGCGTCGAATCGACCGGCCGTCAGCGGAACCCGGCTGCCCCGATCGCCCCGGTCGTCCGCGTCCGGGCGGTGCTCGCCGAGGCCGACGCGGTCGGCGGTTTCTTCGCGATCTCGACCCGCGACGAGGAGGCCGCCGACCCGTCGTGGCGGCCCCTCGCGTCGCTGTACGACGTGCCCGCGGCGGGTCCCGACCCGGTCGGTGACCGCCTGGCGGCGGTCGCCGAGGGCCTGGACGCCGGGCGGCGGGTCGCGGCGTCGCTGCTCACGCAGTCGCTGGCGTCACGCCCGGTGTCGATCCTGCTGTGCGCGGCGACCGCCGGCGTGCTGCCCGACCTGTCGCCGCGCACCGTGCTGCACGCCCGCCCGTGGGCCGGCGGGCCGGTGCCGCTGTGGGCGGACCCCGAGCGGCTCACGGGCACGGAGCTGGGCACCCCCGACGACCCGCCCACGGCGGCGGCGCTGGCCGAGGTGCTCGCCCGGGACCACCTCGCGCCGCTGGTCGCGGGCATCCGGGCCCGGGCGTCGGTGTCGGAGCAGGTGCTGTGGGGCAACGCGACGTCCGCGCTCGCCGGGGCGGTGCGGGTGCTCGGCGGCGAGCGCCCCGACCGCCACGACGCCGCGTTCGCGATCGTGCGGGGCGTCCTCGAGCACGAGCCCTTCGCAGGCCTCGGGCGCTTCGTCGCCGACCCGGGCCACCCGAGCGGCATCGGGTTCGCCCGCACCACGTGCTGCCTCTACTACCGGGTGCCCGGCGGCGGGAAGTGCGCCGACTGCGTCCTTCGTGCGTGATCTTCTCAGCCATAGCTCTGAAGATCACGCACGTCAGACGGGCGGCCAGACCACGAGCAGCCGGCCGGCGCCGATCAGCGCGAAGATGCCGACCAGGGCGAACAGGGCCACCCAGATGCCGCCCGGGACGCCGGTGAGGCGCTCGAGCTGGTCGGCGTCGGAGTCGGGCGCGCGACGCCGGGTGCGCTTGCGCTGCACCTCGAGCACCGTGCGCAGGCCGCCGAGGATGAGGAACCAGGTGACGAAGCAGGCGAACCCGTACTGGACGTTCGCCGATCCGTAGGCCGCGACCACCACGAAGATCGCGCCGGTGAGCGCCACCGACAGGACGCCGTAGGCGTTGCGGATGAGGATCAGCGTCGCGAGCAGCAGGACGACGGCGATCACGAGCATCGCCGAGATCGCGTCCGCGGCCACGAGCGCCGCGGCGCCGACCCCGAGGACCGGCGGGGTGGCGTAGCCGGCGGCGGCCGTCGCGACCATGCCCGGCCCGTCGCGGCGTCCCTTCGACACCGTGACGCCCGAGGTGTCGGAGTGCAGGAGGATCCGGGTCAGCGTGCGCCCCGAGCAGATCGCGACCAGGGCGTGCCCGCCCTCGTGGGCGATGGTCACGACGTTGCGGGCGAGGCGCCACGTGCCGTGGACGCCGACGACCAGCAGCGCGACGAGGCCCGCGAGGATCACGAGCGTGGCCTGCGTCTGGCCGCCGGTGAGCTGGTCGAGGGCGCCGTCGAGGGCTCCGCTGGAGGGCAGCTCGAACGGGAGCGAGAGGCCGGTCGTCACGATGGAGGCACGGTAACGCGGCGGCCGAACTCGTCACGTACCGGTGCGACGACCATGCTGAGGCGGTGACCGACACCGCCGGCGGCGCCGACACCATCCGGATGGGCAGCGCCCGGGGCCGCTGGATCCTGCTGACGACCGTGCTCGGATCGGGGCTGGCTCTGCTCGACTCGACGGTGGTCAACATCGCGCTCGAGCGCATCGGCGCCGAGTTCGACGCGAGCTTCGCGGCGCTGCAGTGGACGATCAACGGCTACACGCTCACCCTCGCCGGGCTGATCCTGCTCGGCGGCTCGCTCGGCGACCGCTTCGGCCGTCGCCGGGTCTTCGTCATCGGCGTCGTGTGGTTCGCGGTCGCCTCGGCACTGTGCGGGCTCGCGCCGTCGGTGGAGTTCCTCATCGCCGGGCGCGCGCTGCAGGGCGTCGGCGGTGCGCTGCTGACCCCGGGCAGCCTGGCGCTGATCTCGGCGTCCTTCCACGGCAGCGACCGCGCCGCGGCCATCGGCGCGTGGTCGGGCCTGGGCGGTGTCGCCGGGGCGATCGGCCCGTTCCTCGGCGGCTTCCTGGTCGAGTGGACCTGGCGCGCGGTGTTCCTCATCAACATCCCGTTCGCCGTGGTGATCGTGGTCGTGGCGCTGCGGCACGTGCCGGAGTCGCGTGACCCGCAGGCCGCTCACCACCTCGACGTGCCCGGCACCGTGCTCGCCGTCGCCGGCCTCGGGGCCCTGACCTGGGCGCTGACCGCCGCCGGGGAGGACGGGGGCACCCCGGCTGTGATCGTCACCGGAGTGGTGGGCGTGCTCGCCCTCCTCTCGTTCGTCCTCGTCGAGCGACGCTCGCGGGCCCCGCTGGTGCCCGGCGAGCTGTTCGCCAGCCCACGCTTCACGGCCGCCAACGTCATCACCCTGCTCGTCTACGGGGCGCTCGGCGTGAACTTCGTGCTCGTCGTCCTCCAGCTGCAGGTGGTCGCGGGGTTCAGCCCGCTCGCGGCGGGTACGGCGATGCTGCCGATCACCGTGATCATGCTGCTGCTCTCGGCCCGCTCGGGGCGCCTGGCGCAGCGGATCGGACCGCGCTGGCCCATGACGGTCGGGCTCCTGCTCGCCGCGACCGGGATGCTCCTGCTGGGCCGCATCGGGCCCGGCGCGTCGTACGTCGTGGACGTCCTGCCGGCGGTGGCGCTGTTCGGGCTGGGGCTCGCGGGCACCGTCGCCCCGCTCACCGCGACCGTCCTCGACGCCGCCGACGACCGCCACGTCGGCATCGCCTCGGGCGTCAACAACGCGATCGCCCGGGCCGCCGGCCTGCTCGCCGTCGCGCTGATCCCGGCCGTCGCGGGCATCTCCGGGCAGGACTACACCGATCCGCCCGCGTTCTCCGAGGGCTTCCGGACGGCCATGACGATCTCCGCCGGCCTGCTCGTCGTCGGCGCCCTGCTCTCGGCGGTGCTGCTGCGGCCCCGGCGGGGTCCGGCCGCACCCGCCGTACCCGAGGAACCGGCCCGTTTCCCCACCGAGTCCTGCACCTACTGCGCCGTCAACGCGCCCCAGCAGTACCCGCGCGACCCAGCCTGACGCCGGGGAGGGCTGGGACGGCCCGCGAGGGGCACATTCCGCAGGCGTGGGCGCTCGTCGATCATGCGCACCGTGCCCGTCGCGGCCGCGGCGGCGGCGGGCCGCGTCAGGCCAGCGCCTCGAGCACCGCGTCGACGTCGGCGTCGGTGTTGTGCAGGTGGAAGCCGAGGCGGGCGGCCCCGCCACGCAGGGCCGCCCGGATGCCGGCGGCAGCGAGCCGATCGGCGGCGCCCTCGTGGCGCAGCGCCACGATCGCCGACTCGGCCGGCGGCAGGTCGAGCCCGGCGCGCAGGCGGTTGGCGAGCCCCACCCCGTGGTCGTGCACCGCGGCGGCGTCGAGGCTCTCGAGCCAGGGCAGGGCGGTCGCGGCCCCCACGTGCGCGAGCCACGCGGGGGAGAGGTCGAAGCGGCGGGCGTCGGGGTGCAGGCGCAGCGGTAGCCCGTAGATGGCGTGCCAGCCCCCGGCGTACCAGCCGGACTGATGCGGGACGAGGCGCTCGGCGAGCCGGTCGGAGACCGCCATCCACGAGGCGCCGCGGGGCGAGAGCAGCCACTTGTACCCGCCGGCGACGACGACGTCGGCCCAGGAGAGGTCGGCGGGCAGCCAACCCAGCGACTGGGTCGCGTCGAGGACGACGAGGGTGTCGGGACCGACCTCCGAGCGGAGGGCCTCGAGGTCGACCAGAGCGCCGTCGGCGGAGGCCACCACGCTCACGGCCACCACGTCGGCCGACACCGTCCGTTCCGGCAGGTCCTCGAGGGGCACCTCGATCACCTCGTGCCCGGCCCCCGCGAACGGGAAGGTGACGCTGGTGAACTCGCGTTCCGCGGTGAGCACGCGCGTCCCCGCCGGCAGCGACGCCGCGACGAGCCCGAGCAGGCCCGACACCGCGCTGCCCAGCACCACCGACGACGGCGACACCCCGACGAAACGGGCGAACGACGCCCGCGCGGTGTCGACGGCCTCGTCGAACTGCGGCGGCGAGGACTCCGCCCGCCCCCACGCCCCGACCGCCTCGGAGACGGCGTCGACCACCGGCCGCGGCGGGACCCCGATGGACGGGGTGTTGAGGTAGATGCCGTCGACGTCGAACGTGGTCCCGAACGCACTCCGCACGTGGCCCAGGCTAGGTCAGGATGGCAGTGCCGTCCCGGTCGGACGTCCCGGTCATCGGGCACCGCCCCGCGGTGTGAAGCGCCGCAGCCGCAGGCTGTTGCCGACGACGAAGACGCTCGAGAACGCCATCGCCGCGCCGGCGATCATGGGGTTGAGCAGGCCGAACGCGGCCAGGGGGAGCGCGGCCACGTTGTAGGCGAACGCCCAGAACAGGTTGCCCTTGATCGTCCCGAGCGTCCGCCGGGCCAGGCGCAGGGCGTCCGGCACGACCCGCAGGTCGCCGCGCACCAGGGTGAGGTCGCCGGCCTCGATCGCCGCGTCCGACCCGGTGCCCATCGCGAGCCCGAGGTCGGCGCGCGCCAGGGCGGCGGCGTCGTTGACCCCGTCGCCGACCATGGCGACGACCGCGCCCTCGCTCTGCAGGCGGGCCACCTCCTCGGCCTTCTCCTCGGGCAGCACCCCGGCGATCACCGTGTCGATGCCGACCTCGTCGGCGACGGCGCGGGCCACGGTCTCGTGGTCACCGGTGAGCAGGACGGTGCGCAGGCCCATGCCGTGCAGCGCGGCGATCGCGTCGGCGGAGGTCGCGCGCACGGTGTCGGCGACGGCGAGCACGCCGCGGGCGGTCAGGACGCCGGCCTCGTCCGCCCACGCGACCGCGACGGGCGTGGCGCCCCGGGCCTCGACGCGGGCGACGGCGTCGGCGAGCCCGGGGTCGACGGCGACGTCCTCGGCGTCGAGCAGCCGGGTGCGTCCGACGACCACGGTGCGGCCCTCGACGGTGCCGCGGACGCCCAGGCCGTCGCGGGCCGCGACGTCGACGGCGGCGGGCAGGACCCCACCCAGCTCCGGGAGCCGCTCGCGGGCCGCGTCCGCGACGGCGCGGGCGACGGGGTGGGTGAGCGCGTCCTCGAGCGCTCCCGCGCGCCGCAACAGCTCGTCCTCGTCGACACCCGCGAGCGGGGTGACTCCGACCAGGGCCATCTCGCCGGTCGTGACGGTGCCGGTCTTGTCGAGCACGACGGTGTCGACCCGGCGGGTGGACTCGAGCACCTCGGGGCCGCGCAGCAGGATGCCCAGCTGGGCGCCGCGCCCCGTGCCGACCATCAGCGCGGTCGGCGTCGCCAGCCCCAGCGCGCAGGGGCAGGCGATGATGAGGACGGCGACGGCCGCGGTGAACGCCGCCGACGCGCCTGCCCCGAGCAGCAGCCACACGGCGAGCGTGCCGAGCGAGAGCGCGATGACGACCGGCACGAACACCCCGGACACGCGGTCGGCGAGGCGCTGCACCTCGGCCTTGCCGTTCTGGGCCTCCTCGACCCGGCGCGCGATCCGGGCCAGGCGGGTGTCGGCGCCGACGGCGGTCGCGCGCACCACGAGGCGCCCGCCGACCGCGACCGTCGCCCCGCTGACCCGGTCGCCCGGGCCCACGTCGACGGGCACCGACTCGCCGGTCATGGCGCTGGCGTCCACCGCGGAGCGGCCCTCGACGACGACGCCGTCGGTGGCCACGGTGTCGCCGGGGCGCACGACGAACTCGTCGCCGAGCACGAGCCGGTCGACCGGAATGCGCTCCTCGTGCCCGTCGCGGCGCACGGCGACGTCCTTCGCGCCGAGGTCGAGCAGGGCGCGCAGCGCGTCGCCGGCCCGGCGCTTGGCGCGGGCCTCGAAGAAGCGCCCGGCCAGCACGAACGTCGTCACCGCCGACGCGGCCTCGAGGTAGATCGCGTCCGGCCCGCCGGCGGCGGTCAGCGACAGCCCGTGGGTCATCCCCGGCATGCCGGCGCCGCCGAGGAACAGGGCGTAGAACGACCAGCCGAGCGCGGCGAGCGTGCCCACCGACACCAGTGTGTCCATGGACGCGGCGCCGTGACGCAGGTTGGTCCAGGCCGCGCGGTGGAAGTCCTGACCGCCCCAGACGACGACGGGCGCGGCGAGGATCGCGGAGAGCCACTGCCAGGAGGTGAACTGCCAGGCGGGCACCATCGCGAGCACGACGACGGGCAGCGTCAGCGCCAGGCTGACGAGCAGGCGGGTGCGCAGGACGTCGGCGTCGCCCGGGCCGGGGCGGTCGTCGGCAGGGGAGGTGTCCGCCGGGGTGGGCACGGTGGCGCCGTAGCCGAGCTTCTCGACGGTGGCGACGAGGTCGTCCACCCCCACCGAGGCCGGGTGGTCGACCCGGGCGTTCTCGGTGGCGTAGTTCACGCTGGCGGTGACGCCGTCGAGGCGGTTGAGCTTCCGCTCGATCCGGGCGGCGCAGGAGGCACACGTCATCCCGGTGATCGCCAGCTCGACGCGCCGGGTGTCGGCGTGCGTCCCCGCGGACGGCACGGACGGTGCGCTCACCGCGGACCTCCCTCTCTCGTCCCCTCCTGAGTACCCCTGGGGGGTATCGGTGTCAAATGGCCCGCCCGAAAGTGGCCGGGTGGGCGTCGATCACGCGCGGCGAGGTGGTGTGATGGTTTCGTGACCTCCCACCGGCTGCCGCCGCAGCCGGGGCCGGACGGATCAGCGGGACGCTCCCGTCCGTACGGCTCCGGCGGGCCCGTCGCCGCTCCGGCGCGCCATCGCGCGCCCGAGGGCGCGGGCGTCGCGGTGCTGACCGGACCCCGGCCGGTGGCCCCCTCCGCAGGTCACCGGGCGCCCCCGCCGTTCGTGCCGCCCCCGACGTACGGCGGCCCGCCGTCCCGACACGCCCAGGTACCCGGTCCGCCTCCGGGCCACCCCGCGCCGCCGCCGCGGCACGGCCGCCCGCCCGCTCCCCGCCCGGCGCCCGTCCCCGCGCCCCAGCCATCCGCGCCCCAGCCATCCGCGCTCCAGCCATCCGCGCTCCAGCCCCCCGCAACCCAGCCCGCTGCGGCACGGCCCCCCGCACCGCAGTCCCCGGCGCCCCGGCCCACGGTTCGACCGGCGCGCAGCCCGCAGGTCGCTCCGTCACCGGGCGGGGCCGCGCGCAAGCCGCGCACCGCCCCGGAGCCCGCCGTCACCTGCCGGTCGGAGTCGTCGGCGAGGACGCCGGTAGGAGCTCCCACCCGCCGGAGCTCCTCGGTCCGCAGCGAGGAGGCCCCGCGCCGGTCAACGCCCGCAGCGCCCCGACGGGCGAGGAGCGCGCCCCGGGCCCGCCGGACCGGGGGCCTGCCGCTGGGCCTGGGCGCCGCGGTGGTCGGAGCGGTGGTGGCCGGCACGCTGGTCACCGTCGACAGCCTCAACGGGGGGTCGAGCACGCTCGCCGCGCTGGCGCTGCCGCCGGACGACACCACCGAGACGGTCGCGCCGCCCACCGCCCCGGACGCGCCCGAGGTCGACCTGGCCGGGGCCGCGACCGCCGGCGAGGAGGCGGCCGCCCGGGACGACTTCCGCGTCGCGGTCTCGGTCGCCGACACGGCCACCGGCGAGCTCGCGCCCGGGTCGAACGGCGAGGACACGTTCAACACCGCCTCGCTGGCGAAGCTCTTCCTCGTCGTCGACATGCTCGAGCGTCAGCGCGCCGGCGAGATCCAGCTCGGCGCCCGCGACCTGCGTCTCGTGCACGCCGCGCTGAGCTCCAGCAGCGACCCCGCGATGAACGCCCTGTGGACCGAGTACGACGGGCCCGCGGCGATCACCCGCGTCGCGCGGTCGGTCGGCCTCGAGGACACGACCAGCCCGGAGGACCCGTCCCAGTGGGGCGAGGTCCAGACCTCGGCGCGCGACATGGTGAAGCTCCTGCGTCACGTGCAGGTCGATCTCCCGGCGCCCGACCGCGACCTCCTCCTGCGCTCCCTGTCCGACGCGCCCCGCATCGCGGGTGACGGGTTCGACCAGGGCTACGGCTTCCTCGACGGACGCTCGCCGGTCAAGCAGGGCTGGCTGTGCTGCTTGGGCTCGCGGGGCGACATGCACTCCGTGGCCGTCGTCGACGGGCGCTTCGTGGTCGCGGTGATGACCAACGAGCCGATGGTCGAGTCGCCCCGGGGCTACGACGCGGCGCGCGAGTCGGTCAACGCGGCGGCCGGCGCCGTGCGTCAGGCCCTCGGGCCGACCGTCGACGCCAGGTAATCTGGGCGCTGCACCACGGCGCCCAGGAGGGTCATGAACGGCTATGCGAGCCACAAGGACGACCACCTGCGGCGGCTGCGCCGGATCGAGGGTCAGGTCCGCGGCATCGCCAAGATGATCGAGGACGAGAAGTACTGCATCGACGTCCTCACCCAGGTCTCCGCGGCGACCCACGCCCTCCAGAACGTCGCGCTCGGGCTGCTCGAGGAGCACATGGGCAGCTGCGTCGTCGACGCCGCGAAGGCGGGCGACGACGAGGCCGCCGAGAAGGTCCAGGAGGCCTCCGCGGCGATCGCCCGTCTCGTCCGGTCCTGACCCGGCGCCGGGCTCAGCTCCGGGCGGGCAGCGCGCCGTCGAGCTTCGCGCGCATCTCGGCCGCGAGGGCCTCGACGCCGCCGAAGCGCCGGTCGACGACGACCTGGCCGGCCACGCCCAGCAGGACGGCGGGCCACTCCATGAGCCCGACGAGTCCCGCGCCGAGGTAGAGGCCGTAGATGAGCAGGCTCGCCGGGTCCGGGCTGTGCGCGCGGAACCAGGCCCGGACGGCCTCCTCGTCCCCGGCGTCGAGGGCGGCCAGCAGGTCGGGGGCGTCGTACGGCTGCTGCGCCTCCTCGGCCGGCAGGGCCGGCGTGCGCGTGGCGGCCTCGGCCGGCACGGCGGCGAGGTGCGGGCGGGGGGCGGTCGTGCCGTCGGCCATGGGGTGTCCTCTGGAGGTCGGCGAGGTGAACGGACGTCGTCCGGCTACCCACCCTAGGGCGGCGGAGTCGTCCCGCCGTGAGTGGATCTCGGCGCCGGTCCCGGGGAACCCGGGGGGGCTCAGCCCGGGAAGACCACGTCCAGGGCCCGGCGACGCTCTGCGCGGTCCAGGCCGCGGAGGTCGGCGGGCCCGTGCTCGGTGACGACGACGTCGACGTCGTGCGCGGCGGTCGTCACGGGGCGGGACAGGTGCTCGACGCGGGTCGACCGTCCCCGGTGCTGCGACGCGACCGCGATCACCGAGAGCCCGCGTGTCGAGCGGGTGGCCGCCGCCGCATAGTCGGGGTGCCCGCCGATGCCCCCCACCAGGGCGTTCCGGGTGCCCTCGACGTTCACCTGACCGTCGAGGTCGACCTCCACCGCCGTGTTCACCGCGATCAGCGGCGGCTCGGCGGCGAGCCGGGCGGGCTCGTGGGTGTACTCGATCCGGTGCACCACCGGGCGCCCGGCCCGCCCGCGGGCGTCCGCCCAGGCGTAGAGCGCGGGGGTGCCGACGAGGTAGGTGGCGACGGGGTCGGAGAGCAGCAGCCCCGCCTCGTCGAGGGTGACCACCCCGTCGCCGAGCAGGCCGGAGTCGGCGTGCACGCGGACCCCGGCCGCGCGCACGCCGTCGACCACCGCGGCGCCGAGCGTCCCGGGCGCCCACTGCAGGCGCACCCCGTCGGTGAGCAGGCCGGCGACGTGGCGGCCGATGGCCTCGTGCTCGGCGCTCGGGGTGGCCGCCGGGGGCGGGGCGTGCGGACCGCCGGCCGCCTCGCCGAGCACGAAGACCTGCTCGTCGGGCAGCGGCGGCCCGGCGGCGGCGCGGGGGAGATCCGGGTCGAGGACGACGGCGATCGGGATGCCGAGGTCGATCGCGGCGCGCACCCAGGACACCTCGGCGCCCAGCACCGGCCCGACCGGACCCGGTGTCGCGGCGACCAGGAGCACGTCGGGGCGCAGCGGGCCCGCCAGCAGCGCGGGCATGGCCGCGAGCCGGGCGGGCACGGCGTGGATGTGGCCCGCCTCGGCGGCGGACCGCAGGCCCCAGCCCGGCATCACGGTGCGCGCGTCGGCGAAGGCGTCGAGCTCGAGGCCGTCGGCGGGGCCGGGCAGCCAGCCGGTGACGAGCCGCAGGTCCCCGCGCTCGCGCGCCAGGGCCGAGAGCAGCGGGTAGGCCGCGCGCGGGCTGCCGCAGCCGTCCGCGAGCGCGATGCGTGCGCCGGGGCGGACCAGGCCGGCGAGGATGCCGCCGTCGAGCGCCATGATCGAAGCTTCGCACGTGCGGGAGGTGGGTCGTCAGGACGACCCACCTCACTCACGTGCGCGCAGCGCCTCCCAGCACCCCGCGGGCGATGATGACCTGCTGGATCTGGCTCGTGCCCTCGTAGATGCGGAACAGGCGCACGTCGCGGTACATCCGCTCGACGGGCACGCCCCGCATGTAGCCCGAGCCGCCGTGGACCTGCACCGCCCGGTCGGCGATGCGCCCGACGGCCTCGGAGCAGAAGTACTTCGCGGTCGACGGCCCGAGGGTGGTGTCCGAGCCGTCGTCGTAGGCCCGGGCGGCCTCGCGGACGAGCGCCCGGCCGGCGTGCCAGTCGGTCACCGAGTCGGCCACGAGGCCCTGCACGAGCTGGTAGGTCGCGATCGCGTGCCCGCCCTGCTCGCGCACCGTCGCGAACTCCGTCATCTCGTGCACCAGGCGCGCGGCCATGCCCATGCACAGCGCCGCGATGTGCAGCCGCCCGTGCGCCAGGCAGCGCATGGCGGTGACGAAGCCGCGGTGCAGGCCCTGGTCTCCGCCGACCAGGAACGCCTGTGGCACCCGGACGTCGTCGAGGTAGACCTCGCACGTCCACGAGCCCCGCTGGCCCATCTTCGCGTCGTGCTCGGAGAACGAGACGCCCGCGGCGTCGGTGGGCACGAGGAAGGTCGAGATGCCCTTGGCCGGGGAGGCGTCCGGATCGGTGCGCGCGAAGACCATGAGCACGTCGGCCAGCGGCGCGTTGGTGATCCAGCGCTTCTGGCCGGTGATCACCCACCCGTCCCCGTCGCGCACGGCCTTCGTGGTCAGGGAGCTCGGATCGGACCCGGCGTCGGGCTCGGTGAGGGCGAAGGACGCGACGACCTCGCCGGAGGCCAGGCGCGGCAGCCACTCCTGCTGCTGCTCGGCCCTGCCGCCGGTGAGCAGCACCTGTCCGGCGATGCCGTTGTTGGTGCCGAACAGCGAGCGCAGCGAGGGCGTCGTCCAGCCGAGCTCCATCGCGAGCTCGACCTCCTCGCGCATCGAGAGCCCGATGCCCCCGAACTCCTCGGGGATCGCGAAGCCGTAGAGCCCCATCGCCTTGCACTGCTCGCGCAGCTTGGCCGGCACCTCGTCGGCGGCCTCGATCTCGTCCTCGCGCGGCACCACCTCCTCGCGCACGAACTCGCGCACCGAGGACAGGACGTCGGCGAAGTCATCGGCCTCCATGGCGCTCACGGTGTCACGTTCGGGGCGGCCGCGCCGTCCCTCCTCCGACAGCGCCCCGTCACCCCTCGGAGGTCCCGATGTCCCGCATCCCGCTCGTCCCCGACCGCGACGCCGGCGTGCTCGGTCGCCTCGCGTACGCCTACGCCCGCCGCCGCTTCGGCGAGGTGCCCGAGCCGTTCGCGGTCCTGCGTCACCACCCCGGGCTGTTCTGGTCGTCCGCGGTCGCCGAGTCGCTCACCGAGAAGGCCGCGACGACGCTGCCGGCCCGGCTGCGCGACCTCGCCGTCTACCGGACCGCGACGCGGGTCGGCTGCTCGTGGTGCGTCGACTTCGGCGAGATGCTCTGGATCCGGGCGGGTCTCGACGCCGACCACCTGCGGCGTGCGGCCGCGGACGGGGCGCCCGACGACCGCGGGTTCGACGACGACGAGCGCGCCGTCCTCGCCTACGCCGACGCCATGAGCGGCTCGCCGATCGCCGTCACCGACGCGCAGGTGGCCGACCTGGACGCCCGCCTCGGGCACGCCGGGCTCGTGGAGCTGACCCACCTCATCGGCGTCGAGAACCAGCGCGCCCGCACCAACGCCGCCCTCGGCGTGCGCGCGCAGGGTTTTGCGGCGTCGTGCGAGGTGCCGGGCGTCAGGTCGGTGGCATCCCCGGGGTGAGTGGGCCGGGACCGAGCTTCTCCGGGGTCATCACGGCGTGCACCGCCCGCGCCCGGCCCCCGTCGACGGTCAGGGCGAGGACGATCGGGGCCGGGCCTGTCGGATCCGTGGGCACGAGCAGGCCCGCCTCGCCGTTGACGAGGACCGGCCGGGCCCCGGCCAGCATCTCCGGACCCGCCTCCTGGACGAGGGCGACGAGGAGCCGGGCGATCTTGTCCGCGCCCACGACGACCCGCCGGGCGGCCTTGACGATCCCGCCGCCGTCGGTGCGCAGCGCGGCGTCCGGGTGGAGCACCGCGACCAGCGCCGGCACGTCGCCCGCGGCCAGGGCGGCGACCAGGGCGTCGAGCACGCGGCGCTGCTCGGGCTCCGGGACGGCGTCGGGCAGGTCGCCGGCGTCGGCCGCGGCCCCGACAGCCTTCCGGGCCCGGAGGCGAGCTGGCGGGCGGTCGGCGTCGTACAGCCGAGCACGTCGGCGACGTCGTCGAATCCCACGCCGGCGGTGTCGTGCAGGACGAAGGCGACGCGCTGGTCGGGGGAGAGGCGCTCGAGGACGAGCAGCGCCGCGATCCGCACGTCCTCGCGGGTGACGACGGCGTCGAGCACGTCGTCGCGACCTGTCGTCACCAGCGGCTCGGGGAGCCACGGCCCGACGTAGCGCTCGCGGCGCGCCGGCGCCGAGCGCACCCGGTCCAGGCAGAGCCGCCCGACGGTCGTCGCCAGCCAGGCCCGGGTGTCGCGGACCTGCGCGCGGCCGTCGCGACCGAGCCGGTCCCAACGCAGCCAGGCGTCCTGTACGGCGTCCTCGGCGTCGGCGCGCGAGCCGGTGAGCCGGTAGCCGATCGCGAGCAGGTGGGCGCGGTGCTCCTCGACGGCGAGCGGCTCCGCGGTCACACCCCGCCGCCCGCCCCGTACTCGATCACCCGGCGACGGCGCTGCTCCTCGGCCATCGCCTCGTTGCCCTGCGTCGCGCTCGGGCCCCAGGGCTCCTCGGTGGTCCACTGCTCGGGCGGGATGCGGTCGTCGATCGGCAGGTGCAGGCGCCGACGGGGCGTCGTGCTGTCGTCGTCGCTCATCGCCGTCCCCCTCGTCGAGCTCCCTCTCCGGGTCGCCGCCCGACGATAATGCCGGTGTCGCGCTCGGCCGAGCATCGCGCGGACGACTGCGGAGTGGTCCTCGAACGCCCCTCCCCGCCGGCGGTGTGGGGCGGGGCGCGCGGGGGTCGCGAGCGAGTGCGTGGCGCTACGGACACTCAACGTCGCGGCGCCACGCCGCTGACGTCTGCAGGACTACCGCACGCCCCGCATCGCCCGCCGGATCCACGGCGACAGGGTGAACAGGACGAGCCCGAGGACGATGGCCGCGGCGCCGGTGATGCCGAAGTAGGCGCCCTCGGTCTCGGGGGAGTAGTAGCCCGCGAGCGTGCCGGAGAGCGCGGAGCCCAGCGAGATCGACAGGTAGAAGAGCGCCACGGTGAGGTTGCGGAACGCCGCGGGCCCGACGCGGGTCGAGAGCGAGAGCCCGACCGGCGAGAGGTTGAGCTCGGCGAGCGAGAAGACCATGAGGATCAGCACGAGGGCGAGCACCGGTGTCGTGTTGCCCGTGCCGCCGGCCCAGGGCAGGAAGAGCAGGAACGCGATCCCCATGCCGGTGGCGCCGAGGGCGAACTTCACCGGCGTCGACGGCGCGCGGTCGCCGAGCTTCGTCCACATCAGCGCGAACAACGGGGCGAGCACGATGACCCAGAAGGGCTGGATCGAGTTCGGCCAGTTGACCGGGAACTCCCAGCCGAACAGGTTCCGGTCCAGGCGTGTGTCGGAATAGAGCGTGACCACGGTGAACTGCTGCTGGAACAGCGACCAGAACACGACGCTGCCCAGCCACATCGGGATGAACGCCCGCACGCGGCTGCGCTCGTCGCCGTCCACCTTCGGGCTGGTCAGCATGATCGCGAAGATGCCGATCGAGATCAGCACGACGACGATCGCGACGGCCGTCGAGAGGTTCGCCGCGGACAGGACGCCCGTCGCGAACCCGACGACGACGAGCACGACGACCACCACCACGCCCAGGGCCGGCCGCACCCAGGCACCGGAGGGCAGCGGGTCGGGGACGGCGGCGGCGCTCGAGGGCAGGCCGCGTCGGCCGAGGGCGTAGATCGTGAGGCCGACGGCCATGCCGATGGCCGCGAGGCCGAACGCCCAGTGGAAGCCGGCGAGCTGCTGGGTGAGCCCCGTGAGCAGCGGGCCGACGAGGGCGCCGATGTTGATGCCCATGTAGAAGATCGAGAACCCGGCGTCGGCGCGCGGGTCGTCGCGGGCGTAGAGCGAGCCGACGACGGTGGTCGCCGACGTCTTCACCCCGCCGCTGCCGAGCGCCACCAGCACCAGCCCGGCCACGACCCCGGCGACGCCGGGCAGGACCGCGAGCGCGACGTGCCCGACCATGACCGTGATCGCCGAGACGAACAGGGTGCGCTCGGCGCCGAGCAGCCGGTCGGCGACCCACGCCCCGACCACGGCCGCGAGGTACACCAGCCCGCCGTAGGCGCCGATGATGCTCGTCGCCGAGGCCTCGGGGAAACCGAGCCCGCCTTCGGTCACGGCGTAGTACAGGTAGTACGCCATGACGGTCTGCATCCCGTAGAACGAGAAGCGTTCCCACAGCTCGACCGAGAACAGGCTGCCCAGCGCGAGCGGGTGTCCGAAGAAGCGCCGGTCGGTGGAGGGCCCGGAGTCGGCGGCGGACGTCCCTGTCGCTGAGTTCGCGGTCACGGAGAGCACGGTTCTCCGAACGGAGCGCGATCGCCAGACGGCTCACCGCACCGCGACACACTCTCCGTTCACACGATTCACCGTTTCGGGTCGACACCGCGCCACGAAGCGGGCACTCTGCGCCACCACGCGCGGCACGGTGGTCGCGCGGGCGGGAGGTGGGCTCGTGTACATCCAGAACGACACCCCGTTGGGCGGCTCGCTGGTCTGGAGCTCGCTGGTGGCGGTGCTCCCGCTGCTGACCCTGTTCGTGCTGCTGGGCGGCCTGCGGGTGCGCGCCTGGCTCGCCTCGCTGATCGGGCTCGCGGTCGCGCTGCTGGTCGCGATCATCGCCTACGGCATGCCCGTCGGGCAGGCGCTGCTCGCCGGCACCGAGGGCGCGGTCTTCGGTTTCTTCCCGATCCTCTGGATCGTGATCAACGCGCTCTGGATCTACCAGATGACCGTCGTGTCGGGGCACTTCGACGTGCTCCGACGGTCGTTCGGGTCGGTCTCGGACGACCAGCGGGTCCAGGCCGTGATCATCGCCTTCTGCTTCGGCGCGCTGCTTGAGGCGCTCGCGGGCTTCGGGACCCCGGTGGCGATCTGCACGGTCATGCTCATCGCCCTGCGCTTCAGCCCGCTCAAGGCCGCGGTGGTCGCGCTCGTCGCCAACACCGCGCCCGTCGCCTTCGGGGCGATCGCGGTCCCGATCACCACGCTGGCGTCGGTGACCGGCCTGCCCGAGGAGGCCCTCGGGGCGATGGTCGGACGCCAGACCCCGATCCTCGCGGTGTTCGTGCCCTTCGTCCTCGTCGCGCTGGTCGACGGGGCCCGGGGCCTGCGGGAGACCTGGCCGGTGGCGCTCGTCGCCGGGCTGGTCTTCGGCGTCGCGCAGTACGTCACCTCCAACTTCATCTCGCTCGCGCTCACCGACATCGTCGCGGCGCTGCTCGCGGCGGGCGCGGTGGTGCTGCTCGTGCGCGTCCGGCCGCCGCGACGTGCGGAGGTTCCGGCGGACGCGCCGCAGGACACCCGGGAGACGGTGAGCGTGTCCCCGGGCGGGGACGGCGGCGGGGCCGGGGCCGGTCCCGGAAGCCCGGAGGGCTCCGACCACGACGACCACAGCCGGGACACCCGTCGCGACGTCGTCCTCGCGTACGCGCCATACTTGATCATCATCCTGCTGTTCTCCATCCAGCAGATCCCGGTGGTCGACGACGCGCTGAGCGCGACGACGACGAAGTTCAACTGGCCGGGACTGAACGTCGTCACCGAGGCCGGGAAGCCGGTGTCCACCCAGGCGTTCACGCTGAACTGGCTGGAGTCCGCGGGCACGATCCTGCTCATCGCGGGGATCCTCACCGCGCTGGTCCTGCGCGTACGTCCGGCGGCGGCCGTCGCGGCCTACGGGCGCACGCTGGTGCAGCTGCGGACGGCGATCGTCACCGTGATGGCGGTGCTCGCGCTGGCCTACGTCATGAACACGTCGGGGCAGACGCTGACGCTCGGCGGCCTGCTCGCGGGCACCGGCGGCTTCTTCGCGGTGCTCTCGCCGGTGCTGGGCTGGCTCGGCGTCGCGGTCACGGGTTCGGACACGTCGGCGAACTCGCTGTTCGGCGCGCTCCAGGTCACCGCCGCCGAGGGCGCAGGCCTCGATCCGATCCTGCTGGCCGCGGCCAACAGCTCCGGCGGCGTGCTCGGCAAGATGATCTCCCCGCAGAACCTGGCGATCGCGGCGTCGGCGGTGGCCATGGCCGGCCGCGAGGGGGAGATCCTCCGCAAGGTGCTGCTGTGGAGCCTCGTGTTCCTCGCCGGCATGTGCGTGCTCGTGTACCTCCAGTCGACCCCGGTACTGGGCTGGATGGTCGTGAGCGGCTGATCGCACGGAGTAACGAGGGGGAACCGCTCGGCGACTCGTCACCCGAACGGGGCTCCTCGCCGGGGTCTGCTGGGCACCCGATGGTTTGATCGTCAGCGATACCGAGCTGGCGCACGGAGGGGTGGCATGGATCCGGTCCTGATCATCGTCGGGGTCGCTGTACTGGTGCTGATCCTCGGGATCGTGCTCGTCGTCGTCTCGCGCAGCCGCTCGCGGTCGCGTCGCGCGGCGCTGCGCAGCCAGTTCGGCGACGAGTACGACCGTGTGGTGGACGAGTACGGGACGAGAGACGGCGAGCGCGAACTGCGGGCGCGGCTCAAGCGGCGCCGCGAGATCGAGGTTCGCGAGCTCGGCGGCGACGAACGGGAGCGCTTCGGCCAGGCGTGGGAGGCGGCGCAGTCGACGTTCGTCGAGCATCCGTCGACGGGCCTGCGCGACGCCGACCTGCTCGTCCAGCAGGTGATGCGCGAGCGCGGCTATCCCGTCGAGCGCTTCGAGGAGCGCGCCAAGATGATCTCGGTGGACCATCCCGACCTCGTCGAGCGCTACCGCGCCGCCCACCGCACCTCGACCGAGGTCGAGGAGGGGCGCGCGGACACCGAGGACATGCGCCAGGCGATGGTCGACAACCGCTACCTGTTCGACGCCCTGCTCGGGGGCGGCGACGCGGCTCGGACGCGGCGGATGTGAGCAGGTGAGCGCAAGGGAGGACGCGGGCACCGCGCGGGTGCTCGCCGACCGCTACGAGCTGCAGGGTCTGATCGGGCGCGGCGGGATGGCGGAGGTCCACCGCGCGGTCGACCGTGAGCTCGGGCGCACCGTCGCGGTGAAGCTGCTGCCGGCCGAGCTCCGCGGCGACGCCGAGTACGGCGGCCGACTCCGGGACGAGGCCCGCGCGGCCGCCGTGATCGACCACCCGCACGTCGTCGCCGTCCACGACGTCGGGTTCTCGGGCGGGTCCGAGGTGTTCGTCGTGATGGAGTGCGTCGACGGGCGCACGCTGCGCGACGAGCTCCGTGACCGTGGCCGCTTCGAGCCGGACCAGGCCGCCGCGGTGCTGGTGCCGGTGTGCGAGGCGCTCGCCGCCGCCCACGAGCGCGGGATCGTCCACCGGGACGTCAACCCGGGCAACGTCATGCGCTGCAACGACGGCACGGTGAAGCTCATGGACTTCGGCATCGCACGCGTCGCCGACGTCGAGGGCTTCACCGGCACCGGCGTCGTCATGGGCACCGCGGCCTACCTCTCGCCCGAGCAGGTCCGCTGCGAGGCGCTCGACGGACGCTCGGACGTCTACGCCGTCGGCTGCACCCTCTACGAGCTGCTCACCGGCCGGACCCCGTTCCAGGGGCCGAGCTCGGTGGAGGTCGCGTCCCAGCGGCTGCGCGAATCGCCCGTCCCGCCCCGGCAGTACGTGCGCGACATCTCGCCCGACCTCGACGCCCTCGTGCTGCGCGCCATGGCCCTCGAGCCGGCGATGCGCCACCACGACGCCCGCGAGCTCGCCGACGACCTGCGCCGCTTCGCCGCCCCCGACCCCACCGTGCGCACCGACGTGATCACGACGAGGGACCGGGGCCGGGGATCGCCCGGGGCGGGCGGTCGTGGTGGCCTGCCGGCGACGCGGCCGCAGGACGTCCCCGACGAGGGTCCGAGCCCGGGCGAGCACGAGCCGTGGTCGGCCGTGCGGCGGATCGGGATCACCCTCGTCGTGCTCGCGGTGCTGGTCCTCGTCGGCGCGGGGTTCCTGCTGCTCGCGCGGTGAGCCGGCTCAGGCCGGCTGCCCGATCCGGCGCAGCGACAGCCGGCCGTCGGCGGGTCCCGACGTCTCCCACGCCCCCGAGGCGACCGTCCACGTCCGCCCGTCGTAGGTGACGCTCTCGAGCGCGAGCCGCTCGCCGTGCGCGACCAGCCAGGTGGCCAGCGCCCACCCGTTCTCCGCGGGCTGCGTGCCGGAGAGCCGCGAGGTCCCGAGCTCGCGGGCGGCCAGCTCCGCGACCGCGCCGGTCCCCGGGTCGGCGGGCGGCGCGGCCGGCAGGTCGACACACGTCCACGCGCCCGGCGCCTGCCCGAGCAGGGCGACGGCCATGAGACGCGCCTCGGGCTCGTGGTCGGCGTAGGCCTCGGGGAAGCCGCTGCGCTGGACGGTCTGCGCGGCGACGGTGACGTCCATGGTCGTCCAGCCGGGGACGGCCACGAGCGCGGTGTAGAACGCCGTGGCGCTGTAGACGGGATCGAGGATCTCGTCCTCGGACCCCCAGCCCTGGCTCGGGCGCTGCTGGAACAGGCCGAGGGAGTCGCGGTCGCCGCCGCGCAGGTTCGCGAGCCCCGACTCCTGGATCGCCGTCGCGAGCGCCACGGTCACCGCGCGGTCGGGGACCCCGAGGCGACGGCCGACGCCGACGATCGTCGCCGCGCTGTCGGCCTGCTCCGGGGTGAGCGTCCAGGTGGTGGGCAGGCCGGGGGAGTCGGGCGGGGCGGTGATCGTGCAGCGCGGGTTCGCGGTGATCTCGCTGTTCGACAGCACGACGACGAGGGTGACGACGAGCGCGAGCACGGCCAGGACGACGACCGCCACCACTCCGAGACGGGCGCGCGCGGCCAGCGGCGAGCTCAGGACGGTCCTCCCTCGGACATGTCGGCGCGGTGCTCGGCGACCGCGGCCACGACCTCTCCGAGGAAACGATGGATCACGGCCAGTTCGTCGGGCGTGTAGCCGGCGAGGACGCCGTCGAGCCGCGACGCGAGCGGACCGAAGAAGGCGCGCCCGACGTCGGCGCCGGCCGCGTCGTGGTGGAGCGTCACCCGGCGGCGGTCGACGTCGTCGCGCACGCGGTGCAGGTGGCCGAGGCGCTCGAGGCGGTCGACCGCGGCCGTCGTCGCCCCCGAGGAGAGCCCGACCTCCTCGCCGAGGCGCCCCGGGGTCAGCGCGGCCCCCGCCCGCTCCGCCCGCAGGACGGCGAGCAGGGCCTGGGCGTCGGTGCGGTGCAGCCCCTGGCCGGAGGCGAACGCGTGGCCGAGGCGCCCGGCCTCGTCGGCGTAGTCCTGCAGGAGCTCCACCAGCTCGCGCCGACCGGCCTCCGTCACACCGTGCATGCTAGCGGGAATCCAGGTAATCTCCATCATCGAGAGGTTCGACGATGAAGGGATAGCTCATGACCGCGACCGTGGCCGACCCGACGACGAGGGCCACCGTGGGTGATCGTGTGCGGGCCGGCGCCCTGCTGCTGGTCGCGCTGCTGCAGATCGTGGCGGGCGGGCTCGGCGGGTCGGGGGCGTTCGGCCTGTCGGTCGGCGTCGTCGCCCGGGAGAACACCACCGTCGTCATGCCGGCGCCCGCGGCCTTCTCGATCTGGGGTGTGATCTACGCGGGCTTCCTGCTGCTCGCCGTGCGCCAGGTGTTGCCCGGCCAGCCGGCGCGGCCGGTGCACCGGGCGACGGGCTGGTGGCTCGTGGCCTCGGGCGTCCTCAACGCCGGCTGGATCCTCGTCTTCTCCGCGCAGGCGGTCGTGCTGGCCCAGGTGGTCATCGTCGCGCTGCTCGTGGTGCTCGCCGTCGCCATGGCCCGCCTCACCGCGCACCCCGCGGCCGACGCCGCCGACCGGCTGACGCTCCACGGCCCCGTGGGCCTCTACGCGGGCTGGGTGAGCGTCGCGACCGTTGTCGGCGCGGCCACCACCGGCACCTTCCTCGGCGCACCGGGCGCCGGCGGCGTCGCGACCGTCCTCGGGGCGCTGGTCCTGCTGGTCACCGGCGCGATCGCCGCGGCCGTCGTGGCCCGGGGCGCCGGCGCGCTGCCCTACGCGGTCTCGGTGGTCTGGGCGCTCGGAGCGATCGTGGTCATGGGCCCGCCGCTGGCCGTCGTGGTGGCGGCCCTCGTGGCACTGGTGGCCGTCGTCGCCGTCCTGGCCCGCCGGATCCTCACGGCCCCGCCCGGCCGCCGCGTCCCGGCCGCCTTCGGCTGAGCCCGGCTGAGTCCCTTCCGCCGGACGGCCCACGGGGTGTGCCAGCGTGGGGGCCACGCTGGCATTCAACGTCAGTGAATCCCCCTCGATCATGAGCGCCTCGGGCCGTGATCGAGACCTCAGCCCGCCGACCGATCACCTCAGGACCTCGCGCGCGTAGACGCAGCAGGACGTTCGCTGCGACACGGGACGGCGCGGGTGCTGAGGTGATCGAGGTCGGGCGCGGGCGAGGAGGGCACCGGGTGCTGGTGTGGCTGGTGCGCGTGGTCGGTGTGGTCTGGCTCGCCACGGTGCTGCTCGTGGCTCTCGGCACCTACGTGCCGCGGCTGCCGGTGATCGGGTTCCTCGGGTCGTTCGTCACCGGCCAGTACCCCCTGCACGCCGCGCTGGCGGCGCTCGCCGGCGTCGGGCTCGGTGGGCTGGCCTGGGCGCTGGGGTCACCGCGGACCGGGATCGTCGTCGGCGCGCTCGCCCTCGTCGCGACGATCGGCCTCGGTGCCGTCCTCGTCGACCAGACCCGGGCCGCCCGCGCCGAGGGGGCCGACGTCGACTGGTGGGCCGCGCTCACCGTCACCGGCCAGCCCGACGGGCGCCCGGACCGCACCGAGCAGTACGGGGTCGACGAGCTCGGCCGGCCGCTGCGCCTCGACCTCTACCGCCCTGCCGGCCCCGGGCCCCACCCGGTCGTCGTCTGGGTGCACGGCGGCAGCTGGGTGCGCGGCGAGCGCGACGACCGCACCGCGCTCAACCGCTGGCTCGCCGACCGGGGCCACGCCGTCGTCAGCGTCGAGTACCGCCTTCCGCCCCCGTCGCCCGTCGGCGAGGGGCAGCGGCGCGACGTCGCGGCCGCCGCGGCCTGGGCCGTCGCGCACGCCGACGAGGAGGACCTCGACCCGGGCCGGATCGTCCTCGCCGGCCAGTCCGCCGGGGCGACGCTCGCGATCAGCACGACCGCCGGGATCCTCGACGGCGACCTCCCGGGGGCGCCGACGCCCCGTGCCGTCGTCGCCTTCTACCCGGCCACCGACCTGCGCCTGGTCGACCGGTCCCTGCAGGACGCCGTGCTCGGCGGCCGGGCGGACCGGCACCCGGAGGAGACCCGCGCCTCCTCACCCGTCGACCTCGTCCGCCCCGGTCTCCCGCCGACCCTCGTGGTCCTGGGCTCGGCGGACCACTTCGTGTTCCCCGGCCGCGTGCTGGCCTACGACCGCGCCCTGCGCGACGCCGGCGTCCCCGGCCGTCTCGTCGAGGTGCCGCACGCCGACCACGTCTTCGACTACCCCTTCGGCAGCCCGGGCGCCCAGGCCACCCGGCCCGCCGTCGCCGCCTTCCTCGCCGAGCACGTCGGCGTCCGCACCCCGTGACGGTCGAGACGGTCGCCGCGGGCGTGCACCTCGTGCGCGGGTCCGCGGTGAACTGGGTGCTCGTCGTCGACGGCCAGGCCGTGACGGTGATCGACGGGGGCTATCCGGGCGACGCCGGAGCGCTGGAGGCGTCCCTCACCGCCGTGGGCCGCGAGCCGGGCGACGTCGTCGCCGCGCTCGTCACCCACGCCCACGTCGACCACGTCGGCGGGCTCGCCCCGCTGGCCGCGCGTGTCGGGTTCCCGGTGCTCACCGGGCCGGCCGAGGTCCGCCACGCGCGGCGCGAGGTCGTCGAGCAGGCGGGTCCCGCCGACGTCGCCCGCCACGCCTGTCGGCCGCGGGTGCTCGCGTGGGCGGTCCACGCCGTCCGGCTCGGCGCGCTGCGCAGCGTCGCCGTCCCGAGCGCGACCGCCCTCGACGAGCCCCTCGACCTGCCGGGGCGCCCGGTGCCCGTGCCGACCCCGGGGCACACCAGCGGCCACACCGCCTACCTGCTCCCGGACGCGGGAGCGCTGGTCAGCGGCGACGCCCTGGTCACCGGCCACCCGACGACCGCCCGGACCGGACCGCAGCGCCTGGCCGCGTTCTTCGACCACGACCCGGCCCGGGCCGCCGTCGCCCTCGACGCGTTGGCGCCGCTCGACGCCGGTGTGCTCCTGCCCGGGCACGGGCCCGCCTGGCGCGGGACGCCCGAGCAGGCCGTGGCGATCGCACACTCCCGTGACGCGGGAGGGACGTGATGAACTGCCCCGTATGACCGATCGGGGGACGGACGACACCGACACCACCACCGCGACGCAGCCGGCCCGCCGCTGGAGCATCGTCGGCCCGGGCATCGTCGTGGCCGCGACCGGCGTCGGGGCCGGCGACCTCGCCGCGACGCTCGTCGCCGGGTCGGAGTTCGGCTACACGCTGCTGTGGGCCGTGATCCTCGGGGTCGTCGTGAAGATCTCGCTGGCGGAGGCGACGGGGCGCTGGCACCTCGCGACGGGCTCGACGATCTTCGCGGGCTGGCGGTCGCTGGGGCCCTGGACGACCGTGTACTTCGTCGTCTATGTCGTCATCTGGGGCTTCGTCTACGGCGCGACGGCGATGACGTCGTCGGCGCTGCCGCTCGCGGCGATGTTCGGCGGCTCGATCCCGGCCTGGGGCATCCCGTGCGGGCTGCTCGGGCTCGCGCTCGTGTGGTTCGGGTCGTACGCGATCTTCGAGAAGATCATGACGGCGCTGGTCGGCGTCATGTTCGTCGTCGTGGTCGGCCTGGCCGTCATCGTGCTCCCGGACGTCCCGGCAATGCTCGCGGGCCTGCTCCCCGTGCTGCCCTCGGGCTCGGCCGTCTACACCCTCGGCCTCGTCGGCGGCGTCGGCGGCACCGTGACGATGGCGGCCTACGGCTACTGGATCAACGCCAAGGGCTGGCGCGACAGCTCGTGGATGCGCGTGATGCGCCTCGACAACCGCGTCGCCTACATCACCACGGGGATCTTCGTGGCGGCGATGCTCGTGGTCGGCGCCGAGCTGCTGTACACCGCGAACATCGCGCTGGTCGAGAGCGACCGCGGCCTGCTCGACCTCGACGAGATCCTCCAGCAGCGCTTCGGCCCGGTGATCGCGACCCTGTTCCTCGTCGGTTTCTTCGCGACCTCGTTCTCGTCCCTGCTCGGGGTGTGGCAGGGCGTGAGCCTGATGGTCACCGATTTCGTCCGCACCCGGCGCGAGGCCGTTGCCCGCACGCCCGAGGAGCTCGCCGCGGCCGGTCAGCTCAGCGAGGACGCGACCCGCAGCGTTCCGTACCGGGCCTACCTGCTGTGGCTGACGTTCCCGCCGATGATCCTGCTGTTCCTCGGCCGTCCGTTCGCCCTGATCGTCGCCTACGGCGCGCTCGGCGCGTTCTTCATGCCGTTCCTGGCGATCACGCTGCTGTGGCTGCTCGGCAGCAAACGGGCGCCGCGCGAATGGCGCAACGGCTGGCTCTCGACGTCGTTGCTGTCCGGCGCCGCGGTGCTCTTCCTCGTCCTCTGCGTCTCGGAGCTGGTGGACACGTTCGGCTGACCCCTCGTGCGCGATCTTCGGGGCTATAGCACCGAAGATCGCGCACGAGGGGTCAGAACATCAGGACGAGGCGACCCCGGACGCCGCCGGCCTCGAGGCGTCGGTGGGCCTCGGGTGCCTGCTCGGCCGGCATCGCGGCGGCGACGCGCGGGGTCAGCACGCCCTCCTCGGCCTGGCGGCGCAGGACGTCCAGGGCGGCGTGGTCGGTGGCGACGTCGCGCACGAGCACCGGGTGCCAGGTGATGCCGCGCTCGTCGGCGCCGCGATGACCGCGCACCGTCGCGATCTTCCCGCCGTCGCGGACGGCGTCGAGCAGCGCGTCGCCCTGCAGCGACCCGTCGACCAGCGCGTCCACCCCGCCCGGCTGGCTCTCGCGGATACGCGCGGCCACGTCGTCGCCGCGCCGGACGACGACGTCGGCGCCGAGCGCGCGCACCAGCGGCTCGTCGGCCTCGGAGGCGTCGGCGACGACGGTGAGCCGGTCGGCCTTCGCGAGCTGCACGATATAGCCCCCGAGCGCGCCCGCCGCACCGGTCACGGCGAGCGTCCGCCCGGGCGCCAGCGCGAGCGTGTCGAGCGCCAGGCGCGCGGTCATCGCGTTCATCGGCAGCGTCGCGGCCTCGGCGGCCGACGTCCCCGACGGCGCCCGCACGGCCGACGCGGCCGGCACCACGACGTACTCGGCGTAGGCCCCGTGGCTCCCGTCGGGGACGACGACCGCCATCGCGGCGTCGCCGACGTGGAGCTCGGTGTCGGTGCCCTCGCCGATCTCGTCGACCTCGCCGGCCGCGTCCATGCCGGGCACGTACGGCGGCGGGTCCTTCCGCTGACGCTCGGCCCGCGTCCCGTCGCGCGCGAGGGTGTCGGTCGGGTTCACCGCCGCCGCCCGCACGCGGAGCCGGACCTCCCCGGGGCCGGCGTGGGGCTCGGGCAGCTCGACGACCTCGAGGGCGTCGGGGCCTCCGTAGGAGTTCACTCCGATGGCACGCACGATGAGTGCCTACCCGGGTGGGTAGACCAGGACGCGTGACGGCACCCTCGCGACGCTTCCGCGTGATCGAGAGCCCCCTCGGGCCGCTGACCCTGACCTGGGACGACGAGCTCGGCGCCGTGCGCGGCCTGCACGTCCACGACCAGCGGAGCCACCTCCGACCCGGCAGCGACCCCGACCCGTCCTTCGGCGAGCCCGACGACGGCGCGTGCGGCGCCCTGGACGATCTCGCCGGCGAGCTCGACGAGTACTTCGCCGGCGAGCGGCGCACGTTCACGCTCCCCGCCGACCCGCCCGGCACCCCGTTCTCGCGGGCCGTCTGGGACGCACTGCGCGAGGTGCCCTACGGCGCGACGACCACGTACGGGGCCCTCGCGGCGGCGATCGGGAGCCCGCGCGCGGCCCAGGCGGTGGGCACCGCGAACGCCCGGAACCCGGTCAGCCTGCTCGTCCCGTGCCATCGCGTCCTGACCGCGGCGGGGGTTCCTTCCGGTGGGGGACCCGGGGTCGAACGCAAGCGTTTGCTCCTCGCGATGGAGCGTGGGACCCCTTGACCGCACCCCGCGCGCGAGTATGTTCAGAGGTGTCGCTGTGGTGCTGATCACACGAGCTGAGGGATGAGCGCACCGCGCACATGACCCAGTTGGATGACCGGGAAGAGGTGATGGATTGGACGCAGGGACTACCCCGCACCGCATCACGAGGACCCGGTCGACCCGGCGCCGTACCGCGCACGGGAGCTGATCCACACCAGACTCCACGCCGCTGGGCGAGACAAGCGGACGGTGGGACGACCGGGACCGTGCGGGTCCCGAGCTGACACTTCCTCCCAGATACGAGCCGGCGTCCCCCCTCGAGGGGGGCGCCGGTTCGTACGTGTGGGGTCGGTCCGGGCCGAGGTCTCAGTAGTGCACGACGCCCCGCTCGCCGCCGCCCGCGGCGATCGCGTCGCCCGTCACCGCGATCGCGCGGGGCGAGGCCAGGAAGACGACGACGTCGGCCACCTCGTCGGCGGTGATGATCCGGCGCAGGCTGGTCCCGGCGGCGAGCTCGGCCCGGACCTCGTCCTCGGAGCGGCCCGTGGCGGCCATCCGGTCGGCCACCATGCCGGCCGTTCTCTCGGTCTCCGTGTAGCCCGGGTGGACCACCACGACGCCGACCCCGCGGGGCCCGAGCTCGTCGGCGAGGTTGGCCGTCAGCGCCGCGACGCCCACGTTGCGCACCGTCCCCGCGATCGAGCCGGTGCGCCGCGCGTTGAGCCCCGAGACGTTGACGATCCGCCCCCAGCCCTGGGCGGTCATGTGCGGGGCGACCGCGCGCGCGGTGCGCAGGTAGCCGACGACCTTGGTGTCGACGGCGTCGAGCACGGCCTCGTCGGTGAGCTCGGCCAACGGCGGTACCGGACCCCCGCCGGCGGGCGGGGCGGCGGCGTTGACCAGCACGTCGACCCCGCCGAGCTCGCTCACCGCCCGATCGACCATCGCCCGGACCGACGCGTCGTCGGTGGTGTCGGCGGCGATCGGCAGCACCGTCGTCGCGGGCCCGGCGGCGCGCACCCGCCCGGCGGCGTGCTCGAGCGCCTCGGCGCCGCGGGCCACGAGCACCACGTGGGCGCCCTCGGTGGCCAGCTGCCGGGCGCAGGCCAGGCCGATGCCGCGCGAGCCGCCGGTGACGATCGCGACGCGGCCGGCGAGTCCGAGATCCATCGCGTCAGCTCCAGTCGTAGAAGCCGCGCCCGGCTTTCTGCCCGAGCTCGCCGCGCTCGACCTTGTCGCGCAGCAGCTGCGGCGGGGTGAAGCGCGGGCCGAGCTCGCCGGTGAGGTGCTCGGCGATGGCGAGGCGCACGTCCAGCCCGACGACGTCGGTGAGCCGCAGCGGGCCCATCGGCCAGCGGTAGCCGAGCTGCATCCCGGTGTCGATGTCCTCCGGGCTCGCGACGCCCTCCTCGACCATGCGGATGGCCTCGAGCCCCACGGTCAGGCCGAGGCGCGAGGTGGCGAAGCCGGGGGCGTCGTTGACGACGATCGCGGTCTTGCCCAGCGCCTCGACCCAGCCCCGGGTCTCCGCGGTCGTCTCCTCCGACGTCCCGGGGTGCACCACCAGCTCGACGAGCTTCTGGGCCGGTACCGGGTTGAAGAAGTGCATGCCGATGACGCGGTCGCCGGGAAGGTCGGCCGCGATCGCGCCGATCGACAGCGACGAGGTGTTGGACGCCAGCACCGCGGCCGGGCAGGCGCGGGCGGCGCCGCCGAGGACGGTCTGCTTGAGGTCGACGCGCTCGGGCACGGCCTCGATCACCAGCGCAGTGTCGTCGGGGAGCTCGTCGACGGACGTGCGCAGCGTCAGGTGGGCGAGCAGGTCGTCGCGCGAGGTGCCCTCGGGGAGCTTGCCGCGCTTCTCCGCGCCGTCGACGCTCGCCTCCACCGCCTGCCGCGCCGCGTCCACCCGGCCCGTGTCGGCCTCCACCAGGACCACCGGGGATCCGGCGGCGAGCAGGACGTGGGCGATCCCGGCGCCCATCGTCCCGCCGCCGATGACGGCCGTCGTCGGGCGAGCATCCACAGTGGTCGACCTCCGGTCTCGTGAGTGATCCTGCGTGTCATAGCACGGACGAGGACTCACGAGCGCGACAGCGCCGCCGCCACGTGGTCGGGCATCAGGACCGCCGCCCGGGCCACGAGGCCCAGGAACCGCGTGGTCAGGGCGTCGGGCTCGGCCCCGGTATAGGCGAGGAGCTCGCGGTCGGCGCTGGGCACCGGTCGCGCGATCGTGCCCGCGAACACCGGCGGCACGATCGCCGCGGGCACCAGGCAGGGCCCGATCCCCGCCGAGGTGAGCAGGGGCGCGACCGCCGTCTGCTCGGTGCGCACCGCGACCCGGGGCCGGTAGCCGGCGCGCTCGCAGGCGTCGATCAGCACGTCGGCCAGCGCGTGGTCCGGCGCGTACTGCACCCACGGCACGTGCTCGAGGCGGCTCAGGGCGATCTCCCCGCCTGCGGGGGACATGACGTCGTCGGCCCCGAGGTTCGGCGGCAGCAGCACCACCATCTCCTCGGTGCCGAGGCTGCGCTGGCGCCCGCGCCACTGGGCGGGCACCGGACCGACGCCGACGTCGGCCTGCCCCTCCCGGACGGCGGTGGCGAGCGCATCGCCGTGGCGGTGCTCGAACAGGCGCACGGTGACGTCCGGGTTCTCGGCGCGCCAGCGCCGCAGGACCCCGGGCAGCAGGCCCAGGCTCACCGAGTAGACGCACGCGATGCGCAGCTCGCCGCCCTCGGAGCCGGTGACCTGGCGCGCCGCGGCGTTCCCGCGCTCGGCCGCGGTGATCGCGGTGCGGGCGTGGGGGAGGAGCGCCCGCCCGGTCGGGGTGAGAGCCACCGCACGCGGCAGGCGGCTGAAGAGTGACCCACCCAGCTCCTTCTCGAGCGCCGCGATCTGCTGCGAGAGGCCGGGCTGGGTCACGAACAGCCGGTCAGCGGCCCGCGTGAACGATCCCTCGTCGACGACGGCGACGAAGGACTCGAGCTGGCGCAGCGTCGGCATCAGCTCAGCTTATGCGTCCTGGCGTGCATCTTCTTCGACTTATGACGCGAGCGCACGAACCGTGGACGGCGAACGGAAAACCCCCGCACGTCCCCTCGAGGAGCTCCCCGTGCCTCTCGCCCTGCTCGCCCTAGCCCTGGGCACCTTCGGCATCGGCACCACCGAGTTCGTGATCATGGGCCTGCTGCCCCAGGTCGCGGGCGACCTCGGCGTCCCGATCGACGACGCCGGCCACCTGATCTCGGCCTACGCCGCCGGCGTCGTCGTCGGCGCGCCCCTGCTCGCCGCCGCGACCGTCAAGCTGCCCCGCCGCCCCGTCCTCATCGGACTCATGAGCGTGTTCGCCGTCGGCAACCTGCTCTCGGCGCTCGCGCCGGGCATGACGTCGCTGCTCGCCGTCCGCTTCCTCACCGGTCTGCCGCACGGCGCGTTCTTCGGCGCCGCCTCGGTGGCCGCCGCGTCGATGGTCGGCCGCGACCGGCGCGCCACCGCGGTGTCCCGGGTGTTCCTCGGGCTCACGATCGCCAACGTCGTCGGTGTCCCGCTGGGCACGCTGCTCGGCCAGGAGGCCGGCTGGCGGGCGACCTTCGCCGTCGTCGGCGTCATCGGCCTGGTCGCCGTCGCGGCCGTCGCGGCGTTCGTCCCCCGCGCCGACCCGACCGCCACCGGTCCCGGGGCCCTGACCCGCGAGGTGCGGACGCTGCGCCACCCCCAGGTCGTGCTCTCGCTCGCCGCGGTGATCTTCGGCTTCGGCGCGATGTTCGCCTGCTACAGCTACGTCTCCCCGATGCTCACCGAGGTCGGCGGGTTCTCCACCACCACGGTCACCCTGCTGCTCGCGGTGGTCGGCCTCGGCATGACCGCGGGGTCGGTGCTCGGCGGGCGCGCCGCCGATCGCGCCCCGATGTCCACCCTCTACGTCTGCCTGGTCGCGCTGGCCGGGGTGCTGGTCAGCTTCGTCGTCACCGTGCACCACCCGGTGCTCGCGGTGCTCTCGCTCTTCGGCGCCGGCATGTTCTCGCTGGCCCTGGGCCCGGCGATCCAGACCCGCATCCTCGACCTCGTCGGCGACGCGCCGACCATGGCCTCGGCGGCGATCCAGTCGGCGTCGAACGTCGCGAACTCCCTCGGTGCGTGGCTCGGCGGCATGGTCATCGCCGCGGGCCTGGGCTACCTCGCGCCCGCTCTCGTCGGCGCGGTTCTCGCCGTCGTCGGCCTCGCCGTGCTCGGGCTCTCCGGCGGCCTCGAGGTCCGCGGCCGCCGCCGTGAGTCCCGCGACCCCGTGGCCGAGCCCGAGCCCGCCCTCGCGGCCGCCTGACCCCGTACGTGAGCACTTTCCGCCCTCATAGGGGCGGAAAGTGCTCACATGGCCGTCACAGCGCCGCGACCAGCAGGACCGGCACGCTCAGGAACGTCGTGAGCAGTGCGGCGTCGCGGGCCAGGGCCACGCCGGTGTCGAAGCGCACCGCGTAGCCGAAGACGTTCTGCGCGGTCGGGAGGGCGGCGCTGACGACGACCGCGAGCAGCGCCGGCCCGCTCAGCCCGAACGCCGTCCCGATCGCCCAGGCCAGCAGCGGGTGCACGAGGTTCTTGAGCACGATCACCGCGGACAGACAGACGACGTCGTCGTCACGGCCCGGCCGCTGGGCGTGCGCCAGCGAGAGCCCGAACGCCAGCAGCATCGCCGGCACCGCGAGGTCGGCCAGCAGCTCGATCGGCGCGAGCAGCCCTTCGGGCGGCCGGAGGCCGGCGAGGTTGCCGCCGAGGCCGGCGGCCGTGGCCAGCAGCAACGGGTTGCGCAGCGGGGCCAGCAGCGCCCCTGCGATCCCGGGCCGCTCGCCGCGTCGATGTGTGGCGACGACGTCGAGCAGCGTCGTGTACGTCGGCGTGAGCACGGCGAGCTGGAAGATCAGCGACGGCGCGATCTCGGCGGCGCTGCCCAGCGCGTAGGTCGCGATCGGGAGACCGAGGTTGCCGGCGTTGAGGTAGCCGCTGGCCATCGACCCGACCACGGTCTCGCCGCGCGGCCTGCGGCGCAGCATCCCGACCGGCACGTAGAGCGCGCACACCGTCAGCGCCGCGAGTGCGGTGACCACCAGCCCCGTCGAGAGCACGCGCGCCACGTCGGCGCGCAGCAGCGTGACGAAGAGCAGCGCCGGGGTGGCGACGAAGAACGCCGTGCGCGAGAGCGTCTCGGTGGCCGAGTCCGGCAGCAGTCCGAGCCGTCCGACGAGCAGTCCGACAGCGACGATCACGGCGATGACGAGGAAGCCCTCCAGCACCCCGCTCACGCGACGACCACCCGCCGAGACTACGAGCCCGGTTCCGGGAGCACTGCGCCGTCGGGAGACCGTGCCCTACGGTCCTGGGCCCATGGGCATCCTCGATCGCTTCCGACTCGACGACCGCGTTGCCGTGATCACCGGCGCCTCCTCCGGGCTGGGGGCGGTCTTCGCCACCGCGCTCGCCGAGGCGGGCGCCGACGTCGTGCTCGGGGCCCGGCGCACCGAGAAGCTGGAGGAGACGCGCAAGGCCGTCGAGGCGCTCGGTCGCCGCGTGGTCGCCGTGGGCACGGACGTCGCCAAGCCCGAGGACTGCCGCGCGCTGGTGGACGCCGGCATGAGCGAGTTCGGGCGCGTCGACATCCTGGTCAACAACGCCGGCATCGGTACCGCGTACCCCGCGACGAAGGAGACCCCGGAGCAGTTCCGCGAGGTCATCGACGTCAACCTCAACGGCTGCTACTGGATGGCACAGGCCGCCGGGGCGGTGATGCAGCCCGGCAGCAGCATCGTCAACGTCTCCAGCATCCTCGCGCTCACCACCGCCGGGCTCCCGCAGGCCGCGTACTCCGCGTCGAAGGCCGGGCTGATCGGCCTCACCCGCGACCTCGCCCAGCAGTGGACCCCGCGCAAGGGCATCCGCGTCAACGCCCTCGCGCCCGGCTTCTTCACCTCGGAGATGACCGACGGCTACGCCGAGGGCTACCTCGAGAAGATGATGCCGCGCGTCCTGTCCGGGCGGATCGGGGATCCGCAGGAGCTCGCCGCGGCCCTGGTCTTCCTCGTCTCCGACGCGAGCTCGTACGTCACGGGCACGACGATCACCGTCGACGGCGGCGTCACCCAGACCTGAGGCCGCTAGGAGGCCGCGCCGGCGCCCGTCGTCTCCGCGGCCGCCAGCGCGGCGGGCAGCACCCGGGCGGCCTCGAGCAGGCTCGGTCCGTACCAGGTGAGCAACCGCCCGCTGACCAGCGCGGACGGCGCCGCGAACGACTCGGGTCCGTCGTCGGCGGTGAAGCGGTACGGCTCGTCGGGCAGCACGACGAGGTCGTGCGCCGGCAGGTCCGCCGGGTCGAACCGCGGGTAGCGCTCCGGGCTGTCGCCGAGCACGTTCTCGATGCCGAGACGGGCGAGCACGGCGCCGGTGAAGGTGTCCGAGCCGACCGCCATCCAGGGCTTGCGCCAGATCGGCACGACGGCGCGGCGCGGGCCGTCGGGCAGCGGCAGGGTGTCCCAGGCGGCCCGCGCGCCGTCGATCCACGCCGGGCGCTCCAGGCCGCACGCGGCGAGCACCCGCTCCAGCGAGCGCAGCGCGCCGTCGACCGTCCGGATGTCGGTGACGTACACGGCCAGCCCGGCCTCGCGGAGCTTGTCGAGCTCCTCGGGCTTGTTCTCCTCGGCGTTGGCCAGCACGAGATCCGGGCGCAGCGCGACGATCGTCTCGATGTCGGGGTTCTTCGTGCCCCGCACGCGGGTGACCCCGTGGTCGTCGAGGTCGTCGGGGTGGGTGCACCAGTCGGTGGCGCCCACCAGGAGGCCCGGGGCGGTCACGGCGAGCGCCTCGGTGAGTGAGGGGACGAGGCTGACCACCCGGTCGACGGAGTCGGGGAGCGCGACACGGCGGTCTTGATCGTCGACGACGTCCATGCCCTCCAGGGTGCCACCCGGAGTCATCCGATACCGTCGGTACCGCCATCTTCCCCGTGACCGGAGGCACTCCCGTGGACCGTTGGGCGTCGGGCATCGACACCGCCTGGCTGCAGCTCGAGCAGCCGACGAACCGGATGGTCGTGCACGGAGTGCTGTTCTGCGACGGACCGGTGGACGTCGCCACGGTGCGCGAGCGGGTGGCCCAGCGGTGGGTGGCGCGCTATCCGGGGTTCCGGCAGCGGCCGACCTGGCCCGCCGGCGGCCTCGGGCCGGTCCGGTGGGTCGACGACGAGCCCGATCTCGCCGCGCACATCGACACGGTGGACCTCGCCTCGCCCGGCGACGACGCCGCGCTGGCCGAGCACGTCGGCACGCTGATGTCGCGCCCGCTGCCCACCGACCGGCCCTGGTGGGCGATCCACGTGCTCACCGGCTACCGCGGGGCGGAGGGTGCCGGCGAGGACGGCTCCGCGGTGCTCGTGAGCATCCACCACGGGCTCGCCGACGGCGTCGCGCTCAACCACCTCTTCCACGCGCTCGCCGACGACCCGCCCGGCACCGACGAGGGCACCCCGGTGGCCTACGCCGCGCCCCCGAAGCGCCGCCGCGGGGTCCGCGACGTCCGCCTCGTGCGGCGGGAGCTCCCGCAGCGGCTCTCGCGGCTGGGGCGCACGGTCGCGCGCTGGCCGAGCCCGGAGGGCCGCGAGGAGCTCGCCGCGACGAGCAGCGCGATCGGGCACTCGACCGCGCTCATCGTCCGGCCGCCCGCCGAGGCCGAGACCGCGCTGCAGGGCGAGCTGGGCACCGCGAAGTCCGCGCGCTGGACGCGGGCCGTCGACCTCGACGCGGTCAAGGCCGTCGGCAAGGAGCACGGGGCGAGCGTCAACGACGTGCTGTGCGCGGCGATCGCGGGCGCGCTGCGCGCGTACCTGGGCGGCGACAGCCCCCGCCTGCGCGCGGTGATGCCCACCAACCTGCGCCGCCTCGACCGCCCGGTGTCGCACTGGCTGGGCAACGAGTTCGGCCTCGTGCTCCCGACGATCCCCACCGACGAGCGGGATCCCGGTCGCCGCGTGGAGCGCATGCACCGGGTGATGTCGTCGATCAAGCGGACCAATCAGGCGCTGGCGACCTTCATCGGCATCGCCACCGCCGGCCACGGCCGCGCCGCCTGGACCCAGGGCCTCGTGCGCCGCTACGCCGAGGCCGCGAGCCTCATCATCACGAACGTGCCCGGCCCCGTCCGGGAGCTCGAGATCGCCGGCACGCGTGTGCGCGACCTGTTGTTCTGGGTGCCGTGCTCCGGGCAGCTCGCGCTGGGCGTGAGCATCCTGAGCTACGCGGGCCGCGTGCGTCTCGGGATCGCGGCGGACGACGCCGTGCTGGGCGGCGCCGAGGGCGTCGACCGCTTCCTGGGCGCGCTCGACGAGGAGCTCTCAGCACTCCTGGGCTAGGTCGCGGGCGACCTCGCAGGCCGACGCGGTGTCCGGGTCCACCTCGGCCACGCGTCGCAGGAGGGCGCGCAGGACGTCCTGCTCCTCGGGGGTCAACGGGGCGAGGACGTGCTGCTCGGCCTCGCGCAGCCGACGTTCGAGGTCGCACAGGCGCGCGCCGCCGGCCTCGGTGAGCACGACGCGGCGGGCGCGGCGGTCGGCCGGATCGGGCCGGCGCTCGACGAGGCCCGCGGCCTGCAGCTCGTCGATCAGGTAGGTCATCACGGTGCGGTCGACGCCCAGCTTCTGGGCCAGCGCGAGCTGGGTGCTCGACTCCTCGCGCGCCGCTGCCACGAGCACCTGGTAGCCGCGCGGTCCCCCGGGCAGGCCCGCGACCTGCTCCTGCGCCACCCGCAGGTGGGCGCGCGCCACCCGGCCGAGCGCCCAGCCGAGATCGGACTCGACGCGCTGCGGAGTGGTCACGGTCTCACGATACGCGATCTCACCACCCTTCTGTTGACACGATAGTCTGTCGAGCAGAACATCTAAGCGACAGCACGTCGCGATCGGGAGGTCGTCCCCATGTCCCTGTTCCGTCTGGACAGCAGCATCCGCACCGAGGGCTCGGTGAGCCGCGAGGTGGCCGACACCGTCGAGCGGACGTGGCTCGAGCAGCACCCGGGGAGGACGGTCGTCCGGCGCGACGTCGGCCGCGAGCCCCTGCCCGCCGACCTCTGGACGACGGCGATGGGTGCCGGCGCGACGCCGGAGGCCGACCGCACCCCCGAGCAGCGCGCGGCGGTCGCGCTGGTGGGCGAGCTGGCCGACGAGGTCGTCGCCGCCGACGCGCTCGTCATCGGCTCGCCGCTCTACAACTTCGGCATCGCCGCCCACCTCAAGACGTGGGTGGACGTGCTCATCACCGACCCGCGCTTCGCGCCCGGGAACCAGCCGCTGGCCGGGCGTCCCGTGGCGCTCGTGGTCTCGCGCGGCGGCGGGTACGGGCCGGGCACCCCGCGCGAGGGCTGGGACCACGGCACCGGCTGGCTGGTCCGGATCCTCGGCGACGTGTGGGGCGGCGACGTCACGGTCATCGAGGCCGAGCTGACCCTCGCCGACACCGTGCCGGCGATGGCCGAGCTGCGCCCCCTCGCCGCGCAGGTGCGCGCCCGGGCTCACGAGACCGCGGGGACGTGGCTCGTGGCGTCCTGAGGTGCGGCTGCGCCGCATGTGAGCACTTGGGAGTGCTCCAGCACCCCGAAGTGCTCACATGCGCGCAGCGCACCTGCTACATCGAGCGGCGGTACTGCCCGCCCACCTCGAAGAACGCGTCGGTGAGCTGGCCCAGGGTGCAGACGCGGGCGGCGGAGACGAGCTCGGCGAAGACGTTGCCCCCGGAGGTGGCCGCGTCCTGGAGCCGGCGCAGCGCCTCGGGGGCGGCGTCGGCGTTCCGGGACTTGAAGTCCTCCACGCGCTGCAGCTGGGAGTTCTTCTCCTCCTCGGTGCCACGGGAGAGCTCGAGCTCCGGCGCCTCCTGCTCGGCGTCCTCGGGGGGCAGGAACGTGTTGACGCCGACCAGCGGCAGCGTGCCGTCGTGCTTGCGCGACTCGTAGAGCATCGACTCGTCCTGGATCTTGCCGCGCTGGTAGCCCGTCTCCATGGCGCCCAGCACGCCGCCGCGCTCGGCGATCGAGTCGAACTCCTTCAGCACCGCCTCCTCGACGAGGTCGGTCAGCTCGTCGATGACGAACGACCCCTGCAGCGGGTTCTCGTTCATCGACAGGCCCCACTCGCGGTTGATGATCAGCTGGATGGCCAGCGCGCGGCGCACCGACTCCTGCGACGGGGTGGTGACCGCCTCGTCGTAGGCGTTGGTGTGCAGGGAGTTCGCGTTGTCGTAGAGCGCGCACAGCGCCTGGAGCGTCGTGCGGATGTCGTTGAAGTTCATCTCCTGCGCGTGCAGCGACCGCCCCGAGGTCTGCACGTGGTACTTCAGCTTCTGCGAGCGCTCGCTCGCGCCGTAGCGCTCCCGCATCGCGACCGCCCAGATGCGACGGGCGACGCGGCCGATCACGGAGTACTCGGCGTCCATGCCGTTCGAGAAGAAGAACGACAGGTTCGGGGCGAAGTCGTCGATGTCCATCCCGCGCGCGAGATACGACTCGACGTAGGTGAAGCCGTTCGCCAACGTGAAGGCGAGCTGGCTGATGGGGTTCGCCCCGGCCTCGGCGATGTGGTACCCGGAGATCGACACCGAGTAGAAGTTCCGGACCTTGTTCTCGATGAACCACTGCTGGATGTCGGCCATCATCCGCAGGGAGAACTCGGTGGAGAAGATGCAGGTGTTCTGGCCCTGGTCCTCCTTGAGGATGTCGGCCTGCACCGTGCCGCGGACGTTCTGGAACGCGTGGGCGGCGAGCTCGGCGCGCTCGTCCTCCGACGGCTCCCGGCCCTCCCTCTCGGTGAACGCGTCGACCTGCTGGTCGACCGCGGTGTTGAGGTAGAAGGCGAGGATCGCGGGCGCCGGGCCGTTGATCGTCATCGACACCGACGTGGTCGGCGAGGTCAGGTCGAACCCGGAGTAGAGCACCTTCATGTCGTCCAGCGACGCGATCGACACCCCGGAGGTGCCGACCTTGCCGTACACGTCGGGCGGGGTCGCCGGATCGTGGCCGTAGAGCGTCACGGAGTCGAACGCGGTCGACAGTCGCTTCGCCGGCGAGTCCTGCGAGAGGTAGTGGAACCGGCGGTTGGTGCGGAACGCGTCGCCCTCGCCGGCGAACATGCGGGCCGGGTCCTCGCCCTCGCGCTTGAACGCGAACACCCCGGCGGTGAACGGGAACTGCCCCGGCAGATTCTCCCGCCGAAGGAAGCGCAGGATCTCCTCGTCGGCGGTGTACGGCGGCAGCGAGACGCGGTGGACCTTGGTGCCCGAGAGCGTCTCGCGGGTCAGCTGCGTGCGCAGCTCCTTGTCGCGCACGTGGACGACCAACTCGTCGCCGGCGTAGGCCTCCACCGTCGCGGGCCAGGCGTCCAGCAGCGCCGCGGCCTCGCCCGGCAGGTCGCGCTCCGCCTCGGCGAGCACGTCCGGCAGCGCGCCGGCGTCGCGGTCGCCGAGGGCCTCGGTGGCCCGCCGCAGCGCCTGGCGCTTCTGCGCGGCCGCGACCATCGACTCGGTCCCGCGGTGGTAGTCGCGCACCGTGCCGGCGATGTCGGCGAGGTAGCGCGCGCGCTCGGGCGGGATGGAGGCGGCGTAGTCGGTCGACGTCTTCGTGTCCGGGATCGTCAGCCGCCCGTCGCCGACCGAGAGGCCGAGCCCCGCGAGCGTCGAGCGCAGGTGCCCGTAGAGCGCGGTGACGCCGTCGTCGTGGAACGTCGCGGCGCTGGTGCCGTAGACCGGCATGTCCTCCCACGACGAGCTGAACGCGTCGCGGTTGCGCACGAGCTGACGGGCGACGTCGCGGCGGGCGTCCTCGGCGCCGCGGCGCTCGAACTTGTTGATCGCCACGACGTCGGCGAAGTCCAGCATGTCGATCTTCTCGAGCTGCGAGGCGGCGCCGAACTCGGGCGTCATCACGTACAGCGAGGCGTCGACGAAGTCGACGATGCCGGCGTCGCCCTGGCCGATACCGGGGGTCTCGACGATGACGAGGTCGACCCCCGAGGCGCGCAGCAGCGCGATCGCGTCGCCCAGGTGCTCGGGCAGCGTGCCCCCGCCCCCACGCGAAGCCATCGACCGGAAGTACACCTGCGGTCCGCCGAGGGAGTTCATGCGGATGCGGTCGCCGAGCAGCGCGCCGCCGCCCTTGCGCCGCGTCGGGTCGACGGCGAGCACCGCGATCCGGAGCTTGTCCTCCTGGTCGAGGCGGAAGCGGCGCACGAGCTCGTCGGTCAGCGACGACTTGCCCGAGCCGCCGGTGCCGGTGATGCCGAGCACAGGGACGGAGCGGCCCTCGAGCGTCGACGCGGCGCGCTCGCGGATCTCGTCGGGCAGCTGGCCCGCCTCGGCCACCGAGAGGGCCCGCGCGAGCGTGGCCGGCTCGCCGGCGAAGACGCCGTCCCAGCTCGACGGGGGCTGCGCGCCGAGGTCGACGTCGCAGGTCCGGATCATCGTGTTGATCATTCCGGGCAGGCCCATGCGCTGGCCGTCGGTGGGGGAGAAGATGTGCTCGACGCCGTGCGCATGCAGGCGGTCGATCTCGTCCTGGACGATGACGCCCCCGCCGCCGCCGTAGACCTTCACGTGCCCCGCGCCGCGCTCGCGCAACAGGTCGACGAGGTAGCTGAAGTACTCGACGTGCCCGCCCTGGTACGAGCTGATGGCGACGCCGTGCGCGTCCTCCTGGATCGCGGCCGTGACCACCTCGTCGACCGAGCGGTTGTGCCCGAGGTGGATCACCTCGGCGCCCTGCCGCTGCAGGATCCGCCGCATGATGTTGATCGCCGCGTCGTGCCCGTCGAACAGGCTCGCCGCGGTGACGAAGCGGATCGGGTGGGTCGGGACGTACAGCTCGTCCGTCATCGTTCCTCGCAGTACGGGTCGGCGGGCCTCGCCCCAAATAGTAGGACGTCAAAGTGTTTGTCGTCGAGCGACCCGCATCACTCACGGAGTGAAGCTGTCGTTACGACATAAGAGTGAAGAATGGCCGAGACTGAGCCGGATTTGATTACTGTGCGTGCCATACGCTCCGGGCTCGCTCTCCGGGGCCGCCCCCCGAACCCTGCCCTCCCCGGGAGACCGCCATGAGCACCACCGTCCCGCCGTTCGGCTCCTCCGCCCCCGAGGGCGACCCCTCGTCGCGTCCGACCCGGGTGGTCGGTCAGGCCCCCGAGTCCGCTCAGGACACCGCGGTGGCCGGCCGGGCGTCGGCCTACCCACCCGGCTACGCGCCACCGGGTCCCGGCCCGGGCTGGGGTCAGGCCGGACCCGGCTACGGCCCGCCCGGCAACGGTCAGTCGGGCTACGGCCAGTCGGGATACGGCCAGTCGGGATACGGTCAGTCGGCATACGGCCAGCCCGGCTACGGCCCGCCCGGCCGGCCGCCGACCGGCGCGATGCCGGGCACGGGCTACGGCCCTCCGCCCGCACCCCGGAAGCGCGGCTGGATCGGCTGGCTGCTCGGCGGGATCGCGCTCGTGGTCGTCGCCGGCATCGTCGGCGCCGTCGTGCTGCTCTCCGGCGGCGGCACGATGATCGGGGTGTCGTCGGGCGCCGTCGCGATCCCCGACGCCGACCCGGCGGGGGTCACCAGCGCGATCACTCTCGACGGCTCCGGCGCGGTGCAGACCGTGCACGTCGAGGCGACGATCACGCACCCCTTCACCTGCGACCTCACGGTCACCCTGATCTCGCCCCAGGGCACGCAGGTCGAGGTCGCGAACCCGACCGACTGCGCCCGGGCCAACCCGAACCTCGCCGTGGACCTCGACAGTGCGACGCCGGGCAGCCCGCTCGCGCCGCTCGTGGGCCAGGCCGCCGGCGGGGAGTGGCGCCTGCAGGTCGTCGACGCGGTCGGCATCGACCAGGGCACGCTCACCGGGTGGGGTCTGACCGTCCAGAGCGACTGACCCCACCCCGAGAAGCGAAGGACGCCCTCGCTGCTCCCACGGCAGCGAGGGCGTCCTTCGTCCCGTCCGCGGGCGCCCTGTCAGGGGGCCGGCTCAGGTCGCCGTGCGCTCGGCCTGCAGGGCGAGGACGCCGACCAGCGAGCCGGCGCCGAGCATCTCGCCGGCCAGGGTGAGGCGCACGGCCTCGGCGAACGGGATCCACCGCGCCCGGCCCGGCTCGAGGGGGTCGAGCGGGACGTCGCCCGGCACCGCGCCGGTCCAGAGGTGCACCGACATGGGCGCGACCGCCGTGCCGGGCAGGGGCTCGAACGCCAGGAGCGTGCGACCCGGACCGCTGGGTCGCCACCCGGTCTCCTCGGCGGCTTCCCGCGAGGCCGCGGTCATGGGATCCTCGCCCGGATCGACGACGCCGCCGGGGAGCTCCCACCCGTCCCGGTCGACGACGTGGCGATGCGTGCGGAGAACGAGGAGCCGGTCCTCGTCGTCGAGCACGAGCGCAACCGCCGCAGCGGGAACTATTACCCGATCCTGCCGGAATCGGTCCCCGGCCGGCGCAGTAACGTCCTCGACTTGCACATGCAGTGTACGTCCGGCGTATACGGTGTGACGCGAATGGACGATCCAGGAATGGTCCGGTTGCGGAGTGTCCTCGTTCATGTGGCCGGGTAACTGGCAGTCCCCAAGGCTTGATCACTGCACCACCAAGGAGAAAAGTTGATCATTCTCGGCGTCATCCTCATCATCATCGGGGCCGTCACCGGCATCTCGATCCTCTACACGATCGGCGCGATCCTCGCGGTCGTCGGTCTCGTGCTGACGATCCTGGGCGCCGTCGGCCGTGGCGTGGGTGGCCGCAAGACCTACTTCTAGTTCGACCCGGATCTCCCGGTGGCCCGTCCTCGAACCCAGGGGACGGGCCGCAGTCGTTTCCGGCTCCTCCACGGGTGTCGTGTCAGACTCCGCGGCGTTCCCGCTCGAGCCGCGCGACGAGCTCGCCCGCCGGCTCCTCGGTGACCGTGCGCCAGCCGGTCCCGGCCCACAGGTGTAGCCCGTCGGGGTCCCCGGCCGCCGAGGCCGCGGCCCGGAGCGGGCGGGTCAGGTGGTGCAGCTCCGGATAGGCCGCGGGAGCCGCCGCCGAGTGCGCGTCGCTGAAGGCGTTGGCGAGCGCCCTTGCCGGCCGCCCCGTGAAGGCCCGGGTGACGACGGTGTCGCGGGACCGGTCCCTCGACCACCCGAGCAGCGCCGCCCGGTGGGTGGCCGACGTCCCGGCTTCGGGGCAGCACAGGAACGCGGTCCCCAGCGCCGCGGCGACCGCCCCCTCCGCGAGGACCCGCGCCACGCCGGCACCGTCGGTGATCCCGCCCGCGGCGACCAGCGGCAGGTCCGTCGCCGCGCGCACCGCCGGGAGCAGACGCGCGAGCGGTGCGGCCCCGGCCTCGGGGTCGCCGCCCGTGTCGCGGTGGACGCCCCGGTGCCCGCCCGCCTCGGCGCCCTGCACCCACAGCGCGTCGAACCCCTGCGCCGCGGCCGCCCGGGCCTCGTCCACCGAGGTCACCGTGGCCATCAGGGCCGCGCCCGTCTCCCGCAGCGCCGCGAACCGCGTGGGCGAGGGCAGCGCGAACGTCACCGACACCACCGCCGGGCGGTGCCGCGCCAGCACCGCGATCTTCGCGTCGACGGCGTCGTCGTCGGTGCGGGGCTCGCCCAGCGCCACGCCCCGGCGCTCGGCCTCGCCGCGGAGGTCCTCGGCGTAGGCGGCGACCGCCGCGGCGCGCCGGTCCGGGTCGGGGTCGGGGTCCGCGGGCAGGAAGAGGTTGGCCGCCACGGGACGGCCGCGACACGAGGCGAGCTGCTCGTCGAACGAGTCCGCCGTGAGGTAGCCGCCCGCGAGGAACCCCAGCCCGCCGGCGTCGCCGACGGCAGCGACCAGGGCGGGGGTGGACGGGCCGCCCGCCATCGGCGCGGCGACGACGGGGACGTCGAGTGGGGGCAGATCCGACACGTCCGGCATCCTGCCCGAGCGCGGGACGCTCAGCCCTCGCCGCGGAACGGGAACTCGCGCACCGACTCCCACGGCCCGCCGCGGTAGCGCCAGAGTGCGAGGCCGGTGACCGTGGCCGGGTACGGGGCGTGCGACGCGACGAGGTCGGCGAGCGTCGCCTTCGCGGTCTCCGGGTCGACCTTGTTCTGCACGGTGACGTGGTGGTGCGGGCGCCGGCTGTCCTGCCGGGTCAGGTCACCGGCGAAGCGCCGGGCGATCGCCGCGTGCACGGCGTCGAGCCCGGGGGCCTCGATCCGGTAGGCGACGCCGCGCCCGAGCGCGAACGGCGCCCGGACCCGGCCGGCGATCGGCGGGCGCGCCGCGAGCTCGTCCAGCGCAGCGATCACCTCGTCGGCGCGACCGCCCGGCAGGGCGTGGAACAGCGTCAGGTGCGCGCCGACGACGAGCCGCTTCGAGGGGAAGAGGCGCCGGCGCTGCGCGTCGAGCTCGGCCTGCGTCTCCGCGTCGAGCAGGGCCGAGACGATCAGTGGATCGGTGTCGGTCACGGTCCCGTGCGCCACCCCTGCGGGTCGTCCCATGCCTGCAGACTGCGCCGGCTGGTGAAGTGGCGCATCTCGCCGGTGCGCGGGTCGGGGAACGACAGCTCGCGCGCCAGCAGCTGCAGCGGCGTGCGGAAGTCGTCGAGCGGGACGTCGTGGAGCCGGGGGTAGAAGGGGTCCCCGAGGATCGGCAGGCCGAGCGAGGCCATGTGCACCCGCAGCTGGTGGGTGCGCCCGGTGCGGGGCGTCAGGAGGTAGCGCGCCCTGCCGAACGACGTGGGGCCGTCCTGGGCATCGAGCAGCTCGACCAGCGTCTCCGCGTTCGGCTCGCCGGGTACCTCCTGCGCGGTGACGACACCCCGCTCCTTGACGATCCGGCTCCGCACGACGCGGGGGAGGTCGACGTCCGGGTCGTGCGGAGCGACGGCCTCGTAGGCCTTGGCGACCCGCCGGTCGCGGAAGAGGTTCTGGTAGGTCCCGCGCCGCGACGGGTCGACGACGAGAAGCAGGAGCCCGGCGGTCACCCGGTCCAGCCGGTGTGCGGGGCTCAGCGCCGGCAGACCGAGCCGGTCGCGGAGGCGGACGAGCACGGTCTCGCGCACGTGGCGGCCGCGGGGGATCGTGGCGAGGAAGTGCGGCTTGTCGACGACGACGATCTCGTCGTCGCGGTGCACGACGTCGATGTCGAACGGCACCGGGGCCTCGTCGGGGAGATCGCGGTGGAACTACACCACCGACCGCGGCACGAACGGTGACGCGGGGCCCAGCGGGCCCTCGTGGTCGACGATGCGCCCCTCGGCGAGCATCGCGTCGACCCGCGCGGGCGGCACCGGCAGCCGCTCGACGAGGTGGTCGCGCAGCGTCGCCCACGGCCCCTCGTCGGGCATCCGCACCCGCGCCGGGTCGAGCCCGTGGCGCTGGGGGAGCGGGGGGTCGCGACGGGGCACGGGGCGAGGCTACGTCAGATGAAGATCTTCGCGATGAACTCGGCCTTCTCGTCCAGGGTCTCGCTCATCACGTCGCGGTACCCGTCCCGCTCGCGGGACGGCCACAGCTCCTCCGCCTTGTCCCAGGCCTCGTCACGGGTCCGCAGGACGATCATGTCGCCCCCGCGGTTGGCGAGGCGGTCGAGCCAGCCGCCGTCCGGGAAGAGCTCCTCCCACCGTGTCCAGGGCGTGCCGTTCTCCTCGCAGAGGTGGTCCATGCGCTCGTGGAAGATCCTGTTGATCGCCAGGTAGTCGGCGCGCTGGTGGCGAAGATCGGGCCACCGCCCGGGGTTCGCCTCCCATACGTCGAGCAGGGCGAAGGTGAGGTCGAAGTTCACGTGCGCGTTGACGCCGACGACCGAGAAGCACCACTCGGCGGAGTCGTCCTGGCGGCGGTCGAACAGGATGCTCCAGCACGCCGGCGTCGGGCGGCCGCCCAGCCACGCGTGCAGGGCGTCGAGGTAGCGCTGGGCGAAGGCCAGATCCAGCCGGTAGATGAAGTCGCCGCAACGGAAGAGGTCGCGCGCCTCGTATCGGGCGAGCACGTCGGACGTGATCGTGTGATAGAGGTCCGAGAAGCAGGCGATGCCGTCGCGATGACCCTTGCCCTTGCCCTCGAGGTCGTCCGCGACGTCCCGGATCTCTCGCAGGAGGTCCACGACCTCCGGCACCGTCGTGGGTCGCCGCGCCGCGAGCGGCGCGAGCCTCCGCTTGTTCTCGTCGGGCGCATCAGGCACGGGGACCTCGATCGGGGCCGGTGGGACGGGCACGGATGCGCTGGAGCAGGGCGGCGGCCTGGGTGCGCGAGCGGGTGTCGGTCTTGGCGAGCACCCGGGAGACGTGCACGGCCACGGTGCGCTCGCTGATGTAGAGGCGCTGGGCGATCTGGCGGTTGGAGAGGCCCTCGGCCAGCACGGCGAGCACCTCGTGCTCGCGCGAGGTCAGCGACGACAGCTCGGGAGCACGTCGCGTCGCCGGTTCGGCGGCGTCGTCGCGCGTGGTGACCACCGCGTCGCCGGCGTGCACGACGTCCAGGCGCGCCCGGCGGGCGAGGCCCGCGATCTCGTCGAGGAACGGCGCCGCGCCCATCGCCGTCGCGGTCTCGGCGGCGGTGCGCAGCGCGCGGGCGGCCTCGCCACGGCGTGCCCCGGTGGCGAGCAGCGCCTCGGCGCGCCGCAACAACGCGTAGGCCGCGGGGTAGGGGTGCAGGAGCGCGCTCCACGCCTGGGCGACCTGCCCCCACGCCACCGGGTCGGACGCCCCGGCGGCGCGCCCGGCCTCGGCGTGGCACATGCGGACGTAGGCGAGCACCGTGCGACGCAGCGCGGGCAGGGTGTGCGGGACCCGGCGTTCGAGGTGCGTCACGTGGCCGGCGAGGCGGTCGAGGGCCGCGCGGTCGGTGGCCATGCCGCGCGCGACCGCCTCGGCCTCGGCCCGCAGCCCGTGCCACACCAGCGGCGCGACGAGGAAGACGTCGTCCGGGGTGTGCTCGGCGACGTCGAGGCCGCGGGCGACGAGGTCGCGGGCGAGGTCCGGCCGGCCCCGCCACATCTCGACCCCGGCGCGCAGCGTCAGCAGGGGGACGCGGTACCGGGACGCCACGGTGCCGCGGCGCGGGGCGAGCGGCGTGGGTCCGGTGGTGTCGCCGGGGTCGGCGACGGTGTCGGTAGCGCTGTCGGTCACGCTGTCGACGGCGGGGTCCTCGCCCGTGCCGTCGAGGGCGAGGAGGTCGACCGCGCGCAGGTCCTCGTCGGCCGCCCCGAACTCGCCGCGCCCGACCTGCAGCCGGCAGCGGGCCAGGCGTACCTCGAGGGCGTCCGCGCCGGTGGGGCTCAGCGCCCAGGCCTCGTCGACGGCGTCGGAGGCCTCCGCCCAGCGCCCGAGTCGGAACAGTCCGTTGGCCGTCGTCGCCAGCAGGCGCACCCCGGCCGAGCGGGCCAGGCCCAGGTCGCGCATCCGCGCCACGCCCTGCCGCGCGATCTCCACGCCCTCGTGCAGCTCGCCCAGCGGGCCGGAGAGCAGGTCCGCCCACGCCTGGTAGGCGCGCCCGACCGCGGCGCCGTCGCCGGTGCGCTCGGCGATCATCAGACCCTCGGCGACGGCGGCGAGGCCCCGGTCGGGGCTCTCGAGGTAGGCCAGGGCGAAGCCCAGGGTGGCGAGCATCGGGGCCTGCTCGGGCTGCTCACCGCGGCGGCGGGACACCACCAGCGCCCGCTCGACCTCCCGTTGGGCTCCCCGGACGTCGCCGGTGATCAGCAGGGCCTCGGCGTGCGCGGCGTGGACGCCCGCGAGGGCGGGGTCGTCGCCGATCCGGGTCGCCGCGAGCCCCGCGTCGTGCAGGACGTGCACCGCGTCGCCCGTGCGGCCCGCGTCGAGCAGCGTGCGCCCGAGCCGCACCGCGGACGGGAGCTCCGTGCGCCCCACGGTCGCCGAGTCGGGCACGAGGCGTCGCAGCAGGTCGACGGCGGCGTCGTACTCGCCCGCGAGGCGGGCGGTGTCCGCGGCGTGGCGCAGCAGCGCGCTGGCCTCGTGGTCGGCGGGCGGCAGCGCGCGGGGAGCGTGGGCCTGCGCCAGGGTGACCGGCGCGCGGCGCGCCGCGGAGAGTTCGAGCGCGGCCATCCACTGGCGGTGCGCGGTGCCGAACTCGTGCATCTGCTCGGCCACCTGCGCCGCGTGCACGACGGCGGGCAGGGCGCGCTCGGGGTCGTCGGCGCGGGCCCAGTGGTGGGCGCGGCGCAGGGCCACAGCAGGGCCGGCGGGGTCCGGGGTGGCGTGATCGGCGTGGTCGTCGCCGGAGACCGCGTCGAACGCCAACGCGTAGCGACGGTGCAGGCTCCGCCGCTCCCCGGGCATCAGCTCGGCGGCGACGACGTCCCGCATCAGGCCGTGCCGCAGCCCGTAGCCCTCGACGTGCGGGTCGACGACCACCATCGCGGCCTCCGCCGACTCGCGCAGCGCCGCGAGCAGCTCGTCCTCGTCGGCGGCGCGCACCACCTCGGCGAGGAGTCCGTGCGACACCGGCTCCTCACCGAGGGACAGCGCGGCCACGACGCGCTGGGCCACCGGGCCGAGCCCGGCGAGGCGGCCGAGCACCAGGCCGCGCAGGCCGGGGGAGAGACCGTCGGCGGCGCCCTCGGCGACGGCGGCGAGGGTCTCGGCGACGATGAACGCGTTGCCGCCCGAGCGGCGCCAGACGAGGCCCGCGAGGTCGGCGTCGCCCCCCTCGTCGCGGACGATCGTCGCGACGGCGTCGTGGGGCAGCGGCGAGAGCTCGATCAGGCGGACGGCCCGGTCCCGGGCGAGCTCGGGGAGCATCCGACGCAGCGGGTGGGTGACGTCGAGGGTGTCGGAGCGGGCGGTGACGACGACCAGGACGCGCTCGTCGGAGAGGTGGGCGACGAGCGACACCACGAGTTCGCGGGTGGTGCGGTCGGCCCAGTGCAGGTCGTCGATCACGAGGAGGACCGGCGCGCGGGCGGCGAGCCCGACGAGGACCCGGCGGACCAGCTCGAGCAGCTGCCCGCCCGACGGTGCCGGTGTGGTCCCGCCGTCGAGGAGGGGCCGCAGCTCCTCGCGCCACGGCTCGAGGGCGGCGCGCGCGGCGAGCACCCGGTCGGGCGCGTCGTCGGCGGCGCGCGCGAGACGTCGCAGACCCGTGGCGACGGGCCAGAGCGGCAGCTGCTCGCCGACGTCGACGGCGGAGCCGGTGATCACGATCCCGCCGTCGGCCTCGGCGCGCGCCGCGAGGCCGCGCACCAGCTGGGTCTTGCCGGCGCCCGCGTCGCCGGTGAGCACGACGGTGAGGGCGCTGCCGGCACGGGCCCGGTCCCAGGAGCGGGCCAGCGCGGCGGCGTCCGCCGCGCGCCAGGGGCCGGCGGGCGCGGCCGTCGTCGTCCCCGCTCCGCCGTCGGCGTCGGGAACACCCCCCTGACCTGGCACGACGACTGACGGTAGGCGGCGGGCAGGACCCCGTCCAGCGGCATGGGCACCGTGCGGGCGGGCTAGTCAATTCTGCTGATATGCCCGGCGCCGGAGTTCGGTGACGCTTGGCGGCGAGGGCGGGACGACGGTCGTCGGGGGTCGCTCTGACGTCCTCGCGATCGCCCTGTGCTCTTCGGCCGGGCGCGCGACGGGAAGGGGAGGCGGGTCGTTGCCGGGCGCCCGGGGGGACGCCCAGCCGGCCCGCCTCCCCTTTCCGCGTCCTCCGGTGTCGTGCCTACGACCAGAGGCGCTGCGTCGCGATCGCGGCGCCCGCGGACAGCGCGCGGAACTTCTCCCACACGACGCTCGGGTGCACCTCGGGCGCGTAGCTCGCGCGCGAGGAGAAGCCGCAGTCGGCGGAGGCGATGACGTTCTCGCGCCCGACGCACGAGGCGTACCAGCCGATCATGTCGGCGATCAGCTCCGGGTGCTCCACGTAGTTCTGGGCGTGGCCGAGCAGGCCGGGGATCAGGACCGCGCCGTCGGGCAGCGCGTTCCGGATCGCGGGGTCCTCCCAGACCTTCCACTCGTGCATGTGCCGCGGGTTCGCGACCTCGAACGAGTAGCCGCCGGCCTGGATGCCGAGCATGTACGGCGCGACCTCGCCCATGGAGATGTCGTGCACCCGCGGGCCGTGGTTGAGGCCGTAGCAGGTGTGCAGACGGATCTTCTCGGTCGGGACACCGCGCAGGGAGTGGTTGACGATCTCGGCGTGCTCGCGCGCGGTGCGGTCGCGCTCGGCGGGCTCCAGTGTCGGGTCGGAGAGGATCTCGATCAGCCACGGATCGTCGATCTGCAGGAGGAACCCGGCCTCGATGATCGCCAGGTACTCCTCGCGCAGCGCCTCGCCGACGGCCTCGTAGTACTCGCGGTCGGTGGCGTAGTAGGCGTTGCGCCCGAATCCGCGCGGCGACGTCGACGGCATGAACGTCTCGACGACGCCGGAGACCCCGGCGACCGCCTTGTGCAGGTTGGCGATGTCGGTCTGCAGCTCGTCGTGGCCGATGTAGGAGACGGGACCCGTGCAGGCGACGCTGACCATCGGCGCCACCGTCTTCGAGTACTTGCCGAGGTAGCCCTCGTAGTACTCCGGGAAGGCGTCGATCTCGACCTGCCAGGACGGCGGGAGCAGCCGCTCGCCGGAGGACGCGGGCTCGAAGCCGCCGAGCCGGCGCTGGATGTAGGTGGCGAAGCTGACCTTGCCCATCTCGCCGTCGGTGACGACGTCGATCCCGACCTCGCGTTGCTTCGCGACGACCTCGGCGACCGCGTCGGTCACCTGGCGGGCGAAGAGGTCGGCGTCGTACGGCCGCCCGTGCTCCTTCTCCCGCATGGTGTCCAGCAGGGGTTCGGGCCGGGCGAGGCTGCCGACGTGGGTCGTCAGGACGCGGTCGGTGCTGCGCTGCATGGGCACTGACGGTAGGAGCGCGAGCCGGAGGGTGACATCACGTCGTTCCCGCTACGCGAACACCCGCCGTCACCGGTCCCCGATGCCAGCCCTGCGTCCACGCTGGCACTCAACGCGAGGAAATCCCCCTCGATCATGAGCGGGCCGACAACGGTGGGCACGGCCGGTGATCGGTGGTGGGGAAGCCGGCGTTGAGTGCCAGCGAAGCCCCACGCTGGCATGTCGACCGGGCACACGCCGACCGGCCTAGGGCGTGTCTCCCAAGTCTGTGAGCTGGGCCGGTCCACGATCCGTGGATGGGT
>NZ_JAQZAM010000002.1 GCF_028737215.1 Actinomycetospora chibensis | reverse complement strand
CGCACACCCGCCCGCACGCCCGCCGGCACCCCCGCACGGACCCGGACCGGCGGGAGCGCCCGGTGGGCCCCGCCCGCCGGGAGGACCCCCCGGGTCCCCGCGCACGCCCGGGCGACCCCCGCCGGCCGGTGCGGGAGGTCCGTCACCGGTGGGACCGCCGCCCGGCCCGCCCCCGGGACCGCCCGGTCCGCCGCCGGGCCCCCCGCCCGCGGACCCCACCCGGCCCCTGCCCCGGGGCGGACCCCCACCGCGACCGCCCGGCTCGCCCGCCGGCGCCGCCGCCTCCGAACCGTCGACGACCGGTCTCACGGCGCCCACCGCCGCGATGGAGGCAGCCGACGCCGCGTCCGCCGCGCCCGGGATCCGCGACGAGCGCACCGTCCGCGTCGCCCGCCCGGCCCCGCTCGCCTCGTGGAGCGTGGCCGGCTCGAACGACGAGACCGTGCTGCTCCCGCGCCCGCCGCTCGAGCAGGACGCACCGGCCGTCCCGGCCCCGCGCTCGCCGGTCGACGACGCCGGCCGCGACGACAGGGCCCTGGTCAAGGCGTCCGGCGGTATGGCCGTCGCCACGCTGGTCAGCCGCCTGACCGGGTTCCTGCGGACCCTCGGGCTGACCGCGATCGTCGGCCTCAACCTCGTCGGCAGCGCGTTCAACGTGGCGAACACCCTGCCGAACATCATCTTCGAGCTCCTGCTCGGCGGCGTCCTGACCAGCGTCGTCATCCCGGTGCTGGTCCAGGCCGCGAAGGAGGACGGCGACAACGGCGAGGGGTTCGCCCAGAAGCTGCTCTCCGGGGCGTCCGTCGGCCTCGCCCTGGCCACCGTCATCGCGGTCCTCGCCGCGCCCCTGCTGATCCGGCCCTACCTCGACCCGGGCACCGACCTCGAGCTGGCCACCGACTTCGCGTACCTCCTGCTCCCGCAGATCTTCTTCTACGGCATGGGCGCGCTGTTCGGGGCGATCCTCAACTCGCGGGCCAACTTCGGGCCCGCCGCCTGGGCCCCGGTGCTCAACAACGTGGTCGCGCTCATCGCGCTCGGCATCTACGCCTTCCTCCCGTCGCCCGAGGTGGGCATCTCCACCACGCAGCTGCTCGTGCTCGGGATCGGCAGCACGCTCGGCATCGTCGTCCAGGCCGGCGTGATGCTCCCGGCGATGCGACGGGTCGGCTTCCGCTGGAAATGGCGCTTCGGGTGGGACCAGCGGCTGAGCGCGTTCGGCGGGCTCGCTGCCTGGGTCGTGGGCTACGTCCTCGTCAGCCAGGTCGGCCTCGCCGCGATCCTGCGCGTGGCGTCGGGCTCGAGCGACGGCGGACCCGCGGTCTACAGCTACGCCTGGCTCCTCATCCAGGTGCCGTACGGCGTCCTCGGGGTCTCACTGCTCACCGCGCTCATGCCCCGGATGAGCGCCGCCGCCGCGAACGGCCGCCTCGACCAGGTCGTCTCCGACCTCTCGCTCGGGTCGCGCCTCTCGACGGTCACCCTGCTGCCGATGAGCGCGCTGCTCACGGTGTTCGGCTCGCAGCTCGGCATCGCGCTGTTCAGCATCGGGCGCTCCGGCCCCGAGGGCGCGGCCTCGCTCGGCGGCGCCATGGCCGCGTCGGCGTTCGGCCTGGTGCCGATGGCGGTCGTCATGCTCCAGATGCGTGTCTTCTACGCGATGAACGACGCCCGCACCCCGACGCTGATCATGGTCGTCATCACGGCCGTCAAGGTGCCGATGGCCTACCTGTGCCCGGTGCTCCTGGCGCCGGAGCAGGTCGTGCTCGGGCTGGCCGCGGTGAACGCGTTCGGCTTCGTCGTCGGCCTGGTCGTCGGCAACATCTGGCTGCGGGTGCGCATCGGGCACCTGGACACCCGCCGCGTGCTCCGGACCTTCGTCCTGACCCTGTTGGCCTCGCTCGTGGCCGTCCTCGTCGCCGTGCTCTGCGTCACGCTCCTCGAGCGCCTCGTCGGGGGCGGCGTGTCGCTCATCCTGCGCTCGTGGCTCGTGCTGGTGATCGGCTCCGGCGTCTTCCTCGTGGTCGTCGCGGTGGCCATGCGCGTGCTCAAGGTGCCGGAGCTCGATCCCGTGGTGTCGCGGCTGCGGCGCCTGATCGGACGTGGCCGCGCGCCGGCCCGGTGACGCGACGGCGTCGGGGCGGCCATCGGAGTGGTCCCGGCCCGTCCGGCGCAACCACGACCCGTGCCCCGGCGTCCCCCGAGGCGGTACCGGAGTCCCGTAGGCTCCGACGTCGTCGTAGGGGGAGGTGAGGGACGTGGCCGGCGAACCGTCGGGGGAGCGGACGTCCACCGGTCCCACGGCCGACGCGACCGGGCCCGAGACGCCGGAGCGTGACACGCCCGGCCGCGACACGCCGTCGCCGCCCACCCCGGCGCCGTCCACTCCCGCCCGCACAGGTGTCGGGATCGACGGGCCCACCGCCCACGTCGCCCGCGCGCCCGACCGGCCCGCCGTGGACGCCGGCGCGTCGTCCACGAACGGCCACGGCAGCACGAACGGCAGCACCGGCACCGTGGCGCCCGGCGCGCCGAGCACCTCCGGGGGCGCCGGCCGCGCCCCGCGGGGTCCCGCCGCGCGCAGGCCCGGACCCGGTGGCCCGCCCGGCCCCCCCTCCGGACCGTTCCCGGCGCCGCCCCGCCGCCCCGGCCGCGGCGCCCCGGGGCGTCCGGCCGCCGGGCCGCTGATGCCCGGCACCCTGCTCGCCGACCGCTACCGCCTGGTGGCCGAGGTCGGCCGCGACCGCGGCGCCGACGCGGCGATGTGGAAGGCCCGCGACGTCATGCTCGAGCGCGACGTCGCCATCACCCTGCTCGTCGGCACGTGGCAGGGCGACGCCCGCGCCTCGGCGGCCCTGTCGCGGGCCACGCGGTCCGCGCACTTCGAGCACCCCCACGCGGCGCGCATCCTCGACGTCGTCCGACCCGGCGGAAGCCCCCTGCCCACCGGCGTCCTCGGGGCCGCGGTCGCCGAGTGGACCCCGGGCCGCGACCTCGTCGAGCTCGTCGCCGACGGCCCCCTGCGCCCGAGCACCGCGCTGCGCGTCATCGAGCCGCTGGCCGACGCGGTGGCCGCGGCCCACCGCTCCGGTCTCGTCCTCGGTCTCGACCACCCGCAGCGCGTGCGGGTGAGCACGCGGGCGGCGACGCGGCTCGCCTTCCCCATGCCTCGCGGCGAGGCGACCAACGCCGACGACGTCCACGGGCTCGGTGCGCTGCTCTACCTCATGCTCACCGCGCGCTGGCCCGGTCCCGAGGGCAGCCAGGCCCCGGCCGGCCTGCGGCTCGCCCCGCACGCGCCCGGCGGGGGCCCGGTGCCCGCGCGCCAGCTGCGGCCCGATCTGCCGGTCGAGCTCGCGGCGCTCGTGGACCGCACGCTCGACGAGGACGGCGGCATCCGGACGGCGGCCGCGGTGCACCGTCTCGTCACGCAGATGCGCGAGGGCCTCGAGGACGACGGCGTGCTGCTGCCGGTCCTCGAGAACGGCCAGACCATCGACGCCGACGACCCCACCGAGGTGTGGCACGACGATGCCGTGCCCGAGCCCGGTCCCGACCCCGACCGACGCCGCAAGCTGCGCATCGGCCTGACCGCACTCATCCTCGCGACGCTCGCGATCCTCGGCTTCGTCACCTACCAGGTGATCACCGTCGTGGCGGGCGGCGGCTCGTCCGGGCCCCCGATCGTGGTGATCCCCGAGACGGCGGCGCCCGCGCCGGTCCCCGCGCCCGCCCCGCCGTCGCCGGCACCCGTCTCGCCGCCCCCCGTGGCCGGTGGCCCGGTGCAGCTCTCGAGCGTCGCCGTCTACAGCCCGGCAGGCAGCCCGGACAACCCGACGCGGATCAACCGCGCCGCGGACAACGACCCGTCGACGACGTGGTCGACCTCCGAGTACCGCCAGCAGCTCCCGGCACTCAAGCCCGGGATCGGCATGATGAGCACGTTCACCGCGCCGGCCTCGGTGGCGTCGGTGACGGTGCGCTCGCCCAGCCCGGGGACGCGCATCGAGGTCCGCAGCGCACCCACCGCCGACGTCCCGCTGGCCCAGACCCAGCTCCTCGGCGCCGGGACCGTGGACGGCGACCAGCTGGTCATCCCGCTGCAGGCCGCACCGCCCACCGGCAACCTGCTGATCTGGATCACGGAGCTGGGGCAGGGCGACGACGACCAGTACGTCAGCGAACTGGCCGACGTCAGCATCCAGCGCGCCGGACCCTGATCGGAGCGGGCTTCCCCGAACGGCCCCGGCGGGCGGGGCCCGCTCGCTAGCGTCACCGGCGTGCCCGACCCGCGCAGCGACCGCGAGCTCCTCGCCGCGCACGTCACCGGGCAGGAGGGCGCCTTCGACGAGATCGTCCGCCGCTACGCCGAGCGGCTGTGGCTGCTCGCGTTCCGCACGCTCGACCACCGCGAGGACGCCGCGGACGCGGTCCAAGAGACCTTCGTGTCCGCGCTGCGCGGCGCCGCCCGCTACCGCGGGGAGTCCGAGGTCTCCACCTGGCTCTACCGGATCACGATGAACGCCTGCCTCGACCGGCTCCGGCGCCGCCGCACGCGCTCCACCGAACCCCTCGCCGGCCACGACCTGCCCACCCCGCGGGACGGCATCGACGACCAGCTCACCCGCCTCACCGTCGCGGACGCCCTCGCGACGCTGCCGGACGGCCAGCGCCTGGCCGTGGTGCTCGTCGACGTGCACGGGTTCTCGATCACCGAGGCGGCCCGGATCCTCGGGGTGCGGGAGGGCACGGTGAAGAGCCGCTGCGCCCGCGCGCGGGGCCGTCTGGCGGGGCTCCTGGGCCACCTGCGGCCGCGGCACCCGACGGGGGTGCCGGGTGACCGGGAGGACGCCGGGAACTACGGGGCCGCCGGCGACGTCCAAACCACGAGGAGCGCGACCAGGGCCGACCGGACAGGAGGCGGACCGTGACCGACGACCAGCACGCCGCCGACGACGGCGCCGGCGAGCCGCCCGACCTGCCCGACCCGGAGGACCCCGCCGTGGCCACCGCGCTGGCCCGCACGCGCGCCGATCTCGCCGCGTACGGGGAGCGCACGCCGCCGATGCCCGTCGGCCTGCTCGCCGACATCGACGCCGCCCTGGCGGCCGAGCGCGGAGCGGCCCCCGCACCGAGCACCGTCGACGCGCCCGGCCGGGGTCGGCGGGCGGGCCGACGCGCCGTCCTGCTCCTCGTCGCGGCCGCCGCTGTGGTCGCGGCGATCGTCGTCGGCGTGCTCACCGCGGTCGCGCCGGCCGGTGCCCCGGCCCCGAGCGCCCTGCCGATCACCCCGGCTCCCGAGGTCCCCGTCCTGGCCGGGGGCGACGGCCCGTCGGCGCTGCGGGCCGGGCTCGGCCGCTCGGACTACGGACCGCTCGGCGACCCGGGACGACTCGCGGGCTGCCTGGGGGCGCACGGGGTCCCCGCCGGCGCCCGACCGGTCGGCGCACGCCAGGTCGTCGTGGACGGCCGGGCGGGCGTGCTGTTCGTGCTGCCCACCGGGGTGGCCGCCCGCTTCCGGGTGCTGGTCGTGGAGCCCGGGTGCGCGGCCGGGGCACCGCTCACCCTGTCCGACACGCTCGTCGGCCGGTGAGCGGCACCGCGCGGGGAATCCTGTGGCGGCCCCGGGCGTTGACGCACACGTGAGCGACCAGACCATCCACGACGTCATCATCGTGGGCTCGGGACCGGCCGGGTACACCGCCGCGGTGTACTCCTCGCGCGCCCAGCTCGACGTGGTGGTCTTCGAGGGCAGCCAGTTCGGCGGCGCCCTGATGACCACGACGGGAGTCGAGAACTATCCGGGCTTCGCGGACGAGATCCAGGGCCCCGAGCTCATGGACCGCATGCGACGCCAGGCGGAGCGCTTCGGCGCACAGCTGCGGCCGGAGGACGTCGAGTCCCTCGACCTCACCGGCTCTGCCGACGGGGTGAAGTCGGTCCGTGTCAACGGCACCGACCACTACGCGAAGGCCGTCATCCTCGCGATGGGCGCGCAGGCCCGCTACCTGGGCGTTCCCGGCGAGCAGGAGCTGCTGGGGCGCGGCGTCAGCGCCTGTGCGACCTGTGACGGCTTCTTCTTCCGCGACCACGACATCGTCGTGGTCGGCGGCGGCGACTCCGCGATGGAGGAGGCCACCTTCCTCACCCGGTTCGCCCGGTCGGTCACGATCCTGCACCGGCGCAGCGAGTTCCGGGCCTCCGGGATCATGCTGGAGCGTGCGCGCCAGGACCCGAAGATCACCATCCGGACGGACACGGTGGTCGAGGAGGTCCTCGGCGACACGACGGTCGAGGGTGTGCGGGTGCGCAACACCGTCACCGGCGAGGAGGAGACGCTGGCCGTCACCGGCTTCTTCGTCGCCGTGGGCCACGACCCGCGCTCCGGCCTCGTGCGCGACGTCGTCGACACCGATGACGAGGGCTACGTCCGCGTGGCGCTGCCGGGCACCGGCACGAACCTCCCGGGCGTCTTCGCCTGCGGGGACCTCGTCGACCACACCTACCGCCAGGCGATCACCGCCGCCGGCAGCGGCTGCCAGGCCTCGATCGACGCCGAGCGCTGGCTCGCCGAGACCGCCGACGCGACCGTCGACACCGCACCGCCGCCCACCCCCGGGGTGGACGGTGCGCAGGTCGACGGTCTGGCCTCGATCGGGGCCTCGACCGGGCCCTCGACCGCCCCGCGCGGCAACGGTGGTTCGGTGGACGAAGGATCCTCCGAACCCGCCGGAGACGCCGTTCCCGCTCCCTCCTGATCCCGTTCGACCCGCTCCACCGGAAGGAAACAAGCGCATGAGCGCCCCCGTGAACGTCACCGACGCCACCTTCGCCGACCAGGTGCTCGGCAGCGACAAGACCGTCGTCGTCGACTTCTGGGCCACCTGGTGCGGCCCCTGCAAGATGGTCGCCCCGGTGCTGGAGGAGATCGCCGCGGAGCACGGCGACAAGCTGACGGTGGCCAAGCTCGACATCGACCAGAACCCGGCCACGGCGCGGGACTACCAGGTCATGTCGATCCCGACGCTGCTCGTCTTCCAGGACGGCAAGCCGGTCAAGCAGATCGTCGGCGCGAAGCCGAAGTCGGTCCTGCTCGACGACCTCTCCGACGTCCTGGCCTGAGCGGTCCACGTCGGTCCGATCGCTGCCGCTCGTCGCTCCGGCGCCGGGCGGCCGTCCTCCGTGGCGGCCGCCCGGCGCGTCGGCATGTCCGCCCGTCGTGGCCGGACCGTGACCACCCGCGTCGCCCCGCTGCGCGGCGTGACGGCCCGGGCAGGGCACAATGAGGCGCCAGTGAAGCGCGACCACACCTGGCGCCCGGCACCCGGGCACGACGATCGGGAGCGAACTGCATGCAGCTGCTGAGCCGCGGTGACGCCGGCCCGCCGGTCGCCGAGGTCCGCGCAGCACTGGAGGCGCTCGGCATCGTGGAGCCCGCGGGCCCGGGCCCGGTGCTGTTCGACGACCAGCTCGAGCACGCCGTCCGCATCTTCCAGCAGCGCCGTGGCCTGATCACCGACGGCATCGTCGGGCCCGCCACGTACCGCGCCCTGCGCGACGCCCGCTGGGCCCTGGGCGACCGGATGTTGCTGCTCAACGCCGCGTCCCCCCTCACGGGGGACGATGTCTTCGCTCTCCAGGAGCGTCTCCTGGAGCTCGGCTACGATTCCGGGCGCGCCGACGGCGTGTTCGGCCGCCAGACCGAGCAGGCCCTGCGCGGCTTCCAGCGCGACTACGGCATGAGCCCCGACGGCATGTGCGGGCCGCGGACGCTGCGTCATCTCGGCTACCTCGGCCGCAAGGTCACCGGCGGGCGTCCGGGCCTGCTCCGCGAGCAGGAGCGCCTGCACCGCGCCGGCCCCCGGCTCTCGGGCAAGCGCATCGTCATCGACCCGGGCCACGGCGGCGCTGATCGCGGCGTGTCCGTGGGCAGCGGCGCCGAGGCCGTCACCGAGGCCGGGCTGGTCGACGACATCGGCCGCCGCCTCGAGGGACGCATGGCGGCCGCGGGCATGGAGGCGCTGCTCTCCCACGGCCCCCACGACTGCCCGACCGACGCCGAGCGGGCCGGTTTCGCGAACTCCGCGGGTGCCGACGTCGTGCTGTCGCTGCACGTCGACGCCAACGCGAGCCCCGCCGCCAACGGCCTCGCCGCGTTCCACTTCGGTACCGGTACCGGCGCCACCTCCACGGTGGGCGAGGCCCTCGCGGGCTTCATCCACCGCGAGCTGCTCGCCCGCACCCGCATGCTCGACTGTGGCGTCCACCCGCGCCCCTGGGAGCTGCTGCGCCTCACGCGCATGCCCGCGGTGCGCGTCGAGATCGGTTACCTCACCAACGAGCGCGACCGCGCCGCCCTGCTCGACCCCGGCTTCCGGGACGTCGTCGCCGAGGGCATCCTCGTCGCGGTCAAGCGGCTCTACCTTCTCGGCCAGGACGACAAGCCCACCGGCACCTTCACCTGGGCCGAGGTCCTCCAGCGCGAGAGCAACCGCCCCGCCGGGGTGTGAGCCACCCCCGGCGGGCCGGGACGGCCGTCAGGCCGAGCACACCCGTGCGGGCTGCGGCGAGGCCGCCGGAGCCGTCGAGATCGTCACCGAGCCCAGCAGCTGGGCGATGGCGGCCTCGACGTCCTCCTTCCAGTTGAAGCCGGTCTGCATCTCGTAGCGCAGCCGCGGCCAGCGCGCGTGCGGTGCCACCGTCTTGAACCCCACGTTGCGCAGGAACGCCGCCGGCAGCACGCAGGTCGGCGTCCCGCGGTCGGTGCGGCCGTGGGCCTCGGCACGGGGGCGCTCGGCGTCGTCACCGAACGCCTCGACGGCCTTGACGCCGCGGCGGGTCAGGTCGCGCACCACGTCCTGGACGAGCAGGCGCCCGATGCCCTCGCCGGCGAAGTCCGGCATCACGTGCACGCCGCACAGCAGGACCGCGTCCGCGGAGACCGGGGCCGTGGGGAACGCCGCGGCGCGCGGCACCACGTTGGGCGGGGCGAAGAACGCGAAGCCGGCCGGGACGCCGTCGACGTGGGCGATCCGCCCGCAGGAGCCCCACTCGAGCAGGACACCGGAGACCCAGGCCTCCTTCTCGAGCTCGACCGTGCCGAACTCCTCGGCCTGGTCGCTCAGGTGCGGCGGGATCTCCCAGTACACGCAGCGGCGACACTGCTTGGGCAGCTCCTCGATGTTGTCGAGGGTGACCCCGACACAGCTCCGCGACACGCGACCCGCCTTCCCCGACCGTCTTCGTCCGAGAGGATACGGTGCCCGGTTCGCCGGGTCCCGATCACGGGGTCGCCCGTCCGGACGATCACCTCTCGTGTCGTGCGATGGCGCGGCCCCGACCAGGTGGCCGATCTCTCCGTCGATCTCAGGGCGCCCTCAGATCAACGGAGAGGGCCCGGGCGACCACCCCTGAGGTCAGGAGCCCGAGGAGGGGTCCCGACCCATCAGACGCGCGATGCGCTCCAGATCGTCCACCGAACCGAACTCGACGACGATCCGTCCCTTGCGCTGGCCGAGCTCGACCTTCACGCGGGTGTCGAAGGTGTCGGAGAGCCGCTCGGCCAGGTCCTGGAGTCCCGGCGCGTGCATCGGCTTGCGTGCCGGTGCCCGCTTGCCTGCGTTCGGCGTGCCGCCGCGCGCGAGCGTGACGGCCTCCTCGGCCGCGCGCACCGAGAGTCCCTCGGCGACGATGCGGGCCGCCAGCTCCTCCTGCGCTCCCGGGTCCTCGAGACCGAGCAGTGCCCGCGCGTGGCCCGCCGAGAGCACTCCCGCCGCGACCCGCCGCTGCACCGCGACGGGCAGCCGAAGCAGCCGGATGGTGTTGGTGATGGCCGGGCGGCTGCGCCCGATACGGTCGGCGAGCTGCTCGTGCGTGACGTCGAACTCGGTGAGCAGCTGCTGGTAGGCCGCCGCCTCCTCCAGCGGGTTGAGCTGGGCCCGGTGGATGTTCTCGAGCAGCGCGTCCCGCAGGAGCGTGTCGTCCGGCGTGTGCCGCACGATCGCCGGGATGAGCTCGAGGCCCACCCGCTGCGCGGCCCGCCAACGGCGCTCGCCCATGACGAGCTCGTGGGTGAGGGACGGGCCACCGTCGGCACCCGACTCGGGCACGGGGAGCTCGCGGACCACGATCGGCTGCAGGAGCCCGAACTCGCGGATCGAGTGCTCGAGCTCGGCGAGGGCCTCCTCGTCGAAGACCTGCCGCGGCTGCCGGGAGTTGGGGCGGATCCCGTCGATGCGCACCTCGCGGTAGACCGCGCCGGCCACCTCGCCCGAGACCTCGCCCGACACCTCGCCCGACACCGTGCCAGCGACGTCCCCCGTGTTTCCCGTGGAACCGTCGCCGGTCGTCGCGGCGGTGCCGGGCTCCTCGTCGGAGCGCCGGGCGCCGAAGACGACGTCCGCCGCGCGGTTGCCGAGCCCGGGCCGCGAGGGGGCGGGGGCGTCCGTCTCCGGCGGACCGGTCGGAATGAGTGCGGCAAGACCGCGTCCCAGCCCGCCACGCCGTTCGGTGCGCGCCGGTCCGCTCATCGTCGACGGCCCCCCTGCATCGTGTCGCTCGCTCATCGCGCCGTCTCCGCACCCTCGGTCTGGCGACGCACACCGCTGCGGGCGGCGACCTCGCGGGCCGCGTCCAGATAGCTCATGGCACCGCGCGAGCCCGGGTCGTAGGTCAGCACGGTCTGGCCGAAGCCGGGGGCCTCGGACACCTTGACGCTGCGGGGGATGACCGTCCGGAGCACGACCTCGCCGAAGTGGGTGCGCACCTCGGAGGTCACCTGGTCGGCGAGCTTCGTGCGGCCGTCGTACATCGTCAGCAGGATCGTCGACACGTGCAGCCGCGGGTTGAGGTGCGACTGCACGAGCGCGATGTTGTTGAGCAGCTGGCTCAGACCCTCCAGCGCGTAGTACTCGCACTGGATCGGGATGAGGATCTCGGGAGCGGCGACCATCGCGTTCAGCGTGAGCAGGCCGAGCGACGGCGGACAGTCGATGAGCACGTAGTCGACGTCGAGCCGGTCCAGCGCCTCGGTGGTCAGCGCGTTCTTCAGCCGCGACTCGCGATTCATCATCGAGACGAGCTCGATCTCCGAGCCGGCGAGGTCGATCGTCGCGGGGACGCACAACAGGTCCGGGGAGCGCTCGCAGACCGCGGCGGCCTCGTCGATCGTCATCTCGCCCAGGAGGACCTCGTAGACCGAGGGTGTCCCGCTGCGGTGGTCGACGCCCAGCGCCGTGCTCGCGTTGCCCTGGGGGTCGAGGTCGATCAGGAGGACCCGGGCGCCGTGCAGCGCGAGGGCCGCCGCGAGGTTGACGGCACTCGTCGTCTTGCCGACGCCGCCCTTCTGGTTGGCGACCGTGATGACCCGGCGCTCACTGGGGCGGGGGAGACGGTGGTCCTCGGGGTGCAGGACGCGCGCCGCTCGGGCCGCCTCCTCCGCGATCGGCGTCATCCCCTCGTCGCCACCGGGGTAGAGCACCTCGCCCGCGCCGAGCACTCCCGCGCCGGCGCTCGCGGCGGCGTCGCTGACCGCCTCGCGGACCTTCTCCGCGGACGGGCGCTCGCCGGAGCGAGCGGTTTCACGTGGAACGGTGCGGCCGGACGTCGGTCGATCGGTCACGGGCTCGATCCTTCCTGCCGCGTGCGCGGCGTCCGGCACCGGGGGACGGGCCGCGTCGCTCGCTCCGGCTTACCAGCACGACGGTGGTGGCGGCGTCTCCCACGCCGCACCGCACCACCCGGGGGTCCTCCCCGCCCGCCGCGCGAATCTCCTTCAGGTCGCGCTCCACCTCACCGGCGGCGCTCGCGCCCTTCATCGCCGCCAGGGTCCCACCCGGCCTCACCAGGGGGAGCGTCCAGGTGGTCAGTCGTCCCATCGGGGCCACGGCGCGTGCCGTGACGACGTCGCTCTCCCCACACTGACGACGGGCCTCCCGCTCCTCGGCCCGGCCCCGGACGACGGCGACCGGGAGTCCGAGCTCGGCGACGACCTGCTCGAGCCACGCGACCCGGCGGGCCATCGGCTCGAGGAGCGTGATGTGGAGGTCCGGACGCGCGAGCGCCAGGGGGATGCCGGGGAGCCCGGCGCCGGAGCCGACGTCGACCACGGTGGCGTCGAGGGGGAGGACCTCGCCGACCGCCGCACTGTTGAGCACGTGGCGATCCCAGAGGCGGGGGAGCTCGCGCGGACCGATGACGCCCTGGTCCTGGCCGGGGCCGGCGAGCAGCGCGACGTAGCGCTCCGCGGCCGCCAAACGATCACCGAACACCGCTGCGGCGGCCGCCGGCGGAGCAGGCACCTCCCCGGCGTCCGGGGCCGGCCCGTCCGGTCCGACCCCGTCCGCGGAGTCCCCGCGGGTGGTGCTCATCCGGGTGTTCCACGTGGAACGTGGTGGGACGGACCCCTCGTGCGCGCCACGGCGTGCTCAGCCCTCCGTCGGGTGGACCACGACGCGACGGCGGGGCTCCTCGCCCTCGCTCTCGCTGCGCACTCCGCTGATCCCGGCCACCGCGTCGTGCACGATCTTGCGCTCGAACGGCGTCATGGGCCGCAGGCGCTGGAGATGCCCGGTGTCCTTCGCCTCTGCGGCGGCGGTCCGTCCGAGATCGGTGAGCTCCGACCGGCGCTGCGAGCGCCAGCCGGCGACGTCGAGCATGAGGCGGTTCCGGGTGCCCGTCGACTGCTGCACCGCCAGGCGCGTGAGCTCCTGCAGCGCCTCGAGGACATCGCCGCGGGCCCCGACGAGCTTCTCGAGGTCCTTGCCGCCGTCCACGCTGACCACCGCGCGCCCGGCCTCGACGTCGAGGTCGATGTCGCCGTCGAAGTCGAGGATGTCGAGCAGCCGCTCGAGGTAGTCACCCGCGATGTCGCCCTCGCGGACCAGCTGGTCCTCCGAGCTGCGCTCCGCGCGCGACGCGTCCTCCGGGGGCCTCCCGGTCTCCGCGCCGGCCTCCACCCCGGTCTGGTCCTCCGCCTGGTCCTGCGACGTCACCGTCTCCGACACGCCGTCTCCTTCCGCCGGGCCCCACGGGGCCTCTCCTGGCACGCGTCGCGCCGACCGTCGCGCGCGTGCGGGTTCGTGGTCCGGCCCGCGCAGCGGGTGACGCGCGTCGGGCCGGGGGGTCGCGACGGCCCGGAGGCCGTCCGCGTGGCTCTACTTCTTCTTCTTGCTGTTCGGGCGCTTGCCCTGGCCCGACGACGCGAGCTGTCCGTTCTTGCCGCCGGCGCCGTTGCCGCCGCCCTTGCCGGCGTTCTTCGCGGAGCCGTTGCCGGACCCGTTGGACGAGCCGTTCGCCGAGCCGTTCGCACCGACCTTGCCGGGGGCGGCGTTGCCGGAGGTCTGGCGACCACCCGAACGGGCGGGTCCGACCTTGCCCGGGGCGCGGCGGCCCGAACCGCCGCCGGCCTTCTTGCCGCCGGGCTTCGCGCCGGGCTTCGGTGCGGTGGTGGGCGCGGGGGCCTCGACCACGTCGTCGGTGGCCACGGGGTCGTCGCTCACGTCGACGTCGGCGTCCGCCGCGCGCTGGCGCTGCGGCTTCTGACCGGGCCGCGGGGCGAGCGCGTCACGCTGCTCGCGTGCCTGCTCGCGCTTCTCCTCCTCCTCGCGGGCGATCTTGCGGTAGATGAGGAACTGCTGGGTGAGCGTCCAGGTGTTCTGGCTCAGGAAGTAGATGAGGATCGCGATCGGGAAGAAGACACCGAAGACCAGCAGACCGGCCGGGAACAGCCACATCGTGATCTTGCCCATGATCGCCGCCTGCGGGTTCGCCGCGGCCGCCGGGCTCTGGTGCTGCTGCGAGACGCGCGCGGTGAAGTGGGTGGCGACCGCCGCGAGGATCATCAGCGGGAGGGCCACCGGCAGGACGTGGGCCTGGAAGTCGCCGAAGTTGAAGCTGAAGGTGCCCAGCGACTGCATCCCGCCGGCGACCGCCTCGTTCAGCCGCACGCCGAAGATGTCGGCGTTGGTGAACGACTCGATGTCGGCGCGGTCGAAGACGTAGTTGTACGGATAGTTCGGCTGGAACCCGCGGAGCACGTGGAACAGGCCGATGAAGACCGGCAGCTGCACCAGGAGGGGGAGACAGCCGCCGAGGGGGTTGACCCCGTGCTCCTTCTGGAGCTTCTGCATCTCCTCGGCGAGCTTGGTGCGGTCGTTCTTGTACTTCTCCTGCAGCTTCTTGATCTGCGGCTGGAACTCCTGCATCTTGCGCATCGAGCGCACCTGGCTGATGAAGGGCTTGATCAGCAGCGCCCGGAGCGTGAAGACGAGGAAGATCACCGACAGCGCCCAGCCGAGGCCGCTGGCGGGACCGAGGAGGAAGCCGAACACCTCGTGCCAGAACCACATGATTCCCGACACGGGGTAGTAGATGAAGTTCAGCACGACTCTCGCTCCTCGGTGTGGGGGGTGTCGGCCCCCGTGTCGGCGGCGCGGCGGGGCCACCCGCACCACGTCCGGTGCCCGCGGGGTGGCACCGGGTCCAGGCCTCCAGGGTGCCAGGGGGCGCACTTGGCCACCCTGACCAGGGTCAACCCCGTGCCGATCACGACCCCGTGGGTGCGCAGCGCCTCGATGCCGTAGGCGCTGCAGGTGGGGTGGAATCGGCACGAGGGCGGGAACATCGGCGAGATCCAGCGCCGGTAGAAGCCGAGCACGGCGACGAGCACCCGGACCGCGATCGACGGCCGGCCGGCGGGGCCGTCATCGGGGGCGTCGGCGGGCGCCGGGGATTCCGTCGCCGACGCTCTGCGCACCGGTGCTCGGTCCTCCACCGATGCCGTCCTCCTCGTCTCCGACCGGGCCGTCCGCTGGGCGGACGGCGGCCGTCGCCTCCATGGTGCCTGTCCACGGGCCGGGAAGCGACCGCCGCCCGAACGGGTCCGGAGCACCGTGGGAGCATCCGCGCCGTGTCGATCGCCGGAGGCCCTCCCACCGAACGGACCGCCCGCGGCACCCGCCGTTCGCGCGTCGTCCGCATCGCCCTCTCGGCCGCCGCAAGCCGGGGCTCGGTCGTCGAGAAGGAGATCCTCGGCCTGGCCGACGTCGTCGGGCCGGGCGACGTCTGCCTCGACGTCGGCGCCGAGTTCGGCCTCTACACCCACGTGCTCGCCGACCTCGTCGGACCCGACGGCGCCGTGCACGCCTTCGAGCCCCAGCACGGAGCCCACCGGGCGCTGGAGCTCGGGGTGCGCGCCGCCGGCCTGTCCTGGGTGTCGCTGCACCGCATCGCCCTCGGCGCGACGCCCGGGACGGCGCACCTCTCGGTGCCCCGACGACGCGGGCTGCCCGTGCACGGCCGTGCCTACCTCACCGCGGGCGCGCAGGACGCCGGCCCGAACCGCGAGTTCGCCGGGCACCGGCTGGAGTCCGTGGCCGTCGAGACCCTCGACTCGATCGTCGCCGACCTCGGTATCGAGCGCGTCACCCTGGTGAAGGCCGACGTCGAGGGTGCCGAGGGGGCGCTGCTGGACGGCGCAGCCGGCCTGCTCGCCGCTCATCGCCCGCACCTGCTGCTCGAGATCGAGGATCGCCACACCCGCAAGTACGGCGTGGGCGCCGACGAGCTCTTCGCCCGCCTCACGGGTGCGCTCGGGTACCGGGCGTACACCTGGTCCGCCGGCAGGAGGATGTCAGGGGCCTGGCGGCCCGTCGCGGGGATCGTCGACACCGAGCGCAACTACCTCTTCACTCCGTGAGCCGCGGCCCGGTGAGACCCAGCCGCGCGAGGGCGGCGTCGAGGTCGTCACCGAGCTCGGACGAGGTCGCGTCCGCCGCCGCTGGCTGCGCGCGGATCACCAGGTCGGTGCCGGGCGGCAGGCCCTCGAGGCGCGGGCGCAGCAGGTGGCGCAGCCGCCTGCTCACGCGATGACGCGTGACCGCGGGGCCGACGCCACGTCCCACGACGAGGCCGGCCCGGGCGGGGTGCCCCGGTGCGGAGGCCGTGGACGCCGTCGGTGCGACCAGCGCGTGCACCACGAGGCGGCGGCGCCCGGCCCGCCGGCCCCGGCGCAGCACGAGGCGGAAGTCCTGGGGCCGCGTGATGCGGCGGGGGCGGGGGAGCACGGCGGCGTGAGGGCGCGGACACGGCACCGACGCGGCACCACCGGGCCGACGCGGGGCCCGACACACGACGACGGGACCGCGTCCGGAGGGAGCGGTCCCGTCGAGGAGATCGTGCCGGCCGGTCGGGCCGGTGACGCCGGTCAGGCGCTGAGCTGGTCGCGGCCCTTGCGGCGACGGGCGGCGAGGACCGCACGGCCGGCGCGCGTGCGCATGCGCAGCCGGAAGCCGTGCGTCTTGGAACGCCGACGGTTGTTCGGCTGGAACGTGCGCTTGCCCTTGGCCACTTTCGGGTTCTCCTGCTCCCACGCGCCACGTGATTGCGGCGCCACGGTCAGTGCCGACCACCCCGTCGGGGGCCGACTCCGGTCGCAACCAGGGTAGCCGGTGGCGCACCGAGGAGCGCACCCCGGTCGCCGCACGACCCACACCGCCGTCCGGGGGGAGGTTGTGGGCCCCGCCGAACGCTTGTTAGCGTCCTTCACCCGTCGAGGACGCGGCCTTCGCCCCGCGCTCACCGTGCCGTCGACCGGAACCGAGCCCGGGCGCCGGGGGGCCGCCCCGCACCCGCGCGTCACCGTCCGTACGACGTCGTGCACAGTTGTGGACAGAACTGTGGATACGCGCGCCCTCGGCCGGTCGGGCGAGCGCACACGGCGGGCAGGGGACGGAGGGGGTGCCCGGTGTCGGACCAGCTCTTCGACCTCGACGAGACCTGGGGCCAGGTCGTCGCCGAACTCACCGCGGGCTCCGTCGAGGGTGCCGCGCTCTCCCCCCAGCAGCGCGCGTGGGTCCGCGTGACGCGCCCCCTCGGGCTCCTCGACGACACGGCCCTGCTGGCCGCCCCGAGCGAGTTCGCCAAGGAGGCCATCGAGCGCGCGCTGCGCGACCCGATCGTCGCCGCGCTCTCCCGCCACATCGGCCGGCCGGTCTCGCTCGCCGTGCGGGTGGACCACAGCGCCCGCCCCGCGCCCGAGGTCGGGCCGAGCACGTCCCCGCTGCCGCGGCTCTCGATGCCGTCGTCCGACGGCGACCACGCCGGCAACGGCCACCACGGGCCCGACACCGGGTACCTGTCGGCCACCACCTCGTCCCACCGCGCCGAGGCGATCGCCGCGGCCGCCGGGGTCGGGCGCGTGACGCACAACCCGGACCGGTCGCACCCCGAGGAAGAGGTCGACGAGGTCCGCGACGGGCTCGCGGCGGTGCAGGAGATCTGGCCTCCGCGCGGGCCCGGCGAGCCGATGGGCGGGATGCGCGACACCGGCCCGGACCCGGCCCGGGGCGCGCCGCGCTCCCAGACGCGGCTCAACGAGAAGTACACGTTCGACACGTTCGTCATCGGCGCCTCGAACCGCTTCGCCCACGCCGCCGCCGTCGCGGTGTCCGAGGCCCCGGCGCGCGCCTACAACCCGCTCTTCGTCTGGGGCGACTCCGGACTCGGCAAGACACACCTGCTGCACGCCGTCGGGCACTACGCGCAGCGCCTCTTCGCCGGCATGCGCGTGCGCTACGTGTCCACCGAGGAGTTCACGAACGACTTCATCAACTCGCTGCGCGACGACCGCAAGGTGGCGTTCCAGCGCCGCTACCGCGACGTCGACGTGCTGCTGGTGGACGACATCCAGTTCCTGGAGGGCAAGGAAGGCACCCAGGAGGAGTTCTTCCACACCTTCAACACCCTGCACAACGCGAACAAGCAGATCGTCGTGTCCTCCGACCGGCCGCCCAAGCGGCTGGAGACGCTGGAGGACCGCCTGCGCACCCGCTTCGAGTGGGGCCTGATCACCGACATCCAGCCGCCCGAGCTCGAGACGCGCATCGCGATCCTTCGCAAGAAGGCCGCCGGCGAGCGGATGGCCGCGCCGCCCGAGGTGCTCGAGTTCATCGCCGACCGCATCGAGCGCAACATCCGCGAGCTCGAGGGCGCCCTGATCCGCGTGACGGCGTTCGCGTCGCTCAACCGGCAGCCGATCGACCTCCAGCTCGCCGAGATCGTCCTGCGCGACCTCATCCCCGACTCCCGCCAGTCGGAGATCACCGCTCCGACGATCATGGCCGTGACCGCCGAGTTCTACTCGGTGTCCATCGACGACCTCTGTGGGCCGGGCAAGACCAAGGCCCTCGCGCTGAGCCGGCAGATCGCGATGTACCTGTGCCGCGAGCTCACCGACCTCTCCCTGCCACGCATCGGCCAGATGTTCGGCAACCGCGACCACACCACGGTCATGCACGCGGACAAGAAGATCCGCAAGGAGATGGCCGAGCGTCGCCGGACCTACGAGCAGGTCCAGGAGCTCACCGCGCGCATCAAGCAGCGCGCCCGCGGCTGAGGCCGCGTCCCGCAGGCCGCCTCGTCCCGCCTTGTGCGGTGCCGGGGCAGCGAGGGCGTCCCTCGCTGCCTCCGACGCAGCCGGGGCGTCCCTCGCTGCGACGTGCTCGCTCCCGCGCCGCCCGCACGGGCCCGTTCGTCACGCTACGTCGAGAACTACCCCTCCTCGGGCGACGCTGTGTGACCACAGGAAGCATCCGCCGCGCGCCGAGACGTCGCCGGTCATCGACGAACACCGAAGTCGGTAGCACAACGCGATCGGTCGACTCCCGATCGACCCACAGCTGGGGACAAGTCTGTGGACATCTGTCCGGACACGGTGGAGGGAGATGAGAAAACAGGACGCCGCCGGGCTCTGTCCACCGGACACGCCGATCCGTCCCCGGATCCGGGCATCCGCCGCGCCGAGTGATCCCCACGCCGCCGCGCCGCCCCACCTGCGGCGACGTCCGCCGTCCACACCGTGCACAGGACCTACTACTCCTACTGCCTTTCCCTTCTAGGAGAACTACAGAAGAACAGGTGGTGTGGACGGGTCGATCGGCTCGCCGGACGATCGGGGCCGGAGTACCCGATCGGCTCGGATCGGGAGCGGGCCCGGAGTGTCGGACCCCTCGTGCACGCTCTACCGTGATGCACCCGCGCCGGGGTGCGTCCCAGCCGGCAGTTCAGGACGCCAGCACCACCTGGCCCAGACCGGCTCACAAGACAGACCGGCCCACAGGGGGAGGACCCGCGATGAAGTTCCGCGTCGAACGAGACGCCCTCGCCGACGCCGTGGCCTTCGTCGCCCGCAGCCTCCCGAGCCGCGCGCCGGTCCCGGTGCTCGGCGGCGTCCTGCTCGACACCGAGGGCGACGGCACGCTGACGGTCTCCGGCTTCGACTACGAGGTCTCCGCGCGGGTCGAGGTGCCGGCGATGATCGGCGACGCCGGTCGCGCACTGGTCTCGGGCCGCCTGCTCGCCGACATCACGCGGGCGCTGCCGCCGCACCCGGTCGACGTCACCGTCGACGGGCCGCGCGCCACCATCGCCTGCGGCAACGCCCGGTTCAGCCTCCCGACGATGTCGGCCGAGGACTACCCGCAGCTGCCCGACATGCCGCCTGTCGCCGGAGCCCTCGCGCCCGAGGTGTTCGCCCAGGCCGTCTCGCAGGTGGCCGTGGCCGCCGGCCGGGACGACACGCTGCCGATGCTCACCGGCATCCGCATCGAGATCGACGGCTCGACGCTCACCCTCGCGGCCACCGACCGCTTCCGCCTCGCCGTCCGGGAGTTCACCTGGGAGCCGGGCGAGAGCGCGGGCGGCGGCGAGTCCGGCGAGGTCGCGCTGCTCGCCCCGGCCAAGACCCTCGCGGAGGCGGCGAAGACGCTCACGTCGTCGGGCTCGCGCATCGAGCTGGCGCTGGCACGCGGCGACGGGCTGCTCGGCCTCGCCGGCGGCGGGCGCCGCTCGACGACGCGTCTGCTGGACGCCGAGTTCCCGCGCTACCGGCAGCTGCTGCCCAAGGAGCACACGTCCGCGGCGGTGCTCGAGATCGCCCCGCTCGTCGAGGCCATCAAGCGCGTCTCGCTCGTGGCCGAGCGCGGCACCCAGGTCCGCCTGGAGTTCGCCGACGACACCCTGCGGCTCACGGCCGGCGGCGACGACGAGGGCAGCGCGGAGGAGGAGATCTCCTGCCGTTTCGTCGGCGAGCCGCTGACGATCGCGTTCAACCCCGGCTACCTGCTCGACGGGCTCTCCGCGCTCGGCGCCGAGCACGCCCACCTCTCGTTCACCACGCCGAGCCGCCCGGCGCTGCTGCGCCCCGCGATGCCGCCCGGCGAGGACGCGGCCGCCGCGTCCGGCGACGGTGCCGAGCCCGCGGGCGGCGGTGCCACCGCCGTCGAGCCCGGGCCGGGTGACGCCGTGGACGATCTCCCCGAGCCCCGTCCCGGGTACCTCTACCTCCTGATGCCGGTGCGGCTGCCGGGCTGAGCCCGGGCCGCCCGGGCGCACACCCACCCGAGCGCAGGAGCCGTCCCCCGCCGGGCGGCCGACCGAGAGGAACGCGACGTGCAGCTGGGGATGGTCGGGCTCGGACGCATGGGCGGCAACATGGCCGAACGGCTCCGGTCCGCCGGGCACGAGGTCGTGGGGTACGCCAACGACGGATCCGGTGACGTGCAGTCGCTGGACGAGCTGGTCAAGGCGCTCTCGGCGCCGCGCACGGTGTGGCTGATGGTCCCCGCGGGCGCGGCCACCCACTCGACGGTGCAGAGCCTCGCCGAGCTGCTCGAGGCCGGCGACCTCGTGATCGACGGCGGCAACAGCAGGTACACCGACGACACCGTCCACGCCGAGCTGCTCGACGGCCACGGCATCCGCTACGTCGACTGCGGCGTGTCGGGCGGCGTCTGGGGTCGCACCGAGGGCTACGGGCTCATGGCCGGGGGCGACGCCGCCGACATCGAGCGGCTGCTGCCGGTGTTCGACGCCCTGCGCCCGGAGGGGCCGCGCGAGGAGGGCTTCGTCCACGCCGGGCCGGTCGGGGCGGGTCACTACGCGAAGATGGTCCACAACGGCGTGGAGTACGGCCTCATGCAGGCCTACGCCGAGGGCTACGAGCTGCTCAGCGCCGGCGGCCCGGTGGACAACGTCGGCGCGGTGATGAAGGCGTGGAGCCGCGGCACGGTGGTGCGCAGCTGGCTGCTCGACCTCATGGTCCGGGCGCTCGAGGCCGACCCGCACCTCGACCAGATCACCGGCTACGCCGAGGACTCCGGCGAGGGCCGCTGGACGGTCGACGAGGCGATCGTGCACGCCGTGCCCGCGCCCGTGATCTCGGCGGCGCTGTTCGCGCGCTTCGCCTCCCGCCAGGTCGACTCGCCGGCCATGAAGGCGGTCGCGGCCCTGCGCGCCCAGTTCGGCGGCCACGCCACCCACAAGGCGGGCGATGCCGCCAACGAGCCGCCGACGGGCGGCTGACGGCCGGGCCGTGTACGTCAGACACCTCTCGGTCACCGATTTCCGCTCCTGGGAGCAGGCCGACCTGGACTTCTCGCCGGGGGTCTCGGTGCTGGTGGGCGCCAACGGCCAGGGCAAGACGAACCTCGTCGAGGCGGTGGGCTACCTCGCCACCCTCGCGTCGCACCGGGTGGCCGGTGACGCCCCGCTGATCCGGCGGGACGCGAGCTCGGCGAGCATCCGGGCGGTGGCCGTCAACGAGGGTCGCGAGCTCACCGTGCAGGTCGAGATCGCGAGCGGGAGGGCCAACCGCGCCCGCGTCAACCGTTCGCCGGTGCGCAGCCCCCGCGAGGTGCTCGGCATCGTGCGCACGGTCGTGTTCGCCCCCGAGGACCTCGCCCTGGTCCGGGGCGACCCCGGCGAGCGCCGCCGTTTCCTCGACGACCTACTGGTCGCCCGCGCGCCACGATGGGCCGGGGCGCGGGCGGACTACGACAAGGTGCTGCGCCAGCGCTCGGCCCTGCTCAAGACCGCCCGCCACGCGCGCGGCGACACGAGCACCCTGGACGTGTGGGACGCCCACCTCGCCCGTGCCGGGGCGGTGCTCGTCGCCGGGCGCCTGGAGCTCACCGCCGCGCTGGCCCCGCACGTGCGGGACGCCTACGCCGCGGTGGCGCCGGAGTCCGAGCCGGTGGGGGCGCGCTACCGCTCGCGCGCCGAGACGGTGGACGCCCTGGGGGGCGAGGCAGCACCGTCCACGCCCGAGGAGATCGAGGCGCTGCTGCTCGACGAGATGCGCCGTCGCCGCAACCAGGAGATCGAGCGCGGGGTGTGCCTCGTCGGCCCGCACCGCGATGACCTCGAGCTCACGCTCGGGACGGGCCAGGCGAAGGGGTACGCCAGCCACGGGGAGTCGTGGTCGCTGGCGCTCGCGCTGCGCCTGGGGGCGTTCGAGCTGCTCCGCGGAGAGGGCTCCGAGCCCGTCCTGATCCTCGACGACGTCTTCGCCGAGCTGGACGCCCGGCGACGCCGGGCGCTGGCGCGGACCGCGGTGAACGCAGAGCAGGTGCTCGTCACCGCCGCGGTGGACGACGATGTCCCGAACGACCTGCAGGGGGCACGCTTCGTGGTCGATTCGGGCACGGTGCGTGAGATGAGTGCGGCGGCACGGACGACAGGGGGTGCTCCTGGTGAGCCGGACGCGTGACAACGGTGGAGGTCCTGGGGACAGACCTGTGGATGCTGTGGACAACTCCCTGAACAGATCCGCGGGAGCCTCCCGCCCGGGCCCGGATCCGGGGCGGGAGCAGGGACGTCGCCCCGGGGACGCTGTCCACACACCCGAACGATCCGATGGGAGTACTCCGGACGACCGGAGCACCCCGGCGACGGGCGAGGAGAAGCGTGGCGCGGACCTCGCCCGGGACGCCCTCGCCGCCGCCCGGGCCGCGAGCGCCGCGCGTCGGGCCGTCGACGGGGGCGCGGCGGGGATCCGCAAGCCGGTGCGGCGCACCGGGACGGGCATGGGACGCCCGCGCCGTCGTGGCTGGTCGGGCTCGGGTGCCGATGAGCGCGACCCGCAGATGCTCGGACGGTTGGCGTCGCGGCTGTCCGGAGACCGCGGGTGGGCGCCGCGCCTCGCGAACGGGTCGGTCTTCGGGCGGTGGGCCGAGCTGGTGGGCGAGGAGGTCGCCGAGCACGCCCGTCCCGTCTCCCTGCGCGACGGCGTCCTCACCGTCGCGGCCGACTCGACGGCCTGGGCCACCCAGCTGCGCCTGCTGCAGCGCCAGCTGATCGGGAAGCTGGCGGCCGGGCTCGGTGACGGGGTCGTGAAGACGATGCGCATCCACGGTCCGACCGCGCCGAGCTGGCGTCGCGGGCCCCGCCACGTCTCGGGCCGCGGACCCCGCGACACGTACGGCTGACGGTCCGCGCGACCGGTCCGACGACGGGCCGTCAGAGGCGCGCGGGATGCCTCGCGGCCGGTCGGACCCTCCCGATGCCGATTCGTGCGCCGTGTGACGCGCTGAGCCGCGTGCCCGGCCCGTTCTGGGATGGGTGACCCGGTAGACTGGAGGCAGATGTTCCGCCCGCGCGCGATGCGCACGGGTCGTGTCCACGCGAGGGAGACACCAGAGCCCGTGGCAGCCGCACCGAACTCGGCCCAGAAGAAGAACAACGGGGACTACAGCGCCTCGTCCATCACCGTCCTCGAGGGCCTCGAGGCAGTCCGCAAGCGGCCCGGCATGTACATCGGCTCCACGGGTGAGCGCGGTCTGCACCACCTCATCTGGGAGGCCGTGGACAACTCCGTCGACGAGGCGATGGCCGGCTACGCCAGCAGCGTGTCGGTGACGCTGCAGGCGGACGGCGGGATCGCCGTCGTCGACGACGGCCGTGGCATCCCGGTCGACGAGCACCCGGTGGAGAAGAAGCCCGCCGTCGAGATGGTCATGACCATGCTCCACGCCGGCGGCAAGTTCGACGACAAGTCGTACGCGGTCTCCGGCGGTCTGCACGGTGTCGGCATCAGCGTCGTCAACGCGCTGTCCACCGCGCTCGACGTCGAGATCCACCGCGACGGCCAGATCTGGACCCAGCACTACGACCACTCGGTGCCCGGCCCGCTCAACCAGGTCGGCAAGACCAAGAAGACCGGTACGTCGATCACCTTCTGGGCCGACCCGGCGATCTTCGAGTCGACCACCTACAACTTCGAGACGATCTCGCGCCGCCTGCAGGAGATGGCCTTCCTCAACAAGGGCCTGACCATCCACCTGCGCGACGAGCGCAAGCCCGAGGGCGCCGACGCCGACGGCACGGACCTCGACGAGGCCCCGGACGCCGAGGGCTACGTCTCGAAGGTCACGGAGCGCACGTTCCACTACCCGGGCGGCCTCGAGGACTTCGTCGCCCACATCAACCACGCCAAGGACCCGATCCACCGCAAGCCGGTGGGGTTCCAGGCGGAGGGCACCGGCCACCAGGTCGAGGTCGCGATGCAGTGGAACTCGGGCTACTCCGAGTCCGTCTACACCTTCTGCAACACGATCAACACGACCGAGGGCGGCACCCACGAGGAGGGCTTCCGCTCCGCGCTCACCGCGACGGTCAACCGCTACGCGCGGGACAAGAAGCTCATCAAGGACAAGGACCCGGCGCTCACCGGCGACGACATCCGCGAGGGTCTCGCCGCGATCGTGTCGGTGAAGGTCGCCGAGCCGCAGTTCGAGGGCCAGACCAAGACCAAGCTCGGCAACACCGAGGTGCGCTCGTTCGTCCAGAAGGTGTGCAACGAGCACCTCGGCGACTGGTTCGAGTCTAACCCGGCCGAGGCCAAGACCATCATCAACAAGGCGGTCGGCTCGGCGCAGGCCCGTCTCGCGGCCCGTAAGGCCCGCGAGCTGGTGCGCCGCAAGACGGCCGGCGACCTCGGCGGCCTGCCCGGCAAGCTCGCCGACTGCCGCAGCAACGACCCCGAGCGCAGCGAGGTCTACATCGTCGAGGGCGACTCGGCGGGCGGCTCGGCCAAGTCGGGTCGCGACTCGATGTTCCAGGCGATCCTCCCGATCCGAGGGAAGATCATCAACGTCGAGAAGGCCCGGATCGACCGCGTCCTCAAGAACAACGAGGTCCAGTCGATCATCACGGCGCTCGGCGCGGGCATCCACGACGAGTTCGACCTCTCCAAGCTGCGCTATCACAAGATCGTGCTGATGGCCGACGCCGACGTGGACGGCCAGCACATCCGCACCCTGCTGCTGACGCTGCTGTTCCGGTTCATGCGACCGCTGGTGGAGCACGGCCACGTGTTCCTCGCGATGCCCCCGCTGTACAAGATCAAGTGGGGTGGGCGGAACGCCGAGCCGGAGTTCGCCTACAGCGACCGCGAGCGCGACAGCCTGATCGAGGCCGGTCGGGCCGCCGGTAAGAAGATCAACAAGGATGACGGCGTCCAGCGCTACAAGGGCCTCGGCGAGATGAACGCCAAGGAGCTGTGGGAGACCACGATGGACCCCGCGACCCGGCTGATGCAGCGGGTCACGCTGGACGACGCCGCCACCGCGGACGAGCTCTTCAGCGTGCTCATGGGCGAGGACGTCGAGTCCCGGCGTTCGTTCATCACCCGCAACGCGAAGGACGTGCGCTTCCTCGACGTGTAGTCGAGGTCGAGGCTCGAGGGCCCGGGTGCCGCGGGATGTTTCCCGTGGAACCCGGGCCCTCGTCCGTGCTCCGGTGTGCGGACGGCCCCGTCCCCGATGCCCGCCGTCGTGCAGACGGCCCAGTTCTGGGACGGGTTCTTTGCCGGTCCTTGACCTTGTCGTGAGCGGGTCGTTCCATGTCCCAGCACCCCGACGACGAGGAGCACGCCATGGTCACCGACGCCTCCGGGTCCGACACCGTCGGCGGCGACCGCCCCGGCCCCTCGCTGCGCGTTCCCCGCAAGGTCGCCCTGGCCAGCCTGGTCGGCACGACCATCGAGTGGTTCGACTTCTTCATCTACGGCACCGCGGCCGCGCTGGTGTTCGGGAAGCTGTTCTTCCCGTCCGCCTCGCCCACCGCCGGCACCATCGCCGCCTTCGGCACGTTCGCGGCCGGCTTCCTCGCCCGGCCCTTCGGTGGTGCGGTGTTCGCGCACTTCGGCGACCGGGTGGGCCGCAAGCCCATGCTCGTGTGGTCGCTGCTGCTCATGGGCGCGTGCACGGTCGCGATCGGCCTGTTGCCCAGCTACGGCGCCATCGGCGTCGCGGCCCCGATCCTGCTCGTGGTGCTGCGCATCGGGCAGGGCTTCGGCGTCGGCGGGGAGTGGGGCGGCGCCGCGCTCATGGCCGTCGAGAACGCGCCCCCGAACCGTCGAGGTTTCTACGGGAGCTGGCCCCAGGTCGGGGTGCCGCTCGGCCTCGTGTGCGGCACGGGGGCGTTCCTCGTCCTCGACCTCACGTTGACCGAGGCGCAGTTCCTCTCGTGGGGATGGCGCGTCCCGTTCCTGGCCAGTGCCGCGCTCATCGCCGTCGGGATGTGGATCCGCCTGACCGTGGCCGAGAGCCCGGTCTTCCGTGAGTCCATGGAGACGAAGTCCGCGGCGCGGATGCCGGTGGTCGAGGCGTTCCGCACCTACCCGAAGGAGATCCTGCTCGCCGCCGGGTCGTTCCTCGCCACCAACGCGACGTTCTACGTCGGCTCGGTCTGGCTGGTCTCCTACGCCACGACGACCCTGGGCTACGACCGCACGGAGATCCTCGCGGCGAACACCGCGCTGTCCGCGTCGGACATCCCGATGATCCTGCTGCTCGGCCTGCTCTCGGACTACGTGGGCCGACGGCGGATGTTCCTCGCCGGCATGGGGCTGCTCGCGGTGTTCGGCATCCCGTACTTCCTGCTCGTGGGCACGGGGAACCTGGCGCTGTTCATCCTCGGCGGCCTCGTCGTGCAGGCGTGCCGGAGCGCGGTCTACGGGCCGCAGTCGGCCTACTTCGCCGAACAGTTCCCCACCCGCCTGCGCTACAGCGGCGCCTCGCTGGCCTACCAGCTCGCCTCGATCCTCGGCGGGATCGCGCCGACGATCTGCGCGGTCCTGGTGGCCTGGACGGGCAGCCTGATGTCCGTCGCCATCTACGTCGTGGGAATGGCGCTGATCTCCCTCGCGTGCTCGTACGCCATGACCGAGACCCTCTCCCGTGGCCTGCTCGACGACCCGCGGGCGCCCCAGGACGCCACCGCGGGACGCTCCGCCGGCTGATCCCCGGACGCGGTCGGAGGACGCGCCGCCGGGGGAACCGGGAGCGCGTCGGCGTCGTCGGTAGAATCGGGTGGTTGGGTCCACGGCCGTGCTGGTCGCGGGCCCGGTGAACGGGCCGCCCCCCTCGAGACGACGCGGTGTCCGCCGCGCCCGGGGCGCCAGAAGGGGAGACCGACCGCGTGACCGAGACGACCCTGCCTCCTGACTCCGGCGAGCGCATCGAGCCGGTCGACATCCAGCAGGAGATGCAGCGCTCCTACATCGACTACGCGATGTCGGTCATCGTGGGTCGGGCGCTGCCGCTGGTGGAGGACGGGCTCAAGCCGGTCCACCGCCGCGTCCTGTACTCGATGTACGACTCCGGGTTCCGGCCCGACCGCAGCTACGTCAAGTGCGCCCGCGTCGTCGGCGACGTGATGGGCAACTACCACCCGCACGGCGACTCGGCGATCTACGACGCCCTCGTGCGCCTCGCTCAGCCGTGGTCGATGCGCTACCCGCTGATCGACGGCCAGGGCAACTTCGGCTCGCCGGGCAACGACCCGGCCGCGGCCATGCGCTACACCGAGTGCCGGCTGACGCCGCTCGCGATGTCCATGCTCGCGAACATCGACGAGGAGACCGTCGACTTCGCGGACAACTACGACGGCCGCACCCAGGAGCCGACGGTCCTCCCGGGCCGGGTGCCCAACCTGCTGATCAACGGCAGCGCCGGGATCGCCGTCGGCATGGCCACCAACATGCCGCCGCACAACCTGCGCGAGGTGGCCGCGGGCGCGACGTGGGCGCTCGACAACCCGGAGGCCTCGGAGGAGGAGACCCTCGAGGCGCTCATGGGCTTCATCAAGGGCCCGGACTTCCCCACCGCCGGCCTCGTGGTCGGCTCCGACGGCATCGAGTCGGCCTACCGCACCGGTCGCGGGTCGATCCGCATGCGGGCGGTGGTCGAGGCCGAGGAGGACGCCAAGGGGCGCACGATCCTGGTGGTCACCGAGCTGCCCTACCAGGTCAACCCGGACTCCCTCATCGAGTCGATCGCGACGCTGGTGCGCGACGGACGCATCAACGGCATCGCCGAGATCAACGACGAGTCGTCGGACCGCGTGGGCCGCCGGATCGTCATCACGCTGCGCCGCGACGCCGTCGCGAAGGTCGTGCTGAACAACCTCTACAAGCACACGCAGCTGCAGTACAGCTTCGGCGTCAACATGCTCTCGATCGTCGACGGCGTGCCGCGCACCCTGCGCCTCGACCAGATGATCCGGCACTGGATCCGCCACCAGATCGACGTGATCGTTAGGCGCACCCGTTACCGCCTGCGCAAGGCCGAGGAGCGGGCCCACATCCTGCGTGGCCTGGTCAAGGCACTCGACGCGCTCGACGAGGTCATCGCCCTCATCCGCGCGTCGGAGACCGTCGACATCGCGCGCTCCGGCCTGATGGACCTCCTCGAGATCGACGAGATCCAGGCCCAGGCGATCCTGGACATGCAGCTGCGTCGCCTGGCCGCCCTCGAGCGCCAGAAGATCATCGACGAGCTGGCCGAGATCGAGGAGACGATCCGCGACCTCGAGGACATCCTCGCCCGCCCGGAGCGGCAGCGGCAGATCGTCCGCGACGAGCTCGGCGAGATCGTCGAGAAGTACGGCGACGAACGTCTGACGCGCCTCGTCGGCTACGACGGCGAGGTCGCCGACGCCGACCTCATCGCGGTCGAGGACGTCGTCGTCACCATCACCCGCACCGGCTACGCGAAGCGCACCAAGACCGACCTCTACCGCGCGCAGAAGCGCGGCGGGCGCGGTGTCCAGGGCGCGACGCTCAAGCAGGACGACCTCGTGGCGCACTTCTTCGTGTGCTCCACGCACGACTGGCTGCTCTTCTTCACCAACAAGGGCCGGGTGTACCGGGCCAAGGCCTACGAGCTGCCCGAGGCCAACCGCAACGCGCGCGGTCAGCACGTGGCGAACCTCCTCGCGTTCCAGCCCGAGGAGCAGATCGCCCAGGTCATGCACATCAAGGACTACGACGCGGCGCCGTACCTGGTGCTCGCGACGAAGGCCGGCCTGGTGAAGAAGTCGCGCCTCACCGACTTCGACTCCAACCGCGCCGGCGGCCTCATCGGCATCAACCTGCGCGAGAGCGACGAGCTGGTCGGCGCCGTGCTCTGCTCCGGGGACGACGACCTGCTCCTGGTCTCCGCCGAGGGCCAGTCGATCCGCTTCACGGCCACCGACGACGCCCTGCGTCCGATGGGCCGGGCGACGTCCGGCGTCACCGGCATGCGGTTCAACTCCGGCGACGAGCTGCTCTCGCTCGGCGTGGTGCGCGAGGGGACGTTCCTGCTGGTCGCGACCGGCGGGGGTTACGCGAAGCGCACGCCGATCGACGAGTACCCGGTGCAGGGGCGCGGCGGCAAGGGCGTGCTGACCCTGCAGTACGACCGGCGTCGCGGGACGCTGGTCGGCGCCCTGATCGTGGAGCTCGACGACGAGCTCTACGCGATCACGACGAGCGGCGGGGTGATCCGGACGACGGCCAAGTCGGTGCGCAAGGCGGGTCGCCAGACGAAGGGGGTGCGCCTGATGAACCTCGGCGAGACCGGCACCCTGCTCGCCATCGCTCGCAACGCCGAGGAGGCGGCCGACCCCGATGCGGGCGGCCCGACCTCCCCGCCGCAGCCCTGATCCCTGATCCCGTCACCGACCGACGAGACGAGTCCTCGTGAGCACACCGAGCAAGCCGGACGACCCGGACCACGCCCCGTCGTCGGAGACGTCGGGCAAGGGTGGGGTGCGGACGAGCACGGAGGAGCCGGCTCCGGAGACGGAGAGCCCGAACGCGGAGTCGACGACCCGGGTACAGGCCGTCGACGAGGACAGGGGCTCCGCGGACCGCGACCAGGCCGAGGCGGCGGGCACCGAGCCGACGCCCGGTGAGTCGTCGCCGACTCCGGACACCGCCGGTGAGTCGACGTCCTCCTCGGGCGGCTCGGCCGGGCCGCCCCCGCCGTGGCAGCGGGGCGGCGCGGCCACCGGTCCGCCGTCGGGTCCCATGCCGAGCACGGGGCGGCCCGGACCGCGTCCGGCCGGCCCGCCCACCCCGGCCGGTGGCCAGCCGCGCGCCGGAGGTCCCCCCGGTGGCGCGCACCCGCCGTCGGGTCCGTTCCCACGACCCGGCGGCCCGGGACCGCAGGGCGGGCCGGGTGGTCCGGGCAACGGCCGTCCTCCGCAGGAGGGCATGGGCACACCGGCCGGCGGCATCACCGCCGCCGTGCGGACGTCGGCGCCCACCGGGACCGGCCGACCCGGCGGGACGGGCGACGGCGGTGGCGCCGGGCAGCCGGCCTCCTCGGGCATCGACGCGCCCACCAATCAGCTCTCGCCGGAGCAGCTGGGGCTGCGCGGCCGCGAGTCCGACGAGCCACGGCGCGAGCCCGACGACGTCGCCGAGCTGGCGGCGGGACGTCCCCGCAGCAGCAAGGCGCCCCGGCGGGCGAGCCTGCAGGTCCGGCGCTTCGACCCGTGGTCGGTGCTGAAGCTCGCCCTCGTGCTGGGTGTCGCGCTGTTCTTCGTGTGGATGTTCGCGGTGGGCGTGCTCTACGCGGTGCTCGACGGCATGGGCGTGTGGGCGCAGCTCAACGGCACCTACCAGGACCTCACCTCGGACTCGGGCGGCGGCGGCGAGCTCATCACCGCGGGCGGTGTCTTCGGCGTCGCGGCGGTCATCGGCGTCGTGAACATCATCCTGTTCACCGCGCTCGCGAGCGTGTCGGCGTTCATCTACAACATCTCGGCCGACGTCGCGGGAGGCATCGAGGTCACGCTCTCGGAGCGCGACTGACGGCCTCGGGGCGGGTGCTCGGCGCCCGGTGCCCGTCGGGTACCGTGGCGTCCGCACCTGGTTGGGTTGCTGCGAGGGCCCATAGCTCAGTTGGTTAGAGCGCGTCGCTGATAACGACGAGGTCGCTGGTTCAAATCCAGCTGGGCCCACCCACTCGGTGCCACCTCACCGGACACGAAGAACGGCCCCGGAGCATCGCGCTCCGGGGCCGTTCTTCGTGGATGCGGGTCTCAGCCCGAGAACGACGCGGCGTGGTCGGAACCCTTGCGCTGGGCCTCCCAGGCCTCGACCACGTTGTTCGGCACGCGGCCGCGGTCGGAGACCTCGAAGCCCTGGCCCTTGGCCCACTCGCGGATCTGCTTGGAGGTCTCGCGGTCGTAACCGCCGGGGGACGTCGCCCGCGGGGTGCCGGTGCCGGCACCCGAACGACGACGGCCGTTGCCGCCGGCGGAGGACCGCCGACCGCCGGTGCGACGCGCGGCGGCGACGTACTCCGCGAGCGCGTCCCGGAGCCGGGCGCTGTTCTTGTCGTCGAGATCGATCTCGTACGTGACCCCGTCGAGCGCGAACTCGACCGTGGTGATGTCCTCGGCCTCTTCGCCGGTCAGGTCGTCGACCAGGGTGACGATGGTCTTCTGGGCCATGGCGGGCGTGACTCCTCACTTGTCCATGGAATCGACGCGGTGTCGTTCGATGTCACTCGACATTAGCAAAGGAAAGGGCACATGTTCGCACCGCACTCCTTTCGTGCCGTGGACGTCACTCCTCGGGCGACAAATACGAGACCAGACCGTTCAGCCCGGCGCCGAACACATCGCGGCCGAACAGAGTACAGAGCCGCTCGGAGTCGGCGAGATGGCAGTCGAACACGACGCCCCACACGACGAAGGAATCCCCGGTCGTGGTGACGGGGAAGACCCGGACCGTGGATCGGTAGTCCTCGACCGGGAACGGCGAATCGAGGATCGCGTAGGTCAGGCGTCGTTCGCGGTCGTCGAGGGCGACGAGCCGTTCGCGCACCGTTCCGCCGTCGCCGAGGGTCAGACGGCGCACGGCGCCCACCTGGTCGCCGCGCAGGTCGCCCTCGAGTTCGCTGGCCTCGATCGCCGGCACCCACGAGGTGAGCCCGTCGAAATCGCGGATCACCCGCCACACGGTGTCGACGTCGGCGGGGATGACGGCGCTGCTGGTCACCTCGGGCATCAGGCGTGCTCCTCGTCGTTCGGTCGGTCGGGCCGCAGGGCGACGAACGCCCGGGTCGTGGCGGTGAGGGCCTGCTCGGTCGGCAGGCGTTCCATGCTGCTGGCGCCGTAGAAGCCGTGGCAGGTGCGCGTCCGGGACAGGACGTACGCCGCGTCCTCGGGCGACGAGACCGGCCCGCCGTGCACGAGCACCAGCACGTCGTCACGGACCTCGCGGGCGGCGGCCGCCCACTCGTCGACGAGTGCGACGCAGTCGTCCAGCGACTTCGCGGTCTGCGCGCCGATCGATCCGCCGGTGGTGAGACCCATGTGGCACACGACGATGTCCGCACCGGCGGCGGTCATCGCGCGGGCGTCGTCGACGGAGAACACGTAGGGCGTGGTGAGCAGATCCTCGTCGTGTGCGGCGGCGACCAGCTCGACCTCGCGGTCGAACCCCATCCCGGTCTCCTCGAGATTCACCCGGAAGGTGCCGTCGATGAGCCCGACCGTCGGAAAGTTCTGGATGCCCGCGAAGCCGAGTTCGCGCAGCTCCCGCAGGAACCGTGTGCGCAGCAGGAACGGGTCGGTGCCGTTCACGCCGGCGAGCACCGGGGTGTGCCGCACGACGGGGATGACCTCGCGCGCCATCTCGACGACGATGTCGTTGGCGTTGCCGTAGGCGAGCAATCCGGCGAGCGAACCCCGCCCGGCCATGCGATACCGGCCGGAATTGTAGATGACGATGAGGTCGATCCCGCCCTCCTCCTCGCAGCGGGCGGACAGGCCGGTGCCGGCGCCGCCGCCGACGATCGGCTCGCCGCGACCGACCTTGGCGCGGAGGCGCTCGATGATCTCGGCGCGGGTCACGGGCGTCCTCCGGTGATCTCCTCGAGGGCGGCGACGAGGGTCGCGGCGAACTCGGGGTCGTTGACGTGGTGCGGGCTCTCGACGATCCGGTGGCCGTCGTCGACGCGGAAGCGCTCGCGCAGGGTGTCGAACAGCGCGGCGTCCGCCTCGGCGTCGGCGAACGGCATGCCGGGCGCGTCGAGAGCCGAGACGCCGCCCGTCGGCAGGACGAGGCGCACCGGGCCGGGGCAGGCGTTGAGCTTGTCGGCCAGGAACTCCGCGGCGGCCCGGCACTCCTCGGGGGTCGTGCGCATCAGGGTCACCTGGGCGTTGTGCTCGTAGAGCGTCCGGCCGCGGAACCGCTCGGGCACGGTGTCGGGCGCGCCGAAGTTGACCATGTCCAGCGCCCCGACCGACCCCACCCAGGGGATCCCCGTGCGGGCGATCGCACCGAGACGGTCCTCCGTGGCGGCCATGATGCCGCCGACGACGAGGTCGGCGATCTCGGTGGTGCTGACGTCGACGACGGCCTCGACCAGACGGTCGTCGACGAGCTTCTCCATCGCGCGTCCGCCGGTGCCCGTGGCGTGGAAGACGAGGCAGTCCCAGTGGTCGGCGACCGCCTCGGTCACGGCCGTGACGCAGGGCGTCGTGACCCCGAACATCGTCAGCCCGAGCGCCGGCTTGTCCTGGGCCTGCGGCACGGGCGCCGCGATCGCCCCGCCCAGGGCGTGCGCGGCGTTGGACAGCACCCGTCGGCTGATGCGGTTGAGCCCGGCGACGTCGGTGACGGAGTACATGAGCGTGAGGTCCACCGAGCCGACGTACGGCGCGACGTTGCCCGAGGCCACCGTGGACACCACGATCTTCGGGACGCCGACCGGGAGACGCTGCAGCGCGGGCGTCACGAGGGCCGTGCCTCCGGATCCGCCGAGCGCGAGCACGCCCGCGAGATCGTCCCGGGTCGGCAGCCACCGCTCCAGCGCCTCGCTCATCGCCGACACCGAGCTCCCACGGTCGCCGGTGAACGCCTCGGCGCCGGCGACCTCCCGCGGCCCGACGTCGGCGCTCGTGGCGTCGGGGTCGGAGGTTCCGACGTCGACCGTCGTCACGTCGTGCCCCGCCTCCCCCAGGAGTCCGGCGACGTAGCGAAGCTCCTCGCCCTTCGTGTCGAAGGTGCCCACCACGTAGGCATGACCCGTCCCAGCCATCCGCGCTCCCGTCCACGACGCCGTCGTCCGACGGGACGGTTCCTACCGCCCGCGCCCGCTCCCGCGCGACCGGCAGGCGACGCCGGGCCCTGAGGTACCGTGAGCGGGTCGTCGACGGGAGGGGTGCGGTGAAGACCGTCGTTGCGCTCGCCCTGGCCGCCGGGGCGGCCCTGCTGGTCCGACGACAGCGGGACCAGAACCCCGCCAAGGAGGTCTGGCGCGACGCGACGAGGCCGTCGACGTCGTCGTAGACCCCCTCGGGGGACGTAGCTCAATTGGCAGAGCACCGCCTTTGCAAGGCGGGGGTTGAGGGTTCGATTCCCTTCGTCTCCACCCACCGTGACCAGCACAGACGTTGGTCCGAACCGGGTAACTTCCTCGCTCGTGGCACGGTTCGTGGCACGAGCTGGCCTACCTTCTCTGCTCATGGCGAAGGCCGTGCGCCCTCCCTCGCGCGATAAGGGCAACATCGAGCTGCTCCCGAGTGGAGCGCTGCGGGTGCGCGTCTACGCCGGCCAGGACCCCGTCACGAAGCGACGGCACAGCCTCGTCGAGACGGTTCCGGCCGGACCCAAGGCATGGGAGCGTGCCGAAGAGGTCCGTATCGGCTTCCTCGCCGACATCCGCAAGAGGCGCAACCCGCGGACGACCGCCACCGTCAACCAGCTGCTCGACCGCTACCTCGACCAGCACACCGGCGGTCGGCGCACGGTGGAGGGCTACCGGGAGTACGTCGACAAGCATGTCCGCCCGTTCATCGGTACATCGAAGGTTGGCGCGATCGACGCCGAGATCCTGGACTCGCTCTACGCCGAGATGCGGCGGTGCCGGGAGCACTGCCGCGACCGTCGAGGAGTCGATCACCGCACGACCCACCCTCACGAGTGCGATGTTCGGTGTCGACCGCATCGGTGCCGGTCGCTCGGGGCCGCGACGATCCGCAAGATTCACTACATCCTGAGCGGCGCCTACAAGCGCGCGGTGCGGTGGCGGTGGGTGGGCTCGAGCCCGATGGACCAGGCCGAGCCCCCGCCGGTGCCCGCACCCGACCCGCAGCCGCCGACACCCGAGGAAGCCGCGCGGCTCGTCGCCGAGGCGGGGCGCCGCGACCCCGACTGGGGGATGGTCGTCTGGCTTCTGATGGTCACCGGCGTTCGCCGAGGAGAAGTTTGCGGGCTGCGTTGGCGGTACGTCGACCTCGAGCGAGGCGTGATCACGATTCGGCGCGCGATCGCTGAGATCCGGAGCGAGACCGAGGAGAAGGACACCAAGACCCATCAGCGCCGCCACGTCACCATCGACCCCGGCACCGTCGAAGCCCTCGCCGAACATCGCCGCCGGTGGGAGGAGCGCTGCGCGGCTCTCGAGGTCGAGCTGTCACCGGATGCGTTCGTCTTCTCGGCGTCGCCGACTGGAGCGACGCACCTGACGCCGTCCTCGGTGACCCAGCGGTACAGCAAGATGGCCGACCGGCTTGGCATCGACACCCACCTCCACAACCTCCGGCACTACTCGGCGACCGAGCTCATCGCGGGTGGTGTCGACGTCCGCACGGTCGCCGGCCGGCTCGGCCACGGCGGCGGAGGCACGACGACACTTCGCGTCTACGCGGCATGGGTGGCGGAGGCTGACCAACGGGCAGCGCAGGGACTGGCCGACCGTCTGCCCGAGCGCCCGGCGCCCCCAGAGATCGACGACGTCGAGCGCGCGAAGACGGATCCGCGGTACCCGTTCGAGCGCATAGCCGTGACTCTGCGCGACCGCATCGGTTCCGGCGAGTGGCCAGTCGGCGCTCAGCTACCGACAGGGAAGCAGCTCGGCATCGACTTCGGCGTCTCGACTGCGACTGCTCAGCGAGCCGTGACTCTGTTGCAGGTTTGGGGTCTCGTCGAGGTGAGTCGTGGCCGGCGACCCAGTGTGCTCCCTCCGCAGGCGTGACTCGACGTGGTCCTGTTGCGCACGACCCTGTCGATGGCTCCTGGCGTAGTGGCTCAGCTCCACCCACGTGCGACGGCCCAGAGGCTGAGGCCACGACCCTGTCGGCGGAGCGCGCGCCACGTCCTGATCGTCCGCATGGGTGCGCAGACGACTGCACGTCGGACGGGTTCAAGTCCATCGAACGGGCGTACGACGCCGGGAGGTCGGCCAGCAGGCGGTGCCAACAACCATTCGATGCACGCGCTCGCCACGTTGATACTGGGGGCGTGAAGGTCGAGCTTCTCTACTTCGGCGGCTGCCCCAACGCGGAGAGGTACCTCCCCCACCTGCGGCAGATCGTCGCGACGACGAGCCACCAGCTCGTCGAACTCGAGATCATCGACGAGGAGCAGGCCGTCGCACAGTCCTTCTTGGGTTCTCCGACCGTCCGTGTCGACGGCCGCGACGTGGAGCCCGGAGCTGTCGAACGGGCCGACTTCGGCATGTCCTGCCGGATCTATCTCACCGCTGACGGGTCGCGTGGCACTCCGCCCGACGAGTGGGTGTGGCGTGCTCTGGATGAGCCCGAGGGCTGAGCCGGCCCGTGCGCTCAGTCGCCGCACCCCAGTCGGACTACGTTGCCGCTCGGGTCGGTCAGCGTGAACTCGCGCATGCCCCACGGCTCGTCCCGAACGTCCGATACTGGCATCTCAGCTGTGGCGAGCGCCTCGTGCAACGCGTCGATGCCTGGCACGTGCAGGTAGCAGCCCGCCATGTTGGCTGACGTGTCCATTTCAGGGCGATGGTCCAGGTGGATCACCTCGCCGCCGAGATGGCGCACGAAGGCGTAACCGCCGCCCTCGTACTGCTCGACCGTCAGGTGGGGAAGCCGCGACCAGAACTCCAACGCTTCGTCCATGTCCCTGACCGGGAGGATCGGGATGGCCACCAGGCGTTGGGACATGGCGCTCAGTGTCCCTGGAGGCCACCGGGTCCTGGAGCGCGTAGTCGTTCACCGCTGCTCGTTCGGCTCGAGGGTGAGCTGTCGGCGGTGGAAGTCGAAGTGCTGGGTGGGGAAGCGGTAGACGTCGGCGAGGGTCATGTACGGCGTGAAGAACGGGTCCCAGCGTGCCGGGTAGTGCATTCCACGGGCGAGGTCGGCGTCGGTCTCGGCGTCGAGGCGGTGGTGGAGGGCGTCGATGACCCGGTCGAACAGCGCGGTCTGCCCGCGACGGCCCAATGCGGTGCCGCCGGCCCAGGAGCCGAGGAAGTTGGCGACGTCGAACGGGCGGGTGCCGGCGTCGAGGACGGCGGCGTAGGCGCGGCTCACGCCCGGCGGTAGCCGCCCGAACAGCCTGACGAGGTTCCCGAGAGCCCGGATGATCAGGTAACCGAGCAGCATGTGGAACAGCAGTTGCTGGTTGGTCCACCGGGTGCCGTGCGAACGGCGCTTCAAGTCGGCAGGTGTCGCCTGCGCGTGCAGGTCGTGGAAGGCCGACCGCGCGCGCTCGAGCTCCTGGTGAACCGCCTGCCGGTCCATCCAGGGAGTGTGCGCCTGGCTGGTTCAGGGGCGCGAGGCCTGAACGATGGCTGAGAAGACGCCGGCGGCGACCTCACCGGTGGCGGTGACGGCGACCTCGGTGAGCCCGGCCTCCTCCAGCTCGGCGCGGTAGGCGCTCCGACCCAGGACGCCGGTGATGGCCCCGACCGACGCGGCCGCGTCGGCGAGGGTGGCCGGGTCGGCGTGGTCGTCGGCGACGAGGTCGGACACCCCGACCCGCCCGCCGGGTCGCAGGACGCGGGCGATTTCGGCGAACACGGCTGGCTTGTCCGCCGACAGGTTGATCACGCAGTTGGAGATGACGACGTCGACCGAGGCGTCGGGGAGCGGGATGGCCTCGATGTGCCCGCGCAGGAACTCGACGTTGGTGGCGCCGGCCTCCCGGGCGTGCTGGCGGGCGAGGTCGAGCATCTCGTCGGTCATGTCCAGGCCGTAGGCGAACCCGTCGGGCCCCACGCGGCGGGCCGAGAGCAGCACATCGAGGCCGGCGCCGGACCCGAGGTCGAGCACGGTCTCCCCGGCGACGAGCTCGGCGACCGCGAGCGGGTTGCCGCAGCCCAGGCTGGCGGCCCCTGCGCCTCCGGCGTCCGCGAGCTGCGCGGGGTCGTAGGCATCGCCGCACATGCCGGTGGGGTCGGCCTCGGAGCAGCTCGGGGTCTGGCCGGCGCGGACCTGGCCGGCCGCGGTGGCGTAGCGGGCACGGACCCGCTCGCGCGCCACGGCCGACCGGTCCGCGTGATCGGTGGTCACGCGACGCACCCGCAGCCGGCCGCTGTCTTGGCCTCGGTGACGGTCACCCCGGGCTCGGTCGCCGCCTCCCCGTGCGAGCAGCACCCGGTCACCCCGCAGCACGCCGAGGCCTCGCTCCCGGCCTCGCCGGCGGCGTCGTCGGGCATCGTGCTGACGATGCCGTGGGTGCCGAAGTCCTGGGAGTCCTCCTTGACGGTGTAGACCTCCCACGGTTCGTGGCCGGGGCCCTGGACCCACACCTTGTCCTGGCGGGCGTAGCAACAGGTGGTGTCGTCCTCGACCTGCGTGAACAGGCCCAGCTCCGACAACCGCGCGGTGGCGTCGTGGACCTCGTCGGTGGACCCGACCTCGACCCCGAGGTGGTCCATGACCGTCGAACGGTCCGCCTCGCCTTCGAGGAGCACGAGCTTCAGCGGCGGCTCGGCCACCGCGAAGTTCGCGTAGCCGGGCCGGCGCTTGGCCGGCTCCACACCGAACAGCGAGCTGTAGAAGCGGATCGAGCCCTCCAGGTCGGAGACCCGCAGGGCGAGCTGCACACGGGACATGAGGTGCCTCCTAGTGTCATCTCTTGTTTCGACGTCTGTCGAGGCAGCCAACCTTGCGCCTCGTTTCGACGGGTGTCAAGGTAGACGTATGTCAAAGCAGGGTGACGAGGAGCGGGTGCTGGCCCAGCTCGCCGAGGTCGTGGGGTGCTGCGAGCCGCTGGCCCGCGAGCCGCTCTCGGCGGAGCAGTCGATCGAGCTGGCGCGGGTGTTCAAGGCGATGGGCGACCCGGTGCGGCTGCGGCTGCTCTCGCTGATCGCCTCTCATGTGGGCGGCGAGGCGTGTGTCTGCGACCTGACCGACGTGTTCGACCTGTCCGGCCCGACGATCTCGCACCACCTCAAGGTGCTGCGCGAGGCCGGGCTGATCACCGGTGAGCGGCGCGGTACCTGGGTCTACTACCGGGTGCGCCCCGAGCTGCTCGCCACGGTGTCCGCGGTGCTCGTGCCCGGCTCGGCGGAGGATTCGCCCGCTGCGGTGCCCGCCGACCGCGAGGCCCTTCCGGTGGTCGAGGCGTGAGCACCGAGAACCTGACCTCCAACGACCCGGGCGAGGCCGGGGTCGTCGCGAAGCTTTCTACCCTCGACCGGTTCCTGCCGATCTGGATTCTCGCCGCGATGGTCGTGGGGCTGCTCGCGGGCCGGCTCGTCCCGGGGCTCGGTGAGGCCCTGGGCGCGGTCGCGATCGACGGGGTCTCGCTCCCGATCGCGCTCGGGCTGCTGATCATGATGTATCCGGTGCTGGCGAAGGTCCGCTACGACCGCCTCGACACCGTGACCGGCGATCGCCGGCTGCTGGTGTCGTCGCTGGTGCTGAACTGGCTGATCGGGCCGGCGCTGATGTTCGCGCTGGCGTGGCTGCTGTTGCCCGACCTGCCCGAGTACCGCACCGGGCTGATCGTCGTCGGGCTCGCCCGCTGCATCGCGATGGTCATCATCTGGAACGACCTCGCCTGCGGCGACCGCGAAGCCGCCGCCGTCCTCGTCGCGCTCAACTCGGTGTTCCAGGTGATCGCGTTCGGGGCCCTGGGCTGGTTCTACCTCGCGGTCCTGCCCGGCTGGCTCGGGCTCCCGACGGCGGGTCTCGACGTGTCGGCCTGGGCCATCGTCCGCTCGGTGCTGATCTTCCTCGGCATCCCGCTGCTCGCCGGCTATCTGACCCGACGTCTGGGGGAGCGGGCGAAGGGTCGCGAGTGGTACGAGGCGAAGTTCCTGCCGCGCATCGGTCCGTTCGCGCTCTTCGGGCTGCTGTTCACCATCGTCGTGTTGTTCGCCCTCCAGGGCGATGCCATCACCAGCCGGCCCCTCGACGTCGTCCGGATCGCGCTGCCGCTGCTGATCTACTTCGCGCTCATGTGGGCCGGCTCCTACGCCCTCGGACGCGCGGTCGGGCTCGGCTACGAGCGCACCACCACGCTCGCCTTCACCGCCGCGGGCAACAACTTCGAACTCGCCATCGCCGTCGCCATCGCCACCTGGGGCGCCACCAGCGGGCAAGCCCTCGCCGGGGTCGTCGGCCCGCTCATCGAGGTCCCGGTCCTGGTCGCCCTGGTCTACGTCTCGCTGTGGCTGCGACGCCGACTCTTCCCGCCCCGCACCGGGGACGTGGAGCCCACCGGATCAGGAGTACGCGGATGAGCAACGACGCCGTCCACCCCGACCCCACCACCGGCCCGGCAAGTCCTGTCGTCCCGCCTCGGCGAAATCTCGAGGCGCTGAGCCTGCTCTCCACCGACCACCACCTCGCCCACACCGCCGAGGCGCTAGCCGAGCGCTTCGCCGGGGTGTTCTCCCCCGAGACCGTCGCGGCCTGCCTCGTGGAATCCCACGAGCTGCTCTCCACCACCGCGAAGATCACGACCCACCTGACCGTCCTCTCCGAACGGTTCGCCCGCGAGCGCCTGACCGCCGCCGCCCAAGCCCAGGGAGCACTGGTGTCCGACGTCCCCGAGGTCCTGTTCGTCTGCGTGCACAACGCCGGCCGATCCCAGATGGCCGCCGCCCTGCTCGACCACCACGCCCAGGGCACGGTCCACGTCCGCTCCGCCGGCTCCACCCCGGCCAACGAGATCAACCCCGCGGTCCGCGAGGTCATGGCCGAGCTCGGCCTCGACCTCTCCCGCGAGTTCCCCAAGCCGTTGACCACCGACGTCGTCGAAGCCGCCGACGTCGTCATCACCATGGGCTGCGGCGACGCCTGCCCGATCTTCCCCGGCAAGCGCTACCTCGACTGGGAACTCACCGACCCCGCCGGGAAGGGCGCCGACAACGTCCGTCCCATCCGCGACGACATCGACCAGCGCGTCCGTGCCTTGCTTGCGGAGCTCGTCCCCGCTGCCCGCTGAGTCGGGGCTCGCGCGCCCGGCGCGGCGGTCGAGGTCAGTCCTCGCCGGGCGTCGCCGGTGCGAGTGCGCCGAGCATGGTCGCCACGCGGTCGAGGTCGGGACTGCGTAGCCGGTAGCGATTGCTGCGGCCCTCGGCCTCCGCGGTCACCAGGCCCGCGTCGCGCAGGTGCCCCAGGTGGTAGGAGACGGTCGACTGCGGCAGGCCGGTCACCGCCTGTAGCTCCCGCACCGACTGAGCCCCGTCGGTCAGCCACAGCACGATCAACAGGCGGTCCGGATTGCCCAGCGCCTGCAGCACCGGCGCCCACTGCACCGCCAGCGCGCGGCACCGCTCGACTTCGGCGAGGTCCGGCTCTGCCATGCCCCCCAGCCTAGTGGCATCGGGATTTCTGGATGCCAGCGGAAGAACCCGCTACCGTCGGGAGCGTGGCTGTTCCTCCAGTGTCGGAAGCGCGCCTGACGGCGCTCGCGTCACGCATCCGGCGGGTGTCGTGGGCGAGCTTGGTGTGGCTGGCGGTCGAGGGTGTCGTCGCGATCATCGCGGGCCTCTCGACCGGCTCGATCGCTCTGTTGGGCTACGGGCTGGACAGCGCCGTGCAGAGTCTGGGCAGCGGCGTGATCGTCTGGCGCTTCACCGGGCGGCGCATCGGCTCGGCCGCGGCCGAGCAGCAGGCCCAGAAGATCGTGGCGACGAGCTTCTTCCTGCTCGCGCCCTACCTCATCGTGGCGGCGCTCTCCCAGCTGCTCGCCGGCACACCTTCTGAGGGGAGTTGGGTCGGCGTGGCGCTGGCGGCGGTCGGGATCGTGCTGATGCCGCTGTTCGGGCGGGCCAAGCGGCGCCTCGGAGTGCTGGCCGAGTCGGCGGCGACGGCCGGGGAAGGAGCACAGCACCTGATCTGTGCGGGCCTGTCGGCCACCATCCTCTCCGGGTTGTTCCTCAACGTCGCCTTCGGCGTCTGGTGGGCCGACCCGATGGCGGCGTTGATCCTGGCCGCGGTCGCGGTCCACACCGGCACCCGCACGTGGCGCGGTGAGAGCTGCTGACCCTCCCCCGGCCGACCCGTACGGCATCCGAACGGTCAGGTGCGGCGGGTGGTGAACGGTCGCCCGAACCTCTCCCGCTAGGTGAGGCTGCGCCGCGCGGTCACCAGGAGGTATTCCGCCTGGTACCTGGTGCGTCCCGGCGTGTCCGCCTCGTTCCAGGTGGTCAGCAGCTCGAGGAAGTCGCGATCGAGCGCCGCGACCCGCTCGGGGTCGGTGGCGTTGTGCTTGTACACCGCGATCGTCGGGCCGTAGTTGCGCTTCCAGTACTCCCGGAACCCGGCGGCGTCGCCGTCGTGCTCCATGACGACGGTGCGCCGCTGCACGTCGATGTCGGTGATGCGGTCGCCGAACAGGGCGCGCACGTGCTCCTCGTCGCCCCACAGCGGGGCGGGACTCGCGCCGGGCGGCGGCGGTGGCGCGTAGGGCTTCATCGTCGTGAACAGCTGCCCGATGAAGCCGGGCGGTGTCCAGTTGATCATTCCGATGGTGCCACCCGGGCGGGTGACACGGGTCAGCTCGTCGGCGGCGGCCTGGTGGTGGGGCGCGAACATCGCCCCGACGCAGGACAGCACGACGTCGAAGCTCGCGTCGGCGAACGGCAGGGCCTCGACATCGGCTTCGACCCATTCCGGGGCGACACCCCGCTGCGCTGCGATCCGCCGGCCGGCCTCGAACAGCTCGGGGGTGAGGTCGGAGGCGACGACCGAGGCGCCGGTGGCGGCCGACGGGATCGCGGCATTGCCCGACCCGGCGGCGACGTCGAGCACCCGCTGGCCGGCGCGAACGCCGGACGCTTCGACGAGCGTCAGCCCGAGTGTCGGGATGAGATCGGTGGCCACGGCCGGGTAGTCGCCCGCGGCCCAGAGAGCCCGGTGCTTGGCCTTCAACTGCTGGTCGGCGGTCTGGTCGGTGGTCTGGTCGGCGGTGGTGCTCATGGTCTTTCCCCTTCTCGGCGTCCTGGATGGACTGTGCTTCGGTGGGTGGAAATGGACGGGCCTGGGCCGTGGTCACACGCCTTGGAGCTGTATCTGTCCGAACGCGACGGCGTGCGGAACGCCGAGGGCCGGCCCGGCCATCGCCGTCATGCCACGCACGAACGTCTCGGGGTCGAAGTCGCGGCCCAGCCCACGCAGGTACGCCTCGTGGGCACGGAGCGAAGCGACCCCCGGCTCGAGGGCGTCGGTGACGTCGACCGCGTGGGTGGGCTCGTTCGCGCCCATCACGTAGACGTGGCGCACCCCGTCCCACGGCGCGTAGCCCTCGTCGAGCAGCTCCGGGAAGATCCACCGGTTACCGACGTCGCGCGCGGCGTCGAGGACCGCGACGCCGACGGCCCGATGGTCGGCCTGGTTCAGGATGTGCTGCCCGGGGCCCATGCCGTAGGTCAGCTCGAAGGTCGCGGTGACCAGCACCTCGGGGCGGAACCGGCGAACCTCGCGGGTGATGTCGCGGCGCAGGTCCAGGCCACCCTCGACGACGCCGTCGTGGTGTCCGAGGAAGGCCACGTCGCCCACTCCGACGAGTGCGGCGCTCGCGACCTGCTCCTTCTGCCGCACCGGCCCCGCCTCGAGCGGGTGGAGACCGTCGATCCCGGACTCGCCGTCGGTGACCATGACGTAGGCGACCGACCGGCCGGCCCGGGTCCAGCGCGCGATCGCGCTGGCCGCGCCGTACTCCAGATCGTCGGGGTGGGCGACGATGGCCATCGCCCGACTCCAGTCCTCCGGCACGGCCTGCAGCTGCCCGTTCATGGCGGCACCTCCGAGACGTCCTGTGACGCCGGTACTGACGACGACCCCCGAAGAAAGACGCAGGCTGCGTCCCTCGCCCTCTGCTGCCGTCAGTAGCGGTGACACCACGACAAGCGGCGCCCGACGGGGACGACTCGGCCGGTTGCCGCAGATCAGGGAGGCCCGCCATGCCCACCACCCGCGTCCAGCTCGCGCTCAACGTCACCGACCTCGCGGCCGCGACGGCCTTCTACACCGCGATGTTCGGCGTGCCGCCGCACAAGCAGCGCAAGGGCTACGCCAACTTCGCCGTCGAGGACCCACCCCTGAAGCTGGTCCTGATCGAGAAGCCGGGAGACGGAGACCGGCTGAATCACCTCGGGGTCGAGGCCGAGACCTCCGAGGAGGTGACCGCCGCCCTGACCCGCTTCCGAGGGGCCGGTCTCGAAGCGACGCTGGCCGAGCACGACGTGTGCTGCCACGCCGCACAGGACAAGGTGTTCGTCACCGCCCCGGACACCCCGACAGGCTGGTGGGAGTACTACGCCGTCACCGACGACTCGGCCACCAACCCCGACGGGGAATCGACATCGGTGTGTGCCGCCTCGTGCGAGGCGAAGGCCGCCGCCGACGGCGGGACGTGCTGCAGCTGACGGCGCCGGGTCGGGGTCCCGCCGTCAGCGGGACCCCGACCCGGGAACTCAGCCACACCGACAGCCGGGCGGCCGGGTGTAGTCCATCGGCGTGCCCTGCGCGTCGAGGGTCAGCTCGCAGCACCGACCGAGCAACTCCGCCAGTCGACGCCGGCCACGTTGCACCCTCGACTTCATCCCCGAGACCGACACACCCTCGCGCCCGGCCGCGTCGACCTGGGTCAGCCCCTCCAGATCGGTCAGCTCCAACGCCCGGCGCTGCTCGGGTGGCAACCCCTCGAGCAGCGGCCGCATGCACGCCGCCAGCTCCCGGAGCACCGTCGGGTCATCCTCGTCGTCGACCTCGCCGGCGAGCTCGGCAGCGTCGTCGGGCAGAGCGCGCTCCCGGGCATGCTCCCGCTCGGCCCGCCGGTACTCGTCGACGATCGCGTTGCGGGTGATCCGATAGACCCACCGCGTCAGGTGCTCGTGGTCCTCGACCCGTCCGAGATTGCGGTGGATACGCAGCACGATCTCACCGAGGACGTCCTCCGCGCGCTGCGGATCGGCGACCCGCCGCTGCACGAACGCGCGCAGCTGCGCCCCGAACTCCCGCCAGACGTCCTCCGTCCGGCTGCCCGGGTCGACCACAAGCTTATGAGTTGATGTTGTCACGCCGACCCCCGTCATGGGTGCGGGATAGAGATGGACAGTCCCACAGACGGCAGACCGGTCGAAAGGACGCAGCACCGCCGCAGCGATCTCGCGGCCTGGCGCGCGTGGCAGTTGGGGCGAACACGCCGCTACTGCCACGGGGGAACCCGGCGCCGCTGCTACGGAGGGTCGGCTGTGGCGCCACTCGAGTTCCGCGTCTGGGGGACGGTGCAGCAACTCAGCCGTCACCATGTGATCCGTGGCCGAAACCGGCGCCGCAACCGCCAGCAAGCGACGCGCACTCACAGGCGCCGTCCTGCTCGACCTCGCCGTCAGCCCGCTGTTCGCCTGGGACGTCTTCACCGACTCCCTCGGCCGGGACCTCGGCGTCAGCCACGCCCTGCTGGCCGGCGTCTTCTCCGTCGGCCTGGCCGCCTTCATGCTCGGCGTCCTGGCGGGCGGCCGGGCAGCGGATGCGTTCCCACCGCGCCGGCTCGCGCTGATCGCCCTCGGCGGCACGGTGCTCGGCCTGCTGGGCAGCGCCGCCGCCTCGTCGGCGGTCGTCCTGTTCCTGACCTTCGGCGTCCTGGTCGGCTGCTCCACCGGACTCGGCTACGCCACCGCCGTCCGCGTCGCCGGGACCGTCGCCTCCGGACGCGGTCTCGCCCTCGGCCTGGTCGTCAGCGCCTACGCCGCCGGGACCGCCGTCCTCGCCCCGCTTGCTTCAGCGCTACTGGCCGCGGTGGGTCGCAGCTGGACCTTCGTCATCCTGGCCGGCGCGCTCGGTGTCCTGCTCGCCGTCGCGGCGATCCTCGTGCCCGGCGCCGCGCCCACCTCCCGGCGGCAGCGCGACCGCAGCAACCGCCCGACCCGCCCGAGCGGACCCGTCGTCGCACTGTGGCTGGCGTTCGGCCTCGGCAGCGCGCCCGCTCTCGCGGCCTTCGCCCAGGCTGGAAGTCTCGCCGGAGACGTGGCCGTCGTGACGCTCGCGGTGGTACTGCTCAACCTCGGCTACTTCGCGGGCCGGCTCATCGCCGGCCCCCTCTCCGACCGCATCGGCCGGCGGGCCGCGCTCCACGCCAACTCGGCGCTGCTGGTGCTCGCGTGCATCCCCCTGGCTCTCGGCGCGAGCGGAGCCCTCGCTCTGGCTGCCCTGCTCCTGCTCGGCACCCAGTACGGCGCGCTGTCGACGCTGACGCCGGCGGCCACCTCAGACGTGGTCCCGGGCGAACGCTTCGGCACCACCTACGGCCTCGTGTTCACCAGCTGGGGCATCGCAGGCCTCGTCGCACCCGTCGGCGCGGCCACGCTCGCCCCGCAGCTCGGCTACGACGGCGTCTTCGTCGCCTTCCTCGTCGTCGCGACCGGGGCCTGGGCATGCGTGCTCGCGTTCACCCGCCTGACCCGGTCTCGAGCTTGACCTTCGAGTCGACTTCGAGGTTTAGCGTCGATGAGGTGAACGGGTTGAAGGTGTCTGAGTTGGCGAGTCGCAGCGGGGTCCCGGCGAGCACGGTGCGCTTCTACGACTCGGAAGGTCTCCTTCCCGCGCGGCGATCGTCCTCGGGCTACCGCCTCTTCGACGACGACGCGGTGGACCGGCTGAACTTCATCGGCACGGCGAAGAGCCTCGGTCTGCCGCTGCCCGAGATACGTCGTCTGCTCGACCCGTGGGAGCACGGCCTGTGCTCGGACGTCCAAGGGGAGCTCGCGCCACTGCTGGAGCGCCACCTCGCCGACACTGAGGAACGCATCGCCCAGCTCCGCGACTTCGCGGGCCGCCGGCTCCAGCGCGCCCAGCAGCAACTCGCGGCCATCGATCGGGACGGTCCGTGCGACCCCTCCTGCGCCTTCCTCGGTCAGGACCATCCGACAGCGCCCAACCTCATGGCGCTGCCCCTCGCGTCTACGAACGACGGTCCCGCCATCGTCTGCACCCTCGACGGCTCCGAGCGCACCGAGCGTGCCGACCGGTGGCGAGCGGCTCTCACCGCGGTGACAGGTCGGGTCGCCATCCCGGACGGGGTCAGGTTGACCTTCGACCCGGCGAGGGCCCACGTCGGCGAACTCGCCGAGCTCGCCGCGGCCGAGTCCGGTTGCTGCAGCTTCTTCGACCTCAGCCTGCACTTCGCCGACCCACCCACCATGGAAGTGCGGGCACCGGCAGACGCCCTGGTCCTCGTCCACGAGCTGTTCGGCGAGCCCGACGCGTGACGCTGCGATCGATCGCTCTCTTCGTCGTCGCAGCGCTGTTCGAGATCGGCGGCGCCTGGCTGGTCTGGCAGGCCGTGCGGGAAGGACGGGCCTGGTGGTTCGCCGCTCTCGGGGTGCTCGCACTCGGCCTCTACGGCTTCGCCGCCTCGTTCCAACCCGACGCCCAGTTCGGCCGCATCCTCGCCGCCTACGGCGGCATCTTCGTCGCCGGTTCGCTGGGCTGGGGCATGGCGCTCGACGGCTACCGACCTGACCGGTTCGACGTCATCGGCGCAGCGGTGTGCTTGGTCGGAGTCGGGGTCATCATGTACGCCCCGCGGTGACGGGAGCGCCCCGACTCGGTGTACGAACAGGGAGGCGAGTGCTCGTGCGGGTGGAGCGGAGAGCTCGGCACCAGCTCAACGGGTCCGTCGAGGTGGGACGGATACCGACGTCTCCGTCGAGACGACGCACGCGAGCCGGCCGCCTCTAGGCTGCTTCAGATGTCTCTCGAGCCGTCGGATGCCGAACAGCAGGCGCGGCAACTCCTCGCAGAGTCACTACCCAGGCGCTGGTCCCATGTGGTTGCCGTTGCTGGGAAGGCGCGGCTCATAGCGCGCGAACTCAGTGAGGACGGTGAGCTCCTCGAGGCGACGGCTTGGGTGCACGACGTCGGGTACGCGCCCGACCTCGCGATCACCGGCTTCCATCCTCTCGACGGAGCGCGCTATCTCCGCGACCACGGCGCTCCGCAGCGCGTCGTCGACCTCGTCGCCTTTCACTCGTCGGCATGGGCGGAGGCCGAGGAGTTCGGCGTTGCCGACGAGCTCGCCGAGTTCGACGACGAGCAGACACTGCTCCGCGACCTGCTCTGGTACTGCGACATGACCACCGGCCCGGACGGCACGAACCTCGGCTTCGAGGACCGCATGGCTGAGGTGCGGGAGCGCTACGGCCCCGATCACTACGTCACGCGCGCACTCGATGCCGGCATGGACGAGCGCCGGGCTGCGATCAGTCGATCGCGTGTGTGGCTGACGGCGGTCGGGCTCGCGGATCAGGTGTAGTACGGCGGGGCGTCGGTCCGGAAGCCATGGTCGATCCGGAGGCGGATCGACGGGTGGACCTCGATGCCGGCGAGCTCCGCGCGGGGCACCCACACCACCTCGCTCGACTCGTCGCTCGTCCGTGGTGCGCCGGCGACGGGCCGAGCTCGGAAGCAGATGGAGAACTCCTGACGGACCTCGCCGTCGTCGTAGGCCATGACATGGTCGGGATTGGAGTAGATGCCGACGAGGCTCGTCACCTCGACAGTCATCCCAGTCTCTTCTTGGGTTTCGCGGACGACCGTTTGAGTCATCGTCTCACCGAGTTCGTGGCGGCCGCCCGGAAGGGCGTAGTAGCCGTTGTCGGTGCGACGGATCATCAGCAACTGAGCATCCTTGTCGAGCACGAAAGCGCTGACCGCGATGACGATGCTGTTCGCTCGAGGAGCGTCCGGGTCGTTGAAGTGATCGGTTCTGGCCACGCCGCTACCACTCGGCCGGCTTCGACTGTTCCCAGACATCCACGAAGCTGCCCTCGTAGGTGTCGAACACGTCGCCGGCAGCCAATTTCCGGAGATGCATTGCGGGCGCGTGCGGACCGGGGACACCGAAGACGTGCATGTTCACGATCATCTCATCGTCGAACCGGAAGATCGAGTTGTAGAGCGTGGTCTCGTGGAAGCGAAACTCGACGCCCTCGGTGCGGAGGAGCGGTCGATAGCTGACGAGGCCGTACCGGATGCGCGCTCCCAGCACCCCGAGGCCGAGCTTCTCCTCCGCGCTCCGGCGCTCGGTGGCCTCGCTCTCGGGCGCGCCGAAGGCGATCCGCACCGCGACGCCGGCCTCCGCCTTGGCCTTCAACGTCGCGATGAAGCTCGGACGCTCATGGAGGAACTGCCCAGCGTGCACCAGCACGTCGATTCGTGCTGACGCCCGCTGCAGCAGGTCATCCCACAGGCGCGCAGGCACGTCGCTGCGGTGCGGGAACGTCTCGACGATCTCCGAGGTCGCGGCCTTCTTCTGTCGCTGAGCTGGCACGGCGGCGGGCCACAGGTAGGACTCGCTCCGCCCGACCAGGGCAGCCAGGACACCTCGATGGCGGGGGTACGGAACGCGATCCTGCGTGAGCCACCGTTCGACGGTCTTCGCGTCGACCCCGACCTGATCGGCTGCGGTGGAGGTCGAGTGCCCGGCGTGCATCAGGGCGTCACGGAGACGCTCGTTGGCCATCTCGAACCTCCGCGCCTTGCCTAGGGACGACTCTATTCTAGCGAAGACGTCCCTAGTTGTCCCGCCTGATGGTGTAGGCGTCCCCTGCTTTTCTCGCACTCTTGCGTTGCCTCGCCGCCACTCGGTGAGCACGGAGGAGCTTCGGAGGACACCGTGACACTCAATGAAAGGACTGCGACAGCGCCGACGTTCTACGACGTGGCCGAGGTCGCCGCAATGTTCAAGATGTCGCGCATGACGGTCTATCGCGCGATCAACTCCGGGGAGCTGCGGGCGATCCGTATCCGCGGTCGAGTGCTGATCCCTGCAGCAGTGATCGAAGGACTCGTCGCGGAAGCGACGGCCGAGCGATCGGACGGAGATTCCCCGCTGCTGGGCATGTTCCGTGGAGAGCGGTCATGAGTGTCGGGCTGCTGATTCTCTTCGCGATACTGGGCGCGTTCATCTGTGCGAAGACTCGGTCCGCGGCTGGTGCCGTGGTGTTCTCGCTCGTTGCTCTGGTGCTGTTCATCGGCACACCGGCCGGTCAGGGCCTGCCGGGAGTGATCGGCGGGGTGATGTCGGCTGTGGATCAGGCCACGACGCCGGCCTTGACGGGCGCTTCGGAGACGACCACCGACGGCTGAAGGCTGCCGCGACCTGAGGCGCTCAAGGCCGCGCGGCCACGGAGCCAAGGCGGAGCGCCGCCGGCGACGCCGAATCGTTGGGTCCCGCCGAGCGTGAGCGAGCCGTTCCTCCCGCCTCAAGGGCGCCTGCGGCGCCGCTGCGCGGCCGGACGAGTCCGGCCCTTGACCCCGGAGACCTCGACGCCCCGCGGCGCCCGCACGCGGGGTGGAGGCAGCCAGGACGCCTCCACCCGCAACCGGCGGGACCCCACCGCACCCACCTGTGCGACTGACGCAGCTGATCACTTCTGAGGAGAACGACATGAACGAGACGACGCTGACAATCGTCGGCAACCTGACCGATGCGCCGGAGCTGCGGTACCTGCCGAGCGGGGCAGGGCGAGCAGGGTTCACGGTCGCTTCCACACCCCGGCGCTTCGACCGCCAGCAGGGCACGTGGACCGATGGCGATGCCCTGTTCCTGCGCTGTGTCGCGTGGAGCCACCTCGCGGAGCACGCCGCAGAGTCGCTGGGCAAGGGCGACCGAGTCGTAGTGACCGGTCGGCTGCGGCAGCGGTCCTTCGAGACCGCCGAGGGCCAGCGCCGCCAGCTGATCGAGCTCGAGGTCGACGACCTCGGGGTGTCGCTGCGCTATGCCACGGCACGCCCTCAGCGCATGACCGCGCCTGCCGGCCGCGTCGGCGACCCGGAGAGCGCTGAGGCCTCGACGGAAGAGCTGGTGGGCGGCCATGGCTGACACGAACTGGCAGGTTCGCGCGGCGTGCCGGGGCGTGGATCCGGAGCTGTTCTTCCCGGAGCCGTCGGACGAGCCCCTGGTACGCACGCAGGTCGCGGCGGCGAAGGCGGTGTGCCGGCGCTGCCCCGTGCGGGAGCAGTGCCTGGCCGAGGCGCTCGAGCGTCTTCCACACGGAGTCGCCGGTGGGTTGACCGAGCACGAGCGTCGACGAGCTCGGGCGCAGCGCGAACGCCCCGGGGCGCGACAGCCGCGGTGGCTGCTTCTCCTCGACGCCGGGTCCTCCTACTCGGAGGTCGCGGCCGAGTACGGGGTGAGCGTCCGCACCATCGCGCGTTGGGCCTCCCGCCTGCCCTCCGAGCAGTCGGCGCCCACTCAAGGGGCTGATCCCCGATGAGCGCGCTCGAGGTGAGTCGACGCGAACAGGCGGCGTGGAGGACCCGCGAGCTCGTGCGCGAGGTGGCGGTCACCGCGTTCGACGCAGCCGAACACCAAGAGCCGATCGAGGGCTTCCACGGGCTCTCCCGTCCCGTGCTGGACGACCCGCTCACCGGAGTGCGGGCGGGACGACTCGTTGCCGACGTCGCGATCGGGGCGCTGCGGAACTCAGCGCTGCGCGCTCGGAGCGCCGGCCACAGCTGGGACGCCATCGGCCATGCCCTCGGGCTCCCCGCCGACGCCGGCGGGAGCACCCGCGATGAGGCGGCGTGGGAGTGGCTCATCGAGCACCGACCTCCACCACCCGCGGCCGGCGTTCAGCTGACTTCAGCGGTGTGGACCTGCACGACGTGCCGCGGTCGGGTCCGCGACACCGGGCCGTTCGCTGCACACCCCGACGACCGGGAGACCGGCCATCACGACGACTGCGCACGCCGCGCGGCGGCACTCGAGGTGTGGCGCCACGACGTGGAAGGAGACACCGATGCCTAGTCGCAGGCCGGCGCCGAGTGCACGAGTCGGTGAGCCGGCACAGACGACGCGGCCGCTGCTGCTGGGGGTCGAGCTGGTCCGCGCGGATGTCGCGGCCCCGGTCCTCGGTCTCGTGTTGGGGGATGCGCCGTGCGGTGGGCCGATCACGTGGGCCCTGTTCGTCGACGCGGCGCTGGTCGGACGCACCGACGAGGCGATGACCGACGAGGCCGCCCAGGTGTGGGCGAAGCGCATGACGGGGGAGGGAACGCAGTTCCAGCTCGCCCGCTCTGGCGGCGGCTATTGGCTCGCACACGCCGGCTCAGGCGTGCCTGTGGACCCACAGCCCGGCGAGAGCGGGGGGCCGTCATGATCTCGACGCTACTGATCCTGGTGCTGATGGTCGGGTTGACCGCGCTGCTGGTCATCCGCGGCGCGATCCGCCAGGCGTTGGTGTGCGGGGCGTTCACGAGCTTGCCGGCGACGACGCTGGTCCAGGCTCTGCCCTGGCCCGTGTGGGTCATCGCCGGCGCGGTGTTGCTGCTGCTGGGCTGGCACCGCTGGTCACGCTCGCGCGCCACCGTGCTCCGGTGGTCGGCGCGGTCCCGGCGCCGCGCCGGGGTCGCCTCAAGCTTGGACGTGGCCCGTCACGCAGGAACGGTCGCGACCCGCCGACGGGCGTGCACGGTCCGCCCCTCGCTGGCGTCATTGTCGCGGCGGGAGCGACTGGGTGTGCCGACCAGCGCAGTCGGTGTCGAGCTGTGCCGAGTCGGGGTGCAGCGAGTGTGGTCCTCGATCGAGGACGTGACCCTGGTCTTCGGCGGGCCACGCACCGGGAAGACAGGCTGGCTCGCAGGTCGGGTCCTCGACGCCCCCGGCGCCGCGGTCGTCACCTCCACCCGCACCGACCTGCTCGAGCTGTGCGCCCCGATCCGGCAGAAGACCCGCGGGCCGGTGTTCGTGTTCAACCCGGTCGGGCTCGGCGGTCTGCGCTCGACGATCAGCTTCGACCCGCTGATCGGCTGCACCGACCCGGTGACCGCGATGGAGCGGGCCACCGACATGGTCTCCGCGACCTCGAGGGCGGGCAGCGGAGACGCGGAGCGATGGGACGCCCAGGCCCGCCGGGTGCTCGCGGCCCTGTTGCACGCGGCCGCGCTCGGCGGCGGGTCGATGCGCGATGTCCTCGGTTGGGTTGCCGACAACGCCCGCGCCGCCCGCGAGGTGCCGGCGCTACTGCGGCGCAGCCAGGTGGAGTCCTTCGAGAAGGCCGCGGAGCAGTTCGTCGAGACCAACGACCGCACCCGCACCTCCATCACCAACTCGATCATGCCGGCGCTGGGGTGGCTCAACCATCCCGACGCCGCAGCCGCCGCAGCGCCGACCGACCAGCTCTTCGACGTGGAGGAGCTGCTCTCTTCGCGGGCCACGGTGTTCCTGCTCGGCGCCGAGGAAGCCGACACCGGGTCGTTGGTCTGCGCCCTGACCGGGCACATCGCCCGCGAGGCCCGTCGGCTCGCGGTCGCCAAGCCGTCGGGGCGGCTCGATCCCCCGCTGCTGCTGGCGCTCGACGAGGCGGCGCTGATCAGCCCTGTCCCGTTGGAGAACTGGACCGCAGACATGGGAGGGCGCGGGGTCACGATCATCGCGCCGTTCCAGTCCCGCGCCCAGCTGCTGGCCCGCTACGGGGAACACAAGACCGCCACCATCCTGAACAACACCGGCTCGGTCCTGCTGTTCGGCGGCACCCGCGACCAGGCCGACCTGCAGTTCTGGTCGACCCTTGCCGGCGAACGCGATGAGCGGATCACCACCACCGACATGCGCGGCCGGGTCGCAAGCAAGACGGTGCGCAAGGTTCCCGTGCTCGCTCCTGCCCAGCTCGCGAACCTGCCGGCCGGGAAGGTCGTCGTGTACCGGCGAGGGATCGCACCGGTGATCGGACGAGCCCGCATGGCCTGGACCCGCTGCGACGTGCGTGCCCAGCGGCAGCTTGTCGCTACCGGATGGCGAGGCCGCTGGCAGCGGGCGCGTGCATGGGCTGACGTCGGCGTCGGAGCGCTGCGGCGCCGGGTCTCCGCTCCACGCCACCGAGCCTCCGCGATCGGCGCCTGGTGGCACCGACTGGTCACCGCCCGCCGACGCACTACTCCGGGTCCCACACCGCGCTCGGAGGACGCGCGGCCACTGGTGATCGACGTCGACCCGGTCGCCCCACCCGTGCTCGGCGAGCAGGACCGCAATCACCACGGTGAAGGGACATGGTTGCGATGACCACGCCGGACCCGACGAAGGGCCTATGGACCGGTACGGAGCACGTGGCCTACCTGAACAGCCGTCCTGACGAGACCTCGCGATTCAACCCGGCCGCGGAGTACGGCGACCCGGACTGGCGCGAGCCGGCCTCGGACGCGGAAGCCACGGCGCGTACCGCATGGCTCGAGGAGAACACCTTGCCCGCCCCGGGCTGGTCGCGGCCGCCGACCACCGAGGTCGACGATGCCCTCGACGCAGCCCGCGAGCGGGCCGTCCATTCCGATTGGGCCCACGACCACGACCCGCACGCGTGGGCGGAGTACCGGCGGCTCGAGGCCCTCGCCGAGCTCGCCCCGCCGCCTGAGCAGGACGCCCTCGACGACCTCGCCGACGAGGCCGCCCTCGATTCCCCTGAGGGCGATGATCGCGGGCCGTTCACCGACACCCAGGGACGTCGGTGGTCCTCGACCGGTACCTGGGCGGCCGGGACGTGCGACCCGGCCAAGACGCACGACACCGCGCACCCGAATGGCCCCGACCGACTGCGTCAGCGCATCGAGGACCTGCGCCTCGCGATCGCCGTCCGCGAGGCGAGCGCCGAGGGCGAGATCGACAGCGAGCAACGGCGCGAGCAGCTGGCCCGCTGGAACGACGACGACCACAGCGCCACGGGTGCCGCCTCGAACATGCAGCAAGAGACGCAGGGCGACGGCGAGCCGGGGTGGGATCGATGAGCCGCCGCCCACCAGGACAACCCGGCGGCGGGAGCGACGGAGACGAGTTCGCCCGGGTGGAGGCCCTCGCCGGCCTCGCCCGCGAGGTCGACGGGCTGCGCCGCAGCCTTGAGGAGCTCGTCGGGACACCGACCCGGGTCGACGACCTGGCCCGTACCGTCGCCCAGCTCGCCGACGCCGTTGCAGCCGCGCCGGCGCGACCTGGCCCGACCATCGCGCCGACCTGGCTGGCCGCACCCACCGACTCCGAAGCACTCGCAGGGCTGCTCGACGAGCTGTGCCGGTGGCTGCACGCGATCTTCCTGCGCTACCCCGACGGTGCGGCGGTGTTGCCCGAATGCTGGCTCTGGCATGCCGATGTGGTCGAGGAGCTGCTCTGGCTCATGTACGCCTGGCGCGCTGCCTATGAGGGCCGTGGGGCCTCGGTGCAGCTGGCCGGGGACTGGCACGACCGTCAACGCCCCGGGGTCGTCCGTCGACTGCGTACCGCGGTCGGCTCGTGCTCCCGAGAACGCCACCAGACCCGACCCGGCTGGAACAGCGCACCGCTTGGCGCCGCCCCGGTGCCCGGTGTGGAGGCCACGACGTCGATCGCTTGGTGGTGGGCCGCCGCCCGCGACGACGCGCCCCCGGAGCCGGGCTCCAACGATCCGGCGGAACGCACCGGTTCCGGTATCAGCGCAGCCGTCAACGGCACCTCCGCGCGCAGCGGGTGGTCTCGATGACCGCCGCCGGGGAGGCCGAGACCCGCGCCGAGCAGCGAGCCCGCGAAAAGGTCGAACGCGCCGAATGGGACCGGCTCAGCGACATCTACTTCGCACACATGAATGCGATCGCGCCCGACCAGTTCCACTGCTTCTGCGGCTCCCTCGACGACCTCCGCCAAGCGGTCGCCGACCTCGACCGGCAAGCAGCTCGCGACCCGGCGAGGCGACCCATCGCGGCCCAGGCCGCCGACCCCCGTGCCGCGGACCGGGACAACGAACAGACCCAGCAGAGCCGCCGCGAGCAGCTTGCCCGCTGGCATGGCGAAGACCGCGCCGGTGAGCACGCCGCCGCCGACGCGGACGCGGGGTGAGGCCGGTGACCGAGAACCAGGTGGACCTCGACGCCCCGGTGGAACGGGTGTCCCCATCGGGCGCGCAGGGCGCGCTGCTGTGGCTCCCGGGACTGGCCGTCGCGCTCGGCGCAGCCATCGCCACCGCCCACGGCCTGTTCGAGGTCGCCGTCGCCGCCCGGGTACCGACCGGGATCGCCTGGCTCTACCCGCTGATCACCGACGGGCTCGCGCTGGTCGCTTACAGCGCCACCGCCCGGCTCCGCGACGGCGCAGCTCGCTATGCGTGGGCTGTCGTCGTCACCGCCGCCGGGCTCTCCGGGCTCGCCCAGGCCACGTACCTCGCCGGCGGACCCACCGTCGAGGTCGCGCCCGCACTGCGCTTCGGGCTCGGCGCCTGGCCGGCCGTCGCCGCAGCCGTGGTCGCCCACCTGCTCTACCTCCTCGCCACCGCCGACCCATCGACGAAGCGCGCCGTTCAGCCGCGTCGGGACCGCAACGAGGCGCTCGACGAGGTGGTCGTTCAGCGCAGCAGCGTTCAGACCGGGCCGTTCACCGCTCCCGCCGTTCAGCCCGAGGTCCTCCCGCCGCCCGTACAGGCGGCGCCGAGCGGCGCAACAGAATCAGCCGACCACCGCGATGCAGGAGACGCCTCTGGCGATCCGCCGCGGTCGAGGCCTGCGTCCTCGCCCGCTCGCGACCGGGCTGAGGCCGCCGCGTCGCGGCACGCCCAGCGCCACGGCGCCTGGCCCACCGTCACCGAGCTCGAGACCGCCGCCGGTGTGTCCCGAGGCACCGCCGCCGCCGCGCTGAAAGCGCTCCGAGACCGACCGCTGCCCCTCCACCTGATCAACATCACCGACCCGGACACCACCGACGAGGCCCAGCCGTGACCATCGAAGCGCCGATCACCACAACCAGCAGCACCGACCACGACCAACGACAAGGACAAGAGCAAGAACCAAGAGCACGACCACTTCCCGACACCGATCACTACGCCGAACAGACGACCAGACACGACCAACAAGACACCGGGACGAAAAGATCAAGGGAAAGATCAGAAGACGCACACCTAGGCATCACGATCCGAGGGTGGTGGCCGGCCTTCGGCCGGCCGACATCGACGCAAGCCGTCATGCGGCGCGCTGCAAGGCGACTGTCGATCTTCAATGGGTCGTCCGAATGCTGAGCGTCTCGTCCGGCTACTCCCCGGACTACCTGCTCAACGAAGTCGCGACCGGCCGCGAGTCCTACTACACCGGCGCGGTCACCGACGGCGAGCCGCCCGGACGCTGGTGGGGCGCCGGCGCGGAGAAGCTCGGTCTGAGCGGGCTCGTCGATGCCCAGGACATGCGCGGGATCTACGAACGCTTCCTCGACCCACGGCACGACGGCTTCTCTGCCCCGGAGCGGTGGGACGAGGTCCCGACCCTCGGTCATACCGGACGGCGCTACGCCGGCGAGGATGAGTTGTACGCCGCCGCGCTTGAACGAGAGCCCGACGCCAGCGCTGAACGCCGCGCTGAACTACAGGTCGAGGCGGGCAAGCAGGCCCGCCACAACGTTGCCTTCCTCGACGCCACGTTCAGCGTTCAGAAGAGCGTCACCGTGCTGCACACCGCGTTCGAGGCCGAGGAGGTCAAGGCCCACGCCGCCGGCGACGACGAGGCCGCCGCGGCGTGGGGCGAGTACCGCCAAGCCGTCGAGGACGCCATCTGGGCGGGCAACAACGCTGCTCTCACGTACCTGCAGGACAAGGCCGGCTACGCCCGCGTCGGGCACCACGGCGGCGCCGCCGGACGGTGGGTCGACGCGCACGGCTGGGTCGTGGCGTCGTTCTTCCAGCACGACTCCCGCGACCACGACCCGCAGCTGCACATCCACAATCCGATCCTCAACCGCGCCCCCGGTGACGAGGACGACGAGTGGCGCACCCTCGACTCGCGGGCGATCCACAAGTTCCGGCCCGCCGCGGCCGCGGTGGGCGAGCGCACCACCGAGGAGCACCTCGCCCGAGCGCTCGGGCTGCGGCTGGCGATGCGCCCGGACGGCAAGGCCCGCGAGGTCGTGGGTATCGACGACACGGTCACCGACCTGTTCTCCTCGCGGCGCCGCGCGGTCACCGAGAAGGCCGCGGAGCTGATCGGCGACTTCGAAGCGCACCATGATCGGGAAGCCAACGGCCTCGAGCGCGACCGACTCTCGCGGCAGGCCACCATGGCGACCCGCCAGGCGAAGTCCCACGACGGAGAGACACGCAGCCAGTTCCTCGACCGTGTCGACGCCCAGCTGCGCGGCGAGGTCGCCGGGGGGCTGGGCGCCGTCGCCGCTGACGCCCTGAACGCCCGCGACCAGGACCCTCCTGCGGCAGGCGAGTGGTCACCGAAGGAGGTCCTCGAGACCGCGCTGGCCGATGTCCAGACCCGCAAAGCCGCCTGGACGCGCGCCGACCTCACCCGCGCGATCAACGACGCTCTGCCCGACACCCTCGGACTGACCGACGGCGGCGACGTCGCCGGCCTGCTGGACTGGCTCACCGACGAGGGGCTCGCGCTCTCGACCCCGCTCGATGCCGCGCGCCCCGGTGACGATGCCCTGCCCGATGAGCTCCGTCTGGCGAACGGCCGCTCGGCCTACGACGCTCCCGGCGCGAAGCTCTATGCCACCCCCGATCACGTCCACACCGAACGCGCGATGACCGCCGCCGCCCGCCGCGGGGACGCCGCCGCGACGCCGGCTGCGATCGCGGACCGGTTCCTCGGTGGGCTCCGGGAGTCCGGTCGCGAGCTCGGCGTGGATCAGGCCGCCGCTGTCCGTGGCGTCCTCACCTCAGGCGCGCGAATCGAGACCCTCGTCGGACCCGCCGGGACCGGCAAGAGCTTCGTCGTCGGCACCCTCGCCAGAGCCTGGTCCGATCCTGAACTCCGCGGCGCCGCCGCGGGCCGCGTGTTCGGGCTCGCCACCAGCCAGATCGCCACCGGAGTCCTCGCCGACGAAGGCCTCGATGCCCGCAATGTCAAACGCTGGCTCGACACCCAAGACCGTCTCGCGCAAGGCGCGCAGGTCGACGACACCTCGACATGGCGTCTGCAGGCGGGCGACCTCGTCGTGGTCGACGAGTCCGCGATGACCGACACCACGGCCCTGGCCGCGATCTACGGGCACGTGGACGCCGCCGGCGCGAAGCTTCTCCTGGTCGGTGACCACCGCCAGCTCGCCGCCGTCGGAGCCGGCGGCGCCATGGACCTGCTCGCCCACACCGGGGCCCGCTATGAGCTCACCGAGACCCGCCGCTTCCGCGAGGACTGGGAAGGGCCAGCGTCTCTGCGCCTGCGCGACGGCGACGACACCGTGCTGCGCGACTATCACCGCCATGGGCGACTCGTCGACGCCGGCACCCTCGACGACGCCGAGGCCTCCGCCAGCCGCGCCTGGCTCGCCGACACCCTGGCCGGGCGCCACTCGGTACTCGTGGTCGACACCAACGAGCAAGCCGACCGGCTTGCCGGCGCGCTGCGCGCCGAACTGGTCCGCCTCGGACACGTCGAGGAGCACGGCACCCCGCTCGGACGGGACGGCAACCACGCCGGTGTCGGCGACCTCGTCGCCACTCGCCGTAACGGCTGGGAGCTCACCGGGCACGAGGGCAATCGACGTGGGCCGATCAACCGGGAGACCTACCGCGTCACCGCCGTCGGCGAGGACGGCTCGCTGACCGTCGCCTCCGTCCACGGACGCGGCTCCGAGGGCGCTGAGGTCCTCGGCGACCCAATGGTTCTGCCCCGCGACTACGTCGCCGCCGACGTGACGCTGGCCTACGCCGGCACCGTCCACGCGACCCAGGGCCTCACCGTCGACACGAGCCACCTCGTCGCCGCACCCGGAACCAGTCGTGCCGCGAGCTACGTCGGGCTCACTCGTGGTCGACAGTCCAACACCGCCCACGTCGCCACCATCTCCGGACCCATCGATCCCGCCGACGGCTCGCCCGCAGACCACTCCGTGCACCGCGACCCGGTCGCTGTCATGGCCGGGATCGTGACCCGCGACGACGGCATGGAGTCCGCGTCTGCGCTCACCACGGCGACCGAGTCCGCCATGGACTCCGGCAGCACCCGCACCGCTGGGGAGCTCTTCAGCGATGCCGCGCACCTGGCCGCTACCGAGCGCACCGGGCGCTGGCTCGACGAGCTGGTCGTCCAGGGCACCATCACCGGCCACGACCGCGCCCGTCTCGCCGCCGAGGACGGCGCCGCCTCACTGACACGCATCCTGCGTCGCGCCGAACTCGCCGGCCACGACCCGGAGAGCATCCTGCGCGAAGCAGTCGCCGACCGACCCCTCGCCGGCGCGCGCAACCTCACCAACGTCGTTCACGGCCGCATCCGCGACGCCCACACCTTCGATCCCGAGGGTCGCACCTGGACCGACTGGACCCCGGCCACTGGCCGGGCCGACTGGGACCGCTACCTCACCTCGCTCGCCGAGGCTGCCGATCGACGCAGCGCTGAGATGGGCGAACAGCTCGCCGAGGCCCCGCCACGGTGGCTCACCGATGCTCTCGGTCCCGTTCCCGACTCGCTCGCCGAGCGCGACCAGTGGCAGGACCGAGCGAGGTCCGTCGCCGCCTGGCGCGAGCTCAGCGGCCACGACGCCGACGAGGACGCGCTCGGTCCCGCGCCGGGCCCCGGCAAGGTCGAGGCCTACGCCTCCTACCGTGCGGCCTGGCGCGCCCTCGGCCGACCGGAGATCGACCGCGAAGAGCTCGAGCTCTCGGACGGACAGCTCCGAATGCGCGTACGGGCCCACGAGCGCGAGGCCGCCTGGGCACCCCGCTATGTCGCCAATGAGCTCGCCGGCACCCATCAAGCCGCCACTCGCGCCCAGCAGGACGCGCAGCTCCGGCGGGCTGAGGCCGACGCCTCTACAGCCCCCGACCACCGGAGCCGGCTCCACGGCGAGGCCCAACAGACCGCGACCCTCGCCGGTGCTCTCGAAGCGCGTGCCGCCGAGCTCAGCGAGCTCGACGAGGCCCGATCCCGGTGGCTGGCCCACACAGCCGGCACCCGAGCCGCCGCCGAACGTGCCAAGGCCGAGCTTGCCGCCCGCCACGTCGATGACGCCGAACCGGAGCAACGCACCACCGCGACCGAGTGGCTCGCTGCGCACCGAGCAGAGATCGCAGACGACGAGACCCACCGCGAGGTCACCGAGGACGACGTCACGGATCGCCCGAACGACCTTCACCGGCACGAAGACGTGGAAGTGGAACCCGCCACTGAGAACCACGACGACGAGGGCCACGAGGTCGAGTCGAGCGGGCCCGACATCCGTGAGGTGGTCGCCTCGGAGCCGAGCCCCGTGGCCGAAGACCACGTGCGCGTTCCCACCGCCGACGAGACATCAGCAGCCGTCGAGAAGGCGAACCGCGCTCTCGCCGAGATCCGTGCTCGCGAGGACGCCGACGCACGAGAGGAAGCCGAGCACCGGGCGGAGCAGCTCACGCACTGGCGAGCCCGCGACGAGGAGGTCGAGACGCCCGACCACTCGAACGAGCCCGTCGATGACACCGACGCCGAGGGCGCCGACGACCTCGACGAGGTCGGAGCGTGAAGCGCGTCGCTACTTCTCGACCTCGACCTCGACCTCGACCTCGAGCGGTGGGGGACCCTGACGACGCCAGGCCCACCGAAGCGTCGCCCGCACCCCCTCACACCAGCCGGGTCGAGACTCCGCGAGGTGCGGGCGCGTCTCCTCGAGCCGCGCGGCCGCAAGCCACTCCGCCTCGATCAACTCCTCGTACGCCATCGCCGTCCGTCGCGTGGCAGGCGCCGGCGTCGCGTCGGCAAGGCCGTTCGCGAGCCGGGACGGTGCCGTAGCGAGCCATCGACACGTGGCCGCGACGCCGGCTGCGTACCAGCCCTCACCACCGCGAGACGTGTCCTGGTGGTCCCGGTCGGATGCCGCTCTCCAGACCGCCACGAAATCGCAACGAGGTACACGGACGTTGCGCGCCGGAATGGCAGCCACGTCCGCGTCGGTCACCTCCATGGCCGACACGGTGACACCAGGGCCCGACAGCTGGCACTAGTCGTTCAGGGCGAACCCCGCGAGTGGTCCGCCGTGATCACCGTGACGGAGTCGGCGTAACGGAAGCCGGTGTCGCCTGAGTCGGAGGCGCAGTCGGACCAGGCAAGGCGTCATCCGCCCCTCCGGCGGCGAGGAGCACGGTCACGTACGTCGCCACCGGGATGGCCACGATCGCAAGCACCGTCACCCGTGCCGGCCACTTCCGAGGCTCTGGCCTCTCGGGCTGCTCGGGCTGCTCGGGCACGTCACACCAACTCTCCGCCGGATGACTCGCGGCTTGTTCATGCACATCACACCATGCGTCGATACGAGTCCAAGGCTTCGGCCGCACCGCCTTCCTAAACCCCGCCCGTCCCGCCGTGACCTAACCGTTACTCTCGGCCCCGTGGCGGTCGGAGCGATGACGGCGGAGACGAACCGCGCGTCGTCCTGGCGCTTCCCGACGGCCTCCCTGCTCGCCGCGACCCTCGGCGTCGCCGGCCACGTCGCTGGCGCGGGGGAGCTGCCCACCGCGACGCCGATCGTCCTTGGTGTCCTCGCCATCGCGACCGGCGCCGCAGGACTTGCGCGGTGGAGCGGAGCTCGCCGCCGGTGGTGCTGGGAAGCGCTGACGGTGCTCTGGCTCGGGCAGCTTGCCGTCGAGACACTGTTGGTGTGTGAGGCCGGCCCGCTCGATCGACCACTCGCGGCGACCGGCGTGCACGCCGCTGCGGGCCTGGTGGTCGGCGGCCTCATGCTTGGTGGCCGCCGCATCGTCGACGACACGGCCGCCGTACTCGACGTGCTCCCGCTGCACGGTTGGGCGGGCCCGACGGGGCCCGCCGCGCCGACCCGCGTCCCATGCGCGCCCGGAGGATCAACGGCGTTCCGCACACTGCGCCGCATCGACGTCAGCCCGGTCCGAGGTCCGCCCCGCTCGGTCTGATGTCGGGCCCGTGCCTCGACCGAGGCCGCTCGGGCCCGATCCGCGCCGCTGATGCGCCATCGCATCGCGGTTCTTCGTGTGGGCGTTGCTCCCACACGCCTCGCTCGTCCGTGGCCGGAAGCAGCTTTCTTTCCTTCTGCGCTCGACGACGGGCTCTGACACCTGCGGTGGCGTCCCACCGCTGACATCGGAGGCGTCTCCTTGTTCGTCCGATCCACCCGGCAGACGGCAGGACCACCGACCGCGAGCGCCCCCTCCACGGGAACCACCGACACCGGCCCAGCCGCCCCGACCGACGTGGCGGCGGACAGTTCTCCGGTCGTCGACGGCTGACGAGCTCGGCATGGCCAGACATCGATTTCTGAGCGCCCGCCCACGGCGCGATGCGGGTCTCCGCCGGGGCCTCGAGGCGGCCGTCGTCGGAGCTCTCGGAGCGGCGTCACTCTTCCTCGGCGTGTTCCTGCCCGCGGAAGCGCCTCCACCGGGTGCAGGACCCCGAACCGGGACAGCCGCCGCGGCCGAGCCGGCCCCGGTCCGGCTGGACCCGCAGGCATTTCCGGGCGGCGGCTGCGTCGTCCTGCCTGCGCGTACCGGCGGGTCGTCGCCCACGGTCGTCCTCGACGCCGGACACGGAGGCCCCGACCCGGGAAGCGGCGGCAGCACACCGGCGGGAACGACCGTGCTGGAGAAGGACCTGACGCTGGCGGTCGCCCTGGCCGCGGCCGACGACCTCCGGGATCGCGGGACGACGGTCGTGCTCACCCGGTCCACCGATGCTCTCGGGGCCGGGTTGGGCGCCGGCGACGTGCAGCGCGGGGCGCTGACGACGGACGCGAGCCAGGAGGACCTCGAGGCGCGGGTGCGCTGCGCCAACCTCGCCCGGGCCGACGCGCTCGTCTCGGTCCACTTCAACTCCTTCGACGACTCGACCGTCGGGGGCACGGAGACGCTCTACGAACCCACCCGGCCGCTCGCGCCGCGCAGTCGGGCGCTCGCCCAGTCGCTGCAGACGTCGATGCGAGCGCGCCTGTCGGAGCTGGGTCGGCCGCAGGCTGATCGCGGCGTCGTCGACGACTCGTCGGGAGGGGAGTCCGGAGGAGGGCACCTGGTTCTGCTGGGTCCCCGCGTCCCCGGCTACATCGACGAGCCCAGTGCCATGCCCGGGGCTCTGGTCGAGCCGCTCTTCCTCACGAACCCCGGTGACTTGGACGCGATCGCCTCGACGACGGGCACGGCGGCGCTCGGCGATGCCATCTCCACCGGCATCTCGGACTACCTCGTCGGAGCCCGCAGGCGCTGAACGGCGAGACAGCCCGAAGGACGAGTCTCTGGTCCTACGCCGACGGTTCGGAGCCCTTGGTGGCCTCGGCGTGGGCCGGGGCGGCGGGCGACGCCGGAGCGCAGCAAGAACAGCCGTCTCGGCAGCCGCCGTCGGTCCCGCTGACTGACGGCGTGTCCTGGAGCGGGAGTGCGACGCTGCTTCCCTCGATCGGTCGGGTCGAGGAGGTCGTCGACGGCCCGCAGCACGGGTCCTCGGGTTCTGGCGCAGGAGCCACGGTCAAGTGGTGGCGCTCGGCGCTGATCGGCGCGGCGCTGAGGCCCGGCAGGGGGCGGGTCCGGGCGGCTCGGACCGCGTTGAGGATCACCAGGACCTCTGCGGCCTCGTGGATCACGACCACCGTGGCCAGGCCGAGGACGCCGAATGCCGCGAGCGGGATGAGCGCGCCGATGATCAGCAGCGAGAGCCCGACGTTCTGCAGCATGATCCACCGTGCGCGCCGTGCGTGGGCGAGCGTCTGAGGGAGGTGGCGCAGGTCCTCGCCCATGAGGGCGACGTCCGCTGTCTCGATGGCGACGTCGGTGCCCATGGCGCCCATGGCGATGCCGACGTCCGCGGTGGCCAGAGCCGGAGCGTCGTTGACGCCGTCACCGACCATGGCGATCCGGCGGTCGGCAGCGATGCGCGGCAGCAGCTCCGCCTTGTCCTTGGGTCGCAGCTCGGCGTGCACCGCGGTGATCCCGACCTCCTCGGCCAGCGCGTTCGCGGTGCGCTCGTTGTCCCCGGTGAGCATCGCGACCTCGATACCGAGGTCGTGGAGCCGGCGGACCGCCTCGGGCGCCTCCGGGCGCAACTCGTCGCGAACCGCGACCGCGCCGAGCAACGTTCCGGCGCTCTCGACGAGCACGACGGTCGCGCCCTCGCCCTGCAGCCGCTCGACGTCGGGTGCCAGCGCACCGGCCGGAACCCACCCGGGCTTGCCGAGACGGAGGTCGACACCGTCCCGGCTCCCGGTCAGCCCGTGTCCCGCGACCGCCGCGACATCGTCGGCAGGGGAGCTCTCGATCGCCCACTGCGGGTCCGCCGCAGCGTTCAGGACGGCCTGTGCGAGGGGGTGCTCACTGCGCGCCTCGAGCGCGGCCGCGACGGCGAGGACCTCGCTCGGACGGTGGCCGGGGATGGCGATGACGTCGATGACCTCGGGCTCGTTGCGGGTGAGGGTGCCGGTCTTGTCCAGCGCCACGGCCCGAATGCGCCCGAGCTCCTCGAGGGCGGCTCCGCCCTTCACCAGGGCGCCGTGGCGGCTCGACGCACCGATCGCGGCGACGACCGTGAGCGGGACGGAGATCGCGAGCGCGCAGGGCGACGCCGCGACCAGCACGACCAGTGCTCGCTCGAGCCAGAGCAACGGATCGCCGAGGATCGAGCCGACGGCGCCGACGAGCACCGCCAGGACCACGATCGCGGGGACCAGCGGGCGGGCGACCCGGTCCGCGAGGCGTTGGCCCGCGCCCTTGCGGTCCTGAGCCTCCTCAACGATGTGCACGATCCGAGCCAGCGAGCTGTCGGACGCTGCAGCCGTCACCTCGACCTCGACCGCGCCGCCGCCGTTGATGGTGCCGGCGAAGACGTCGTCTCCGGGTGCGGCCTCGACGGGCACCGACTCACCGGTGATCGCCGAGGTGTCGAGGCTGGTGCGGCCGGCGCGGATGCGGCCGTCAGTGGCCGCTCGTTCGCCGGGGCGCAGTACGAGCAGGTCGCCGACGACCAGATCGTCGGGCGCGATCGTCACCTCCCGCCCCTCGCGCAGTACCGACGCGGTCGGCGGGACCAGCCCGAGGAGGGCCCGCAGACTTCGGCGGGTGCGGGTGACCGCGTAGTGCTCCAGCCCCTCGGCGACCGAGAACAGGATGCCCAGCAGGGCGGCCTCGGCGACCTGGCCGAGGGCGACCGCGCCGATCGCTGCGATCGTCATCAACGTGCCGACACCGATCCGGCCGTGTTGCAGGCTCCGCAGCGCGCCGGGCACGAACGTCGAGCCGGCGACGACGGCGGCGACCAGCTCGAGTCCGGTCACTACGAGGTCGGCGACGCCACTGCGCTGAAGGAGCCATGCGGCGCCGAGCAGCACGGCGGCGGCGAGCGAGAGCTGCAGCTCGCGGACCTGCCACAGCCGCGCAGGACCCTCGTCCTCACCGGCCCTCTCTGCCTCGTCGGGTCCGCAGCAGGCGTCGGACACGGCTGCTCCTTCCGTCCGCTCGATGTGGACCTCGCTGAGCGTCACCCTAACGTTCGTTGATGTGTGAGGTCGATACGGTTCGCCCGGTCGCGCCAACGAACGTTAGAGTGACCTCGTGGGCGAGAGCGCGCTTCCGGCGGACGATCAGTGCGACCTGCTGTGCCTGGACCTGCCGCACGCCGAGGACATCCGCACGTCCCTCCCGGACCTCTACGCCTTGACCTCGGCGGCGACGCTTGGGAAGGCGCTCGCCGACCCCACCCGGCTGGCGGTCGGCGCGGCGCTGCTGACCGGAGACGAACTGTGCGTCTGCGACATGGCGTGGGTCGTCGGGCAGGCGCAGAACCTCGCCTCCCACCATCTCCGCGTGCTGCGTGCCGCCGGGCTGGTGACGTCGCGCCGCGACGGCAAGCTCGTCATGTACCGGCTCACGCCGGTCGGTCGCGCGCTCGTCGGCGCTGTGCTCGGCGAGGTGCCGGCGTCGGACCGGGCCGCGGTCGACTCCTGACCGGTCAGAGGCCGATCACGCCCGCGAACCAGGCGGGGAACGAGGCGACCACGATGGCAAGCACCAGGACGGAGGACGCCACGGTCGCCGCCCCTGGATGGCGGGCGATGAGCCGTCCTGGCGGGCCTGCCACGAGGTGGCCGCGATCCAGGTTCTCGGCGGTGACGAACCAGAACACGGCGATCGTCGCCGCCCAGACGACCATGCAGTACGGGCAGAGCGCGCCGATCACCGCGACGCTCTGCGTGATCAGCCAGCCCACGAAGGCGACGGCGGCCGTGGCGCCGCCCTGCAGTGCCAGCCAGCACCAGGCCGGCATCGGTGTCCGCCCCAGCAGCAGAGCTCCCACCGCGGCTACCACCGGGAAGGTGGCGAGCCCGATGATCGGGTTGGGGAAGCTCAGGACCTCTGACTGCGCGGTTCGCATGATCGATCCGCACGACAGGACGGCGTCGAAGCTGCAGCTCGGCACGTAGTCCGGCTTGGCCAGCAACGCGATCTTCTCGACGAGCAGCACCAGGGCGGCCGCGGCGCCGGCGAGACCGGCGACGAGCAGCACCGGCCCAGTGCCTCGTGACGAGGAGACGGGAGCGGACGCCGGTACCGCCGCGTCCTCGGCGACGATCACGGCGCCGCGAGGGCCTGGTCGAGCGCCGCCTTCAGGGCGGGGTACGAGCGATCGCCCTCTACCGGCCGATCGTTGACGAAGATCGTCGGAGTGCCCTGCACACCGACGCTGATGCCATCGTCGCGGTCGGCCAGCACGCGGTCGCGGACCGCTGGGTCGGCGACGTCACGGTCGTAGGCCGCCATGTCCAGCCCGAGACGCTCGGCGAAACCACGGAACGTCGGCGCCTGCGACACCTGCTGCTCGCCCCAGGACAACTGCGTCTCGTACATCGTCTGATACATCTGCTCATACCGCCCCTGGCGTGCCGCGGCCTCGACCGCGAGGGCAGCGGGCTCAGCGTTGCGATGCCCAGGAAGCGGGAAGTACCGGGCGACGAAGTCGACCTGCCCGGCGTATTCGGCCCGGAGACGCTCCACGCTCGGGTACGCCGCGCGACACGCCTCGCACTCGAAGTCGAGGAACTCGACGAAGCGGACGCGGTCGCCGGCGGGCTGCCCGAGACGGTGGCTGTCAGGACGGATCAGTAGCGCAGCCGGCACCGGAGCCCCGAGCGTCGCGCCGCCGTCCTCGGCGACGGCCGTCGGCGAGGGCTCCTCGCTGCGGTTCGCGTGGACCAGGGACACGATGACCGCGACGACCAGCACGACGAGCGTCGTGGTGATGACGATCGCGCGCGTCGAGGCCGCTTGTGTCCGAGAAGTCCTGTTCGCCACGGAGCGACACGCTAAAGCATGTTGCTGTGAGATCGCCGTCGGCTCCTCACTACCCTCGGGGGCAGGAGGCGGCGTCGAACAGGGGAGCGGGGATGCACGACCGAAGCGGGTCGGACCGGGGCAAGCGGATCCCTTCCTCCGACGCGCGCCGCCGGGCGTTGCAGCAGTCCGCTGCAGCGGCCCGGCCTCACGACGAGCCGGGCGACCGGATACGGGCGAGCGAGAGGCGCCGGTACGTGTTCCAGGTGTGGACGTGCGCGGCGTTCGCTGCCGTCTGGGTCCTCGTCGCCGTACTGAGTGGCTCGTGGCTGTTCCTGGCCCTGGCCGCCGGCTTTGCCGCCCTCGCCACGGTCGCCGCGTGGTGCCTGGTCGTCCTGCGTCGTCGAGGGGGGCGTTGCGCCTGGACCCGGCGCCGTGCCCTGATCGAGTACGCGACTCAGGAGCTCACGGAGCGGCGACCCCTCGATGTGGAAGCCGTCCGACACCGGGGATGAACCGGCCCACCCGCGACGCGTAGTCCGCGTAGTCGGCCCCGTGCGCTCGGAGCAGGTAGGGCTCCTCGACCCCACGGACCTGCACCTCGATCGCGAGTACGAGGCAGACCAGCGCCGCGAGCTGCACCACGTTCGGGACCGCGAGGGTCAGTCCGGCGAGCGTCACGATCATCGCCAGGAACACGGGGTTGCGGGACCAGCCGAACACCCCAGACTCGACGAGCTCGGTGCGTTCGGACTCCTCGACCCCGATGCGCCACGAGCGACCCATGGCCTGCTGTGAGCAGACCGTGCCGACGAAGCCGACGAGCGCCAGGAGGAGCCCGAGCCAGGGCACAGCGGGCGCGCGGTCGAGCGGCAGCAGGGGCTTCGCCACTCCGAAGGTGCCGAGCAGGAGGCCGGCGAGTCCCAGGACGAGCGCGGCCACGAACGACAACGCCCCCCACCACGCCGGGGAGCGGGGCTCGCGGGGTGGTCGGCGGAAGCCCGCGTCCCCACCGGCCCGGGCTCGGTGCAGCCAGCTCTGGACCCCGAAGCACACGGCGAGTCCGACCACGTAAAGAAGCAGTGCCGTGAGCGCCATGGCCTCCTCCTGACATATGCAGATATGTGCATGAGAGCACGACCGTCAAGAGGTTCGGACTTCGCGCTCCTCAGCGGGGCCCCAGGGGCCATCGCGCACGAGCGGACGCGACCGGTGACCGTCCGATGTCCTCGTCGGAGTTACCGTCGCCCGGTCGGCGGCTCGATCACGAACTGAGTCCCGCCGATGGGAGGGACGACGGACGCGGAGGGCCTGGCCCTCCACGCGAGGAGGAGCAAACCCATCAGCGAGAAGACGGCATTCACGACCGGCCAGCACCGGGCGGCGACACCGCCTCGGTCTCGCGGCGCACGACCAAGGCCGTGGTGGGCCGCAGCCGGTGTCTCGATCGGCGTCTTGTCAGCGGTCGGCGGCCTGGCTGTCCCGGCGCTGGCGGACAGCGCCCCGCCTGCGAACCCGGAGTCGAGCCCGGTGGCGCAAGCGGCGCACGGCGAGGCCGTGGTGCCGGGAACTCCGTGTTCGGTGTCCGCGCGGGCGTGCGTCGATCTCGAGTCGCAACGTGCCTGGCTGATCCGCGACGGTCAGGTGGTCCGCGGTCCGATGACGATCTCCTCGGGCGGTGAGGGACGGGCGACCCCGGTCGGTCACTCGTTCCGCGTGTACCGCAAGGAGGAACACCACGTGAGCGGGGAGTCGACCACCCGCGACGGACGGCCGGCGCCGATGCCGTACTCGACGTTCTTCGCCGACGGCGGCATCGCCTTCCACGCGGGGGACCCCTCCCGCTCTTCGGCCGGGTGTATCCGCATGGAGACCCCCGACGCCCAGGCGACCTTCGGCGAGCTCCAGAACGGAGACAAGGTCCAGGTCGTGAACGCGTCGCAGGAAGCGGCAGCCCGGGGCGCATAGCGCCCACCGATGAGCCACCTGGCAGCATCGTTACTATCCGACACTGAACGGTGACCGTCAGTAGGACCGCGACAGCGGGCCGAGGTGCTCGAGGGATCGAGCGTCTGCCCGCACGTGGAAGAGCTACGGCACCTGCAGCCAGGAGGCGAGAGTGGACGCAGCGATGCGGACAACTCGCCCACCGACCTGTTCCAGTCCGCGCTGGCCGGCGGTCGCCGCAGCCGCCGCCACCTTGGTCGCCTCTGTCCTCCTCGATCGCCTCGGGGGTGCGAGCCTCGGGCACGTTGTCGCTCTCGGAAGCGTGTCGCTCGTGGTCGGGCTTCTCCGACTCCACCGCTTCGGGCAGGAGCATCGTGTCGCCGCGTTCCTGGCCAGTGCCACGGTCCTGGCGCAGCCGACTCTGCACGCTGCTGGCGAGGTGTGGGACCGCTCGACGGCGAACCTGACGCCCGGGCATAGCGCGGCACACCTCGGCTTGCTCGTCGCCTATATCTCGGTCGCCGTCGGGATGGTTTTTCTCGTGGCGGCCGTGGACGTCGTCCTTCTGGCGTGCGCCGCGGCCGTCCATCGGCTCGCATGCTGCTTGCGGTCACTGATCGCCGAGGCGCCTGAGTACCCGACCGCCGAGGTGCCGCCTGTCACGAGCCCGGCGCGAGCGACGCTCTCCCGGATCTGGGTCGCCTACGCCGTCCGGCGGGGCCCACCGCGGCTCGCCGTCGCTGGCTAGTCGACCTCGCTCCCGCGGAACCCCGAAGCGCCTCTCGTCTCGAGAACTGCTTCGTGCGGACCGTTGATGCGGTCGAGCCGTCGGCGACGACCTGCCCGCCCCGACGCTCCCCAACCTCTGCTTGAGAGGCCCCGATGAACGTGCAGGAACAGCAACGGCCCCCTCGGCCGCCCGATCCCGCGGGCGTCGTCACACTCCAGCCGCGCGGACGCCCGACGCCCCTCGACCACCGGCCCGACGAGGCACTCACCTCTCCGCTGCCCCGGCAGCGGGGGAACGGTGGTCACGGTTTCCTCGACGCGGTCGCGAGTGTCGCGACCGCGCCCTTCCCCAGCGGTCACCTCTGCAGTCTCACCGCGCCCGAACCTCCTCCGGCGCCCGCCGATCCCGCTCAGGACCGCCGAGGGTTCGCGTGGCTGCTGCTGATCGGCGGCGCTATCGGGCTGCTGGTGTCGGTGGTGCGCGCCGCGGAGAACGCTGTGGTGTTCGACCTCGTGCCACCGTGCGGAGTAGGAGCCGGGCCGGTATGCGAACCGGCCGCCGCGAGTCCGTGGGGCCATCTGGTCGCACTGATCGGGATCGCCGGCTTCGCTGCCGTCACGGCCATCGGTGCCATCGCCGCCGCCGGTCTCACGTTGTCGCGCCAGGTCGGGGTCGGGCTGCTCGCGGCGGTCTCGACCGGCACGGTGATCGCCCACTGGTCGCTCGTCCAGAGCCTGTTCTTCGCCGACGCCCTGTGTGCCTACTGCGTCGCCGCCTGCCTCGTCGCGATCCCCTTGTTCTGGTCCACGCTCGTCACCGCCTCCACCGAGGCATGGCTCCCCCTGCCGGCCGCTGCCCGCGGCCTCGTCGAGCACCACCGATGGGTCGTCGGCTGTTGGTCACTCGCGGTCCTGACGATCGTCTTCCTGACCAGCGACTGGTACGAGAGCGACCCTGTGGAAGGCGGCGCTTTCGGCGCCGTCGCGTTGATCTCCGCAGCGACCGTGTTCGGGGCTTGGCTCGCCAACCGCTACTCGGGCCGCATGGGGCTGTGGCTCTCGCTGGCTTCGGCGATGATGCTGGTCAGTGCGCTGACCGACATCGTCCCGGACGTGTGGCACGACTCCGAGGAGGCGGGCACGCCGCTCTGGATGCCGGCCCTCGCGCTCGTGGCGGGCTTCGTCGTCGTGGCCTGGTTCACCCGCGGAGGCTGCGGCCACGGACATGACGACGAGCCGGCGAGCCAGGAGCACGGGGACCACGGGCCGCCGACCGGCCGCCACCGTCCCGTCGGTGCCGACACGTCGGCCGCTCTCGGTGGCGTCGGGGCGGCAGCCGCGCTCACCGTCCACCGCGTGATCGAGGGAGCGACGCTCGCGCTGACCCCCTCGGTGCCGGTCATCGCCGCGCTGCTCGTGCACTCGGCCAGCGAAGGTCTCGCCCTCGCTGCCCTTTTCAAGCAGGCACGCCAGAGCATGGTCCCGTGGCTCGTGATCGCCGTCCTCGGGCCCGTTGCCGGCGTGATCATGGCGTCGGTGAGCCCGCTGCCGGAGACGATCGTGCCCATACTGCTGGCGCTGGTGGCGGGGGTTCTGCTCCGTACCGCGATGGTCGGCATCGGCATGGCGCGGGACAAGCGCCGGTCCGGCGAGCTCCGGAACTGGCACATCGGGGCCGCCGTTGCCGCCGCTATCGCGCTCGGAGCGATCACGATCGTCGGCCACTGATGTGGGGGGTCGTCAGAGCCGGACCCACCCGTTGAGACATGCGCATATATGCATGTAACGTCCTGGCCATGGGGCACGGACACGGTCATGGGCACGGCCACGGAGACTCGGATAGCCGCAAGCTGACGATCGCGCTCGCGATCACCGCCGCGGTGCTCGTGAGCGGAGCTGTCGGTGCTGTACTCACCGGGTCCTTGGCCCTGCTCGCCGACCTGGGGCACCAGGTGACCGACGTCGCGGCCCTGGTCGCGGCCGTCGTCGCCGCCCGGCTCGCTCAACGTCCGCCGAGCACCCGGCGCACGTTCGGCCTCGGACGGGCCGAGGTGCTCGGCGCGGCGCTCAACGCCCTTGCGCTTCTCGCGGTCACGGTGTGGGTGGCGATCGAAGCCTTCGAGCGCCTCGGGGACCCGACCCCGGTGCCGGGGCTGGGCCTGCTGGTCTTCGGTGCGATCGGGCTCGCCGGCAACCTGGTGTCGCTGGTGGTGCTCAGTCGCGGCGCCGCAGAGAACATGAACGTTCGCGGCGCGGCGCTGCACGTCCTCGGCGACGCGCTGGGTTCGGTCGCTGTTCTGATCGCAGCCGCGGTGACGTTGACGACCGGATGGGTCTACGCCGACACGGTGGCGTCGCTTGTCATCGTCGCGATCCTCGTTCCGCGGACGGTGGCGCTGCTGCGCGAGGCGTCGCACTTGCTCCTCGAGGGCGCGCCGGCCGGGATCGACGTCGAGGAGGTGCGCTCGACGCTGCTCGCCCTCCCCGGCGTCGAAGAGGTGCACGACCTGCATGTCTGGGCCATCAACGACCGCAACCCGGCCGTCTCGGCGCACCTGGTGATCGGTCAGGACGGTTGCGCGACCGCCGACTGCGGGGAGCACGGCGTGCTCGACGCGGCCACGGCCATGCTGGAGGAGCGGTTCGCGCTGCACCACAGCACGCTCCAGGTGGAAGCAGCCGAGCACGTGGCCCACGAATCTACCTGCGCATCACCTGAAGCCCGCTCGACGACGTGAGCGTTCTCGCGCGGAGTGCGTTTCTCAACTCCGTCGGGAAGAGCACGCAACGGTCGCAACGACCCGGCCGCGTGGCTTGTAGATGTTGAGCACCGCGACAACGACGAGGACGACGAGGCCGGCGCCGGGGTGGAAGACGTCGCCACCCAGGTGGAGCAGCTCTTCCGGTGCCGCGACGGACGCACTGCGCGCGGCTTCGCTGACGTCCCACATGTGCAGCACCGTGATCAATGTGGCGAAGCCCGTCAAGACAAGACTGATCACCACCCACCAGTGCTGGAAGAGCCCCCATGCGGTGCTCACTGAGATCGCCAGTCCCGTGAGTAGTGCGGCCACAGCCAGAGGCACCACGACGGTCCACCCCAGAATGTTCAGCATCGACCACGCACTGCGGATCGTGGCGAGTTCGCCACTCGAACCTGCGACGATTCCGACGGCAAGGTACGAGGCCGCAGCGCCCACCCACCCGACCGAAGCCACGAGATGCACCGTCAGCAAGCCCAGTCGCACTCTGCGATCGAGCATCACGCGCCTGCGCTCCCCGCGTCGACGGTCGCCGTCTGGATGTCGTCCAGGGACGCACCGTGCAGCGAGGGTCCGTGAGAGCCTGTACGGACAACCGTGTGGGCAAGCAGGAGGAGCGCCACGGCGAGCACGACCAGCGCGAACACCTTGACCCAGCGCGGCACCAGCACCCCGCCTCGATCGACCTGGTCCTGAGTCGTGTCCGGCTCTTGAGCTTCGTCGGGCACGCCCACCTCCTGTGATGCGTTTTGCGATACATCTTGTCTACACCGTGACGCTTTGTCGACGCTCATGCGTGGTGCCGCGGTAGGTTCGCGGCGTGCCGAAGCTCTGGGACGAGACCGTCGAGTCCCATCGCCGCGTGGTCCGCGAGACGGTGGAGGACGCCGCGTGGTCGCTCGTCACCGAGCACGGACTGAGGGCCGTGACCATGGCCAAGGTCGCGGCAGCCGCAGGCCTCTCTCGGGCGACGATCTACAAGTACTTTGCCGACGTCGAGTCGATCCTCGCGGCCTGGCATCAGCGGCAAGTCGACGTGCACGTTGCGCAGCTGACGGCCCTGAGCGAAGTAGCCGACGAACCGGGACGCGTCCTCCGATCTGTTCTCGGCGCCTATGCTGAGATCCTCGCCCAACGGGGCCAGCACGGTCCCGAGCTCGGCGCGTTGCTCCATCGTGCGGGCGAGCACAGGAACAGCGAGGAGCTGGTCGACGAGCTCCTGCGCCGAGTGCTCACATCGGCCGTCGATTCAGGTCAGGTCCGGGCGGACGTCGGTGTCAACGTCCTAGTCAGCTACTGTCGGCACGCGCTGGGTGGAGCGGTCGAGCTCCTCTCGACGGAGGGCGTTGATTGCCTCGTTGAGCTCACACTGGCGGGGTTGAGGCCAGACAGTTCCCGGCAGGAACCCTGCGAGGCACGATGACCTACGTGATCGCCGAGCCCTGTATCGACATCACTGACCGCTCCTGTGTCGAGGAGTGCCCCGTCGACTGCATCTACGAGGGCTCCCGCATGCTCTACATCCAGCCCGACGAGTGCGTGGACTGCGGCGCCTGCGAGCCGGTCTGCCCGGTCGAAGCCATCTTCTTCGAGGACGATGTGCCCGACGCGTGGGCCCATTTCGCCAGGATCAACGTCGAGTTCTTTGGCGGGCTGGGTGCCCCTGGCGGTGCCGCACGGGTCGGAGTCGTCGGCCATGACCATCCCGAGGTCGCGTCGATGCCCCACCGCCTCGGATGATCCACATCGCCGACGGCGGCGGCACGAGGCGGCGTCGAGAGAGGGCCAGGCCGGCGACGACGTCTTGGCCATCAGGAACCGGCATGGCGGTTGCGGAGGAACCCTAAGCTTCGCGAGGTCAGCAGCACCCGGCCGGCGTCACTGAGTCCGCGGCGACGAGCGGCGGGCCAGGGACGCATGGCTGCGCATCGCCGACCGGGCCCGCGGGCTCTGCGGACTCCCGGCGCTCACGCCTCGCCAAGGCAAAGGAGGCCGCTGAGCGCCAAACGTCGGTCGGACGGCCCTGTTTCGTGTCGTGTGAACGGCCAAGCTCGGCCCCGTCGTTCAGCCGAGGGGAGATGTCGATGGGTGACAAGTCGACACTGCACCGAGTCCGCAACTCCACGCTGGTGCTGCGGGTCATGGCTCGTCGGCAGCGGCTTCGGCGTCGGGATCACTGGAGCCGGGGTGCGTTGCTTGCCCATCAGGCTCGCGCACTGTCCGAGCTGCGAGCCTTCGCGTATGACCGGTCATCGTTCTACCGGCGGTTCCACCGAGGCATGGGCGATGCGCCGCTGAGTGAACTGCCGGTGTTGACCAAGGCACTCGTCATGGAGCACTTCGACGAGGTGTGTACGCGGCCGGAGGTCCGCATCGCCGACGTGGAGCGCTACCTCCGGTCCGCATCGGTCGACGAGCTCCTGGGCGGCCGTTACTACGTCGCGGCCACAGCCGGTACGACCGGTCGACGGGGCGTGTTCGTGTGGAGCCCCGCGGAGTGGGTGGACGTCGTCGCGTCCTACAACCGGGCGTTCGACTGGGCCGGCTCCACCGCCGGGCTGGCTCGTCGCTTGAGGACCGCGGTGGTGAGCTCGACGAATCCCTCGCACCAGTCCGCGCGAGTGGGCGCCTCGGTGCACAGCCCCTGGTTGCCGACCCTGCGCCTGGACGCCGGTGACCCGCTGCCGAGCCTCGTCGAGCGTTTGAACAGCTGGCAGCCGGAGTTGTTGATCGGTTACGCCTCGATGCTGCGCTCGTTGGCCGTGGAGCAGCTCGCTGGTCGTCTCTCCCTCGCCCCCAGGTTCGTGTTCTCCGCGTCCGAGGTGCTCACCGCGTCGACCCGCTCGCTGGTCGAACGCGCCTGGGGTCACGCGCCCCACGATGTCTACGGAGCTACCGAGACCGCCGGCCTCGCCGCGGAGTGCGGCGAGCACCAGGGGATGCACGTGTTCGATGATCTCGTCGTGCTCGAGGTCGTCGACCACGAGAACCGGCCCGTTCCCGCCGGCCAGTACGGGACGAAAGTGCTGGTCAGCGTCCTGTTCTCGCGCACGATGCCCTTAATCCGTACGAGATGAGCGACAGCGTGAAGCTGGCCGTCGATGGCGACTGTGGGTGCGGACGGCCTTACACATTGCTCGAGGGCATCCAGGGCCGAGTTCAGGAGACGCTGCGCTTCGCGAGGCCCGACGGCGGCACCCGTGACGTCCAGCCCGTGACGTTCCACCAGGTGATGGACACCGTGACGGCCGCGGGGTGGCAGATCGTCCAGCGGCCAGCCGGCCTCGACGTCCTGCTCGCCCGACCCGGCGAAGTCGATACCTCGGTCCTGGCAGCATCGCTGAGCTCGGCTCTCGAGGCCCAGGGCGTTGTCGCACCTTCCGTGACGATTCGAGCCGTGGAAACCATCCCGCACACCGCTCTGGGGAAAGCGCCCCTGATCGTGCGAGGACCCTAAGGCTTGGCGCGCGGGCCCGTCACGACGGCCATCAGGTCCAGACGACGCCGGTACTCGTCTTCGTCGATCTCTCCGCGCGCGAAGCGCTCGTCGAGGAGTTGCTGGGGCGTCGGTCGAGCGGCGGCGACCTGGCCCGCTCGCCCGAGGTAGCGGATCAGGGCGACCATCCCGAAGATGATCAACGCCCAGAACAGCACCATGCTGATGGTCATGAGCCCATACCCCCAGCCGTTCATGCCGGGGCCGTACCACCACATCATGTTCCTTGACCTTCCTCTCGCGCCCACTCCGGGTCCGCCGACCGCCGAGAGCCGGAGCTGTTGTACGACGCGCGCCTCGGGTGGACGAGGCCAGGTTCGGTTGGCCCGGGGGAGCCGGGCAGAGCCCGCGGTCCGCGGCAGAGGGAGTCGAAAGACCCTCCTCCGCACCGCCCACGGTCCCTGTCCGGACGACTCCTACTCTGGGTGAGGATCGCCAACAGCCCAGATCCTGGACGTCCAAGTCACTCGGCGGCTCTCGGCCAACCCGGAGGTCGGGCTCCTGCTGCCCTGCAACATCGCCGTGCGACGCTCCGTGGGCCGCTCCATCGACCTAGCCGTCGACCCCGGAGCCCTGCTCGGTGTTGCCGCCGTAACCGGCGTCGAGCTGCGTCAGACCGCGTCTGACGCCGACACCCGCCTGCGCTCGACAGCCTCACTACGACGATGGGTGGCGCCCACCCCGCCCGATCGGGCGACCGCGTGAAGCATCGACCTCACCTGACGGCGATGCTGGCCATCATCCCGGCGTCTTCGTGATCGAGGATGTGGCAGTGGTAGACGCTGCGGCCCGGCAGCACGGTGAACGGGATGCGGAGCCGGACCCACCCGCCTGCCGGTACGAGCACGACGTCCTGCGGTGCGCCGGTGGTCGGGGTGCCCGCGCTGTCGGCGAGGACCTCGAACGGCCAGACGTGCAGGTGGAAAGGGTGGGCCATTGGGGTGGGATTCGAGACGGTCCATTCCTCGACGGCGCCGAGGGCCACGGTCTGGTCGGTCCGGACGGGATCGTAGGCGCGACCGTCGAAGCCGAAGCTCATGCCCTGGCCACCTGAGCCCGTCCCACCCGGGCCCATCCCGCCGCCCATGCCCATGGTGAACGTGAGCCGGCGAGCTCCGGTCGTCGCGCCCGCGTCCGGCGCGGGGCCGGGCGGGAAGGTCGGCAGCGCGCTCGGAGCTCGGGCGGGGCCGCTGGTGGTCAGCGTGGCCAGGACCTCGGTCTCCCCACCGACGGCCGGCCCGCCCATCATGCCCATCGCGCGACGCGGCTCGGTGGAGGCGGTCAGCGGGAACGTGCCGGGTCGGTCGGGGCGGACGAGCACGTCGGCGCGGTTGCCGGGAGCGAGCCGGACGGTGTCCACGCCGGTGGCGGTCGGCAGGGTGATCCCGTCGAAGGCGATCCGGGTCAGCGGGTGGGCGTCGAGGTGCAGGTTCAGGGTGCGCGAGGTGGTGGCGTTGATCAGTCGCCAGCGCTGCAGTTCGCCGCTGGCGGCCGGGATGACGGGCCGATGCAGGCCGTTTAGCAGCAACAGCTCCCCCTGCCGACCGACCATGCGGGTGGCGGGGTCCGTGGCAGCGGGCCCGCCGGCGCCGAGGGTGGTGTCGGTGATGAGCAGTACCCGGTCGGCCGAGACGGCGGGCTCGGGGGCGTCGTCGACGATGAGGGCTCCGGCCAGGCCGGCCAGGAGCTGGTCGGCGACGTAGCCGTGGGCGTGTGGGTGGTACCAGAACGTTCCCGGGGGGTGGCCGTCGGGGATGGCGATGCGATAGTCGAACGTCTCGCCGGGTGCGATGTGGATGAACGGGTTGTCGGAGTTGCCCTCGGGCGAGACCCGCAGGCCGTGGGTGTGCAGGTTGGTGGGTTGGTCGAGTCCGTTGCGCAGTCGCACGGCCAGTTCATCGCCGGGCCGTAGCCGCAGGGTGGGGCCCGGGCTGGAGCCGTTGTAGCCCCAGGCCGAGGCGGGGCGCCCGGCCAGGGACGCGCCAGGTGCGGCCGTCAGGTCGACGGCGAGCTGGCCCTGGCGGCTGGCGAGTTCAGGCGGGAGACCCAGCGGCTCGCCGCTGGGCAGGACGGAGGCCGTCCGCGTGGTGTCGGAAACCCCGAGGGTCGCCCATCCCGTGGCACCGGCGGTGACGGCGGCGGCGCCGAGCCCGAGCAGCCCGAGGGCTTGTCGGCGGCTGATCGGGTGCCGGGGGGCGGAGCGCCCGGTCATCGGAGCTGGTCGCGACGGTGCTGGTAGTCGTCGTCGTCGATCTCGCCGCGGGCGTACCGCGCGTCGAGCAGCTCGCGTGCGATGGACGTGCGGTTCGCGGTCGGTATGGGGCGGCGACGCACCAGGACGATCGTCCCCACGGCGATCATGGCCAGCCCGATGACGATCAGCAGCGGCCACAGCCAACCCAGCATCGGCAGGGAACCCATCATGACAACTCCTCCTTCTTCGAGTGAGGCTGAACCGACGGGCCCTGGTCGCTGAGAGTCGGACGGCCCGACTCGACCCAGGCGCTGGTCCCGCCCGCGACGGACAACGCGTCGATACCGGTGGTTCCGAGCTGTTCGGCCGCCACGGCACTGCGTCGTCCGGACTGGCAGATCGCTGCGATCTGCGCGCCGCCTCGCAGCTCGCCGAGGTGGTCGGGGAGCTCGTCGAGGGGGATGTTGACGGCTCCTGGGGCGTGGCCAGCGGCGTACTCGGCGCGGTCCCGCACGTCGAGCAGCATCGGGGGATTCGGGTCCTCACGGGCGGCGGCGAGCTCGTCGACGGTGATCTCGCGGATGGTGGTCATCGGTGCTCCTTCGGTGGGTGGGTCAGTCGATCAGGGTGGTGAGGGCTTGGGTAGTGACGCCGGCGGCGACGAGCAGGACGAGCACGGCGAAGCCGCGGCGCAGGACGGCGGCGGGGACGCGGCGGGCGAGTCGGCCGGCGGGCAGCGAGGCGACGATGGCGGCGAAGGCGAACGCGGCGATGACTGGCCAGTTCATGGCGGCGTCGGCGTCTCCGGCGAGGAGGTAGGGAATGAGCCCGGCCGCCGAGTTGATGGCGATGACGACGAGCGAGGTCGCCACGGCGACGGGCGTGCGCAGGCCGAGGGCGATGATCATCGCGGGTACGAGCAGGAATCCGCCGCCGACGCCGAGCAGCCCGGTGAGGAATCCGACGGCGAGCCCGGTGGCGAGCGCGCGCGGCAGGCAGCGTCGCCACGCGACCCCGCCGCCGGGGAGGTCGCAGACGCCGCCGGTCTCGTCGGTGGCGCGCAGCATCCGGACCGCGGCCAGGACCATGATCGCAGCGAACGCGAGCAGCAGGACGCGCTGGTCGAACTGGTGGTTGACCACGCCGCCGAGCACCGCGGTCGGGACACCGGCGGCGCCGATGACCCCGGCCAGACGCCAGTTGACGCCCCGGCGGGCGCGAGGTGCGACCGCGACCACGGACGCCGTTCCGATGACCACGAGTGAGGCCGGGACGGCGGCGGAGAGCGGCAGCCCGAGGCCGTAGACCAGGGCGGGGACGGCGAGGATGCCGCCGCCCCCGCCGACGAGGCCCAGCAGCGCGCCGACCACGGCGCCGAACAGTGCGGCGAGCCCGAGCATCGGTCAGCGCTCCGGGGTCCGCCGCGCCACGCGGTCGAGAGCCTCGATGGGGGTGGGCTCGTTGCGGTCCCGGTTCCAGGGCAGCCGCGCGAGGGCGGCGCCCATGGCGCAGTTGTCGGTGAGTGCGGAGACGGTGAGCCCGGTGCCGATCCCGGCGGTGAGGAGCCGTGCCTTCGGCGAGATGAGCCGCCCGGCGGCAAGGCCGGTGACGACGAGCGCGCCCGCCGCGAGGCGTACCTGGCGTTCCAGGGCCCAGGCGGGTCGCCCGCGGACGACCTCACCGCCGGCGGCGTCGAAGGCGCCGACGCCGCCGGCCAGCACGCGGGCATGGGCGAGGCCGCCGGCGGCGAGGTGGCGGCGGGCCTGCTCGGCGCGGACACCGGACTGGCAGATAAGGACGACCGGGCCGCCGTCGGCGAGGTGGCCGGCCAGCTCGTCGGTGTGCTCGGCCAGGGTGGGCAGCGGCACGTGGTAGGAGCCGCGGATGTGGATCGCGTCGTACTCGGCGGCGCTGCGCACATCGAGGACGAGGGGCGCGACGCCGGCTCTGGAGGACCAGGTCGCGAGTTCCGCGCCGGTGATGGTGTCGTTCTCGGCCTCGGTCGTCAGGGCTGTGGTCGTTGGGGTGGCGGAAGCCATGGGGTCCTCTCGTGCGGCGTGATCTGCCGCGCGCTCAGCGCGCGAGGGCGGGGGCCTGGTCGTGGGCGATGGTCAGTCCGGCCTCGGTGGCGTGGGGCCAGTCGTCGTTGATCACGATCAGTTCGCGGGCGCGGCCGGGCTCGGCGGCGAGCAGGGAGGCCGCGACCGAGGCGCGGTAGCCGGACCCGCAGTAGATCCACACCTCGCCGTCGGGGACCTCGTGGCGGCGGGTCAGCATCTCGTGCAGCGGGATGTGCAGCGACCCGGCGACACCGCCGCCGGCGCGCTCGTTCTCGGTGCGTGCGTCCACCACGTTGACCGCCTCGGGATCACGGGCGAGCAGGCCGGGGAAGTCTGAGACCTGATAGGAGGCCAGCGGTGCGTCGTCGGACAGGGTCTCGAGGGGGCCGGTGGCCGCGCCGACGAGTCGGTCGATGCCGATGCGCACGAGCTCGCGGCGGGCGTCGGCGACCTGCTCGCCGGTCTCGCCGATGAGGGTGAGCTCGGCGTCCTCGGGCAGCAGCCACCCGAGGTAGGTCACGAAGGGCTGAGCGAGCTGGAAGCTCAGCGAGCCGACCAGGTGCCCGGCCGCGAACGCGGTGCGCTCGCGCAGGTCGACGACCCACTGCCCCGCGGCGATACCGGCCTCGAGGCGGGCACGCAGCTCGACGGGTCCGACCGGCTCCGGCGCCGACAGGTCGACCGGCGCGGGCCCTGCGGCGTTGGTGGGGGCCATCCGCGCGTAGTAGGCGGGGTAGGCCCCGAGCCCGGCGATCAGGGTGTCGACGAACTCCTGCTCGCCCTGGATCAGCGCCGGGTTGACCGTCCGCTGGTCCCCGACCGTGGACGCCTCACCCGAGGGCGGGGTCGCCGAGCAGAAGCTCCCGAACCCGTGGGTCGGATACACCACCGCGGCGCCGGGGAGCTCGTCGACCAGGCGGCGGACGGAGTGGTACTGGGCGTGGGTGAGCTCGACAGTGTCGGCGGGGGAGACCAGGTCGGTGCGCCCGGTGGTGCCGTAGAGCATCGAGCCGCCGGTGAACACCGCCGTCACCGCGCCCGACCCGCTGGCCTGGGTTTCGGTCAGGGCGTAGGACAGGTGGTGGTGGGTGTGGCCCGGCGTCGCCAACGGCCGCAGCCGCATCGCCCCGACGACGATGTCGTCGCCTTCGCGGACCGGGGTGCGGTCGAAGCCGACATCGTCGCGGGCGTCGACGAGGTAGGCCGCGCCGGTGCGCCCGGCGAGCTCAAGCCCCCCGGTGACGTAGTCGTTGTGGATGTGGGTCTCGGCGACGTGGGTGATCCGCACGCCGAGCTCGTCGGCCAGGGCGAGCACGCGGTCGATGTCGCGCTGCGGGTCGACGACCAGCGCGACCCGTCCGTCGTGGGCGAGGTAGCTGCGGTCACCGAGGCTGGTCGTGGCGATGGTCTGCACATCGATCATGATGGTTCCCTACCCGGTAGGGTATCTACCGTTGCTGAGTCGGTCGGGTGTCGGCGGTGGCGCCTGAAGTGTCGAGCGGTCCGCCGGTGGTCCTGCGGGTCAGGTCCGGATCAGGCCAGGGAGAGGAAGAGCTTCTCCATCTCCGCGACGTCCACGGCGCGCTCGCCGTCGTCGGTCTCGCTCATGCAGTGCCGCAACCCGGTTGCGATGATCTTGAAGCCGGCCTTGTCGAGGGCGCGGGCCGCGGCCGCGAGCTGGGTGACGACGTCCTTGCACTCGCGGCCGTCCTCGATCATGCGCACGATCCCGGCGATCTGGCCCTCCACGCGACGCAGCCGGCTGACCACATCGGTGAGCTCGGCGGCCTGAACCTGCATGGTGGACTCCCTCTGGCATGTGGGCTGACGCCCTGTACAACTGAAGGTACCCCAGGGGGTATGCCGGATAACCACGTGTCCGCAGTCACGGCGACGGGAAGGCCTCCGACGCCGGCATCATCACCCCAACGCGGAGGAGGAACGCCAAGCCATGTCCGACATCGCCCACACCGTCGAGGTCGGCCTCGACCACCCGGCGGCGGTCGAGGCCGTCACGGCAGCGCTCGCTGATCAGGGATTCGGGGTGCTGAGCACCATCGACGTCCAGGCCACCCTGCAGGCCAAACTCGGCGAGCAGATCGACGCCTACACCATCCTCGGCGCCTGCAACCCCGCGCTCGCCCACGCGGCGCTCTCGGCCAACCCGGAGGTCGGGCTTCTGTTGCCCTGCAACGTCACCGTGCGACGCGCTGAGGGTCGCACCATCGTGCAGGCCGTCGATCCCGGAGCCCTGCTTGGTGTTGCCGCCGGCAACGCAGGGTCGGACCTGGGTGAGACCGCGTCCGACGCCGGCTCCCGACTGCGAGCCGCGCTCGACAGCCTCACCACCACGACCGCGTAGGTGCCGGTCACGAGGCGGCGAACAGGGGCAGGATCAGGCCGGCGGCGACGCCGAGGACCAGCGAGAGAGTCGCGGCGGTGACCGCGCCCTGGCGCGCCGTGCGGGATTCGCTGCTCACGTCGGCGAGCTCGGGCGGCTCGTCCCGGTACAGCGGGGCGACCCATCGCAGGTAGTAGAAGAGCGAGGCCACGGTGTTGACCGCGGCGAGCACGACGAGCCAGGCCATCCCGCCGTCGAAGGCGGCAGCGAACGCGGTGAGCTTGCCGACGAACACTGCCGTGGGAGGTGTGCCCACGAGCCCGAGCAGGCAGACGACAAGGGCGGCCGCGAGCAGGGGGCGACGACGGCCGAGCCCTCGGAACTCGTCGATGGTGCGAGCAGGGTGTGCCGCGACCACGGCGAAGGCCCCGATGTTCGTGAGCGCGTAGGCGGCGAGATAGAAGAGCAGGGCCGGCTGGGCCTCGGGCGTCCGGGCCGCCACGGCGATGATCATCAACACGTAGCCCACCTGGGACACGGTCGAGTAGGCGAGCAGCCGCAGGACCGACGTCTGAGCGAACGCGGCGAGGTTGCCCAGGGTCATGCTGATCGCGGCGAGCACCGCGACCAGCAACGGCCAGGGCACGATCTGCTCGGGCACGGCCAGGAGGAGACGCCACGTCGCGGCCAGCGCACCGATCTTGGGGATGGTCGTGAGGACGGCGGCGACCGCCGGAGGCGTGCCGTCGGTGACGTCAGGGACCCAGAAGTGGGCGGGGACGGCTCCGGCCTTGAACGCCAGGCCCGCCAGCACGGCGACGAGGCCGACGGCTGCTGGCCCCGCCGCGCCCGTCACGAGCCCCTCGGGCAAGGCGTTGTAGCTCGTCGAGCCGGTAGCTCCGTACATCAGGGTGGTGCCGGCGAGCATTGTGACTCCGGCGAAGGCGCCGGAGAGGTAGTACTTCAGCGCGGCCTCGGTGGTCGCGCCCGTCTTGGCCCAGCCGGCCAGGGCGTAGAGCGGCACGCTGGCGAGCAGGAACGCGGCGAAGAGCAGCATGAGATCGCCGGTCCCGGCCATCAGCACCGCTCCGAGACCGCCGAGCAGGACGAGCGCGGTGAACTCGCTCTCGCGCGGATGCGCCGTGACGGCGTCGCGCGACCACCACAGGATCAGGGCGACGGCGACGAGCACGATCGCGCGCACCGCGTGGGTCGTCGTGTCGAGGACGTAGGTATCGAAGGTGGTGCTCGACGGCTTCGTCGCGGCCACGACCGTGGCGACCAGTCCGCCGCTCACGGCGACCAGCGCGAGGACCCGTACGCGACCCTGCCTGCGGCGCGGTGTCCACGCCCCGACGAGCACGGCGAGCACCGCCCCCGCGAGCAGCGCCAGCTCGGGGATCATTGTCGTGGGGTCCTCGTTCATCATCACCATGGCTGCTCCCCCTGACGGGGCGCTGACGGCGCCGACTCGGCCTTCACCGGGCCACCAGCTCGTTGACCGCCCGCGACGCGGGCTCGACCAGGTCGAGAAGGAATCGCGGTACCAACCCGATCACGGTGGCGAGCACGAGCAGCGGGACGACGGCCGCGAGCTCGCGAGCCCGGAGGTCGGGGAGGGGACGCGGCGTGCCGGGTGCGTCGGGGTAGCGCAGCTCGCCGAGCAGCATCCGGGAGAGAGCCACCAGGAACAGCCCGGCGGTGAGGAGGATGCCGACGACGGCGATGGCGGTCGCCACCGGCGTCGCACCCAGCGCGCCGGTGAAGATCTGGAACTCGGCGATGAACCCGGAGAAGCCGGGGAGCCCGAGTGAGGCGAAGGCCGCTACCGCGAACAGGCCGGCGAACCGCGGCGTGCGCGCCGCCAGGCCGCCGTAGGCACCCATGTCGTAGGTGCGGCCACGTTCGTGCAGCGCGCCGGCGAGCAGGAACAGCGCCCCGGTGATCAGCCCGTGCGACACCATCTGGGTCACCGCGCCCGTGGTGGCGAGCTGCCGAGCCTGCGCATCGGTTTCGGCGACCAGGCCCGCGGCGCCGACGCCGAGCAGCACGTAGCCCATGTGGTTCACCGAGGTGTAGGCGATCATGCGCTTCAGGTCGGTCTGGGCGAGCGCGACCAGCGCGCCATAGATGACCGAGACCACGCCGAGCACCACGACCACACCGGCGAACTGCCGCCACGACGCCGGCAGCAGCGGCATCGCGATGCGGACGAAGCCGTAGGTCCCCATCTTGAGCAGTACTCCCGCCAGCACGGCCGAGCCCGCGGCCGGGGCCTCGGTGTGTGCCGGCGGCAACCAGGTGTGGAAAGGCACGAGCGGGGTCTTCACCGCGAGCCCGACACCGATGGCGAGCAGCGCGGCTCCGGCCAGTGGGCCGCCGGCCGCGAGCGGGTTGAGGACGGCGAGCGCCGGGATGTCGAAGGTGTGCGGGGTGGCCGCGAGGTAGATGAGGATGAAGCCCAGCAGCAGCGCGAGCGAGCCCAGGAAGGTGTAGAGGAAGAACGTCAGAGCCGCCGAGCGGGCGCGCGAGCCGTGACCCCAGCCGGCGATGACGAAGTACATGAACACGATCGACAGGTCGAAGAACAGGAAGAACAGGATCAGATCCAGGGCGACGAAGACCCCCACGCTCACGGTCTGCAGGGCCAGGAACAGCAGCACGTAGGACTTCGGACGCCGATCCTCGCGCAGCGAGTAGATCGCTGTCGCGATGAACACGACGACCGTCATCGCCACGAGCGGCAGCGAGAGCCCGTCGACCCCGAGGTGGTACGAGATGCCGGCGCTCGGGATCCACGCGACCTGTTCGACGAATCCGTAGCCGCTGGTGGGCAGCTGCAGCCACATGACGGCGACGAGCACCAGCTGCACGAGTCCGGTGACAACCCACGGCACGGTGTAGCGGCGCGTTGTGCTCGTGGCCGGCAGCGCGCTGAGCGCGAGCGCGACGACGACGGGAAGGAACACGAGGACGGAGAGCACGGTCAGCTCACCCCGATCAGGAGCACGGCGAGGGCGGCCAGCACGCCGAAGGCGACGGCGGCCTGGGCGTAGTACTGGTGCAGCTGACCCGTCTGGGGCCGGCGGGCGGTGCGGCCGAGGGCTCGGGCGCCGGCGGCCACCCCGTCTACGCCCCGGTCCAGGCCGCGCTCGAGGTGGCGGTCGACCTCATCGGCGGTACGCGTGACGCCGCGTCCGGCTCCGAGGACGACGCGGTGGTGGAGCGAGTCGTCGAGGCGGGCGAGCAGGGCGGCGAGCCGCAGCGTCGGCCGGACCGCAGCCACGAGAGCGATCTGCTCGAGGTGCAGCCACGAGAGGAGTGCCGCAGGGGCCGGGAGCCGGCCGACCACGCGCCACGTCACCCCGAAACCGATGACGGCGATCGCTCCGGAGGCGACCAGCTCGAGAACGGTCGGCTCGGGAGCCGGCCGGAGGATGTCCGGGCCGAGAGCGAGCAGCCCCGCGCCTGCCGCGGCCACCGCGAGGGTCACGGCGACGACGGCCTGGACCCGCGCCCCGGCACGTCCGACGGTGCCGTCCCGCACGGTGGGAGGCGACGGCCGCCACACGAACCACACGGCCTTGGCGGCGTATCCAGCCGAGACCAGCCCGGCGGCCAGACCGACGATGTAGAGCGCAGGGCCGCTCGCCGCCGCGCCCGCGAGGACGGCGTCCTTGCTCACCCACAGACCGGTCGGTGGCACTCCGGCAAGGGTCCCGGCGCCGACAGTGAACGCTGCGCCGAGGACGGGGTATCGGCGCGCGGCCCCCTGGAGGCCGTCGAGTCGGCGGGTGCCGACCCGCACGAGCCACGCGCCGGCTACCAGGAAGAGCAGGCTCTTGGTCGCGGCGTGCGCGACGGTCTGGAGGACGCCGCCAGGCACGGCGCCGACCCCGGCGGCCAGCACCATGAACCCGATCTGCGCGGACGTCGAGGCGGCGAGCAGTTGCTTGAGATCGCTCTGGGCGAGCGCGACGAGGCCGAGCAACAGCGCGGTCCCCACGCCGACCCACGCCACCAGGGGCCCGGCCCACCCGGTCGCATCGAGGCCGGCAGTCGTCCGCAGGAGCAGGTAGGCCCCGGCGGCGACCATCGTCGCGGAGTGCAGCAGCGCCGACACCGGGCTCGGCCCGTGCATCGCCCCGGAGAGCCAGAAACTGAACGGCAGCTGCGCGGACTTACCGAGCGCGGCGACCACGATGCCGGCGACCGCGAGGTCCCGCCACCCACCGGCCACGTCGGGCAGCGCGTCGATCGCGAGCGTCGACACGCCGCCCGCGAGCACCGCACCTGCGGCGAGGTAGAGCCCGAGATCCGCGGTGCGCGTGGTGAGGAACGCGGTTTTCGCGCCGCGGGCCGCCGCGGGGTCGCCGGTGTGGTGGGCGATGAGGGCCCAGCTGACTGCGCCCATCACCTCCCACGCGGCGAGCAGCGGCGGGAGCGTGGTCGCGGTGACGGTGGCCAGCATCGCGGCCGCGAAGACGAGCACCAGGCCGACGAAGCGTCCCGACCCCAATGCCGGATCGCCCGCGGCGAAGGCCAGCACCGCAAGCAGGGCGAGCGCGACGAGCACGACCATGACCGCCGAGAGGTCGTCGACCGCGAAGCCGACGGCCACGCCGTCGAAGAGCGGCAAACGAGCCTGCGGCCGCCGGAGCGCGGCGGCCACCGCCAGGCCCACGGTCGCCGCGGCGATCGTGAGTCCCACGGGGACGACGAAGCGCAGAGGGCGCACCACGATCAGCGCGATCCCGGCCGCGAGGGGGACGAGCAGCAGGGCGCCGAGGAGAACGCTCATGGTCAGCCCCGCAGCTCGGCGGCGTCGTCGGTCATGTCGATGCGCTTCGCGCGATAGATCGCGGTCGTGACCGCGAACCCGGCCGCCATCTCGATGGCCATCGCCGTGACCACGATGACGATCAGCACCTGGCCCTCCGTGCCGGCCGGCGCCAGGAAGTACCAGAACGCCGCCGCCCCGAGGATGACCCCGTTGAGCAGGAGCTCGAGGCCCATCATGAGCATGACGATCGACTGCTGGGTCAGTGCCCCGAACAGCCCGACGGAGACCAGCGCCGCGGCGACGACGAGGAAGGCCTGCAGGTTCATCGCCCGACCCCGCCCCGGTCCCGGTCGTCGGACTCCGGCGCGTCGAGCTCGTCGCCCAGCCGGTCGTAGCGACCTCGGCCGGCGGCCAGCACGACCGTGCCGACGATCGTGGCGAACAGGGTGACCCCCAATGTCATCATCGTGAGCATCTGACCGCTCATGAGGCTCTCGCCGAGGGCCATCGTGAGGTCTGGTGCCGGCGCGCCGCCTCGGACCGGCCAGTCCACGAGGAGCGCACCCCCGGCGAGCGCGACGAAGGTGGTCGCCGCGATGACGGCGGAGCCGCGGGTGTTGTGGAACATCGACATCGGCATGAGCCCGGCCGGGTTCATCATGTACATGATCATGAAGACGGCCATGACGACCATTTCGATGACCATCATCAGCACGATGACCACGCCGAGGTACTGCAGTCCGGTCATGAGGACGAGGCCCGCGACGGCGAGGAACGAGAGCAGCAGCAGGAACGTCGCGCGCGCCATCGAGTCGACGCGGAAGACCAGCGCGCCGGCCACGACGGAGATCACGGCGAGGACGACGAACAGGGCTGTCGTCATCGGAGGCCTCCTTCGCCGAGCGCGACGAGGGTCACGACGAGGGCCTGGGCGATGGTGGCCGGCGTGAGGACCACCAGGGAGAACTCGGTCCAGCGCTCCATGCGGATGGTCGGAATCCGGTGGCGCAGCGCAACGAGCGCCGCGAGCACGGCCAGGGTCTTCACCAGCACCCAGGCCCAGGCCGGCAGCCACGGGCCGTGGCCCCCGCCGAGGAACAGCGGCACCGCCATGGCCGCCGCCGCGACCAGCAGGAGCCACCGTCCGGTCATGAAGACGAGCCTGTCGACCCCCCCGAGCTCCGCCGCCGCCCCGCCGGCGATGTCGCGGCCGACGGGCGCGCCGAACGGGCCCCAGAACGCCATGGCCGCCACGCTGAGCAGGAAGGCCACGAACGCCACCGGCATGATCACGACGAACCACAGGCCCTGCTGGGCGGCGACCACGTCGGTGACGCGCAGGCTCTGCGCTCCGACCGCGGCCGTGATGAGGGCGAACATGTGCGGGAGCTCCCAGGCCAGACCCTGTGCCACGAACCGGTAACCACCGATCAGCGACAGCGTGCTGTTGGCGCCCCACCCGACCAGCCACACCGCGGCCCACGCGAACACCTCCATCGCGTTGAACCACACGATCCCCGCGCCGAGATCCGCCACGGGGCGCAGCCCGAGCGGGAGAACCACAGCGGCCAACAGCGCGGCGATCGGGAGGACCGCGCCACCGACGCCGCGCAGCAGCTCGTCGGAGGCCACGCCGCGCCGGCGTTGCCCGACGAGCAGTCGGAGGGCCTCGCGCCCGGGAAGTGCGGCGGCGACGGTCCAGGGCACGGGGCGTCCCGCCGCCCGGCCGGCGGCGACGGCGTCGGCGGTGACGGCCGCCCACGTGACGGCGAGCAGGAGGGCCGGCAGGAGGACCGACCCGCCGAGTGGCAGTGCGACGCTCACGACGCACCCTCCTGTTCCGTGGGCCGCGTCCGAGCGGGCTGTGGCAGCGGGTCCGCGACGGCGACGATCAACCTCGCCGCGGCGAACTCGGCGCCGACCAGTCGGGCGTCGAGCGCCGCGAGGTCGATCGCGACCGGTGCCTCTCCGCCGCCCCCCGCGGCGGCGGCCCTGGCCGAGAGCAGCTTGTCGTCGAGGGCCTCGAGGAGCTCGCTGCGTCCGGCCTCGCCGGAGCGGAGCATCCACCGCAGGAGCCGCGACCGCCGGACCCGGCGGCGCAGGTCGTCGAGCTCCTCGAGAACGCGCGCGGTGCTGCTCCCGCCGAAGAGCAGGGCGTCCCGCAGTCCGCGAGCTCGCGCGGAGGGGCCTTCCCAGCAGGCGAGGGCAAGGACGCGCGCCGCGGAGTCGAGCGCTCGGGCCGCGTCGGGCAGGCGCTCGGTGGCATCGAGGTCGTCGAGGTCGACGAAGCGCGAGCGTGCCTCGTGGATGACGTCGCCCTGCAGGACGACATCGACGACCAGCCCGCTCGGCCACTCCGGCAGCACGGGACCGAGTGGGACGTGGAGCTGATCGAGGGCGAGCCCGTCGCGGTCCTCGCCCAGGTCGGCCATCGCCAGCCCGCCGGGGAGCTCCATGTCGCCGCCGTGGTGATGCCCGCCGTCGTGGTCCTCGTGCCCGGTGTCCTGCTCGTGGGAGGTGTCGTCGTCGTGCGCGTCGTGGTGGTCGTGCGCGCCGGACGGGTCGCTGGGGCGGTCCCAGCGGAGACCGTCGCGAGGCGCCCCAGCCCTTTGGGCCGGGAGATCCTGCAGGACGGTCACAGCATCGTCGAGCGCTGTGGTGACCTCGTGTTCGTTCCGGACGTCGAGCCGGGCGCGGGGTGCGGGCACCGTTGCCCACACATCGTCGACGACGGCCCTGAGCTCGGGCCCGGGATGGCCGATGACGACGAGGACGTCGGTGTCGGCCGGTGCCATCGCATTGGTCCAGTGGCGGCGGTCGACCTCGTGCTCGACGCGCGCCCGGAGTCGATCGGTGCCGATGCCGCCGATGATCAGGACGTGGGGCCGTCGGGCGGCGACGCGGAGGAGCGCGTTCCTCAGGTCCATCGGAGGGCCCCCTCGCGCCAGGCGTAGAGCACGCCGGCCATGAGGAGCGCGAGGAAGCCGAACATTTCGACCACCGCCGCCGGACCCATCTGGGCGACGACCAGGGTCCAGGGGTACATGAAGATCATTTCCATGTCGAAGGCCAGGAAGACCATGGTCACGACGTACCAACGGACGTGGAACCGGGAGACGGGGTGCTCGAGCGGCGGCAAGCCGCCGGCGTGCGGCATCACGTTCGTCAGCGGCGGTGCCACGCTGAGAATCCGCGCCAGTGCCCGCACTCCGGCGACCAGCAGTACGCCGATGGCAAGCAGCACGAGGGCCGGTGTCAGCTCATCCAAGACGGCTCCTCTCTGGACCGCTTCTGACAATACCCCTAGGGGGTAGCCGTACCACGAGAAAGATAGGGGGTAGGGGTATCATAAGCAAGTGTCCGTGAATGTCGCCCTCGCCCTGAATCCTCTCCGCTTGACTGATTGATACAGCCTCTAGCTGCATCTTCGTCCCGTAGTGGCGCCGTCCAGGCATCGCCCGCAGGACGCCGGTTGACAAAAAACCCCCAGGGGTATGTTCGAGGTCAACGAGAGGAGCCCGGTGATGAACGGTTACACCGCGGAGAAGGACGCGTACCTGAAGCGGCTGCGCCGCATCGAGGGGCAGGTGCGCGGCATCGCCAAGATGGTCGACGACGACAAGTACTGCATCGACATCCTGACCCAGGTCTCTGCCGCGACCAGCGCCCTCGAGAACGTCGCGCTCGGCCTGCTCGACGACCATCTCAGCCACTGCGTGGCCGAGGCAGCCGCGCAGGGCGGCGACGTGGCGAACGAGAAAATCTCCGAGGCCAGCGCAGCGATCGCGCGACTCGTCAAGTCCTGATCGCTCTCGAGAGGGACGGCGCTGTTCGTCCTTTCCCGCCGGCTCTGCGCCCGCCCGCCTCGGGCAGAAGCGCGGACCGATCCACCTGACCGTCATCGGGCGGTCGACGAGAACGGAGACGACCCATGAGCGAGACCAGCACCTACACCGTGACCGGTATGACTTGCGACCACTGCGTCGCTTCGGTGCGGGAAGAGGTCGGAGAAGTTCCTGGCGTGTCGGGCGTCGACGTCGATCTCGCCACCGGTCGTGTGGTCGTGACGGCGGCGAGCCCGGTCGACGACGACGCGGTCCGGGCCGCGGTGGAGGAGGCCGGCTACCAGCTCGAAGGCTCGGGGAGGACGTCGTGAGCACCACGAGCCCGGAGAGGACGGAGCGTTCGACGGCGTCCGGCGATTCCTCGGAGGGTCGGGCGACCGAACGTCCCTCATGGCGATCACGGCTCGATCGCCCCGCTGTCCGTCTCCTCGGGTTCGCCCTCGCGCTGGTGCTCGCCCTCGCCGTGGGCGGAGGCATCGCCGCGGTCGCAGGACCCACCCCGGCTCCCGCGGCAGCGCTGCCACCCGCCCCGGCACCGACGCAGGGGCCGATCGGGCCCGGCGCCCCTGCCGCAGGAAGCGACGTCAGCGGCCTCGCCGTCTCGCAGGACGGCTACACCCTCGACATCCTCGCCACCCCGGGGCAGGCAGACAGCTCCGGTGAGCTGGCGTTCCGCATCCTGGGCCCGACCGGTGCACCCGTGACCGCCTTCACCCCGACCCACGACAAGCCACTGCACCTGATCCTGGTGCGACGCGACCAGAGCGGCTTCCAGCACCTCCACCCGGTCATGGACCCGTACGGCACCTGGCGCACCACGACGTCCCTCGCCGCCGGCGATCACCGGGTGTTCGCGGACTTCGCGCCGGACGGGCGCAGCGAGGCGCAGACCCTCGGCCGTGACATCGCGGTCGCCGGTACCTACCGCCCCGTGCCCCTGCCGCCCCCGTCCACGACCGCCACCACCCCGGACGGCTACACGGTGACGCTCACGGGCGCCCTCGTCCCCGGCACCGAGAGTCCCCTGTCCTTGTCGGTCTCGCGGGACGGAGCTCCCGTGACGGACCTGCAGCCCTACCTCGCCGCGTACGGCCACCTCGTCGCACTCCGCACCGGCGACCTCGCGTACCTGCACGTGCACCCCACCGGTAACCCCGGCGACGGCCGCACCGCAGCGGGGCCGACGATCGAGTTCCTCGCCGAGGTGCCCTCGGCCGGTCCCTACCGGCTCTACCTCGACTTCGCCCATCAAGGCGTCGTCCGGACAGCGGAGTTCACGGTCGTTGCTGCGGCCAGTCCCGGGACGCCGGTCGATGCCCCGAGCGGCCACAACGAGTCGGCTACACCGCATGGCCACTGATCACCCACCATCGACTGTCGAGCACGGCCTCTCCGAGGCTTCCCAGGAAGGACACGCGGGATGAGCACCGCCACCGAGAACACCGGCGCGGCCGCCCCAGACACCGTCGGCGCATCGCCCGAGCAGCACGACACCCCGACCCCACAGGTCGAGCTCGTCCTCGGCGGCATGACCTGCGCCTCGTGCGCGAACCGCATCGAGCGCAAGCTCAACAAGCTCGACGGAGTCCGGGCGACGGTCAACTTCGCCACCGAGAAGGCACGCGTCGCCGTCACGTCCGACGTGAGCGCCCGCGATCTGATCGGCGCGGTGGAGGCGGCCGGCTACACGGCGTCCGTCCCGGCGCCGCCGTCGGCGGCGGAAGCCAACGGCACCGAGGCCGAGGGGAACCGCGGAAGCGAGGCGGACAGCCTGCGGACCCGGCTGCTCGTCTCCGTCGTCCTCTCGATCCCCGTGATCGTGCTGGCCATGGTGTCAGCGGTGCAGTTCATGTACTGGCAGTGGGCGTCGCTCGCGCTCGCCGCCCCGGTGATCGTGTGGGGCGCGCTGCCCTTCCACCGCGCCGCGTGGGCCAGCCTGCGCCACGGCACCGCGACCATGGACACACTGATCTCGCTCGGCACCCTCGCCGCCTTCGGCTGGTCGCTCTACGCGCTCTTCCTCGGCACCGCCGGCGTGCCCGGAATGGTCCACCCGTTCGAGCTGTCCATCGCACCGACCGACGGTGCCGGCAACATCTACCTCGAGGTCGCGGCCGGGGTCACGACGTTCATCCTCGCCGGCCGCTGGTTCGAGGCCAGGGCCAAGCGCCGCGCCGGAGCCGCCCTGCGCGCGCTGCTCGAGCTCGGCGCCAAGGACGTCGCGGTGCTCCGCGACGGCGTCGAACGCCGGATTCCGGTCGAGCGACTGGCCGTCGGCGACCGCTTCGTCGTCCGACCTGGCGAGAAGATCGCCACCGACGGCGAGGTCGAGGACGGCACGTCGGCGGTCGACGCCTCGATGGTCACCGGTGAGTCGGTGCCCGTCGAGGTCGGGATCGGTGACGCGGTCATCGGTGCGACCGTGAACGCGGGCGGTCGTCTCGTCGTCCGTGCGACGCGGGTCGGTGCGGACACCCAGCTGGCCCAGATGGCGCGTCTGGTGGAGGACGCCCAGACCGGCAAGGCCGCCGTCCAGCGTCTGGCCGACCGTGTCTCGGGCGTCTTCGTCCCGATCGTCATCCTGCTCGCGGCCGCCACGCTCGGTTTCTGGCTGGTCGCTGGGGTCGGGGCGGCGGCGGCGTTCACCGCAGCCGTGGCGGTCCTGATCATCGCCTGCCCCTGCGCGCTGGGCTTGGCCACACCGATGGCGTTGATGGTCGGCACCGGTCGGGGCGCAGCGATGGGCATCCTCATCAAAGGCCCGGAGGTCCTCGAGTCCACCCGTCGTGTCGACACCGTCGTCCTGGACAAGACCGGCACGATCACCGAAGGCCGCATGTCGCTGGTCGACGTGCACCCCGCTGACGGCGAGGACCCCGCACAGGTGCTCCGCCTTGCCGGCGCCCTCGAGGACGCCTCGGAGCACCCCGTCGCCCGGGCCATCGCAGCCGCGGCGCGCGGGCGCTCGGACCGGCCACTCCCGCCCATCGAGGAGTTCGCCAACGACGAGGGACTCGGGGTCCACGGCACCGTCGATGGCCACGCCGTCCTCGTCGGGCGGCCGCGCCTGCTGGAGGACTGGTCGGTGGCCATGCCGGCGGACCTCGCCGGGGCGAAGTCGGACGCCGAGGCCCGCGGACACACCGTGGTGGCGGTGGCGTGGGACGGCGCGGCGCGCGGTCTCCTCTCCGTCGCCGACACCGTCAAGGAGGGAAGTGTCGAGGCCGTGCGCGGCCTGCGTGCTCTCGGCCTGACCCCGGTCCTGCTCACCGGCGACGCGGAGCCGGCCGCTCGTGCCGTCGCGTCCGAGGTCGGCATCGACCGTGAGCGGGTCATCGCCGAGGTCATGCCTGCGGACAAGGACGAGGTGGTCGCACGCCTCCAGAAGGAGGGCCGGGTCGTGGCCATGGTCGGCGACGGTGTCAACGACGCCGCCGCGCTCGCGCGCGCCGACCTGGGGTTGGCCATGGGCACCGGCACCGATGTCGCCATCGAGGCCAGTGATCTCACCCTGGTGCGCGGAGACCTGCGGGCCGCAGTCGAGGCCATCCGGCTCTCCCGCCGCACACTGTCGACCATCAAGGGCAACCTGTTCTGGGCGTTCGCCTACAACACTGCAGCGCTGCCCCTGGCTGCTGCGGGGTTGCTCAACCCGATGCTCGCCGGTGCGGCGATGGCCTTCTCCTCGGTCTTCGTCGTCGCCAACAGCCTCCGTCTGCGGCGATTCCGCGCTCGCGCCGCCGCGTGACCCGACCGGACGCCCGCTCGGAGACGATCCCGGGCGGGCGTCCTCGCACGTCCGCCCACGTCGCTGGCGGGTCACGTGGCCATCACGGCGACGGTGGTGAACGTCCCGCCGCCGTCACGGCTCTCGTGGACGCCCCCTGCGGTCGCGGCGAGAACGCGCCCTTGTCCGACGGCGGTCAGCGCCTGCGCCCGACCTCCCGGAACGGTGGCGCGCGGGAGCCAGGTGGCACCTCCGTCAGGGCTCGTGAGCAGGCGGGCGTCGGGCGTCAGGCCGAACAACTCGCCGTCCGGCGCCCACGACAGGAACGCCATCTGGGGGGTGGGATCCACGGCCGGAGCAGTCGCGTCCGGGGCAGATGCGGCGGGGCCGTCGAAGGCCACGACACCGGCGACGACCGCCAGCACCAGGTGATCAGGCCGGCGCGGGTCGGCAGCCACATCAAGTGCCGGTGGTGCCGGCCAGGCCTCCCACCGCGCACCACCGTCCCGACTGAACCGCAGACTGCCCTCGGCATCGACTCCGTAGATGCCTCCCGGCCCCTGGTCCAGAGCATGGAAGTCGACCTCGCCACCGAGGGCGATGTTCTGCCAGGACAGGCCGCCGTCGGTGCTCCGGACGAGCCCGAGGGGGTCGGGGGTCGCCTCGAGAGGCGAGGGGTGTCCGCTCGAGATGAACTGGCCGGCTCCGGCGACGAGGAAGCCCATCAGGTCGCGGTTCGCGGCCGCTGATGTACCGACCTTCTCGAGGCCGGTGGGGCCGGAACGGAACAGTCCGCCGTGCGTCGCGACGTAGAGACCGCCGTCGAGGGGATCGATCCCGAGGCCATGGACGTGACCGGGCACGGACGGCGACGATTCATGACGTCCGATGGCGGTGTCGTCGCGGGTGCACGCAGCGCCGAGGACTGTCGCCAGGGCGACGACGAGGGTCGACACGATCGCTCGACGGCGCCGGTAGCGCCGAAACGTTCTGGTCAATTCGCCTCCTCTCGAGGCAGGGGACGCCGCCGCGCGAGCATGCGGTCGGCCGATGGAGCCGGGTCCGGGGACGGGCGCCCACGCGCCGAGCCGTGGGGGGAGACGGACGGCCGCGGCCGCCCGTCCCCGGTCGGTCAGACCCTGCTGAGCAGGGCCTGCATCTCGGAGATCTCCTGCTGCTGATCGGCGACGATGGCGCCGGCGAGCTGCTTGGCCTGCGGGTTCAATCCCTGGGCCTGCTCGGTCTGGGCCATCTGGATGGCACCGTTGTGGTGCTCGACCATCATCTGCAGGAACATCCGGTCGAACGCTGGACCGGACTGCGCGGCCAGCTGCTGCATCTGGGCCTCATCCATCATCCCCGGCATGGGCATGCCGCCCATCGGCATCCCGGGCATGCCCGGCATACCAGGCATCGCCGTGCTGCCGGGCTGCGACTGCGGTGCCCCCCACGCGGCGAGCATCTGGTTCATCTGCTCGATCTCGGGGCCCTGAGCCTGCTCGATGCGGGCGGCCAGATCCTTGACCTCTTGCGAGGCTGCGCGCTCCGAAGCCTGCGAGGACATGGCGATGGCCTGAGTGTGGTGGGGGATCATGCCCTGGGCGAACATCATGTCCGCCTCGTTGTGCTCGGACGAGATCGGCGCGACGGCGGACTGGGACGAGACCGGCGGCGACGCGGTGGGACCGCCCGCCGGGGCGGTCGACGACCCGGAACAACCCGCGGTCAGGACCGCGGCGGTGGCGGCGGCGATGACGCCGCCGACGAAACGTGCACGCACGAGGAATCTCCTTCGGCTGAGCACCGGCCGATGCGCAGTGGCTGGTGCTGAGGACAGGGCTCGGCGCCGCTGCACGGTGGCGTCTCGCAGACGCGCGTGCAGGCGGTGGGCCGGCCTACAGCCGAAGGAGTTGGAGCTCCGCGAGTCTCGACGAGGTCGGTGGAGCGCGCGGTTCATCGAGAACCGTGCGACCACGCTCGGCGGTCACGCGCCGCGGTAGCCGCCACCACGACGCGAGGAGGACGAGCACGAGGAGCAGAACCACAGCCCCGAGGAGCGCCACGAGGCACATGTGGAGCAGCGATCCCGAGTGGTCGTGACCGCTCCCGTCGGGGTGCTGGTGCAGGACAGCGGCACTGCTCTGCACGACCACGCCGACCTGGGTGCCGGGGGGCCTTACCTGCTCGCTGCCGACCGCCGCCTCCGGGCCCGGGGCAAGGTCGTGCTCATGGTGTGCGATCGATGGCGCTCCGCCGGGCTTGGCCATCGAGTGAGCGGCTGGCCCGGCCTGCGGTGGGCCCGGGCTCGCATGCTGATGGGCCCCCACGACGTGGTGCATGAGGACGAGCCCCAGTGCTACGACCACGAGAGCGAGGCGGCCGGACCAGCTGGTCAACACTTGCCTCGACACCGCGCTCGCGCGGTGCCGCGAGCTGCCGTGCCAGCGGATCACGCCGCCGACGATACCGAAGGCGACTCGCATGCCGAGGGCGCTCCTGCACCTGGTCGGCGTCGCGGGTGACGAGACCCGTAACCCTGGGCTGCGAGCAGCTCGGCTGGCCACCACCATCGAGTGCTAGCGTCCCCGCCGTGTCCGGTTCGGTGGCGACTCAGCGTGACCGCTCACGCCTGCGCTCAGCTCTACTGGTCGCGTCGTCCGTGCTGGTGCTCATCGTCGCGGTCGGTTTCGACCTGCTCGCCGACGAACCCCCGACCCATGCCCTCGCAGTGGGGCTGGTCGCGTTGGTCGTCGGCATCGGGCGCCTGTGGTTGCCGGGGCGGTTCCAGGGGACCTTCGCGGCTGCCAACCTCGCCGTCGTCGGGCAACCTGCAGTGCATGCGCTGGGCAAGGTGACCCAGGCCGGTACCGAGTGGCTGTCGCACTCGCACGGATGGCCCCAGAGCGTCTCGATCGTCGCGCTCCACGTCGTCGTCGCGCTCCTCGTCGTTGCCGTCGCCGCGAGCGAACCCGCATGTCGCTACGTCGTCTCCACCGTTGTGCTCGTGCTCGCCCGGGTCCTGCACCTCCCTGCGGCGCCGATCTCGACGTGCGTCATCACGACCGAACGCGACGCCGGACCCCCACGCGAGCATCAACTGCTCTTCTCCCGACAGGTTCACCGACGCGGGCCTCCGATGCTTCCCGTGCTCGCTTCCTGATCGACGGCTGACCCCACTACCTCCGAGGCTCCTGCCTCGCGAGGAGGGCGGACGCGCCTCGGGGATGTCCCGCGCGCCACGCAACTCCGTATTGATCATCGACGCGAGCTTCGCAGGAAACCGTCGGCGCCGGGTGCACACACCACCCGCCACCCCTGTGAGGACCTCACTCATGCCTGGCACTTTGGCTGCGAACCTTCCCCGTCCACGGCCAGCCACGACCTTGTCCGACATCCCGAGCCTGGCTTCCCGTCGAGTCCTGGTGACCGGAGCCCGCGGCTTTATCGGCGGGCATCTCCTCGCGCGGCTCCTGGACGTCGACGCAGACGTGCACGTTGTCGCCCGTCCGGGCCGCGCTCCGTCCGGCACCTCGCGATACGGCCTTCCCGGGCGTCGGCGCGCGACGTGGCACGAGACAGACCTCGCCGACGCCGACGCCACCGACCGCCTCGTTCGGGAGAGCAACCCGGAGGTCGTTCTCCACCTGGCCAGCACCGTCGCCGGCCACCGCAGTGCCGACGTCCTGGGCACCATGCTCGAGAACAACACGCGGGCCGCGGTGAACGTGATGACCGCGGCGCACCGCCTGGGCAACAGGAGGGTCGTCCTCGCCGGCTCGGTGGAGGAACCGCGCGCGGGCGAAGCGCCGTGCTCGCCCTACGCCGCGGCGAAGGTCGCGGCGACTGCCTGTGCGCAGCTGTTCCACCAGCAGTGGGGGCTTCCGGTGACCGTCCTGCGCCCCGCCATGGTCTACGGGCCGAGCCAGCCCGACGAGACCAAGCTGCTTCCGTACGTCGTCGGAAGCCTGCTCGAGGGTCGTGCACCGCGCTTGAGCAGCGGGACGCGACCCATCGACTGGGTCTACATCGACGACGTCTGTGACGCGTTCCTGCTCGCCGCCGTCCACCCCTCGGCGCCGGGACTCGTGGCCGACATCGGATCGGGCACCTCGACCACCATCGCGGACATGGTGCGGATGGTGGCCACGCTCACCGGCTACGAGGGTGCCTTCGGGTTCGGCGACCTCGCGGACCGGGCGAACGACGTCGCCCACATCGCCGACCCGCTACCGGCTCTCGACGCTCTGGGCTGGCGCTCCACCACGTCTCTCCCGCAAGGCTTGACCCAGACAGTGCACTGGCACCTCACCCGCCAAGAGGCTGATCACGGGTGGGCCGGTGTGCCGGGAAGGTCTCAGGACGGGGTCCGAAGCAAGTTCCGACTCCATGTGCAGGGCCGCACGTGACCGCCTCCGATCGAGACAGACCGGACTTGGTGAGGCTGACGTGACGTCTGGTCGTGACGACCGCACACCGACGGTGCCGATTCGCCGCCCGAGTACGACGCGTGTGGCGCGGATTACCGCCGGGACGGCTGGTCTCCGTGAGGAGAAGAGTCGGACTCGGCCACATGGTCGGTCTGGCCATCGAGTGGCCCGTCGGCAGCACGGTGCACTGCGCGGACTGCTTGCCGCGCTCGTGGGGGCCACCCTCGCTGCGTGGTCGGTCCTGAGCGCGCAGTTCGTGAGCGAGACTCCTCGGCCGGAACGGCCGACAGCGATGCCGGCGGCGCCGTCGTCGATCGTCCTCGATGCTCGGTCGTTCGCTCCGGGCGGATGCATTGCCTTTCCGTCCGGCCCTGCATCGCGCGGCACGGTCCTGGTGGACGCAGGGCACGGGGGGCCGGACCCCGGTTCCCTCGGTACCACGCTCGACGGTCGAACCGTGGCCGAGAAGGAACTGACCCTGCCGGTCGCCCTCGCCGTGGCCTCCCGCCTACGAACAGCCGGCTTCACCGCGGTGCTGTCGCGTTCGACGGATGAGCTCGGCAGCACGACCGAGCCCGACGACCTGCAGAACGGCTCATTGACGACTGCCGCGAGCCAGAAGGACCTCGTGGGTCGCGTGCGGTGTGCCAACATCGCGCGCACCGACGCGCTCGTGTCTGTCCACTTCAACTCCTTCGACGATCCCTCGGGGAGGGGCTCGGAGACCCTGTACGACGTTGACCGGCCGCTCGCTCCCCGCAGCCGGGCGCTCGCCCAATCGCTGCAGACCAACATCCGCGCTGGCCTAGCCGCACTCGGCGAGCCGTCGCCCGACCGTGGGGTCATCGACGACTCCTCGGGCGGCGAAACCGGCGGCGGCGATCTCGTCCTCCTCGGGCCGGGCGCCCCCGGCTCGAAGGACGAACCCAGCGCCATGCCGGGAGTGCTCGTCGAGCCCCTGTTCCTGACCAACCCGGGCGACCTGACGGCGGTGGCAACCCCGCGCGGCGTCGACGTCCTTGCGGGTGCGATCAGCTCCGGCGTCGAGGACTACCTCGACGAGGAACGCCGATGACGCGCGAGGAGGCACGAAGGAGCTGGAGAGCGTCGGTGCTGCTCATGGGAGCCGTGGTGGTCGGTCTCGTGACGGGATGCGGAGACACCGTCGCCCCAGCTGCCGTGCCCCCCAGCGCAACGCCGACCGCGCCTTCCTCTGGAGCGGGCGACGACGATGCTCCGCCAATCGCGACACCGCCGAACGGCACGGTCGTCTCGATCCTCTTCGAGCGGGGCCGACTCGCTCGGAAGTCGGATCAGGTCGAAGTCGGAAGGGGCAGCACGGTGTTGCTCGCGGTGTCGACCGATGTCGCGGACGACATTCACCTGCATGGCTACGAACGTGTTGCCCCGACCGATCCGGGAGGTCGAGCTGTCCTCGAGTTCACGGCGGATCGGTCAGGCGTCTACACCGCGGAGCTCGAGCGCAGCGGTGTGAGGCTGCTCGAGGTCACCGTTTCTTAGCGACGGTCCCACCTCGCAGTGGCCCCACCGCTCGCGCCGGAGGAGGGCACGACCTGCGAGGCGGGCACCGGCGGCGCCCCCTCGGGCGACGCCCCGCAGACCTCCGCCGAGCTCGACATGGTGCCGCGCCAGACCGCGGCCTCAGCCTTCATCGCCGGACTCGGCCCCGTCGTTTCCGGGCTCCGGCGCGTTGGCGGCGTCACCGGACTCGGGGAATGCGGGTTCACCGGCCGCGGGGTTGCCTGCCGTGTCGCCGTCAGCGCCTTCGACGGCTCCGGGCTCCTCGGCCGGGGTCTCCTCGGACGTGTCGGATTCCGCGCTCGTCACGGTGGCAGTGTCCTGCGACGCCGGGAACGCGAGGGCGACGCCGGCGCCGGTGGCCACCACGACGACGAGGACCGTGACGGCGAGCGCGGACTGGAGCCGGGATCCGACGCGGGGACGGACGGCCGTGGTCGGCGCTGTCGTTCGGGACGGGGCGGCGACGACGGCGTCGACGAGCTTCGCCACGCCCGTCTCCAGCGGTCCACGCCCCACGCGCCGCTGCCAGAGCGCCCCGACGGCCAGAGCTGCGACGACCTGGACGAGGAAGAGGACCCACGGGTCGCTCTCCGGGGCCAGCCCGGATACCACGACGTGGAGGACATAGAACGTCAGGGTCATCGACCCGGCCGCCGCGAGGGGGCTCCGGGCAGCGCTCAGGACCCGGGCGGGCGTGCCGGAGGCGGAGCGCGCGATCAGGCGGTCGAGCAGCAGCATGAAGCCCAGGACCGCCAGTGAGGTCCCGATGGTGCGGGCGAGGTCGAACGGGGTGGAGGAGTGCGGCAGGGTGACCGCGAGCCACGACCAGCTAGTGGTCGGCGTGACGCCGTTGGGCCCCTCGGCCGACAGGGCGGCGAGCTCCTCGGGTGAGAGGCCGGAGGAGGCGAGGAGCTGCTCGAGCCCGCCTGCAGCCTGCAGGATCAGGCTGGAGGCGACACTCGCGACCAGGGCGAGCAGGACCCCGCCCCCGGCGAGTGTGGCGGCGACGCGGGTGCTGTCGAGGCGGAGACGGCCGACGGCGAGGCCGATGCAGAGGTAGGCGAGCCAGGGCCAGACCGGGTAGGCGCCGGTGAACATCAGGGTGGTCAGCAGCCCGGCGGGGTCGGTGACCAGCATGGTGAAGGACGGGTCGAGCAGCTCGGTGGGCGGCAGCTGCGCCCGCAGCAGGAACCCGGTGACGGGGGCGAGGACCGTGAGCACCGCGCCGAGGACGACCAGGACGCGGGTCGAGAGGAACACCAGCGGAACGGCGAGCACGAACAGCACGCCGTAGTAGGTCAGGATCACGTCGATGCTGCCGAGCGCAACCTGGCCGAGGGCGAGTCCGAGCGACCCGATCGCGAGGCCCCGCACCACCAGGCGCAGGGCGTAGCGGCGGGCGGGCTCGGTGCCCAGCTCGAGGCGGCGCCGTCCGGTCAGCATCGCGACCGAGAGTCCGGCCAGGACCCCGAACAGCGCCGCGGCGGGACCGTTGACCAGCCGCCCGACCATCGTGGGCAGGCCGCCCTCGGCGAGGGGAAGCGTGTGTGCGGCGATCATCCCGAGCAGCGCGATGCCGCGAGCCGCGTCGACACCGCGGACCCGCGAGGCCGAGGACGTGACGACTGCGGCGGCCGCGGCGAGCGGTCGTGTCAGGACGAGCTTCACCGTCGGTGGGTCGATCGACGACGAGGCGGGCCGCATCGCCGGGAAGCGATTGGTGACCGCGCCGGCCGAGGTCGGAGTCCGCGGATGCGGCGGGACCGTCGTGATCATTGCGGGCTCCTTGCGCCTTCAAGCGGTGACAAGAGAAGCGTCCGCCGTTCGAGGTCGGCGCAGAATTACCGCGTCGGCACAGAGCTCGACCATCGAGGTCAGGGTCTTGTCACCTCGAGGCAACCGTCTGGCTGACCCGAAGCGCGGTCACCTCACCGACGTCAGGCCATGGACCGCGCGGGGTTGCCGCCCCAGCGTTCGCCGGCGGCGACGTCCTCGCCCTTCATCAGGAAGGTGTCGGGAGCCAGGACGGCGGCGTCGCCGACCGTGGTGCCGTAGTGCACGAAGGAGTTGACGCCGAGGGTGACCCGGGCCCCGATCACCACGACGTCGGACTTGAAGGCGCCGTCCTCCTGCGAGTGGCACTGGATGACCGAGTTCTCGCCGAGGGTGCACTCGTCGCCGATTGTGGTGAAGCCGCGCTCGATGATCGAGGCACCGTCGTCGAATACGCGCTTCCCGATCTGCACGCCCAGGAGACGCCAGATCCAGGACTTGAACGGCGTGCCGTTGAAGAGGCGCATCCAGCTCGGGGACGGGACCTTCCAGTAGCGCTCGTGGCGCCAGAATCCCCGGTCGTAGATCGAGCAGCCGTCGGGAGCGAAGGTCTTGAGTCGCGCCGCGGCTCGTTCGACCGCGACGAACCAGACGATGGTGATCGCGATGATCAGCGCTTCGGCGATCACCACCTCGAAGGCGCCGAGGCGCACGGGCAGGGACGCGACCGCGGCCACGGCGACGAGTACGAAGAAGCTGAACAGCCAGCGCACGAGCAGGTGCAGGGCCACTGTCATGGTGTTGTGGCGGTTCTTGTGGACCATCGCCCGGGCGAGGACCTCTGGGTCGCCGGCCTCGAGCGCGCTGTCGCGCGCCACGGTGCGGGGGATCTCGAAGCTGGGTGATCCGAGCAGTCCGACGCCTGTCCGGACGGGACCGTCGACCGGGACGGCGACCTTGGTGGCCAGGAGGCAGTCGTCGCCGGTGCGCCCCTGGGGTGGATAGGCGATGTTGTTGCCCAGGAAGTTGCGGGCTCCGATGGTGGTGGCGGACACCCGGAACGAGGTGGGTGAGTACTCGGCGTTCATCACCGACAGTCCGTCGGCGACCACGGTGTCGCGCCCGACGACGGTCAGGAACGGGTTCTCGTGCTTGACCGTCATCCCGAAGTTGGAGCCGGTCTGGGTCCACGGGCGCAAGCGGTAGCCGATGGCCATGAGGTAGTAGGGGATCGCGGAGCTGTCGCCGAACAGTTCGACGAACGCCTTGACGTTGGTCAGGGCGGCGACGGTGCGCTGCTGCCAGTACCGCAGTCCGTAGAGCGGATAGAGGCGGTCGGGTCGCAGCCCGAGGGCGAGCAGGCGCGGCAGTGTCATCACCATCACCAACCCGATCACCAGGGCGCCGAGATAGAGGACGCTGCTCAGGACGAGGGTCTGCACCCAATAGCCGCCGGAGGCGACGGCCCCGACCGGGGGCTCGAAGAGTGCCTCGACCTGCGGGGCGGCCGCATGCACGAGGGCGGCAAGGGTGATCGTGGCCGGAAGTGCGACGAACAGCGCGACGGCGAGGGTCACGACGGGGTAGGCGAGACGGCGCAGGCGGCCACAGGGGACAGGCGGAACGATCGGGACGGTGATCGCGGCGCGCCGCCCCGGCGAGCCGTGCCACGTCTCACCCGCGGGGACGGACTGCCCGGGGTGCAGCGAGGAGCTGTGGCTCAGCACCGAGCCGTCGGCCATCGAGGTCTGGACGTCGAGCACCGTCGATTCGCCGATGACGACGTTCGCCCCCAGGGTCACGCCACCGATCTCGATGTTGCCGTCGTGCGCGCGGTAACAGGAGACCGACGCGTCCTTGCGGATGAGAGTGCCGCCCCCTACCGAGAACAGGTCGGTGGCGACGGGGACCTGGCGGGTCAGCAGGACGACCCCCGGACCGATCTTCGCGCCGAGCGCACGGAGGTAGAGGCTGTAGGCGGGCGTGCCGGTGAACATCACCATCGGGTTCGTTCTGATCAGGACCTTGATGACCCAGAAGCGCAGGTACGCCGGGCTCCAGACCGGGATCGAGGTCGGTCGCCATCGGCCGACCAGCACCCACTTGAGGACCACGGGGAGCGCGACGAGCCCGAGGAGCCCCAGTGCTGCGATGCCGACGGCGCGCAGGTAGAGGTCGAGGAGTCCGGTCGCCGTGGTGGCCCAGCCGTAGGCCCAGGTCAGGAAGATCGCGACGACGTAGGTGTAGGTGAGGAAGAGCAGGAGTTGCGCCGCGCCGCAGAGGACCATCGCCAGGGCGCCGGCGCGCGGTCCGGTGGACGCGGGTGAGGGAGGCGCCACGGCGACGGTCGACCGCGGTTCGGCGGGTCCTCCCGCCGGAGCGAGGGAGGCCGCCAAGCTCGCCAGGGTCGTGTGGGCGTAGATGTCGGGCATGGCGACGGTCGGCAGGCCGGGGTCCTTGCGCACCTTGGCGCAGAAGCGCGCCATCAGCAGCGAGTCGGCGCCGAGATCGTCGAAGAAGTGGGCGGCGGGAGCCACGGTCTCCAGGCTGAGGACCTCACCCAGGATCGTCCCGAGCCGGGCTTGGATGTCCGCTGCTCCCGCGCCCTGATCCGACGACGGGGCCAACGCCTTAGCCAACGCCGCGAGCGTCGGGTTCTGGTAGATGTCCTGCATCGCCACCGACGGCAGCTGTGGATGCTTGCGGACCTTGGCGCAGAAGCGGGCCATGAGCAGCGAGTCGGCGCCGAGGTCGTCGAAGAAGTTCGCGCCCGGCGGGACGGTGTCGCGGCCCAGGATCTCGCTCAAGATCGCGGTGAGCGCAGCTTCGACAGCGGGCGCGTCCGAAGACCCCGTGGACGGGGCCCCCGGTGAGACCGGAGCCGGCGCCGACGGCGCAAACCCCAGCGCCGGCGAGGGAGGTCCACCTCGAGGCGGCGGGCTCGCGCGCTCGATCCGGTGCGGTGGCTGGTGGGGTGGGGTGCGCCCGGGCTGGCGACGGGGCGTCCCCGGTGGGGCGCCCGGCGCAGGTGGCGCACCGGGTGGCTGGCGCATGACGACCGTGCGGCTGGACCTGCGCCGGGGCGCGGACTTCGGCGGTGGCTGGGCGTTGCCCGGGTGGTCGCGGACGCCGCGGCCTGCGCTGCCGTGGAGTCGGGCGATCCGTTCGACCTCGCCATCCGTGGTGATCCGCCCGAGGTCGCCGGTGCGGAACACCCGACCCACCGGCGTCGCGTCGAGGAAGGCCTGACGGGTCAGGTCCGCGCGCCCGACGTAGCCGCGAGCGACGCCGACACCGGTGATCCCGATCTCGCCGACCTCGCCCGGCGGCGGTACGCGAGTCGGATCGTGGGCGTCGAGGACCACGACCCCGTACGTGGGGAGCGGACGCCCCAACGTCGGCGCGCGGTCCGCGTGCAGCTCGCTCCAGAGGGCGGCGACGGTGGTCTCGGGCGGCCCGTGCAGACCGATGAGCCGCCGCCGCGGGCGTCGCCACGCCTCCAGGAACTCTCGAGGTCGTTCCACACCACTGACGAGAAGGAGCCGTAGACGGGGGAGCTCGACGTCGAGACCGACCACCTGCGCGGGGTCCGCGCGGAGCACCGTGACCCCCCGGTCCCGCAGGAATCGGCCCAGTGCGGGTCCACGCAGCTCCGCGCCGACCGGAGGGGTGACGACCGTGGCGCCACGGGACCACGCCAGCCACGTCTCGAGCACCGCGAGGTCGGAGCTCAGGCGCGGGTCATGGAAGACACGGTCGTTCTCGCCGATGTCGACGAGATCACCGACGACCTCGACGAGGTTGGTGACCGCCTGATGGCCGATGGCAGGCACCCGCAGACCACCGCCGGCCCCGTCGGCGTGGACGAGGATGTAGGCGGGTGACTCGTACGGCGAGGTCCGCCAGGCGTCGGGCAGCCGGCGAACGTCCTCGGCGTCGACCCGAGCGGCGACCCGGTCGAGATAGACCGCGTCGACGTCGGAGGCGTCGAGGCGCGCCGCCGCGGCCGCGTTGGTGATGACGAGACTGGCGCCCGAGGCGTCGAGTACCGCCGCGAGACTCTGGTTCGACAGGGTTGGCGCGACGGGCACCCTGGCTGCGTCGAGCTTTGCGACGGCGACCTGGGCGACGAGTGCGTCGAGCGGCCGCTCGAGAAGGATCGCGATCCGGTCCCCGGGCCCCACCTTGCGCCCGTGCAGGAAGCGGGCCAGCCGGTTCGCGGACATGTCGAGGTCGTCGTAGGTGAGCGACCCCTCCGCCGCCTCGACGGCGCGGCACCCTGCTCGACCGAGTCGCCGGAACTGGTCGCAGCGCCGCTCCAGCATCCGCGCGAGCCGGTCTTCCGGCGACGTCCGCGGTCGCAGCGCGCCGTGATCGTCTCCGCTGACCGGGTTCTGGGCACGGCTGCGCGGCCGGGCGATCGCGGTGGTGCTGCGACCGAGACGGAAGGTGCGTGTGGCCCCGTCGCCGGAGTGGCCGGACCTGGTCATCTCAGGTCGCCCGATCGAGTCGCGGAGGATCTCCGACGGCACGGTCGCGAGGCGTGGCTGTGGTCACGGTGTCTCCATGAAGGGCAGGACGAGAACGGGCAGAGCAGAACGGTGGGAGGGGCCGCGGTGGCCCGCGGCGGTCGTGTTCGAGCCCCGACCGACGGCTGCGGCCGGAGCGCGCGACCGCACACGACGTGTGGATCGCTCAGAGAGCGCGGATCGGTCGACCACGGCCGACCGACGAAGCCGCGCGGTGGCCACCTCAAGAGGTCCGACGGCGCGGTCGGCATCCAACCGGGACGGGGCCCTCGAAGTCACCGCTGCACGCGACGCCGGGTTGGGCGGTCGTGGCGGACTACGCCGCGCCGTCCTCTGTTGCCTGCGCTTAGGAAGCGAGAGCGACGAGCACGGCGGGCGGACCGCGCCGCTCGGGCAGACGTGCGCTCACACGTTGCTTGGAGCGGCGAGCCGGTGGCTCGAACCTCAGGGTCAGCGCGTCGTACTGAACAGGCCCGACCGTCCGGAGCACGACACGGACGAGACGGCGGAAACGAGCCAGGAGTGCGCGTCCGGCCGTGTCGCAAGCGGTGGTCAACGCCGTGAGAACCACGAACAGCGCCACGTGGAAGGCGATGAGAACGAGACACGCGAGCACGCTGTGACTCGCCGCAAGCGCGTGCGAATGCGTGAGCTCACCAATCATGTGCATGATCGGCTGGCCGATGACCATCGTTCCGGCGAGGCACAGGATGGACGTCACTCCGCCCGCACACGCGGCGCGCACCACGCCGGCGGCAACGACGAGGATGGCGAGGGCCCACACGTGGTCGGTGGCGATCGTCGACGTGAGGGTGACGATGGTCGCGAGTGCGACGGACACCGTGGCCAGGGTTGCGACCGCTTGCCACCGTGAGTCGCGGAGTCCCGACACGGTGTCACCCCTTTGCGGCAATTCGCCTACGCTCCGCAAAGTAGACCCTTGAATAGCCTTCAGACCAGACGCGAGAACGATCCTGGCCGGTACTCCCTGCTACCGACATCTACCAGGCGCGGGTGGCGCTCGGGCCGCATTACGCCGAGTCGGCTGCGACGTCCTCGGGGGCTAGGTCCGGTCGTAGGCGCAGGTACTTGGTGGCGTGGCGCCATCGGCCTTGCTCGTAGGCGGTGTCGGTCTCGACCTCGACCGCCAGCTCCGGCTCGACCTGGGTGTACTCGATCTCGCTGCCGGGAGTCTGTCCGAAGCGGCTGGACGGCAGCCGCAACGGCCAGGGGTGCTCGGTGCGCGGCGATCGCAGCAGGCGCTGCAGCTCGGCGCGCGCGGCCAGCGGAAGCGGGCTCGTGCGGCCGACCACGCGGAGCCGGCCGCCTCGATAGCGGCCGAGGACCAGGGCTTCGGGGTGCTCGAGGGTGCCGAAGATGCCGCCGATGACGGCCTCGGCGGTGTCGCGGGCGCGCAGCTTCTGCCAGCTGCGGGCGCCGGGGCGGTAGCGCTGGTCGCGGCGCTTGGCCACGACGCCTTCGATGCCCGGCGGCTGGTCGCGCAGCCAGGCGCCCGCGGCTTCAGGGTCGGTGGTCATGGGCATGAGCCCTACTGCGCGGGGAGCCTCGCTCAGCACCACCTCGAGGACCTGGCGTCGCTCGTCGTAGAGGGAGCGGCGCAGGTCGTGGCCGTCGCGCTCCAGGACATCGAAGGCGACCAGCGAAGCTGGCATCTCGCTCGCCAACTGAGAAGTACGCGCTGGAGAGGAGTACCGGAGGCGCTGCTGCAGTGCGGAGAAGTCCACGCCCCCGTCGCCGGCGATGACGAGCTCGCCGTCGAGGACGAGACCCGATGGCAGGAAGTGCGCGGCAGTGACGATCTCCGGGAAGTACCGGCCGAGCGGCTTGGCGCGTCGGCTGTCGAGTCGCACGTCGCCGAACTCCTTGATCGAGAGCAGGCAGCGGAAGCCGTCGAGCTTGGGCTCGTAGGCCCAGGGCCCTTCGGTCGGCAGGACGTCGACCGACCGCGACAGCATCACCGCGACCTTCTCGACCACCGCAGGAGTCTCACCGAGGGCGGGCTGGCTCTGCCACCGGAGGAGGCCGACTCACCACCGACCGAGACCTCGACCTTCGCTGCGCCACCGAGCACCGGCCGGTCCGGGACGCGCCGTGATCCGCGGATGAGGCTCAAGTTCTCGTCGGAGCGCAGCCGCAGGTGTGGGCGCGGCCGCTGGGCTACAGGGGATGGTCGGTCTTGTCGCGGCGCGGGCCCTCGTAGCCAGCGGGTAGCGGGCCAGGGAACTGTGGGGCGGGCTCACGGATCGGGTCGTGCACCAGGCGCTCGGCGGCGCGCGCCGCGTGTTCCCACACCCGGGGCGAAGTCGGGCGCTCGCGCCAGTCATCGGCGAGGGTCTCGAGCAGCGCACCGACGGCGTCGGCGGATTCGCGATTCAGGCCGGCGAACCCGCCGGGGCCACGTTCACGCACCACCGCGGCGGCTTGGACCATCTGCTCGGCTTCGAGCCGGCGCTGCTCGCGGCGCCGGAGCTCGGCTGGCTGGACCACACACACCTCCTGGACAGGACGAGACGAGCGTCCTTCCGCGGGGGAAGCGCGGGCGACGCCCCAGCGTGGCACGGCCGGACGACAAGGGCTCGTCTCGTCCTTGCTCGCAGGTCGGCCTGTAGCCGGGCACGCCGGTTGGGGTCGGTGTGCGCCGCCGGCGCAGTGCTCCTCACGGCCGGGCGGCCGGGGCGCCTGCGGCGCGAGATCGAGCCGCTGCGCGGCCGCCGGTGCTGGAGGCCCCCGGGAGCTTGATCGGGCCGTTCCTCCCGGTCAAGGGCGCATGCGCGTCGCTACGCGACCGGACTTCGTCCGGCCCTTGACCGCGAGCCTCGACGGCCCGCTCGGCGCCCTTCGGGCGGTGGAGGCAGCAAGCGCCTCCGCCCACCGCCCCGGGGCCCACCAGCCCCGACCCCTCTTTCGGTCGGAGGCCGCCATGACCACCCAGCCCGACCAGGACCCGCGTACCGACGCCGAGCTGCTCGCCGACTACGTCGCCGGGGACACCGACGCCCTCGCGGTCCTGGTGCACCGCTACCAGCGTCTGCTGTTTTCGCTGGTCCGCCGACTGTCGTGGTTCGAGCCGGACCCCGAGGCCGTGGTGCAGAACGTGTGGCTGCGGGTGCTGCAGGGCGCGAGCACCTTCAACGGACGATCAAAGGTGTCGACTTGGCTGCACCGCATCACCGTCAACGAGACCATCGACGCCGCGCGGCGCCGCCAAACCCACCGCGCGATGCCGTTCGGGGAGCTGTACAAGTCCCACGACAAGCCCGAGCGCACCGACCCCGGCGACCCCTCACTAGCGGTCATCGACCGCGAGCACGCGGCGGCCGTGCTGCCCAACCTGCTCGCGCTGCTGCCTCGGGAGCAGCGCCTCGTGCTCGAAGTGCTTCACCTCGACGGGCTCACGAACGAGGAGGCTGCACAGCTGCTCGGGGTGGCCGTGGGCACCGTCAAGTCGCGTGCACATCGCGCCCGAGCAACCATCGTCGCCCATCTCGCGACGAGGGAGCGCGAGGACGCTCGGGCCGATCCATGACGGCCACTCGCCGTTCCCACCTGCTTCGCGACGGTGGGAACGGCGAGCCCGCGGGATGCGTCAGACCTGCATGACCATTCACGACACCAGCTCGCGCCCTACCGAAGGCCTCGAGACCGAGGCCGCCCGCGATATTCCTTGCGAGGCGATAGGCCAACTATTCGCCGCCGCCCTCGACGGAAACCGCCGCGCTGAAGCGGCTCTGCACCTGTTGGGCGGCTTCGACGACACCGCACATCGCGCGTCGTGGGCGCTCCTGTGCGCGCATGAGTCTGGTCAGATCACTCCGCTCAACGTGCTCGCGAGCATCGACCGCACCCTCGCCGCGCTCCGCGCTCCGCGCTCCGCGCTCCGGGCTCCGCGACCCGCTGATGGGGCGATAAGCGAGGCGAGGTGCTAGCCGCCGACGCGGAAATTGAACGCATGGGGTGGGCGACCGCGATCAATGAACTGGTCGCCAACTTCGCCGTACCCGACCCTGGCTGTGACGCTGGTGGTGCTGTCCGTTCGGGCGCGGTGGCGACGGCACCTACCCCACAGCGACCGGCGAGGCGGGGACGCCGAGGCAATTAAGTGCGCGAAACCGCCCATGTCGACCTCTGTAATGAGGCACGGTGCGTTCATGGCACACGAGGCGGATGAAGGTCCCGGCGACTTTGACGCCTTACGAGAGGCGGTGGACGCGGCGGTGGACCCGGCCGGGCCGCTGGAGTGGGGCAGCGTGATGCGGGCTGCGTGGTTCGGCGTCGATCCCGATCCCGACGCTCCTGCGCCGCGAGACATCGTGGACCGGGGCCGTCTGGGCCACCCCGACGACCAGGACTCGGGCTAGCAGCCGGCCATGTGTTCCGTCGAATCGCCCGACTCCGGCCACCGGAGGACGCTAGGTACGTCCCGGTGCCTCGTTGCCTGCCTGTCGAGCAAGTGCGGGCCCGAGGGGCCGTCGCCGTGGGATACGCCATGACGTCGTGGGCGATCTCAAGTGCTCCGCTTCGTCCGGTCCGGGTCGGGTTGTCCGGTGGGGCCGGCGAGCACCTCGGCGAGCGCGGCGGGCGTCGGCGTCGTCGTACCGGCTGCGTTCGGCGGGCTGCTGGTCGGGGTCGCCTCTGACGAGGCGCAGCGGCGGCGTGATCGTTGGGGTGGCGGTCACGAGGCGTGCCGAAAGAGTCGTAGGCGACTAGCCTTTACCGCCGTGTCCAAGTGCGGGGGCGGCAGCGACGTTGGAACACAGCGAGCCGTCACGACTCAGAGGCGATGTTCGTCAGCAACGCTGCAATCCAGATCTCATCATGACATCACCTGAAGCGCCGCTACATGAGGCCATGGAGATGGGGGGAGTTGACTTCAAACCCTGGTTAGGTCGCGGCCTAGGTGAGGATAGGTGCTTCGTCTGCAACCTTGCCCTAGACGAGACAAGTCGGAGCGTAGAGGACGTCTTCCCAAAGTGGCTTCAGCGCCGGTTCCCGGCGTGGCGTGATCGCGCGCTAATGCTACTTCCGAATCTAACTGGGTTGCCCCTTCGCCACTTTGCGATTCCCTGTTGCAAGAAGTGCAACAACGAGCATCTCAGCAGGCTGGAAAAGTCAGTCCAGCAAGCGTTTGATGTCGGCCCGGCCGCCGTAGAACGGCTGGGCGAGAGAACGCTTCGGGGCTGGACCGTGAAGATCGCTTATGGGTCTAGACGCAACGACCTTCGACTGCGCTCGGATATCCGAGACCGCAATTCGAGTACTATAGCGACCGTGAAAGACCTAGAGGGTCTCGCGCACCTCCACGACCTGCTCCAAGAGTGTCGAGGCGTTGCCTACGTTCCGAACGGACACTCGACTTTCGCCACCTTTTTAGCACAAGAGAGTGGCTGTGAGCTGTGCGACTTCGATGCAATCATCCCCTTGGGCTGGCCGTCGCCGGTAATTCTGAGGTTGGGGAAGGTGGTCGTCGTTGGAGCGATCGACGATCGCGGACTTCTCAACGGGCTTATGACGTCGCCTCTCTTCGCTATGCTCCGCAAAACTCCCCTACATCCGATTCAAGTGCGGGCCTTGGCCGCAATGGTTATTGCCCGATCTGCAAGGCTGAATCCGCAGGCGGCACCGTTGAAGTATGGTGTCTCTGAAAAGAAGCTATGGATCGCGCGCGCTGAGGCGAACAACCGCGTACCAAAGACCCTCAAGAACGACGCGCCTTCGGCGGATACGGTTCTGGCCAGCCTGCTCAATGAAACTCACGGGATGGTCAAGGAACAAGGAGGAGCGCTCGGACTCTTACGGGTCCGCGAGGGCCACCCTACCTATATTCCATTCCGGCACGACGAGCGCAGTCTATCCGCCGTAGAAAGGACCGCACTGCTTCCGAATAGCGCCGATTTGTTCTAGCTTTCCCGGGGCGGTCCGGAGCGGGTCAGTCATAATCGGCCAAACTCGACCCCTCGCGTCGCAGCCACGCTCAGGTGATCACCCGGCGGTCCGCACAGTGCGCCTCCGAGACAAGTACGAGCAGGTAGTCAGGACTCGACGTCGAGGGGCGGCCTCGAGGGTCGGGTTCGCGTATCGAGAAGGAGGTCGAGGTTGACCAGGCTCTCGTCGAGCGCGTCCGCGCTCGCCTGGAGCAGGACGGCCAGGTCATCAGCGGAACAGCAAAGGCGACGCGGTCGGCCACTCTTGCGCGTGCGGCACGGGTCGCCGTAGAGGAGCTGACCGCATCGGACCATCTGATGACGTGGCAGACGGCCAGGACGCAACCGCGCTCATCGCCCGATACAGACGATCCACGAGATGTTCTAATCGGGCGTCTCGCCGTCATTCTTGGTGTCGCAGACCTGGGCTACAGACCCGCCTCCTACGACGCCATAATTAGTGCTGCCCAGTCCCTACGAAGAGGCTCGACTTAGGCCGCGCGATGGCCGCCGCCCCGATTGGCCGTTGGCGCAAGGGCAAGTTCATCTTCATGATGAGCCGCGCCTAATGCGACGCCACATCAGGATGCCTGGCGGGTCGGCCTTCTCTCCAATCTCGTGCAGCCTCTTCGTGAAAGCTCCAACCTGTTCAGTTCCCTCCAGCGCCGACATCTCACCGAGGCGGAGGTAGGCGAATTGACGAATCTCATCACGCACCGCGATGAACGATTCGGCGTCGTCACGCGCCTTAACGGCACGACCCGCAGGATTCAGCGCACCTTCTGCAGCGGCGACCACCGCTGCGGATAGAGCGATGACGCCGGCCCCAGTTGTGCCGATGAGCCCAGAGATTCCGGTCAGTCCTGCCGCTCCGGCAAGTGTGGCCGTGAGTGGGCTCAGTACTGTGTGAGCTGCTTGCCATCCGCGGGCTCGTGCATAACCTGTGTTGACCTGAGCAGCGACAGCGATGGTCAACCGGTCGAGCTCTCGAGCGACCTTGAGCTGGTCCTCTGACAGCCCCTGCAACTCACTCTCTTCCAACCTGCTGAAGGGCATCGAAGGCTCTCTATCGATTCCTAGGAAATGTGGGCTCGCACAATACAGCCGGCCTGCGGGCATGGGAGCACCGGGGGTGCGACAGATCGGGCTAGCTGGGCTGCTGTCCCGGAGGGATCGCGTATTCCAGGTCGGTCAAGAGGTAGTAGTTCCTCACGATCCCTGATGTCCTCGATGTGACAGTCCGTACGTTGAAGGTCGCGTTCACCTCCGAGCCGAAGTAGTCACGAAGAGCAGCAACAACATCGTCCGCGACGCGCGCGTTGATAATCTCGCCGGTGGCAAGCTGCAGCTCGATGCGATTTCTGATTTCGCTCGCCCCTCCGAGCAGGCCGCGTACAACTTGAGCTTCTTCAGTCGCTTCGTTGTTACTAAGAACTCGGTATAGACGGCGAGCGCCGCCCGATGAGAGCGCGGAATACTTGCTGCTGCTGCCCGGTGCAGTCCAAATCCACTCGGCATCCAGCTCATCGTCGGCCATAAGCTTCGCGAGCCATGTCACATGGCGAAGTGCCCTCGAGCCGAGTGGAGCAACGAGCTCGACGATAGTCTCCTCGTCGCTGCCATCCGTGAGGTGCACCGCATCCACGATCGAAAGTATTCTCTTCAGTGAGAGATCGAGCAGGCTCTCGACATCCTCGTTGGGCAGTTCGAAAAGAACGCCATCGTCCACGTTCTCTTCTGGTCCGCGCAGCGTCGCACCAAACGACCCCGGGAACACTCCGGCGAGCCGGAGGCTCGAAGCATCACGAAGATTCGCTGGGATGGGAGCACGAGAAGTCGCCTTGCCCGCTAGCGCCTGGGCGATCGCAGCCACCGACTCTTGGAAACGTCCCAAGAACTGGGCCAGCTTATCGATTCTTATCTCGTGGTCGAGTACCGGTTGCCCACTCAGGTGGAGTTCTACCTCTGAGCGCCTCGCAGCAACCAGCTGTTGCTCTAGATCACCACGAAGGTGTCGGAGGCTACGTGAGGTTAGATTCAGCCCGGCGTACTCGGTGCCCTCGGTCACTTGCAGAGTCTCGTCCAGGCGAGCGATGGCGGCGCGGAGGGAGCTAACTGGGGTCATCTCGCACCTCCAAGTACCCGCGGGACCGGTCGTGATCGTCCTTCAGCCTACTGAAGTGGTCATCCCAATCTCCGCGTGCTCGCGCGTATCCAAACCGAGCTGGGTGAGTTTCGGGATAGTATGCGACGACATAAGCGTCAACACCGCGCTCATCTCTAGTCTTCGGTCCCTCGAAGAGTCGCTCGACCAGCCGTATTCGTCCTGGCGAAAGAGTCTCGAACTCCGGGCCTTCAATGAAGGTAACGACGTCGATGTCTGGGGGATCGACTCGCGATGTCGCGAAACTGCCACCGATCCACTGCATCCGAACGCGAACCAGTTCGGCCACCTCGACCCGGTGGAAGAGCCAGGCTTGGAAGAGGTTCGCGCGAGTTGTCGATTGAGGAAAGGCTGCGACGAATCCTTCGTACAGCTGGTCAGGCGACACGAGGACGCGTGACGGCAAGTAGCCATCTGGTCCGAACATCCTCGCCTTCCTCGAAGTTGGCTCGAGGAGGCTAGCAGCGATGATCGCCAGCTCTCGCCGCACGTGGCGACGTGTCGGGTCATCACCCGATCAGCCTAGCCTGAAGTCACACGCATGGACTCGCGCATGCGAGTGAAAATCGAGCCGGCTGGTGGGCTAGGCCTCTAGCGAAGGGCTGACCGACCCAGGAGGGCGAGGGCTCGACCATGGACCAACTTCTTGAAGCCCGGCGGCGGTGGTTGGCCAGCGCCGGCTTTCACGGCCGGCCCGCTGCCCGCCGTCTCCTGGGGCAAGCTCGGACGGTCGATGGTTCGTTCGATCCGTTCCCCATCACCAGAGCGGCCTAGATGTCGCCGCCGTAATACTCGGGAACGTCGGCGCGCGCCTTGCGCTTCAACGCCTCTGTGCCTCTGAAGTTCGTCGGCATGCACAAACGTAGACCTTGGAGGACTTCCTCAAGGCTGACTTCACCATATATGGCAGCGTTCTCATTGTGGACATTGAGGTCGGCCAAGTAATCAGCCAAGAAGATCATGGCCTCGTCGGGTTCAGTGTCCCATAGATAGGCGAGAACTCGGCCAAATAGATCACCGGGGTGGAGGTATGTAGTTCGCTCGCCGTGGAGCCGCCAGCTTCCAATCAACCAAGTGGCGGCCGACTTTGCAAACCCTCCGACGAGGATGCGTTGGATGTCAGAGGGAATCGGGTGAGTCTTGAAGTGGGGATGATCGTAGCTCACGGGACCTCCACAGTAGGGCCTGGTCGTACTAGGAAGCCACATCATTATAGGTGGCCATGAGCCGCAAGCTGTGAGCGCCCGCCCTAGCTGTCAGCAATCGATTCCCTGGTAAGAGCGATTAGCTTTGGCGGGTCACAATTCATTCGCGTGCTGTACTGCGCAGCGAGCGAGTTGAGAGAACGCGTCGGACAGGACGTCCCAGCAGCCCTTGCGCTGCCGCAGGGAGTGTTCCTCGATGGAGTCGGCCTCGGCTTGATGCTCGTCAAAGTCCCAGCCGGTCGCATTGGCCGCCTCGTAGCCGGCGCGCTTGTCCTCGAGCTGGCGCAAGCGCTGGCGCTCGTCCTTGGTCAACCCGAGACGGTCACCGCGAGCGTGGCGCATGGTGAGGGTGAGCAGGAACGCCGAGCCGCCGGCCTCGTCGACCGCGCGCATCACCTTCGACAGCTCGTCCGCGCGGCGGGTGGCGATCTTCGCGGCGCACTGCGGGCAGCACCACACCGACCCGCACGACGCCAACCCCGAGTACCCGGCCGTCCTCGTCCCGTCGGTGTTGCTCGTGACCGCCAGCGTCACCCCGCCCTCCGGGTCGAGCGGCACCCCACAATCCGGACGGGCCGCAGGCTGGTGACCTGGCGCGGCGTAGAGGCCCACGACCGGCGGGACGCCGGCGATCGTGGCGTCGGCCAGGGACTCGGGCACCAGGACCGCCCACACGGTCGCGCCGGCGACGAGGTCGCGGCGGACCCAGGCCGGGCGGTAGCCGTGCAGTGAGGGGGCGATCACGCGATCAGGCCGGCGTGATGTCGCCGAGCTTCCAGCTGCGGTCGAAGTAGCTCTCCATCGGCCCGTACAGCCGGAAGTACGAGAACCAGTGCCGGCCCGGGATCGTCTGGACCCAGTTGTCCTCCCGGCCGGGCGGCGCGGTGGGGCCGAAGAACACGTCCACCGAACCGTCGTCGTTGGCGACGAGCTCACCGTCGCGGGACCCGCGGTCGCCGCGCTGCTGCTCGTTGTCGATCAGGCACCGGGTGGCGACGTCGTAGACCGTGACCGACCAGAACAGCTTCGCCGGCACCCCCGGCGGCACGTGCAGGGTGTAGTCCGCGCCGCCATCGAGCCATTTCCCCTGCGCGTCGGTGTAGGCCCCGAGGTAGGCCTGGCCCTGGCCGGGGGTCTGGCTCTTCATGGCTTCGGAGAAGCTGACCGCCTCGTAGAACCACGACGCCCGCTCGAGCAGCTCGTCGTAGCCCTCGCCGCGCTGCGCGGAGTTGGTCATCTGCACCGCGAGGTCCCACTGGCGGTCGGGCCAGTAGGTGGCCCCGGGGAATCGCTTCGCGAAGGTGTTGGCCTGGGCCATCAGTTCGCCGACGCGGGTGGCCTCGGTGAGCAGCGCGGCCGTGCGGGCGTCGGGGTCGAACGGACGGCCCTTCTCGATCCCCAGCTGGCGCAGCATCGCGAGGAAGAAGCGGTCGCGCTCGTCGACGATCTCGCGCTGGTGTATCTCGTGCAGGCGGACCCAGTACTCGAGTCCGCGGGGCTGGTCGCCCGACCACCCCCGCCCGTCCGGAGCCACGATCCGTGTCTCGGGGGCCTCCCGGCCGTCGAACGGCGTGAGGCGAACCGTCGCGACGAGCGCGTCGGCCTTTTCCGGGTCGGGCTCGAGGGCCCGGAAACCGAACATGATGTTGTTGCCGGTCGCCCGGTGCACGTAGAGGTCGGACGTGTCGTCGGGGACGCGTTCCCCGGGCGGCACGACGAGGTGCCGGCCGCCGCGCCCCTGGTCGGGGCCCATCTCGCCGAGGATGCCGAACTCCCGCTGCCAGAAGTCGGAGAAGCCCCCGGCGGTCGGTCCGGCTCCGACCTCGATGAGCAGGGCCCCGGTCTCGCCCAGGTCGATGAAGTTCAGGATGTAGGGCGTCGTCGCGTTCGCTGTGATCAGCCCGAGCCGGTCGGCGTAGGACAGGTAACGGACCAGGTCGTAGTTCGTGGCCCCGAACACCTCGCGGTGCTGGGTCTGCCACTGCGCGTACGACACCAGCGGCAGCGACCACAGGTAGGCCTGGACCGCCATCTGGTGGTCCAGCTCGTCGAAGATCAGCGGGAGGTCCTCCCGCCGCGGCAGCTCTCCGTCCATCTCGACCGCCGCCAACCGCCCGGGAAACCCCTGGCCCTCGCCGCCCATCGCCGCCCCCATGTCCTCGTCGCGAGCCGGGCACGAGGTCAGCGCCGCAGCGACCCGCGGATCGTGTCCCGAGATCGAGGCCCGACCCTCCGTCGCATGATCGGCCGCGAGCGAACATAGAGGTACACGCTGATGCGCGGGCAGAACCAGTCGGACGCACGCCGGCCGCCCGCTGGCTGCTTCGAGTGATCGCCGGCCACGTCGTGGCACGCCTCGTGGCACGAAACGAGGTCCACCGACGATGCTTCGGAGCACCGAGTGACGTCCCGCGAGGACATCGTTGCTGGTAGAGGCCCTGGGCTACGTGGTCGCCCATCTTTGCAAGGCGGGGGTTGAGGGTTCGATTCCCTTCGTCTCCACCGGGTCTGACCTGCGAGAACGCCCGGTCGCGTGATCCACCGTGTCCGGACGTGGCACGAGATCGCGGCGGTACTCGTCGTCGACTCCAGCCACGTTCGTGGACAGGGTCCGCGGTCAGGTGCGTACGAGACCGGCGCGAGTGGCCCGGCCCGACACACGCGCGACGACCCGGTGGCACAGGATGGGAGCGGTCTCCGATCTCGGGAGAACCGGGTACGCCCCTCTCGGCCCTGCGGTGACAATCCCGAAGCGAGCTCGTCCTAGGTCTCGTCGACGCGCTCGACGTCCTCGAGCTGCCACTGCTTGCTCATGACCTCGGGCCCGACGCCGTAGAACCGGAACATGAGCTCGAACGTCGTCGAGTTCCCGGTCTCGACCGTGTTCGGCTCGAGCCCCGGACGCACGCGGGGGCCGAAGTACACGTCGACCGAGCCATCGTCGTTCACGACCAGGCCCGGGGTCTGCGACGACACCGAGTACTTCTGGTTGCCACGGATGAAGGTGTGGTCGTCCCCGTCGTACATCGAGACCGACCAGTACTGGGAGACGGGCACCCCGGCCGGGACCCGCATCCGGTACGTGGCATCGGAGCGCAGGAGCTCGCCGTGCTGGTCGTGCACGGTCACGAGGTAGAACTGGCCGATCCCGAGACGGCGGATCCCGATGAAGGCCATGTGGTAGATCACGCCGCGGTCGGTGTAGGGGTACACGTCCCCGTCGGCGAAGTTGGTGTACTGGGCGTCGGCGAAGTCCCGTCCCGCCGGGAAGAACCAGTGCCGGCCCTCGTAGAACGGCGGCTCGTTCTCGTAGACCTCGCGGATCCACGCGTGCGCGTCCCGGACCGCTTCCTCCAGCAGCGCGACCCGCGCGGCGTCCGGCGAGAACGGCTGTCCCTGACGGATGCCGATCCACCGCAGCATCTCGGCGAAGGCGCGGTCGCGGGGCAACCAGGGCTCGGACTGGACGACCCGGTCGAGGGCCTCCCAGAAGCGGATGTCGTAGGGGATGCGGGTGTCGACCAGCTCGCCGTGCAGATCGCGACGAGGTGTCTCGGGCGGGTCGTCCGCCTGGTCGAGCCGGTAGATCCGGATACCGCGGCAGTAGGCGAGGCCGGCCTCCAGCGCCTCCTGGGTCGGCGCGGTGAGCACCGAGCGCAGCAGCGCGTAGACGCGGTTGGTGTCGGAGCGCAGCACCAGGTAGCCGTCGGGGACGGGGCCGTCGTGGCCCGGTGGCAGGACCAGGTACCGGCCCCCGCGGCCCTCGTCGAGCCCGAACTTGCCGACGTCCTCGAGCGGCACCTGCCACACGTTGCACACGCTGCCGTTGAGCACGTGCTCCTCGTCGGCGGGCGGGATGTCGAGGACGAGCGGACCGTCACGGCCGGGGTCCAGGAACGCCATGTAGTAGATGAGGTCCGGATTCGGGGTCAGCGTCTGGTTGCGCCAGTCCAACAGCTGGGACCAGTACACGAACTCGGTCGTCCCCTGCGGGGCGAGCACCGAGCGCATGATCTCGAAGTTCACCGCCGGCATCCCCCACACCGCGGCCTCGACGCCCCGTCGGTGGAGCCCGCTGCCTGCCTGCTCGACGAGCGTCTCTGACGACATGGCCCGGACGCTCGCACCTGCGGTCCGGTCGCCACCTCCTTCGCGACGGATGAGGCGGCGTGGTGAGCCTGGCGTCAGGCTCGGCCCGTCCCTCGTCCCGGAGGAAGGCTTCCATGGCCCTGCGGGTCCTGGCCCCGTCCCTCGCGGGGTGGCGTCCGACCTGGCTGTCGAAGACGGCGGTCAATGGGAGTGCGGGCGCCCGCAGCCAGATCTCCGGTCTCACGGCCGCGGCCCTGACGGTGCTGACCCTGCTGTTCCTCACCGGGCTGTTCACGCGCCTGCCCGAGGCCGCCCTGGCGGCGGTCGTCATCGCCGCCGTCATCGAGCTGATCGACGTCTCCGCCCTCGTCGTCCTCTACCGGATGTGGACGCGTCGGCTGGGAGCGATCTACGGCCTCGCCGCCCGCGCTGACTTCGCGGCCGCGGTCGCGACACTGCTCGGCGTGCTGGTGTTCGACACGCTCCCGGGCCTCGTCGTCGCCGTCGGGCTCTCCCTGCTCCTGCTCCTCTACCGGGCCTCACGTCCGCACCTCGCCCGGCTCGGCCGCATCGGCACCGGGGCGGAGCCCTGGGTCGACCTCGATCGTCACGACGACGCCGAGGTGCCCGACGCGGTGGCGGTCGTGCGCCTCGAGGGCGAGCTGTTCTTCGCCAACGCGGCGCACGTCCGCGACGAGGTCACCGCGCTCGCCACCCCCGGCACCCGTGGCGTCGTGCTCGACGCCCGGTCGGTGCCCTCGGTGGACGTGACCGCCGCCCGCATGCTGGTGGCCCTCGCCGCGACCCTGCACCGTCGTGGCGTCGAGCTCGTCCTCGCCCGCGACCTCGGCCAGGTCCGCGACGTGCTGCGCGCCGTCGAGGGAACGGCCCCCGCGTGTTCCCCGACGTCGACGCGGCCGTGGCCGCGGTCGGGGCGTCGGCCGGTCCGGTCCGGTAGGAGGACACCCGTGGTTGAGGCGATCGGGGCGGTCCTGCCCCTCGGGATCGGGGTCGCGCTCAGTCCCGTCCCCATCATCGCGGTCGTCCTCCTGCTCGCCACACCACGCGGCCGGGCCGACGGCTCGGCGTTCGTCGTCGGCTGGGTGCTCGGCCTCGCGGCCGCGCGGCGATGGGACACCCGGGCTCCCGGCGTGGATGTCGACGATCGACACGTTCACGCCCGTCAAGGCGGGGGGCCTGGCCGTCGCGCTCTCGGCACTCAACCCGAAGAACCTGCTCATCACCGGGGGCGCCGCCGCCGCCATCGCCCAGACAGGCATAGCGGCCGGCGGTCAGGCCATCGCCCTCGCCGTGTTCGTGCTGGTGGGCACGCTCGGGCCGGCCCTGCCCTGGGTGATCGACCTGGTCCTCGGTGCGCGTTCCGCGGACCTGCTGGCCTCCCTGCGGACCTGGATGGTCGCGCACAACAGCGCGATCATGAGCGTCCCTGCTGCTCGTCATCGGGCTCAAGCTGGTCGGCGACGGGATCGCCGGCCTCTGCTGACCGCCCGCTGCCCGGACCTCATCCGTCGCGCATGAGGACGAGCCCCGGCGGCGACGCCCACGCTCCGGCCGGACGGTGGTGCGGACGGCAGGAGAGCCCGGTGAGCGACACGCAGACCTCGTCAGCGACGGTCGACGGCCGCGGCCCGGCGACGCCCGTCGCCCCGCGGCCCCGTCGGATGCCGCTGACGGACTATGCGGCCATCACGGCCACGGTGCTGCTCGTCGGGCTCGTCGCGGGCGCCGCCTACGTCGCCCGCGGCGCCCTGATCCTGGTCTTCGTCGGCTTCTTCCTGGCCACCGGCCTCGAGCCCGCCATCCGGGCCCTGGGCCGCCGCGGCGTCCGCCGCGGCCTCGCCCTCGTCCTCGTGGTCCTCGCTCTGCTGCTGATCGTCGTCGGGCTCGCGGCGGTGCTCATCGTCCCCGCGGCGCACCAGATCGGCGCGCTCGCCGCCGGGCTCCCCGACGTCCTGGACCGGCTCGGCGCCCGCCTCGGTGGACCGGGCACCTCCCTGGGCCAGGCCCTGTCCGACCCCGCCCGCCATGAGCAGGTCCAGCAGCTCCTCCAGGGGCTCGGCACGGTGGCCGGGGCGTCGTTGGCGGCGGTCTTCGGGGTGCTCGGCGCCCTGTTCGGCGGCGTCTTCGCGACCGTCACCGTGCTCGCGCTGCTGGTCTACTTCGTCCTCGCGATGCCGAGTATCCGGGCCGCGATCGACCGCGCGATCGGACGGGCCGACCGCATCGAGGCCGCCGACGCCGCGCTCGGGCGCATCGGGGGCTACGTGTCCGGGCAGCTGCTTGTCTCCGCGGTGGCGGGCCTCGTCTCGCTGGTCTTCTTCCTGGTCGTCGGGATGCCCTACCCGGCGCTGCTCGCCCTGGTCGTCGCCGTCCTCGACGCGATCCCGCAGATCGGGGCCACGCTCGCCTCGCTCGTGGGCATCGCCGCCGCGCTCAGCGTCAGCATCGGACTCGCCGTGACCACCCTTGTGTTCTTCGTCCTCTACCAGGCGCTCGAGAACTACCTGGTCGCCCCGCGGGTCTTCTCCCGCACCGTCGAGATATCCCCGGCCGCCGCGTTCGTCGCGATCCTCGTCGGTGGCTTCCTGGGGGGTCTGCTCGGCGCCGTCACCGCCCTGCCGATCACGGCTGCGGGCAAGGTCGTGATCCGCCAGGTGCTCGACGAACGCCGCGCCGGTGCCGCGCCCGTCACCGCTTCCGCCGGCGAGATGCCCACCCCGACGTCCGGACGAGAGGACGGCCATGGTTGACCGACAGCGCCCCACACCGACCCGCGATCGGGGCCCCGCCGGCGGGGCCTGGTGGACCTCCCGCTGGGCCCTCGCCCTGCTTCTCGCCGTGCTCGCCGTCGTCTTCGTCGTCGAGAACCGCGAGCCGGTGGCGATCCGCCTGCTCCTCCCCGTGGTGGTCATGCCGCAGTGGGCCGCCCTGGCGGCCACGCTCGTCGTCGGTGTGCTCATCGGCGTCCTGCTCCGCCGCCGACGGTGAGGGGCCGTGCTGTGGAACCCACGCGCTACGAGCTCCGCGTCCGCGGCCACCTGTCCCGCGAGGTCTCCGAGGACTTCGACGGCTTCGAGGTGGCCGACGCCCCCGCCGAGACGGTGATGATCGGGGAGGTCGTCGACGACGCCCACCTGCACGGGGTGCTGGCCCGTCTCCAGGCCCTCGGGCTCCAGGTCGTGTCCCTGCGCAGCGTGCCCGACGGGCCGCGGCCGCCGACGGAGTAGGGCGGGGCTCAGTGCGCCGAGCGCGGGCGCTCGGACACGAGCAGGCCGATCTGGCGGGCGCGGGTGACCGCTTGCCGGCGGTTCTCGACACCCAGCTTCTGGTAGATCGCGCGCTGGTGGGTCTTGACGGTGTTGACCGACACCGTGAGGTCGTGGGCGATGTCGGCGGACGAGCGCATCGTGGGCAGCAGGTCCAGCACGTCACGCTCCCGCGCGGTGAGGTGGTGCGCCGCCGCGACGGCGGGAGCGCTGCCGGTGAGGACCTCGTCGACGAGGGGGTCGAGCTCGGCGAAGCCGCCGCGGTGCTCGGCGAGGAAGCGACGCAGTGCCTCGGGCAGGTGCCGCAGCGGGCGCACCACGTCGGAGCGGTGGGCGAGGGCGAGCGCCCGGCGCAGGCGGTCGCGGGCGATCGACGTCTCGCCGCGCTCCAGGGCGATCTCGGCGTCGAGCAGGGGTGCCTCGACCACCACGAGCGAGGTCAGCGCCCGCAGCTCGCCGGTGAGCACGGGGTCGAGCGTCCTGCGGGCCCGGACGTCGCGGACCGACCACTGGTTCCGGGCGCGCAGGAGGGCGAGTTCGGCCGTGCCCGCCAGGTCCGCGCTCATCGCCCGGGTGACCTCGCCGGCCTCGCGGGCGCGGCCGCCGGCGAGCGCCGCCTGCTGCTCCAGCAGCGCGGCCAGCGCCTTGGTGTGCACCTCGTGGGTGCTGTCCTCGCTACGGGAGGTGCGCGCGTGGCGGATGCGTCGCCAGCCCTCGAACGTCTCCCCGGTGTCGTGCTCCGCCGCGCCGCGCAGGACGGCGAGGGCTGCGGCGAAGTGCGGGTGGTCGGGCGGGCAGGCGGCTTCGGCGTGCGCGATGCGCTCGGTTGCCTCGTGCGGGCGGCCGCGCAGGACCTCGCTGGTGGCGAGGGCGAACCACGCGCGCAACGTCCACGAGCTGTCGCCCCAGCCCTCGGCGCGGGCGCGGGCGATGACGGCCCGGGCGTGGCGCTGCAGCCGCGCCCGCTCGCCCGCGTGGTTGTCGGCGAGGGCGAGGGTCGACTGCGCCTGCAGGGCGAGGTAGGGCCAGTCGCGTGACTCGGCGAGGGTGAGCGCCTCCTGGCAGTCCCGGCGGGACTGGTCGCGGTCGGAGGCCAGCAGGGCCGTGCCGCGGGTGATGAGGGCGAGGGCGCGCAGCGCGACGTCGTCGACCGCGTCGGGGTCGATGGTGGCCCCGACGGCGATGGCGGCCGGGAGCCGGCCCCGGACGAAGGCCGCGCGGGCGGCCACGATCCGGCGGAAGACGACGAGGTTGCCGCTCTGGTGCCCGAGGGGCCGGTGGGCGGCGAGCTCGCGCTCGGCGGAGTCGATGAGCCGCTCGCCGTGGTCGAGGTCGCCACGCTCCAGGGCGGACAGGCCGAGGAGCAGGCGTACCCGAGGGTCGTCGGCCGCTCCGGCGAGCACCCGCTCGGTGTGCAGGAGCGCGTCGAAGGCGCCCTGGCCGAGGAGCTCGATGGCCCGGGACCGCAGGAGGAGCTGCACGGTGGGCACGTCCCCGGCCGCCGCGGCGCAGCGCAGGGCCTGCGGGTGCTCGCCGCGCTGCTCGTACCAGGACGCGGCCCGCTGGTGGAGGTCGGCGAGCCGGGCGGGATCGCGGCGTCGCAACCGGGCCAGCACGTGGGACCGCAGCAGTTCGTGGGTGCGGAACAGGGTGCGACGCCGATCGGTGGCGTTCACCAGCGCCGTCGCCGACTCGAGGCGGTCCAGCACGATCGCGGCGTCGTCGATACCGCTGAGCTCGACGGCGAGCTCGACGGGCAGCGGCGTCGAGACGCAGCCGGTCTCCAGGACCGCGATCTGCCGCTCGTCCAGGACGGCGAGGACCTCGTCGACGAGGTAGTCGGCCACCGAGCGGTCGTCGCCGGCGAAGTCGGCGACGAAGGCCGACACGTCCTCCAGTTCCTGCAGCGACATCGCGGCCAGGCGCAGGGCGGCGACCCACCCCTCGGTCCGGTCGACCAGCGTCGCGACCTCGTCCTCGGCCAGCCGCACCCCGTGCGCGGCGAACAGGCGCGCGGCGTCGTCCCGGTCGAAGCTGAGCTGGGCGACGCGGACCTGGGCGAGCCGGCCGTGCAGGCGCAGCCGCTCGAGCCCCACCGGCGGGTCGAAGCGGCTGCAGAGCACGATCGTGAGCCTCGGCCGGGGATGGCGCAGCAGCGCGAGGAGGCCGTCGAGGGCGGGGTGCCCGACGATCTCGTGGACGTCGTCGAGGACGAGCACCGCGCCGTCGGGGAGGGCCTCGAGGGCCTCGTGGGCCTCGTGGGCCATGACCATGGGGTCCTGGTCGCGCCTGGGTCCCGGCCGGTGCTCCACGGGGTCCAGCACCGTGTCGAGCGCGCCGAGGACCGTGTCCCACCAGCACGCCGCGTCGCGGTCGGTCGGCTCCAGGGACACCCAGGCGGTCGGGGTCTCCGGGTGGCGGCGGGTCCACTCGGCCACGGCCGCGGTCTTGCCCTGCCCGGCGGGAGCGCTGACCAGGACGACCCGGCCGTACTCGTGGGCCTCGCCGTACTGGTCCAGCAGGGCGTCGAGGGTGGGACGTTCGACGAATCCGGGTGGTCGCAGCGGCACCATGGTCTTCGCCCACCGCATCGGCGACCCCCGGGGAACTGTGTCATCAATTCCGCGCGGTTCTCGTCCGACGTCGACCGCCGCCTCGTTCTACCGGATCTCGGGAGTGAATTGAAGGTCGACTGTGACCGCGGCGTGGCCCGCCCGTGTCAGGGCGTGACGATGCGGAAGTCGCCGTCGGGCTGGTCGAGGAGCCCGAGCAGTCGCTCGAGGACCGCCGGGTCGCCGTCGTGGTCGATACCCTCGAGGCCGTGTCCGGCCAGCACCGCCGGCAGCTGCGCCTTCGTCAGGGTCACGGCCAGGTCGGCGGCCTCCGCGCCCTCGGGACGGGCCGAGTGGATGAGCACGCCGTTGCTGAGCGAGCACCGGTGGGTCCGGCCCTGATCGGTGATCACCAGGTCCAGGACGAGGTGCTCGTTCCACGCGCGGGGCCCGTCGACGCGGATCGCGATCGCGTCGAGGAGCTGCTCGACGGTCAGGGCGGCGAGCATCGTCGGCGATCCGAGGTTCACCGGTGTCGGTGTGACGCCGTGGCGCAGTTCCTGGGCGCCGGTGAGGTAGAAGTTGCGCCAGGTGGCGTTCTCCGCGCCCTGCCCGAGCCGCTCGAAGACGTCGGCCAGCAGACCGGTGGCCTCGGTGTCGGCGGGATCGGCGAACACCGCGTGGTCGAGCAGCTGGGCGGCGAAGCGCAGGTCGCCGGCGTCGGCGAACCGGCGCGCAGTGGCGACCGTCGCCTGCTGGCCGCCGAGCGCCTCGACGTAGCGGTGGGCCGACGCCTCCGGCGGGTGGGGCCAGAGGCGGGCGGGGTTGCCGTCGAACCAGCCGAGGTAGCGCTGATAGATCGCCTTGACGTTGTGGCTGACCGACCCGTAGTAGCCCTGGGTGTGCCAGGCCCGACGCAGCGCCGGCGGCAGCTCGATCAGCTCGGCGATCTCCGGACCGGTGTGGCCCTGGTTGAGCAGGCGCAGCGTCTGGTCGTGCAGGTAGGCGTACAGGTCGCGCTGCTGGGTGAGGAACGTGCGGATGCGGTCCCGTCCCCAGGTGGGCCAGTGGTGCGAGGCGAACAGGACGTCGCAGCGGTCCACGTAGAGCGCGACGGCCTCGTCGAGGTACTGCGACCACACGTGCGCGTCGCGGACGACGGCACCGCGCAGGGTGAGGATGTTGTGCAGGTTGTGGGTGGCGTTCTCGGCCATGCACAGGGCCCGTCGGGACGGGACCAGGAAGTTCATTTCCGACGGCGCTTCGGTGCCCGGGGTCAGCTGGAACTCGATGTCGACGCCGTCGAGGGTCTCGATCTGACCGGTCCGGGTGATGTCGACCGTCGGCGCGACGAGCCCGAAGGTGCCGGTCGAGCCGCCGGGGCCGAGACCGGTGCCGACGACACCGGACGGGTCCTTCGGCAGGGTCATGCCGTACATGTAGATGCCGCGGCGGGACATGGCGGTGCCGGCGTAGACGTTCTCGGCGACCGCGTGCTCGAGGAAGCCCTCCGGCGCGACGACCGGGACCTCCGTGTCGGCGTCGACCACACCCAGCACGCCACCGAAGTGGTCGCCGTGGGAGTGGGTGTAGATCACCGCGGTCACCGGCCGGTCGCCGCGGTGCCGGCGGTACAGCGCCAGCCCGGCGGCGGCGACCTCGCTGGTGAATAGCGGGTCCACGACGACGACCCCGCGGTCGCCCTCGAGGAGGGTCATGTTCGACAGGTCGAACCCGCGGATCTGGTAGATGCCCTCGGTGACCTCGTAGAGGCCCTGCATGGCGGTGAGCCGGCTCTGGCGCCACAGGCTGGGGTTGACCGTCGGCGGGCACCCGCGCTCGAGGAAGCCGAGGGCCTCGAAGTCCCACACCACCCGTTCTCCGTCACTGCTGAGCACGCGGGGGTCCGGGCTGCGCTCCACGAGGCCGCGGCCGGCGTCCTCGACGTCGGTGGTGTCGGCGAACGACGGGCCGGCGGCGTCGTCCTTGGTGCGGTCGTCGACGGTCGTCATGGTGTCCTCGCGGTCGCCGGGCTGGGGCGCGGTCACCCTCCGCTGCATGGGTCTGCCCGTCCTCATGCGTGACGGATGAGACTTGTGGCAGGAGCCCCGGGCGCCGGCGGCCGTCGTGGCACGCCCCGCGGCACGAAACGAGAGCGGTCGACGAGGTCGAGGAGCACAGAGTGACGCCTCGCGAAGCCTTTGTTGCTGGTGGAGGCCCTCGGCCAACGCCTGTTCGTCATTGACTTGAGACACATCCGAGGCTTCTCAAGCCCTCCTCGGTGAGATCGAAAGCTCAGGCCTCTGAAGGCCGCTGCTCATGATCGGGATACGTCGACGCCGGAGGTAGCGACTGCGCCAAACGGCGCATTGTCGGGCGTGACGTAAGTGTCCATACTTCGACATCAGTGTCACGGCTTGCCCGTCGTCCGCCTCGCCGCGCGCGACACGGTGCCTCTGACACGCATCTCGATAAGTAACCACTCCTGTCACGGCCCGGTCGTGACGTCCCCGCCGCCGGGCTGCCGGCGGCCCCTGGAGGTCTGGATGACGGCGACGTCAGCCCCTGCCCGCTCGACCGCCGCGGTCGTCGCACTCGGTTTCGGGGCCATCGTGTTCGACGGTTACGACCTGATCGTCTACGGGTCGGCCATTCCTGCTCTGCTGAAGTACGAGCCGTGGGGGATGTCGCCGGCGCAGGCCGGTGCGATCGGCAGCTACGCTCTGATCGGCATGTTCATCGGCGCGATCGCGTCGGGCACGCTGACTGACATGATCGGTCGCCGGCGGCTGTTCATCGCCTCGCTGGCCTGGTTCTCGACCATGATGCTGCTGGTCTCGATGGCGCCGGACCCGTGGTGGCTGGGGGTCTTCCGCTTCCTGGCCGGCCTGGGTTTCGGTGGCATCCCGCCGACGGCCATCGCCCTCGTCGTCGAGATCGCGCCTCTGGCACGCCGCCAGCTGATCAATGGGTTGATGCTGTGCGGCTTCCCGATCGGCGGGGCCCTCGCCGCCGTGCTCGCGATCGCGTTGCTCGAGCCCGCGGGCTTCCGGACGCTGTTCGCGATCGGGGCGCTGCCGCTGGTGACCCTCGTCCCCCTGGCGATCTGGCTGCTCCCGGAATCGCCGAGTTTCGTGGCGCGAGGACGGTCCGGGGGCGGGTCGAGGCGGCGCGGTGAGCTCGCCGAGCTGTTCCGGGGGCGGGCTGCCCTGGCGACGGTGCTGTTCGTGGTCGCGAACTTCTGCGGGTTCCTGCTGGTGTTCGGGCTCAACACCTGGTTGCCGCAGCTCATGCGGGGCGCGGGCTACGACCTCGGCTCGGCGCTGGCGTTCCTGCTGGTCCTCAACGTCGGTGCCATCGGCGGCGGGTTGGGCGGGTCGGCACTGGCCGACCGCTTCGGCAGCCGATGGGTGGCGACCGGGCTGTTCGCGCTCGCGGTCCTCTCGCTGGGTCTGATCGCGGTTCCGTTGCCGACCGCGCTGCTCTACCTCCTGGTCTTCGTGGCCGGAGCCGCGACGACGGGGAACCAGATCGTGATCTACGGATACGTGGCCGCTCACTACCCGGCCGCGCGTCGTGCCACCGCGCTCGGGGTGAGCAGTGGCGTCGGTCGGCTGGGCGCGGTCGCCGGACCGGTCCTCGGTGGAGCGCTCCTCGCGGCGGGCTTCGGCCTCAGCGCCAACGTCGGCGTCTTCGCGGTGGTGGCCGTACTGGGTGCCCTGGCCTGTGGTCTGGTCCCGCGCCCGATCACCGCAGGGGCTGCAGACTCCCCGGTGACGTCCTCCCCGGCGACGGTGGACGATGGTGAACTCCGACGGGCGATCAACTCGTGAGGCGTCCGGGCCTCGTGACACTATCGTCGATTTCTTGACACCTATGTCGGAAGCCGTCTATGGTGGCGCCATGGCGCGGCAGCAGACCCGACGGCGACTCGTGTCGACCGAGCTCCTGGAGCACTCCGCGCGCCTGTTCGCGGATCAGGGGTACGCGAACACCAGCTTTCAGGACATCGCCGACTCGATGGGCATCAGCAGGCCGGCGCTCTACAACTACGTCAACAACAAGGAGGAGCTGCTCGCCGCGCTCGTCCGGGACGTCCTCGAACGCGTCGTCCAGATCCTCGAGCGAGCAACGGCGCGAGCCGATCTCGACGAGGAGCAACGCCTGGAGCTCGCGCTGCGCGAGATCGTGGCCAACAACGCCCGCAACACCACGCGGTTCCGGCTGCTCGACCGCAGCGAGCCGGACCTGCCGGACGACATCGCCGAGATGCACCGCGCGGCACGTCGGCGGGTGCTGAGCCTGCTGACCCAGCTCGTCACCGACGCCCAGGAAGCCGGGCGACTCCGACCGCTGCCCGCCCGGACCGTCGCGCTGGGCATGCTCGGCGCGGCCAACTGGGTGGCCTGGTGGTACCGCCACGGCGTCGACGACGACGCCGAGGATGTCGCCGACGTCCTCGTCGAAATGATGATGCGCGGGGCGGGACGTGACCAGGGGCGCCACGTGCACTCCGGGCCGTGGGCTGCACTCGCCCTGCTCAAGGAAGACGTGACCCACCTCGAGAGCGCGCTCACCACCGCGCTCGAGGCCAGGCCCGACGCCGAGCCACCCCCGGGCTGAGACGCCGCGGGCGTCCCGCCCGCCGCCCGGCCCGACCGTGACACCACTGTCGATTTCTCAACATCCGCATCTCGGAGAACCTCATGATGATCGCCGCGGACACGTCACCGCCCTTCCCTCCCGAGCGCGCCGAGCGCTATCTGCGCGAGGGGCTGTGGAGCGGAGAGACCCTGGGCGACGCGTTGCGCGCGGCGGCCGCCACCCACGGCGACCGGACCGCGCTGGTGACCGCCGACGCCCGCTACACCTACCGTGAACTCGACGAGGCCACAGAGCGCTTCGCCGCCGGCGTCCTGGCCGCGACGCCGCTGGAGCCGGGCGACCGCGTGATGTTCCAGATGGGCAACGTCGCCGAGACGGTGGTCGCCTACTACGGCGCGATCAAGGCCGGCCTGGTGCCGGTGTGCACCCTGCCCCAGCACGGCGAGCGCGAGATCGAACAGCTGGCGACCCACGTCGAGGCTCGCGGCCACATCGTGCAGGGCGACCTACGGTCCGGTGCGCTCGTCGAGAGCGCGCAGCGGCTCACCACCGCGATCGAGGGCCTCGACACGGTGATCGTGGCACGCGACGCAGCACCCGCGGGGACCCACGGTTTCGAGACCCTCGTCGAGGCCGGCACCGCCCCGAACGCGCACGCCCTGCTGCCGACGATCGACCCGGCGGGCCTGGTCGTGTTCCAGCTCTCCGGGGGGACGACCGGGCTGCCCAAGGTCGCTCCACGCCGCCACCGCGAGTACCTCTACAACGCCCGTGCCTGGGCCCAGGCGCTCGAGCTGACCCCGGACGACGTCGTCCTGCACCCCCTGCCGATCATGCACAACGCGGGGACCTCCGCGGCCCTGCAGCCGGCCCACCTGTGCGGTGCGACCTGCATCGTCGCCCCGGGCGCCGAGGCCGGCGCGGTCCTGGACCTGGTCGCGCGGGAGCGGGTCACCACCATCCCGGTGGTGCCGCCCGCAGTGGCGATCCGGCTCCTGGACCAGCTCGAGATCCGGCCCGCCGACCTGAGCAGCTTGCGCCGGTTCTACGTGGGCGGACAGAAGCCGACGGTCGAGCTCATGGTCCGGCTGGAGACCGCGCTGGGGATCCCCGCCCAGCAGATGTTCGGCATGGCGGAGGGCATGTTCCTGCTCACCCCGCCCGACGCCGATCCCTGGGTGCGGCTCCACACGGTCGGCACGCCGATCTCGCCCGCGGACGAGGTGCGGGTCCTCGACGTCGTCGACGAGGTGGAGGTGCCGGACGGCGAGCTGGGCGAGCTCGCCTGCCGCGGCCCGTACACGATCAACGGCTACCACCGCGCCGAGCGCCACAACGCCACGGCGTTCACCTCCGACGGCTTCTACCGCACCGGCGACCTGGTGACCCGCCACGTCGTGGACGGCCGCCCGTACTACTCGATCGACGGGCGCATCAAGGACGTCATCAACCGGGGCGCCGAGAAGATCCACGCCGACGAACTGGAGGAGGTCCTGGCGACCCATCCCGGGGTCCGCAACGCCGCGGTGGTCGCGATGCCCGACGAGGTGCTCGGGGAGCGTGTCTGCGCCTACCTCATCCCGACGCCCGGTGCCGGGCAGCTGACCGTCGAGACGGTCGCGCAGTTCCTGCTCGGCAGTGGCGTGGCGAAGTTCAAGCTCCCCGAGCGGATCGAGGTCGTCCCGACCTTCCCGCTGACCAACATCGGCAAGGTCTCCAAGAAGGACCTCCGCGCGGACATCGAGCGCAAGCTCGAGGACGAGAAGGTGCTCGCATGAAGCTCGACAGCGTGGCCGTCCTGGGCGGGGGCCCGGGCGGGCTCTACGCCGCACGGCTGCTCAAGCTCGCCCATCCCCACGCCGAGGTGGCGGTCTACGAGCAGAGCCTGCCCGAGACCACCTTCGGGTTCGGGGTGGCCCTCGCGAGCCGGACCCAGCGCAACCTGGAGGCCGCCGACCCCGAGACCCTCGCCGACATCCTCGCTGCGGGCCTCCCGCACGACATGCGCATGGTCGTCGGAGAGGACAGCGCTCGGGTGCGCAACGGCGCGGTGATGGGCATCGCCCGACCCGGGCTGCTGGCGATCCTGCGACACCACGCAGAAGCCGCCGGTGTGACGCTGCACTACGGGGTCCGCGCGACGGTGGACGAGTTCACCGCCGACCTGGTCGTCGCCGCCGACGGCGTGAGCAGCCAGACGCGTAGCTCTCTCGCCGAGCAGCTCGGAGCGAGCGTGGACGTCGCCGGATGCCTCTACCTCTGGGCCGGAGCCGACTTCGCGCTCGACACGGCCATCTTCGCGCCGGTCACCACCCCCCACGGGACCTTCGTCACCCACGCCTACCCCTACCGCGCCGACCGCAGCACGATCCTCATCGAGACCGACCAGCGCACGTGGCGCGCCGCCGGGTTCGACGCGAGCACCGAAGCGACACCGCCGGACCAGTCCGACGAGGCCTCGCTGCGATACCTGCAGGAGGCCTTCGCCGACCACCTCGACGGCCACCGGCTCATCGGTAACCGGACACGCTGGATGCGCTTCCGGACCGTGCACTGCGAGCGGTGGAGCCACGGCAACGTCGTCCTGCTCGGCGACGCCGCCCACACCGCCCACTACTCGGTGGGCTCGGGGACCAAGCTCGCCATGGAGGACGCGATCGCGCTCCGCGACGCGGTCGGCGACGCGGCCACCGTGCCCGAGGCCCTCGCCGAGTACGAGCGCGTGCGCCGTCCCCAGGTCGAGCGCCTCCAGGACCTCGCCCGCCGCAGCCAGCTCTGGTGGGACTCCTTCCCGCAGCGCACCCACCTGCCGGCACACCAGCTGATGCTCGCCTACATGACCCGCACCGGGAACGTCGCCCTCCCGCGCTTCGCCGGCACCAATCCCGACACGGCCCGCCGCGGCCTCGCCGAGTTCGCCGGGGTCGATCCGGGCGACGTGCCCCTCGAGGACGTCACCGGCTGGGTACTCGACCAGCCGCTACAGCACGGCGGGCGCCGCTTCGCGTCCCGCCGGCTCGACCCCGACCGGCGCGCAGCGCTGACCGCCGTTCCCGGGTCGGGCGCCGCGGAGCACCCCGGGCCGCCGCCCTTCGACGGGGCCCTCGCCCTGCTCACGACCAGCATCGGCGATCCCTGGAACCACGACGCCGACGTCCTGGTCAAGCACGTCAACGAGCTCGTCCGGTCCGGCTGGGCCGGCTGCTGGCTCACCGGCCCGGACGACGCGGTCGACGAGCGCGGCCGCGTCCTGACCCGACTCGATCTGGGGGAGCGCCTGCGCGCCGAGACCGGCGGCCTGACCGTCGTCGACGGGCCCGTCACGGTGCTCGACGACCTCGCCGCCGGCGTCGTCGCCGGTCGCGCCGACCTGGTCTGTCCCCTGCCCGAGACCACCCGTCCCCTCAGCCCGCTAGGAGGCCCGAGATGACGCACGACCCAGACCACCGCGTGCAGGGCGTCGACCACGCCGCCTTCCCCACCTTCGACCCCGCCGCCACGGTGCGCTTCTACCGCGACACCCTGCACTTCCCCGTCGTGCACTCCATCTGCGCGGCGGGGTGGGGACCGCAGGACCACCCCGACTTCATCCACTTCTTCTTCGACATCGGCAACGACGACCGCATCGCGTTCTTCTACTACTTCGGCCACGAGCCGGTCGGCGACCAAGGCGCGCCCGGTGACGCCTGGGCACGGCTGCCCGAGGGCACGCCCGAGTACTTCGTCAACTCCCGCCACCTCGCGATCCACGTCGACTCCGAGGACGACCTGCTCGAGTACCGGCGCCGCCTCGACCAGAGCGCCTGGCCCTGCGAGATGCAGGTGAAGCACGAGACCATCGAGTCGATCTACACCCACGACCCCAACGGCTACATGATCGAGTTCACCCGCGCGCTGCGGCCGGTCACGCCCCAGGAGGACCTCGACGCCGAGCTCACCATCGACGCGCTCTGCGAGGTCGCCTCCGGCCCCGAGCCCTCGCTGGAGAAGCTCCTCACCCGCAAGGCCGAGCTGATCGTCGAGCGGGCCCCGGACTGGGAGACCGCACACCTCGAGCAGTACAGCGAGGTGACGTCGTGACCGCCCTGTTCGTCCTCGACACCCCCGAGAACGAGGGCGTCGTCCGCGTCGCGGAACAGGACCCGCTGCTGGTCGTGGTCAAGGTGGGCCCCTACTTCGAGATCCGCCTCGAGAGCGAGGACACCACCGACGTCGAGACCCCTCACGACGTGATCGGGAACGTCGGCGCCGGCCACACCAGCACCCCCGGGCAGATCGTGATCGACCGCCGCGCCACCGGCTGCCGCCACGCCGTCTGGTACTCGGCCCTCGCCGGGCTCCACGACGCCCGCGTGCTCCAGCACGACAAGAACGCCCTGCGGGTCGTCCACCGTCCCTCGACGAGGGAGGTCACCGATGGGTGAGCAGTCCTTCCGCCTCGGGCTCGTGGTCCCGAGTTCCAACGTCACGGTGGAGACCGAGATGCCGTCGCTGCTGGCGAGGTACGAGCACGCGAGCTTCTCCTTCCACTCGACCCGCATGCGGATGCACACCGTGTCGCCCGAGGAGCTGCGGGCGATGAACGCCCAGCGGGAACGGTGCGTCGACGAGGTCGGCGACGCCGGGATCGACGCGGTGCTCTACGCCTGCCTGGTCGCCCTGATGGCCCAGGGCCACCGCGACGGCGTCGGGGAGCACGAGCGCACCGAGTCCGCCGTCGTCGACCAGCTCGCCCTGCGCGGACTCCACCCGCAGGTCACCTCCAGCGCCGGGGCGCTGGTCCACGCCCTGCGCGCCCTCGGCGCCGCCCGGGTCGCCCTGGTCATGCCCTACCTGCGCCCGGTGGCCGAGCTCGTCGTCGGCTACCTCGAGGAGCAGGGCGTCACGGTCACCGACTGGCGGGCCCTCGAGGTCGGCGACAACGCCACCGTCGGCTGCATCCCCGGCGCGAGGGTCCTCGACGCGGCCCGCGACCTCGACCTCCGTGGCGCGGACGCGCTGGTGATCTCCGCCTGCGTGCAGATGCCCTCCCTGGGCCTGGTGGAGGCCGCCGAGCAGGAGTTCGGTCTGCCCGTCCTGTCCGCCGCGACCGCCGGCGCGTTCACGCTGCTCGACCGCCTCGGGCTGCCGATCGACATCCCCGACGCCGGCCGGCTGCTCCGCCGCGACCGCGCCGCGTCGGTGCTCGCCGCGGCCCCCGCGAACGCCGGAGCCCGCTGATGGCCGCCAATCCCGGACTCAACGTCGACTGGCACCCCGCAACCCTGCCCCCGGGAACCGGAGTCCACCTGCAGACCAGCGTGACGGTGGACGGGAACGCCGCCAAGGGCACCCTCTACACGCCGGCCGGCCGGCCGGCCGGCACCACCACCGTGGTCGTGCTCATGCACCCGCGCGTCGACTTCTCGCGGCACTACCTGATCCCCGCCCTGCTCGAGGCCGGCCACGCCGTCTACGTCCAGCAGGCCCGCGACGCGGGCAACGACCTGCGCCTGGTGCACGAGCAGACGCTGCTCGACCTGGGCGCCGGGCTGGAGTGGCTGCACGGGGTGGGGTTCCGGCGCACCGTCGGGCTGGGCAACTCCGGCGGCGGTGGGCTGGTGACCTACTACGTCCAGCAGTCCCTGCGCGCCCCAGCGGACCGGGTCGCGCGCACACCCGCCGGTCGACCCAGCCTGCTGGACAAGGCCACCCTCCCCGCCCTCGACGCCGTGGCCTACCTCGCGCCGCACCCCGGGCAGGGCACTCTCCTGAGCCGCTGCATCGACCCGTCGGTCACCGACGAGGACGACGCCTTCTCCGTCGATCCAGCCCTCGACCCCTTCTCCGAGGCCAACGGCTACCGCCCGGCCCCGGAGAGTTCCTCCTACGATCCTGAGTTCGTCGAGCGGTACCGGGCCGCACAGCTCGAGCGCGTCGCGCGCATCGACCAGCGGGCCCGGGACGCGATCGACGCCGCCCTCGCCGCACGTCGCCGGGTCAAGGCCGGCGAGGGTACCGCCGACGACCGCCGCCGCGCCGGCACCGCCCGACTGATCACGGTGTGGCGCACCGACGCCGACCTGCGCGCGATGGACCAGAGCCTGGACAAGTCCGACCGCGGCTACGGTTCGGTCTACGGAGCGAGCCCGGAGACCACCAACTACGGCATCGTCGGCTTCGGGCGCCTCACGACCCCGGACGCCTGGCTCTCGACGTGGTCGGCGCTGTCCTCCCGGGCCACCATCGCCAAGGCCGGCCCCGAGATGGTGCTGCCGACGGTGCTCATCACCTACACCGCCGACAACTGCGTGTTCCCCAGCGATTTCCAGCAGATCGTGGACACGATCGGCAGCTCCGACAAGCACGTCGACGCCCTCGTCGCCGACCACTACGGCAACTCGCCCGCAAGCGATCGCGGCCGCGATCAGGCCGTCGCACTCATCGACCCCTGGCTCCGGCAGCTTCCCTGACCTTCGTCGTCCTCCGGGGCGCGTCCCACCCACGTGAGGAGAACCCATGTCAACCCCGATCGAGATCACCGCTGCGGGCCACCGACTCGCCGGGCGGATCGTCGAACCCACCACCACCGCGCGTGCGCTGGTGCTCGCGCTGCACGGCGGTACGTACTCCAGTCGCTACTACGACCTGCAGAGCTCGCCGCGAGCCTCCGCGCTCCAGAACTACGCCGACCTCGGATTCGCGGCGGTCGCTCTGGACCGGCCGGGTTACGGCATCGCCGCGAACGTGGAGCCGGCGGCCTGTGGATTCGGCGCCCAGTCCGAGATCCTGCGCGACGCACTCCGCGAGGTGCGCCGGACCCGTACCGACGACCTGCGTGTCTTCCTCATCGGGCACTCCATCGGAGGGATGATCGCCCTCACGATGGCCGCCGACATGGCCGCCGACGGCGCCGACACTCCTCTACGAGGGGTCATGGCCTCCGGCATGGGCATGGTGTGGCAGCCCGGCCTCCGCGAGATGTGGGGCTCGCTGCTCGGCGAGAGCACGACCGTGTCGGTGCCCAACGAGGCACGCGACCAGGTCATGTTCGCTGCCGACCCGGGCCTCGTCGACCCGGCCGTGCAGCGCGACGCCGGAGCGGATCTTCACCCGCTGCCGGCCGAGGAGCTGCGCGGCGCGATCGACTGGACCGAAGCGATGCCCGGGGTCGCCGCGCGGATCTCGGTCCCTGTCCTGCACGTCCTCCCCGAGCACGACGGGATCTGGGCCTCCGACGAGCACGCGCAGCGCCAGGCTGCCGCCGCGTTCGAGAAGGTGGACGGTGCCACCGTCACCGTGCAGCGAGCCGCGGGGCACAGCCTCGACGCCCACCGCGCCGGCTATGCCCACCACCTCGCCACAGCGGCATTCTTCGAGACCTGTCTGGTCACCGACCAGCCGTGACAAAGATGTCGATAAACCGTCACCTGTGTCTGAGCTCGGTCGTTGGACTTGGTGTGACCGTCTTGGAGGACTCGATGCTCCCCGACTGACAGCGACATCTACAGCTCTCTCGCTCACCGCGTCCATGCCGGGCGCACCCGCGCCGCGCGACGCGTACGTGATCGGTCGAATTCGATCACCAATCCGGCGCCGTCCGCCCGTCCCTGTGCGACTCCGAGGGCACGTGCGCCCAGACACTGCCTCCGGCCCGACCGGTGCCCGGGCAGCCTCACCGCCGCCTTCTGACGTCGGCGGAATCCACCGATCTCTGCGCGTCCCCTCGACGAGGGCCGCGTCCATGGTCCGTCGATGAAAAGGGGCCGCATGCGCCTGCCCAGACTGCGAGCGATGAAGCTCGCCGTCCCCGTGTTCCTCGCCTTGCTCGCCGGTCTCCTGGTGATCCCACCAGCCTCTGCAGCAGACACCGTGACGCCCTCGAACCCCCCCGGCTCAGAATCGGCGAGCGGGGCGCAGTGCCAGGGCTACTTCTTCCCGGTGGAGGTCAACAACAAGACCTACAAGGTGTGGGGACAGCTGTGCACCGACGATCCGGCGACGCTGGCTGAGCAACCCATCCAGGTTCTGATCCACGGCGGGACCTACAACCACGCCTACTTCGACTGGTCCTACCAGCCGGACCGGTACAACTACGTTCGCTACATGACGCAGCGCGGCTTCGCCACGCTGAACCTCGACCGGCTCGGTTACGGCTACAGCGACCACCCGCCCGCGGTTTCGCTCAATTTCGACGTCGCCGCCAACACGCTCCACCAGGTCGTACAGCACCTCCGCAACGGCTCCGTCGGCACCCGCTTCACCAAGGTCGTCGCCAACGGCTACTCCATGGGTGGACTCACCGCCCAAGTGGCCGCGGCGCGCTACCGCGATCTCGATGCGATCGCCGTGCACGCCGTCGGCCACGGCCTGCTCACTCCGCGGTCCACGGCGCGACTCGGCACCCTGGTACAGCCTGCGCTTCTCGACCCGAAGTTCCGCGGCCAGCCCTACGCGCTCGATCCGGGCTACCTCACGAGTATCCCGGGACAGCGCACTCTCTTCTTCGGTCCCCCCGGCACGTACGACGAAGCCCAGCTACCCGTCGAGGAGCGCACCAAGGACATCGTCGGTGCGACCGAACTCGCCGACATCACCCTCAAGTCCTACACCGATCTGACGCGCAACATCACTGTGCCGGTGCTGTGGTCTCCCGGTCGATTCGACAAGATCTGGTGTGGCACGACGGACGATTGCAACACTGATCCCATGACCGCGAACGAGCCCAACTTCTACAGACCCGGCGTGTTCACGAAGTACATCGTGCAGAACACCGGCCATGGGACACTCCTCGGGTACGGCGGTCAGGATTACATGGCCAACATCGTCCGCTGGCTCGACGCCCACGGCATCCGCGGCGCAGCCTGATTCGTTGTTCGTCGTCGTTCCCGGCCAAGTCCTGTGGTGCAGGGAGGCCGGGAACGACAACGAACACGTTCTGCACAGGACGTCCCTCTCCTCCTAAGCAGCTCCCGGTGTGGGACCAGGAACGACGCTGCCCACCGGTGGGCAGCCACTTCGACGATCCGGCCACCCCGCCCCGAGGACGTCGGCAAGATCGCCCACGGTCCAGCGTCGCCGCCAGGCCACCGGCCCCGTGACACGGCTCGTGACGCGAAACGTGGCGTAGTGGTGTTGCCCAGGGGCACGGAGTGGCGTGCTCCGCGGATGTTGGTGCTGGTTGAGGCCCTGGTCAACGTGATCGTCCATCTCTGCAAGGCGGGGGTCGAGGGTTCGAGTCCCTTCGCCTCCACCCACTGTGACCCGCAAGGACGTTGGTCCGAACCCTCCACCGAGACCTCGATCAGCACGTCGGCGGCCGGCGCACGGTCGAGGGCTGCCGCGGGGGCTGTCGCGACAGCCGCGATGTGGACCCCCCGACCAGCTGCCCCCACGAGTGCGTCGCGCGGGTGCCGATCGCATCGATGCCGCCCCTCGGCGACGCCACGATCCGCAAGATTCACGACGTTCTCGGTGGTGCGTACACGCGGCTGGTGCGCTGGCGGTGGGTGGGCTCGAGTCCGATGGACCAGGCCGTGCCTCCGCCGGTGCCCCATCAGCAGCCGCCGACACCCGAGGGCCTGTGCTCGCCGCTCGGTCCGACCGCCGAGGTCCGGCCTGGCGTTGCTGCCGGTCACACCGGGTGGGATCGGCATCGGTGGCCGCCCCGGTCCACGATGTCGTGGTGGCTCGCACGCGACCGGCCGAGGCACGGCCGTCAGAGACGAACGGCGTCGTCAGAATCGGCACCCGATTCCTGGCGACCGGCGTCGTCGTGCTCCCGCTGAGCCTCGGCCTGCACCTCGTGGCGGTCCGGGCCGGTCTCGACGTCCACGTCTCCCGCGTCCTGAGCTACGTCGTGGGAACCGCCCTGGTCACGGTGCTGCACCGGCGCTGGACGTTCGCCGCGCCCGGCGTGCGCGGGGCGACGCTGTGGGTCGCGCTGCTCTACGCGACGACCTTCATGGTCGTGGTGGTCACCCACGGGCTCGCGATCTCCCTGCTGCCCGCCGTCGTCGCGGCGCCCTGGGTGGTGGGGGTCGCCTGGCTGGTCTCCCAGGGCCTCGGGACGACGGTCAACTTCCTCGTGCTGCGCGGTCTGGTGTTCCGCTGAGGAGCTACCGCACCCAGCGCTGGACCACCAGCGACGTCCAGGTGCCCTGCAGGAACCACTGCCCCTCGACCCGCATCCCGGCCCGCAGGAGCAGCACGTCGCCGTCGACCGGACCGGTCTCGCCGTGGATGATCCGGACCCGCACGTACCAGACGACGGGCGCGTCCGGGGCGGCGTAGACGGGTGGGACCCGCAGGTCCGGGGCCATCGCCGGGTACCGCGTCCGCGTGTAGTGCTCGAGCCCGAGCGCCGACTGGCGGTCGCCCGCGACCACCGCGTCGCCCGGCCGGTGCGCGGCAGCGATCAGGGCCGCCACCTCGTCCGCCCGCTCGCGCGGCGTGACCCGCAGCATCGTCGTCGAGGCGGCCAGCGTGGCGGCGACGAGCAGCACCGACAGCACCGCCGTCCCGCGTCGTGACGCGGTCATCCCGACGGCTCCGCACGCGGTGAGGACCCCGAGCCCGAGCAGGGCGACGAGCAGGTAGCGGGGCTCGTAGACCGGGCGCAGCTCCTCCTCGGCCAGCAGCAGCAGGCCCACCGGCACCGTGACCCAGCAGGCCGCCACCACCCGCAGCCGTCCCGGACCCCGCAGCAGGCCGGCGATCCCGAACAGGCCGACGACCAGCGCGGTCCCGTAGTCGGTGCCCGACCACTGCCAGGCCGCAAACAGGGGCATCAGCCCCTCGGTGTCGTAGAGCAGGGCGGCGTTGCGGTCGCCGACGGTCCGCAGGTTGAGCTCCACGAGGGCCGCGGTCGGCAGCGCCGCGAGCACCGCGACCGCGGCGAGCGCCGGCGCCCGGCGCGGCGCCAGCAGGACGCCGGCGACGGCGAGGCCCGCGACGACGAGCAGGGCGTACCAGTGGGCGAGCCCCGTCGCCGCGCCCGCGAGCCCGAACAGCGTGAGCCCTCCGCGGGCGCGGTCGAGCCACCGCGCGAGCCCCAGCGTCGTACCCGCCGCGGCCAGCACGGCCACCCCGTAGGGCCGGGCCTCGGTGATCCAGGCGAGGACCAGGGGGTTGGCCGCCACCGCCAGCCCCGCCACCAGAGCGGTCCGGCGGGAACCGCCGAGCCGGGCCACCGCCCGGGTCAGCACGGTGATCCCGGCGGCCCCGGCGAGCAGGGACAGCACGCGCAGCGGCCAGTCCGCGTCGGGCCACCCGAGCGCCAGCCAGGCGTGGGCGAGCACGTACCACGGGAGGTTGTACGACGGTGGGACGTCGCGGAGGTACCAGGTGGTCCCGCGGCCCTCCCACGCCGCGCGGAGGATCTCGGCCAGCGGCCGGCGGGAGACCTCGACGGAGAAGAACTCGTCGTACCAGAGGCCGTGGGCGCGGCCGAAGACGATCACCGCACCCAGCAGCAGGGCGACGAGGGCCGGGCCCCACCACCACGCGGTCGAGAGCCACGCCGGCCGCAGCCACCACAGCGTCCGCAGCGACTGCCGGGCCCGCGCGGCCGCGGTCCACGCCGACCGGCCCTCGGACCGCGCGTCCCGCGCGACCGGGATGCTGCGCACCGCCAGGCGGGCGGCGCCGACCGCGGCGACGAGGCTGGGCGCGCGGGCGTCGAGCACCGTGTCGCGGCCGCGGGGGCCGAGCGCGAGGAAGGCGCCGGCGTCGGGGGGCAGCCCGGTGAGCAGGGCGACGGCCCGCCGGTGCGCCACTCCGGTGAGCCGGCGCAGCCGCCCCTCGTAGGCGCCGCGGCGACCGGCGAAGACGGCGTCGGCGCCGCCCGCACCGAGGTCGTCGAGCAGGGCGGGGACGGCCTCGGGCGGGTCCTGCAGGTCGGCGTCGAGGCACACCCAGGCCGCGGCGTCGGACTCGGAGTCCAGGCCGCGTTCCAGGGCCCGGTGCTGGCCGACGTTGTGCTCGAGCACGGTGACCGCCACCCGCGGGTCGGCGGCGGCGAGGTCGCGGGCGACCTCCGCGCTCTCGTCGGGTGAGGCGTCGACGACGAGGCGCAGCCGCCAGACCCGCCCGGCGAGGGCGGCGTCGAGCCGCGCGAGCAGCGCGGGCAGCGTTGCCGCGTTGCGGTACACCGGCACGACCACGGCCACGGTGCCCGTGGCGGGCGGCACGAGGTCGGTCGTCGCGCTCACCGTGGCGCTCACCGGGCCGCCCAGGTGCGTCGCAGGCCCTCGGCGAGCCCGACACCGGCCGTCCAGCCGAGCAGGCGGTGCGCCAGCGACGGGTCACACACCCAGTCCGCGGTGTCCCAGGACCGTCCCGGGTGGGCGCCCGGGGCCCGCGCGATCGGGCGGCCGGTGACCCGCTCGGCGAGGTCGACCAACTCCTCGTTGGCGGTCTGGACGCCGGTGCCGAGGTTGAGCACCTGCCCGGGCGGGAGCGCGTCGTCCGCCGCCGAGCGCACACACGCGTCGACCACGTCGTCCACCCACACCCAGTCACGCCGCCGTCCCGGCGCGGTGAGCGGGACCGTCGCACCGCCGGCCGCGGCGGCGAGCACCGTGGGCACGAAGCGCGTCGGGTGGTCGCCGGGCCCGTACACCTGGAACGCGCGCAGGACCGTCGCGCGGACCCCTCGTTCGGCCGCGGCGGCGAGCAGGAGCAGTGAGCCGGCGGCCTTGGTCGCGCCGAAGAAACCCCGGGGGGCGAGCGGGGCGTCCTCGGCCAGCGGCGACGCCGAGGCGCCGTACTCGGTCGACGAGCCGAGGCGCACCACCGCGCGGCACCGCGGCGGCAGGGCGTCGACCAGCCAGGGCGTGGTGTTGACCGCGGTGCTCGCCGCCCGCTCGGCCGCGGTCGCCTTCGCCCGCCCCGCGGCGAGGCAGAACACGACGTCGGGGTCGGCGGCGCGGACAGCGGCGCGCCCGGACTCCGGGTCGGCCAGGTCCGCGTCACCGCGCGTCGCGGCCACGACGTCCCAGCCCTCGGCCCGCAGCCGCGCGACGAGGTGGCGGCCGACGAAGCCGCCCGCCCCGGTGACCAGGGCCCGGGTCACGCCGGTTGCAGCGGGGCCGGCGTGCCGCCGACGGCGGCCAGCAGCGCGTCCCGGTCGGCGCGCACCTGCTCGAGGGTCCGGGCCCGCAGCGCCGCGGACGCCGCGTGCATCCGCGGCACCTCGACGGCGGGATCGCGACCGGCGAGGTCGGCGATGAACGAGCGGCGCAGGAACGTGAACGCGGCGCCGACCCGGGCGAGCTCGGCGCCGATGAGCCGGGTGGGGATCGGCGTGCCGAGGCCGGGCAGCGTCAGCCCCGCCACCCCGAACGGGACGTCGACGGCCGCGCGCACGCGATCGACGGTGCCGTCGACGAGCGGGGTGAACAGGTCGGTGGCGCCGCGGTCGATGCGTAGGTCGTTGAGGCCGACGTAGACCCGGCTGAGCGGGCGGCGCGCGAGCTCGGCGGCCCGCTCCACCGCGTCCCGGGTCTCCACGAGGATGCCCAGCCCGCACCGCCCGTCGACGAGGTCGAGGGTCCGGTCGACCTCCTCGGGGCGCCGCACCATCGGGAGCAGGATCTCGTCGGCGCCGCGGGCGACGGCGGCCCTCACCTCGTCGGCGGTCCACGGCCCGTGGGCGTTGATCCGGCACAGCACCCGTCCGCCGGTGGCGGCGCGCACACGCTCGAGGTCGCGGGGCGTGTGTCGGTTGATCTCCGTGCCCCAGCCCTGCTGCCGGCGCACCTTGTCCCGGTTCTCCCAGTCGACCACGATCCCGGCCGCCCCGGCGGCGACGACGTCGCGCGCGAGACCCGGCTCGACCGTGAAGACGTACAGCTGCACGGGCGGGAAAGGTAGGGAAGGCTGGCCTCATGTGTCCAGTTCTGGGCGGTTCGTCTCCCGATCTGCCGTTCACAGCCCTGGACGAAGGTAATGCTAGGTTTACCTCAATCGTGGGCCGGAGGAGGCGTTCGTGCGGGTGACCCGAGCTGTCGTCGGCGTCGTGGCGGGGGCACTGCTCCTCGCCGGCTGCGGGTCGTCGGCACCCCCGGAACCGGTGACGGTGACGCTCTACAACGCCCAGCACGAGGACCTGGCCCAGGAGTGGGTGCAGGACTTCACCGCCCGGACGGGCGTGCGCGTCGAGATGCGCAACGGTGATGACAGCGAGCTCGCGAACCAGATCGTTGCAGAGGGCGCCGCCTCGCCCGCGGACGTCTTCATCACCGAGAACTCGCCGGCGATGTCGCTGGTCTCGGACCGCGGGCTGTTCGCCCCGCTCGAGCCCGCGACCCTGGAGCAGGTGCCCCCGGAGTTCCGCTCCGCCCAGGGCGACTGGGCCGGCATCGCCGCCCGCTCGACCGTGCTCGTCTACAACCGCACGCTGCTGCCCGCCGACCAGCTCCCCCGCTCGATCATGGACCTGGCCGGGCCCGAGTGGCAGGGCCGCGTCGGGTTCCCGCCGGGCGGGGCCGACTTCCAGGCCATCGCCAGCGCGGTGGCGTCCACCCGCGGCGAGGCCGCCGCCCAGCAGTGGCTCCAGGGCCTCAAGACCAACGGGCGCCTCTACCAGAGCAACACCGCCACCATGCGCGCCGTGAACGCGGGGGAGATCCCCGCCGGGATCATCTACCACTACTACTGGTCGAAGGACCGCGCCGAAGCCGGGGCCAACAGCGCCAACGCCGAGCTGCACTTCTTCGGCGGCCAGGACCCGGGCGCGTTCCTCAGCACCTCGGGCGGTGGCGTCCTGCGCTCCAGCGACACCCCGGCGGAGGCACAGATGCTGGTGCGCTACCTCAACGGCCCGGACGGGCAGCGGGTCCTCGCGAACAGCACCGCGCTGGAGTACACGGTCAACCCCGCGGTGCCGTCGAACCCGCGCCTGCGCCCGATCGCCGAGCTGGGCGCGCCGCCGGTGGACATCAACTCCCTCGACGGCCCGCGGACCGTCGCGATGATGCAGCAGGCCGGCCTGCTGTGACCGGGCGCGCATGCCGGCGAGCCTGACCGCTTCCCGACGGGCGGGATTCCCGCTGGGGCTCACGGCGGCGGTCGCGGTGGCGGTCCTGACGCTCGTGCCGCTGGGGTTCGTGGTGGTCGCCTCGGCGGGCGCCGAGCCGGGGGCGGCGGTGGCGCTGCTCTTCCGGGCGCGCGTCGGGGAACTGCTGGTCAACACGGTCGGCCTGGTGGTCGCCACCACCACGGCGTGCGCGGTGGTCGGGACGGCGGCGGCCTGGGTGGTCGTGCGGACGACGGTGCCGGGCCGGCCGGTGTGGGTCGGACTCCTCGCCGCCCCGCTCGCGGTCCCGGCGTTCGTCAACAGCTACGCGTGGGTGTCGATGACCTCCGCCGTCGAGGGGTTCGCCGGGGCGGTGCTCGTCACGACGCTGTCGTACTTCCCGTTCGTCGCCCTGCCGGTGGCCGCCACGCTGCGCGGGCTCGACCCCGTGCACGAGGAGTCGGCGCGCGCGCTGGGCCTCGGTCCGGTCGAGGCGGTCGTCCGCGCCGTGCTGCCCGCGCTACGGCCCGCCGTCCTGGGCGGGTCGCTGCTGGTCGGGCTGCACCTGCTGGCCGAGTTCGGCGCCCTGCAGATGCTGCGCTTCCCGACGTTCACCACCGCCATCTACGACGCCTACGAGTCGTCCTTCGCCGGGCCCGCGGCGACCCTGCTCGCCGCCGTGCTGGTGCTGCTCTGCCTGGTGCTGCTGGCCGGGGAGCTGCGCCTGGCCGGGCGGACGCGCCTCGCGCGGGTCGGGTCCGGGACGGCACGGCCCCGACCGCCGCGGTCGGCGGGCCGGGCGACCCCGCTCGCCCTCCTCGGCCTCGGGGCGCTGGTGGCGCTGGCGCTGGGCGTCCCCCTCGCCGCGCTCGGACGGTGGTTGCTCGAGGGGTCCTCGACGGCCTTCCCGGTCGCCGAACTGGGGCTCGCCACGGTCACCACGCTGGGCATCGCGGCCGGGGGCGCCGCGGTGACCGTGCTGCTCGCCCTCCCGATCGCCTGGGTCGCGGTGCGCCACCCGGGCCGGCTCGGCCGCCTCGTCGAGCGCAGCAGCTGGGTCGGGAGCTCCCTGCCCGGCATCGTCGTCGCGCTCGCGCTGGTCACCGTGTCCGTCCGGGCGCTCCCGGCGATCTACCAGACCACCGCCCTGCTGCTGGTCGCCTACGCGATCCTGTTCCTGCCGCGGGCGATGGTGTCCATCCGGTCGGCGCTCGCCCAGGTGCCGCCCGAGCTCGACGACGTCGCCCGCTCGCTCGGCGTCCGCCCGGCCGCGGTGATGGCACGGGTGACGCTGCCGCTGGTCGCGCGCGGCCTCGGCGCCGGGGCCGCGCTGGTCTTCCTCGCCGTGGTCACCGAGCTGACCGCCACCCTGCTCCTGGCCCCGATCGGCACCGACACGCTGGCGACGGAGTTCTGGGGCCACGCCGACGCCGTGGCCTACGGGGCGGCGGCGCCCTACGCCGCGCTCATGGTGCTGATCTCCGCGCCGGCGGCCTGGCTGCTGACGCGTCGGGGCGTGCCGGGGGGCCTCTCGTGACCGGGGCGGCGCCGGCCGGGATCCAGGTGACCGGGGTGTCGAAGTCCTTCGGTCCGGTCGAGGTGCTCCACGACGTGCACCTCGAGGTCGCCCCCGGGAGCCTGACCGCGGTGCTCGGGCGCTCCGGCTGCGGGAAGACCACGCTGCTGCGCATCGTCGCCGGCTTCGTGGCCCCGGACGCCGGCACCGTCGCGCTCGACGGACGCCCGGTCGTCGACCTCCCGCCCGAGCGGCGCCGGGTCGGCTACGTCAGCCAGGAGGGCAGCCTCTTCCCGCACCTGGACGTCGCGGGCAACGTGGCCTTCGGCCTGCCGCGCCGGCTCCGGCGTGCCCGCCACCGCGTCGACGAGCTGCTCGAGCTGGTCGGCCTCGAGCCCGGTCTCGCCGCTCGGTACCCGCACCAGCTCTCCGGCGGCCAGCAGCAGCGGGTCGCGCTGGCGCGGGCCCTGGCGCCGGGGCCGCGGGCGGTGCTGCTCGACGAGCCGTTCGCCGCCCTCGACGCCGAGCTGCGCGAGAGCACCCGCCGCGCCGTGGCCGCGGCCCTCGAGCACGCGGGGACCACCGCCGTGCTGGTCACCCACGACCAGGGCGAGGCGCTGTCGATGGCCGGCCAGGTCGCGGTGCTGAGCGAGGGCCGCGTCGTGCAGGTCGCGCCCCCGGCGCAGCTCTACCGGCAGCCCGCGGACGCCGACGTGGCCGCGTTCGTCGGCGACGCCGTCCTCCTGCCGGCCACGGTGCGCGACGGGCGAGCCGACTCGGTGCTCGGCGTCCATCCGGTCACCGGACGACCGGAGTCCGGGCCCACGACGGTGCTCGTGCGCCCCGAGCAGATCGTCCTCGAGCCCCTGGCGAACGGCGCAGCGCCGGGCGAGGTGGTCGCCCGCGTCGTCGACGCCACGTTCTACGGGCACGACGCGACGGTGCGTCTGCGCGTGCGCTCCGGATCCGGGGAGCACCCCCTGCCCGACACGGTGCTGGCCCGGACCCCCGGGCACGCCGCGCCCGAGATCGGCAGCGACGTCCGGCTCACCGTGCGGGGCAGTGTGACCCCGACCGCGCGGCGCACCGACCACATCCCTTCCCCGGAGCACGAGGCACCCGCCCCGCGTGGGTGACCGCGACGCCTCGCCCGCGCAGGGCCCGAACAGCCCCGGTCGCACCGGACTCCGTCCGTGGCCCGGCGACCCCGTCACCCGTGTGGACGCGGATCGTTGGCCCGGACAGACCTCGCACAGAGTCCGGACGGCGCCCTGGCGTCCGGTCGTTGATCGAAGGACAGCTCATGACCCTGCGCCGCATCGTCACCGGCACACTCGCCGGCTCCGCCCTCCTCGGCCTCTCCGTGGTGTCGGGTGGGGTCGCCTCGGCCTCCGAGTCGCACGACGGATCGACCGCCCCCCGTACCTGCACGACGACCGGCACCGCGTCCGACAGCCCGGGCGTCCAGAGCGGCAACGTCACCCAGATTCCGGTCCTCGACTGCAGCGATGTCAACGCGTCGCCCACCGTCGAGATCGCCCCCGTCTTCGGCTCGGCTCCCGGGGTCTGACACGCCCGGGCTCGGTGGTCGCCAGGGGCCCGGTGCGCCGACCAGGACCCGTCGGATCGTCGATCGCAGCGCCGTGAGTGATCCGCACACCCCTTCGTGATCGGAGTACGCTCCGTCGTCGTGCGCTCCCCGCGCTGAGGACCATCCAGGGGGTGCGAACGTGCCGAGGTTCAGCTTCCAGCTCGATGTGCGCGACCCGCCCGCGAAGGTCATCGGCGCGATGGTCGACTTCTCGGAGCGTCGCCCGGAGATCTGGCCGAACCTGACGGCGCGGCTCTTCCGGGTGCACGCACTGGGGCCCGGCAGCGCTGATGTCACCGAGGGCACCGCCCTCCCCGGCGTGGACGTGTGGGAGCGCGTCACCTACGAGTGGACCGACTCGGTCGTCCGCGGGGTGCTCGTGGACGGGAGGATCTTCGAGCCGGGCGGCACGTTCGAGTTCCGAGTCGAGCCACGCGGGGACGGCAGCCGGATCGTCGAGCACTACGACAGGCGTTCGAAGACCCTGCTGGGACGAGGCTTGGGCGCCGTGTTCCAGATGACCGGTGGTGCTCCGATCAAGCGTTCCTTCCGCCAGGTCTACGGCACGCCGAGCTGAGCGGGCCGTCGGGGCACCGGGGTCGGCGTCGGTCTTCGTCGTCGCCCGTTCGCCCGCCCGGGGCCGGCCCGGGCGGGCGAACGGGGGCCACGGGTCGGTCAGACCCTGGTGAGCAGGTTCTGCATCTCGGTGATCTCCCGCTGCTGATCGGCGACGATGGCGGCGGCGAGCTCCTTGGCCTGCGGGTTCAGTCCCTGGGCCTGCTCGGTCTGCGCCATCTGCACGGCACCGGTGTGGTGCTCGATCATCATCTGCAGGAACATGCGGTCGAACGCCGGGCCGGACCGGGACGCGAGCTGCTGCATCTGCGCTTCGCTCATCATCCCCGGCATGGGCATCGCGCTCGTCGGCATCCCCGGCATCCCCGGCATCCCCGGCATCCCCGGCATGGAGGTGGAGCCGGGCTGGGGCCGGGGCGCACCCCAGGCGTCCAGCATCTGGTTCATCTGCTCGATCTCCGGTCCCTGTTCCTGGTCGATGCGAGCGGCGAGGTCCTTCACCTCCTGCGAGGCCGCGCGCGTCGAGGCCTCCGCAGACATGGCGATGGCCTGCGTGTGGTGGGGGAGCATCCCTTGGGCGAACACGACGTCCGCGGCGTTGTGCTCGGGTGACACGGGGGCGGCAGCGGATGCCGGCGGCGTGGGAGTGGGGGTTCCGGCTGCGGGAGCGTTCGAGGAGTCGGAGCAACCCGCCGCCAGGACGGCAGCGGTGGTGGCGGCGAGGACGCCGCCGATGAGACGGGAACGCACGAGATCTCCTTCGGCTGAGCGCCGACCGGTACACAACGCGGCCGGCGCTGGACAGGACGCGGTGCCGCCGCACGTCGCCCCGTGGGAGCGCGCGTGCCGGCGGTGGGCCGGTCTACAGCCGGAGGACCTGCAGCTGCGCGAGCCTGGTGAGGGTCGGCGGGGCGCGCGGCGCGGTGGCCCTGGCGACACCTGCGCGGACCGGGACCAGGCTCCCGAACCGGCACCAGGACGCCACCAGGACGAGGACGAGGAGGGCTGCGGCGCCTACGAGCGCCGCGAGGCACATGTGCAGGAGCGATCCGGAGTGATCGTGCCCGCCCTGGTCCGAGTGGTCGTGCAGCAGCGCGGCGGAGCTGGTCGAGTCCGCCGCGGGAACCGTCGTCGCGACTTCGGGTCGGAGCGCGTGGTCGGCCGGAGATGGCCCATGAATGCCCGCGCCGTGCTCGACGGAGGGAGCCGATGTGCCACCCGCCGCAGCAGGGTGGTGGTCCGCCGCGATCGCACCGGTGTCACCGGTGGCGTGCTGGTGTGCGCCCACCACGTGGTGCATGAGGACCAGCCCGAGCGCGGCCACGAGAAGGGCGAGGCGCCCGGACCAGGTCGCCAGCAGCGTCGTCGACACCGCTCTCGGCGAGCGATGCCGCGAGCAGCCGTGCGGGCGGATCACGGCCGCGACGGTACCGAAGGCGTCGTCCTGTGACGTGCGGAGCCATCGCACCCACGAGCGCGAATGAGGCCAGCTCCCACCTTCCCTACCTTGTGCGATACCCCCTGGGGGTGTACACCTACGACGTGCATATACCCCTAGGGGGTATCCGATCCACATCGACAGGAGGCGTGCCATGAGCGACGCGCGTGCGACATCGCCGGGCGCCTCGGACGCACCCGTGACCCCCGTGGACGAGCATGCAGAGGGCTCGCACGGCCGTGCGCCCGGCGGCTGGTCGGCGGTCTCGTGGTCCACCGCCGCGCGGGCCACTCTCCACTGCTTGACGGGCTGCGCCATCGGTGAGGTCCTGGGCATGGTCATCGGGACCGCCCTCGGGCTGCACGACGCCGCCACCGTGGTCCTGGCGATCGCCCTGGCCTTCGTGTTCGGCTACGCCCTCACCATGCGCGGAGTGCTGCGCGCCGGCGTCGGCTTCCGCCAGGCGCTCCGCGTCGCCCTCGCCGCCGACACCGTCTCGATCGCTGTCATGGAGATCGTCGACAACGCCGTCATGGTCGGCGTGCCCGGCGCCATGGACGCCGGACTCACCAGTGGCCTGTTCTGGGGTGCGCTGGCCTTCGCGCTGCTCGTGGCCTTCGTCGTCACGACGCCGATCAATCGCTGGCTGATCGGGCGCGGACAGGGGCACGCCGTCGTCCACGCTCACCACGGCTCGCATTGATGGCTCGGGTCTCCTGATCGCGGTTCCTCGTCATCGTCAGGTCCGGGGCGTCGACGACTTCGACACGAGATCGAGGTCCGCTTCCACGTGCGCACGGGGACCTTTGGCGGTGCCACCAGTGACGGGTGGACGTTCCGGCTCCACGCGGCGTCCGCGACCTTGACGGAGTGAACGAGGCCGGGGCCCGAGGTCGGGCGGTCGATGGGGGGCACTCCCATCCTGACGTGACCGGCGGGTGGCTGCGTCCTGCGGTCTTCGGGGCGATGGACGGCCTGGTGTCGAACTTCGCTCTGGTCGCCGGTGTGGCCGGGGGAGTCGCGAGCGCGGGCGGTGGGACGAGCGCGGTCGTCCTGGCGGGGATGGCGGGTCTGGCCGCCGGGGCGTTCTCGATGGCCGCGGGCGAATACACCTCGGTCGCCTCCCAGGCAGAACTCGCTCGAGGTGAGCTAGCCGTCGAGCGCCTGGCCTTGGCGCGCACACCGGAGCTCGAGCAGGAGGAACTCGCGCAGCGGTACGTCGAGCGTGGGGTCGAGGTCGGTGTCGCGCGGGAGGTCGCTCGCCAGCTGTCCCGAGACCCGGACCAGGCGCTCGCCGTCCACGCCCGCGACGAGCTCGGAGTCGATCCCGGCGATCTGCCCTCGCCATTGCTGGCCGCCGTCGCTTCGTTCCTGGCGTTCACCGCGGGCGCGCTTCTCCCGGTGTTGCCCTACCTGCTCGGCGCGACCAGTCTGCTGCCCGCCCTCGTGGTGTCGGGCGTCGGGCTCTTCGGCGCCGGAGCCCTCGTTTCCCTTGTCACCGTCAATCCCTGGTGGTGGACCGGATCGCGGCAACTGCTGCTGGGTGCCGCCGCGGCCGGGCTGACCTACTGGGTCGGCATGCTCGTGGGAAGCGGAATCGTCTGATGGACCCACGTCCATCGGTCCCGCCTCGACACACGCTCACGCTATGGGAGATCGACAGCCGTTCGCGGACAGGAGCAGCATGATGGTCCAGCGGACCGAGGTGACGTTCATGTCCGGCGGAGAGCGCTGTGCGGCCTGGCTCTATCAGCCCGGAAGGTCGTCGGGGACGTCGCCGTGCGTGGTCATGGCGCACGGCACGACGGGGACCCGTGATCTCGGGCTCGCCCCCTACGCCGAACGATTCGCCGCAGCGGGATGCGCGGTCCTCGTGTTCGACTACCGCCACTTCGGCGCCAGCGCCGGACAACCCAGACAGCTCGTCCACATCGGCCACCAGTTGCAGGACTGGCGCGAGGCCATCACCTTCGCTCGCCGGCTGCCACAGGTCGATCCGCAACGCATCGCGCTCTGGGGTACCTCGCTCAGCGCAGGTCACGTCGTGGCGGTCGCAGCCGAGGACCCGACGGTCGCCGCGGTGGTCGCGCAGTTGCCCTGGATGGGCTTCACGTGGCACCGGGGAGCAGCGCGGCCCCCGTTGAGGGTGACCGCAGCTCTGCTGACCGCGATCGCGGCGGACTGCCTCCGCGGTCTGGTCGGCCGACCGCCGCGGATGATCCCGATGGTCGGCGCGCCCGGTGACGTCGCGGTCTTCACCGGGTCCGAGGACAGCGCAGTCCTCCGCGACCTCGCTGCTGACGCTCCCCAGTGGCGCAACGCGATCGCGGCACGATCGGTGCTCTCGCTGATGCGGTACCGGCCGGCCGCGAGGGCCGCTCGGTTGACGATGCCGTTGCTCGTCTGCGTCGCCGAGAACGACGACGCCGCGTCCGTGCCCATGGCCGTCGCCGCCGGGGAGAAAGCACCCCACGGCGAGGTCCGCTCCTACCCCGGGGGCCATTTCGCCGGCTACGTCGGCCCTGTCTTCGAGCAGATGGTCGCCGACGAGACCACCTTCCTCGTCAGGTCCCTGTTCGACCGGAGGAGCGGCAGTCCCGTGGTGCTCAGCGGATCCTGAGTGCTCGGGCACGAGCGCAGGCACGCAGCCGGACAACGGTCGTGTGCACGGCGTCGGCGCCTTCCACTGCCCACGTCATCAGCGACGACGACCTCGGACCGGTCGGCTTCGCGCAGCGAGTCGCGGCCGGCCGGTTCAACCCCGACCGGGCCGATCACATCGGAGTCGACCAGTTCCCGGTCCTGATCGCCGACCCCGAGGGGAACCTGGCCGACTGCTCCCACCGGCGAGGTCCCGTGAGGTCACACCGACGACCGGGAGCGGGTGAGGGCGAGCCCGCCGAGAGCGGCGCCGATCAGCCCCAGGACCACGGCGACGAGTGCCCCGGCCAGACCGTTGCCGGTGCCGAGGCCGCCCGCGGCGTTCGCCGCGTGCAGTCCGCCGACGAGCGCGGCGACCAGGCCGAGCACCAGGGCCGCGAGGGGCCTGCTGCGCGCGCCCGGGCGAGCGAGGGCCAGCACACCCACGACCACGGCGGCCAGACCCGCCACCGCCGCCGCGGTCGGCACGGTCCGCCCGGTGCCGAGCTGGTAGCCGGCGGCGACGATCGGGATGCCCGTGGCTCGGAGCGCGGTGATCACGTCGTTGTGCATCAGGAGTCCTTCCAGGTCGGGAGCACGGCGCCGAGAGTGCGCGCGTGGCGACCCCGCGGGCATCGGCCTGCGGGCGTCTGTCCGCTCTGCCGTCCCCGCCGTACGGTCGGCTCCTGGGCGTAGGACCTACGGCGGGAGCGCTACGGCCGGAGCACGTCGCCGGGTGGACGCGTGCTCCCCCCGGTGACGCGCAGGATGGGGAACGGGCCGCGCGCCCCGGGCTCGAGCGGGGAGGCGGACCGATGGGCGACACCGCGCTCGGGGCCGCGCGCCGGCGCCTGGTGCCGGCGGTGGTCGACGTCGGTCTCGGCGTCACGGTGGCCGCGGTGGTCCTCGTCGCCGCGTTCGCGGGGATCGGCCCGGCGTCGACGTCGAACCCCCGCGGGCTCGACGTCGGAGCGTTCGCCCTCGCCGCGGCCCTCGCCGGCGCGCTCGGCATCCGTCGCCGGCACCCGGTCGCGGCGCTCGTCGGGCTCAACTCGGTCGTCGTCCTCTGGTTCGTCGGGCCGTATCCCGGGCGGCTCGTCGCGCTGGCTCCGTTGCTCGGCTGCTACGCCCTCGCCGCGGACCGTGGCTGGCGCTGGGGCCTGGCCGGCGCGGTGCTCACGGCCGCGGTCCAGATCCTGGCGATCCGCGTCGTCCTCGGGGACGTCGACACCGTCGGCGTGGTGCCGATCGCGGTCCTGCTCGCCGCCACCGCGGGGAGCGCGGGCGCGGCCGTCGGCTACTACCGGGCCCTGCTGGCGAGCACGCGCGCCGAGCTCGCGAGGGAGACCTCGTTCCGCGAGGAGCGGACCCGCCGTCTGATCGCCGAGGAGCGGCTGCGCATCGCCCGCGAGCTGCACGACGTGGTCGGACACTCGATGGCGACGATCAGCGTGCAGGCCGGCGTCGGCCTGCACGTCCTCGAGCAGCGCCCCGGCCAGGCAGGGGAGGCCCTCGCGGCGATCAAGCGCATCTGCGACGCCGGCCTGACCGACGTCAAGGCCGTCCTCGGGGCCCTGCGCACCCCGAGCGGAGACGTCGAGCAGTCCTGTGGGCTCGACCGGCTGCCCACACTCCTCGAGACCGTCGAGGGCGCCGGCCTCCGTGTCGAGCTCGATCTCGACGTCGGCGGACGAGCGCTGCCGGTGCCCGTCGACCTGGCCGCCTACCGGATCGTCCAGGAGGCGCTCACCAACGTGATCCGCCACGCCCGCGCCCGCACCGTGTGGTTGGCGGTGGAGCACCGACCGCCCCGGTTGACCCTCCGCATCCGGGACGACGGCACCGCGCCCCCGGCGACCGACGGCTGGGGACAGGGAATCGACGGCATGCGCGAGCGCGCCCGCGCGCTCGCCGGCTCGCTGACGGCCGGACCCTACCCCGACGGCGGCTTCGAGGTCTGCGCGGAGCTCCCGGTCCCGGAGGTCCGGTGACGTCCACCGACGACGATCTCCTCCGGGTGCTGATCGCCGACGACGAGGCGCTGGTCCGGGGCGGCTTCCGCGTGCTGATCGACGCCGAGCCCGGGATGACCGTGGTCGGCGAAGCGGGGGACGGCGCGGCCGCGGTCGCGCTCGCACGCCGGACCCGTCCCCACGTCGTGCTCATGGACATCCGGATGCCCGGGGTCGACGGGCTCGCCGCGACACGCGAGATCATCGCCGATCCCGAGCTGGCCGGTGTCCACGTCCTCGTCCTCACCACGTTCGACCACGACGAGTACGTGATCGAGGCCCTCGGCGTAGGAGCGGCCGGCTTCCTGGTGAAGAACACCGAACCCCGCCAGCTCCTGCACGGGATACGGGTCGTCGCCGGTGGCGAGGCCCTGTTGTCCCCGGGACTCACGCGCCGCCTCGTGGCACGCCTCGTCGATCGTCCGGGAACCCCTCGCGTCGACCACGCGGTCCTGGACCAGCTCACGGCGCGCGAGCGGGAGATCGTCGGCCTCGTCGCTCAGGGACTGAGCAACGAGGACATCGCGGATGCGCTCACGATCAGCCGGGCCACCGTGAGGACCCACATCGGGCGGGCGATGGTCAAGGTGGGGGCCCACGATCGGGCCCAGCTCGTCGTGATCGCCTATCAGAACCACCTCGTCGCTCCGCCCGACCCCTCGACGTGACAGCGATCGCGCCACGACGGCGTGCTCGCTGACGGCCGACCCGGGCACCGGCTTCTCCGTCGATCCCGACCACGTGATCGCGCGACCTCGCGGTCCCGTCCGGGGGTGCCGTGCCGACCGCCCGGGCCCTCGCCGTGATCCGTGGTGGTCTCGCCGCCTCCGGTAGCCCCTCGATCTACGGCCGGAGAGACTCTCTCCCCCCTGATAGGCGGCCGGTCCGTGGCGGTCTGGACGTCGTTCGGGGAGGGTCCGAGGACCCCGGTCGGCGAGGGTCGGTCGTCATGGGCCACGACCGGGCCCGACCGGCTCAGGGTCTGATGTGGAGTCCCGTGGACTCCGGACGGCGTCGAGCTCGGCGTGCAGGTCGTCGACGACGGCGTCGATCTCCGGACAGGCGTCCGGGTCCGCGACGACGGTGATCGTCAGCACCCCGGCGTAGGAGAAGGCGCCGAACACGACCGGAACGTTGCCGGTCGTCGTGGTGACGGGCACGACGTCGACGACTCGGGCGCCGAGGAAGGCGATCGGCGAGCTCGGGCCGCGGAGGTTGGTGACGAACGTGGTGACGAGGCGCTGGTGGTCGAGGAGCCACGGGAGCGCCCCGGTCGCGGCGACGAGACGGAACCCGGCGTCGAGCAGGGGCGCGGAGGCCGCCCGCGGGCTCCGGTGCCGGCCCGCGGTGCGGCGGGCGACGTCGGCGAGCCGGGCCGCGGTCGAACCCGTGGTCGGGACGGCGACCGGGAGCACACCGACGGCGTTGCCCACCTGGTCGGCGCTCGTGCGCTGCCGCGCCGAGATGGGCACCGAGGCGACGATCTCGGAGGCCGTCTCCCCGCGCCGGGCCAGCAGGGCGCCGAGTGCGCCACCCACGGTCGCGAGGACGACGTCGTTGACCGTGCCACCGTGCCGGTGGGCGGCGTCGCGTACCGCGGCGAGGTCCGTCCGGACGGCGCGGAGCACGCGCCGCGAGCCGGTCGGACGGTTGAGCGAGACCCGGGGTGCTCTCGGTGCCCGCGTCGACCGGAGCTCGCGGACGGCGTCGCGGAGCTGTCGCAGACCCCGCGGCAGGTGGGCCAGCGCCGCTGCCCGACGGCGCGCGGCGTCGACGGCCAGTGCCTGCGGGGTGGGACGGCGACGGGGGAACCCGCGGTCCGACGGGGCCGGCGGAGCGCCGTCGACGAGCTGCGCGAGGGCGGCGAGGCCCCCGATGCCGTCGGCGAGCACGTGGTGGAACACGATGACGAGCGCGCCACGGCCTCCCGGCACCCCGGTGATCACGACCGCCTCCCACGGCGGGTGCTCCAGCGACACCCGGGAGCCCACGGCCTGCACCGCGACGTCGAGCAGGGCGTCGTCGAGCGGGTCGTCGCCGCCCGGTCCGGGACAGGTCACCTCACGCACATGACGTCCGGCGGAGAAGTCCGGGTCGTCGACCCAGATCGGCCGACCGCACAGCGGCGGTGTCCGTACGAGCATGCGACGCAGCCGGGGGACGGCCCGGACCCGCTCGTCCAGCGCCCGGCGCACGTCGGCGGGGTCGACCGGGCGGTCGAGGACGAGCAGCGCACCGACCTGCCACGGTACGGAGCCCCGGTCGACCGCCAGCTCGAGCAGGTCGTCCGACCCCGCCCGGTCGATCACCTCGTCCACGTTCCCCGCGTCATCCGGCATGTCGGTCCTCTGCGGTCTCGGCGAACCCCTTCGCGATCAGCCGGACGGCGAGCACCATCTCCTGGACCGCGATCGGGAGCGCGATGATCATCTGCGCGGGGGAGAGCGGACCGATCACGCCGTAGATGACGAGCACGGCCGACGCGAGCAGCGCGACGACGCCGACGACACCCCAGCCGGCCAGCCAGCGGGGGATGAGCCGGCTCCGGTAGAACGCCAGGTAGTACAGGAGTGCGCCCAGGGAGAACGCGACCACCGCCCCGACGTCGGCCACCCAGTGCTGGATCGCCAGCAGGGCCTGGGCGGCGGTCTCGGAGGAGGCCCGGGCGAGGCCACCGTCGCCGGCGACCCCGCCGCTCAGCGACACCAGCGACAGGACGGCCGTGGCGCCCACGAGCGCGAGCGTGCCCTCGATGACCCGGAAGGCGACGGCCCCGATCGCCAGCCCGGGCGAGGAGTGCCGCAGGACCGGGTACAACGCGACCGCGATGCCCGTCGACGCCAGGCCCGCGACGATCCCGAGCAGAGCGCCGGTGCTCACCCGCGCCGGGTGCGACGCGATCTCGACGAGAAGGTCGGGCGCGCTCACAGGGGTGAGGAACGGGACGCCGAGCAGGCTCGTCGCCGTGGCGAGGATGAGCAGCACGCCCGCGACGACCGCATTGGTCCTCGTTCCGCGGCCCCCGCGCGCCGCGGCTGTCACGCCCGCGGCGCCGTCGGACGGCCCCGCCGGGGCGCCCGTCTCCGGGGCTCCGCTGCCGCGGGTGTGCAGGCTCATGTCGATGAGGCCGTCTCGGCGCGGTGTCGGGCCTCGGCCCGGTCGGAGCCCTGCTCGACGGCGCCGCCGTCGACGGCAGGCTGCGCCGCCTCGCTTCCGCTCGGGAGGTCGGTCGGCGACGGCGGGCGGGGGCCCGGTTCGGCGCCGCCCTGGTCGAGCCGGAACGGTGGGTAGGTGTCGGTCATCAGCGTCACGTAGGCCACGACGCGCAGCACCCAGCGGTTCAGGCCGACCACGGCGTCGTAGATCCCTCGGCTGTAGCGCCCGGTGAACAGCAGGCCCACCGCGGCGATGAGCACCAGCAGGCTGATCAGCCCGGTCTGGACGGCGAGCGTCCCGGCCGTGCCGTTCCCGTCGGTGGTCACGGTGTTCGTGCCGAGGAGCAGTGCGAGCACCAGGTAGTGCGGGATGGCCAGCAGCCACCACTTGACCAGCGCCAGCCCGCGCGAGAGCTCCTCGGGGTAGTCGATGTCGAGGTGGGCCGGGTAGTCCGGGCGCTCGGCCAGGGTGAACGGCGGGTACCGGTCGGTGCCGTTGGCGGCGTAGCCGTAGTAGCCGACCCGCCAGGCCCACCGCAGCACGCCGAGGTTGAACTCGAAGATCGCCCGCGGATAGCGGCCCGTGATCACGATGGCGACCAGGGCCACCAGGGTGAGGACCACGAAGACGACGCCGAGCAGCGCGAGCACGATGATGTGGGGTATCAGCAGCAGCCATTTCACCAGCCACAGCGCCCGGCTCGGGTCCGGCTCGGGCTGTGCGGTGACGCGGACGGCAAGGGTTCGGTCGGTGTCGCTCATGGCCGGACGGTGCTCGCCCGCGGGCTCCGGAAGCAGGGCCGTCGGACCCTCATGGGCGAGTCCGGTCGGCCCCCCTGCCTCACGGAGGTCGTCCGTCCCCGCCGAGCATCACGACCGACTCGCGCTCGAGGACCGCCTCACTGCGTGGGGACCTCCGGCCTGCACCGCCTCGGGCGGCTGCCCGAATGGCTACGCCGTGCGCTTGCCAGCTCCGGACGCGGATCGGGCCGCTCGCCCTCATTGTTGACGAGGACGTCAGCCGAGGTCGGGGGCGTGCACGCGGTCGGGGTGGAACACGCGGCGGACCATGGGCTCGAAGAACTCCAGGCCCTCGGAGGGGTAGTCGGGGTCGAAGGAGTTCTGGTCGTAGTCGGCGCAGAAGTCGACGCAGGCCTGGTACCAGGGGTGGTCGGCGTAGCGGTCTCGGGCGTACGGGTCGGCGCCAACGTGGTGGAACCAGTAGACGCCCTGGAACACGCCGTGATGCTTCATGATCCAGTGGTTGCGTTCGGAGACGTAGGGGCGCACGACCGCCGCGGCGACCTCGGAGTGGTTGGCCGGGGCGAGCATGTCGCCGATGTCGTGGACCAGGGCGCAGACCACGGTCTCCTCGTCCTCGCCGGCGCGGTGGGCGCGGGTGGCGGCCTGGAGGCTGTGTTCGAGGCGCGTGACCTGGTAGCCGGTGTGGTCGTCCATGGCACGCAGCCAGCCGAGGATGCGGTCGGGGAACCGTGCCAGCTCGACATGTTCGTAGGTCTCGAGCAGCCGGTAGTCGGCGGCGGTGCCGTCGGCCATCGCGGTGAACGCGACAGTGGGACGTGCGGGCGTCACGAGCGCTCCTGGGGCTGGGCGGGGATCGGCTTGTGCTCGCCGCGCAGGACGCGGCGCCGGGCCATGAGGTCGTCGAACTCCATGTAGACGTCCTGCAGGTGGCGGGCGCCGCTGGTGGGGTCGTAGGGCATCCGGCCGTGCAGGACGCGGTGGGAGTGCACGGTGAGCAGATCGCCGTCCGCGGACTTGAAGGTGGCGCGGTAGCGGCCGGAGTCGATGATCTGCCCGAGATGGCGGTAGGCGTCGTAGAACTTCTCGACCTGGTCGAAGGGCGCCGACAGGGGCTGGGCGAGCTGGTTGGAGAACCGGAACAGCCGCACCTCGCCGTCGGTGTCGAGCTGGACCATGGGGTTCTCGGCCCAGGTGTCCTCGTCGTCGCTGAACAGCTGGAAGGGCACCGCGACACGGGTCAGGACGTCGAAGTGGTGCGGGGCGTCGCGGCGCAGTTCGGCCAGCGCGGCCCAGCCGTCGACGAGGGTGGACTCGCCGCCGGTGGCCTGATTGGTCAGGAAGTGCAGCAGCTGGATCGACGGTGGCCAGTTGTAGCTGGGCATGTCGGTGTGGGGCTTCAGCTCGCCGGGGGTGTGGGCGACGTTGTAGCCGGCGGGGTCGTGGCGCACGTTGTGGACGCGCTCGAAGGCGACCTCGCGGATGTGGCCGATGGTCCGGGCGAAACGCTCGACCTCGTGGTGCTCCGACGGGACGTCGGTGACGACGGCGGCCCCGAACTCGCGCACGGCGTCGAGGTAGGCCAGCTGCCCCTCTCTGCCGGCCACGACCTCGGCGTGCGGGAAGCGCGGCGGCTCGCCCGCGGTCTCGGACCACAGGGTCACGGTGCGCCGCCGGTCGGCTCGCGCGGCGGGGGAGTAGTCGTAGCGGCGCAGCCACGCTGGGGAGTAGGTCGCGGCCTGCCCGTCGTTCCACAGCACCTCCAGGCCCCGCTCGGGCGCCCAGGAGGCGACGGTCGGAGCGATGTCCGGCGGGATCGAGGCGGTGAACAGCTTGCGCTCGCCGCTCTGGCGCACCCGGTCGTCGGCGGCCCAGCTGTTGTCCCGTAGCCAGACGTAGTGGAACCGGCGGGGCCGCCCATCGAGCACGACGGACAGGCTCCGCCCGTCGAGCTCGAGCGTGCCGTCCGGCAGGGTTGTCTCGGGGCTCGCATGGCCGAGGGTCTGGCTCACCGGAGGATCTCCTGAGGGTGGGGGCGGACCGCGATCGGCGGTCACGTCCAGCGTCGCCAGATGTCATGGCGAACTCAAACGACCGGAACGACCCCTGAGGCATCGAGAAAGTGTGGCTCGTCGAGTTGCGCGCCTAGGGTCGCCGATGTGCGAGACCCGCTGCCCCCGTTACCCGGCGTGCAGGCGTTCGAGGCCGCGGCGCGGCTCGGGAGTTTCGCCGCAGCCGCGGCCGAGCTCCACCTGTCGCCGGCCGCGGTCAGCCAACGCATCCGGTCGTTGGAGGCCCACCTCGGGGTCCCGCTGTTCGAGCGGCTCGCGCGCAGCGTGGAGCTCACCGAGCTCGGCCGCGCCTACCTGCCCTCGGTGCGCGAGAGCCTCGACGATCTCGCCGCCGCCACAGGCGGCCTGTTCGCCCCCGCCCGGCGGGAACAGCTCACCGTCCGGACCCAGGTGTCGTACGCGACGACCTGGCTCGCGCCGCACCTGCACCGATTCCAGGCCGAGCACCCCGAGATCGACCTGCGCCTGGTGTGCGCGGTCTGGTCGGAGGCCCTCACCCCCGGCGAGGTCGACCTCGACATCCACCAGGGCCGCGGTGCCTGGCCCGGCGTTCACGCCCAGCTGTTGCACCACGACGACGCCGTCGTCGTCCACGGACCCGGCCACCTCGTCCGCTGGGGTCCGATCCGTGACGCCACCGACCTCGCCGTACGACCCCGCATCCAGGTCCTCGGCTTCGACGACGTCTGGCAACGCGTCCTACCGTCCGCCCCGACGAGCGGACCCGCGGGGCAGGCGACCACCGTCGACACCACCATCGCCGCACTCGAGCTCGTGATCGCGGGCGATGCCACCGCGGCGGTCCCCGAACGCTTCGCCCGGACCGCCGTCCGCGCAGGGCGGGTCAGCGTCGCCCTCGCGCAGTCCTTCCCCATGCGCCAGGCCCACTACCTGCTACGACCGCTCGAAGAACCCACCCCGACCGCGCGAGCCCGGGCTTTCCTCCTCTGGCTCGCCCGTCTCGACGACGACATGCCCGCGCTGCCCCGCGTCGCCGAGGGCGACGTCGGCTGATCGAGTTCCCTGTGCGGCGTCTCCTCGGCGGCGTGGCACGACATGGGAGCTACTGGTGCACACCACGGCACCGCCGAGATGACGGGTGAGGACGAGCGCAGCCTGCAGTTCGAAGCGGCGCCGGCCGAAGTGCTCACTCAGTTGCCGCGACCGCGTCCGCCTCCGCTTCCGCGGTCACCCTTCTTGTCGTCCTTCTTCTCGTCCTTCTTGTCGTTCCCGTTGCCCCCCTCGCGGCTCTCGGTGGGTGCCCTTTCCTGGTCGTCGCCCACTGTGACCTGGGCCGAAGCCGGTGAGGGTCTCTCGGACCTCGGCGGCGCGGCCGAGGCGACCTCGTCGAACGGTGTCGACGCGGCGGTGCTCGGGGTGGCGGGCACGATCGGCGCCGCCGCGAGCGGCAAGGAGGGAAGAGCTGCTTGCCCGGGAGAGGGCGCTGGGGACGGCGTCGCCAGGGGCTCGGGTTCGGTAGCCAGACCGACGATCCCGATCACGCCGAGGAGGCCGGCGAGCCCCGTCCCGAGCACGACCCGGCGCGACGGGCGTCGCCACGCTGCCCGGACCACCCGGTGCCGACCGGCAAGACCGGCCGAGGCCTGCGAGTTCTCGGGGGTGGCGTCGTCCACGTCATCGGAGGCCCGGGCCCCGCCAACAGCTGCTGGGCTGCTCGATGTTCCGCGGTCTCCGTCTCCGTCCTCGGCCGTCAACTCGGAGGTGGCCGTCGGGCCAGGGCCCAGTGCGCTGAAGGACCGCAGATCGGCACCGACCGGGCCTACCGCGGAGGCGACCTCGGCGAGCCGACGCGCCGCGAGGAGGGCACCGGGTCGTCGCACCGGATCGAGATCGAGCAGGGCCCGCAGCATCACGCCGAGTTGCCCGGTGCGACGTGCGGGCCGGACAACATCCGGGGCGATCTCGCAGAGACCTTCGAGGACATCACTCGCACCGGGCCGGGGTGGAGCGCCGGCGAGCGCGGCGTGGAGGGTGGCGCCGAGGGAGAACATGTCGGCCTTGGTCGTAGGCACCCCTCCGAGAGCGAGCTCGGGGGCCATGTAGTGGGGGGTGCCGGCCACGAGGTGGCTGTCCATGCCGGGATCGCTGCCGAAGACCGCGATCCCGAAGTCGGTGACGGTGACCGTGTCGTCGGGTCCGATCATGATGTTCGCGGGCTTGATGTCGCGATGCACGATCCCGGTCCGGTGCATCGCGGCGAGCCCCTCGGCGATCTGCAGGCCGATGCTCGCAACGCGGCCGGCGGGGAGGGGGCCCTCCCGATCGAGCAGGTCGGCCAGTGAAGGCGCGGCCACGTACTCCATCACCAGGCAGACCTCGCCGTCGAGCTCGGTCATGTCGTAGATCGCGGCCAGACGCGGGTGGTGCAGACGGGCCGCGACCCGGCCCTCGCGGTGCGCCCGCTCCCGCACCGTCCCGGGTCGCACCGCTTCGATCGCCTGTCCGCCGTGGAGCCGCTTGACCGCGACCTCGCGGTCCAGCAGCTGGTCGTGCGCCCGCCACACCGAGCCGGACCCGCCGCGTCCCACCCGGGCGAGCAGCAGGTAGCGACCGGCCACGAGGCGTCCGGGCTCGATGGTCGCCGAGGTACTCGGCACCGTCGTTGGCGTCGACATCGCCCTCCCTCAGCAACCCACGGATGACCTCATCGGATATCGCTCGTCGTGACCGTTCCGTTACCTCGATCGGGTGAGATCGGCCGAGCCTCGGATGTGTGGTCGAACGGGCCGAGCCACGACCGGCCGGATGGCCGCCGGCGATGGGCACTCCGCCGGACGGTGCGCCCTGCGTCGTGCCGCCACTCGTTCCTGCGACCCGATCAATGGACCAGCGCAGACACCCCGAAAGCTATGGCCAGGAACAGCAACATCCGCCCGGCGAGGACAGCAGGACCGAAGGCGATGACCGACATCCGCGTTCCCGCCACGGCGAGCGTCAGCGGATACAGCGGCGGGATGAACACGCAGGCCGAGAGGAAGACGATCGCCACTCCCCACCGGGATTCACCGATGAGCCCCATCATGCGGTCCGACCAGCCCCGCAACGTCGTCCGGACCTGTCCGGCCGGTGTGCGGGGCCGGTCGCGTATCCGCCGGACCCACCCGAAGGTGGCGCCCCGCCGCAGTGCGACGACCGTGCCGACCTTCCCGATGCTCTGTCCGAGGGCACAACCGGTCGCCGCCGTGACCTCTTCGGCGAACCCTCCGACCTGGGACGCCACGACGTAGAGCTCGCTGTTGAAGATCGGGATCACTGAGGACAGCACGCCGTACGCGGTCGATCCCACGAACTCCAGGAGCAGTTGCCAGCTCATACCGTCTCCAGGATCACCGAGTTCTCCCCCGGCATCGTGGCATCGGCGTCGACGCACACCGCGGGATCGGAGTCTCGCCCTGCCGGCACCGACACCTCGTTCCGACCTCCCGGGCGACGGCCCTCGGGTGGGACCGCCTGGCGAAGCGGCTCCACTTCGCGACCCTCTGGGCGCCGGCGTTCAGGCCTCCGCTGTCGCGGGTGGGTCCTCGGCGGTGCTGCGCAGGAGGGCGTCGGCCCACCGGGCGCGGGGATCGACGTCCACGAGCAGCGCCTTGACCAGCAGCGTCAGAGGGATGGCCAGCAACGCCCCGAGCGGTCCGAGCACCCACGCCCAGAACAGCAGGGCCACGAACGTGACCGTGGCCGAGAGCCCGACCGAGTTGCCGATGAACCGGGGCTGGATCAGCGACTGGATGACCAGGTTGAGCACGCAGTACACGACGACGACGGCGACGAGCAGCGGCCAGCCGCCGGTGAGCAGGGCGAGCAGCGCGGGCGGCACCAGGCCGAACAAGAACCCGATGTTCGGGATGTAGTTGGTGATGAACGCGAGGATCGCCCAGAGGATCGCGAGCGGCACCCCCATGATCTCCAGGGCGATGCCGTCGAGGACCGCGACGATGAACCCGAACACGGTGGTGACCACGAGATAGCTGCGCGTGCCGCTCGCGAAGCCCGCCAGGGCGCGCACCGCGTCCGGACGGTCGATGGCGATGCTGTCCAGGCGCCGGCCGAAGGTGGCCGCGTCGGCGATGAAGAACAGCAGCAGCGCCAGGATCAGCACGATCACGGCGAGCACACCGCCCAGGCTCGACAACACCCCGCCCACGGCGCCGATCACCGAGCTGAGGCTGGCGGAGCTGGTCGCCGCCTGGATCTGCTCGGGCCCGATGCCGAGGCCGGCGAGCGCCTTCTCCACCGACGCGACCAGGGCATTGAACTGGGCCGTGTACTGCGGCAGGACCGTCGCCAGCTGCCCGACCGACACCAGCAGCACGCCGACGAGCGCGAGGAGGCCGGCGTAGATCACCAGGATCAGGGCCAGCGTGGCGACCCATCCCGGCCATCCCCGCTGCCGCAACCACCGTTGCACCGGGTGGGCGGCAATGACGATCATGAGCGCCAGGAGCGCGGGACCGATCAGCCAGGCGGCGGCGCGGATGCCGGCGACGGCGACTACGGACGCGGCCGCCCCCAGCAGCAGCACCAACCCCCGCGGCATGCCGCCGGGCGACCGCGGCGGCCGGGCCGTCCCGTTCGTCGACGGCGACCCCGCGAGCGCGGTCGGGTCGTCCTCGGGGAACGCGGGATCCGGTGAGGCGGTCATCCGCGCAGCGTCCCACCGGGTCGTCAGCCGGTAGACGCCCTTCCCGAGCAGATCCACGCCCACGAGGTCGGAGACCACGACGATCAGCGCCATGAGTTCGAGGCGGGTCGTGCGGACACCTCCGTCCGGGCCGCAGGATGGACGGGTGCCGCAGCGCGTCCTGGTCGCCGATGACGACCGCGCCATCCGGGAGTCGCTCGCGCGCGCTCTGGAGCTCGAGGGCTACGAGGTGGCGACGGTCGCCGACGGGGTGGAGGCGTTGACCCGGGCGCGGCGCAGCGCCTTCGATGCGCTGGTGGTCGACGTGATGATGCCGGACGTCGACGGGCTCGCGGTCTGCCGCGTCCTGCGCGCCGAGGGCGACCGCACCCCCGTTCTCATGCTTACCGCCCGCGTCGAGACCCCGGACCGGGTCGCGGGCCTGGACGCCGGCGCCGACGACTACCTCCCCAAGCCGTTCGAGCTCGACGAGCTGCTGGCTCGTCTCCGGGCCCTGCTCCGTCGGGCGTCCTGCACCCCCGATGACTCCGCGGAAGGGGGAGCCGGCTCCCGGCTGTGGGTCGGATCGCTCTGCGTCGACCCGGGGGCCCGGCGGGTGTGGTGGCGCGTGCAGGAGCTGGAGCTCTCGAAGACCGAGTTCGATCTGATGGAGCTGCTGGTCCGCAACGAGGGCATCGTGCTCGACCACGCCACGATCTACGACCGCATCTGGGGCTACGACTTCGGTGCGGACTCGAAGAACCTCGCGGTCTACATCGGCTATCTGCGGCGCAAGCTGACCGCGGTCGGGGCGCCCGCACTGATCCACACGGTCCGCGGCGTGGGCTACGCGGTGCGCGAGCCGTGAGCCTCCGGACCCGTCTGGCGTTGGCGTTCGCACTCGTCGCGGCGGTGGTGGCGGGCCTGGTCGGCGTGCTGAGCTACCACTCCGCCGGCGAGCGCACCACCGATGAGACCGATCGGTCTCTTGCGGCGGTGACCGCAGCGCTGATCCGCGGCCAGACGGCGGTCCTCTCCGCCCTGCCGCCGTCGCCCCCGGTCGACCGCGACGGTCTGGACGGCGACGAGCCCGGGCGGCCCGACCCGCGCGCCGAGGGACCGACTCTCACCGCGCAGCGCGTGGCACCCGAGGGCGCGGTCACGTTCGTCGGGGGTCGGCGGGTGACGCTGCCCGTCGACGAGCCGACCCGGCTGCTCGCGTCGAGCGGCGCCGCCGGGCAGACGTCGACCACGGAGGTCGACCTCGGTCGGGGGGCCTACCGCGTCCTGACCACGGCGCTCGGCAGCGGTCGGGGGGCGCTGCAGGTCGCGATCGACATCGATCAGTCGCGGCGTGTCCTCGCCGGCCTGGCGACCGAGATCGCCCTCATCAGCGTCGCCGTGACCGCGGTCGCCGCCGGTGTCGGGTGGTGGCTGGCGCGACGGATCACCCGCCGACTCGTGCGCCTGACCGCCACCGCTGAGGAGATCGCCGACCACGGGCAGATCGACGTCGCCGTGCCGGTGGCGGGTCGTGACGAGGTCGGCCGGCTCGCGGGCTCGTTCACCACGATGCTCGCCCGTCTCGCGGCGGCCCGGGACGCCCAGGACCGCCTCGTGCAGGATGCCGCCCACGAGCTGCGCACCCCGTTGACCAGCCTGCGCACCAACACGAGCGTGCTGCGCCGGCTCGATGAGCTCTCCCCGGAGGCCCAGGACCGCCTCGTCGCCGACGTCCAGGGCGAGACCCGGGAGCTGTCGCACCTTGTCGACGAGCTCGTCGAGCTGGCGCTCTCGCGGCAGAGCGAGGAGCCCGAGGAGGATGTCGCCCTCGCCGAGGTGGCCGATCGCGCCGCCGAGCGGGTGCGTCGCCGCAGCGGGCGTGCCATCACGCTCGAGGACGACGGCTCGCGGGTCCGTGGGCGCCGCGGTGCGCTGGAGCGCGCGATCGGCAACCTGCTGGAGAACGCGGTCAAGTTCGATGCCGACGGCACCGAGGATGTGCTCCTGCGGATACGCCGCGGTACGACCACCGTGACCGACCAGGGTCCCGGCATCGCGCCCGGCGACGCCGCGCGGGTGTTCGACCGTTTCTATCGCGCCGACACCGCCCGTGGGCTTCCCGGCTCCGGGTTGGGGCTCGCGATCGTGCACGACGTCGCGGAGGGGCACGGCGGGAGCGCGTTCGTGTCCACCCCGTCCGGTGGCGGGACGACCGTGGGCTTCTCGGTCGCCGCCGATCGCCTCCTGCCGGCCGAGCGCACCGGGGGAGCCGCGTCTCGCGCCTAGGGTCCTTACCCGACTCCGAACCAGGGCACGTCGGCGCTTCACCCTGCGTCGACACCGTGGAGTCCGTGACCGCCACCCTCCACCGTGCCCCTGTCGGCAGGTCCTCCCGGCACGTCGCGCGCACGCCCTCCGCCGTGCGGGACCGCCGGGTGCGGACCGCCGCCGAGGCCGTGCTCGCCGCCTCGCTCACCCTTGTCGTGTTCTGGTGGGCCACCGGGAGCGGACTGACCGACCTCGGTGGCTGGGCGAGCGGGCTGGATTCGCTGGGCCGGGTGACCGGGCTGCTCGCGTCGCTGCTGCTGCTCGCGCAGGTCGTCCTCATGGCGCGCGTGCCGTTGCTCGAGCAGGCGTTCGGCCAGGACCGCCTCGCGCGTGTCCACCGACTGGTCGGCTTCACCTCGTTCACCGGGATGCTCGCCCACATCGGCCTGATCACCTGGGGCTACGCCGCCGGCGACCTCACCCGCGTCCCGGGCGAGGCCTGGGACCTCACCGTCGACTATCCGGGCATGCTCCTGGCCGTCGCCGGGACGGCCTGCCTGGTGATGGTCGTCGTGACCAGCGTGCGCGCCGCCCGGGCCCGGCTGCGCTACGAGACATGGCACCTGCTGCACCTCTACGCCTACCTCGGTGTCGGGCTCGCGCTGCCCCACCAGCTCTGGACCGGCCAGGAGTTCCTGGCCTCGGCCGCGCGGACCGTGTTCTGGTGGACCCTCTGGGGTCTCGCCGCGGGCTCGGTGCTCGTCTGGCGGATCGGCGTCCCGCTGCGGCGCAGCGTGCGCCACCGGATCACCGTCACCTCGGTCGTCGACGAGGGCGACGGATGCCTGTCGGTGCGCCTCGTCGGCCGCCACCTGGACGAGCTCGACGCCCGCGCCGGCCAGTTCTTCACCTGGCGCTTCCTCACCGGTCCCGGCTGGACCCGGGCGCACCCCTACTCGCTCTCCGCGGCGCCGGACGGGCGTCACCTGCGCATCACCGTCAAGGACCTCGGCGACGGCAGCCGCGCCCTCCGCCGGCTGCGGGTGGGCGCCCGCGTGCTCGTCGAAGGGCCCTACGGGCGGCTGACCGACCGCGCGGGCACGGCACCACGGGTCGCGCTCATCGGCGCCGGGGTCGGGATCACCCCGCTGCGGGCCCTCGCCGAGGAGCTCGGCCTGTCCGGACGCGACGTCGTGGTGCTCCACCGGTTCACCGCCGAGCCGCTGTTCCCCCGCGAGTTCACCGTGCTCGCCCGCGAGCACGGGGTCGGGCTCGTCCCGCTGCCCGGGCCCCGCAGGGACGGCAACTCCTGGCTCGGCGACGGCGTCGGGGGCGGGAGCGACCTCAGCGCCCTCCTGGCCCGTGTCCCCGACATCGCCGAGCGCGAGGTGTACGTCTGCGGCCCCGACCCGTGGACCCGCCTCGTCCGTCGGACCCTCACCGCGGCCGGCATCCCGACCGACCGCGTCCACACCGAGACCTTCGACTGGTGACCTGAGATGCGACGCATCCTGCTGTGGTTCCTGACCACCGTGAGCACCCTCGTCCTGCTCTTCGGCTACAGGACCTCGACCTCGTCCACGCTCCCCGACGACGAAGCGGCCGGCGGCTCGGCCACGCCCTCGACGACCGCCCGGGCCACCACCCCGAGCCCCACGACGACCGCAGGCTCGAGCTCGGGCTCGACCGCCCTGCCCGCCGCCGGCACGTTCACCGGCAGCACCGCCGACACCCGCTGGGGGCCGGTCCAGACCCGCATCACGGTCGCGAACGGGCGGATCACCGCCGTCGACGTCGTGCAGTACCCGGACGGGAACGCCAAGGACCGGGAGATCAACGCGGACGCGATCCCGCAGCTCGTCGACGAGACGATCCAGGCGCAGACCGCCCAGATCGACATGGTCAGCGGAGCGACGGTGACGAGCACCGGCTACCTCGAGTCGCTGCAGAGCGCCCTCGACCAGGCCCACCGGGCATGACCGCGCCCACGCCGGCCCGCCCGCGCATCACCCGGTACGTCGAGCACGTCATGGGCCTGCCGATCAGCCTCGCCCTGCGCGGCCGGCACGCCGACGACACCACGGGGCGCTCGGCCTGGCGTGCGGTGATGGCCACCCTGCGCGAGGCGGATCGCGTCTTCAGCACGTATCGGCGCGACTCGGTCGTGTCCCGGATCAACCGGAGCGAGGTCGGTCTCGGCGACCCGGGCGTGCCGTCCGAACTGCACGACGTGCTGGACATCGCCGACCGCGCCGGACGCGCGACGGACGGCGCCTTCTCCGTCTGGCTCCCCGGACCCGACGGCGAACGGCACCTCGACCCCAGCGGCGTCGTCAAGGGATGGGCGGTCGAGCGTGCCGCAGCCGCGCTGCGCGCCCTCGACGACACCGACTTCTGCCTCGGCGCCGGCGGCGACGTCCTCGGCCGCGCCCTCGACCCCGATCTGCCCTGGCGCATCGGGATCGAGGATCCCCACGACCCCCGTCGCCTCCTCGCCACCGTTCCGGTGCGCGACGGTGCCGTGGCGACCTCCGGCACCGCCCACCGCGGCGCCCACGTGATCGACGTCCGCACAGCGCTTCCGCCGACGGGGATCGCGGCGGTGACGGTGATCGCCTCGACGCTCACCGTGGCCGATGTCGACGCCACCGCCGCCTTCGCCCTGGGGGCCGATGCCGCGGAATGGCTCGGTCGTCGCGTCGGGCGGAGCGGGCTCGTCGTCGCCAGCGACGGGACCGTTGCTCGCATCCCGCGGGTGGGAGCTCGGTAAGAACCGCCGTGCTGTCGTTGGCGCACGCTCCGAGCGCCGCGACGATGCCCCGTGTGTCGACGATCAATGGGCTGCCGGCCCACATCCTGGTGGTCCACGCGGTGGTCGTGCTCATCCCGCTCAGCGCGCTGCTCGTGGTGCTCGTCGCGGTGTGGCCGGCGGCCCGGGCGCGGCTCGTGTGGCCGACGGCGGTGCTCGCGGTCCTCGCGCTCGTCGCGGTGCCGCTGACCTCGGAGGCGGGGGAGTGGCTCGAGCAGAGGGTGGCCCGGACTCCCCTCGTGCGCGCCCACACCGAGCTGGGGGACTACATGCTGCCGTGGGCGACCGGGCTCGCCCTGGTGGCGCTGGGACTCCTGGCCCGCCAGGTCCTCGAGGATCGCGGCGCGCGGGCCGTCCGCGGCGCCACAGGGGGTCTCGGCCGGTCCCGTGGCGACGCCGCGGTGACGGTGGTCGTGGCGCTGATCGCCGTCATCGTCGCCGCGGGATCGGTGCTGACCGTGTACCGCATCGGCGACTCCGGGGCCCAGGCCGCGTGGACCGGGCAGTTCTCCGAGCAGGCCCAGCTCCCGCCCGGTGGAGGCCCGCCGCCGGACGGTGAATGACCGACCCGCCGGGGCGGGGCCCCTCGGATCCCGTCAGCGCGAGGCAGGGTCGACCGCGACGGGCTCCCGGTGCGCCTCGTGGTGGTTCGCGTTCTTCGGGGTGGCGAGGACGGCCCTGGTCCGGTCGTCGAGGTCGGCCTCGGAGAGCAGGCCACTCCCGGCGAGCACGGTCTCGAGGGCGGTGAGCCAGTGCTCGTAGTAGCTCCACGGCTCGTCGGAGGCGTTCGCGCCGTCGTCCTCCCACCGCCGGATCGACTCGATCAGCGAGAGCTGGAACTCCGACCACTCGTACTGCCCGGCGTGGTACGCGGCGACCGCGAGGGCGAAGGCGCGGAGCTCCCACGGCTCGCGGAAGGACGCCTGCTCCTCGCCGCCCGGGAGCCCGGCGACGAGGGTCTGGACGCGCCGGCGGGCGTCGCCGACCTCGGTGCCCTCGCGCTCCGGGGCGGTCACGCGGCGGCCTTCGGCGCACCCACGCCGATCATCGAGTCCCGCGTGACGAGGGCCTCGAGCTGCTCGACGGTGAAGTCCTCGGTGCCGGCCGGCCGCTGGGGGAGCACCCAGTAGCGCAGCTCGGAGCTGGAGTCCCACACGCGGATCTCCACCGACTCGGGCACGTCGTAGCCGAACTCCTCGCGCAGCACCTTGCGCGGCGCCTTCACCATGGCGGCGCGGTACGGCGGCATCTTGTACCAGTTCGGCGGCAGCCCCAGGACCGGCCACGGGTAGCAGGAGCACAGCGTGCAGACGATCACGTGGTGGACGTCGTCGGTGTCCTCGACGGCCACCATGTCCTCGCCCTGCAGACCGCTGATCCCGAGCTCCGCGCACGCGGTGCTGGCGTTCTCGAGCAGCCGGGACTTGAACTCGGGGTCGGTCCAGGCCTTGGCCACGACCTTGGCGCCGAGCTGGGGACCGACCTCGTTCTCGTAGATCTCGGCGAGCCTGTCCACCGCCTCGGTGGTCATCAGGCCCTTCTCGATCATGATGGATTCGATGGCCTTGACCCGGGCGGCGATCTCCGCCTGGTGGTCGGTGGCCTTCTCGGGTGCGCTCACGACGGACCTCACTTGCTCGCGGGGACGATGTAGGGCTCCCAGACGTCGAAGGTGATCGAGCCGTTGGGCTCGCCCTCCTCGGCGCCCCAGATTTCCTCGGTGGTGAAGCGGACGGTGTATACGTGCTCCGGTGACTCGCCCCTGTCGTTGCCCGCGGTGTCGGGATAGATCATCTCGCCGTGGGCCAGGTCGATGACGCCGGTCTTGCCACGGATGTAGCTCGCCCGGCGGGTGTGGCCCTCGGCTGCGTCGGAGATGACGGTGACGCGGTCGCCGACCGAGAACTTCGCCGCCTTGCCGGTGTCGCGCCCGGCCGGTGCACCGACCGGGATGATGCCCTCGATGAACGCGACCAGCTCGCCCTCGGCGTCCTTGCCCTCGGGCAGCGGCGCGTCGGGGTTGTCCAGGTAGTACTGCGTGCGCCGGTCGAGCTCGTCGGCGTCGAAGTGGCCGTGCCGGACGCCGTGGTGGACCACCGAATGGACCCAGTGCTCGTAGTACGGGGTGTTCAGGTACTCGTCCGGGTCCATCTGCTCCATGCCGAAGCGGAACTGGTCGACGCCGAAGAACCCGGCCCGGAACGCCAGCGGGAACAAGGTGTGGGCGTGCTTCTCCCACTCCGCCTTCCACACGGGCTCGGCGGGTGTCGGGTTGATCGCGCCGACCCCCTCACGGCCACCGAGATCATGGACTCCGCTGCTCATCGACTCTCCTGGGGTTGGCCGGGACGGGGTTGATCGGGACGGGTGTGATCGGACGGTCAGGCGCCGGTGGCGACCGGGGTGGCGGCCTGCGGCGTCGGGGCCGGGAAGCCGCCGACGGCCTGCTCGAAGGCGTGGGCGGCACGCAGGACGGTGGCGTCCTCGAACTGGCGTCCGACGATCATCATCCCGACCGGCAGGCCGTCCCCGAGCCCGGCCGGCACCGAGCAGGCGGGGTGGCCCGTGACGTCGAAGGGGCAGGTGTTGCCCAGCATCTCCAGCGCGCGGGCGACGACCTCGGTGATGCCGGCGTCCTGCGGCGGGATGGCCGTGGCGCGCATGGGCAGGGTCGGCATGACGAGGACGTCGACGTCGGCCATGGCGGCGTCGTAGGCGGCCGTGAGCTTCGGCGCGAGGTTGCGCGCCATCGCGTAGTGCCGTCCGTGGGTGGTGTTCAGCCCGTACTTCCCGGCGAGCAGGACGAGCTTCACGGTCTCGGAGAACTGCGAGCCGTCCTCCTGGTACCGACGGCCGAAGTGGTCCATCAGCTCGGGGTCGTAGTGACCCTTCCAGTTGAGCCCGAAGCCGTAGTTGTCGACCATCTGCGACGTGGCGCCCTCGGTGGCGATGACGTCCCAGATCTTCGCGCCGTGCAGGTGCCACGGCACCGAGACCTCGGAGACGCTCATCCCGGCGTCGCCGAGGACGGTGATCGCGTTCCGCACCGTCCCGTCGACGACCTCCTCGGACTCCGGACGCCCGAAGCCCTCGCGCAGCACGCCGACCCGCAGCCCACGGGCACCCTCGGCCAGCGCCGCGAGGTAGTCCTGCGGGACGAGGTCGCGCGGCTGGCGGGGGTCGAGCCCGTCCGGCCCGGCGATCACGGAGAGCATCAGCGCGGCGTCGGAGACGGTGCGTGTGATCGGGCCGAGGTGGTCGATGGTGGCCTCGATGGGGAAGGCGCCGGTGTAGGGCACGAGACCCCAGGTCGGCTTGTGCCCCACCAGCCCGCAGTTGGCGGCCGGCATGCGGACCGAGCCGCCCTGGTCGCCGCCGGTCGCCAGGTCGACGACGCCGCCGGCGACGAGGGCGCCGCTGCCGCTGGAGGACCCACCGGAGTTGTGCGCGGTGTTCCACGGGTTCTGCACCGGCCCGGACACCGCGGTGTGCGAGCCGCCGGAGAAGCAGAGGTCCTCGCACACCGCCTTCCCCGCGATCGTGGCGCCCGCGCCGAGCAGGCGCCGGACGATCGTCGCGTCCTCGCTGGGCACGTAGCCCTCGAAGGTGCTCGAACCGTTCGTCATGGGGACGCCGGCGACCGCGGTGTTGTCCTTGACGGCCACCGTCCGGCCGGCCAGCGGGCCGTCGGTGGTCTCGGTGATCGAGGTCTGCACGGACCACGCGTGGAACGGGTTCTCCGCGTCCGAGGGCCGCGACCACTCCCGTTGCGGCGTGACCGGGGCCTCCGCCTCGTACAGCTCCGCGACGGCGTCCCAGGAGCCCAGCAGGCCCGCCACGAGCGGCGCGTACTCGTCGAGCTGCGCCTGGTCCAGGCCCAGTCGGTAGCCGGCGGCCACCCCCTCGAGTGCGGCGTTGTCGGGGACGGGCAAGGACATGGCAGCTCCCTCGAGCAGCGGACGGGGGAGAACCGACCCTAGGAAGTGCTGGAAAGACACGTCAATACTCAGCGACGCATCTACGCGTTGCGATCACGTGTCGACGGGTGCCGTGGCGCCGTCGGCCACGGTCACGCCCCGGCCTTCTCCCGCACCGCCTCGACGATCTCCAGCCCGGACGGACCGGCTTCGGCGACGTAGAGCGCGGGGGCGACCAGGTCCCGGGACCCGATGGCGTCCCCGCGCGACCCGCGACGCCGTCGCGACAGCGCGCGACCGTGCTCGGCGGCGTCGCCCTCGGGATCGACGTGCAGGATCCGCGCGTACTGGTGGATCGCCTCGTACACCGTCTCCGACAGGGACGTCACCGGCGGCGCCCACGGTCCGTAGGCGGCGCGATAGCGGGCGAGCAGGTCGGCGTTGCCCGGGAGCGGGTTGTCCTGGAAGTAGCTCAGCGCCGTCTGCAGCCCGACGCTCGCGCGGGGGCCGATGTGGGCGAGTGTCGACTCCTCGAGCACGAGCGAGACGGTCCGGGTCGCGTCGCGCAGCCCGGCCGCCTCGCTCTGCCGTTCGAAGGCCACCTCGTCGGCCCCGACCAACGTGCTGAGCACGAGGTCGGCACCGGAGAGCTGGATGCGTTCCAGGGTGTCCGAGAAGTCGGTGGTGCCGAGAGGGGCGAGGTCCTCGCCGGCGACCTGTCCTCCTGCCCGCGACACCGCACGTCGGGCCGCGGCGTGTGCTCCGTGCGACCAGACGTAGGTCTGTCCGACGAAGAACCACCGTCGGGCGTCGGCCCGTCGCATCACCGGTGCCGCCAGGGCGTCGAGCTGGGCCTGTGGACGCTCGCCGAGACGGACGACGGTCGGGGACACGCCACCGCCCTCGTTCACGACCGTGTGCACCACCAGGATCCGGCGTCCGCGGACGGCGCGCCGGACCGCGTCGAAGCTGGCCGAGGTGCTGTTGACGAAGACGACGCGGCATCCGAGCCGCACCATGCGCCGGGCCTCGTCGGCGGCCTGGTCGGCGTCGGTGGCGTCGTCGGCGACCACCAGCCGCACCCGACGGCCCGCGACCCCGCCGTCGGCGTTGATCTCGTCGACGGCGAGCTCGGCCATGAGCTCGGCCGACATCGAGTACACCGCCCCCGTGCCCGATGCCGAGGTGATCACGCCCAGGCGTATCGCCCCGTCGTCCGCGGGTTCGGGCAGCGGGAGGCCCCGCCGGTGCAGCAGCCACTGGACACCCTCGAGCGGCACGCTCGCGCGGACCTGCACCCGGGTACGGCGGGCACCCGCCGGCCGGAAGCGCAGGCTGATCCGCCCCCGCCACGGCTGGGTGTGCTCGATGTCGATCATCGCACCCGGCACGACCCGGGCCAGGCGTCCGAGGATGTCGACACCTCGGGTCCCGCCGCGCTCGTCGAGGGGCAACTGCATGGAGACGATCGCGCCCGGTGTCACGGCGTCGCACCGCGCACTGAACAGCCATCCCGTCGCGTGCGCCGACCCGAACAGCGCGAAGACCTCGTGCGGGGCGAGCGCCACGGTCTGCTCGGCGGCGACGGTCGTGTACATCGGGCCCCGTAGGCTTTCAGGTGCTAGCCGACGCCGCGGTCACTTTCCCGTGGCGCCGAGGACGTCGCCCGCGGGAGATCGTCGACGCTCTCTCGCATGATCGACTGCAGGTAGGTGAAGGCGTCACGGACGGCGCCGTCGGTGTCGAGGGAGTAGTAGCGATTCCGTCCGACCCGGCGCTCCCGCACGATTCCCGAGGTGCGCAGGACGCGCAAGTGGCTCGAGATCGTCGTGCGACCGACCGCTCCCACGCGCTCGGTGATGTCGGTGACGGTCAGCTCGCCCTCGTCGCCCAGGGCGCTCAGGATCCGGCGCCGCACACGGTCCGACAGCGCGTCGAACGCGAGGTTCTCGGACTCCACGGCCGGACTCTAACACCGGTCGATGGGTGTCCACGTCTCCACGCCGAGCCGTCCGTCCCCCGTCCGGGATGCGCGACGAGCGCGCGAGGGTGGCGATGGACGTCGACGAGACGCCTCCGAGGGCGTCGTTGCCGGTGGCGCTTCTCCGATGCTGCCCCTGAGGTGGCTCGGCGGGAGGAGACGTTCATGTGCACGACGGCGAGCTCGGAGCGGTCGATGCGCTCCCCGAACCCGCCGAGGATCATGCAGGGCGAGGTCGCTCCGTCCAGGCATGGCCGAGGCCGGAGCGCGTGGCGATGGTGACGGTTGTCGACAGTCATCACCCTGCATGTCGGCAGCCGGCGGTAGGATCGGTACGTGCGTGAGGGAGCCCCGTGACCGTCGAGCCGCTGTCAAGCCTCGATCGCAGCACGCTGCGCGAGCGGTCCCTGGCTGCGCTGCGCTCGGCCATCACCTCGGGCGGCTACCGCCCGGGTGACCACCTGGGTGAGGTCGAGCTCGCGAGCCACCTGGGCGTCAGTCGGGGCACCGTCCGCGAGGCGCTGCGACATCTCCAGCAGGAAGGCCTGGTCACCGCGGGCAATCGCGGGATGCTCCGGGTCAACCGGCTGTCGGCCACCGAGGTGCGCGAGCTGTTCAAGGTCCGTGCCGCGCTCGAGGGCCTAGCGGTCACCGAGATCATCAACTCGCCGCGCCGGCAGGAGGCCGCGGACACGCTGCGCCACGCGTTGCAGGACCTCGGCAGCGGCGACTTCGCGGACCGCGTGGAGGCCGATCTCGGCTTCCACCTCCTGCTGTGCCGTCTCGCGGGCAACTCGATGCTGGTCGAGGCGTGGCGCGCGCTCGAGGGCCGCATCAGGGTGACGATCATGAACGGCGACGCCGAGGGCTCGCCGGTGATGATGGCCGGCGATCGCCACGCCCCGATCATCGACGCGATCGAGAGCGGCGAGCTCGCGACCGCGCTCTCGGTGGTCGAGGAGCACATGGCCGCGGCGGCCGACCACTTCGCCGCGGCCGACGACGCGGTCTGACCCTCCCGTCCGAGTCGATCTCCGGGAGATCGCCTGACGCCGCGCTCCGGCGATCTCGCCGAGAGCTGTGTGTGATCATCGCAGGTCAACCGCGCAAATCCGGCCTTTGCTGACTGTTGACAGAGCGCTCGTTCGACCCCACCATTCATCTCCAACAGACGACTGTTAACAGTCGACTGTTGGGGTTGGCCGACGCGCGGCAGTCACCCCGTCGAGTCCACACGATCAGCGGAGATCACCATGACCGAACGGAACGTGCCCCCGGCCGACCCCGGGCCGGCCGGTCCCAGCACCCGCCACCCCATCGAGGGCACCGCCTCCCGGAAGCGCGTCGCGATCGGCGCCTCGGTGGGCGCCACGATCGAGACCTACGACTTCATCGGCTTCGGGATCGCCGCGGCCCTGTACTTCAACACCGTCTTCTTTCCCGCGAACGACCCGCTGTCCGGGACCCTGCTCTCGTTCGCCACGCTGGGGATCGGGTTCGCGGTCCGCCCGCTCGGCGGGATCATCGGTGGCTACCTGGGCGACAAGATCGGCCGCAAGCCGGTGCTCGTCGCGTCGCTGCTGCTGATGGGCGTCGCGACCGTCCTCATCGGCGCCCTGCCCACGTACGACCAGATCGGTGTGTGGGCCGGTGTCCTGCTCGTCCTGGTCCGCGTCGTCCAGGGCCTGGCCTTCGGCGCCGAGTGGGGCGGGGCCATCCTCATGTGCTTCGAGCACGCTCCGTGGCGCAAACGAGGTCTCTACACCGGCATCACCCAGGCTGGCTTCCCGGTCGGCCTCTTGCTGGCCAACCTCGCCTTCCTGGCGAGCGTGCCCCTCGGTGGCAACTGGGCGTGGCGAGTGCCCTTCCTGCTCAGCGCGATCCTGATCGCCGTCGGGATCATCATCCGGCTCAAGGTCGAGGAGTCCCCCGAGTTCGAGGAGCTCAAGGACGAGGGCAACATCGCGAAGAACCCCCTCACCGAGGTCCTGCGCACCGACTGGCGCAACATCCTGCGCGCGTTCTGCCTGCGCGTGACCGAGACCGCGGGCTACGCGGTCACCGTCACCTTCGTCCTGTCGTACCTGGTGAGCGAGGAGCTCGCCGACCGCAGCATCAGCCTCACCGCGACGATGATCGCCTCCGCGCTCGGCATCGGTGCCACGATCGGCTGGGGCGCGCTCACCGACCGCGTCGGGCGCCGGCCGGTCTACCTCTTCGGCACCATCGTGACCCTGCTCTGGGGCGTCCCGCTGTTCCTGCTGCTCAACACCGGCACCGCGGTGGCCGTCGTCCTCGCCTTCGTCGTCAGCTACGCGATCTGCCAGAACTCCCTCGCCGGCGTGCAAGGGGCCTGGTTCTCCGAGCTGTTCGCCGCCCGCACCCGCACCACCGGCGCCTCGCTGGCCTACCAGCTGTCCGCCGTGGTCTCCGGCTTCACCCCTCTCATCGCCACCGCACTCTTCGCCGGCTTCGGCTGGATCGGCCCCGCCCTGCTCATCACCGTCTACGGCCTGCTCGGCGTCGCCGCGACGCTGCTCACCCGCGAGACCTGGGGGCGCAGCGAGCGCGCCGAGGTGGAGGCCCTCGAGCGGTCCCTGGCCCTGGCCTCCCCGGTCCGTGGCGAGGCGGCGTCCGCCGAGTCCACCGCCTCCGGCCGCTGACGGCCCCGTCCCACCAAGGAGGACCCCATGACCTCATTGACCAGCCCCACACCCACCGGCACCTCCGCCGCGGCCGACCCCGACCGCATCGTGCGGCTCCGCGACGCCGCCTACCGAATTCGTCGCCATGCCCTGGACATGGGCGAGGTGCAGGGCCAGGGCTACATCGGCCAGGCGCTCGGCGTCGCCGACGTGCTCGCGGTCCTGTTCGGCGACCTGCTCCGCTTCCGCGCGGAGGACCCGGAGTGGCCGCAGCGCGACCGCTTCCTGCTCTCCATCGGCCACTACGCGATCGCCGCCTACGCCGCCTTCGCCGAGGCGGGCATCATCCCCGCCGAGGAGCTCGAGACCTACGGTTCCGACGACTCGCGACTGCCGATGTCCGCCATGGCCTCGTACACGCCCGGGATGGAGATCTCGGGCGGCTCGCTGGGCCACGGGCTCGGCGTCGCCACCGGCATGGCGCTGGGCCTGCGCCACCTCGGGAACGCGGCCCGCGTGGTGAACCTGCTCTCCGACGGCGAGCTCGACGAGGGCTCCACCTGGGAAGCCGCGATGTCCTGCGCCCACCACGGTCTGTCCAACCTGCTCGCCGTGGTCGACGTCAACGGCCTGCAGGCCGACGGCCCGACCGCCGGCGTCCTGCGCATCGATCCGCTCGAGGACAAGTGGCGCGCCTTCGGCTGGTCGGTCCGTCGGGTCGACGGCAACGACGTGGCGGCCCTCGTCACCGCCGTCGACGAGCTCACCGACGCCCCGACCGCGCCGTCGGTCCTGCTCTGCGACACCCGCCCCGGACGCGGCGTGCCGATGCTCGAGACCCGCGAGAAGGCGCACTTCCTGCGGGTCGAGGAGCACGAGTGGCAGACCGCCCGCGACCAGCTCCTGGAAGGACACACGCGATGACCACCGCGACCCCCCGCACGAAGCTCACCACCTCGGCGATGATCGCGTCGTTCGCCGACCCCGACCAGCGCACCACCCCCGCGCCGTTCGGGCACGCCCTCGCCGCGCTCGCCGAGGACCGCCCCGAGATCGTCGGCCTGTCGGCGGACCTCGCCAAGTACACCGACATGCACGTCTTCCGCTCCGCCCACCCGGACCGGTTCTTCCAGATGGGCATGGCCGAGCAGGTCCTGCTGGGCGCCGCAGCCGGGATGGCCGAGGTCGGCCTGGTCCCGTTCGCGTCGACCTACTCGGTCTTCGCGACCCGGCGCGCCTACGACTTCCTGTGCCTCGACATCGCCGAGCCCGGCCTCAACGTCAACGTCGTCGGTGGCCTGCCCGGCCTCACGACCGGCTACGGACCGAGCCACCAGGCGACCGAGGACCTCGCGATCCTGCGGGGCTGCCCCAACCTCACCATCGTCGATCCCTGCGACTCGGTCGACATCGAGGCGGCCGTGCCCGCGCTCGCCGACCACGACGGCCCCACCTACCTGCGCCTGCTGCGCGGGTCGGTGCCCACCGTTCTCGACGAGTACGACTACCGCTTCGAGCTCGGCAAGGCCGCCGAGCTGCGCACCGGCCGGGACGTCCTGCTCATCTCCACCGGTCTGATGACGATGCGGGCCCTGCAGGCCGCCGCCCGCCTCGAGGCCGACCACGTGGACGTCGCCGTCCTGCACGTGCCGACTATCAAGCCGCTCGACCGCGAGGCGATCGTCCGCGCCGCACGCCCCGACCGGCTGGTCCTGACCTGCGAGAACCACACCGTCATCGGCGGTCTGGGGGAGGCGGTCGGTACGTCCCTCGCACTCGGCGGGGTCTCCACTCGGTTCGGCCAGATCGGCCTGCCCGACGAGTTCCTCGCCGCCGGTGCCCTCCCGACCCTCCACGACCGCTACGGCCTGTCCACCGACGCCGTCGTCGCCCGCATCAAGGCCGAGCTGAACGACCGCGCCCCCTGGCCGGCCGACCCCTCGCCGCCCTCCGCCTGACATCCCTGAGCTCCAGGAGACTCCCATGCCCATGTCCGACATGACCGCCGTCGTCACCGGCGCCGGATCCCGCCGCGGCATCGGCCGCGCCACCACCCACGCCCTCGCCGCCGCCGGCTGGAACGTCGCGGTGCTCGACCTCGACGAGGCCGGTGCCAAGGAGACCGCCGACGACGTGGCCGCCACCCACGGCGTCGCCGCCCTCGGGGCCGCCTGCGACGTCACCGACGGCGCGTCCGTCGAGAGCGCCCTGGCCACCGTGACCGAGGCCCTGCCGCCGGTCGGCGCCCTGGTCAACAACGCCGGCATCACGTCGCCGGTGCCGTTCCTCGAGGTCACGGACGCGGAGTGGGAGCGGGTGTTCGACGTCAACGTCCGCGGCGCCTACAACGTCACCCGTCGCCTCGCCCCCGGCATGGCCGGGCGCGGTTTCGGGCGCATCGTCTTCCTCTCCTCGGTCTCCGCCGAGCGCGGCGGCGGCGTCTTCGGCGGCGTCGCCTACTCCGCGGCCAAGGCCGGGCAGCTCGGCTTCGCCCGCGCCCTGGCCCGCGAGCTCGGCCCGTCCGGCGTGACCGTCAACAGCGTCGCGCCCGGGCTGATCGACACCGACATCACCGGCGGCGCGCTCGAGGGCGAGCGCAAGACCGCCCTGCTCGCCGGCATCCCCGTCGGGCGCAACGGGCGCGTCGACGACGTCGCCGACCTCATCACCTACCTCTGCCGCGAGGAGACCGGTTACATCACCGGCGCGACCTACGACGTCAACGGGGGCTCGCACATCCACTGACCCGCCACCGCGGGGAGCCCGGCGCCGGGGGGCCGCCGGGCTCTCCGCGCGCGCGCACGCCCGGGACGGGTGCCGTCGGGACGGGGGAGGGCGGGCCGTGAGCGTCGGTCACCGCGCCAGCGCGCGCAGCGGGTCACCCGAGACGCGGTAGACGACCCACTGGTCCATCGCCTCGGCCCCGAGCGACCGGTAGAACTCGATCGCCGGGGTGTTCCAGTCGAGCACCCACCACTGCAGCCGCGAGTAGCCCTGCCGCTCGCACTCCGCGGCCAGCTCGACCAGCAGCGCCCTGCCGAGGCCGGAGCCGCGGTGGTCGGCGCGCACGAACAGGTCCTCGAGGTAGATGCCGTGGACGCCGTCCCACGTCGAGTAGTTGAGGAACCAGAGCGCGCACCCGACCACGGCGCCGTCCTGCTCGGCGACGTGGCCGAACAGGTGGGGGTGCTCGCCGAACAGCGCCGCGGAGAGCTGCTCGGGGGTGAGGTGGCACCGGTCGGCGGCCTTCTCGTACCGGGCCAGCTCGTGGACCAGCTCGGTGACGGTCCCGACGTCGGTCGGAGCGATCCGGCGGATTCCCACGGGCGGGGGACACTACCCGCGTCGACGGACGAGCGGCCCGCGCTCCTCCGGAGGGAGGACGACCATGCCGCTGCAGGGCTTCGACCACGTCGTGCTCACCGTCGCCGACATCGACGCGACGATCGCCTTCTACGTCGACGCCCTGGGGATGGAGCCGGTGACCTTCGGCGGCGGGCGCCGGGCGCTCGCCTTCGGCCGCAACAAGATCAACCTGCACCGGGCCGGGCAGGAGTTCGAGCCCAAGGCCCTCCGCCCGACCCCCGGCAGCGCCGACCTGTGCCTCGTCACCGACGACGCGCTGGAGACGGTGATCGCGCGCCTCGCCGCCCATGGCGTCCCGATCGAGGAGGGCCCGGTGGACCGCACCGGGGCCCTCGGGCCGATCCGCAGTGTCTAGGTCCGCGACCCGGACCAGAATCTGATCGAGATCAGCAGGTACCGACCCGTCCCGGCCCCGTTCGACGAGGGAGGCACTCGATGACCGTCAGCACCGACCGGCACGGCCGCGTCCTCGTCGTCCGGATCGAGCGACCGGAGAAGCGCAACGCGATCGACGGGCCGACGGCGCGAGGCATCGACGCGGCCCTCAACGGGTTCCAGGACGATCCCGGGCTGTGGGTCGCGATCCTGACCGGCACGCGGGAGGTGTTCTGCGCGGGCACCGACATCGTCGCCGGCCCCGGCGAGCCGACGCCCCGGGGCGGTCCCTACGGCATCATCCGGCGCCGCCACGCCAAGCCGACCATCGCGGCGGTCGAGGGGCTCGCGCTCGGCGGCGGCTTCGAGATCGCCATGGCCTGCGACCTCGTCGTGGCCTCCGCGACGGCGTCCTTCGGCCTCCCCGAGACCCGGCGGGGCCTCGTCGCGAACTCCGGCGCCCTGGCTCGCGCGATGCGGTGCCTCCCGCTCAACGTCGCCCGCGAGCTGCTGCTGACCGGTGCGCGCCTCGACGCGCGGCGGGCCCACGAGATCGGCTTCGTGAACCGGCTCGCCGAGCCCGGCACCGCAATCGAGGTGGCCCTCGAGCTCGCCGAGAAGATCTGCGTGGCCTCGCCGACCGCGGTCTCGGCGACGTTGGCGGCGCTCGAGGAGCAGTGGTCCGAGGCCGAGGACGCGGGCTGGGCGGCGACCCACCGGGCCGAGGTGCGGATCGCCGAGGGACCCGACAAGCGTGAGGGCCTGGCGGCCTTCGCCGAGAAGCGCCCGCCGGTCTGGAGCGACCCGACACCTTGAGCCACCTGGCCTGCCTCGCCCCGGCCGGGGCGAGGCCGAGAGAGGAGCACGATGAGCCCGCAGGGGCACACGGAGGCGGGCGGTCCCCTCGCGGGGATCGTCGTCGTGGCGGTGGAGCAGGCCGTCGCGGCGCCGTTCGCGACGCGCCAGCTGGCCGACCTGGGCGCGGACGTCATCAAGGTCGAGCGCGCGAGCGACGGCGACTTCGCCCGCGGCTACGACACCACCGTGCGCGGGCAGTCGAGCCACTTCGTCTGGCTCAACCGGGGCAAGCGTTCGATCACCCTCGACGTCAAGTCCGACGAGGGACGCCGCACGCTGGGCGAGCTCGTCGCGCGCGCTGACGTCGTGGTCCAGAACCTGGCCCCCGCCGCGGCGCGGCGTCTCGGGATCGACGCGCACACCCTCGCGGCCGAGCACCCCCGCCTGGTCGCGTGCGACGTGTCCGGCTACGGGGCCGGCGGCCCGTACTCCGACCGCAAGGCCTACGACCTGCTCATCCAGTGCGACGCCGGGCTCGTCTCGATCACCGGCACCCCGGAAGCGCCGGTGAAGGCCGGCATCTCCATCGCCGACATCGCGGCCGGCATGTACGCCTACACCGGCATCCTCACCGCCCTCTACGACCGCGAGCGGACCGGCCGCGGACGGTCGCTCGAGGTGTCGATGCTCGAGGCGCTCGGTGAGTGGATGGGCTATCCGGAGCTCTACGCCCGCTACGGCGGCACGTCGCCGAGCCGGGCCGGCGCCGCGCACGCGACGATCGCGCCCTACGGCCCCGTCTCCACGGCCTCCGGGCACGTGATCACCATCGGGGTGCAGAACGAGCGCGAGTGGGCCGCCCTGTGCACCCACGTGCTGGAGCGCCCGGACCTGGCCGAGGACCCGCGCTTCCGCGGCAACGCGGCGCGCGCCGAGCACCGTGCCGAGCTCGACGCGGCGATCGAGGGCGTCTTCGCCGGTCTCGACGTGACCGAGGCCGAGCGCCGCCTCGATGTCGCCGGCATCGCCAACGTCCGCCAGCGCACCCTCGACGAGTTCGCCGACCACCCCCAGCTGCAGGCGCGCGACCGCTGGATGACCGTCGGGACCCCGCGGGGCGACATCGAGATGCTGCGGCCCCCGGTCACGGCGGGGTGGCCCTCCCCGCCGGCCCGTGTCCCGGCTGTCGGCGAGCACGACGACGAGGTGCGCGCGTGGCTGCGCGCGACCGACGCCTCGGAGGCCGAGCACCGATGAGCGCCCCGACCCCGCCCGACCTCGCCGAGCTCGTCCGCGGGTGGTCCCCCGAGCCGCTGGTCACCTCCGGCTCCACCGACGCCTGGACCGTCGGCGCGGTGTCCGGCCTGTTCGACCTGCCCCCCGTCGCGGGCAGCGGGGACGACCTGCCGCCGCTGTGGCACTGGTTCGGGTTCCTCGACCATCCCCGTCAGGACCAGCTCGGCGACGACGGCCACCCGGCCCAGGGCCACTTCATGCCCCCGCTGCCGCACCGCCGGCGGATGATCGCCGGCGGCCGGCTGGAGATCGACGCGCCGATGCGGGTCGACGAGACCCTCGAGCGCCGTTCGACTCTGGCGCGTTGCGACGTCAAGTCCGGCCGCAGCGGGCAGATGCTGCTGGTGACCGTCCGGCACGAGTTCGTGCGCGCGGGCACGACGATCCTCACCGAGGAGCAGGACGTCGTCTACCGCTCCCAGCCGCCCGGCGAGGCCCGCGGCCTCGCGCTCGACACCCCCGACGAGCCCGCCCCCACCCCCGGAGCGGAGGCGGTGACGCTCACGCCGAGCGAGACGATGCTGTTCCGGTTCTCGGCACTGACCTACAACACCCACCGCATCCACTACGACCTGCCGTACGTCACGCAGGTCGAGGGCTACCCCGGCCTGGTGGTGCACGGGCCGCTGCTGGCCCTGCAGCTGCTCGAGGTGCCGCGCCGGCACCGCCCGACGGAGCCGGTGCGCCGGTTCGACTTCCGCCTGAGCCGCCCGGTCTTCGCCGGCCAGCACGTGGTCGCCGGGCCGGCGGCCGACCAGCCGGACGACGGCCTCGCCCTCGAGGCGGGCGTGCCCGGGACGTCGCCGTCGGTCACAGGCACCGTCCGCGGGTAGGCGACCGCACGGACCGGTCGCACACCTGTTCGATGGACACCGACCGGGCTCCCCGGCACCCTCCGCACCCATGCGGACCCTGCGGACCTGGCTCGCCCTCCGTCGTGAGGGGCGCGGTCTCAGCCTCCTCGCGGTCGCCCGCGGCTGGAGCTGACGCCGGCGCTTGCCGGAACGGCAAGCTTCCTCGCCCCTCGTCCCCGGCGGGGGCACGGTGGCGTCGACGGATCGGTCGTCGGCGAGGAGGAACCGTGAGCGAGGCGTTCGACCGGGACTCATGGCAACGGCGCTGGACACGGGTGCTCGCCGAGCAGCCGGACGTGGTCGCGGCCCGCCCACCCCCAGCGCCGCGTCCGGGCAGACCCAGGTCTCGGTCGACGACGTGCTCGGCGCCCTCGAACGCGGTCGTCCGGGCCCGGCGTCAGGCCTCCGGGTCGTCCCGACGGCCCGGGTCGAGGTCGCGGTAGGTGCTGTCGTTGCGCCGGCCGTCGTCGCGACCGACGCCCTCGTGGCGGTCCAGGTCCATGAGCCCCTGCACGAACCGCCTCTTCTGACGTCGGACCTCGTCGGCGAGGGCGTCGTCCACCGCCGCGCCGAGCGCGGCCTCGACGTCGTCCGAGGGTGGCGTCGCGTCGTCGCCCCGGTCGTCTGCGGTGTCCTCGGCCATGCGCCCTCCCCAGGTCGTCGGCCGTCCTGGTGCGGGGGTGCCCGCTCGAGGAGCAGTTCAGCCGTTGGATGCCACCGCGGCGCCGATCCGGGAGGCTGGACCCGGAGACGGCGCACGGGACCGACCGGCGCCCCGAGGAAGGGACGGCGCATGTCGGACGTCAAGGTCGAGCACGAGGTGACGCTGTCGCGCGAGGAGGTGGCCGACTGGCTGGCGGACCTCGCCGACGCCATCCGCGAGGGGGGATCCGCCGAGCTCTCGCTGTCCGGCCCGGTCCTCACCGTGCCGGTCGCGGACGAGATGGACCTCGAGATCGAGGTCGAGATCGACGGCGACGAGGTGGAGCTCGAGATCGAGCTGTCGTGGCGCCGCAGCGCCCGGTCGGCGCCCCAGGACGAGGACGAGGACGAGGACGAGGAGGAGGAGGAGGACACCGAGGACGAGTCCGCAGCCTCCACCCCGGCGTCCACCTCGCCGTCCACCTCGCCGTCCACCTCGCCGTCCACCTCGCCGTCCACCTCGGCGTCCACCCCCGCCGCGAGCGCCTCGGTGACGGCGTCGCCGGAGGGCCCGGTGGACGCGGCTACCGACACCGCCACGTCGGCCACTGACGACGCCGCGTCCACGGCTCGGTCGACGACCAGGGCCGCGACGAAGGCACCCGCCAAGACCGCGGGGAAGGCCCCGGCGAAGGCGCCGGCGAAGGCGTCCGGGAAGACCTCGGCGAAGGCCCCCGCCGAGGGCGACGGCTGAACCGTCCCGTCACGCGCGACGGCGCCGCCACGCGGAGGGGACGCGTGACGGCGCCGTTGCGGGCGGACCCGCTCAGGGCGTGATGACGACCTTGAGCGCGAGGTTGGCCGCCGCGTTGGCGAACACGTCGTAGGCCTCGTCGAACTGGTCGAACGTGAAGCGGTGCGTGCCCATCTTCTCGGCCGGGATGCGCCCGGAGGCGACCATCTTCAGCAGGGTCGGGATGGAGACGGTGTCGACCAGGCCCATGGTCAGGGTGACGTTCGAGATCCACATGTCCTGCATGGGCAGCTCGACCGGCGTGCCGTGGACGCCGACGTTGGCGATGGTGCCGCCGGGCCGGACCAGCGATGCCGCGGTGAGCAGCGTCTCGGGGTAGCCGACGGCCTCGATCGCGACGTCGACCCCGAGCCCGTCGGTGAGGCCGATGACGTCGCCGACGGTGCCCGGGCCGACCTCGACGGCGTCGGTCGCGCCGAACTCGAGGGCCTTCTCCAGCCGGAACTTGTTCGAGTCGATCGCGATGACCTTCGACGCGCCCCACAGCCCGGTGGTCAGGACGGCGGACAGGCCGACCGCGCCGGCCCCGACCACCGCGACCGTGTTGCCGGGGCGCACGCCACCGGCGAGGACACCGACCTCGTAGCCGGTGGGCAGCGAGTCGGCGAGGAAGATCGCCTGCTCGTCGCTCACCCCCGACGGCACCGCGTAGAGCGAGGTGTCGGCGTAGGGGACGCGGACGAACTCGGCCTGGGTGCCGTCGATGAGGTGGCCGAAGATCCAGCCGATGCCGCCGACGGTCTGGCAGTGCGAGGGCATGCCTCGCTGGCAGTACTCACAGCGCCCGCACTTCGTGATGGCGGGGACGAGGACGCGGTCGCCGACCGAGAACCCGCGGACGGCGTCGCCGACCTCGGTGATGGTGCCGACGGCCTCGTGGCCGAGGATGCGTCCGTCGGTGACCGCGGCGACGTCGCCCTGCAGGATGTGCAGGTCCGTCCCGCAGATGGTGGTGGTCTCGACCTTGACCACGACGTCGGTGGGTTCCTCCACCCGTGCGTCGGGGACGTCCTCCCAGGCCTTGTTGCCCGGACCGTGGTAGACCAGTGCCTTCATGTGTGTGCCGCCTTCGTTGGCTTGCCGCGTCGTCCGTCGACCGACGCTAGTGGCGCAGGACACAGGCGCCTGTCCCATTCCGGGACCATCCGCGTCACGGGCGCGCGTCCGGTGTGGATCACTGACCGGGAACCGGGACAGTGCCGATCAGGCGATGTAGCTGATCCCGAAGGCGTCGATCTTGCGGTAGAGCGAGGAACGCGCGATCCCGAGCATGGCCGCCGCCCGGTAGCGGTTGCCGCGGGCCTCGTAGAGGGCCTGGATGATCGCGTCGCACTGGGCGGTCTCGAGCATCGACAGCTTCGGGGCGCGGCTCGTGAAGCACAGGGACGGCAGGTCCGGCGCCTGGACGACGCCCACGGGCTTGCGGGCGACGACGTAGCGCAGCACGTCCTCGAGCTCGTTGATGTTGCCCGGCCAGGGGTAGCCCTCGAGCACGCGCACCACCTGGTGGGACAGGCGCAGCGAGCGCCCGGTGGTCATCGTCCGCAGCACGGACTGCGCGATGTCGCCGAGCTCGTCGGCCCGGTAGCGCAGGGCCGGCACCCGCACGGTCTCGTGGAAATGGCGCAGGAGCAGGCCGTACGGACGGGTGGCGTCGACCGACGCGGTGTCGAGGCACCCGACGACGACCACGGGGTCGGTGCGGGCCACCAGCACACGCAACGACTCGTCGAGCCGACGCGCGGCGACCGGCCCGAGGGCCTGGATCCCGCGCAGCAGAGCGAGGTGGGGCCGGGACGGTGACGCCTCCGCGAGCCCGGCGAGGGGATCCGTCGCCGCCGGGGTGTCGCCGATCCTGGCGCACTCGACGACCGTGACCGCGCCGTCCGGGTGCAGCCGGTGGAACTGCTCGAGGGCCAGCGTGCGCTTGCCGACGCCGGTCTCGCCGAGGAGCACCTGGTGGCGCCGGTGGCCCAGGTTGGCGACGACCTCCTGGCGCGCCCGCAGGTACGGGCTGAGCAGCTCGCGGTTGGCGCGGACCCGGGCCTCGGCGTGCGTGCGCTCCGCGGCGGAGCGGTCGTCGCGCAGGGGCGCGGCGAAGTCGCGGCGGGCGGTCGGCGCCACGTGCGAGCCCTGCCGGCGGCGCGCCTCGGTCGCTGCCGGGGCCTCGTCGTGCTCGGCCGGTCCGCCGGTGAGCACGCAGCCGACGGGTACGCCGTCGGCCCGGATCTCGTGCACGGCGACCTCCGCGCAGGTCCCGGACGGGAGGTCGACGTGGTGGGGCCGGGGCGGCTCGTCGATCACCAGCGCGGCGAGCGCGCGGTCGCTGAGGGACTGCTGGTCCTCGGGCGCCACGCGGCGGACGCCGCTGCTGGCGAGCACGACGTCGCCGTCGGTGGCCACCGCCCAGGGCGCGCCGTCCGCGCCCGCCGCGTCGAGGGCGTCGTGCAGCGCGAGCACCCGGGCCCGCCGCCGGCGGGTGCCCTGGTCGTCCACCCGCCGCGCGAGCGCCCGCGCCCACGGCAGCTGGTCGGCGGCGCCGTCGGCGGCGTGGCGGACGACGACCACGGCCAGGTCGGGCCGGCCGGTCCCGACGGGAGCAGCCGCGGCGGCCAGGGAGCTGAGCTGCGGGTGGAAGTGCTCGGGACCCTCGACGGCGAGCGCCGTCCCCTCGTGCAGCGCGAGGGTCGCCGCCGTCGTGCCCACCGCCGCCTCGGCGTGGCGGTAGCCGGGCACCAGGCGCACGGCGTCGAGCAGGTCCGAGAGCGCGGGGTCGCCGTCGCGCCGGACCCGGACGAGGCCGTCGGCGTCGACGAGCAGCAGCGACCCGGCGAACTCCGGGTTGTCGGCGTGCGCCTCGTCGAGCACGGCGCCGGCGGCCTCGAGCGGTGTCGCCGGAGGACCGCCGTGGCCGACGAAGGACGCCCCGAGGCGCTCGGTGTCGACGGCGTGGGCCCGCGAGCGCTCCCAGGAGGCCAGCACCACCGCGCGGACCGCGCTGTCACCGATCGTGGCTGCGCCACCGCGCAGGAACCGCCAGCGCGCCGCCTCCACCTCGCGCGCCCCGGTCACGAGAGCGACCGTAGGTCGCCGGGCGGCCCGGAGAACAGGTCTCAGCCAGCCAGGACTCAGCTCGTCGGGGCTGCGATGTCGACCAGCCAGCTCACGCCGTAGCGGTCGACGCAGGCGCCGAAGATGTCGCCCCACATCTGCTTCTCCAGCGGGGTCTCGACCTTTCCGTCGGCCGAGAGCTTGTCCCAGTAGCCGCGCAGGGTCGCCTCGTCGTCACCGGAGAGCGAGATGGTGACGTCGTTGCCCGACTCCCGGGTCACGCCGGGCGGGAAGTCCGACACCATCAGCGTGATGCCGCTGTCGGTCTCGATCTGGCCGTGCATGATCTTGTCGGCGTCCGGGCCCTCCATGCCCATCGATCCGAACGTCATGACGTTGGACGTGCCGCCGAGGGCGTCGGTGTAGAACGCGACGACCTCCGCGGCGTTGCCGTCGAAGTGCAGGTACGGGTTGAGACGGACGCCCACGACGTTCTCCAGGGGCTCGAGGGACCAGGACGAGCGGGCCAAGGTAGCGCCGTGCGACCACGGGGTGGAACCGCCGCAACGGGCGGAGGGCGGGTATCCACCTGATCCCGGGACTGTACTGGAAAGTCCTTACTCAGGACCAGTACCGGCGCACTCCGCCGGGTGCGTCTGGCAGTGGGGCGTCATGCCGGGGAAACGCCCTCGGTGCGCGGCCACCCAGCGGTAGGCGCGTTCCTGCACACCGGAGGTCGCCCGGTACAGGGTCGACGGCGCTCCCGTGCCGATCACGGCGGAGAGCACCGCGTTGACCGCCTCGGCGCCGCTGCGGCGCACCCCGTCGGCGCCGCGCCACTGCACCGCGTCCTGGCACTGCTCGACGGTGGCGCCGATCGACCTGGGTACGCCCGGCGCCTGGTAGGGCTGCACGTCGATCCGGCCGTGGCGGTCGATCGCCCGCAGCCAGCCGACGCAGCGGGTGCAGAAGCCGCACTGCCCGTCGAACACGAGGCGGCCGGTCGCGGCATCGGGGTGGCTCATGCCCTCATCATCCCGCGCCCAGGACGACGACGAGGGTGGCCGCGGGGATCAGGATGCCGGGGTGCCGGGCCGGTAGGTGCCGAAGGACCAGACGTTGCCCTCGTCGTCGACGGCCGCGTACTCGCGGGAGCCGTAGTCCTGGTCGACGAGCTCCATGACGACCGTCGCCCCGGCCGCGACGGCGCGGCCGTGGTGGGCATCTACGTCGTCGACGACGACGTAGATGACGGCCCGCCCGGTGGCGAACCGGTCGCCCTCCCGGCGGGGCCCGAGCAGCACGGCGCCGCCGTCGTGGACGAGCTCGGCGTGCTGCACCGTGCCGGATTCGTCGCGGTGGGCGGCGGCGACGGTGAAGCCGAACGCGTCGCGCAGCAGCGTGATCGCCGCGTCGGGGTCCTGGTAGCGCAGGGTCGGGAAGACGCTCATGGCGACGACGCTAGGTCGCCGCACCCGCCGCGTCTTGGACGTCCGGGAACCCGCTGAGCCTCTCCTGCACGTACCGGGTGGGGGTCACCCCGGCGAGGTCGCGGAACTCGCGCACGAGGTGGGAGTGGTCGGCGAACCCGCACGCCGCAGCGACGTCGGCGATCCGGGCCGAGGACGGCCTGTGCCGGTCCCGGGCCCCGGGGACCAGCAGCCGCGCCGCCTCCCGGAACCGCAGCACGCGCCCGGCGGTGGTCGGCGTGAGCCCGACCTGGCCGCGGAAGCGGGTCAGCAGGTGCCGGCGGCTCCAGCCGGTCTCGTCGGCGAGGGTCGCCACCGCCACCCGGCCGCGGGCCGTGCTCAGGCGCCTCCAGGTGTGGACGATCTCGGGGTCGGGCCGCGTGTGCGAACGGTCGAGGAGTCGGCGCAGCTCGGCGTCCACCAGGGCGTAGCGGTCCGGCCAGCCCGGTGTCTCGGCGAGGCGTCCGGGCAGCTCGGCGAGGGCCGGCACCCCGAGGTCGTCGAGTGCGGTGATCCGGTTGGTCAGCAGCGAAACGGGCCGGTCGAGCAGACGCAGGACGCCGAGCGGGGCCAGGTCGACCTGGATGCCCTCCTGGTGGCCGGCGAAGGCGGTGAGCACGGCTCTGTCGTGCATGCCGGCGAGGAACGCGGCCTGCCGCGTGCTCCCACCGGGACCGGAGGTCTCGAGGGGATCGGCCCAGGACAGGATCAGCGTGCAGGCGCCGTGCGGTGCCTCGCGCCGCCGCAGCGGAGCCGCCGTCGCGAGCTCGTCGTAGCCCTCGTAGACGCACCACGCCCGCGAGCGACGGGTGCGGTCGCCCCGCGGGTGAGGTCATGTTGGCAGCCTGCCAAAAGCGGGGCCGAACGGATACCGTCCGGCCCGTGACGGGACGCAACGGGAGTCAGCAGGGGACGCGCACACGCGTCGTGGTGGTCGGCGCGGGCTTCGGCGGCATCGCCGCGGCGATCGAGCTCCGCAGCCACGGCATCACCGACGTCGTGATCCTCGACAGCGCGCCGGAGATCGGCGGCACCTGGTTCTACAACAGCTACCCGGGCGCGGCGTGCGACGTCCCGAGTCACCTGTACTCGTTCTCGTTCGCCCAGCGCAGCGACTGGTCGCGGCTGTGCTCCCCGCAACCGGAGATCCTCGAGTATCTCCAGGGCGTGGCGAAGGAGTACGGGCTCGGCGAGGTGTTCGAGCCGTCCGTCCTGGTCTCCACGGTCCGGCTCGACGAGGCGACGATGACGTGGACCGTCGAGGCGCAGGACGGGCGCAGCTGGCAGGCCGACGCCGTCGTGCTGGCCACGGGCCAGCTCAACACCCCGGCGATCCCGCCGATCCCCGGCGCCGACGACTTCGCCGGGCCGACGATGCACTCCGCCCGCTGGGACCACGACGTCGACCTGCACGGCAAGCGCGTCGCGGTCGTCGGCACGGGGGCGAGCGCGGTCCAGTTCGTGCCGGCCATCGCCCCGGAGGTCGGGACGATGACGGTGTTCCAGCGCAGCGGCAACTGGTTCTTCCCGCGCAAGAACCGCTCCTACCCCCCGGCGCTGCGGGAGGTCTTCCGGCGCGTGCCCGGCGTGATGCGTGCGCGGCGCTTCTTCCTCAAGGGCTACCTCGAGTCCCTGACGGTGATGATCCGCCACCCCTCGACCGTCGGGCGGCTCGGAAAGCTGTACTCGACGCTGTTCATGCGCCGGCAGCTGCGCGACCCCGAGGTGCGGCGCAAGGCGTGGCCGGACTACACCTTCGGGTGCAAGCGGATCCTGTTCAGCTCGCACTACCTGCCGGCGCTCGAGCGCGACAACGTCGAGCTCGTCACCGACCGGGTCACGTCGATCGAGCCTGACGGCGTGCGCACCGAGGACGGTCGTCACCACCCCGCGGACGTGCTGATCTGGGGTACCGGTTTCAGGACGACCGAGTTCATGTTCCCGATGGACGTCGTCGGCCGGGACGGGCGGACGCTGCAGCAGGAGTGGAGCGACGGCGCCCACGCCCACCTGGGGATGACCGTGCCGGGGTTCCCGTCGCTGTTCGTGCTCTACGGCCCGAACACCAACACCTCGGGCGGCTCGATCATCGTTTTCCTCGAGGCGCAGGTCGCGTACGTGCGCCAGGCGCTCGAGGAGACCGCGCGCCGCCGGGCCGCGGCGGTCGAGGTGCGCCGCGACGTCGAGCAGGCGTTCGACCGGCGGCTCCAGGCCGAGTTCGAAGGCACGGCCTGGACGCAGTGCGACTCCTGGTACCGCGACGAGTCGGGCCGCATCGTCGCCAACTGGCCGAAGTACATGGAGCAGTACGTGCGGGCCGTCGCCCGGCTCGACCCGGCCGAGTACGACTTCATCGATCGCTAACCGACTACCCGCGACGAACGAGTTGTCCACAGGGTCTGTCCACACTGGGGACGAACTACACGCCTGTGATTACGGGCCCGGATCCGGCTGTTGTCTAGGGTCGGAAGGATGTTGCGGCGTTCCGAGATCGAGCTCAAGACCTCCGGTGAGGTCGACGCGATGCGCGAGGCGGGACGCGTCGTCGCCCGCTGCCTCGACGCGGTGCGGGCCGCCGCCACGGTCGGCACGTCGCTGGAGGAGCTCGACGGTGTGGCGCACGACGTCATGAAGGACGCGGGCGCGGTGCCGGCGTTCCTCGACTACCACCCCCACTTCGCGCCCAGCCCGTTCCCGGGTGTCATCTGTGCGAGCGTCAACGACGCGGTCGTCCACGCCATCCCCGGGCCCCATCGGCTGGCCGAGGGCGACCTGCTCAGCGTCGACTGCGGTGCGTTCCTCGACGGCTGGTGCGGCGACGCGGCCATCAGCCTGGTGGTGGGACCCGACCCGGACCCGGCCGACGTCGCGCTCATCGCCACGACCGAGCGGGCCCTACAGGCCGGGATCGACGCCGCGGTGCCGGGCGGGAAGCTCGGCGACCTGGGCTCCGCGATCGGCACGGTGGCCCGCGCGGCCGGCTACGGGATGCTCGCCGACCACGGCGGCCACGGCATCGGGCGCGCGATGCACGAGGCGCCGCACGTGCCGAACGAGGGCCGCGCCGGGCGCGGCATGCGGCTGCGAGCGGGTCTGGTCATCGCCATCGAGCCGATGCTGCACGCCGGTGGCGGGGACGACTACGTCCACGACGCCGACGGGTGGACCCTGCGGACCGCCGACGGCAGCCGGGCGGCGCACGTGGAGCACACCGTCGCGATCACCGACGACGGGCCGCGGGTCCTGACGCTGGCCTGAGGTGCCCGGAGGGCACACCTCAGGACTGGCTCGCCGCCCGGTCGTCCTGGGGCGAGTCGCCCTGGGACGCGCCCTCGCGCGGGGCGTCCGCCCGCTCGCGGTGCGCCTGCTCCCACTCGGAGTCGTCGCGGGCCGCGTCCTCGCCACCGTCCGAGGACGGCTTGCGACGCACGTGGCGGCGGTCGAGGCGGTGCAGCATCCCGTTGCTGTCGCGGCCCCAGTGGGTCCCGTGGGAGTCGGTGAACCGCATCTCCGGCACGGCCGGTGCGGAGTACAGCTCCTCGCGGTCCACCTCGCCGGAGCCGAAGGGCAGCGAGTGGATCTCGTCGCTGGCCGGGGGCAGGAGCGCCATCGAGATGCTGTGCTGCTCGTCGCTGGAGGGCAGGCTGAACAGGCAGCGCACCTGGAACACCGGGGAGTCACCCCCGTTGTGGACGATGAGGACGTAGTCCTCGTCGCGGTCGTGCCGGGTGCCTTCGTCGAGCCAGGCGGTGACGCCCTGCGCCTGCTGCTCCTGCCGGACCTCGACCTGGTCCTTCCGGTTCAGGAGCATGATCCAGACGTAGGCGGCGAAGCCGAGCAGCGAGCCGGCACTGCCGACCGCCGACACCCACTGCGCGGCGATCTGCGAAGTCATTCGTGGTCGTCCTCTGTGATGGTGGTGCGGGGAAGTCCGGACCAGGAGGTGCCCCACCGGGTCTCGGTCTACGCTCCCGCGTCGTGAGCGAGTCCGATTCGTCTGCTGTGCCGTCGACCACCGGGCGTCCGGCGCCCGACCCGCCGCGGGCGACGCCGCCCGCCGGCGGCTCGCCGGGCGCGATCGTGCGCTGGACCGTGGACATGATCAACGCCCGCGACGCGGCGGCGATGCGTCAGGTGTGGGCGGACGGCATCCGCGTCCGCTTCCCCCCGCGCACCGTGCGCGGCGTCGACGAGCTCGAGGCGTGGTGGATCGAGGTGTTCGCCGCGGTCCCCGACCTCACGCTGACGATCCAGGGTCTGGCGGAGCACGGGGACGAGGTCTTCATGCGCTGGCAGCTCACCGGGCACCACAGCGGCGGCGAGTGGGAGGGCATCGCGGCCACGGGCTCGCACGTCGACCTCGACGGGATGGACCACTTCACGTTCGACGACGGCCTCATCGCGAGCAACTTCGTGGTCTTCGACCAGATGCAGTTCGCCCGTCAGATCGGCCTCCTGCCCGCCGACGGCTCGCGTCTCGACGCCGCCGCGAAGCGCGGCTTCAACCTGATGGCGCGACGGCGGGGGTCGAAGCGGGGTTAGGCGCTCTTGGTGCCGGTCTCCCGGCGGCTGCGGCCCTGCGTCCCGCCGCGGCCGCGGAACTCCACGCCGGCGTCGACGAGCAGCCTGCGGACCCGGCCGATGCTGTAGCCGGTCTCCGAGCAGATCTCCCGGATGCTGGCACCCTTCTGATACCGCTTGAGCAGCTCGTTCCCGAGCTTGGTGCGCTCCGTCCCCGTCACCCGCTGGTTGCGCGCCAGCTCCGGTGTCTTCGCCATACGGGCGAGTATCACAGCGAGTGGCCGAACGTCGCCACTACCGGGGATTACTGCTGAGTCAAGCGGTCGGACGCGTACTGCGAACGAGATCAAGGTACGCCCGTTGGCGGATCTTGGTGACCCACGGTGCCCGAAACCGTCCGAACCTGTACTACCTGTAAGCGGGGTACTGGCGCCCGCGGGGCGCGACCTCCTCGGCCGACTCGGCACCCCAGCTCGACCACCCTGGACGGGCGTAGCGGGCGAACATCTCGAGGTACGGGCCCGGCGAGCACGCCTCGATGAGGTCGTAGGCCTCCTCGGGCTTGCGGGAGTGCTCCCGCTTGCGCGTCTCGATCATGTTGACCTGCCGGCGGCCCGGATCGAGCGTCCGCATCGACCCGCGCACCCCGAAGAGGATCAGCTCGGTGACGTTGCGGAAGTAGAACCCGACGCCGCGCCCGTCGGGCCCGCCGTCCTTGCGTCGCTTGGCCCAGACGAGGTTGCTGACGTAGCGGAAGCCCCAGCCCTGCATCACCGCGAGGCCCTCGGGCAGCAGCGCGTTGGGCACCCACAGGTAGAGGTGGGCGTTGGCGGAGACGACGTCGGACACGGGGAGCGAGGCGATGTCCGCGGCGCTCATGGTGTCGTAGCGGTCGAGGCGCCGGTGCTCGGGCGCGACCTTGCCGGTGCGGTTGGTGAACCGCCACGGTGGGTCGGCGTACACGCAGGAGAAGCCGCCCGCCGTGCGGGGCAGCGCCACGCTCTCCAGCGGGGCGGCGTCCACACGCAGGGGCTCCGCGCGCCGGGCGCGCGTCGCCGTCGGGTTCTCGTCGTTCGGTTCGACGTCCACCGCCGCGGTCATCGTCTCGGACCTCCTCGCCGGGATCGGGGCGGGCGGGACGCTAGCGGCGGCCCCCGACAGCGCCGTGTCGTCGCTGCTCACGGCACGAGCCCGTCGGTGAGCATCAGCGGCGCCGGGGCCTGGTGGCGGACCGGTTCGCCGGGCGCCGGATCCCAGCAGCGACGGGAGATCGCCACCGCGAGCAGGGGACAGCCGCCGGCGTCGCCCCGGGTCATGCGCGACCCGAGCTTGCCCAGGTGGGTGGTGGTCGACGTCGAGAGCCTGCTGCGGACCTCGTCGTCGCTGCGCCCGGCGGCACGGGCGAGCTCCCGCGCGAGCTCGCGCAGGTCGTCGTGAGTGCGGGTCAGCAGCACCGCGCCGTCGATGAGGCCGGCGTCGTAGAGCGCGCGGTAGGCCCCGATGTCGCGGTCGAGGTTGCCGTCCTTGGCGTTCCACTCCACGTCGAGGGCGACGCGGCCCTTGACGTTGTCGACCTTGTAGCCCTCGTTGAACACCTCGCTCTCGCGCACCGTCACGCCGTGCTCGCCGGCCGGGTGCCACGGCTGCACCTGCAGGCGGGACGTCACGACGGTGTCGACGCGGCCCTCGCGCCAGCCGCGCTCGCGGAACGCGGCGTTGAGGCGTGCGGCCAGCCGCGACTCGTTGCCCCCCGCCTCGACGAGGTCGGCGGTGGTGAGCGTGAAGCCCGTGAGCACCGCGCAGAGCTCGGCGACCTCGTCCGGGCACGTGGCCGCGAGGACCGCGGCGGCGTTGCGCGTCTCGCGCAGCTCGTAGCGTTCGGCGACGGCGGCCGGCAGCGCGGTGGTCCAGCTGCCGGTGAGCTCCATCGCCCGACATTCTGGCACCACGGTCTGCCGAGTCCGGCCTGCGGGAGCGTGTCGCCTAGGGTCCCTCGGATGGGTCACGACCGCGCACAGCGAGCTGGGGCGCCGGGAGTGGGGGCGCCGTGACGACCACCGCCCCGCAGCCGGTCGTCGCGCCCCATGCGCTCGACGAGGCCCCGGACCCGGCTCCGGTCCGGGTGGCGTGGCGCCCGGTGCTCCTGCTCGCGGGCGCGCTCGCGCTGATGCACGGGGTCTCCTCGGCCTGGTACGGCGCCTTCGGCGACGAGCTCTACTTCCTCGCCGCCGGCCGGCACCTGGCCTGGGGATATGCCGACCAGCCGCCCCTCGTGCCGTGGCTCGCGGCGGCCCTCGACCACCTCGCCCCCGGCAACCTGGTCGTGCTGCGCCTGCCCGCGACGCTCGCGAGCGCCGGGCACGTGGTGCTCGGCGCACTGCTCGCCCGGGAGATGGGCGGCCGGCGCCGGGCGCAGCTCCTGGCCGGCGCGGCGGTCGCGATCTCGCCGTTCTTCCTGGCCACCGGCCACCTGCTGGCGACCTCGACGCTCGACCCGGTCCTGTGGACCCTGCTGCTCTGGCTGGTCGTGCGCTGGGTGCGCACCGGCAACGACCTGCTCCTGCTCGCCGCCGGCCCGGTGCTCGCGGTGGCCCTGTTCGCCAAGTTCCTCGTCCCCCTCCTCGTCACGGGCCTGGCCGTCGGCGTGCTCGTGGCCGGGCCGCGCCGGCTGCTCGGGCGCCCGATGCTCTGGGTCGCGCTGGCACTCGCCGCGGCGTCGACCGTGCCGACGCTGCTCTGGCAGTCCGCGCACGGTTGGCCGCAGCTGCGGATGGGCGCCGTGGTGGCCGGCGAGGGCGGCCTGACCGGCAACCGCTGGTGCTTCCTGCCCTTCGCCGCCTGGGACGTCGGGCTCGTGCCCGGCGTGGTGCTCGCCGGGCTCGGGCTGTGGGCGCTGTTGCGCTCCGACGCGCTGCGGCCGTGGCGCGCGATCGGCATCGGGTCCGTCGTCACCACCGCGGCGATGATCGCCGTCGGGGGCCGGCCGTACTACGTCATGGGGCTGGCCGCGGTCCTCCTCGCCGCCGGGGCCGTCGCGCTGCAGGGCCGGACGCCCGCGCGCTGGTGGTCCTGGTCGGTCTCGGTGCCCGCATTCATCGCGTCCGGGCTGGTCGTCGCCGTCCTCTCCCTCCCGATCGGGCCGGCGTCGTACCGCGTCGAACGGGGCGACTTCCTCACGGCGGGCCAGGTCGGCTGGCAGAGCCTCGCGGCCGACACCGGCGCGGCGTACCGGTCCGTGCCGCCCGCCGAGCGGTCGCGCACCACCGTGCTCGCCTTCTCGTACTGGTTCGCGTCCGCGCTCGACCGGTACGGCCCCGCCGCCGGCCTGCCCGAGGTCTACAGCGGGCACCGCGGCTACGGGTTCTTCGGTCCGCCCCCGGACACGGCGACCGCCGCGATCCTCGTGGGTGAGGTGCGCGGCGCCGCAGGCTTCTGCCGCACGATCACGCCGCTGCCCCCGCACGTCGACCCCACGGCGAACGGCGTGGTCAACGGCGTGGTGCCGCTCGCGCTCTGCACGCCCCGGGCGCCCTGGTCGGAGCTGTGGCCGTCGATCATGGACATGCAGTAGACACGTCGCATGATGGGCGGGTGAGGTCCCCCGCGGCGGTCGTCGTCCTGGTCGTCGCCGCCCTGGTGGGCGCGTGCGGCGGCGCCCCGTCGCGCGGCGCCCCCGCCCCGGGCACGCCGCCGATGGGCACGAACGGCGCCCCGGTCCCGACGGTCGACTGGCGCGGCTGCGGCGGCGCGTTCCAGTGCGCGGACGTCACCGTGCCCCTGGACTACCGGCAGCCGGCCGGCGGGACGATCTCGCTGGCCGCCGTCCGCCTGCCCGCCACCGACCCGGCGGCGCGCGTCGGCACCCTCGTCGTGAACTACGGCGGTCCGGGCACGCCGGCGGTGTCGAGCCTGCGCCGGCTCTCGAAGCGCTTCGACGGGCTGCGGGCGCGCTTCGACATCCTGGCCGTCGATCCCCGGGGCACGGGGGCGTCGGCGCCCGTCGACTGCGGTCCGTTCGGCGGCGACCGGGTCCCGGCACCGGTGGGCCCCGCCCGGACGCCGGAGTTCTGGGCCTCGGCCGCGGAGCCGGGCCGGGCCTGCCTCGCCGCGACCGGCGAGCGCCTCCGCCACCTCTCGACCGCCAACGCCTCGCGGGACGTCGACCTCCTGCGCCAGGCCCTCGGCGAGGAGCAGCTGAGCCTCTACGGCTACTCCTACGGCACGTACTCCGCCGCGACCTACGCGAACCTCTTCCCGTCGCACACCCGCGCGATGGTGCTCGACGGCAGCCTCGACCTCGTCGCCAACGCCGCGGGCGCGCCCGGCACCGAGCGCCGGCCGGTCGACGTGCGGGCCGGGGTCAGCGAGGCCTGGGAGGAGGCGTTCGGGGTCGCGCTCGACCGGTGCGCCGCGGGCCCGGCCTGCCCGCTGGGCCCCGACGCGCGTGCCCGCGCGACCGACGTCGTCGCCGCCTCGGCCGCCGGCACCACCCACGCCGAGCTGATCGCCCGCATCGACCGGGCCCTGCAGACCGAGGGCCGGCTGCCCGGACTGATGCGCTCGCTCGCCGCGCTGGCGCCCGGCGCGCCCCCGTCGGGCGGGCGGATCCCCCTCGCCACCGTCCCCTGGGCACCCGAGCACTCGCCGTCCTACCTCGCGATCCAGTGCACCGACGCCGTCACGCCGTCCGCCGCCGACATGGACGCCGCCGTGGTCGCCGAGCAGGCGGCCCACCCGATCGTCGGGGCGTCGACCGCGCTCAACCACGCGATGTGCGTCGACTGGCCCGCCGTCGACCCCGACCGGTACCTGGGCCCCTGGAACGCGCCCCTCGCCGCGCCGGCGCTGATGGTCAACTCGCGCTACGACCCGACCACGCCGCTGATCGACGCCCGCGCCACCGCGTCCCAGCTCTCGGCGGCGCACGTCCTCGTGGTCGACGCGATCGGCCATACCACGCTCGATGCGCCGAGCCGGTGCGCCGCCGACGCGTACACGGCCTACCTGCTCGACCCGGGCGTCGCCCCGCCCGATCAGTGCCCGGCGGGGCTGTAGAACCCCTCGGCGCAGCGCCTCGGGCCGGGTCCGTCATGAGCTACTGGTCCGGCTCCCGCAGCACGACCTCCGGCAGGTAACCGTGCTGGTAGAGCCGCTTCTCGCGCACCATCGGCGAGAACAGCGCCGCCATGAACAGCGACGAGAACAGCACGAACAGCGGCAGCGCCACCTTCAGCCACACCGGGCCCGGCAGCAGCGCGAGCAGCGCCGCGGGGGTGGCCTGCACGGTCGTGCGGGCGAGGTGGCGCAGGAACCAGGTGCGCGCGGTGAGGTCGTGCAGCACCCACGGCGCGAAGCGGTTGGGCAGGCGCGCCCCGAAGGCGTAGCCGATCCAGCGGAAGACGCCGGGGCGGACCACTGTGGCCTACGGCCCCGTGAGCGCTCGCCCGTGCCCCGACACGGACTCCCGCTCACGCGGCCGGAGGCCCAACGCCGTCGCCGCCAGGTGGGCGAGGTGCACCGGCTCGTGGCCCGTGTCGTCGAGCTGGCGGATCTGGGTGCGGCAGGAGAAGCCGTCGGCGAGCACGGCGGTGTCGGCGTCGGCCGCCCGGACCGCCGGCATCAGGCCCCGCTCCGCGCAGGCCGTGGAGACCTCGTAGTGCCCCTGCTCGAAGCCGAAGTTCCCCGCGAGCCCGCAGCACCCGGCGTCGAGCACCTCGGTCTCGACGCCCAGGGCGCCGAGCACCGCGCGGTCGTCGTCGAAGCCCATCGCGGCGTACTGGTGGCAGTGCACCTGCGCGATCGCCCGCCCGCCGGGGGCGACGACGCCGTCCCGGATCTCGTCGAGGTGCTTCGCCAGGACCTCGGCGAGCGTGCGCGTCGAGGCCGCCAGGCGCCGCGCGTCCTCGTCGTCGGCACCGAGGAGCTCGACGACGTCCTGGCGCAGCGCCGCGGTGCACGACGGCTCGAGGCCGACGACCGCGACGCCGTCGTCGAGCCAGGGCTTGAGCACGGCGAGGCTGCGGCGCACCACCGCGCGCGCCGTGTCGAGCTGACCGGTGGTGTGCCAGGTCAGCCCGCAGCACACGCTCTCGGTGGGCAGCTCGACGTGGTAACCGAGGTGCTCCAGGACGGCGATCGCGTCGAGGGCGAGCTCGGGGTCGAACGCCGAGGTGAACGTGTCCGGCCACAGCAGCAACCGTGGCTTCGAGCTGTCCGCGCGAGCCGGGTGCGGCCCGACGAGCCGACGCAACGACCGGGGCGCGAGCGGCGGGATGTCGCGCTGGGGGGCGATGCCGCCGAGGCGCTTCGCGATTGCGGCGAGGGCGGGCCTGCGCGCGAGGGCGTTGGCCAGCCGGGGCAGACCGGGGACGGCGTCGGCGAGGCGAAGCCAGCGCGGCAGGTAGCCCATCGACCAGTGGCTGCGCGGGCGCTGGCGCGCACGGCCCTCGTAGTGCCGGGAGAGGAACTCGGCCTTGTACGTGGCCATGTCGACGCCCACGGGGCAGTCGCGCTGGCAGGCCTTGCAGCTCAGGCACAGGTCGAGGGCGTCGCGCACCTCGGTGGAGCGCCAGCCGTCGGGCACCAGCTGCCCCGACGCCATCTCGAAGAGCATCCGGGCGCGGCCGCGCGTGGAGTGCGCCTCCTCGCCGGTGACGCGGTAGCTCGGGCACATGTAGCCGCCCGAGTCGGAGATGCACTTGGCGACGCCGATGCAGCGGCGCGTGGCGGTGGTGAAGCTGCCGCCGTCGTGGGCGAACGCGAGCTCGGTGCGCGGGCCGATCGTCGGGGTGCCGACGAAGACCTTGAGGTCGTCGTCGAGCCTGCGGGGCTCGACCACCCGGCCCGGGTTCATCCGGCCCTCGGGGTCCCAGACGGCCTTGAACGCGCCGAACGCCTCGATCATGGTCGGGGAGAAGGTGCGCTCCAGGAGCTCGGCGCGGGCCTGGCCGTCGCCGTGCTCGCCGGAGACCGAGCCGCCGTGCGCGGCCACGAGGTCGGCCGCGTCGAGCATGAACGCGCGGAAGTTGGCGAGCCCCGCGCGGGTGAGCAGGTCGAAGTCGATGCGCACGTGCAGGCAGCCGTCGCCGAAGTGCCCGTAGTAGGCCCCACGCCGGCCGTGACGGCCGAGCAGTGCGTCGAACTCGCGCAGGTAGGCGCCGAACACCGCGGGTGGGACGGCGGCGTCCTCCCACCCGGGCCAGGCCTCGCCGCCGCCGGGGGAGCGGGTGACGATGCCCGACCCGTCCTCGCGGATCTTCCACAGCGCGCGCATCGCGCCGGGGTCGGCGACGACCTTGACGCTCGCGCCGAAGCGGGCCATCTCCCGCCCGATCGCCTCGGCCTTCGCCTCGGCCTCGGCGCGGTCGGCCCCGCCGGTCTCGACGTAGAGCCAGCCCTTGCCCTCGGGCAGCTGCTCGTGGGTGCGGTCGTCGGGACGGCTCGCGCGCAGCGCGCCGATGACGCCGACGTCCATGCCCTCGATGGTCAGCGGGGAGTGCTCGCGGATCGGCATGACGTGGTCGGCGGCGATGTACGCGTCGGGGAACCCGAGGACGCACAGCGCCCGGACCGGCGGCGACTCCACCAGCTCGACCGTCGCGCCCATGATCGTCGCGCAGGTGCCCTCGGTGCCGACGAGGGCGCGCGCGAGGTCGACGCCGTGCTCGTCGAGCAGCTGCTCGAGGTTGTAACCGCTGACCCGGCGGGTCATCCCGGGCGCGTCGAGCTCGGCGCCGATCGTGGTCCCGAGGCGGTCGCGGAGCGCGGTGAGCTCGCGGTAGATCGCGCCCTCGCGGCCGGGCCGTCGCGCGGCGGCGGCGAGGTCGGGGGTGCGGCCGACGGTCATGCGCGTCCCGTCGGCCAGCAGGACGTCGAGCTCGCGGACGTTGTCGACGGTCTTGCCCCACGCGACCGAGTGCGACCCGCACGCGTTGTTGGCGATCATCCCGCCGAGCGTGCAGCGGTTGTGCGTCGAGGGATCGGGCCCGAACGTCAGGCCGTGCGGACGGGCGGCGTCGCGCAGGTCGTCGAGGACGACACCGGGCTGCACCCGCGCCGTGCGGGCCTCCGGGTCGATCTCGAGCACCCGGTCGAGGTGGCGCGAGAAGTCGACCACGAGGGCCTCGTTGACCGCCTGCCCGCCGATGCTCGTGCTCGCCCCGCGGGGCAGCAGCGGCACCTCGTAGCGGCGGGCGACGTCGACGGTCGCCTCGACGTCGTCGAGGTCGACCGGCTGCACCACGCCGATCGGGACGTGGCGGTAGTTCGACCCGTCGGCGGACCACATCGCCCGGCTCGAGGTGTCGAACCGCACCCGCCCGCGCACGACCGAGCGCAGCTCCTCGGCGAGCAGGGAATCGGAGGACGAGCGACGCATCGTGGTCATCGCGGCCCAGTTTGCTCCGAGCTCCGGCCTTCCGCCTCTCCGGTCAGGTGGTCAGCCATGTGAGGTCCGTGCCCATCGCGAGCTCCGCGGGCTCGTGGCCGCGGCGGAAGAGCCGGGCGGTGTAGCCGTCGAGGGTCAGGCTGGTGTCCGTCCCGTGCAGCCAGGCGCCCTCGCGCTGGCCGACGACGGTGACGGCGTTCTCCTCGTGGAACTCGTGGATGCGTTCCTCGCGCGTCTCGCCGCGATGCGTCGAGTGCGGGTCGGGGTCGAGGTAGTGCGGGTTGATCTGCACCGGGATGCGGCCCAGGGCGTCGAGACCGCCGGGGTCGACGATCGGCATGTCGTTCGTCGTCATGATCGTCGGGCAGGCGAGGTTGGAGCCGGCGCTGGCGCCCGCGTAGCGCAGGTCGGTCCGGTCCCGCAGGGCGGCGAGGACGCCGTTGTCGCCGACGCGGCGGCGCAGCCGGAACGTGTTGCCGCCGCCGCCGAACACCGTCTCGCGGTCCGGGTCGGCGTCGCGGATCGTCGCCGCGGGATCGGGCTCGGCGTGCAGGCCGCGGACGTCGAGGGGCCCGAGGACCTCGCGCAGGGCGTCGCCGACGAAGCCGGTGTAGGCGTCGAGGTCGTGGCCGGCCCAGGGGAGGAACCACACGACGCGCTCGCCCAGGTGCCGGCGCAGGGGCTCGGCGGCGTGCGCGAACGGGACCTCGGCGCCGGGCGGGCGGGAGTTGGAGAACAGCAGGACGTCGGCGGGCACGGCCGCGATCCTGGCCGCTCTCCGCGCCGGGCCGACGCACGGGGTGGTGTCAGCCTGGGGGCCGTGCCGACGTTCGACGTCAGTTTCACCAGCTCGAGACGGACCCCGACTCGATGGGCCCCGACAAGATCGTGGGGGCTTTCCTGACATCTGACGTCAGCATGGCCCCACGCCGACCCGGGGTCAGGGCACAGGCGCGCGGGGTGGGACGGCGGGGGTGCCCAGCGGCACGAGGCGCAGGGCGCCCGGGGCGTCGGGCGGGACGACCGGGGCACGTGGGGGCACCGGGTCGACGCGGCGGTAGGGCGCGCCGAGCTCGGGGCGGGGGTCGCGCTCGCCCTTGTTCGGCCAGAACGCCATGGCGCGCTCGGCCTGCGCGGTGATGGTCAGCGACGGGTTCACGCCCAGATTCGCCGAGAGCGCCGAGCCGTCGACCACGTGCAGGCCGGGGTGCCCATAGAGCCGCTGGTACCCGTCGACCACCCCGGTCTCCGGGGACGGGCCGATCGGGCAGCCGCCTATGAAGTGCGCGGTCATCGGCATGTTCACCGCCTCGCCCCACGTGCCTCCCGGGTCGCCGTCGATAATCTCGGCGATCCGCCGGACGGTGTCGTTGGCGGCCGGGATCCATGTCGGGTTCGGGGTGCCGTGGCCCTGCCGCGAGACGAGGCGGCCGAAGCGGCGCCGCACGGTGATCGAGTTGTCGAGCGACTGCATGACCAGCGCGATCACCGTGCGCTCCGACCAGTGCCGCTTGTCCAGCGAGCGGGCGAACGTGCGCGGGTGCCGGGCGATCGCACCGAGGAGCTTGAGCGCGCGCGGCACCCGCCCGCCGCCGTCGGTCATCAGCGTCGTCAGCAGGCCCATGGCGTTGCTGCCGTAGCCGTACCGGCAGGGCTCGATGTGCGTGTCCTCGTCGGGGTGCCAGGACGACGTGATCGCGACCCCGCGGGTGAAGTCGCGGGGCCCGCCGCGCTCTGGGGCCCGCCGGGCCATCGCTCCGACGAGCGCCTCGGAGTTGGTGCGCGTCAGCTCGCCGAGCTTCCGCGACACGCGGGGCAGCACGCCGGTGTCGCGCAGGCGGTGCAGCAGGGTCTGGGTGCCCCAGGTGCCCGCCGCGAAGACCACGTGCTCGGCGCGGTAGGTCGTCCGGCCCCGCGTCAGACCAGCACGCCGATAGGTCGTTGCCCGGGTCTCGACGGCGTAGCCCTCCGCGGTGGGGCGGACCGTGCGCACGGTCGTCTCCGGGTGCACCGTCGCGCCCGCCCGCTCGGCCAGCGCGAGGTAGTTGGTCTCCAGGGTGTTCTTCGCGCCGTGACGGCAGCCGGTCATGCACTCGCCGCACTCGAGACAGCCGGTGCGCTCGGGGCCGGCGCCGCCGAAGAACGGGTCGGGCGACGTCACGCCCGGGCCCTCGCCGAAGTACACGCCGACCTGCGTCGGCGCCACCGTGTCCGCACGCCCGCGCTCGGCCGCGACCTGGCGCATCACCTCGTCCGACGGCGTCACCGAGGGCTGCGTGACGACGCCGAGCATGCGCGTGGCCTGGTCGTAGAACGCGTCGAGCTCGTCGCGCCAGTCGGTCATCGACGCCCACTGCGGGTCGCAGTAGAACGCGTCGTTCTTCGGCCGGTAGAGCGTGTTGGCGTAGTTCAGCGAGCCGCCGCCGACGCCCGCTCCGGCGAGCACGAGGACGTCGCGCAGCACGTGGATGCGCTGGATGCCGTAGCACCCCAGGCGCGGGGCCCAGAGGAAGTTGCGGATGTCCCACGACGTCGCCGGCAGCGTCTCGGGGGTGAACCGGCGACCCGCCTCGAGGACGCCGACCCGATAGCCCTTCTCCGCGAGCCGCAGCGCCGTGACACTGCCCCCGAAGCCGGAACCCACGACCAGCACGTCGTAGGGATCGGAGGGGTGCTCCTCCGGGCGTAGTGGCATCCCGGGAAGGTAACCCGCCGGTAGCTGTGACAGAAGGTCACAGGTACACAGTGTCCTGCTCGTCACGTGGTCGGGGAACGGCCAGGGCACGACTACGGCACCACGAGGACCTTTCCCACCGCGCCGTTCTCCACGGCCTCGTGCGCGGCCACGATGTCGTCCAGCCCGTAGCGGGTGATCGGCAGCGGCGAGAGCGCGCCGGAGCCGGCGGCGTCGGCGGTCCAGGCGACGGCGGCGCGCAGCTGGTCGTCCGGCACGCCGTAGAGCAGCACGTAGCTGATCGAGGCGTTGGCGACCATGAAGCGGCGGGTCGGGATCACCGGGTCGTCCGGCTCGTTGGCGTAGACCGCGATGACCGTGCCCGCCCCGGCCACCGCGAGGTCCAGCTCGAGGTTGGCGCCGAGGGCGACCTCGACGATGCGGTCGACGTGGTCGGTGAAGCCCTTCACCTGGTCGACGGCGTTCGGCTCGCGGTAGTTGACGACGAGGTCGGCGCCGGCCGCGCGGGCGAGCTCGCCCTTCTCGTCCGAGCTCACCGTGGTGACGACGCGGGCGCCGGCGTGCTTGGCCAGCTCGATCGCGTAGTGCCCGACCGCCCCGGCCCCGCCCGCGACGAGCACGGTCCGGCCGGCGAGGGCCCCGCGGTCGCCGCTGCCGCCGACGAGCAGGCAGTGCGCCGCGGTCACGGCCGGTACGCCGAGGCAGGCGCCCAGCTCGTCCGGCGCGTCCCCGGGCAGCGGGCGGACATGCGCGGCGGGCAGCACGGAGTACCCGGCGGCGGTGCCGTAGCGGTTGCCGAAGGCGCTCAGGAACAGCCACACACGCTCGCCGACGGCCGGGGTGTCGACGCCCTCGCCCACCGCGTCGACCACGCCGACGCCGTCCTGGTGCGGGATCTGGAAGTCCTCGGGGTCCTGCCCGGTGAGGCCCGCGCGGGTCTTCCAGTCCGTGGGGTTCACCCCGGAGCCGGTGATGCGGACCCGGACCTCACCGGGGCCGGGCTCGGGGGTCTCGACGTCCTCGACCGAGAGCACCTCGGCGGCCGGACCGGTGCGGCGGTAGATCGCAGCCTTCATGACGGACCTGTGCCCCGGAACCGTCCGGGCTATCCGGCCGCCGCCTCGTGCAGCGCGCCGAACGCCGCGGCCAGGGTCGCCGGCGTGTGGTGGGCGTTGAGCCCGCTGGGGTTGGGCAGCACCCACAGCCCCGTCGGGCCGAGCGTGCGCTCCTGCCGGCCCGCGACGGCCCGGCGCTCGCCGAACGCCACGCGGTAGGCCCCGATCCCGACGACGGCGAGCCAGGCCGGGCGGAGCTCCGCGACCAGGGCGCGCAGCCGCTCGCCGCCCGCGACGAGCTCGGCGTCGTCGAGCTCGTCGGCCCGCGCGGTGGCCCGGGGCGCGACGTTGGTGATGCCCAGGCCCAGGGACGGCAGCAGCCCCTGCTCGGCCGGGGCGAGCAGGCGCGGGGTGAACCCGGACGCGTGCAGCGCGGGCCAGAAGCGGTTGCCGGGGCGCGCGAAGTGGTGCCCGGTGGCCGCGGACACGAGCCCGGGGTTGATGCCGCAGAAGAGCACCCGCAGAGCCGGGTCGTCGGGGCCGGGCAGGACGTCGGGCAGGAGGCGGTCGCGGGCGGCCTCCAGTTCCGCGGGCGTGGGGACGGGCACGGGCCCGAGTATCGCCGCCCGCCGTCCCCATCGCCCGGATGCGTCCCCAGGCCGGACAGGCCCCGGATCCGCCTGCGGCGGCCCTGCGTCGGAACCGGTGTGGACGAACAGGACGGGCCGGTGGTGCGGCCCGAGGAGCTGCAGGGAGCGGGGCGGGCGTGCGTCGCAGTGGCGCTCGCCGTCCCCGTGACGGCGACGGCCGGGGCGGTGCGGAGCACGGAGGTCCTCCCCGGGGGACGGGCGGGTCCGGCGGCCGCGGCGCTGGCCGACCGGTGGGAGGTCGCGGTCGCGCTGTGGAGCGCCGACGTCGTCGCCCACGGGGAGGCGCTGGCCGCGGCGGCCGGGGCCTACTCGCGGGGCGACGAGGACGCGGCGGCCGTCCTCGCCGGGCCGGGCGCGCTGTGACCACCACCCTGACCACGGCGCTGCCCGGCGCCGCAGCCGCGCGGCTCGCCGTCGCGCGGGCGGCGCTGGCCCGGGCCGGCGAGGTGCTCGCGGGGCCGGTGCCCGGATGGCGGGGTGCGGCGGCGGGCGCGGCCGCCGGCGCGCGGACGTCGCTGCGGGAGCGCCACGCCGCGTTGCTCGCCGACGTCGACGGCGTGCTCGCCGCCCTCGGGACGGCGACCGTGGCCCTGGCCGGTGGCGTGCCGCCGGCCGTGGTGGACGCCGCGCTCGCCGGAGCCCTGGACGGCGCCGGACACACGCCCGCGGGCCCGCCGCCGACCGGCGTCACGGGCGGGCGCGGGCCCGAGCCCGGCGAGGTCGCCCGGTGGTGGGCCGGGCTCGACCCCGACACCCGGGCGGTCCTCGAGCGCGAGCGCCCGGCGCTGGTCGGCGGCCTCGACGGGCTCCCGGCCGCGGTCCGGGACCGCGCCAACCGCGTGGTGCTCGCCGGCGCCCGGGAGGACGCGCGGCGCGAGGAGCAGGCGGTGCGGGACCGGCTCGTGCGCACGGCGGACCCGGTGGAGCTGGCGTCGATCGGATGGGAGCTGCACGAGGTCCGGGCGCGGCTCGCGCGTCTGGGGGCGGTGGCCGCCGCGGTCGACGCGCCGGGCCGGGCGTTGCTGGATCTCGAGGTCGATGCCCCGGCGGACGGCGGGTCGGGCGTCCGCGCCGCCGTCGCACGCGGCGACGTCGACGCCGCCGCCCACGTCGGGGTGTTCACCGCCGGCTTCACCACCGGGGTGGACGAGCTGCCAGGCCGTCTCGGGGAGCTCGACGCGCTGGCCGCCGCGGCGGGGCCGGGCACCGCGGCGGTGGCCTGGTACGGCTACGACGCGCCGCAGGCGCACGAGGTGGCCGATCCGGACCGGTCGGTGCTCGGCCGGGCGCCCGCCGAGGAGGGTGCCCCGGGGCTCGCGTCGTTCCTCGACGGACTGGACGCCGCCCGGCCGGGGCGCGAGGCCCACGTGACGGCGATCGGGCACTCGTACGGCTCGGTGGTCACCGCCGCCGCCCTGTCCTCGGAGGGGGCGCCGGGCGGCGCCGAGGGCGTCGACGACGTCGTGTACCTCGGGAGCCCGGGCGTCGGGGAGGTGCCGGGTCGCCCGCCGGGGCACGCGTGGGTGGTGGAGGCCGCAGGCGACCCCGTCGCGGACACCGCGTGGTTCGGCCCGGATCCCAACCGGATGCCGGGCGTCACCGGGCTCTCGGCGCGCGAGGTGGTGCTGCCCGACGGGCGGGTGCTGGCCGAGTCACGCGGCCACGGCGCCTACCTCACGCCGGGCACCACGAGCGCGGCGAACGTGGCCGCGGTGGTCGGTGGTCGGCCGCAGGACGCGGTCCTCGACCGGGGGGTCGGCGCCGGGGATCGGCTGCGTCGCCTGGTGGGCGGGTGAGCCGGGTGCGTGCACGCCGACGGCCCGTCCTCGGTCCGGGAGGGACCGGGGACGGGCCGTGCCGTGCCGACGAGCGTGCTGCGGGGGGCGGGTTAGTCCTTGCCGCCCGTGGCGGGCTTGTCGGAGGAGACCGCGCCGTTCGGGCTGGTGCCGCTCACCGCGTCGGTGGCGGTGTGGGTCGGGATCTCCTGGGCGCTCGCGGCGGGCGACGTGGGCGTCGCACCGGAGACCGGGCCGGCCGAGGTGGCCGGCTTCGGGCGCGGGGCCGGCGGCGGCGGGGGCGGCAGCTCCGGCTCGCGGCGCGTGGCCACGACGGCGATGCCGGCGCCGAGCACGGCGAGCACGACGAGCCAGAGGCCCCAGCGGCGGCGCTTCGTGGGCTCCTCGGGCTCGATGCGGGCCGCGAGCTCCTTGCGCGCCGAGGTCAGGCCCTCCTCGAGCTGGCCGCGCACGGTCTCGCCGAGGTCGCGCAGCTCGTCCGCCGAGGTCGGCACGGCCGACTGCTCGAGGCGCTTGCGGGCGTCCTTGGCGTACGCCTGGGCCTGCTTGCGGGCGTCCTTCGCGGCCTTGTTGGCGCGCTTGCGGGTCTCCGCGCGGGCCTCCTGGGCGCGCTTGCGGGCCTCCTCCTGCGCCTCCTCGGCACGCTGGCGGGCCTCGGCGCGGGCGTCGAGCACCCGCTGGCGGGCCTCGTCGGCGGCCTTGCGGACGTCCTTGCGGACCTCGGCGCGCTTCTTCTGGCCCTGCTTGCGAGCCTTCTCGCGGTCCTTGCGGGCCTGGTCAGCGGCCTTCTGGGCGCGCTTCTCGGCCTTCTTCCGGGCCTTGCGGCCCTCCTTGCGCAGATCGTCCAGGTCCTCCCTGGCGCCGATCAGTGTCTTGCTGCTCAAGAAACGTCACCTCACTCGTCGGTGGGGCGGCCATGATGCCCCGGCCCCACTTGTGCAGGTGCCCGACCCGCCGGGACGTCACACCCGCTACTCCATTCGAAGGTGCTCACAGTCCTAGTGGCACGATGGGCCCGTGACCTCCGCCGACACCCCGACCGCAACGCTGCACACCTCCAACGGGGACATCACCGTGCGGCTGTTCCCCAACGAGGCGCCCCAGACCGTCGCGAACTTCACGGGCCTGGCCACCGGCGAGCAGTCGTACACCGAGCCCAACGCCAAGGGTGGCAGCTCCGGCCCGTTCTACGACGGGACCATCTTCCACCGCGTCATCGCGGGCTTCATGCTGCAGACCGGTGACCCCACGGGCACCGGCCGTGGCGGGCCCGGCTACAAGTTCGCCGACGAGTTCCACCCCGACCTGCGCTTCGACCGCCCCTACCTGCTGGCGATGGCCAACGCGGGGCCGGGCACCAACGGCTCGCAGTTCTTCATCACGGTGGCGCCGACAACCTGGCTCAACCGCAAGCACACGATCTTCGGCGAGGTGGCCGACCAGGCCTCGCGCGACGTCGTCGACTCGATCGCGGCCACCGCGACCGGCCCCGGCGACCGTCCGGTGCAGGACATCGTCATCACCTCGGTCGAGATCGACTGAGGAGCTCGGTCGTGAGGACGCCGTGACAGTGCCGGGACCCCCGGGATCCCCGGGATCCCGGCCCACGGCGGGACCGGACGCGGCGCCGTACTGCGTGCGGCACCCCGACCGGCCCACCGCCCTGGCCTGCACCCGGTGCGGGCGTCCTGCGTGCCCGGACTGCCTACGCGCGGCCCCGGTCGGCGCGCACTGCGTCGACTGCGTGGCGGAGGCCGCCCGCACGACGCGGGCCCCGCGCACCGTCGGTGGCGGGCGCGCCCGTCCGGATGCGACGCCGGTCGTCACGATCACCCTCGTCGCCGTCAACGTCGTCGTCTTCGTGCTGACGGCCCTCTCGGCGGGCAGCGCGTGGGAGAACTACACGTCGCCGTGGGTCGAGGCGACGTGGCTCGTGCCCGCCGACGTCGCGGCCGGGCAGTGGTGGCGCCTGCTGACCGCGGGCTTCCTGCACATCGGTCCGCTGCACGTCGCGGTGAACATGTTCGCGCTGTGGGTGCTGGGCCGGGACCTCGAGCTCGTGCTCGGGCGGCTCCGGTACGCGCTGCTCTACGGGGTCTCGCTGCTGGGCGGGTCCACGGCGATCATGCTGTTCGGTGACCCGGACCGACCCGTCGCCGGCGCCTCCGGAGCGGTGTTCGGCCTGATGGGCGCGCTCGTCGTGGTCCTGCGCCGACTCCAGCTCTCGCCGACGCCCGCGCTGCTGACCATCGGGCTGAACGTCGTGCTGACCTTCACGATCCCGGGGCTGTCGGTGCTCGGGCACCTCGGCGGGCTCGTCACCGGCCTGCTCGTCGCCGCCGCGCTGGTGCACGGACCGGCACGCTCAGACCCGCGGGCCGGGCTCTGGGCCGTCGGGGGGATCGCCGCCGTGCTCGTCGTCCTCATCGCGCTCCGGGTGCTCACCCTCTAGATCGGGCCGGCCCGCCGCCCGGCGTCCCGCGCGGGCCCGGTGGCGCTGCAGCGATTCGGCGACGTCCACCGGATCGGTGCCGAGCTCGAGGCGGCCGAGCACGAGCAGCCGGTCGGTCGGCACGGCGTCCGGGGCGCCGTCCCGCGCCTCCACCTCGAGGTACGCCGCCGGCAGGCCCATCCGCCGCATCCGCACGACGCGCACCGCGTCGATGTGCTCCCACGGCCACCGGCGCGTGCCGGTGACCCCGCGCAGCGCGAGGCCCGCGTCGTCGACCCGCAACCGGGGTCGGGCGAACGCGCCCACGGCCGTCACGGCCAGGACCGCGAGGGCGGCGAGCCCGACGAGCAGGCGCCCGGGCGGGTCCGTCGCCGCGACGGCCCACGCCCCGAGCCCGAGCGCCGCCACGGCACCCAGGACGACGGCGGTCCACGGGGCCGCCCACTGCGACGGCTCACTCACGACGTGTCCACAGGGTGTGTCCACAGCGGTGGACGAATCACATCGGTGTGGTTCAGCGCCACTTCATGGTCATCAGCAGCGAGACCACGATGAGGCCGAAGCCGATGAGGAAGTTCCAGGGCCCGAGGTCCTGCATGAAGGGGATCGACTCGGAGGCGAGGTAGTTGACCACCAGCCACGCCAGCCCGAGCAGGCCGACGCCGAGCATGACCACGACGTACGCCGGGTGCGACGGACCTGCGGGGGCGGGCCCGGCCTTCGGCGGCGGGGTGTAGGCCGGCTTGCGGCGGACCTTGGACTTGGGCACGTCGGCTCCGATCGGGCGGGATTGCTCACCGCAGTCTAGTGCACCCGGCCCGGCCTCCCGGGCCCGTACGCTCGGGGTATGCGCGTCCTGGTCGTCGACAACTACGACAGCTTCGTCTACAACCTCGTCCAGTACCTCGCGCAGCTCGGCGCCGACCCGGTGGTGCTGCGCAACGACGCCGACGGCGTGGTCGACCTCGTCGACGAGGTCGACGGCGTGCTGATCAGTCCGGGGCCCGGCACCCCCGACGACGCGGGCGCGAGCAACGACGTCATCCGGCGCTGCGCCGCCGTCGCCCGCCCCGTCCTCGGGGTGTGCCTGGGCCACCAGGCGCTGGGCGCGGTGCACGGCGCCGTCGTCGAGCGCGCCCCGGAGCTGCGGCACGGCAAGACGTCGCTGGTGCACCACGAGGGCGCCGGCGTGCTCGCCGGCCTGCGCACCCCCTTCACCGCCACGCGCTACCACTCGCTGACGGTCCGGCCCGACACGCTGCCCGCCGAGCTGGAGCCCACGGGCTGGACCGAGGACGGGGTGCTCATGGCCATGCGCCATCGCGAGCTCCCGCTCGAGGGCGTGCAGTTCCACCCCGAGTCGGTGCTCACCGAGGACGGCCACCGGCTGCTCGCCACCTGGATGGACGCCTGCGGCCACCCCGTCGACGACGGGGTCGTGCACGACCTCACCGAGGGCCTGCGTGCGCTGGCCCTCGCAGCCGCCCCGCCCGCCTGACCCGGGGATTCAGTTGCCGGGGAAGAGCCCGCCGCCGAAGCCGCCGTCGCTGCCCCCGGAGCCGACGACCACCTGGATGGTGGCGCCCGCCTCGGCCTCGCTGCCCGCCGTGGGGTTCTGGCTCAGGATCTTGCCGACCTGCGACTGGTCGGAGACCTGTTGCGAGGTCTGCGAGATCGAGCCGTTGAAGCCGGCCTGCGACAGGGTCTGCGCGGCCTCCGACGGCGTCTGCCCGACGATCGACGGCATGGACACCGTGTTCCCGCGGGAGACCTCGAGCGTGACGCTCGAGTTGCGCGACACCGTGGCGCCGGCGCCCGGCGAGGTGTCGGTGACCGTGCCCGCCGGCCGGCTGTCGTCCACCTCGGAGACGGTCACCCGGAGTCCGACGCCCTCGAGGGTCGTGGTCGCCGTCTGCCGGGTCTGACCGACGACGTCGGGCACGCGCAACGTCTCGCGCTGCCGGCCGATGGTCAGCAGCACCGGGGTGCCCGGGGTCAGGAACTGCCCGGCCGAGGGTTCCTGGGAGAGCACGCGGCCGACCTGGTTCTCGTCGTCGACCTCCCGCTGCTGAGGCACCGGGGCGAGGCTCAGCCCGAGACGTTGGACGGTGGCCTGGGCCTCGTTGGCGGTCTGTCCCTGCAGGTCGGGGACCTGGACGGGGTCGGGGCCACGTCCGACGCGCAGCTCGACGACGCTGCCCGGCGCGACCTCGATGCCCTCGGTGGGGTTGGTGGTGACCACCTGGCCGACCTGGTCGGGCGGGGAGGCGACCGGGACGACGGTCGGTCGCAGCCCCGCCGTGGACAGCGACTGCAGCGCCGCGGCCTGAGGCTGGCCGACCACGGTCGGCACCGCGATCGTGTTGGCCGACGGCGAGAACAGGAAGTACACGCCCGCCAGCGCGGCGAGCAGCGCGAGCACGGCGGCGAAAGCGATCGCCCGTCGGCGGCCGCGCTTGCGCCGGGCCTCCGACTGCTCGGCCTGCCACTGCTCGAACTCGTCGACCTCGTCGTCGCGACCGCCATAGCCGCCGTCGTACGGCGCGACCGGCTGGCTCCCGGTCATGTACTCGGTGTGCTCCTCGGCCGTCATGACCATGGGCGCACCGGGGCGCTCGCCGGACAGGACGCGGTAGAAGTCCTCGCGCATCTCGTCGGCGCTCTGGTAGCGGTTCGCCGGGTTCTTGGCCAGCGACTTCAGCGTCATCGCGTCGAGCTCCGGCGGCACCCGCGGGTTGATCTCCGACGGGGCCGGCGGGTCCTCCCGCACGTGCTGGTACGCGATCGCGACCGGGGAGTCGCCGGTGAACGGCGGCCGGCCGGTGAGCAGCTCGAAGAGCACGCAGCCGGTGGCGTACACGTCGGAGCGGGCGTCGACCGACTCCCCGCGGGCCTGCTCGGGCGAGAGGTACTGGGCCGTGCCGATCACCGCGGCGGTCTGGGTGACGGCGGGCTGGGCGTCGGAGAGGGCGCGCGCGATGCCGAAGTCCATCACCTTGACCGCGCCTGCGGGCGTGATCATGATGTTGGCCGGCTTCACGTCGCGGTGGATGATCCCGTGCCGGTGGGAGAAGTCGAGGGCCGCGCAGACGTCGGCGAGGACCTCGCAGACGCGGAAGGGCTCCATGGGGCCCTCGGTCTTGACGATGTCGCGAAGCGTCCGCCCCGCCACGTACTCCATGACGATGTAGGGCAGCGGGACGTCGTCGGTGGGCGCCTCGCCCGTGTCGTAGACCGCCACGATCGCCGGGTGGTTCAGCGCCGCCGCGTTCTGGGCCTCGCGACGGAACCGGATCTGGAACTGGGGGTCGCGCGCGAGGTCGGCGCGCAGGACCTTGATGGCCACGTCCCTGCCGAGACGGACGTCCCGCCCCCCGTGCACCTCGGACATCCCGCCGTAGCCGAGCGCCGGTCCGAGCTCGTAGCGCTCGGACAGCAGCCGCGGGGTGGTCATCCTCAGAACTCCTGACAGGTGACGGACACGGTCTCACCGCGCGGAACGTCACCCGTCGGCGACAGGTAGAGCACCCGGCACCGGGACGGGTCGCTCGGCTCGCCGCCGAGCACGGTGCCGACCTCCGCCTCCAGTCCGGAGTCCTGCAGGGCGGCCGCCGCCACCGACGCCGGTCGCCCGACGTAGTCGACGGGGTTGACCGACACGCCGTTCGCGGCCGACGAGCTCGTCGTGGTCCGCGACGTCCGGGTGGTCGTCGTGGGTCGGGGCGTCGTCGTCGAGGACGCCGCCGTGGTCTCGGTGGGGGGCGGCGGGGCCGAGGTCTCCGCCGAGTTGATCACCCAGAAGACCCCGGCGACCAGCAGCAGGGCGACGACCGCGAGCGCGGCCACCGCACCCCACGGTCCGCGGCGACGGGGCTCCTCGGGCCGGGACGCCCAGCGGTCGGGACGGTCCTGGCCTCGCGGCGGCGACGGCTCGCGCGACATCGCGGGCGCCACCCGGGTCTGCGGGTTGACCCGCTCGGTCGGCGCGGAGCCGGCACCGGGCAGGGGGAGCGGCTCACCGCGCCGGACGGCGGCGACGGCCTGGGCGAACTCGCCGCCCGTGGCGTAGCGCTGACGCGGGTCCTTGGCCAGGGTCGCCTCGATGAGCTGGCGGACCACGGGCGGGACGTCGCCCGGCAGCGGGGGCAGCGGGTCGCGGATGTGCATCATCGCGACCGTCACCGCGTTCTCCGACAGGTACGGACGGCGCCCCGCGAGGCACTCGTAGCCGACCACGCCGAGGGAGTAGACGTCCGAGGCCGGGCCCGCGTCGCCGCCGCCGGCCTGCTCGGGGGCGATGTAGTGCGCGGTGCCCATGACCATGCCCGAGCGTGTCACCGGGGCCGCGTCGACGGCCTTGGCGATGCCGAAGTCGGTGATCTTCACCTGGCCCGCGGGGGTCACGAGGATGTTGCCCGGCTTGACGTCGCGGTGGACGAGCCCGCGCTCGTGCGCGGCCTCGAGCGCCCATCCGCTCTGCTCGAGGATGTCGAGCGTGTAGTCGACGCCGAGGCGCCCGTGGACGGCGAGGATCTGGGCGAGCGGCTCGCCGCGGACCAGCTCCATGACGAGGTAGGCCGTCGGCACCTGCACGGTGCCGTTGGCCGTCGACCACTCGGTGGTGGTCTCGCCGTAGTCGTGCACCGCGGTGATGCCCGAGTTGTTCAGCGAGCCGGCCGTGCGCGCCTCGGTGCGGAAGCGGTGCAGGAACTCGGGGTCGCCGGTGAGCTCGGCCTTGAGGATCTTGACGGCGACCGTGCGGCCCAGGCGGGAGTCCTCGGCCTCCCAGACCTCGCCCATGCCGCCGACGGCGATGCGCCGCCCGAGCCGGTAGCGGTCGCCGATCAGCGACCCCGTCGTCGGCGCCATCAGCCGTCACCCCCCAGGGCGGCGGCGATGACCGCGCGGCCGATCGGAGCGGCCACCGAGCCGCCGGTGGCCTCCTCGCCGCGGTTGCCGCCGCGCTCGACGATGACCGACACCGCGATCTGCGGGTTCGGCACCGGGCCGAAGGCGTCGTACCAGGTGTGCGGGGGGTTGGTCTTCGGGTCGGCGCCCCACTCGGCGGTACCGGTCTTGGAGGCGATCTGGACGCCGGGGATCTTGCCCTCTCCGGAGCCGTTGTTCTCCGACCCGATCATGAGCTGGGTCAGGGTGTCCGCGGTGGACTGCGAGAACGCCCGGGCCAGGCGGTCGGGCTCGGTGGTGTCGACCGTCGAGAGGTCCTGGCCCTGGATCTGGGACACGGTGTTCGGGGTCATCGGGACGCCCCCGTTGGCCACCGTCGCCGCGATCTGCGCGTTCTGCAGCGGCGTGAGGCGGACGTCGCGCTGGCCGATGCCGGACTGGGCCACCGACGCGCCGTCGTCGAGGTCGCCGACCTGCGAGGGCTGCACCGGCATCGGGACCGTGAGCGCCGGGTTGTTGAAGCCCAGCGAGGTGGCCATACCCCGCAGCCGGTCGGCGCCGACCTGCACGGCGAGCTGCGCGAACGGCCCGTTGCAGGACTTCGCGAACGCGGTGGCGAACGGGACGGTCCCGCCGGGCCCGCACGGCTTGCCGTCGTAGTTCTCGAGCTGCGTCGTCGAGTCGGGCAGCGTGATGCGCGGGGCCGCGGTGACCGGGGTCTGCGGCGTGATCATCCCGGCCTCGAGCGCGGCCGCCGTGTTGACGATCTTGAAGGTCGAGCCGGGCGGGTAGGTCTCGTTGATCGCGCGGTTCGACAGCGTCGGCGGGTCGTCCTCGGTGAGTTCGTTCCACGCGTTCTGCTGCGTGGTGCCCGAGTGGCTCGCCAGCGGGTTCGGGTCGTACGACGGCGTGGAGACCATCGCGAGGATCTCGCCGGTCTGCGGGCGGATCGCGACCACCGAGCCCTGGTAGTTCCGCGAGGTCATGGCCTCGTAGGCCGCCCGCTGGATCCGCGGGTCGATGCTCAGCACGACGTTGCCGCCCGCCGGGTCGCGACCGGTGACGGCGTCGGAGATGCGGCGCACGAACAGGCGGTCGTCGGTGCCGTTGAGCACCGGGTCCATCGCGCGCTCCATGCCGCCCGCGCCGTAGATCTGCGAGTAGTAACCGGTGACGGGCGCGTAGAGCGGCCCGTCGGTGTACTGGCGCAGGAAGCGCAGGCGGTCGCCCGGGTCGGGGCTCTCGACGCTCTGGGCGAGCACCTCGCCGCCGGCCGAGATCTGGCCGCGCTGGCGGGCGTACTCGTCCAGCAGGACGCGGGCGTTCCGGGGGTCGGCGCGGTACTCGTCGGCCTTGACGACCTGGATCCAGGTGGCCTGGCCCAGCAGCAGCAGGACCAGCACCATGACCGCGAGGGAGACCCGTCGCAGCGGGGTGTTCACTCTCCTCGGGTCCTTCCTCGCGGGGCGCGGCCCGTGGGGGCCGCCGGTCCGGCCGGCTCCTGGTGGTGCACGCCGGACGGTGGGGTGCGCACCTGGTCGCGTTGCACCATCTCGGTGCTGGCCTCGGCCAGGGGCGCGAGCGGCGCCGACGGCCCGGCCGCCGGGCTGGGCCGCTTCTCGCTCGCGGGCTGGCGGGCCGCGTTCGACACGCGCAGCACCAGCGCGACCAGCGCGTAGTTGGCCACGAGCGACGACCCGCCGTAGGACACGAACGGCGCCGTGATGCCGGTGTTCGGGATGAGGTTGATGACGCCGCCGACGACGACGAACACCTGCCACGCGATCGCGAACCCGAGGCCCGCGGCGAGCAGCTTGCCGAAGGTGTCGCGCACGGCCAGCGCACTGCGCATCGCCCGGGTGGCGAGCAGGCAGTAGATGAGCAGCAGCGCCGCGATCCCGACGAGGCCGATCTCCTCACCCAGGGAGGTGAAGATGAAGTCGGTGCTGGCGAAGGGCACGAGCTCCGGGCGACCGGCGCCGAGACCGGTGCCGCCGACCCCGCCCGTCGCCAGACCGAACAGGCCCTGGCTGACCTGGAAGCCACGACCGTTGAAGTCGGCGAAGGGGTCGAGCCACACCGAGACGCGGGTCTGGACGCGGGACACGAACGTCCACGCCGCGAACGCGCCGGCACCGAAGATGACCAGACCGATGATCACCCACGAGATGCGCTCGGTGGCGACGTAGAGCATCACCAGCACGATCCCGAAGAACATCAGGGACGTGCCGAGGTCGGACTCGAAGACCAGCACCGCCATCGCGACGCCCCATGCCACGAGCAGGGGCCCGAGGTCGCGGGGGCGCGGGAACGTCATGCCGAGGAACCGCTTGCCCGCGCTGGTGAACAGGTCGCGCTTCACCACGAGGAACGACGCGAAGAAGACGACGAACAGGATCTTCGCGAACTCGCCGGGCTGGATGCTGGCCGGCCCGAGGCGGATCCAGATGCGGGCGCCGTTGACCTCCGAGAGCGAGGCCGGCAGCACCGCGGGCAGGGCGAGCAGCACCAGGCCGACGAATCCGGCGGTGTAGCCGTAGCGGGCGAGGGTGCGGTGGTCGGGCACGAGGACGAGCATCCCGACGAAGAACACGATGCCGATCGCGGTCCAGCCGACCTGGCGCAGCGCCTCCTGGGTGGGCTCGTCGTTGCCGAGGCTGGCCGCGCGGGCGATCCGGGCGAGGTCGACCCGATGGATCATGACCAGGCCCAGGCCGTTGAGCAGCGCGGCGAGGGGCAGGACGAGCGGGTCGGCGTAGGGCGCGAACTTGCGGACCGCGACGTGCGCCGCCGCGAGGATGGCCATGTAGGCGGCGCCGAGGTACAGCAGCGTCCAGGTGAGCTCCTGCTCCTGGTTCGCCTCGACGAGCACCAGGGCGCCGGTGGTGATGACCGCGGCGAAGCCGAGCAGCGCCAGCTCGACCCCGCGACGCGTGGACACGGCGGCCGCGACCGCGGGCCGCATGGCCGTGCGGTCGGCCGGACGCTCGATCCCGGGGGCCCCGGCAGGACCGGGGCCGGCGCCGCCGGGAGCGGTCGGGCGCGTCACTACGGCACCTGGCGGCAGTCCCGCCCCGGGACCTGCGGCTCGGTCGTGGTGGGCGAGGCCACCGGGGCCGGACCGGCCACGCCGGGGGCGGCGGTGGGCGCGGAGACCCCGGGCTGCGGCGCACCGGCCGGCGGCACGGTGCCGGGCAGCACGGCCGGCTGGCACGGCGGGAGCATCTGCTCGGCACCGAGCCGGGCGACGGTGGCGCGGGCGCCGTCCAGGTCCGCGACGCGGATGCCGTCGCCGGAGAGCTGCTGGCGCGCGACCGGCGTGAGGTCGGCGATGCGCAGGCCGGGGTTCTCGACGACCTCCTGCAGCGTGACGCCGAGGAAGGTGCCGGGCACGCCCTGGTAGATCGCGACCTGGTCGCCGCTGCTGGCCACGTAGTACTGGTTGTCGACGTAGATCTTCGCCGCGATCACGGCGATGAGGGCGAGGGCGACGACGGCCAGTGCGGCGAGGGCCAGGCGCAGGCGTCCGCGCTTCGCGCCACCCCGGCGCGGGGTCTCGGAGACCGCGGGCGCGGGACGCGACTCGGGCTCGCTGCGGGTCAGCGTCGCGGCGGAGGCGCGCGCGGCCGCGGAGTCGCCCGGCGGGCGGTCGGGGCGGCCGTCGCCGGCGGCGCCGCCGTAGATGGGGTCGTGCTCGCCGTAGTCGACGTCGACGACGTCGGCGACGATGCAGGTGACGTTGTCCGGGCCGCCGCCCTTGAGGGCGAGCTCGATGAGCCGGTCCGAACAGTCCTGCGGGTCGGCGATCGTCAGGGCCTCGGCGAGGGTTTCGGCGCTCACGACGCCGGAGAGCCCGTCGGAGCACAGGAGGTACCGGTCACCTGACCGCGCCTCCCGCACCGTGAGGGCGGGTTCGACGTCGTGGCCGGTGAGAGCGCGCAGCAGCAGCGAGCGCTGGGGATGGCTCGCGGCCTCGTCCTCTGTGATCCGGCCCTCGTCGATCAGGGACTGCACGAACGTGTCGTCCCGCGTGATCTGCGTGAGGACGCCGTCACGGAAGAGATAGGCGCGACTGTCGCCGACGTGCACCATGCCCAGCCGACTGCCGGCGAACAGCACCGCGGTGAGCGTCGTGCCCATGCCGTCGAGGTCGGGCTCCTCGCTGACGAGCTCGGTGATCGCGTCGTTGCCCTGGGCGGTGGCCTCGGCGAGCTCGCCCAGGAGGTCGTCACCGGGCTCGTCGTCGTCGAGCGGCACGAGGGCGGCGATGACCAGCTTCGAGGCCACCTCGCCGGCCGCGTGCCCGCCCATGCCGTCGGCGAGGGCGAGCAGGCGCGGGCCCGCGTAGACCGAGTCCTGGTTGTTCTGCCGTACCAGGCCCCGGTCACTGCGAGCGGAGTAGCGCAGCACCAGGGTCACGGGACGATCCTGCACGGGAGGGGATGGGGGAACGACACCCGGGTCCGGATGACGGGTGTCTCCGCGGCGGAGTCGGGCGCCGCCGCGGTCATGACCGGAGCTCGATGACCGTCTTGCCGATCCGGATCGGGGTGCCGAGCGGCACACGGGTCGGTCCGGAGACCTTGTTGCGGTCGAGGTAGGTGCCGTTGGTGGACCCGAGATCCTCGACGTACCAGTCGTCGCCGGACTGGGAGATGCGCGCGTGCCGGGTCGACGCGTAGTCGTCGTCGAGCACGAGCGTGGAGTCGTCCGCCCGACCGATCATGATCGGGCGGCCGTCCAGGGCGATACGGGTGCCCGCGAGGGCACCGGCGGTGACGATCAGGGCCTTGGGGCCCGAGCGACCGCCGCCGCGGGCCGGCTTGGACGTGCCCCCTCGCGGGGGCCGTCGGCCGCCGGGCGCCGCGGCCCGCAGACCCGAGGCCGCGTAGAGGTCGCTGCGCACGACCCGCAACGCGGCGAGGACGAACAGCCACAGGAGGGCCAGGAATCCGGCCCTCGTGATCTGGAGGACGAGTTCGGGCACGCCGTCGGGCCTTCGGACCTCAGCCCTGCGCGCGGAACAGCAGAGCCGAGTGGCCGACGCGGATGGTGTCGCCGTCGGCGAGCTGCCACGTCTGCACGGGCGTCCCGTTGACGGTGGTGCCGTTCGTCGACCCGAGGTCCGACAGGGTGGCCTGCTGGCCGTCCCAGTTGATCTCGAGGTGACGACGGGAGACACCGGTGTCGGCGAGGCGGAACTGGGCGTCCTGACCGCGGCCGATGACGTTCGAGCCGTTGACGAGCTGGTACGAGCGGTTCGAGCCGTCGTCCAGGGTCAGCGACGCGGTGAGCTGACGGGTCTGCACGCCGCCGTAGCCGCCACCCTGCTGGCCGTACTGGTCGTAGCCGCCCTGCTGGGCGTACGGGTCGTAGCCGCCCTGGCCGTACTGGCCGCCGTAGCCCCCCTGCTGCGGGTAGCCCTGGGGCTGGCCGTACTGGTCGTAGCCCTGGGGCTGGCCGTAGCCCTGCTGGGGCTGGCCGTACTGGTCGTACCCCTGGGGCTGGCCGTAGCCCTGCTGCCCGTACTGGTCGTAGCCCTGCTGGCCGTAGCCCTGCTGGGGCTGGCCGTACTGGTCGTACCCGGGCTGGCCGTAGCCCTGCTGGGGCTGGCCGTACTGGTCGTAGCCGGGCTGGCCGTAGCCCTGCTGCGGGTAGCCACCACCCTGCTGCGCGTACGGGTCGTAGCCGCCCTGCTGGGGGTAGCCGCCCTGCTGGGGGTAGCCCTGCGGCTGGCCGTACTGGTCGTAGCCGCCCTGCTGCGGGTAGCCGCCCTGCTGGGGGTAGCCCTGCTGAGGCTGGCCGTACTGGTCGTATCCGGGCTGGCCGTAGTTGCCGTCACGACCCTGCTGGTCGTCCGGGTAGCGGCCGGGTGCCTGACTCATGGGCTGTTCTCCTGCGGATCGGGGGCTCGCGGCCCGTCGCCGCGACGCGTCGGGGTCAACGGACGACCTGGTGCGGAACTGTCCCGTGTGCAGCGCGTCGGAACGCTCCAGAGAGACTACGACCTCACCGTAAGTCTCCCACCCGCCCTCCGTGAGGTGCTCCTCCACGACCTCGATGAGCGAGTGGGTGATGGTCTCCTCGTCGCCGGCCAGGCGTTCGTGGTCCGCGGGACTGAGCACCACCGTGTACTGATTGGGCGCCAAGCGGCGCCCACCTGCCAACTCTCGCACGCCGTCCTCCGCCTCACGGCGAAGACCCTGTGCGATCTCCTGCGGGACGACCTTGCCGCCGAACACGCGTGCGAAGGCGTCACCCACCAGACCTTCGAGCTTCCGCTCGAAGCGCTGTGCGCGCCCCACCGCGATCCCTCCTCGTCCGACACTCGCCCGGTCGCCTCGCATGACTGCTGCCCGGTCCGGAGTGTCGCCACACCGGCCGGGCAGTTCCGATGGTATCGGTCGCCGTCGCGAGGGCGTGGACCTCCTTCGGGAAGGCCCGAAAGCCCCGTGCTAGCGTTCGAATCAGATCACTCCGGGCGAGTGGCGGAATGGCAGACGCGCACGGTTCAGGTCCGTGTATCCGAAAGGATGTGGGGGTTCAACTCCCCCCTCGCCCACCCCTCCGGTGCCACCCCGCGTGCCCCCGGCACGCTCGTCGTCCCCGCGTGTCGTCCGCCGCGGGGGCCGGACCACCTCCCTCCGGGGCGCCGTCCTGTGCGCCCGGTGCGCCGGGCGGCCCTGAGCGTCACGCCGACGCCCGCGTGCGGGACCCTGGAACCCTGCGGTTCCACCCACCCCCGGAGAGGACGCCCCCGGATGCACGACGCACGGCTCCTGCTCGAGCTCGGTGACGAGGCGGTCCGCCGTCTGGGTCGGCGCGGCTACGCGCTCGACCTGTCCGGCCTCGAGGCGCTGTCGTCGCGACGGGCGCGGGCCATCGGCGCGGTCGACGAGCTGCGCGCCGAATCGAAGCGCGCCGCCGCCGAGGTCGGGAAGGCCGCGAAGAGCGGGTCGCCGTCGGCCGACGTGGATCGGCTCAAGGAGCGCGCCCGCGAGCTCAAGGAGCGCATCCGCGAGGCCGAGGAGGAGGTCGAGGCCGCGGAGGCCGCGCTGCGCGACCTGCTGCTCACGATCCCCAACCTGCCGTCCGACGACGCCCCCGACGGCGCCTCGGAGGCCGATGCCGTCGAGGTCCGGCGCGTCGGCGACCTCCCCGCGCTCGACGCCCCGCGCGACCACGTCGAGCTCGGCGAGGCGATGGGCATCCTGGACTTCGGTCGCGCGGCCAAGCTCTCGGGCGCCCGGTTCAGCGTCGCGCGCGGCCCGGGGGCGGTGCTCGAGCGGGCGCTGGCGACGTTCTTCCTCACCCTGCACACCGGCCGGCACGGCTACACCGAGTTCTCCGTCCCCTACCTCGTCACCGGGACGACGATGACCGGCACCGGCCAGCTGCCCAAGTTCGCGGACGACCTCTTCCGCACCGGCACCGACGAGCGTGACCTCTGGCTCATCCCCACCGCCGAGGTCCCGCTCACGGCGCTGCACGCCGACGAGATCCTCCCCACCGAGTCGCTGCCGCGGGCCTACACGTCGTGGACGCCGTGCTTCCGCTCCGAGGCCGGCTCCTACGGCCGCGACACCCGCGGCATCCTGCGGCTGCACCAGTTCTCCAAGGTGGAGCTGGTGCGGGTCTGCGCCGCCGAGGAGTCGGACGCCGAGCTCGAGACGATGCTCGGCCACGCCGAGGCGTGCCTGCAGGAGCTCGGGCTCGCCTACCGGGTCGTGCGGCTCGCCGCGGGCGACATGGGGTTCAACGCCCGTCTGACCTACGACATCGAGGTGTGGCTGCCGAGCCAGGGCACCTACCGCGAGATCTCGTCGTGCTCCGACTGCGGCACGTTCCAGGCCCGCCGCTCCGGTATCCGGTCGAAGGACGCGCAGGGCACGCGGGGGCAGGTGGCGACGCTCAACGGCTCCGGCCTGCCGATCGGGCGGACCATGGCCGCGGTGCTCGAGCAGTGCCAGGCCGAGGACGGCTCGGTGACGCTGCCAGAGGTGCTCGTGCCGTACACCGGGTTCCGCCGGCTGCTGCCCGACGGCACCACGGAGTAGGCGGGAGGAGCCGCCTACCTGCGGATGGCCGCGAGCTGGTGCGCGTGGCCGACGAGGCGCCCCGCCGGGTCCCACACGCGGCATGTCTCGTGCATGCGGTCCGTGCCGGCACGCTCGACCCACTGCACCACCCGCAGGGGGCCGGGCACGGGCGCCGCGACGACGTGCGCCGAGAGCGACATCGTCGGCGACCACCCCGCGAGCCCCATGTCGAACGTGGCCGGCGGCAGGATGTCCAGCGCCACCAGCAGGCCCTCCGGGGTCCACGGCTCGCCGCAGTCGAGCGACACCCAGCCCGCGACGCGGCCCTCCCCGGAGGGACGTCCCCGCAGGAACCCGGTGGTCCGCGGGTCGAGCCGGGTGTCGAGGACACCCATGATCGGCAGCGAGCCGCGCCCGTCGTCCGTGGCCGTCGGGCTGCGCGGGCAGTCGTCGACGGGCGTGAGCTCGGGTGGCCCGGGCTCGTGGTCGTCCGGCGACAGCGCGGCGGGTGGGCCGAGCACGCAGGCCGCCTCGACGGCGGGTCCGTCCTGGTCGAGGCGGACGCGGAGCTGCGACGCCCCGCGCCCGAGCCGCAGGACGGTGACCTCCATGGTCGCCGGCCCCGGCTCGGGGGCCCGCAGGAACGTGCCGGTCACCGCCTGCGGGCAGGTGTGGTCCGGTCGCTCGTCGGCGATCGCCGCCCGGGCCGCCCGCGCCAGCACGGCCAGCAGGTAGCCGCCGTGCAGCTTGGGCCCGATGCTCCACTGCTCGTCGAGCAGGATCGTGTAGTGACCGGGCCGCTCGGTCGGCTCGGGGCGCGTCGCCTTGTCGAACTCAGCCATGCGCGGCGCCGGTGCTCCGGGGAGGCCTCACGACTGCGGCGGGCGCGGCCAGTCGGCGGCGTCGTCGCGCGGCGGGTGCGTGGGGCGCGTCGGCTCGGTGGCGCCCCGGGTGGGCGGGCCGACGGGCCCGGTCGGGGGCTCGGTCGGGCCGGGACCCGTCGTCGCGGCCCCGGGGCCGGCCGGCGCCCCCTCCGCGTGCGGCGGGGTCGCGTCCGGGGTCCCGGTGGGCGTGGTGCTGCCGGGGGGCTGCGTACCGGGGGGCTGGCTGCCGGCCGGGCGGGTGCCGGACGGCGGCGTCACGGGCTCGGTGCCGTCGCCGGCCGCCGCGCCGGGGGCCTTCGGCTCACCGGTGCCCTGCTTGGCGACCCGGCCGACGCTCTCGCCGACCTTGGCCTCCGCCTTGCCGATCCGGTCGGCGTACTTGCCACCGGTCTTCTGGTCGACCCAACGGGCCGCCTTGCCGACGGCGCCGAGGATGCTGTCCTCGTTGTCGGCGACCTTCTTGCTCGCGGTGTCGCGCAGGTCGTTGGCGAACTGCTTGCCCTGCTGCACGTAGTCGTCACGGCTCATGGGTCCTCCAGGCCGACGGGGGTTCGAGCTGGCACGGTACCCGGGGCACGACCCGTGCCACACCCGATCGGGAGCCGGTCCCGGCCCGGCCCTGCTGGTTCCGGAGGCACCCCGTGCGGCAGGGTGGCCGTCGGACGCGCCGGGCGGCCAGGCACGATGGGCACTCGACAGCGGTCCGACGGACACCTGTGTCCGAACGGGACGACGCCGACGCACAGGGTCGGCAGCACGTGGATCGAGGAGGCGCGCGGGCGTGAGTTCGACGGAGGCGGGCCCGCCACCCACCGTGGGCGGCGGGCGCTACACCCTCGGCGACCTCATCGGACGTGGCGGCGCGGCGGAGGTCTACCGGGCGCGGGACGAGCTGCTCGGGCGCGACGTCGCGGTCAAGCTCTTCCCGGCCGGTGTCGGCGAGGCCGACGAGTCCCGCCGGCAGCGCGAGGTCCAGACGCTGGCCGGGATGAACCACCCGGGCCTGGTGACGATCTACGACGTCGGCCAGGAGCGCGACCGCGCCTACTTCGTGATGCAGCTCATCGAGGGCGAGTCCCTCGCCGACCGCATCCGCACCGGACCGCTGGCGCTCGGCGACGTGGTCGCGCTCGGCTCGGCGCTCGGCGACGCGCTCACCTACGTGCACCGTCACGGTGTCGTCCACCGCGACATCAAGCCCGGCAACGTGCTGCTCGACACGGACGGGCGCCCGCACCTGTCGGACTTCGGCATCGCCGTGCTCGCCGACGCCACGAACATCACCGCCACCGGCATGGTCATCGGCACGGCGTCCTACCTGTCGCCGGAGCAGGTGCGCGGCCAGCAGGTCGGTCCGGCATCCGACGTCTACGCACTGGGCCTCGTGCTGCTCGAGTGCATCACCGCCCGGCGCGAGTACCCGGGCAACGCCCTCGAGGCGGCCGTCGCCCGGCTGCACCGCGCGCCGGAGATCCCGCCCGAGCTGCCCGGACCGCTGGGCGGTCTGCTGGCCGCGATGACGCGCGACGAGCCGATGGAGCGCCCGACCACCGAGCAGGTCGTCGGCGAGCTCCGCGCGCTGGCCCGCGAGAGCGGGATGGACGCCGAGACCGTGCTCGCCCCGGCGCCCGTCACCGGCAGCGGCGCCATGCGCACGACGGCGATGGGCACCGGCACCGGCCCCACCGCCTACGCCCCGATGGCCGGCCCGGCCACGGGCGGCGCGACGCGCCGGATGGGGACGCCGCCCGGGGGCTACGCCCCGGCGGCCACCTACGGCACGGCGGGCTACGGAGCCGCCGACCCGACGGCTCTGGTCGGTGGTGCGCCGGCCCCGGAGCAGCCGGCGCCGAGGCGCGGTCGCCGCGCCGCGGTCGTCGCCCTGCTCGCGCTGCTGCTCGCCGGCGGCGTGGGCGGCTACTTCCTGCTCTCGAACCGTGAGGAGGCGGCGCCGCCCGTGATCCCGGCGGCGCCCCCGGCCTTCACGTCGAGCAGCACGACCACCACGCAGGAGGAAACGACCACGCGGTCGCGGCGGACCACCACCGTGGCGCCGACCACGACCGTGGCGCCCCCGCCCGTCGTCCCCACGACGCAGCGCACGACGACCACGACGCGCAGCGTCCCGGCCAACCCGATCCCGGAGCCCGGCACCGGCGGCACCGACACCGGCACCGGCACCGACTCCGGCGGCACCGACGAGCAGCCGGTGCTCCCGGCGCCCTAGGGGCCGGGTCGGTCCGTCGGCGTCGCGCCGAACTCGCCGGCGAGCACCCCGCGCCGGAAGGCCGTCCACTCGTCGTGGCGGAAGAGCAGCACGGCGTCCGAGGAGGTCTCGCGCACGAGGCGGCCGCCGTCCTCGTCGGCCGTGACCTCCACCGCCCCGTTGGCGGACGGGGCGTCGTGCGCGACCTCGCGCAGGAACGCCGCCCACGCCGGCCCGTCGAGGTGCAGCACGGCACCCTCGCCGTGGGACTTGGTGTCGCGCAGGTAGGTGGCGCCGTCGGCCTCGAGGACCTCGACGCAGCTCGCGCCGTTGGAGCTGAAGCTGGAGGTCCGCCATCCGTGCGTCGTGGCCATGTGTCTCCTTGCACCGGGGGAGCGGTACGGCGAATGCCGGCGCCGGAGGCGTCCACGTGGCTCAGAAGTCCAGCGCCGTGCGGCGGCTCCGGATCACCTCCAGGGAGGCGTCCACCGGCAGCGCCGCGTCGCGGAGTCTGACAGCGGCCGTGCGGTATCCGCCAATCCGGTCAGGATCTTGAACGTAGACCGCTCCGTCCTGGAACTCCACGTAACCGATCGATCGCGCAACGTCGAAATCGAGCAGGGTGAACTCGCCGTCGAGCCCGTCGTGGACGGCGACCGCCAACGGCATCACCCGGATGGTGACGTTGTCCTGCGCCGAGAGGGTGAGCAGGTGGTCGAGCTGCTCGGCCATCACCGCGGGGCCGCCGACGAGACGGTCGAGGATCGTCTCCTCGATCACCGCCTCGTACTGCAGCGGGCGCGCCCGGTCGTGGAGGCGCTGCTGGCGCGCGAGGCGCAGGCCGACGACGCGCTCCACGTCGACGACCGGGACGCGCAGGGGATCGACGAGCAGGGCCGTGGCGTAGGCGCGGGTCTGCAGCAGCCCGTGGAGCAGCAACGGCTCGTATGCGAACGATGCCGCCGCCAGGCCCTCGAGGCCCACGAAGGTGCGCAGCCAGTCGGGCACGACGTCCGCGAACGGCGCCCACCACGTGCCGCGGTCGGAGGCCGACGCGAGCGACGCGAGGCGTTCCACGTCGCCGGGGTCGGCGCCGTAGGACCGCAGGAGCATGCCGACCTCGTCGGGGCGTTGCTGGTTCTTGCCCTGCTCCAGATAATTGATCTTGGCGTGGGTGCAGCTCAGCACCCGGGCCGCGGCCGACTGGGTGTGCCCGGCCTGTTCCCGGGCGGCCCGGAGCTCGTGACCGATCAACCAGCGCAGCGCGCTGGGATCGATCCGGTCGGGTCCGGCCCCGTTGCGGTCGACCACGCCCTCCCCCCGGGCCCGCGACGCCACCGATCGGCGCCGTTCGTCCGGGGGAGGGTAGCCAGTGGAGCCGACAGCAACCGGCAAACTACTCTTTGCTCTACATGTAACCCACCGGACGCGTGACGCGGAGGCCCCGGTGTCCGACCGTCGTGTGGAGCCCGCGGTGGAGGCGGCACGCGCCGTGTTCCCCGGCCGGGACGCCTGGATCCTGCCGACCGAGCCCGCCTGCGGGGTCCTGACGACCACCGCCACCGGACACCGCGCGACGCTGACGCACTGCCGCTGCGGCCTGCCGGTCAGCGGCGAGGGCTGGGACGTCGCCGTCGACCCCGAGCCCACGGACGTCGTGGCCGTGACGGTGCTCGGCCAGGTGCCCTCCGTCGCCCGGTGGGACCGCGGTGCCGACGGGCTGTGGCACCCCGGTCGCTCGCGCTACCAGTCGCCGGGACCCTCGCTGCCCTGGCGCGCGCTCGGCGTGTGCGGGGCGTCCCGGCGCCACCGGATCATCCCGGTGGCGAGTCGCCTGCGCTCCTGACCCTGCGATCTACGAGTGGCGTCGGAACAGCGGCGCCCGGCCGGCCGGCTGCTCGACCTCCCCGATCTCGGGGGCCGGCGGGACGTCGAGGGTCACCGGACCGTCGACGCTCAGCGTGAACTTCTCGTCGTGGTGGCTGAGCTCGAGGTCGTCGCCGTGCTCGAGGGTGTAGGTGGTCTCGGCGCCCGCGACGGCGATGTGCACCGAGCGCCCGCGCCACTGGATGCGGAACCGCAGCCCGGAGAGTGCCTCGGGCAGGCGGGGCGCGAAGGACAGTCGCCCGTCGTGGGTGCGCATCCCGCCGAGGCCCAGCACGACCGCGGTCCAGGCGCTGCTCATGGCCGCGAGGTGCACGCCGTCGCGGACGTTGTGCTCGAGGTCGGCGAGGTCCATCTGCGCCGATTCGCACAGGTAGTCGTAGGCGAGGTCGAGGTGGCCGGTCTCGGCGGCCATCACGGCGAGCGTGCCGGGCGAGAGCGACGAGTCCCGGACGGTGATCCGCTCGTAGTAGACGAAGTTGTCGTGCTTCTGCTGCGGGGTGAACGCGTCCGGGCACTGGACCATGGCGAGGACGAGGTCGGGCTGCTTGACGACCTGCTTGCGGTAGAGGTCGAAGTACGGGTAGTTGAGCAGCAGGGGGTAGGTGTCCTCGGGCGTGTTCTCGAAGTCCCACACCGCGTGGCGGGTGAAGCCCTCGCTCTGCTGGTGGATGCCCAGGGCCTCGTCGAACGGGATCACCATCGCGCTCGCCGCACTGCGCCAGCTCGCGACCTCCTCGGGGGTGACGTGCAGCCGCTCGGCCTCGCGGGGCCAGCGGACCGCGGCGTCGGCCGCGCCGCGCAGGTTCTTCTGCGCCATGAGGTTCGTGTACACGTTGTTGTCGGCCACCGCGGAGTACTCGTCGGGGCCGGTGACGCCGTCGATGCGGAACGCGCTGTCGCTGTCGTGGTGGCCCAGCGAGCGCCACAGCCGCGCGGTGGCCACCAGCAGGTCGACGCCGATCTCGCGCTCGAACTCCTTGTCGTCGGTCGCCGCGACGTAGCGCATGGCGGCGTCGGCGATGTCGGCGTTGACGTGGAACGCGGCGGTGCCCGCGGGCCAGTAGCCCGAGCACTCCTCGCCGTTGATCGTCCGCCAGGCGAACGCGGCGCCCTTGAGGCCCAGGTGCTCGGCGTGCGCGTAGGCGATGTCGAGGGTGCTGTGGCGCCAGCGCAGCGCGTCGGCGGCCGCCCGCGGCTGGGTGTACATGAACACCGGCAGCACGAACGTCTCGCCGTCCCAGAAGCAGTGCCCGTCGTAGCCCTGCCCGGTGAGGCCCTTGGCGCCGATCGCCCGGTGCTCGGCCCGCGCGCCCGCCTGCAGCACCTGGTAGAGGCAGAACCGCAGCGCCTGCTGCAGCCGCGGGTCGCCGTCGATCTCGAGGTCGGCCTTGTCCCAGAATGCGTCGAGGTACTTGCGCTGCGCGGCGACGAGCCCGTCCCAGCCGGTGTAGACCGAGGCGTCGAGCGCGGCCTCGACCTGGTCGACGATCGCGGGCTGGGAGCGCTGGCTCGACCAGCCGTAGGCCATGTACTTGACCACGCGGAGGGTCTGGCCGGGCTTGAGTCGGGTGATCACCGTGGTGCGTCCGACGTTGTTGGAGCACGAGCTCGTGACCTGGGCGTCGTCGGGCCCGAAGACCTGGTGCTCCATGGCCGCGCCGACCCGCAGCTCGGACCGCCGCGTCTGGTGGGTCATGCGCGCGCCGTGGCTGGAGTTCGAGTGGTGCTCGGGCACCAGGACGTCGTGCAGCGCGGCCGCGACGCGCGGGTCGCCCTCGATGACCGGCATCTGCTCGTTCGCGAAGAGCTCGGACTGGACGACGAGCAGCGCGTCCGAGCCGGCGTCCTCGGGCACACCGACCTCGTAGGAGATCGCCGCCACCGACCGCTGCGAGAACGACACGAGCCGCTCCGACGTCACCGTCACCCGCTGGCCGTTGGGGGAGACCCAGTCGACGTGGCGGGTCAGCGTGCCCGCGCGCATGTCGAGCGTGCGGCTGTGCGCGCGCACCTGGCCGTAGCGCACGTCGAGCGGCTCGTCGTCGACGAGCACCCGGATCAGCTTGCCGTTGGGGACGTTGACCAGCGTCTGGCCCTCGTCCGGGAAGCCGAACCCGCCCTCGGCGTGCGGCAGCGGGCGGGACTCGAAGAACGAGTTGAGGTAGGTGCCCGGCATCGCGTGCGGCTCCCCCTCGTCCAGGTTGCCGCGCATCCCCACGTGCCCGTTGGCCAGCGCGAACAGGGATTCGGTCTGGGGCAGCGCGTCGAGGTCGACGTGCGCTTCGTGGATCGTCCAGGGGTCGACGCGGAACGCGTTCGTGATCACGGGGTCTCCTCGTCCACTCCGGATGCGCGCGGTCCGCGCCCCACCTCCCTGAGGAGACGTCGTCGATCTCCTGCTCGGGTGCGCGGGAGCGTAGCCGCCGCGTGTGACAGGGGCGGGAATACGGTGGTACGCATGGCCGCACGCGTCCGGATCCCCCGTACGGAGCTCGACGTCCACCCCCTCTGCCTCGGCGGCAACGTGTTCGGGTGGACGGCGGACGCGCCGACCTCGTTCGCGGTGCTCGATGCCTACCGGGCGGCCGGCGGGAACTTCGTGGACACCGCCGACTCCTACACCTGGCGGGTCGAGGGCAACACCGGCGGCGACTCCGAGCGGGTGCTGGGCGACTGGATGGCCGAGCGCGGGGTGCGCGACGAGGTGGTCGTCGCCACCAAGGTCGGCTCGTGGCCGGAGCGCCCCGGGCTCTCGCCGGAGAACCTGCGCGCCGCCTGCGACGACTCGCTGCGGCGCCTGCGCACCGACCACATCGACCTCTACTACGCCCACCGCGACGACCCGGACACGCCGGTGGAGGACACGCTCGGGGCGTTCGACGAGCTCGTGCGGGCCGGGAAGATCCGGTACGTGGGGCTGTCGAACTACTCCGCGGAGCGGCTCTCGACGGTGCTCACGCTCTCCGAGCGCCACGGGCTCGCGCGTCCCGTGGCGCTGCAACCGCACTACAACCTCGTCGAGCGCGCGGGTTACGAGGACGAGCTGGCCGAGATCGTCTCGTCGGCGGACCTCGGCGTCATGCCGTACTTCGCGCTGGCCAAGGGCTTCCTCACGGGGAAGTACCGGCCCGGTGACGCGCCGCCGGACACCAGCGGCCCGATGGCCTCGGCGCGCGCCGGGGGCGCCGTGGCCTACCTCGACGCGCGGGGCGAGCGGGTGCTCGGGGTACTGGACGAGGTCGCGGGCGCCCACGCCGTCCCGCCGGCCGCCGTCGCGCTGGCGTGGCTCGCCGCGCAGCCGACCGTCACCGCGCCGATCGCGAGCGCGCGCACCGTCGAGCAGCTCGGCACGATCCTGCCGATGGCCGAACTGACGCTCGCCCCCGACGAGCTGGCGGCCCTCACCGAGGCGTCGGAGGACACTCGGCTGGCGGGGTGAGCGCCGCTTGAGGTGTCATGGGTGCTGTGAGCGCGCTCTCGTCGGTGCACCGCGCCCTGCAGGTGCTCGAGGTCGTCGCGGCGGCCGGTGACGGGATCAGCGCGAAGGCCGTCGCCCGGCGCCTCGAGTACAACCTCTCGACGACCTATCACCTCCTCGAGAGCCTCGTGACCGACGGCTACCTCGTGCGGCTGGAGGCCTCGCGCGGCTTCGGTCTCGGCCCCAAGCTCCCGGCGTTGCACGACCGTCTCGTCGCCCAGCTGCCCGTGCCGCGAGGGCTCGGCGGGATCCTCGGCGAGGTGCACAGCACGGCGCAGGCGGGCGCGCTGTACGCGGCGTTCCGCGACGGGGACGTGGTGGTCGTCGCCCACGACGACTGCGCCGACCACCCGGTACCCGTGATCTCGGACTGGCGGGGCGCGCTGCACGCCACGGCGATCGGCAAGCTGCTGCTCGCCGAGGCCGACGAGGTGACCCGCCGCGCGATCCTCGACCGCGACGGGCTGCCTGCGCACGCCTACCGGACGATGACCGAGCGGGACGCGCTCGAGCGCGAGCTCACCGGTGTGCGGCGCAACGACCTCGCCATCGACCGGGGCGAGTTCCGTGAGCGGCTCGCGTGCATGGCGGCGCCCGTGCGGAGGTCCGAGGCCGGAGTCCCGACGCTCGTCGGGGCCGTCGCCGTGGCCGTGCCCGTCGTCCCGGCCGGCGGGCCGGGCAGCATCGCCGACCGCCGGAGCCGCCTCGAGCGCGCGATCCGCGAGGGGGCCCGGCGCCTCGCCGCCGCCCTGCGGGATCCCGTTTCCACTGGATGGGACGACGGGGGTCCGGGGGCCGTCCGTCGCGGATAGCCTGCCGCGCATGAGTGCCCGGACCACCGCCCCGTTCCGTGCCGACCACGTCGGGAGCCTCCTGCGCCCGCCGGCCCTGAAGCAGGCCCGCACCGCGCACGCGGAGGGCCGGCTCCCGGACGACGCCCTGCGCGCCGCCGAGGACGACGCGATCCGCGAGGCCGTCGCCCTGCAGGAGTCGGTGGGCCTGCAGGCGGCCACCGACGGAGAGCTCCGCCGCAGCTCGTGGCACATGGACTTCCTCTACCAGCTCGACGGCGTGTCCTCCTCGAAGGACTCGTCGGTCGAGGTGGCCTTCCGCAACGCCTCCGGCGACCTGACGTTCGCGGCCATGTCCCTGGTGATCGACCAGCGCATCGGGCTGTCGACGACGATCTTCGGGGACGCGTTCTCGATGCTGGCGTCGACGGTCACCACGGCCGTGCCGAAGCTGACGATCCCGTCGCCGTCGATGCTGCACTACCGGCTGGGCGGCGCCCCGGTGCACGAGGGCTCGCCCTACTCGGATCCCGATGACTTCTGGAACGACCTCGCCGCCGCCTACCGCGACGAGGTCTCCCGGCTCTACGCGGCGGGCGTCCGGTACCTCCAGCTCGACGACACCTCGCTCGCGTATCTCAACGACCCCGCCCAGCGCGAGTCGATGGCCGCGCGCGGCGAGGACGCGGACCACATGCACCAGCGCTACGTGGACACGATCAACGAGGTCCTGCGCGACCGGCCGTCGGACCTGCGCGTCACCACGCACATGTGCCGCGGCAACTACCGCTCGTCCTGGGCCGCGGAGGGCGGCTACGACCACGTCGCCGAGGCGGTCTTCGGCGGCCTGCAGGTCGACGGCTTCTTCTGCGAGTACGACGACGCCCGCTCCGGCGACTTCTCGCCCCTGCGCTTCCTGCCCCGCGGCGACCAGCAGGTGGTCCTGGGCCTCGTCACCACCAAGACGGGCGAGCTCGAGGACCCCGACACCCTCAAGCGCCGCATCGAGGAGGCGACGAAGTACGTGCCGCTCGAGCAGCTCTGCCTGTCGCCCCAGTGCGGCTTCTCCTCCACGGTCGAGGGCAACGACCTGACCCCGGAGCAGCAGCGCGCGAAGCTCGACCTCGTCGTCTCCGTCGCCCGCGACGTCTGGGGCTGAGCCGCCGGACTCCGCCCGCCGCCCGCGCTGGCGCTGGGCGTGGTTGTCGAGCGAAACGGCGCTTTCGCAGCTTCGGAAGCAGCGAAAGCGCCGTTCGTCCAGCGGGCCCCGGAAACCGTCAGACGCCGTAGCGGGCCGCGAGCTGGCCGCGGCAGATGCTGGTGTTGGCATCGACGCCCACCTGGTAGCTGCGCGCCTTGCGCAGGTGCAGGGGCAGGGCCTCGACGCCGACGGTGGCGCCGGTGGGGTCGACGACCAGGGGGTCGCCGTCGTCGGACGGGATCCCCAGCTCGCGACGGCGCTTCCGCAGCCGCGACAGGTCGTCGGAGGCGGGGGCGTCGCCGAGGGTCATGGCCGCGACGTCCTCGGGCGTCGCGCCCTCCCGCATGAGGGGCCGGACGACGAGGTCCGTGCCCGCCATGAGCGCGCGCTCGGTGAAGGTGCGCCGCAGGTCGTCGAGCTCGGAGACGGCCTCGCCGACCTCGGTGCCCGCCATCGAGGACACGAAGCCGGCCCGTGCGGCCACGCCGGAGTTGATCGCGTCGGAGGCGAAGTGGTCGGCGAGGACCACGTCGGCCCGGGCGACCCCCTCCGCCGCCGACACCGCGTCGTGGGCGTCGGCGACCATGAGGAACGCGAAGTTCGGGGCGCAGAAGTAGGTGGGCAGGCGCAGCGACACGTGCGCGACCCCGTCGTCGGACACCGAGCAGGACCCGACGAAGTCCAGGGAGACGACGTCGGTGTCCAGCTCGGGGTCGCGCACGGTGCGCAGCGCCTCCCACACCCGCGACGCCGTCCCCGTGGCGGCCGATGCCTCGGCCTCGTTGGAGCCGGCGATGCGCGCGTCGGAGAGCACCGTCATGCCTGAGCCACCGCCCGGTCCTCGACCAGCTCGGCGTCGTCCGACGACGCCGGCGCGCTGGTGTCCGAGGACAGCTGGCACTCGGCCGGAACGGGGATGTCGTAGAGCCGCGCAGCGTTGAGGCCGAGGATCTTCTTCTTGCCGTCGACGCCCAGGCGCGGGTAGTCGTCGAAGTCGTGGCCCTCGGGGTAGTCCCAGTCGACGAGGCCCTCGACCTGCCACTTGGGTTCCCAGATGTTGTAGTCCGAGCCGAAGGTCATCTTGTCCTCGCCTACCCAGAACAGCAGCTCGCCCATGACCTTGGCGAAGAAGCGCGGGCGGGCGTGCATGAGGCCGCCGAGCACGACCGAGAGGCCGGCGTAGACGTTGGGCTCCTGCGTCGCCATGAAGCAGAAGTCCTCGATGCGCGGCAAGCCGACGTGCTCGACGATGAAGTTCAGGCCCTGGAAGTCGGTGGCCGCGTGGTCGACGTCGGAGACGTCGAACGCGTCCTTGTCCAGCGGCCAGATCGTCGGGCCCTTGTGCACGTGGACGTTCTTGATGCCCAGCTCCTGGGCCCGCTCGAGGAAGCGGTAGCACTCGGGGTCGGAGAGCTTGTAGCCGCGCGAGTCCCCGTTCCACTCCGCCGTGTAGAGCTTCACGCCGGTGGGCCTGTACTCCTCGACGTTCCTCTCGAACTCGCGCATGCCGGCGTCGCCGTCGCGCGGGTCGAAGCGCGTGTTGACCCGGAACTTCTCCGGGTGCTTCTTCGCCAGCTCGCCGTTGCGCTCGCTGGTGTTGAAGCCGTCCTTGTACCACTCGCGCAGGTAGGTGGACTGGAAGATCGCGACGTCGACGTGGCCCTCGTCGAAGACCTCGCGCATCAGCTGCTCTTCGGAGACCTTCTGGAAGTCCTCGAGCGTCTGGTGGGTCTCGGCCGGCCCCAGCGACTGGTAGGCGTGGAAGCACTCGATCCAGCCCTTGGCGTACTGCTCGGCACCCTGGACCCAGTTCTCGGGCGAGGCGTCCCAGTAGTGCATGTGGGAGTCGACGACGAAGTACTTCTCACCGTTCTTCTCGTACACGGCGACAGCCTCCTGGTGCGCGCGGACGAGAGGCCCGGACGCGAAACGTGGTGGTGGACACGGCGGCCCACATCACACGTGACGGATCCGGCGCGGGCAAGACCACTGATTCCACCTGTCGCCGAAACGGACATCGGCGACCCCCCCGGTGGCCCGCGTTAGGGTCGGGAGATGCGCATCGTCATCGCCGGCGGACACGGCAAGATCGCCCTGCGGCTCGAGCGGCAGGCGGCCGCCCGGGGGGACGCGACGACCGCACTGATCCGTGACCAGGGCCAGGCCGACGACGTCCGCGAGGCGGGCGCCGACCCCGTGGTCGCCGACCTCGAGGCGATCGGCTCCGGCGAGCTCGCGGGCCACCTGACCGGCGCGGACGCCGTCGTCTTCGCCGCGGGCGCCGGCCCGGGCAGCACCGCGGAGCGCAAGGAGACCGTCGACCGCGACGCCGCCCTGCTCCTCGCCGACGCCGCGGCCGCCGCGGGCGTCCGGCGCTACCTGCTGGTGTCGGCCATGGGCATCGACGCACCGCCCACCGAGGACGAGGACGACTCGATCTGGGGCTACTACCTGCGTGCGAAGAAGGCCGCCGAGGACGCGCTGCGTGCCCGGGACGACCTCGACCTGACGATCCTGCGGCCCGGCAAGCTCACCGACGACCCGGGCACCGGCCTGGTGCGGCTCGGGCCCGCGGGCACCCAACCGCCGGTCGGCTACGGCGAGGTGACCCGCGACGACGTCGCCGCCGTCCTCCTCGCGCTGCTCGACGCTCCCGAGTCCGCCGGGACCGTGCTCGAGCTCATCGGCGGCACCGTCCCGCCGGCCCAGGCCGTCGCCGCGCTGGTCGGCGCGAACGCCCCGCGCTGAACCGACTAGCCGATCAGGCCCTGCTCGCGCAGGAACGACCGCGCGACCTCGTCCGGGCTGCGGCCGCCGGCGGAGACGCGCTCGTTGAGCCCGCGCATCACCTGCTCGGTGAGCGTCGGCGCCACCATGCGTCCGAGCAGAGCGAGGCGGGGGGCGCGGGCCATCACGTCGCTGCGCACGGTCAGCGCTGCGTTGTAGGGCAGGAAGTACCCGCGGTCGTCGACCAGCGTCGAGATCCGCAGCGGGTTGAGCCGCCCGTCGGTGGCGAACACCTCGCCGAAGGTGCAGGGGTTCTGGCTGGCGACAGCGCCGTAGATCTGCTCGATCTGGCGGGTGTGGAGGGCCCTGTCGCCGAGCGTGATGTCGTAGGTCGCGAGGAGCCCCTGCAGGCCGTCCTCGCGGCCCGTGAACTCCTGGTCGACGCAGAGCGTGGCCGCGGGCGAGCCGGCGCGCACGAGGGCGGCGAAGTCGGAGATGGTCCGCACCCGCAGGCGCTGCGCGACGTCGCTGCGGACACCGACCGCGTAGGTGTTGTTGAACGGGGTGGGGTCGAGCCAGGTGATCTGGTTACCGGCGTCGGCGAAGCGCACGGCGTCGTAGAGGACCCGGGGGTCGGCGATCGTCGACTCCTGGGACAGATAGGTCCGCCAGGCCGTGCCCGTGTACTCCCAGTACATGTCGATCTGGCCGCTGCTCAGGGCGGCCCGCACGTTCGACGAGCCCTTCGTGTCGCACCTGTCGACCACGGTCGCCCCGGTCGACTGGAGCAGGGCGATCGTCATCTTGCAGAGCACGAGCTGCTCGGCGAACTCCTTGCCGCCCACCGTCAGCGTCTGCCCCGTCAGGTCGAGCTCACGGGCGAGGCTCCCGGGCGGGGTGAGCCGCTCGCTGCTCGAGCAGCCGGCGAGCGCGAGCACCGCGACGAAGGTGGTGAGCAGGACCAGGGGAAGCCGCAGTCGGAGCACGGGCGTGGGGCCTTCGGGTCGGGAGGGGAGGGGGCAGCGACGACGACGGCCGGCCGGGGTCGAGGACCCACGACCGGCCGCCGCCGTCACACCGTCATCGGCGTCAGCTGCCGCCGATGAATCCCTGCTGCTGCAGCCACCGGGTGGCCACCTGCTGCGGGTCCTGTCCCTGCGAGGAGACCTGACCGTTGAGGTCGAGCATCACCGGGTCGGTGAGCCGCGGAGTGATCTGGTCGAACACCCGCGCGACGCTCGGGTTCCGGTCGAAGACCTCCTTGCGGATGGTCGGCGACGCGTTGTACTTCGGGAAGTAGTTCTTGTCGTCCTGGAGCGTCACCAGGTTCAGGCCGGGGATGCGGCCGTCGGTGGTGAAGACCTCACCGAAGTTGCACGGGTTGCCGTTGGCGGTGGCCTGGTAGATGGCGCCCGTGTCGAGCGTGTTCAGCCCGGGCGGACCGGACGGCGGGTTGGTGACGCCGTAGGTCCGGAACAGCCCGGCCAGACCGTCGTCGCGGCCGGCGAACTCGGCCTCGACGCAGGTGGTGGCGGCCGGGTTGCCGCTGTTGATGAAGTTGCCCCAGTCGGTGAGCGTGCGCAGGTTGTTCTGCTGCGCGAACGGCTGGGTCACCGCGATGCCGTAGGTGTTGTTGAACGGCGACGGCGGCAGCCAGACGATCTGGTTCTGGGCCAGGTCGGCGTCACGGACGGCGACGTACTGGGCCTGGGACTCCGGGATCGGGCTGGCGTTCTTGAGGTGGGTGATCCAGCCGGTGCCGGTGTACTCCCAGTACATGTCGATCTGGCCGCCGACGAGGGCGGCGCGCGTCGACGCGGTGCCGGTGATGTTGCACCGGTCGTTGGCCGTCGCGCCCACCGACTGGAGGGCCGCGATGGTCATCTTGCAGAGCACGAGCTGCTCGTCGAACTCCTTGCCGCCGACCGTGTAGGTCTGGCCGGCCAGGTTGATGCCGCTGGCCGCAAGGCTGCCGCCCTGGGCCTGAGGCGCGCCCGAGCCCGACAGGCCGCCGCAGCCGGCGGCCAGCAGGGCCGTGGCGGCGAGCACGACCGCGCCCGCCCGCCAACCGGAACGACGACCGGAGCGGTCGCCGCGGAATGTCCACCGCACAGTGTTCTCCTTATCCTCCGGGGTGGCCGGGCCTCGCGTGCGGGGCGGACGGCCGAGAAAATCTCTGGGGATCGACCCGCTAGCCGGAGCGGGTCACGACGATCCGCTCGGCGACGCCGGCGAGCCAGTCGATGAGCAGGGCCAGCGCGGCGATGATCCCGCCGGCCACGAGCAGGACGTTGATGCGGTTGAGGCGCAGGGCCTGCTGCACCAGCTCGCCGAGTCCGCCCGCGCCGATGTAGCTGGCGAGGGTCGCGGTGCCGACGTTGAGCACGAGGGCCACGCGCAGGCCGGCGACGATGACCGGCACGGCGAGCGGGACCTCCACCCGGAACAGGGTCGCCCGGGAGGTCATGCCCATGCCGCGCGCGGCCTCGATCAGGGACTGGTCGACCTGCTGGAGCCCGATGACCGTGTTGCGCAGGACGGGGAGGAGCGCGGCCAGGGTGAGGCCGACGATCGCCGTGGTGGGCCCGAAGCTGAACGCGAACGCCATGAGCAGGAGCACCCCGAAGGGCGGCAGGGCCTGGCCGAAGCCACCGATCGCGAGCACCGGCCCCTGCAGTCGACGCGCGGAACGGCGGCTGAGCAGGATGCCGACCGGGACGGCGATGACGAGCACGAGGATCGTGGAGATCAGCACGAGGTAGAGGTGCTGCGCGAGCAGGCCCTGCACGTTGTCGAAGGCCAGGACGCGCACCTCGATGGTGTCGAGGTCGCGCGTGCCGACGTAGAGGAACAGGAAGAGCAGCAGGAGGATGACGATCATCGGCAGGATGACGAGGTCGTAGTGCTGGAACCACAGCCTCGCGAACGTGCCCTGCTTCTTCTCCTCCTCCTCGACGGCGGCCTCGGCCTGCGTGTCGACGGTCTCGGAGGTCGCGGTGCTCATGCGTCACCCTTCCGCGTGCGCAGGCCGCCGACGAGGTCGTTCCAGTGCAGGACGCCCTGCGCGCGACCCTCGTCGTCGACCACGGCCACGAGCGAGGCGGACCCGTCGAGCATGACGTCCACCGCGTCGTAGACCGAGCCCGAGATCGGCACCGTCACCAGCGGCGTGCCGGCGGCGTCGGCACCGGGCAGGTGCCGCCACGACACGGGCTTGCCGGAGCCGTCGACCTCGGCCACCGCGACGCCGTTGCGACTGTCGGCGGCCTTCTCGTCGGTCTCGATGGGGTGCAGCTCGAGGTGGGCGAGCTCCACCAGGCTCAGCCGCCGGACCGCCGCGCCGCCCCCGACGAAGTCGGACACGAAGTCGTTGGCCGGGCGGGTGAGGATCGTGTCCGGGTCGGCGTACTGCTCGAGTCGGCCCGTCGCGAAGACGGCGATCTTGTCGCCGAGCTTCACGGCCTCCTGCAGGTCGTGGGTGACGAAGGCGATCGTCTTTCCGACCGTGCGCTGGATCTCCAGGAACTCGTCCTGCAGTCGGTCACGCGTGATCGGGTCGATGGCGCCGAAGGGCTCGTCCATGAGCATGACGGGCGGGTCCGCGGCGAGCGCACGGGCGACGCCGATGCGCTGCTGCTGACCACCCGAGAGCTGGCGCGGGTAGCGGTCGCGGAAGGTCGACGGCTCGAGACCGACGAGGTGGAGCAGCTCGTCGGCGCGCTCCTTGATCCGCTGCTTGTCCCAGCCCAGCATCTTCGGGACCACGCCGATGTTGTCGGCGATGGAGAAGTGCGGGAAGAGGCCGCCCTGCTGGATGACGTAGCCGATCTGGCGCCGCAGCTGGTCGCCGTTGACGTGCGTGACGTCCTTGCCGTCGAGCAGGATCCGGCCCGCGGTCGGCTCGATCAGCCGATTGATCATCTTGAGGGTCGTGGTCTTCCCGCAGCCCGACGGGCCGATGAGCATGACGATGTCGCCCTGCGCGATGGCCAGGTCGAGCTGGCTGACCGCGGGCTGGGTGCTGCCCGGGTAGATCTTCTCGACGCCCTCCAGCACGATCATGTCGGACCGCCCGGCGCCGGACTCCGGGACGACGACGGTCTGGTCTGCGGTGTCAGACACGGATCCCCCTGGGGATGGTCAGGCGCTGGACGATGGCGAAGAAGATCTCGAAGACGGCGGCGACCACGAGGCAGAACAAGGTGCCCGTGAGCACCTGGTAGAAGGAGTTCGACGCCCCGATCCGGGAGATTCCGTTGATGAGGAGCGTGCCGAGTCCGGGACCCTGGACCACGGCCCCGACCACGGCGATGGAGATCGAGATCAGCGTGGTGACGCGGATGCCGTTGAGGATCACGGGCCAGGCCAGTGGGAGCTGGATGGTGAGCAGACGGCGCATCCGGCTGTAGCCGAGCCCGCGGGCGGACTCGAGGACGGCGCGGTCGACGGTGGTCAGGCCGGCGACGGTGTTCCGCAGCACCGTGTACAGCGAGTACAAGGTCAGCACGACGATCGCGGTGGTCACGCCCAGCCCGGTGAAGGGGAGGAACAGCGCGTAGAGAGCGAGCGAGGGCACGGTCAGCAGCGCCGCCGTGAACACCAGCGAGCCCTCACGGATGCCGGTGGCGAACCAGTCCAGCGAGAACCGGTTCGGGTTCGGCTCGCCGGTGGAGACGGCCAGCCCGAGCACGATGCTGATGGCCGAGCCGACACCGACCGCGATGAGCACGACCAGGAAGTGCGCCTGGGTCAGGAACAGGATCTGCTGCGAGTTCGATGACAAGTAGTCCAGATAGTTCACGACGCTCCTCTCTCGGGAGCAGGGGGAGTGGACAGGGGGGACACGCCGTCGGTGGCCGGTGTCGGCGGTGGACCGGCCCGGGCGCCCGCGAGGCCCCCGGAAACAGCACCGGAACCAGCACCGGCGCCGAGCGCTCGGGAGAGATCGGCCGCGGCACGCAGGACGGCGGCGCGGACCTCGTCGAACACCGGGTCCACGCGCGACTCGGGGCCGCTGACGCCCAGCGCGGCGACCACCGTCCCGCCGCTGTCCCGCACCGGGGCGCCGACGGCGAGCAGGCCGCGGTCGGTCTCGTTGCGGGCGGTGGACCATCCGCGCCGGCGTTCCTCGACCACCCGCGACACGAGCTCGTCCAGCGAGCGCGGGGCGGCCGGCCCGGCCGGCCCGAGGCCCTCGGGCACGATCACGCGGGCGATGGCGGCGGTGTCCAGGTCGAACAACAGCACACGACCTGTCGCAGTGCAGGACAACGGGGCGGTGCGCCCCACCCAGCCCGAGGCCCGCAGCTCGCTGTCCGGCGCGGCCGTGCTGATGGTCATCACGCTGCCGCCGCTGCGGATGCCGACGTCGATGCGCTCACCGAGCAGGGCGGCCTCGCGGGCGACCGCCGCGTCGGCCTCGTCGCGCAGGCGGCGGTCGACGGCGGTGGCACCGATGGCGAACAGGCGCGTGCCGATGCGGTAGCGCAGCGACCCCGGCTCCCGGTCGACGTAGCCGGCGTCCGCGAGGACCTTGAGCAGGCGCGAGACCTGCGACTTGTCCCGGCCGAGCTGCCGGGCGATCTCGACGACGCCGAGCGAGGACGGCCCGCCGGGCGCCCCCAGCAGGTCGAGGACGTCGAGCGCGCGGTGGACCGGCCCGCCGGCCTCGTCGCGGTTGCGGCGGCCGTGCGGGGCGGCGGAGCCTGCGGTGGCGGCGAGGGAGGTCGCGGGCGACCGCGGGGTCGGGGCGTCGGGCCCGCCGGTGCGCGCGCGTGGGCTCATCGACCCCCTCCCTCCCCCCTCACGCCGACCTCGGGTGACGCGCCTCACTCGGGGCGTCTGCGGCAACGGGCGTTGTCCTTGCGGCAACGGCTGCGGGGACAGTAGGCGTGTCAGGCGGAGGTTGTCACCCCGTAGGTCCGACATTCGAGGGATGTTTCTCGCGCGTCATGGACGCAGCGGGTAGCCGCGGGCGCCCCGATGGGCCGCCCACAACCGGATTCGGCCAGCTCCAGGCCACGCTGAGGGGATCACGCCCACCCGAGGGACGCCGAGGTCACCATGCGTGATGGCGGACGCGTATCGAGATCGTGATGTGCCGGGAACACCCGGCGGTCGCCCGATCGGGGCCGTGTGAGGGGTGGTCGGCGCTCCTCAGGAGCGGCCGGTGCCGCCGGAGATCGCGGTCCGGGTCGGGGAGCCGACGCCCCAGAGCGCCAGCAGCCGGTTCTCGATGCGGTCGAGCTCGCCGCCCACCGCGACGTGCGCGCTGCGTCGCCGTGAGCCGGGCATCTGCTCGGCGGCCCGCACCGCGGCCTCCAGGTCGGAGAGGCGCTGCTGGGCGTCGTCGACGAAGGACCGGACCTCGGTGGCCCGGGCGTCGTCGCCGTCGCCGTAGCGCGAGCGCAGGTCCCGGGCGGAGAGCGCGAGGTTGTGGATGCGGGCGTAGAGCGCCGCGCCGCGGCCGGTGAACTCCGCGAGCTCGTCGGGGGCGACGCCGAACTGGCGGGCGCGGTGGGCGTCCCAGCGGTCCCGTGCCATGCCCACCGCCTGGTAGACGATCGGCGCCACGACGGGCACGACGATGCGCGCGATGCCGATGTAGCGCTTGATCTTCGCGCCGGTCAGCGGGTCGGCGGCGGTGCCGGTGAGGTCGTCGTCGTCGTCCTCGGGCTCGTTCTTGCGGCGCTTCTTCGCGGCCTTGAGGGCCTTCTTGTCGCCGAGCAGCGTGGCCTCCTGGGTCTCGGCGAGCAGCCGCTCCGCCCGGGCCGCCTTGCGCCGCTCCTTCTGCGCCGAGACCGCGAGGTCGGCGGCCTTCGGGCTCACGACGAAGACGTCGTCGCTGATCTCGAGCGCGTCGGCCTCCGTCGCGGGCCGTCCGCGGCGCAGCAGTCCCATGGACCCTCCCCGTCTCGTGCCCGCGGCGCGTCGGGCGCCCGGGCGAACGCCCGCACCCTAGTGGTCCGCCCACCCGGCGCGCCCGGCGTGGATCCCGCAGCGTGACGGGGTGTCAGGGGGGCGTGGGAAGCTCGGGACATGAGCACGACCACCGCGCGGGAGGCCGACGACGGGTGCGCGCCCGCCGCCGCGCCCCGGCCGGTCCTGCTCGACGCGGCCGCCACCACGCGCTGCCGTCGCCGGGTGCATCTCGAGCACGTGCCGGTGGAGGACCTCCCGGGTGGCCCCCCGCCCAGCGGTGACGACGCCGATCCCGGGGTCGCGATGCGCCGTGCCGACGCGGCGGCCCATCGTGCCGAGCTGGCCGCCCGGTGGGCGGAGCTCCTCGGTGCGCACTGGACGTCGGTGCCGCCGGCGTCCGGCTCGCGGGCGCGCGCGGAGGCCACCGAGGCGCTCCTCTCGGGTCCCGGCCCGGTGCCCGACTTCGTGGGCGGGGCGGAGCTGCCCGCCGCCGAGGGCCGCCGGGGCAACGTCGAGGTGCTGGTGCGGGCCGAGCGGGGCGATCCCTGCTCGGGCTGGTGGCCGCTGGTCGTCGTGCGGCACCGCGTCACCGATCCCGGTGGCGGGGCGCTCACGTCCCCGCTCGACCGGCCGCACCCGGCGGCGGCCGCCCCGGACGACACGCGCCGGATCCGCACGGTCACCCGCGACGTGCTGCGTCTCGCCCATCTGCACCGCATGTTGCGTGCGGCGGGCCTGGCGCCCCCCGAGAGCCCGGGCGCTCCGGTCTGGGGCGGGGTCGTGGGCCTCGACGCCGACGTCGTCGTGTGGATCGACCTCGCGGCGCCGTCGGGCTCCGGCGGTCGCAGCGCGCTCGAGACCTACGACGGTCGGCACGCCGACCGGCTGGCGGTGGCCGAGGCCGCGCGCCGGCGGGCGCCCGCGCTCGCCGAGCCCTCGCGCATCACCGAGTGCCGCCGCTGCCCGTGGTGGCCGACGTGCGAGGCCGAGCTGCGCGCGGTCGACGACGTCAGCCTCGTCGTCCGGGGCGACGCCGCACTGCGGCTGCGCGGCCGGGGCGTCACCACGGTGCGCGAGCTCGCGGCGCTCGACCCCGCGATGGGGCTGCCCGGCCCGCCCCCGGACGACCCCGAGGTGGGCGACGGCGCGCTCGAGGGCGCCGAGCTGCGGGAGGCGGTGGCCCTCGCCCGCGCCTGGCGTCGCGACGTCCCGCTGGTGCGCCGTGTCCGCCGCCCCGCCGTCGCGCGCGGGGACGTCGAGGTGGACGTCGACATGGAGAGCCTCGGCGAGGACGGCGCGTACCTGTGGGGCGTGCTGCTCTCCGGCGTCGACATCGGCCTCGAGCCCGGCTACCGCGGTTTCGTCACCTGGGACCCGTTGCCCACCCGAGACGAGGGCCGCTCCTTCGGGGAGTTCTGGACGTGGTTGACCGACGTCCGCGCGCGCTGCGCGGAGCGCGGGCTGGTGCTGCGGGCCTACTGCTACAACGAGCAGGCGGAGAACCGCTGGCTGCGCGCCTCCGCGGAGCGGTTCGCCGGCATGGCCGGCGTGCCCCCGGCGGCGGAGATCGAGGAGTTCATCGCCTCCGACGCCTGGATCGACCTCTTCCCCGTCGTCAGCGACGCCTTCCTCTGCCCGCACGGCAAGGGCCTCAAGCGGGTCGCGCCGTCGGCGGGTTTCTCCTGGCACGACCCGGAGGCCGGCGGGGAGAACTCCATGCGCTGGTACCGCGACGCGGTCGCCCTCGACGGGGGCGAGCCCGACACCGCGCAGCGCGAGCGGCTGCTCGTCTACAACGCCGACGACGTGCGGGCCACGTGGACGCTGCGCACGTGGCTCACGTCCGACCGTGTGCTCGAGGTCCCCTTCCTCGAGGACCTGTGAGCTAGCGGGGCTGCATCCGCAGGGCGCCGTCGAACCGGATGACCTCGCCGTTGAGGTAGTCGTGCTCGACGATCATCGCGACGAGCTGCGCGTACTCGTCGGGGCGCCCGAGCCGCTGGGGGAACGGGATGCCGGCCGCGAGCTGCTCGCGGAACGACTCCTCGACGCCGGCCAGCATCGGGGTGTCGATGATGCCGGGGGCGATGGTCATGACGCGGATCCCGTACTGCGCGAGGTCCCGGGCCGCGGGCACGGTCATGCCCACGACGCCGCCCTTGGACGCCGAGTAGGCGATCTGGCCGACCTGGCCCTCGAAGGCGGCGACGGACGCCGTGTTGACGACGACGCCGCGCGCCCCGTCGGCCAGCGGCTCGGTCGCGGCGATGGCCTCGGAGGCCAGGCGCATGACGTTGAACGTGCCGACCAGGTTGACCCCGATGACCTGCTGGAAGACCTTCAGGTCGTGCGGGCCCTTCTTGGACAGCACGCGCCCGGCGGTGCCGATGCCCGCGCAGTTGACCACCACGCGCAGCGGCAGCCCGGTGGACGTCGCCGCCTCCACGGCGGCCGCCACCTGGTCGGGGTCGGTCACGTCGGCGCCGACGTACTCGACGTTGTCCAGCTTCTCGGCGTCCTCGACCGCGGAGGGCAGGTCGATCCCGACCACCCGGGCGCCGCCCGCGGCGAGCGTGCGGACGGTGGCGCCCCCGAGGCCGGAGGCCCCACCGGTGACGATCGCGGCGACATCGGTCGTGTCCATGGGTGCGCAGGCTATCGCCGCGCCGACCGGGCCGCCGGTCAGCCCTGACCGTTCAGCCCGTGACGTCTATCGCCGCGCGATGCCCAGCTGGAAGTCGTCCAGGTACCGCGCGGCGAACCCGGCCTCGGAGTAGGCGAGGTAGAAGTCCCACATCCGCACGAAGGTCTCGTCGAACCCGATCGCACGGACCTCCGGCTCCCGGGCCAGGAACGTGGCCCGCCAGCGGCGCAGCGTCTCGGCGTAGTCGAGGCCGATCGACCGGCGCTCGACGACCTCCATCGACGTGTGCCCCGCGAGCGTCGCGTCGATCGCCTCGAGGCTGGGGATCAGACCGCCGGGAAAGATGTACTTGTGGATCCAGGTGTAGTTGTCCTTCGTCGCCTGGAGCCGGTGGTCCGGCATGGTGATCGACTGGAGCCCGAAGCGCCCGCCGGGGGCGAGCAGCCGGTCGACGGTGGCGAAGTAGTCGGGCCAGAAGCGCTCGCCGACGGCCTCGATCATCTCGATGCTGATCACGGAGTCGTACTCGCCGGCGGCCTCGCGGTAGTCGCGCACGTCGATGGTGATGCGGTCGGACACACCGGCCTGCTCGGCGCGGACGCGGGCGAGCCCCGCCTGCTCGACCGAGAGCGTCAGCGTCGTCACCCGCGCGCCACGCTGCGCGGCGCGGATCGCGGCCTCGCCCCACCCGGTGCCGATCTCGAGGACGCGACTGCCGGCGCGCACGCCCGCGAGGTCGAGGACGCCGTCGACCTTGCGGTGCTGGGCGTCCGTGAGGGACTCGGCCGGTCGGGCCGGGTCGAACCAGGCGGCGGAGTACATCATCGACTCGTCGAGGAAGAGGCTGAACAGGTCGTTCGACAGGTCGTAGTGCCGGTGGACGTTCTCGCGCGACACCGTCGCGTCGGCCGCGACCTCCTCGTAGGGCTGGCCGCGGTCGTAGACCCGGCGCAGGTTGCGCAGCGGGCGCGGCACGAGCTGCTCGACGTGGTCGGTGAGGCAGCGCAGCACGCCGACGAGGTCGTCGGAGTCCCAGTCGCCGACCATCCATCCCTCGCCGAAGCCGATGAGGCCCTGGCGGCCGAGGCGCGTGAAGAAGGCCTCCGGGCGGATGAGGCGGAGCTCGGGACCCCGCGGGTCGCCCTCGACCGACCCGTCCGGCCACACGAGGTGCAGCGGGAGGCGACGGACGGCCGCGCGCACCAGGGCTCGGGCCACCCGCATGCGGAGCCAGTTCTCGCCCGGGTCCTGCAGGTTCGGCCACACACCCTCGGCGGGCCGCGGGACGACGCGGCGGGGCTCGGTGGTGCGCGAGGTCGATGACACGTGGGGAGTCCTCTCGTCCGCGGCCGTCTTCGGGACCGCCTGTGCATCCTTCGCGGTGCGAGCCCTGTCGCCGCACTCCACGCCACCTTCGTGATCGGGCGCCGGAGTGTTCGCCGCTTTTCGCGGAGATCACGTCCGAGGTCCTCGCCGACGATCATTCAGGAGGCCCTTCGGTGGGTTACCGTGCGGAGTCCCCGAGACCGGAGGGTGACCGCGCCGTCCGCCGAGAGCCCCGGAGGAAGGTGAGATGGGCGTCCCCGAGCAGCTGCGTCGGCTCGACGAGGACCTGGCCACCGGGCGGGTCGACGCCGAGTCCTATCGGCGGCGACGCGACGAGCTCCTCGCCGCCCGGCTGCCCGCGCCCCCCACCCCCGCGGACGATCTCGACGACAGCGAGCTCGACGCGGCGGACCGCGAGCTGGGCCTCGAGGACGACACCACCGCCGCCCACACCCGAGCGGCGACGACGACGCCCGACGCCCGGCACGGCGTGCGCGGCGCGCCGCCGCCCGCGCGCCCGAACGGGTCGCGGCCGCCGACGGGCCCCGCCGCGCGCCCCGGGTCCGGTCCCGCGCCGACCCCACAGGACCCGCAGCCCCCGCCGCTCCGCACCCCGCCGCCCGGGACCCCGCCGTTCTCCCGGCGGCCTCCGATCTCCGGGGCGGCGCGCACCCGCGTCCCCGGCGCCGCGGCCCCGGCGACCCCGCCTCCGGCCCGGCCGACGGACGGGCCGACGGCAGCGGGAACGCCGGCCGAGCGCGACCGTCCGGAGGCCGGAGCTCGCCCCGCTCGTCCGGTGACCGGGTCCCTCACGGACGCCCTCGCCCCGCCGACGCCCGCCGCTGCGGACGGCGACGCACCCGCGCCCCGTACGGCGCCGCCCGCTCTCCCGACCCCCGCCGAGACCGTGTCCTCGGGACACGGTTCGTCCGGGGAGACGTCCGGAGCGCGGGAGCCGGCCGCTCCCGCCCAGACCGCCGCAAAGACCGTGTCCTCGGGACACGGTTCGCGCGGGGAGACGTCCGGAGCGCGGGAGCCGGCCGCTCCCGCCGAGACCACGGCGGACACCGTGTCTCCAGGACACGGCGCCCCGGCAGCCGTGCCCACCCGGACAGAGGAGCAGGACGGCGGCACCTCGGCGCCCTCCGTGGCGGATGCCCCCCGCGGCATCCCCGTGCCGGGGCCGTCCGCCGACGCCCCGCCGTTGCCGGGCACGCCGGCGGCGCCGCCCGCGCTGCGCCCGCCGCCCCCACCCGTCGACGAGGACGAGGACGACGCGGACGACGCCACGCGCACCGACGAGCGCCCGCTGCCGCCCGACCCGTTCCCGCCACCGTTCCGCTGGTCGACGGAGGGGACCGACGGTCACGCGTCGCCGGACACCACACAGGTCGTCCGCGACGCGGCCGGACCCGCCGCCGACCGGACGCAGGTCGTTCCGCGCGGGCCGGAGCCGGAGGCGACCCAGGTGGTGCGCCGCTCGTCGGTGCCTCCTCGCGGTGTCCCGCCCCGTGCGGCGCCACCCGCCCCCGAGCGCACGCAGTTCGTGCCGGGATCGGTGACGGCGCGGTCGGCCGGGGGAGGGGTCGCCCGCCCCGAGGAGACGGCCCCGCCGTGGGCGGCGGGCGCGGCGCGGTCCGAGGGCCTGCCGGGCCGCGAGCTGTTCGCCCGAGGCCCGGGCCCGCGCGCCGGCGCGATCCTGGGCACCGCCGCCGTGGTCCTGCTCGTCCTCGTCGTGCTGGTGGCGTCGATCGCGCTGAGCTGAGGGCCGATCACTAGGCTCGGGGCGTGGCGACCATGGTGAGCTTCCACGCGCACCCCGACGACGAGTGCATCTCCTGCGGCGGCGTCATGCGGGCGGCTGCGGACGCGGGACACCGGGTGGTGCTGGTGGTCGCCACCCGGGGCGAGCACGGCGAGATCGTTCCCGGGGTGCTGGCCGACGGCGAGACCCTCGCCGAGCGTCGGGTCAGGGAGACCCACGACGCCGCGGCGGTGCTGGGGATCGCCCGCGTGGAGTTCCTGGGCTACGTCGACTCCGGGATGGTCGACACGCACACCAACGGCGCGTCCGGGTCGTTCTGGTCCGCCGACGTCGAGGAGGCCGCCGAGCGTCTCGCGGCGATCCTGCGTGAGGAGGACGCCGAGGTCCTCACCTGTTACGACCGCATCGGCGGCTACGGCCACCCCGACCACATCCAGGTGCACCGGGTCGGTCGGCGCGCCGGCGCGCTCGCGGGGACGCCGCGGGTCTACGAGGCGACGTCGAACCGCGATGAGTTCCGCCGGATGATGGCGATGGCGCGCGAGGCCGGTCAGGACGCCCCCGACCTGGACCCCGACGGCTTCGGGTCGCCCGAGTCGGAGCTGACCACCCGCGTCGACGTCACCCCCTGGCTCGACGCCAAGCGCGCGGCGATGCGCGCGCACCGCAGCCAGATCGCCGACGACTCCTTCTTCCTCACGCTCGACGACGACCGGTTCGCCCTCGCGTTCGGCACCGAGTGGTTCATCCGCGCGGGCGGCGATCCCGCACGACGGGAGGACACGCTCTTCCCCGCATAGCGTCGCACCGGCCAGGGTGGGCGTCGTGGAACGAGGACGGCGGCTGCTGGCGGACCCCCACCACACCAAGGGCACGGCGTTCACCCCGGAGGAACGGCGGGAGCGCGGCCTGCTCGGGCTGCTCCCGGCCGGGGTGCAGACCCTCGAGGAACAGATCGGCCGGTGCTGGTCGGAGGTCCAGCGACTCTCGAGCGACCTCGACCGCTACGTGTACCTGCGCTCGCTGCAGGACCGCAACGAGCGCCTCTTCTACGCGCTGCTCGCCGCGCACGTGCCGGAGACGCTCCCGCTCGTCTACACACCGACGGTGGCCGAGGGCTGTCGGCGCTTCTCCGAGATCTGGCGCCGTCCCCGCGGCCTCTACCTGTCCTGGCCGGACCGCGAGGACCTGCGGGAGGCGCTGCGGAACCGGCCGCAGGAGGAGGTCGACGTCATCGTCGTCACCGACGGCCAGCGCATCCTCGGCATCGGCGACCAGGGCGTCGGCGGCATGGGCATCCCGATCGGCAAGCTCTCGCTCTACACGCTGATCGGCGGCATCGACCCCGCCCGCACCCTGCCGATCCTGCTCGACGTGGGCACCGACAACGCCGAGCTCCTCGAGGACCCCTTCTACCTGGGCTGGCGCCACCACCGCATCGACGAGGACGCCTACACCGAGTTCGTCGACCGCTTCGTCGAGGCCGTCCGCGCGGAGCTGCCCGACGTGCTGCTGCAGTGGGAGGACTTCGCGACGCCCCACGCCCTGCCGATCCTGCAGCGCTACCGGGACCGGCTGCTCACCTTCAACGACGACATCCAGGGCACCGCCGCCGTCGCCCTCGGCGCGCTGCGCGGGGCCACGGACGTCGCCGGGACGCGGCTGCGCGACCAGCAGGTGGTGATGCTCGGCGCCGGCTCGGCCGGAATCGGGGTCATGGAGATGGTGGCCCAGGAGATGGTCGACGAGGGGCTCTCGGAGCAGGACGCCTACGCCCGCTGCTGGGTCGTCGACGTCCGCGGCCTGCTCACCGCCGACCGCGAGGACCTCTCCGAGGCCCAGCGCCGCTTCACCGTCGACCCCGGGGTCGTCGCCGGGTGGGGGATCGACGGCCTGCCGCAGCTCGCCGACGTCGTCGAGCACGTCACGGTCGGGGTGCTGCTCGGCCTGTCGACCGCGGCCGGAGCGTTCACCGAGCAGATCGTGCGGACGATGGCGGGCAAGGTCGAGCGGCCGATCGTCTTCCCGCTGTCCAACCCGACGGCCAACGCCGAGGCCCGGCCCGCGGACCTCGACGCGTGGACCGACGGCCGTGCCCTCGTCGCCGCCGGCTCGCCGTTCGCGCCGCTGCGCCGCGGCGACCGCGAGGTGCCCGTCGCGCAGTGCAACAACGTCTACATCTTCCCGGCGATGGGACTCGCCGTGACCGCGGCGCGGGCGACCCGGGTCACCGACGGGATGATGCGCGCAGCGGCCCGTGCGCTCGGCGCCGCCTCGCCCGCCCTGCGGGATGCGGACGCCCCGCTGCTCCCGCCGTGGGCCGACGTCCGCGCGGTCGCCGAGGACATCGCCGTGGCGGTCGCGGTGCAGGCGGTGGCCGACGGTGTCGCACCGACGCGCGACGAGGACGAGCTGCGCGCGCTCGTCCGCTCGACCCGCTGGACGCCCACGTACCAGCACCCGTAGCCCCCCGTGGTGATATGGACGTCGACAGCTGGCGTACGGGACCCCGAGGAGACGTGACGTGGCGACCGGCCTCGACGAGACGGGCACCCGTCCGGTCCGTGACGTCCCGACCATCGTCGACAGCGACCCGCCGCGGGTGGACCGCCGCCGGGAGTGGTCGGGGACGGCGCTCGTCGCCGCGGCCGGCGGGCTGCTCGGCGGGCTGCTGTTCCTCGTGGCCTACAAGGGCATGCCCGACGACTCCTACATCACGCTCGACTACGCCCGGAACGTCGTCGAGCACGGGCACTGGGGCCTCACGCCCTTCCGGGACGCGAACTCCGCCACCTCGCCCCTGAACGTCTGGCTGCTCGCCGGCGGCATCCTCGTCACGGGCCGCCCGGTCGTGGCCGCAGGCCTGGTGCTCGTGCTCACCACGGCGGCGATGGCGGTGTGGGCCGCTCAGCTCGCCGGGGATCTCGGTCTGCGGCGCGCCGTCGTCGGGGTCCTGACGGTCGGTCTCGTCGTCTCGTCGCCGATCTTCGCCTCGGTCGTCGGGATGGAGTCGTTCCTGGTCGCGGCCCTGCTGGTGGCGGTGGTGCGCTACGCAACCGCGCGGCGGGTGGTCGCGACGGGGATCGTCACCGGCCTCGCGGTGCTCACGCGACCGGACCTCGCCCTGCCGGCCGTCGTCCTCGTCGCGGTGCTCTTCGTGGCCGCTGCGCCCCGCCAGCCGCGCAAGGCGGTGCTCGCGATCGGCGTCGGGGCGCTGGTGACGTTGCCGTGGCACATCTGGTCGTGGTTCGTGCTCGGCAGCTTCGTGCCGGACAGCCTCATCATCAAGACCAGTGGTGCCTTCCCCGGCGGCGAGGTCTTCGGCAACGGGCCACTGTTCATGGCCGAGCGCTGGCCGATCCCGATGCTGGTGGTCGGCCTCGTGGTCGGCGTGGGCGTCGTCGCGGTCGTGGCGTCGGCGGTCCGCTGGATCGCGGGCCGTGGCCGGCTCACCGACCGCGTCATCGTGGCGGCGGGGCTGGCCGGCGCGGTCCACTACGCCGCCTACGCGGCCATGGGCGTCTCGTCCTACATCTGGTACTACTGCCCGTCCCTGGCGCTGCTGACCCTCGCGGCGTCCCTCGGCGCCGCCGACCTCAGCCTGCGGCGCACCGGCGCCGTCGTCGCCGGGCTCGCGGTCGTCGCCGGCGTCAGCGTCGGTCACCAGACCGGCCTCGGCACGCCGTGGCCGAACCCGGCGGTGTTCGGGAACTGGGCCACCGCGTCCGACTACATCGAAGCCGGCACCCAGCTCGGCCGGGTGCTGCCCCCGGACCAGAGCGTCCTCGCGCCCGGCGAGATCGGCACCCTCGCGTTCGCCTGCCGGTGCGACATCGTCGACCAGTTCAGCGACCGTGCGCGCCTGATGTCGGTCGTCGACTCCCGGCTGGCCGCGAGCGGTCCCGTCGGGGGGTTCCTGCTGCGGCTGAACTTCCTGCACGCGGAGCGCACGCCGGTGGAGCCGCCCGACCGGATCCTGACCTACGAGACGGGTCCCGGTCCGGGCTGGCCCACCTACGTCCTGGGACGCGGTGCGGGGCACCTCGTCCTGGAACCCTGAGGGCTCCGAGGGTTCAGCCCTCGAGGATGTAGCCGCGCCCGCGGACGGTGCGGATGCGCTCCGCGCCGAGCTTGCGGCGCAGGTAGCCGATGTAGACCTCGACGATGTTCGAGGTCGGCGGTCCGCCCCACACGCGGGTGACGAGCTGCTCCTGCGACATCGCCTGCCCCCGGGGGTGCCGGATGAGGGCGTCGACCACGGCGTACTCGGTGCGCGAGAGGCTCACCGGCTTGCTCTCGACGAACACCTGCTCGAGAGCGGTGTCCACCATGACCTCGCCGCGGCGCAGGAACAGCTGGGCGGTCGGGCGGTCGTCACCGAGCCGCAGGCGCAGCCGCGCGAGCAGCTCCTCCATGGGGAAGGGCGTCACCAGGTAGTCGTCCTGCGTCGCGCGCAGGGTCGACACGGTGCGGTCCCGGGCCTCGGGGCTGGTCAGCGCGATGACGGGCGTGCGCGGGGCGTCGCGGTGGAGGTCGGCGAGCACCTCCACCGGCCGCAGCCCGGGCATCTCGATGTCGAGCACCACGGCGCGTGCCCCGCTGGCCCGTGCCGTCGCCCCGACGCTCCAGCTCTCACGAAGGAGTTGGGGTTCGAAGCCGTGCGACCGCAACGTCCCCACGAGGACGCTCGTTGTGCGATGGGAAGGGGCCACACACAGCACGCGGCCCCGCTCCGCGCCCGCATAACGATCAGGTCTCATCGCGGCCCAGCTTGACGCGGCCCGCGTCCGAGTTCAATCGGCGAGCGGCGAGCGGGAACGTGATGCTCACCAACGGCGCTCTCCTGAGAGCCACGTGCGGCGAGCGGCGCATGAACTCCTCCGTTCGGCGGCATAGACCGTCCCTTCGTCGCGCTGGGCGGGCCTGCCAGCGGCGCTGAGTCACAGGTTTTCTCAGGTCCGCCCCGGCCCAGCGGTCGTGTCCCTACCGTGACCTCCCGTCGGAGCCCGGACGGCGACGCTCCCCCTCGCTGCCGCCGTCCTCGCTCCGCCCACACCAGGACACCCGTGTCCCCCGGCGTCGACCCCTGGACGAGCTCCCCCGTCCCGGCGCCCCGGGCACCGTCAGGAGGTTCCCCGTGCCCCGACGCGGACGACATCGCACAACACTCCCCATGCGCATCCTCGCGATCGTGGCTGCGCTGCTGGTCACCGGCGGTGTCGTCACCGTCGCCGGCTCGGCCTTCGCCGATTCGGACTCGGGCTCGGGCTCGGGTGACTCCGGCCTCCTGAGCGCCTTCTCGAGCGACGAGGGCTCGGACTCCGGTGAGGAGAACTCGGAGGACGGGTCCTCCGACGACGGCTCCGAGAACGGCGACGACCAGGGGTCCGGGGGCCGGGACGACCAGGGCGACCAGGGCGAGGACGGTCAGGGCGAGAACGGTCAGGACCAGGGCGGCAACGAACGCCGCGCCGCCGCCGACGAGAACAACGGGATGACCGAGGACGTCGGCGAGGTCAACGCCGACAACGAGGGCGCGGCCGTCGAGGCCGCCGAGGCCGAGGACCCGTTCCCGGGCCGTGCCGAGGCGGCCAACGCCGACAGGGGCGACTACGTCGACATCAGCGACGTCGAGGCCAACGGCAACATCGGCGAGGGCGGCGTGTTCAGCGGCGCGTCCTACGCCGTCGACTGCGGCGTGAGCGACCACAACAACTCCGACAACTACATGGCCGCGCCGGGCAAGCGGAACGGTGCCCAGCACGTCCACGACTACGTCGGCAACCAGACGACCAACGCGGACTCCGACGACGACTCCCTGCAGGAGGCCGCCGACGACGGTCAGACGTCCTGCACCAACGGGGACGGGTCGACCTTCTTCTGGCCGGTGCTGCGCGACATCAACGGCGCGAGCCCCGACGAGGGTCAGGACGGCGGCAGCCTCGACGGCAACGTCGGCTCGATCGTCAAGCCGGCGTCGGTGGACCTCCGGTTCCACGGCCACGGTGACCGCGAGGTCCAGCCGATGCCCACGCACCTTATGATGATCATGGGTAACGCGAAGCAGGGCGCGCAGGACGGGAAGAACGTCAACGCGAAGTACACCTGCTCCGGGGCGGGCAACGAGAACCGGATCACGGCGCAGTACCCGATCTGCGGTGAGGGCGAGCAGCTCACGCGCATCCTCGACTACCCGAGCTGCTGGGACGGCGAGAACCTCGACTCGAAGGACTTCCGCTCGCACATCTTCTTCCCGGACGACCAGGGCAACTGCGAGTCCGACCAGACGCCGATCCCGGCGCTGCGGATCACGCTGAAGTACGACCAGCCCGAGGGCCGCACGTTCCAGATCGACAGCTTCCCGAACGAGCAGCACGACCCGGCGACGGACCACTCCGACTACGAGAACGTCGCGACCGAGGCGCAGAACGAGGCCGGTGCCGAGTGCATCGCCGGTCGCATCCCCGCTGCGCAGTGCACCAACATCCCGCGTGAGGGGATCAGCTCCTAGCGCGACCGCACGACCCGGGAGGGCCGTCCCCGTGATCTCCGCGATCACGGTGGGCGGCCCTCTCGCGTTCGTGCGCCCGGCGACCTACGGTCGGGGCAGGCGCCGAGGAGGCGCTCACGGGAGTCCGGGTCACCGGGCTGAGAGGGGACCAGGCCGCACCGCGCCCAATTTCTGGGGACGAGCGGCAGCGGTCCCGACCGTTCGAACCTGATCCGGATCATGCCGGCGCAGGGAGGCTGCAGGTGAGCACGTCGCCGTCCGTCTCAGGGCCCGCTCCCGGCGGCACCGCCGCGGGCCGGGCCCCCGCCGAGGTCGCCCCCACCCTCGACGGCCCGGTGCCGAAGACCCTGGGCTTCCTCGACCAGGGCGCCTTCTGGGCCAACCTCGGGGTGAGCCTGCTCGGCTTCGCCGGGGTGCTCGCGGTCCTGGAGCCGGCGGGAGCGCCTCCGCTGACGGTCACCGCCGCGATCGTGGCCACGGTCGTCGGCACGGTGATCGGCAGCGCGATGGTCGGGCTCTCCGCGATGCCCGGTGCGGCCACCGGTGCCCCGGCGATGGTGCTGCTGCGCGGCCTGTTCGGCGGGGTGCTGTCCTGGATCCCGTCGGTGCTCAACGTCGTGCAGCTCATCGGCTGGGGCACGTTCGAGCTCGTCGTCATCGCCCAGGCCGGCACGCTCGCGCTCGGCGGGCCGACGTGGGCGTGGGTGCTGGGCGCGGGGGTCGTCACGACCGTGCTCACGCTGCGCCCGCTCGGGATGCTGCGCCTGCTCCGGCGGGTGGTGACGGTGCTCGTCGCGATCTCGGTCGCCTACCTCTCCTGGTGGCTGTTCACTCGGCCCGAGCTCGACCTCGCCGCCACCGGCGGCTCCTGGGCCGGGTTCTGGGCGGGCACCGACGCGGCGATCGCCGTCGCGGTGTCGTGGATCCCGGTGGCCTCGGACTTCTCGCGCCACTCGCGGCGCGTCTCGACGGCGTTCACGTCCGCAACCGTCGGCTACGGGGTCACCCAGATCCTCTGCTTCGTCGTGGGCCTGGCTGCACTCGCGCTGGTCGGGGGCAACGGCGACGAGGTGTTCGCCCCGATGCTCGCCGCGCCCCTCGGGCTGGTCGCGCTGCTCGTGCTCACCGCCCGCGAGACCGACCAGTCGTTCGCGAACGTCTACTCGACCGCGGTCTCGGTGCAGAACCTCGCCCCGCGCGCCGACCGCCGGGTGCTGTGCCTGGCGATCGGGACCGTGATCACCGTGCTCGCCCTGGGCGTCACGATCGACGACTACGCGGTCTTCCTCGCCGTGATCGGCTCGGTGTTCGTGCCCCTGCTCGGCGTCGGTGTCGGCGACGCGCTCGTGCGCCGCGGCACCCCGCCCGACCTCTCCCGCTGGGCGCCGTCGCGCCCGATGATGGTCGTGGCCTGGGTGGTCGGGCTGGTGGTCTACCAGCTGATCAACCCGGGCGGTGCGCCCGTCTGGTCGGACGCCTGGACCCTGCTGCGCGAGGCGATCGGGTTCGCGCCGCCGTCGTGGCTGTCCGCGTCGCTGTCGTCGTTCGTCGTCGCCGTCCTCGCGGCCGCGGTGCTGGCCCGTCTGGAGCAACGGCGTCGGAGGTCACCGCGGTGACGTGACCTCCGCCCCGGTGACGGGGGCCGGGTCGGTCCTGTACGGCTGGAGAGCCGGACGACGACACCGACGCGCGGAGGGGGCCGAATGGCGGGTCACCTGCGCGGATGGACGCGTGAGCTGCGCTCGCCGGTGACGCTCCTGCTGGTCGTCGCGAGCGTGGTCGGCGGGGTCTGGGCGGCCGTGACGCTCACGCCCCACCAGGACGTGGAGGTGCTCGGGCAGCAGCTCAGCGTCGGGGCCCAGGCGCCGACGGCGACGGTGTCGGGCCCGCCGCGGATCGTCCAGATCGGCAACACCAGCCTCGACGTCCCCGACGTCGCGATCTACGGGCCGCTGCGCCCGCAGCTGACGATCGGCCCGGTACAGCGCAACGAGACCGCGGGCGACGCCGTGGCCGCGCTCGCGCAGGGACGCAGCCCGGCGGACGCGCTCGCGGCGATCGTCACCGGCTTCGAGCACTGGTACGGCTGGGCCACCCTGATCCTGGTCGCGGTCGTGCTCGGCATCTGCGGGCTCGTCGGCTCGCTGCGGGTGCTCGCGATGCTGCGGTTCACCGTGCGCCGCTCGGGCGCCGGCGCGCGGCCCGCGGTCGTCGCCCGGCGCCTCTCGCGGACGCTCACGCGCTCGACCGTGGTGGCGCTCGCCGCGGCCCTCGTCGTGTGGGGTGTCAGCGGCGTGCTGGCCGTCGCCGGGGCCCAGGGCCTGCGCGACGCCCGCTCGCTCACCGACCTCACCGGCGCCCACCACGTCACCCCGTCCCCGGTGGGGCCCACCGTCTCCGGGGTCCGGGGCGTCGTGATCGGGGACTCGCGGGTGGCCCGGCTCGGTGGACCGCTCGCCCCGGGCGCCCCCGCCGAGGACGTCGCCTGCGCCCGCAGCACCGACTCGCTCGCCCACCAGATCTCGACGGCGATCGGCGACGAGGTGCTCAACCTCGCCTGCTCGGGGGCGCGCATCTCCACGGGCCTGCGCGGTCCGCAGCAGGCGGGCGGGGTGACGGTTCCGCCGCAGATCGGGCGGCTCAAGCAGGTCGAGGACCCGGCGTTCGTGGCCGTCGCCGTCGGCCCCAACGACCTGAACTGGACCGACCTCATCGGCTACTGCTACGCGGCGGCGGACTGCGCCGACAACTTCACCGCCGGCGAGTTCGGCTACCGGCTGGCGGCCTTCGACCGCGACTACGCCGACCTGCTCGCCGACCTCGCGACGCTGCCGTCGCACCCCCGCGTCGTCGTCATCACCTCCTACGACGTCCTGCGCCCCGACGCGCAGTGCGCCACCGTGCGCGGCCCGCTGCAGTACCCCGGCCTCACCCCCGGGGAGATTCAGCTGCTGGCGGACCGGAACGCCGCGCTGAACCAGGTGCTCACCGCCGGCGCCCGTCGCTACGGGTTCGACGTGGTGACCCCGCCGCTGTCCCCGTTGTGCGTCCCGGACGGCGACGGCCTGGGCCCCGACCTGCAGTCGATCCAGGACCGGTACCCGTTCCACCCCACGGCCGTGGGCGAGCTCCGCCTGACGATCCCGGTGGTCGACCGCGTCGGCGTGCCCGCCCCGGTGCCGCCTCCCTGACCCCGCCGAGACCACCTGGCGCTCGGCTGCTTGGACCGGCCCCGAGAGGGCACTCCCCTCGCTACGTGAGCGAACTTCGGGCCTATAGCCCCGAAGTTCGCTCACGTAGGACCGAAGGGAGCAATGCGCTCGTGAAGATGCGCACGCTGGGCCGGACCGGCATCAAGGTCAGCCCGTACTGCCTCGGCGCCATGATGTTCGGCGCCTGGGGCAACACCGACCACGACGACTCGATCAAGATCATCCACAGGGCGCTGGACGCCGGGATCAACTTCGTCGACACCGCCGACGTCTACGCGCAGGGCGAGTCCGAGGAGATCGTCGGCAAGGCGTTGCAGGCCAGGAGCAACGGTCACGGCCGCGACGACGTCGTGCTCGCGACCAAGGCGCACGCCCCGATGGGCGACGACCCGAACCACCGCGGCAACTCGCGACGGTGGCTCGTGCAGGAGGTCGAGAACTCGCTGCGCCGCCTGCAGACCGACCACCTCGACCTGTACCAGATCCACCGCCCCGACCCCGACACCGACGTCGAGGAGACGCTCTCGGCGCTCACCGACCTCGTGCGCAGCGGCAAGGTCCGGGCGATCGGATCGTCGACCTTCCCCGCCTCCGACATCGTCGAGGCCCAGTGGGTCGCCGAGCGGCGCGGCCTCGAGCGCTTCCGCACCGAGCAGCCCCCGTACTCCATCCTCAACCGGGGCATCGAGCGCGAGGTCCTCCCGGTCTGCCGTCGGTACGGCATGGGGACGCTCGTCTGGAGCCCGCTGGCCATGGGGATGCTCACCGGGAAGATCCGCAAGGGGCAGGAGGGCGGCACGCAGCGGTCGCAGCGCACCCCGGGCCGATTCACCGACGAGCGCAAGCTCGACGCGGTCGAGCAGCTGGTCCCGCTCGCGGAGAAGGCCGGCCTGTCGATGGTGCACATGGCGATGGCCTTCGCCGTGTCCCACCCGGCCGTCACCTCGGCGATCATCGGGCCGCGCACGATGGAGCAGCTCGACGACGTCCTCGCCGGCGCCGAGGTCACCCTCGACGACGAGGTGCTCGACCGTATCGACGAGATCGTCCCGCCCGGCGTGGACGCCAACCCCGGCGACGTCTCCTACGAGCCGCCGGCGATCGGTGAGGTGTCCCAGCGTCGTCGGCCGCGCGAGGAGCGGGCGGCGGCCGGGAACTAATTCCCGGCAACGCCGACACCGGTCCTCCGGGACTGGGAACACTCAGAAGGATTCGGAACACTCGGAAGGGGTCTGCCGATGGGCACCGTCGCCATCGTGATCATCATCGTGGTGGTGCTGCTGGCCGTTGCCGGTGTCGCCGCCCTCGTCCTGGCGCGCAGGCGCAAGCAGCAGCAGCTCGTCGAGCAGTTCGGCCCCGAGTACGAGCGCCGGGTCGCCGAGACCGGCGACCGCAAGCAGGCCGAGCAGGAGCTGCAGCAGCGCAAGGAACGCCACGACCAGCACCAGCTCCGGCCGCTGCAGCCCGACGAGCGCGAGCGCCTGCAGGCGGACTGGCAGCAGGTCCAGCGCGGGTTCGTCGACAACCCCGGTGGGGCCGTCGAGCACGCCGACGCCCTGTTGGTGACGATCATGCGCCAGCGCGGCTACCCGGTCGAGGACGGCCAGCGCCGCACGGACGACCTCTCGGTCGCCCAGCCCCACCTCGTCGACGACTACCGGCGGGCTCAGGACGTCGTCACCTCCCACCGGCAGGGCACGGCGAGCACCGAGGACCTCCGCTACGCCTTCACGTCGTTCCGCACCCTGGTCGAGGCGATGCTCGACGACGACGGCGGCGAGGGGCGCGGCGGTCACGACCAGCAGGGCCGGCACCAGCAGAACGGTTCGACCGAACGTATCTCGGGCTCGCCCCGGGGTGCCGGCGACCGGCAGATCGGGCACCCCGACGCCGGCACGGAACGCATCCACCAGCCGCCGCCCGCAGGAGCGCCCGGGCAGGGTGCGCCTCCCGGGGGAGCGCCCGCCCAGGGCGCGCCGCAGGGCGGCCCGGTCGGCCCGGGCCGGCCACCGTCGGCGCCTCCCGCGCCCGGCGGATCCGACGGACACCAGGAGCGCAGGCCATGAGCCACCCCGAGCAGGGTCGACCCACCGAGTACCCGGGAGGTCAGGAGCGCCCGGGCGGGTACGACGAGGACCCGCGGCAGAGCCGGCAGGCCGGTGACCCCTTCGGCGACCAGTACGGGAACCCGGCCGGCGGTCAGCACGGCGCGGAGCACGGCGGCTTCGCCGAGCGCCACGGCGGCGCCCCCCAGGGACAGCCCGGCGGGCAGCAGCCCGCACCCGGCCAGGCCGACCAGTACGGCGGCCAGCAGCCCGGCGGCCAGTACGGCGGTCAGCAGTACGGCGGTGATCAGTACGGCGGTCAGCCCGGCCAGACGGACCAGTACCGCGGTGACCAGTACGGCGGTGACCAGTACGGCGGGCAGCAGGCGGGCGCGTACGGCGGTCAGCAGGGCGACCCGTACGGGCCGCAGGCGGGCGGGCCGGGCCAGGTTCCCGGCCAGCAGTACGGGCCGGGGCAGGCCGGGCCGGGCGAGCAGGTCGGGCACGCACCGGGCGGTGTCGGCCCGGGTGGTGTCGGGCCGGGCGGCAGCGGCCCCGGACAGCCGACGCCCGGCCAGCCCGGCCAGGGCGACCAGTACGGCGGCGGCGCCGGGTTCGGCGGCCCGCACGGTGACCAGCACGGTGACCAGCACGGTGACCAGCACGGCGCGTACCCCGGACCGCCCGACCGCGCCGCCGGCGCCCCCGGCGAGCCGGCGGGCGCGCAGGGCGGCCACGGCGCCGGGAACGGCGACGGCCACGGTGCGGGAGACGGCGCCGAGGGCGGCAACACGATCATCGACCCGCAACGCGCGGGACAGTGGCGCTCCCAGTGGGAGGACGTCCGGATGATGTTCGTCGACCGGCCGCAGGACGCGGTGGCCCGGGCGGACGGGCTGGTCGGGGAGGTGCTCGAGGAGCTCTCGCGCACGTTCACCGACCAGCGCAGCGCCCTGGACCCGAACTCCCTCGGCGGCGAGCCGTCGACCGAGGAGATGCGCCGGGCCGTGCAGCGCTACCGGGAGTTCTTCGACCGGCTGCTGACCCTGTAGATCGCCACTACGGTGCGTCGATGGTCTCCACCCCGGACTTCGGACGCACCCTCGACCGCCTCAAGCCCGTCGTCGGTGCGGTGACGAGGGCGCACATCGCGCTCTATCGCCGCACCGGCGGCCGGCTCGGGCACTCGATGCCGGGCATGCCGACGATGCTCCTGCTCGACCATGTCGGGGCGCGCAGCGGCCGGCCGCGGACGACGCCGCTGCTCTACTTCGCCGACCCCGACAACCCCGACGACCTCGTGATCGTCGCGTCGTACGGCGGCCACCCACGCCACCCCGCCTGGTTCCACAACCTCCGGGCGCACCCGGACACCACCGTCCAGGTGCGCGACGAGGTCCGGCCGGTGCACGCGCGGGTGGCCACCGACGCCGAGCGCGCCCGTCTCTGGCCCGCGGCGACCGCGACCTACTCGTCGTACGCGGGATACCAGCAGCGGGCCGACGAGGTCGGGCGGACGATCCCGTTCGTGATCCTCACCCGCCGCACGTGAGCCGCTCCTGAGCCGGACCTACCGCAGCCGGACGTGGTCCGGGGTCAGGTCCTTGACCGACGACACCCCGAGCAGCGCCATCGTCCGGCGGATCTCGGCGGTGAGGATCGTCGCGAGGTGCTCGACGCCGCGCTCGCCGCCGGCCATGAGCGCGTAGAGGTACGCGCGGCCGACCAGGCAGCCCGAGGCGCCGAGCGCGACGGCGGCGACGATGTCGGCGCCCGACATGATCCCGGTGTCGAGCAGCACCTCGGCCTCCCCGCCGACCTCGGCCACCACCGACGGCAGCGTCTCGAGGGGGACGGGCGCGCGGTCGAGCTGCCGTCCGCCGTGGTTCGACACGATCACCGCGTCGGCGCCGGCGTCGACCACCCGACGGGCGTCCTCGGCGGTCTGCACGCCCTTCACCACGAGCGGTCCGTTCCACGTGGATCGGAGCCAGGTGAGGTCGTCGAGGGTCAGCGCCGGGTCGAACATCGTGTCGATGAGCTCGGCGACCGTGCCCTCCCACGACGTCAGGGCCGCGAACTCCAGCGGGTCGGTGGTGAGGACGTTCGCCCACCAGTGCGGGTGGCGCGCCATGTCGAACAGGGTGCGCGCGGTGAGGGCCGGCGGGATGGTGAGCCCGTTGTGGGCGTCGCGCAGGCGGGCCCCGCCGACCGGGGTGTCCACGGTCAGCATGATCGCCTCGTTGCCGGCCTCCGCCGCCCGGCGCACGACCTCCTCGCTCGCGGCCCGGTCGCGCCAGAGGTAGAGCTGGAACCAGCGCCGGGTGTGCGGGGCGGCCGCGGCGAGGTCCGCCGGCGACGTCGTGCCCATCGTCGAGAGGGTGTGCGGCACCCCGATGCGCCCCGCCACACGCGCCACGGCCGGCTCGCCGGCGTGGTGCATCATCCGGGTGAACCCCGTGGGGGCGAAGGCGAAGGGCAGCGCCGACGGACCGCCGAGCAGGGTCGTCGAGGTGTCGATGTGCGAGACGTCGCGCAGCACCGAGGGTCGGAACTCGAGGGCCGCGAACGCGGCCCGCGCCCGGGTCAGCGAGAGCTCGCCCTCGGCGGCGCCGTCCGTGTAGTCGAACACCGCCCGCGGCGTGCGACGCCGGGCGATCTCCCGCAGGTCGCCGACGGTGTGCGCCCGCGCGAGACGCCGGCGCGTCGGGTCCGGGTCGGGTCGGGCCAGGCGCAGGAGGGGCCGCAGCTCCGACGGGCGGGGCAGCCGCCGCGGGGTGCGGACGCGGAGCGGTTGCTCCTCGGAGGTCGTCATCCGTCCTCGTTCCTGCTCGCGGCGATCGGGTCGTCCCCTACCGAACGACGCCGGGGGCGGCACGTCAAGCGCGCGGGGATGGTCCCCCCGTGGCGAGGGCCGGTGCGGTACAACCGACCCGGACTCCGCCGGGACCGGTGGAGGGTGTCGGGAGAGGACGACGGTCGTGAGCTACCCGCAGCGCTCGTGGGACGACGGTGACGTCGAGGTCATCGGCAGCCGGCTGTGGGCCGGCGGGGTCGCCACGGCCGTGGTCGCCGCGGGGATCGCGATCGTAGGCGTGCTCATCCTCACCAACGTCTTCGACCTCGGCATCCAGACCGCGCAGCGCAGCGGCGCGCTGGTCGACAACGCGATCACGATCATCCCGGTCTGCGCGGCCATCGCAGCGCTCGCCGGCACGGCCCTGCTGCACCTGCTGCTGCTCACCACGCCCCGCCCGGCCACCTTCTTCTCCGCCATCGTGCTGCTGGTGCTCGTGGTCCTGCTGCTGCAGGTCTTCCTCGCCCGTGGCGGCGTCGTCGACCACATCGCCACCGCGATCCTCTACGCGGCGATCGGGCTGGCGATCATCTCGATGCTCTCGGGTGTCTCGCGCACGGCGGTGCGGCCCGTGAGCGCCGGCGGCTGGGGCGGACGGCAGTACGACGGACGCTACGACCAGCGCTACGGCTCCTACGACCAGCAGCAGCGCCCCGGCCCGTACGCCGGCGGGGACCAGCGCACGACCCGCTACGACCCGCGGGGCGGCCCGGGTGGCGCACAGGGCGGCGGCGGCGCCGGCTGGTAGGCCGAACGGCCTCTCTCCTGCCTCGGGACGCGCCCGGTGGCGGCGCCCGGACCTTCCGTGACGTTGATTCTATTGACGCCACTTCGCTTGACCCTCCGTGCCGGCCCTGACGACTCTTGAGGGGCGTGATGCTCTACGCGGGCGATCCCTCCTGCCCGCGTCCAGCTCCGTCGCCCCAGGTGGGGCGACAACGGGACGAGAGGTCGGCGATGTCACCCACGGCGGTCAACGGTTCGAGCACGAGCCGCGAGCACGAGGTCACCGGACGCACCCCGGTCACGCCACACGGCACGGCGCCCGGCCCGGGTCACCCCGTCGACCTCCAGGCCGCGCGGGCGGCCCTGCGGCTGGCCCTCCCCGAGCCCGGCAGCAAGTTCAGCCAGGACGACGAGTGGTGCGTCGTGGCCGAGCCGGACGGCTCGTGGGCCGAGTACCGGTTCCACGACTACGACCGCATCTTCGGCGTCCGCGGCCTGTACGAGAAGATCTTCTACGACGTGCTGGGCTGCGACTCGCCGCGCTTCATGGTCGGTCTGCTCAACGACGCCCTGGCGTCCGCCGACGTGCCGGCCGGGTCGCTGCGCGTGCTGGATCTGGGCGCGGGCAACGGGATCATGGCCGAGGAGCTCGCCGCCGTCGGCGTCGAGCACTCCGTCGGGGTCGACATCCTCCCCGAGGCCCGCGACGCGGCCGAGCGCGACCGTCCCGGCCTCTACGACGGGTACCACGTCGCCGACCTCACGGCCCTGCCCGCGTCGGAGCGTGAGGCTCTGGCCTCCCACGGGCTGAACACCCTCACGGTGGTGGCCGCCCTCGGCTTCGGCGACATCCCGCCGGCCGCGTTCCGCACCGCCTACGACCTCATCGCGCCGGACGGGTGGGTCGTCATGACGATCAAGGACGCGTTCCTCGAGGAGACCGACACCTCCGGCTTCGGCGGCATGATCGGTGAGTCGATCCGCTCCGGTGCCCTGGAGGTCGTCCGCCGCGAGCGCTTCCAGCACCGTCTGGCCACCGACAGCAGCCCGCTGCTCTACGAGGGGATCGTCGCGCGCAAGCGCGGACCGCTCGCGGGGTGAGGCCCGCCGGGGTGAGCCTGGCCTCGGACCCGTCGGTAACCGTGTGATCCAGGTCCCAGACGGGCACACTTCACCCGGGGCGCGCCAGGCCAGGCGCGCTCCGGGAGTCGACGTGGAGGTCCCCCTCGCATGACCGTGGAGTCGCACCGCAATAGCCCGGCGACGATGCCGGGTGCCGCCATCGATGTGGCCAGCACGCTGGAGTCGCTGCTGCCGGCCGATCTGTTGGCCGAAGCCGACCCCGCCCTGTGGGGACGCACCGTCGTGCAGGTGGCCCAGGGCCTCGCAACCCACCCGGCCGAGGTCGGCCGGGTGGTGGCCTCGCACGCCGCCCTGACCGCCCGCATCGGCACGGCCGCCATCGCCCGGGCTCTCGGCTCGACGGCCGAGGGACCCGTCCCGGTGGAGAAGGACGGCCGCTTCCGCGACACGACCTGGGAGGAGAACCCCGTCTACTGGGGGCTCCGCCAGGAGTACCTCGCGCTGGTGGCGACGTTGCACGAGCTCGTCGACGCCGCGGGCCTCGACGAGTCCTCCCGCGAGCGCGCGGCGCTGCTGGCCGACGTGCTGGGCAGCGTGCTCTCACCGACCAACCTGCTGCCCGGGAACCCGGCCGCCCTGAAGCGGGCCTTCGAGACCGGTGGGTCGAGCGTGGTGGCGGGCTTCCGTCAGATGCTCGACGACCTCGCCACCAACCAGGGCCGTCCCCAGCAGGTCGACCGCACGAACCTGCGGGTCGGCCAGGAGCTCGCGGCGACGCCGGGCAAGGTCGTGTACCGCAACCGGCTCATGGAGCTCATCCAGTTCGAGCCCCAGACCGACGAGGTCCACGAGATCCCGATCCTCGTGAGCCCGCCGTGGATCAACAAGTACTACGTCATGGACCTCGCGCCGGGTCGCAGCTTCCTCGAGTGGGCCGTCCAGCACGGCCACACCGTCTTCGTCATCAGCTACCGCGACCCCGACGAGTCCATGGCCGACACGGGCCTCGACGACTACCTCGAGCTCGGCGACCTGGCCGCGATGGACGTCGTCCAGGAGATCACGGGCGCGGACACGGTCAACCTCGTCGGGCTCTGCCTCGGCGGGCTCATGGCGACCATCGCGACGGCGATGCTCCACGCCCGGGGCCAGGGTGACCGCGTCAACTCGCTGACGCTGCAGAACACCCTGCTCGACTACTCCGACCCCGGGCCCGTCGCGAGCTTCGTCGACCCGGAGATCGTCGAGCGCCTCGAGCGCAAGATGGCGAAGACCGGCTACCTGCCCGCGGACTCGATGGCCGGCACCTTCGACCTGCTGCGGGCCAACGACCTGATCTTCAACTACGTCGGGCCGAACTGGCTGGAGGGCAGGACACCGCCGGCGTTCGACATCCTCGCCTGGAACAACGACTCGACGCGCATGCCGGCCAAGATGCACGCCTTCTACCTCCGGCACTTCTACCTGGAGAACGAGCTGGCGCGCGGCGAGCTCGAGCTGCTCGGCGAGCACCTGTCGCTGAAGTCGGTCACGAACGACACGTTCATCGTGGGGGCCGTGAACGACCACATCGCGCCGTGGCGGACGTCGTTCACCTCGACCGGTCTGCTGGGTGGCGACGTCACGTTCACCCTCTCCAACGGCGGCCACATCGCCGGCGTCGTCAACCCGCCCGGGAAGAAGGCCAAGCACTGGATCGGCACGGTCGGCGGCGAGTCCGCACCGGACCCCGACACCTGGCTGCAGCGGGCGAGCGAGGTCGCGGGCTCCTGGTGGGAGCCGTGGCGCGACTGGATCGGCGAGCGCGCCGGCGGCATGCGCACCCCGCCGCCCACCGGCTCGGACGCCCACCCGCCGCTGGGCGACGCGCCGGGCTCGTACGTCCTCGGCTCCGCCTGATCCCGATCGTCCGCGCGTTCCGCCCGGTCAAGGCTGGGTAACGCGAGGCCCCCCGCACCCGATCGTCGGTTGACGGACCTCGCCGAGGCCGCCACGGTGTTGCGTAGAGCGCGTCCCGCCGCGCTCCGCGCAACTCGTCGCTCCGTCGCCGCCTGCGAGGGTGTGGGGGACCATGAACCGTCACGCGTCCGTCGTCCTGCGTCGGAAGGTGGACGAGGCCGTGGGGCCGGGGTACGACCAGGTGTTCCTGCGTCTCGACCTCCTGCTGGCCGGCCGGGAGGCGCGGTGCCCGTGCGCGTCCTGCTCCTCGCGCACGTCGGAGGAACGAGAGCGGCTCCTCGCGTCGCTGCCACCCCTCTGAATGGCGGGAATCGCCGTCCCACGTGTGGCCGGTGCCACCGCGACGGGACCCGTGGCGGTGGGCGCTTGGTAAACTGAGCGCTGTCACCGACGACGCGGAGGAATCCACCATGGCCACCCCGACCGCCGACGAGGCCCGCGACCAGGCCCTCGACGTGATCGCCCAGGCCCAGGAGGCGGGACTCCGGTTCGCCGGCTCCGTCGCCGAGAGCTGGGCCGCGGTGCTGCGCGGCGTCCCCGGCGTCGGCAGCGTCCTCGGGGCCGACACGTCCGGCCAGCCGTTCGGCAACTCGTTCGGCAGTGCCCTCGGCGCCACCGGCGCGCCGCACACCGCCGTCGAGGCCGTCGACCGCTTCTACGACACCGGCGTGCAGCTCCTCGAGGCCCAGCGCTCCGCCGCGCACCACGTGCTCGGCGCCATGGCGCCCGCGCTGCAGTCGCTGACCGTGGTCACGCCGCCTGCCGCGCGCCGCTGACCGAGGTGTCGCACCCGGGCGGGCCCTGGGAGGACCACCGCCGCGCCCTGGGCGGGTTCATCCGTAGCCAGCGCAAGCTCGCCCGTCTCTCGCTGCGGCAGCTCTCGGCCCTCAGCAACATCTCGAACCCCTACCTCAGCCAGGTCGAGCGGGGGCTCCACGAACCGTCCGTGCGCGTACTGCACTCGATCGCGGAGGCCCTGGACATCTCGGCCGAGACCCTGCTGCTGCAGGCGGGCCTGGTGCGTGAGCAGGCCGGTGGGCACCCCACGTCCGGCGACGACGGTGCGCCGTCGTCGACCGAGCGGGCGATCCGGGCCGATTCCCGGCTCTCGGACGCCCAGAAGGAGGCCCTGATCTCCGTGTACCGGAGCTACGTCACAGGCTCACCCGACGGGAGGTCGACATCGTGAGCGTCCTCCTGGCCTCGGCTCCCGAGCCGTCCCCCCGTTCCGCGCCCGACGACCACCACGACCGCACCGTCCTGGGACACCGCGTGCACGTCGCGCACCGCCCCGGGGCGCCCGGGCGCATGCCGCTGGTGCTGGTCAACGGGATCGGCGCGAGCCTCGAGCTGCTCGACCCGCTCGTCGAGGCGCTGGACCCCGAGCGGCCCGTCGTGCGCTTCGACGTCCCGGGCATCGGCGGCTCGCCGCTGCCGTGGGTGCCCCTGCCGATGGCGGGGCTCGCCATGCTCGTCCGCGGTCTGCTCGACGACCTCGGCTACGGCAGGGCCGACATCCTCGGCCTGTCGTGGGGCGGCGGGGTCGCCCAGCAGTTCGCCCTCCAGCACCCCGACCGCACCGGCCGGCTCGCGCTGGTGAGCACGGGGACGGGCGCGATGATGGTCCCCGCCCGCCTCACCGTGCTGGCGAAGATGCTCACCCCCCGGCGCTACAACGACCGCTCCTACCGGCGCGAGGCCGGCGCGGAGATCTACCAGGGCGAGTCCCAGGCGGCCGTCGACGCGGTGTTCTCCCGCGTGCACCCGGTCATGTTCCGCGCCTACCTCTTCCAGCTGATGGCGCTCATGAGCTGGACGAGCCTGCCGGTGCTGCCGTTCATCGGGGCGCCGACGCTGGTGCTCGCGGGCCGTCGCGACCCCGTCATCCCCGTGGTCAACGCCCACCTCATGGGCGCGCTGATCCCCCGCGGCACCGTGCACCTGCACGAGGGCGGGCACCTCGGTCTGCTCACCCGGCCCGACGAGCTCGGGCGCGTGGTGGAGGACTTCCTGGACGCCTAATGTCCGGGCCATGACGACGGCCGACTGGCGGACCTGGGTTCCCGAGCGGCTGGCGTACCCCGAGGTGCCGGTCGGCGCGCTGCTCGACGGCGCGGCACGGCGCCACGGCGACCGCGTGGCGTTCCGGCACCACGACCGCACGCTGACCTTCACCGGGCTGTGGCGCGCGGCGAGCGGGTTCGCCCACCACCTACACGCACGCGGGGTGGTGCCCGGCGACGTCGTCGGCGTGCACCTGCCCAACGTGCTCGCCTTCCCGATCGCCTACTACGGGATCCTGCTGGCCGGGGCCACGTTCACGCCGGTCAGCCCGCAACTGCCGCCCGACGGCGTGGCCGCCCAGCTCGCGGACGCGGGGGCGGTGGCGGTGGTCGGCCTGGCCGACGTGGGCGCCGGCGTCCCCCTGATCGCGACGGACGGGGTCGGGTTCGAGGGCGTCGACAGCGTGGACGGGGCCGAGGCGCCACCGGTGGTCGACGTCGACCCCACCGTCGCCCGCGCCCACCTCGCCTACACCGGCGGCACGACCGGCAGCCCCAAGGGCGTGGTGCTCACCCACGCCAACGTCGTCACCAACGTCCTGCAGTACGCGTGCCACGGCAGCGGGTCGCGTCCCGTCCCCGGGGTCGGCGGCGAGGTGGGGCTCGAGCAGATCGGGCCGGCGGAGGAGTGGCCGATCCGCCTCGGCGAGGGGACCGGGATCGCCGTCGCCCCGTGGTTCCACGCCATGGGCACGATCGGCGGCATCGGCGTCGCCGTGGTGTCCGGGGCGACGAGCATCGTCCACGAGCGCTTCGACCCCGTCCGCTTCCTGGCCGACGTCGAGACCCATCGGGCGACCACGATCTCGGGTGCGCCGCCGCTCTTCCACGCCCTGCTCGCGCACCCGGAGGCGGCGCAGCGCGACCTCACCTCGGTGCGGACGGTGACGTCCGGGGCCGCCCCGATGCCGCTCGCGCTGGCCCGGCGGATCGCCGAGCGCATGCCGGAGGCGGTGATCGTCGAGGGCTACGGGATGACCGAGGCGACGATGGGTCTCACCATCGGCGCCACCGCGCGGTCGGCGCACCGCCGCGTCGGCACGGTCGGCGTCCCGGTGCCGGACACCGAGATCCGCATCGGCTCGCCGGACGCGCCCGCCGGGAAGGGCGAGGCCGGCGAGGTGTGGGCCCGCGGACCGCAGGTCATGGCGGGCTACCTGGACCGGCCGGAGGCCACCGCGGAGACGTTGGTCGACGGGTGGCTGCGGACCGGCGACATCGGCGTGCTCGGCGAGGACGGTCAGCTCGAGATCGTCGACCGGGCCAAGGACATGCTGCTCTACAAGGGCTACAACGTGTATCCGCGTGAGCTCGAGGAGCTGCTGGCGGCCCGCCCCGAGGTCGCGGCGGCCGCCGTCGTGGGACGTGCGGACGCGGCGGTCGGCGAGGAGCCCGTCGCCGTGATCGTCCCGGCGCCGGGCCACGAGCCCACCCCGGAGCTGGGTGCGGCCCTCGCCGCGGCCCTGGACGAGCAGGTCGCGCCCTACAAGCGCCTGCGCGCGGTGCACGTCGTCGACGCGCTGCCCGTCTCGGCCGCCGGGAAGGTGCTCAAGCGGGACCTGCGCGACGCCCTGACCGGGGGATCCGACCTGCTCGGCGCACCGATCTGGACGCGTCCGGCGGGCTAGAGTGGTGGCGTGGCCAAGATTCGCATCGTGCGCGCCGCGGACGGGCGGCAGTGGATGGTGCGCCAGAAGCTGGAGTGGACCGACCCCGCAACGGGGGAGGACTTCGAGCACGACATGCAGGGCGGCCAGCTGGCGGCCATCGGCATCGTCTCGATCATGGGCCTGCTCTGGGTCGCGCTCCTGGCCTGGTGGTTCACCGGCAGCCAGGGCGTCGTCGTCCCGATCTGGGTCTGGCTGATCCTGCTGGTGGTCGCCGGGTTCTTCCCGAGTCGCTGGGTGCTGCGGCGTCCCCGCACGCTCGTCGCCGAGACGCCGGGCGGCGCCGACGGCTCCGCACCCGAACGCTGGGTGGGGTGGGTGCGCGGCACGGCCGCCGCGCGCGAGGAGATGACCGCGACCATCCGGAGCCTCGAGACCCGGGCGACGCCCGCCTACGCGGACAGCCCTCTGCAACCGGTCAGCTGAGGGGCCGATGAGCTGACATGCCCGAGCTTCCCGAGGTCGAGGCCCTCGCCGAGCACCTGCGCACGCACGCGCTCGCCCGGCCCGTGGCGCGCACGGACCTCGCGAGCATGACCGTCCTCAAGACCTTCGACCCGCCGCTCTCGGCGCTCACCGGCCGGCTCGTCACCGGGGCCGCGCGGCACGGGAAGTTCCTGGATCTGGAGCTCGACGGGCTCCATCTCGTCGTGCACCTCTCGCGCGCCGGGTGGCTGCGCTGGCACGACCAGGCGTCGGTCACCCCGCCGAAGCCGGGCAAGGGTCCGCTGGAGTTCCGGGTGCACCTGGAGAAGGTCGGCGGGCCCGGATTCGACCTCACCGAGGCGGGCACGCAGAAGCGCCTCGCCGTGTACCTCGTCGAGGATCCGTCGCAGGTCCCGGGCGTGGCCAAGCTCGGCCCGGACGCGCTCTCGCTCGACCGCGCGTCGTTCGGGGAGCTGCTCGCCGGTCGCTCCGAGCGGCTCAAGACCCTGATCGTCGACCAGCAGGTGCTCGCCGGGATCGGCAATGCCTACTCCGACGAGATCCTGCACGTCGCGAAGCTGTCGCCGTTCGCGTCGGCGGGCAAGCTCGACGCCGACGCGGTCGACCGGCTGCACGCCGCGATGGTCGGCGTGCTCTCCGACGCGGTGGAGCGCGCCGTCGGCCAGGACGCCGCCCGTCTCAAGGGCGAGAAGCGCTCGGGGATGCGGGTGCACGCGCGCACCGGGCTGCCGTGTCCCGTGTGCGGCGACACCGTCCGCGAGGTCTCGTACGCCGAACGGTCCTTCCAGTACTGCCCCACATGCCAGACGCAGGGTCGGGCGTTGGCGGACCGCCGGCTGTCCCGTCTGGTCAAATAGCCCCGTGCCCGCCTGGCTGACCGATCCGCGCGTCGTCGCCGCCGTCGTGGTGGCGGTCGCGCTGGTGGCCGCGGTGCTGGTCTACCGCCGCGTGAAGCGGCGCAACCAGTTCGCCTCGCCGCTGGAGCGCGCGACGTTCTCCACGCTGCACACCGTCTCGCTGGCCGCGCCCGCGCTGCGCGAGGGCCTGTCGGAGGGCTCGGCGCAGTTCGCGGTGCCCTACCTGCGCACGCTGCTCGACACCGAGGCGCTGTCGATGACGGGCTCGGACTGCGTGCCGCTGGCCTGGGACGGCGAGGCCGAGCACCACAGCCTGGACGTGCGCCAGTACGCCGAGAAGGTCATGCGCACGGGGCGCCAGCAGGTGGCCAGCCGCAAGGACATTGAATGCGGCTCGCAGGACTGCCCGGTGCGCGGGATCGTCGTCGTGCCCCTCGAGGTCGACGGCAACGTCGCTGGCACGCTGGCCGCGGTCAGCGCGGACACCCCGGGCCCGGTGCTGCTGCGTGCCTCCGCGGAGGTCGCGCGCTACGTCTCGAGCCAGCTCGAGCTCGCCGACCTCGACGAGTCCCGCGCGCGGCTCAACCGCGCCGAGGTCCGGGCGCTGCGCGCGCAGATCTCGCCGCACTTCATCTACAACGCGCTCAACACGGTGGCCTCGTTCATCCGCACCGACCCCGAGCGCGCCCGCGAGCTGCTCATGGAGTTCGCGGACTTCACCCGCTACTCGTTCCGGCAGGCCGGCGAGTACACGACGCTGGCCGACGAGCTCAAGAACATCGACCGCTACCTGGCCCTCGAGCACGCCCGGTTCGGCAACCGGCTCACGGTCAAGGTGCAGGTCGCGCCCGAGGTGCTCTCGGTGGTCCTGCCGTTCCTGGCGCTGCAGCCGCTGGTCGAGAACGCGGTGCGCCACGGGCTGTCGGGCAAGCCGGGCGGCGGCACCGTCACGCTCACCGCCGAGGACTCCGGCGCCGAGTGCACGATCATCGTCGAGGACGACGGCGTCGGCATGGACCCGCAGGCGCTCAAGGAGGAGAACCGCGACGCGCACCTCTCCGGCGCCCACGTGGGCCTCGGCAACGTGGACGACCGCATGCGCTCGGCCTTCGGCCCCGACTACGGCCTGATCGTCGAGACCGAGCGCGGCGCGGGGACGAAGATCATCCTGCGCGTCCCGAAGTTCCGGGCCGGCGTCCGCGTCTAGTCTTTCGCGCAAGGTGTGCAGCCCGTCGTGCTCCTTCGTCGCTCGACGTGCTCGACCCACCGCGCGGAGAGCATCGGCGGGCCTCGGCGGCGATCACGGGCACCCGTTCGGCGCCGATAGTCTCGGGGCATGGAATTGCGGTTCGGCTCGGCCCTGTCCTCGGTCCTGCCCGGTCCCCTCGCGGCCGCCACCGGCACGCGCACGGTGAGCGTCGTGCGCCTGCAGGGCGTGATCGCCGCGGCGAGCGGGCCGGTGCCGAGGTCGCTCATCAACATCCACGCGGTCGAGGACGCCCTCAAGCGGGCGTTCACCGCGGAGCGCGCCGAGGCCGTCGCCCTGGTGATCAACTCACCGGGCGGTGCGCCCACGCAGTCCGCTCTGGTGGCCGACCGCATCCGGGGCCTCGCGGAGGAGCACCAGATGCCGGTGCTCGCGTTCTGCGAGGACGTCGCGGCGTCCGGCGGGTACTGGCTGGCCTGCGCCGCCGACGAGATCTACGCGCACCCGACCTCGCTCGTCGGCTCGATCGGCGTCGTGTCCGGCGGCTTCGGGCTGCAGGGGCTCATCGAGCGCTTCGGCATCGAGCGCCGCCTGCACACCGCGGGCCAGAACAAGGCGCGCCTCGACCCGTTCCAGCCCGAGAAGGCCGAGGACGTCGAGTGGCTGCTCGGCATGCAGGGCGAGCTGCACGAGATGTTCATCGACTGGGTGCGCTCGCGGCGCGGCACGGCGCTGCAGGAGAACGACGACCTGTTCACCGGCGAGGTGTGGACGGGGAAGCGGGCGCTGGAGCTGGGGCTCATCGACGAGCTCGGCACCGCCCGCGACGTCCTCGCCCGCCGATTCCCCGACGCCGAGCCCGTCACGGTCGAGCCCCGCAAGCCGCTCCTGGCGCGCCTCGGACTCGGTGGCGTCCTCGGGCCCGCCGCGGCCCCGGCGACGGCACTGGACCCGGTCGGCACGGCGCTCGAGTGGTTCGAGCAGCGGGCCCTCTGGAGCCGGTTCGGGCTCTGAGCAGGACCCCGGTCCGGACACCGGGGCGATCGATTCACTCCCCGTCGTCGCCTGCTCGGACCTAGGCTTCCGGGTCCGGACGTCGTGAGCTCACCGCTGCGGGAGGTGGTGGACCGTGCCGGTCCCCGGTGTCCCGTGGGGTGGGCGCGACACGTCGGCGCTGAGCCACGAGCTCATCCACCGCTGGATCCACGACGGCGCCGACCCGGCGGCCCTCGACTCCGCGCGCCTGCGCCACGCCGCCCGCGGTGAGGAGCTGCGGGCCGCGGCGCAGCGGCTCCAGCGGGCGCACGGCGAGCTGGGGGCCTCCTGGCGCGGCCGGGACGCCGACGCCGCCACGCAGCACGTGCGCACGCTCGTGGCCCGCATGAGCCGGCTCGGGGACGCCGTCACCGGGCAGGCGGGCAGCCTCCAGGGCGTGTGCGACGCCCTCGCACGCGTCCAGTCGCTCGTCGGGCCGCCCCGCCCGCCCGCGCTGCCGGTCCTCGGTGCCTCGCCGGCCACGCCGGGCCTGGCGGGCGCGCTGACGAGCGGAGGCCCGCCGGACGGGTTCGGGGCCTTCCACGCCGCGCAGGCCGAGGAGCGGGCCGCTCAGGGCGCGTACCGCGCCTACCTGGAGCAGACCGGCCTCGCGGCCCGTGGCGCCCCGTCGGCCGTCGACGGGCTCGCGGGACGGGCGTCGACGGCCGCCCCCGGCGTGCCGGCACCGCCGCGCGGGCTCCCGGCCGGCCCCGAGGGGGCGGGGTCGGGGCGCCCCGGCGTCCTCGCGCGGGCCGCGGGGCCCGCCGGCCCGGGCGGCTCGGCTCCGGGGGTCGGGGTCCCGACGGGCACGGTTGCGGGTCGTGGCCCCGGTGGAGGTCCCGGGGGCGGGGCGCCGGCCGGCCCGGCGGGTCGCGGGGGCGTGGTCACACCGGGCACTGGGCCCGGAGCCCCGGGCGCCGGGCCACGGCCGGGGCCGGTCGGTCGCCTCGTGTCGCGGCTGCTCGGGGGTCCGGAACCGGGCGCACCGGGTGCCGCGGGTGGCGGAGGCCGTCCCGCCGGGCCGACCGGCCGGCCCGGCGTTCCGCCGGGAACGACGCGGGGCCCGTTCCCGGCCCCGGGCACCGTCCCCGCGGCCGGCACGCGCGGCCCGGCGGTACCCGCCGGCCCGACCCCCGCCGACCGCCTCACCGGCGGCGTCGTCCCGGGACGCGGCGGTGACCCGCGGGAGCGTCGTGGCGCGCGCGGCCCCGCGGACCCCGCGTCGACCGCCCACCCGCCGGAGCAGGCCCCGCCGTCCACCGACCGTCCCGAGCCGGAACCGGGGCCCGACCGATCCGGGCCCGACCGCACCGCGGCGGCCGGGCCGCCCGCGGGCACGGGGACGACGGTCGGCGCCCCGGCCGACCCCGGCACCCCGCCCGCGACCGGCCCGGGCCCCGGCCACACCCCCACCCCCACCCCAGGCCCCGACGTCCCGATGACGCCCCCGATCAGCGGCACCGGCTTCGCCGCCGGAGGGCCTCGCAGGTCCGGCGTCCGCCATCCCGAGTACCTCGTCGACGCCGACCCCTGGCGCGATCCCGCCGACGACCCCGACGACCGCCGCCTGGTCACGCCACCGGTGCTCGGGGAGCAGGACGACCGGTGAGCGGACTCGTCCTCGACCGCCACGAGCTGCTGTGGGTCCTCGAGCAGTGCGGGGCCGGGTGGCCCTACCCGTTGCGCCCGGCGCACTGGTCCGCGGAGACCGATGCCGAGGTCCGGCGCCACCGCGAGGCCACCGAGAACGCCCTGCGCGCCCGCGGCCTGCTCGAGCCGGGGCCCGCGCGCGTCCTGCTCGACGCGGGGACCGCCGTCGCCGGGTGGGTGCTGGCCGTCGACCTCGTCCGCCGCGGCGCGACCGCGTCCCGGGCGGCGGTGGCCCTCACCGACGGACGCACGGCGGCCCTGCTGGACTCGCCCGAGCACGCGCAGGCGCCGGTGCGCGTCACGCCGTGCCCGCCGGACGGGCTCGCCGAGGCCCTGTTCGGCCTGGTCCCGCCCGTGCCCCCGGGCAGCGGGCCGCCCGTGCCGGTACCCGCGGGCACCGTGCCCGCCGACCTGCCGTCGACCGCGCGGGCGATGCGCGCCCGGGACGCCGCCGAGGACCTGCTCGCGACCGTCACGGCCGTCACGCAGGTCGGGGTGGCCGACCGACGCGACGGCACACCCCGGCGCGTCACCGAGCCGCTGTGCTGGCTCGACGGTCCCCGCGGCCGGCACGTCCTGCGCTCGCCCCCATCCGGGTCCGCCGCGCGGCCGCCGGTGCTCGTTCCCGCAACCGGCGGACAACTGCTCTCCGACGTCCGTACCGTGCTGGCCGACGCGGTCGTGCCGCGCCCGCCGGGAAGGAGCACCGCATGAGCGCACCCCAGTCGCCTCCCGGCGGCGACGGTGGCACCGGCGGCGAGGCCGCGATGCGGCCCGACGAGGCGCGGGCGTTCGCGGGCAAGGTCGATGCGCTCGAGCAGGGCGTCACCGAGGCGCAGGCGGCGCTCGACGGCCTCGGGGCCGAGTCGCTGGCCGTCGGATCCGGGGAGGACAACGCGGCGATCGCCGCCTGGTACCGCGAGCTGGTGACGTCGGACACGGTGCCGGCCGCGCGCACCCTCGCCGCCGAGCTCGACGCGCTGCGACGCGCCGTCCGCGAGAGCGCCGCCGCGTGGGAGCACACGGATGCCGGAGCCGCGGCCACCTACCGCCCCGATCCCGGGTCCACCTGAGCCCGTGGACACCGGCGGACGCCCGTGCGAGCCCCGCGTGATCGTTCGGGTGGCGCAGCGGCGCACCCCCGAACGGGTGGTCCCACGGGGCGACACACCGGGTCGTCCCCGGCTCGCCCTGCACGAGGGGTGGGGCACGGAAGGGTGGCGAGCCGATCGGGTCCTATCGTGGACGTGCGAACCTCGGCTGGGCAGGATGGCGACGCAGTGAACACGAGTGAGAACGACGGCCTCGTAGTACTGGCCGTCGACGACGAAGAGCCGGCTCTCATGGAGCTGGCGTACCTGCTCGAGCAGGACCAGCGGGTCGGGACCGTCCTACGGGCGTCCGACGCGATCGCGGCCCTGCGCATCCTCACGGGCGGCGACCGTGTCGACCTGGGCGGGTTCGGGGGTGGTACGCCCCCGACCGGACTCCCGGCACCGGCCAAGCAGTCGGACGTCGACGTGCTGTTCCTCGACATCCGCATGCCGGGCCTCGACGGTCTCGAGCTCGCGAACGTCCTGTCGCGGTACGTCATCCCGCCGTCGGTGGTCTTCGTGACGGCGCACGACGACCGTGCGGTCGAGGCCTTCGACGTCGGCGCGGTCGACTACCTGCTCAAGCCGCTGCGTCCCGAGCGCCTGTACGCCTCGCTGTCGCGGATCCTGTCCTCGCGCGGCACCACCGTGCCGGTCGAGCCGGCCGCCGACGAGGAGGGCGACGACGAGGTGATCCCCGTCGAGCTCGCCGGCACCACGAAGCTGGTGCAGCGCTCGACGGTGCGCTGGGTGGAGGCGCAGGGCGACTACGCGCGCCTGCACACCACCGAGGGCAGCCACCTCGTCCGCATCCCGCTGTCGGTGCTCGAGGAGCGCTGGTCGGACGCCGGGTTCGTGCGCATCCACCGCTCGTACCTCGTCGCGCTGCCGCTGATCACGGAGCTGCGGCTCGCCGGCTCCGGGTACGTCGTGCGCCTGGGCAGCGGCGGGGACGTCGCGGAGCTGCCCGTGAGCCGGCGCCACACGCGCGAGCTCAAGGACCGTCTCGTCCGCTCGACGAAACAGGCCTGGGGCCGACGGTGAGCTCCCCCGGCGGCTCGGCGCGGGCCTCGGGGCCCGAGTCGGGCTCTGCCGGGGCGGACAGCACGACGGAGGTCGCGGACGACGGCTCCCCCGACGGAGCCGCGGACGTCGCCCCGAACGCCTCGGGCGAGGCGCTGCGCTCGGTCCCCGACCCGCCGGCACCCGTGACGTCCGCCGCGCCGGAGGAGCCGGAGGCAGCCCGGCCGCCGGACGCAGGTCCGCCGCCGGACGCAGCCCCGCCGCCGGACGCCGACGGCGACTCCTGGACCGGCGGCGGGCCCGACACCGGCACCGTCCGACGGTCGCGGCCCTCCCGGTCGGGCCGGTCGCCCACGGGCGTCGCGACACCTCCGAACCCGATGACCGCCGGCCCGGCCGCCGTCGGCGCCACCCCCGGTCCGGCCACCGGCGCGACCCCGGCGCCGGGCGCGGGCCCGACCCCGGTCGCGATGACCGACCCGCCGCGGCGCCCGGTCCCGCCGACGTTCTCGTCCCCGGGCCAGCCGCCGCCGGGCGTCGCACGGCGCCACGGCCGGCACGCACGCCCAGAGGTCGGCGCGGTGCACACCCCGCCGTCGGGCTACCGCCCCCGGCACGCGGCACCGGACGCGGAGACCGAGCAGTTCGCGGCGGTGCCCTACACCGGCCCGGGCGGCCTCGGCCCCGCGCCGCTGGCCCGTCCCCCGTCCGACGACGAGGCCGGCGACCCGCACGAGCCCGTGCCGATGGCCGCCCGCACCACGGCGGTGAACGCCTCGGCCACCACCGACAACACCCCGATCTCGGACGCCGACATGGCGCTGTGGACCGGCCCCGGCGTCGTCGTGCCCCCGCTGTCGTCCGAGACCGACGGCGCGGGCGACCGCGTCCGCGTCGTGCTCGCCGAGCGGCGCGTGCCCACCCGCGCCGTGCGCACGGTGGCCGAGATCGAGCAGCAGACCGAGACCGGTGAGCTCCTGCTGCGCAACCTCCTGCGCGCGCAGCTCGCGCTCGGCCTGCGCCTGGGGCTCGTCGCGGTGTTCGTCCTGGGTGCCCTGCCCGTGCTCTTCCTCGTGGTCCCGCGCGTCGGGTCGGTCGAGATCGCGGGCGTGACGTTGCCCTGGCTGGTGCTGGGCTTCCTGCCGTACCCGTTCATGCTCGCGCTGGCCTGGCTCTACATCCGCACCGCCGAGCGCAACGAGCTCGACTTCGCCGACAACGTGGAGGACTGACCGGCGTGGAGACCGCCGGGTACGTCGCCGTGGCCGCCATCGTCGTCGTCGGCATCGTCACGATCGTCATCGGTTCCCTGGGTGTGCGGGTCGCGCGCACGACGGACGACTTCCTGGCCGCCTCGCGCACCGTCGGAACGCGCGCCAACGCCGCAGCCATCTCCGGGCAGTACCTCTCGGCGGCGTCGTTCCTGGGCGTCGCCGGCATCGTGCTCAAGGACGGCGTCGACGGGCTCTGGTACCCGATCGGCTTCACGGCGGGCTACCTCGCGCTGCTGTTCTTCGTCGCCGCCCCGCTGCGCCGCTCCGGCGCCTACACGGTGCCGGACTTCGCCGAGGTCCGGCTCGACTCCACGCTCCTGCGGACGGTCACCACCTGGTTCGTCGTGATCATCGGCTGGCTCTACCTGCTGCCGCAGCTGCAGGCCGCCGGCCTGGCGCTCACGGTGCTGACGACCGCGCCGGAGTGGGTGGGCGTGGTGGCCGTCGGTCTGGTGGTCACCGCCAGCGTCACCTTCGGCGGCATGCGCTCGATGACCTTCGTGCAGGCCTTCCAGTACTGGCTCAAGCTGACCGCGCTGGCCGTGCCCGCGCTGGTGCTGCTGGCCGTCTTCGTGTTCGGGCCGGACCGCGACGGCACACCCCCGCCGCCGGTGTTCACCGACGCCACCAGCGTCGACGTGAGCACACCGGTCACCCTGCAGGTGGCGGCGCCGATCGACATCGGTGTGCGCGGCGAGGTGGACGGCGCCACCGTCAACGGGCCGGTGTCGTGGGCGCCGGGGCTGCACACGGTGGACGCCGGCACCACGCTGAGCTTCCCGGCCGGGGCCACGGTGCCCGTGGTCACCGACGCCGACCCCGATGCGGGCGAGTGGTCCGCGCCGCTGACCGGGGGCAGCGAGGACGGGCACTCCCTGCTCGCGACGTACTCGCTGGTCCTGGCCCTCCTGCTGGGCACCATGGGCCTTCCGCACGTCCTCGTGCGCTTCTACACGAACCCGGACGGCCGGGCGGCCCGCCGGACGACGCTCATGGTGCTGGTGATGCTGGGCGGCTTCTACCTGCTGCCCGTGCTGCTCGGTGCGTTGTCGCGGCTCTACGTCCCGCAGCTGCTGGTCACCGGCCAGACGGACGCGGCGGTGCTGCTCCTGCCGACGGCGGCGTTGCCGGGCTGGATCGGCATCGGCCTGGCCGCGCTCGTCGCCGCCGGCGCGTTCGCGGCGTTCCTGTCGACCTCGTCGGGGCTCCTGCTCTCGGTGGCCGGCGTCCTCTCGACCGACCTGCTGCCCCGCAAGCTCGGGGACTTCCGCATCGCCGCACACGTCGGTGGCGTGGTCCCGATCGTCGCCGCCCTCGGCGCCACCCGTCTCGACTTCTCGCTGACGGTCTCCCTGGCCTTCGCGCTCGCCGCCTCGACGTTCTGCCCGTTGCTCGTGCTCGGCATCTGGTGGAAGGGCCTCACCGACCGCGGCGCGACCATGGGCATGCTCATCGGCGGCGGCCTCGCCGTGCTCGCCGTCGGGTCGACGCTCGCGGGCGTCGCCCCGGGCGGCGCGGTCGGGGTGCTGCTCGCGCGTCCCGCGCTGGTCACGGTGCCGCTCACGTTCCTCGTCATGGTCCTCGTGAGCCGATCGTCCCCCCAGCGCGTTCCCGCGAACGTGGGCCGCACCCTCCTGCGCCTGCACGCCCCCGAGCGCCTCGGGCTCGGCGACGTCCGGCGTGGCGCGCGTCCTTCGGCCTGACCACGCTCCTCCGTCCCGTAACCTTCCGGCGACGCTGCGTGAGTGGATGCCACGCGCCGTGACGTTCCGAACGATTCGGACGAACAGGAGGGATCGGATGGCTCAGCGGATCCGCTCCTCGCGTGATTTCGCCGTGAGTAGTCACACGAAAGGACTAATCGGGTTGATCGGTAGCGGATTAGGGTTCTGCCCGATCGTGACGACGACGGACGACCCCGGGGAGATCTCGTGAGTGCCACCGACGACACCCCAGGGGGGTCGAGCGCGCTCGACGCCACCCCGTCCGCCTACCAGGAGGTCCAGAGCTCACCGGAGTTCGGGTCCCTGCGCCGTCGCTGGCGCGGGTTCATCTTCATGATGACCGCGGTCTTCCTCGGCTGGTTCCTCGTGTACGTCCTGCTGTCGGACTTCGCCCACGGCGTGGTCGACACCCGGATCGGCGGCACCAACTTCACGGTGGGCCTGGTGCTGGGCCTGCTCCAGTTCGTGTCCACCTTCCTGATCGCGACGCTCTACGTCCGGTTCGCGAACAAGAACCTGGATGACGACGCCGAGGCGCTGCGGCAGCGCGTGGAGGAGAAGCTGTGAGCACTCAGATCGGCAGCCCGGCGCTCAACATCGGGATCTTCACCCTCTTCGTCGTGGTGACCCTGGTGATCGTCTACCGGGTCAGTCGCTCCTCCAGCACCGCCTCGGACTACTACGCCGCCGGCAGCTCGTTCACCGGGCCCCAGAACGGCATCGCGATCTCGGGTGACTACCTCTCGGCGGCGTCGTTCCTCGGCATCGCCGGTGCGATCGCCCTCAACGGCTACGACGGCTTCGTGTACTCGATCGGCTTCCTCGTCGCCTGGCTCACCGCGCTGCTGCTCGTCGCCGAGCTCCTCCGCAACGTCGGGCGCTTCACCATGGGCGACGTCCTGAGCTTCCGGATGCGCCAGCGCCCGGTGCGTGCCGCCGCGGCGGTGTCCACGCTCCTGGTGTCCTTCTTCTACCTGCTGGCGCAGATGGCCGGCGCCGGCGGTCTGATCTCGCTGCTGCTGGGCGTCAAGAACGTGCCGGGCACGCCCTTCGACGGGCAGTCGCTCGTCATCGCGGTCGTCGGCATCCTCATGGTCATCTACGTGCTCTACGGCGGCATGCGCGGCACCACGTGGGTGCAGATCATCAAGGCGACCCTGCTGGTCATCGGCGCCGCGGTGATGACGGTGTGGGTGCTCGGTCTCTACGGGTTCAACCTGTCGGGCCTGCTGGGCGCGGCCGTCGAGAACACCGGCAAGCCCCTCCTGGACGCCGGCAACCAGTACGGCAAGACGGTGACGACGAAGATCGACTTCCTGTCGCTCTCCCTCGCGCTGGTCCTCGGCACCGCGGGTCTGCCGCACATCCTGATGCGCTTCTACACGGTGCCGACCGCCAAGGAGGCGCGCCGCTCGGTGCAGTGGGCGATCTGGATCATCGGGATCTTCTACCTGTTCACCCTGGTCATCGGCTACGGCGCCGCCGCACTGCTGCCGCGGGGCACGCTCAGCTCGGCCAACGTCAACGACGCGGCCCCGCTGCTCGCCTTCCAGCTCGGCGGCACCCTGCTGCTCGGCATCGTCGCGGCGATCGCGTTCGCGACGATCCTCGCCGTGGTCGCCGGCCTGACGATCACCGCCGCGGCCTCGTTCGCGCACGACATCTACGCGAGCGTGATCAAGGAGGGGAAGCCCGAGCCGGGCATGGAGGTCAAGGTCGCCCGCCGGACCGCCCTGGTCGTCGGCATCGTCGCCATCGTCGGAGGCATCCTGGCCAACGGCCAGAACGTCGCCTTCCTCGTGGCCCTGGCCTTCGCGGTGGCCGCCTCGGCGAACCTGCCGACGCTGCTGTACTCGCTGTTCTGGAAGAAGTTCAACACCACCGGGGCCCTGTTCAGCATCTACGGCGGCCTGGCGATCTGCATCCTGCTGATCATCTTCTCGCCGGTGGTGTCGGGCAGCGCGACGGCGATCTTCGGCGAGACCGTCGACTTCGCGATCTTCCCGCTCCAGAACCCGGGCATCGTGTCGATCCCGCTGTCCTTCCTGCTCGGCGTGATCGGTACGTACGTCGGTGCGCGGGAGCCGGTGAACGAGGCCAAGTTCTCCGAGATGGAGGTCCGGTCGATGACCGGCGCGGGCGCGTCCCGCACCGCCGCCGACCACTGACCCGCCGACCACCCGCAGGCTCCGGAGCCCGTCACCCCACCCGGGGTGGCGGGCTTCGCTGCGACCACAGGGGGGTCGTGATGGGATGGAGTGGTGAGCCACCCCGGACTCCCCTCGGTCGGCCCCGGCGAGATCCCGGCCGGGGCGACGCTGCTCGACGTCCGTGAGGACGAGGAGTGGGCCGCCGGGCATGCGCCGGACGCGGTGCATCTGCCGATGTCGCAGATCACCGGGCGTCTCGACGAGATCCCGGAGGGCCCGCTCGCCGTCGTGTGCAAGGTCGGCGGACGCTCGGCCCAGGTCACGATGTTCCTCGCCCAGCGCGGCCACGAAGCCGTCAACGTCACCGGCGGGATGCTGGCCTGGGAGGCCGAGGGCCGTCCGATGACCACCGAGGGGCCCGGACCGGCCCGGGTGGTCTGAGGAGTGGGGAGGCGTCGGTGACCTGCCCGCGGTGTGGGCGGCCCCAGCCGCCGCCGGACTCCCCGGGCGCGCCCCGCACGGGCGCGACCCGCTACTGCGTGCACTGCGGCCGCGTCCTCGCCGGCGTCCGGTGGGTGGCGCTGCCCCCGGACGCGTTGCGGCCCCGCGAGCCCCGCGTACCGCGGCGGCCGTACGCGGGCCCGCCGCGCTATCCCGCCGTCCCGCGCTGGAGCCTCCGGACCTGGATGCCCGCGCCGGAGCCGGGCGGCGACGAGGGCCCGCTCCCGACCACGCCGCCCCGCGATCCGGAGGCCGTCCTCCGGGGCACCACCGGGCTCCTCGGCCGCCTGGCGATGACGACCGCGGTGCTCGCCGGGATCGCCGCGCTCGCCGAGCTGTGGCGCTACGGCCTGCTCGTGGCCAGCCGTTCCGAGGCCCTCTCCTCGGCGCCGCTCGCGTTCTCCGACGCGCTGGTCACGCTCATCGGGCTCCTCACGCCCGTCGCGGCCGTCGCGACCGGCGTGCTCTTCCTGCGCTGGTTGCTGCTCGCGCGCGGCATCGCCGCCACGATCTCCGGGACGCGTCCCGCCCGGCGGGACTGGGCGGTGGTGCTCGGGAGCCTGCTGCCCGGCCCGAACCTCACGATCCCCGGGGCCGCGCTCACCGAGGTCGAGCACGCCGCGTCGGGTCGTCCCGCCGACGAGCGGCCGCGGCCGTCGCGCCCCGTGCGGCAGTGGTGGCTCGCGTGGGTCGCGAGCGTCGTGCTCGGAGTCCTGGCCGTGCTGCGCGGACTCGGGGACAGCACGCAGGCGCTGGCCGACGCGGTGCTGCTGCACGCCGTCGCCGACGTCGCGGCCGCGGTGGTGGCGCTCGTGACGATCCGCGTCGTCACCGACCTGACCGAGCTGCTCGCCCCCGACCTGCGCCCGGCGGGACGGGAGGCGGTGCTGTCAGTCGGGACTGCCGGGACTGTCGGGACCGGTGTCTCAGCCCCCGCTGACGATCGCGTTGCCGCCGGCGGCGGGCGGAGCGGTGGGGTCGGTACCGACGTCGGGTGACATCTCGCGGGCGACGAAGTCCTCGACGTGGAAGAGGTTGTCGCCGGCGCGGCGCACGATGCGCAGGAGCGTGGTCATCGAGGCGACCTCCTCGACCTGCTCCTTGAGGTACCACTGCATGAACTGCTCGCCCAGGTAGTCGCCCTCGTCGCGGGCCGTGCGCGCGAGCGTGGCGATCTGGTCGGTGACCGTCTGCTCCTGGCGCAGCACCAGCTCCACGACGTCCTCGAGCGACGCGAAGTCGTTCCGCACGGCGTCGATGCCCGGGATGGTGATCGGCAGGTCGTTGTCCAGCAGGTACTGCACCATGCCCATCGCGTGGTTGCGCTCCTCGAGCGCCTGGGCGTAGAAGTGCGCGGCGAGCTGCGGGAGATCCTGGTCGTCGCAGTGCACGGCCACCGCCGTGTACTGCTGCGATGCCGTGAACTCGTTGCGGATCTGCGTCCGCAGCAGCTCGTGGAACTTCGACTGCGCGGCGGTCATGCGTCCGAGTCTAGGTCAGGGCGCGCCGGCCCCGACCCCTCGCTCATGTCCGTACGCTGCGGCGACCGTGCTTGGAGCCCTGACGTCGCCCACCCGTGGCCTCGTTCCCCGCGACCCCGGCGGGCTCTCCGCCGGCCTGCAGGGGGATCGCGCCGGACCACCCGAACTGCTCGGTGTGGATGCGCGGCGCCGGGATCCCGATCTGGTCGAGCGCCGCCAGCGAGCCCGCGAGCACCGAGGGCGAGCCGCAGACGAAGTAGTCGAGCGCCTGGCGGGCGGCGGTCTCGGCGGGCAGGACCTCGGCGAGCAGGTCGGCGTCGATGCGGCGCCCGTCGGTGCGCGTGACCCGCAGGTCGAGGCGACGGGCGAGGGCCGTGAGCTCGTCGGCGAACAGCGGCTCGGTGCCCCGCTCGGCGAGCACGAGCCGGTGCGTGCGGGTGTCGCCCCGGTCGGCGAGCGTGCGCAGCATGCTCATCATCGGGGTGATGCCGACCCCGCCGGCGAGCAGCACGAGCCCGGCCGAGCCGGGGGCGGCCTCGGTCGAGAACGAGCCGTGCGGCCCGTCGAGCCACACCTTGCTGCCGGTGCGCAGCGTCGACAGGAGGCCGGAGAAGTCGCCCTGGTCGCGCACGGTGAGCTCGATGCGTCCGGTCACCCGCGCGCTGGACGCGATCGTGAACGGGTGCTCCTCGGCGCCGACCACCCCGCGCTTGAGGCGCAGCCAGACGAACTGGCCGGGCGCGAACCGCAGGCCGCCGCGGCGCAGGTGCACCGGGGCGAGCACCAGCGTGCTCACCGTCTCGCTCTCGCGGCGCACGCCGTAGACGACGTAGGCGCCCTGGCGCGAGAACAGCGGGCGCCACACCCAGCGGTGGGCGAGCACCCCGAGCAGCACCAGCACGAGCGCCGAGAGCACGACGCGCATCACGGGGTCGGCGACGAGGTTGCCCAGCCACAGGACGTGCAGGCCGGCGAGGACGAGCGCGGCGCCGGCGAGCAGGACGTGCAGCCGTGCCCAGATCTCGTAGCGCGCGCCGGGACGCCGGCCGCGGACCGCGACGAACCCGACCAGGAGCAGCCCGCCGACCGAGCTCCAGCCGGCCCGCGCGGCCGCGGTGCCCTGGAAGGGGTTGAGCAGGGTCGGGTGGTTGAGGATGGCGACGGCCATGTGGATGCCGACGAGGACGATCGCCAGGGTGCCCAGCCAGCGGTGCAGGCCCAGGATCTTCTCGACCCCGAAGGCCCGGGTCAGCGCCCGCACCCGCGAGGGGACCACCACGACGACCACGAGCAGGGTCAGCGCGAGCAGGCCCAGGCCGACCGAGAGCACACCGAGCACCGAGCTGCCCCCGCCGCGGACCGCGACGAGACCGACCGGGATCACCACGAGGGCGGCGAGGACCGCCACCCACACGGCGCGTGTTGACCGTTGTTGCACGGGGCGGACGGTAGGCACCGTGGATCCGCGGCTCCGGCGCGTCTGAGAGCCGGTCCGCCCGCGGCGCGGCGACGGGCGCCTGCGACGCGCCCAGGCACACTCTCTTCCCCTGATCGGGTGAACACCTGCTCCGTCTGCTGGGACCGGCTCTCAGCTTCGCCGGGCGGCGCACCTCCGGTGCCAGCGCTGCGTCCACGCTGGCACTGAACGCCAGGATCGCCACATCCTCGATCGCGCGACACGCCGATGCTGGGAGCCGAGTGGACGCACCTCGGCCCACCACGAAGCGCCCGATCGGACGCCACCGGGCAGGATGCGCGCGTGATCTCGCGTTCGCGTCTCCGCTTCCCGGCCGTGCTCGCCCTCGCCGCGGCCGGTGTGGCGCTGGTCCCGCCGGCCTGGCGGTCGCTGCGTCCCCGTCCGCGCCCCGGCTTCGACCGCGCGACCGCAGCGGCGGGGGTCTCCGCCCAGTTCGACCAGGACGCCACGTCCTACGACCGCCTCGTCGGCGCGAACCCCGGCTACCACGACCACCTGCGCCTGTCGGCCCGTCGCCTCGGCCTGCCCGACGCCGGCGCCGGCGCCGTCCTGCTCGACGTCGGGTGCGGCACGGGCCTCTCGACGGCGGCGCTCGTCGAGACCTACCCGCAGGCCCGCGTCGTCGCGGTCGACGCGTCGGCCGAGATGCTCGCCCGCGCCCGCGAGAAGTCCTGGCCGGAGACCGTGCGGTTCGTGCACGCGCGGGCCGAGAACCTGCACGACGCGCTGGCGGCCGAAGGCCTCGAGGGCCCGTTCGACGGCCTGCTCGCCGCCTACCTCGTCCGCAACCTGCCCGACCGCGACGCGGGCGTCGGCGTTCTCGTCGACCATCTCGCGCCCGGGGCCCCGATCGCGGTGCACGAGTACGCGGTGGCCGACTCGGCCTACTCGCGCGGTGTCTGGAGCGCCGTGTGCTGGGCGGTGATCATCCCGCTCGGGTGGCGCGTCACCGGCGACGCCTCGCTCTACCGGTACCTCTGGCGCAGCGTCCTGGCCTTCGACGGCCTCGGACGGCTCGAGCAGCGCCTGCGCGACGCCGGGCTGCGCGAGGTCCACACCCGTCCCGTCGACGGCTGGCAGCGCGGCATCGTCCACACGGTGCTCGGACGCCGCTGAGGCGACGTCCGTCAGCCGCGACGGCGGGCGGCGCGCACGGCGTAGGTGCGCTCGGCGTACTCGATGTCGTCGGTCCAGAGGCGCTTGGCGGCCCACTCCATCATCGGGCGCACGAGGGTCTGGACGCGGCGGGCGTGGACGAAGCCCGGGCGGGCGGAGTGGGCGATCGTCGCCTCGACCACCGCGGTGCGGGGCCGCCCGTCGGGGTGCGGGGCCAGCGGGGTCGCGTGGGTCTCGACGACGCTGCCGGCGCCCTCGCCCTCGGTGATGTGCATGACGATCGTGCGCGGCTCCGGGCAGGTGAACCGGGCGCGCACGGGCACGCCCCAGTTCTTCGAGATCCGGAACGCCACCTCGAGGTCGAAGTGGTCGTCCTCCTCGCTCGCGTCGCGCCCGGGCGCGCGCTCGACGCGCAGGTCGGCGAACGAGTGCGGGTGGAACCACGCGCCGTGCCAGGGGTCGAGCCGGTTCGCGAGGACGTCGGCGGGCTCGCAGGTGCCGACCATCGACGCCACGGCCACGAGGCTCTCGTCGACGTCCGGGCGCTCCGGCAGGATCGGCGCGTCGGTGGGCTCCTCGCCGCCGACGGCGTCGAGGCGCACCCAGGCCAGCGCGCCGTCGTCGAACGCGGGCAGCGTGCGCCAGCCCGCGCGTCCCGACGGCCCGAGGGCGAGGCCGTGCCAGCGGCAGATCAGCTCGCAGCCCGACTGCACGGCGGTGCTCATGTCCGCGCCGAGGTGCGGGCACGCGCCGGGCCCGGCGTGCAGCGAGCCCCGCCCACCGTTCTCCTGGCTGGGAGAACGCCAGAGCACGAGCTCGACCCCGGCGACCGTGGTGCCGAACGGGGTGCCGGTGCGGACGTCGCGGCTCGCGCCGACGACGTACCAGTTGCCCGACGGACGGGCCGTGGCGCGCGCGAGCGCCGCGTCGATGACGCCGACCTTGGCGTCGCGCCACGTGGGCTCCATGGCGGCCCACTCGCGTCCGGACAGCCGTCGTAGCGGGTTCGCCGGCGTGCGCCGATCCGCTTTCTTCAGCACGGAATCGACGCTAGGCCTGGTGCGGTGTCGTCGCAGTCACGGGAAGCCCTCTGTGGCTGGATGCACGCCACGCTGCGCCGAACGTGCACCCCATCACTCGACGGGGGCACGTTCCCAGGGGCAGGACAGACACCGCGGGCCACCGCGTCCGGAGCCGAGCTCGAACCCGGCGATCGTCAGCACCTCGATCCCGGCGGCCCCGAGCCGGGCGTTCGTCGTGGTGTTGCGCTCGTAGGCGACGACGCGGCCGGGCGCGAGCGCGAGGGTGTTGTTGCCGTCGTCCCACTGCTCGCGCTCGGCGGCGACGGACTCGACCCCGGTGTCGACGGCCCGCAGCTCGTCGATGCCCATGGCGCGCGCCGCGGCCGGCCGGAACGGCTCGGGGCCGCGGATGTCGAGGTGGTCCGGGCCGTCCGGGCGCACCGTCCACGCCTCGAGCCCGTCGAGCACGCCGGGGTAGATGACCATCGTGTCGGTGTCGACCATGGTCGCGACCGTGTCGAGGTGCATCGTCGCCCGGCGCTGGGCGATCGGGACCGCGAGGACGGTGTGCGCGAGGCCGTCGGCGAACATCGCCCGCGCGAACGACTCGGCGCCGGCGGGGCTCGTGCGCTCGCCCACCCCGACCGCCAGCACCCCGGGCGCGAGCAGCAGCACGTCGCCGCCCTCGACCGCAGGATCAGAGGAGTACACCGATAGGGGGTCGCGGGGCGCGGTCGGCGCGACGACGCCGAGCTCCGGGTGGTGGCGCTGGGCGAGCGCGACCAGCGAGGCCTCCCGCCGGCGCGCCGGCATCCCCATCGACGAGGCCACGACGCGCGGGCCGACCCGGATCGACGAGTCGCGCGTGAACATGAGGTTGGGGAGCGGGTCGACGGCGAAGTCGTGCGGCGCGGACATGGCGCGCACCAGTGAGCTTCCCGTCACACCGAGCTCGGCGAACGCACGCCCGCCGATGAGGGCCGCGGCCAGCTCGGCGTCGTCGAACCCTCGCAGCTCGGCACGCACCGCCTCGCCGAGCTCGCGTCCCAGCGCCCGCTCGTCGACGGCGTCGGCGATCCCGGCCTCGCGCGCGGCCGGGCTCGCGAGCGCCTCGACGAGCACGTCTCCGAGCAGGAGGACCCGCACGCCGTGGGCGCGCAGCAGGTCGGCGAAGGCGTCGTGCTCGACCTGGGCGCGCTCCACCCAGGGGATGCCGTCGAAGAGCAGGCGATCGGCGTTGCGCGGGGTCAGGCGCTCGAGCTCGGGGCCGGGACGGTGCAGGACGACCGTGCGCAGCGCGCCGACCTCGGAGTCCACGCGCGGCGCATCCACCTCGGCGAGGGTAGGACGCCCGATCTACTGTGCGCGCCATGGGACTCCTCGAGGACAAGGTGGTCGTCGTCACCGGAGCCGGTCGCGGCATCGGGCGGGGCGAGGCGCTGGAGTGCGCACGGCAGGGGGCGGCCGTCGTCGTCGCCGAGTTCGACGCCGACGCCGGTGAGGAGGTCGTCGGCGAGATCACCGCCGCCGGGGGGCGCGCGGCCGCCGTGCCGGGCGACGTCTCCGACGCCGACGTCGCCGACGCGCTCGTCGCCACGGCCGTCGAGCGGTTCGGCGCGCTGGACGCGGTGGTCAACAACGCGGGCATCCTGCGCGACCGGACGCTGGTGAAGATGTCGGACGCCGAGTGGGACGACGTCGTCCGCGTCCACCTGCGCGGGCACTTCGCCCCGACGCGCGCGGCCTGCCGCTACTGGCGGGAGAACGAGCGGCCCGGGCACTTGGTGCACACGGCGTCGACCTCGGGCATCCTCGGCAACTTCGGGCAGGCGAACTACGGCGCAGCCAAGGCCGGCATCGCGGCGTTCTCGACGATCGTGGCGATGGAGATGGCCCGCTACAACGTCACCTCGAACGCGATCGCGCCCTCGGCGCTGACCCGCATGACCGAGGCACTGCTGCCCCCGGACGTGCGCGAGGACCGCCGGGCGAGCCTCGAGCGCGGCGAGTTCGACTTCTTCGACCCCGACAACGTCGGGCCGTTCGTGGCCTACCTCGCCTCCGACGCGTCGTCGCACATCAGCGGCAAGGTGTTCGGCGTCCAGGGCGACTCGATCGAGCTCTACCAGCCGTTCACGTCGGTGGCCGAGATCCGCGGCGACGGGCACCGCTGGGACGCCGAGAACATCCCGGGCCGCATGGACGAGCTGTTCGCCGAGGCCGGCATGGACCCGGCGCCGGAGAACATGATGGCGCGCTCCCGCCACAAGATCATCTCCTAGACGCCGGCGAGTGCGTGGCCCTATCGGCGTGCTCCCCTGACCCGGACACTCGACGTCTGCGGCGCACGCCGCTGACACTCACGCGGGCAGGAACGGCAGCACACCGGCCAGCAGCGCCGAGCCGACGAAGGCGACGACGTCGAGCAGCGCGTGGGCGCCGACGAGGGGCCACAGCCGGCCGGTGCGCTGCCAGTACCGCCCGAACACCAGGCCCATGAGCAGGTTGCCCAGCCCGCCGCCGAAGCCCTGGTACAGGTGGTACGACCCGCGCAGGGCGGCCGAGATCGCCAGCGCGCGGTTCTCGCCGACGCCGAGGCGCCGCAGGCCGTGGAGCAGGTAGCCGACCACCAGGATCTCCTCGGCCCAGGCGTTCGCCACCGCCGAGACGACCAGGACCGGCACCCGCCACCAGTGGTCCTCCAGCAGCGAGGGGACGACGGTGGTGTTCAGGCCCAGCGAGCGCGCGGCCAGGTAGAGCGCGAGGCCGGGGATGCCGATCAGCGCGGCCAGGCCCACCGCGGACAGCGCGTCGCGCCCGGGACGCCGCCCGTCGAGCCCGACGTCGCGCGGCCCTGACCCGCTCCGGACGAGCAGGTAGAGCCCGAGGGCGCCCCACGCGACGAGGGCGAGCGAGCCCGCGAGCTGCGCCGCGAGGTCGGCCCACGGGTTGCGGGCGAGGCTCTCGTCGATGGCCACCTGACGCTGGTCCAGCGGCACCGGCGAGGACAGTGCGTCGAGCAGCGAGATCAGGCTCCGCACACCCGACAGCCCGAGCGTCACCGCGAAGACCACGACGAGCTCGGTGCGCAGCAGGCGGCGCCCGGGCGGATCGAGGACGACGACGCCGGCCGGGGGAGCGGGACGCAGCCATGCCCGCCACGTCTCCCGGCTGATCACGGGCCCAGGCTAGGCGCACGCCCGGGCGGGGCCACCGGACCGTCGAGCCCGCCGTCGGGGCGCTCCTCTCGGCGGTTCGGCGGGCTGGTCGGGCACTCCCGGGCCGCCGTCCGAGGTGATTCCGAGGTGATCGAGCCCTCCGACGACCGCTCCGCGGCCTGACCGCGGCCCCGCCCCGGCGTCGGTAACCTCGACACCGTGCTGCGCCTGCTCGTCACGCCCCGGTGGATCGGGTGGACGCTGTTCGCGCTCGCGGCGGTCGTGGTCTGCGGCCTCATGGCCTGGTGGCAGGTGGTGCGCGCGGAGTCGCCCGGCGGGTCGCTGCTCAACGCCGGCTACGCGTTCCAGTGGCCGCTGTTCGGCCTGTTCTTCGCCGCCCTGTGGTGGCGGATGTTGCGCGCCGAGGCGAAGGCGCTGGCCGAGGTGCGCGCCGCCGAGGCGCCCGCCGACCGCGGGCTCCGGCCCGTGCGGGCCGTCGCCGCGGACTCCCCGTTCGGGCCGCGCCCGGTCGGCGTGCGCGAGGGCGGCCTCGACGCCGGCGCCGACCCGGGCCCGGGACGCGCGCAGTACAACGCGATGCTGGCCGAGCTCGCGGCCCGCGGGAGGACCCCCGAGAAGGAGAGCGATCCGTCGTGACCACCCGTGCGCCCGCCCGGCCCACCCCCGACGTCGTCGCCGCGCTCAAGCGCTACCGGGTCGGAGCCTGGGTGGTCGGTGTGGGCCTGCTCGTGCTCGTCCTGGTCGGGATGCCGCTGAAGTACCTGGCCGGCAACGGCACCGTCGTCGCGATCGTCGGCCCGATCCACGGCTTCCTGTACATGGGCTACCTGCTGCTGACCGCGGACCTCGCCTACCGCGACCGCTGGCCGGTCGGTCGCGCGGTGCTCGTGGCGCTGGCGGGCACGATCCCGTTCGTCTCGTTCGTCGCGGAGCGGAAGATCACGCGCCCGCTGCGCGACGCGACGTAGGCCGCACGCCCGGCACCTCGCCGGGGCATCCGATGAGGGAGCGGACGGCCTCGCCGAGCTGACCGGGGCACGACAGCGGCGCGTCGAACGGCAGGCGCACGTCGTGGTCGGTGGCGTCGGGGTCCTCGGTCTCGATGCGCAGCCGCAGGCCGTGGCGGTCGACGCCGAGCGGGGCGATGCGGTTCCCGGGGCGCCGCAGATGAACGGGGAGCCGCGGCACGAGCGCCGACAGCGTGTTCGCGTGCGCGGCGGCGAGGTGGGCGAGCCACGCGTCGCCGGTGGCGGCGACGGGGTCCGGGGGCGCGGCGGCCACGGCGGTCGGGGCGAGCGCCTCGGTGCCCTCCGCGTCGGAGAGCACGACCATCGTCGGCTCGAGGCGCAGGAGCGTCTCGCCGTGCCCGACGTCGAGGAGCCGCTCGTCGGGCTGCTCGGCGGCGATGCGCAGCGCGGCCCGGCGGGCGACGCGCAGCGGCAGGACCCGCAGGCGGCCCGATATCCAGAGCAGGCCGCGGACGGGGCGGCGCACGGACACCGGGGCGACGTCGCTGAGCTCGAGCATCACCGGCAGCAGGGCGTCGCCCCGCTCGCGGGCGGCCAGCACCAGGGCGTGGTCGTCGGGGAACTGGAGCGTCGCGGCCCCGGTGGCGGGCACGTGGTGCAGGGTCGGGGCGGCCCGCAGGTCGCCGTCGGACTGCTCGGGCTCACCGATGACGGCGGCGTGCCGGGCACGCCCCGCCAGGGTGCGCGCCCGCTCGGCGGGCGTCGGGACGGGCGGCGCGGGCGGTCGACTCCTGGCCATCGGGCTCCCTCGGTCCGGCGAACTGAGGGGAGCCTAACCAAACTTCGGCGCTCGTCGCGAGACCGATCTGGATCCCCGGGCCGGTGCCGGGGCCGTCGCGGGCCGCCCGCTACCGTGCGGACGTGTCCACCGTCCCTCAGGCCGGCGGGGCACCGGTCGACGGTGTTCCCCCGCTGCTCCGCGCGATCGTCGACAATGCGGCGCTCGTGGACGAGGGCACGCGCCCGTCCATGGCGACGGTCGTCGACGAGCACCTCGCGGCGCGCGCCGCCGACGCCGGCGGGCTGCTCGGCTCGCTGGTGGTCCCCGTGTCCCGGCTCTCCGAGCTCGTCGCGGAGCTCGTGAAGCGCAGGCCCGCCGCGCCCGTCCCCGTCGCGCTCGCGGTCGACACCGGCCTCGGCGGTGTCCCCAAGGCGCTCTCGCTGACCTCGTCGCGGGCGGCCCTGCTCGATCCCCGCACGGTCGAGATGCCGGCGCCCCACGACGTCGACACGGTCTGGCTCGAGCGCGTCACCGAGTTCGTGCCCGAGGACGTCGTGGCCGTCGTCGAGCCGCGCCGTCCCGACGCCGACGGTTCGTCGGACTGGCTCGACGGCGTGCGCCGCGTCGTCGACCACGGCTGCCGCCCCAAGCTGCGCTGCGGCGGCGGGCGCGCCGGTGCCTTCCCGGGCATCCCCGACGTGGCCGGCTTCGTGGCCCTGGCCGTCGGCGCGGGACGGTCGTTCACGGCGAGCATCGGCCTGCAGTCCGCGGTGCGGCACACCGACCACGTCACCGGCTTCACCCACCACGGCTGGCTGAACCTGCTCGTGGCCACGCTGCGCGCCCTCGCCCCGGGCGCCGAGACCCCCGTCGAGGAACGCATCGGTGACGCGCTCGCGATCACCGACGGCGACGCGCTGGCCGTCGAGCTCGCCGGCGTCGGCCCGGACGCCGCGCTGCGCGTCCGCGCGCTGTTCTCGTCGTTCGGTTCGACCTCCGTGGCCGACCAGGGCCCCGAGCTCACCCGCCTCGGCCTGCTCTGACGCACGGCGGGCGCCTGCGTACGCTCGGTGGGCGTGACCGGTCTGCGCGTGGCGTTCCTCGGCCCGCACGGCACGTTCTGCGAACAGGCGCTGCGCACCCTGACGCCTGCCGACCTCGACGCCGCCCTGGGCGACGCCGAGCCCTCGGAGCACCCCCTGTCGAGCACCACCGCGGTGCTCGACGCGGTGCGGCGCGGTGACGCGGACGCGGCGTGCGTGCCCGTCGAGAACTCCGTCGAGGGCGGCGTGCCCGCGACGATGGACGGACTCGTCGAGCAGCCGCCGCTGGTGATCGTGCGGGAGATCCTGCTCCGCGTGGAGTTCGCGGTGCTGGTGCGCCCGGGCACCACGGCGGCCGACGTCACCAGCGTGGCGTCGCACCCGCACGGCGAGGCCCAGACCCGCCGCTGGATCGCCGAGCACCTGCCCGGCGCCGAGGTGCGGCTCACCGGCTCCACCGCGGCTGCCGCGGCGCAGGTGGCCGCCGGGGAGGTCGACGCCGCGGTGTGCGCGCCCGTGGCCGCGGCCCACCACGGGCTCGAGGCCCTCGCGACCGGGGTGCACGACAGCGGTGACGCCGTGACGCGGTTCGTCCTGGTCCGCCCGCCCGGGCCGCCGGGTCTGCCCACGCCCACGGGCGACGACCGCACCTCGATCGCGGCGACGACCGTGAACCGTCCCGGCGCGCTGCTCGCCGTCCTCACCGAGATCGCCATGCGCGGGGTCGACCTCACCCGCATCGAGTCGCGCCCGCTGCAGGACCGCCGCGGCGACTACTGGTTCTTCCTCGACGGCAGCGGGCACGTCGCCGACCCCGCGATGGGGGAGGCGCTGGCCGCGTTGCGGCGCCGGTGCACCGACGTGCGGTTCCTCGGCTCCTACCCGCGCGCCCGGCTCGACGGGCGCCGCGGGGACGCGGTGGCCGTGCCCGGCGAGCAGGAGCCCGGGCAGACCCTCAAGGACCACACCGAGGCGGCGGCCTGGGTGGCGGCGCTGCGCGACGGGACGGGCGCGTGAGCGATCGACGACTCGTCCTGGCCCGCCACGGCCAGACCCAGGCCAACATCGACCGGGTCCTCGACACCGTCCTGCCGGGGCCGCCGCTGACCGAGCTCGGGCGCGCGCAGGCCCACGCCCTGGGCGGGGAGCTCGGGGACGGCTCCGAGGGCACCGTGACCGCGCTGTACCACTCGCCGGCGCGGCGGGCCCGCGAGACGGCCGAGATCGTCGCGGGCTACGTCGGTCTCCCACCGGTGGAGGTCACCGGGGTGCACGAGGTGTTCGTCGGGGAGCTCGAGGGCCGCAACGACGAGGCCGCCGTCGCCGAGTTCCGCCGGGTCTACGACTGCTGGCAGGCCGGCGCCCTGGAGGTCGCCCACCCCGGCGGGGAGAGCGGGCGCGACCTGCTCGACCGGTACCTCCCCGCCGTCGCCGACCTGCGCGACCGCCATCCCGACGGCGGCACGCTCGTGCTGGTCAGCCACGGGGCCGCGCTGCGCCTGGCCGCCCAGGAGCTCGTCGAGCACGTCGGCACGCCGCGCGCGGAGGAGGAGCACGTGGCCAACTGCGGCCGCGTCGTGCTGCGGCCCCGCGGCAGCGGCTGGGAGCTCGTCGCCTGGCGCGCCGCCGTCCCCGGCGGCCTGCCCTCGAGCAGCGACGACGTCACCGGCTGACGTGAGCGAACTTCGGGCCTATAGGCCCGAAGTTCGCCCACGGCCCTATCCCCACCCCAGGCGGTGCAGGGTCTCCTCGTCGATGCCGAAGTGGTGCGCGATCTCGTGCACGACGGTCACCGCGACCTCCTCGCGCAGCTCGTCCTCGTCGGAGCACACGTCCCCGAGGGCGAGGCGGTAGAGCGTGATCCGGTCGGGCAGGACACCGCCGTAGTCGCTGTAGCGCTCGGTGAGCGCGACGCCCTCGTAGACCCCGAGCAGGTCGGGCTCCTCGGGATGGCGGTCGTCGACGAGCACGACGACGTTGTCCATCGCCCGGGTCAACGGTGCCGGGAGCTCGTCGAGGGCGTCGGCGACGAGCTCCTCGAACCGTTCGGGGCCGACCTCCACCCGCGCAGGCTAACCGCGCCGAGGAGATCGGCAGGGCAGCGCTCCTCCGTCGCGCTGCCCTGCGATTCCGGCGCGGGGGATGTGGGGGTCAGCCGCCGCCGAGGCCCGGGACGGGCAGCGACGGCACCGGCAGGCCGGGCTGCTGCCCGCCGGTCTCCTGCCCCGCCCCGCCGGCCGTGCCGCCGGTCGCGCTGCCGCCGCCCTCCGGGGCCGGCGTCGCGGAGCCCGGCACCGACGCCGGTGCGCCGGGACGCAGGCTCGGCGCCGTCGTCGCGGGCGCCTCGCCGCCGATCGTGACGCCGTCCGCGGCCTTGCCCGTGAGCGGGGCGAAGCCGGAGTTGTCGGTGAGCAGCGAGCCGAGGTTGCAGGTGACGCGCCGGGTGCCCGCGGTCCAGGACTCCTGCGCGAGGTTGGTCCAGTACACCGTGAGCTTCGAGTCGGTGAGCTTCTGTGCGGAGCCGACGTACTGCTCGGCGATCCGCTGGCAGGTCGGCTGCAGGTAGTTGTCCTGCTCGTCGACCGACGGGAACGCGGCGCGGAACTGGGTGCCGAGGTCGACGATCCCGGCCACCTCGGCGGCGTGCGTCTCGCCGCAGGCGACCGGGTCGGAGACCTCCTTGCCGGCGAGCCCGAGGCAGGTGCCCGCATCGAACACCACGGCCTGGTCGGCGTCGGCGATCCGGCCGCTCGACGGGAACAGCGCGCCCGTGCGGCCCGGGGCCTGCAGCCCGCAGCGCACCGTCCGGTCGCCGCCGTCCCACGCGGCCTGGGTCGGCTTGAGGGCGCCCGTCTTGTAGCGGCCCGCGGGGTCGAGGCGACCCTGCAGGTACCGGGTGGCCTGCGGGGTGCACTGGTCGGTGACGAGCTGCTGCCAGGCGGGGTCGGCGGGGAACGGCGCCCCCGGCGGCTGGGTGGCGGTGACGGCACCGACGCTCTCGAAGAGGTGCGGCTGCGCGCACTCGACCTCGCGGACGTCGCCGGCGTCGTCGCGGCCCCAGGTCAGGCAGCGGCCGGGCTCGGTGGTCAGCGCGGGGCGCTCGTCGACGTCCTCACCGCTCGAGCCGCCGGACGCGCTCGGCTGCTGGTCGGCGACCCCGAGAACCCCGGGGGCCTGCCCGGTGGCGGCGAGCGCGGTGGCGGCGATCAGCATGATCAGTGCCCCGGCCAGCACGCCGATGACACCGCGGCGCGCGGCGCGACGACGGGGGTCGGTGCCGTCGTCGGGCCCGAGGACGCGGTCGAGCAGGCGGCGGTGGGCGGCGTCGTCGCCGGAGTCGGGGCGGTCCTCACCGGACGGCCCGGACTGGCGTTCCCGGAGCAGCATCGCCCTGACATCATGCCGTTCCCGGATGTGGCCGGGCCCGTCGACCCCGCTTCGGGCAGGATCGGTGGTGACCGGCGCGCGCCGGACGGTGCCGGTGACGGCGGGCGGGAGGGAACCGATGACGGAGCGAGAGGGCGACGACACTCGCCCGTCCGACGGACGGACCGAGAAGGTCGACACCTCGGCGGCGCGGCCGACGGACAAGGTCGACACATCGGGGGTGCAGCCCACCGAGAAGGTCGACACCTCGGCGGTGTCCGCCGGGCGCCACCGCGGGGCCGACGACGCCACGGACGATGCCGCGGGCTCCGACGACACCGCGACCCCGCCCTCGGGCGTGCCCGCGGCCACGACGGGATCCGGCAGCGGGGCGATGGCGGCGGTGGGCGCCGACTCCGGGCAGGAGGCCCGGGGCCGGTCCCGTGGCCGCGTGCGCTACCAGGACCCCGAGACCACCAAGCCCCGCGAGCCCACGGTCGCCGAGCAGCGCGCGCGCCGCGAGGCGCAGCGGCGCGAGCGGGCCCAGCGCGACGCCGCGGAGGCCGCCGAGCAGCGCAAGAAGAAGATCCGCAAGCGGGTGCTGGTCGGCGGCGGTGTCGCGGTGGGCGTGGTCGCGGTCGTCGCGATCGTCTACGCGGCCAGCCAGCCGGACGAGGTCGAGGCCCAGTGCGTCGACCCGCAAGGCGTCGTCGTGCCCGACGAGAACTGCGGCGGGAGCCAGCAGGGCGGCTACTACAACAGCAGCGGCGTCTTCGTCCCGATCTTCATCGGCGGCTTCGGCAACCAGTACCACTACAACTACGGCAGCCGGTCCCCCGTGGGGACGGTCGCGCAGGGCGGGACGACGGCACCGCCGGCGGCCGGCACCAGCGTGCGCAGCGGCACCACGGGCAGCTCGCTGGGGTCGACCTCGAGCAGCGGCACGGTCAGCCGGGGCGGTCTGGGCGTCGGCGGCAGCTCCAGCGGCACGAGCGGCTCGTCGGGCAGCTCGAGCAGCAGCGGGGGCAGCAGCTCCAGCGGCAGCTAGTGGCGGTACGGCAGGATCGGCGTCGTGCAGCGCGCCACCGGTAGGCCCCGTCCCGACTGGCAGTCGAAGATCGAGGAGCAGGGGCTGGTGTTCGGAACCCCAGCCGCGGGGCTGAACGGCGCCCGGCCCTACTGGGACGAGTCGGTGCACTACGTCTTCGACATGGCCGAGGTCCTCTCGCTCGAGGCCGACGTCGAGCTCCTGCACTCGATGTGTCTCGAGGCCGTCGACCACGTCGTCACCACCGAGCGGTTCCGCGACTTCGCGCTGCCGGAGTGGTCCTGGGAGCAGGTCGCGGCGTCCTGGCGACGCGGCGACCCGCACCTCTACGGGCGCTTCGACCTGCGCTACGACGGCTCGGGGCCGGCGAAGCTGATGGAGTACAACGCCGACACCCCGACCACCCTGCTCGAGGCGTCGATCTGCCAGTGGTACTGGCTCAAGGACGTCCACCCCGACGACGACCAGTGGAACTCGCTGCACGAGAAGCTGGTCGAGCGCTGGGGCGAGATCGCCGCGAAGCTGCCGCGCAACGAGGTGCACTTCTGCTGGTCGCAGGCCGATCCCACGGGCGAGGACCACGTCACCGTCGCCTACCTGCAGGAGTGCGCGGCCGAGGCCGGCCTGGACACCATCGGCCTCGCGATCGAGCAGCTCGGGTGGGACTCCGCGCTCGACCGCTTCGTCGACCTCGAGGAGGCGCCGATCGCGACGGTGGACAAGCTCTACCCGTGGGAGTGGGTCCTCGGCGACGACTTCGGCAAGCACGTCGTCCGCAGCCTGCCCGAGACGACGTGGATCGAGCCGCTGTGGAAGACGTTGCTGTCGAACAAGGCGCTGCTCGCGGTGCTGTGGGAGATGTACCCCGGGCACCCGAACCTGCTCCCGGCCTCGCTGGGTGACCCGGGCCTGCTCACCGAGTACGTCCGCAAGCCGTTGCTCGGCCGCGAGGGCGCGAACATCGCGATCGTCGCCCCGGGCTACGAGACCGAGACCGGCGGCGTCTACGGCGAGGAGGGCTACGTCTACCAGCTCTTCGACCCGCTGCCCGAGTTCGACGGCTACCGCCCCGCCCTCGGCGCCTGGATCGTCGGCGACACCTCCGCAGGGCTCGGCATCCGGGAGACGACGGGGCTCGTGACGGACAACGGCGCGGCGTTCGTGCCGCACCGCATCCCCGACTGACGCCGTGCCCTAATCTGGCGCCCCGATCGCCGGCGATGGAGGCCACGACAGGTGCTCGCTCCCGAATTCTGGCCCACCGTGGGCGTCAACGTCGGCCTGATCGCGGTCTACGCCGTGATCGGGGCCGTGCTGATGTACGTGGGCTACTTCGCCATCGACCTCACGACGCCCGGCGACCTGCGGGGGCTGGTCCGCGAGGGCCGGCCCAACGCCGTCGTCGTCTCGGCCGCGGGGATGGTCTCGATGGCGCTGATCGTCGTCGTGGCCATCTACATCTCCGGCGGCGGCTTCGTCGAGGGCATGCTCAACACGGCGATCTACGGCCTGGTCGGGATCGTCGCCCAGGTGCTCGCGGTGCGCGGGCTCGAGGCCGTGGCGCGTCTCGACGTCGACGCCTGCCTGCACGACGACCGCTTCACCGCGGACTCCGCGGTGATCGCGGCGATGCACGTGGCGCTGGGGCTCGTCGTCGCCGTCGCCATCATCTAGCCCCGTCACGGGACACGCGCCCCACCCCGACCCCTTCACCGGCCTCGCACGACCTACCCTTCCCCGTGGTGCCAACTCCCCGGTTCGTCCCGCTGTCGACCGCGCGCCCCGAGGGCGGGCGGTGACGACGCTCGTGCGCGCCGGGAGCGCGACCTCGCCGCCGGGCGACGGACCCGACCCGGTGACGCGTCCGAGCGGGACCACCGTGCTCGTGTGGGCGCTGCTGACCCTGCTCCTGGGCATCGCGGTGCCGCTGGCCCCGGTGACCGTGCAGGACACGACCGTGACGTGGCCGGACCCGGCGGCCGCGGCGGGCGCCCCGGTCTCGACGCAGCTGGCGCTCAACCCGCCCCGGCCGCTGGGTTTCTCCGCGACCGTGCCGTGCGCCGCGCTGCGGGCGGGCGGCAACGTGCTGAGCACGATGCCGTCCGACGCGGGCGGCGGCGGTCTCCTGCTCGCCTCGACCGGCACGCAGGCCGCCCTGACGGTCTCCGGCACGACGGTCGCGGCGGGGCCGGTGCCCGCGGGCGACTGCCGGCTCGTCGTCACCGCCGACGAGGCGGGCCTGCGGGTGACGCAGGACGGCGTGCCCCTGCCGCTGTCCTGCGGGGACTGCGCGGGCGTCCTGCCGCCCATGATGTCCCAGCTCACGACGAGCACCGACGGGACGCAGGCCGCCGCGGGCCTGGCCGCGACGGTGCGCACCGACGACCGCTACGACTCGACCCCCGGGCCGCTGAAGGTCGTGCTGCTCGTCGCGCACCTCGCGGCCCTCGCGGTGCTGCTCGTCCTCGTGCACCGCCAGGGCCGCTGGCGGCGGGCGCGCGGCTGGCTCGGCCCGCGGTCCTGGCCGGGACGTCTGCGACGGCACCTCTCCTGGGCCGACGGCCTGCTGCTCGCGATCTCGGCGGGCTGGGTGTTCGTGGCGCCGATGAACTTCGACGACAGCTGGTACCCGCTGATGGCGCGGGACGCCGGCGAGGCGGGCTACATCGGCAACGCCGTCTACATGTTCAACGTCACCGAGAACCCCTTCGTGGCCTCGCAGTACGCGATGCAGGTCTGGGGCGCGATCGGTGGCTGGGGCCTGGTCTGGCAGCGCTGCCTGCCGCTGCTGTTCGGCCTGGCGACCTGGGCGCTGCTGCGGACGTTCTTCGTCCTGCTCGGGCGGCGCACCGAGGTCCGCTACGCCTACGTGCCCTGGGCGCTGCTCCTCGCGCACCTGCTGTGGTGGCTGCCGTTCGGGCTGACGCTGCGGCCCGAGGCGCTGATCGTGCTGCTCTCGGTCATCGTGCTGCTGCTCGTGGAGCTCGCCCGCGACCGTGAGGCCCCGATCCTCTACGCCGGCGCGATGATGGCCGCGGCGATGGCCATCGCGTGCTCCCCGACCGGCGTCGTCGCGATCGCCCCGCTGCTGGTGGAGCTCCCGCGGGCGTGGCCGAAGATCGTCGCGACGCCCCGGCGCGAGCAGCTCACCGTGCTCGCCGTGCTGGCCGCGGCGTCCTCGGTCGCCATCCCCGTGGCCTTCGCCGACGCCTCGCTCGGAGACGTGATCGAGGCGTCGGCGGTGCACGCGTACTACTACGACACCGTCCCCTGGTACGACGAGCTCGTCCACTACCAGACCCTGCTGGGCCCCGGGCGCACGCCCTGGGCGGCCCGCATGCCGATCCTGATCACCCTCGGCCTGACGCTCCTGGTCGCGGCGGGCAGCGGGCGGCGCGGGCCCGACGACGACGCCCTGCGCCGCGTGCTGCTGCACGCCGCGGCGACCACCGCCGTCGCCTTCGCCCTCGTCGCGGCCAGCCCGACGAAGTGGGTCCTGCACTTCCCGGCCATCGCCGCCTCGGGCACCGTGCTGATCGCGCTGGCACTCCTGCGCGGTCCGATGCCACGCCACGACCGCGCGCTGGCGACCACCGGGGGCGTCGCCATCCTGGTCATCGCGACGTCGGTGAGCTACGCCGGGTGGAACCTGTGGCGGCCCTACACCGACCGCGGGCAGTTCTTCGGCGCGCACGCCGACCCGTATCCGACGCCGCTGAGCCAGAACCTCCTCGCCCCGCACTTCGGGCCGGTGTTCCTGCGCAATCCGCTCGTCTGGGTCGCGGTCGCGCTGCTGGCCGCCGCGTGGGCGCACTGGTCGCTGCGGCGCTGGCCCGAGCGCCGGCTGCCGCGTCCGGAGCCGGACCGGGCCCTGCTCGCCGTCGCGTGCGGCAGCGTGGTCGTCGGGCTGATCGGGATCATGATCCTCGCGCCCCTGCGCCAGTACCCGGGCTGGACCGTCGCGCTGGGCAACGTCAAGGACGTCGTGCGCCAGGGCTGCGGGCTCGAGGACAACGTCACGGTCCTGCGGCCCACGCCGGTCCCGCTCGGCGGCCCCGTGAACCCGGCGACGACCACCGGCAACTTCGTCGACGACACCGTCGCGCCCGTCCCGGAACCGGTGCCCGGCCTCGGACGGGTCTGGCACGACGTCACCGACGACTCGAGCGGCCGCGGCACCGTCGTCACCGGCTGGTATCCGGTGCCGGCCGGCTCGGACGCCACCGACGTCGTGGTCCCGATGCTCGAGGACGGTCCCCCCGACGAGCAGGTGTCGGTCGAGTTCGGCGACGGTCCGGCGGCGAACCCCAGGGTCCTGGGACGGACGGGCATCGACTACCTCCCGAACGCCGACGAGCGGACCTGGCAGCAGCGCCCGGCGTCGCTCGTCGACGCGCCCGGCGACCCGACGTTCGTGCGGGTCGTCGTCGACTCGACGGGGCAGCGCGGGTCGGACCGCCTCGCCGTCGCCGAGCCCTTCCTCGCGCGCCCGTCGCCGATCGCGCCGGTGCTGGGCGACCGGCCCGTGCTCGTCGACCAGATGTCGGCGGTGATGTGGCCGTGCGTGAACCAGGTGGCGGTGCACGACGGCATCGCCCCGCCCTCGGAGGTGCGGATCCACGCCGACGAGGACCTGACCTCGGCGTACTACGGGCTGCAGGACAGCCGGTTCCGCGGCGGCGTGTGGCGGTTCGACACCGTCGGCGCCACCTACGTCCGCCTCGCCACGGCCGTCCCGCCCGGCGCGGAGGCCGCCAAGCCGTGGGGCCGCGTCGACCTCGTCGTCCGCGACCTGCCCACCGGGGGCTACGGCGTCACCACCACGGAGCGCACGAAGTCCGGCTGGGAACGCGGCCCGACCCTCGCCCGCGAGGAGTACGTCGGCGTCGAGCCGCAGGGCGCCGTCGGCTAGTCAGCCGTTCACCGTCTCCCGGACGAGGGCGGCGGCGAAGCGGGCGAGGTCGTCGCCGGGCACCTGCTCGGCGAGCTTCCGGGGATCGCGGGGAAACCCCAGCTTCTCCGCGCCGTCGAGGGCCTTGGCGTCGAGGTGGGGCCGGAACTCGGGCCACACGGCCTGGACCTCGCGCGTGAAGATGTCGGCGCCCACGGGACCGAGGCGGGGCACGGCGGTGAGGTGCTCGGCGAGCGTCCCGGCGTCCCCGTCGGCGGCCTTGCGCATCCGGCGCAGGTCTCCGCCCCACTCGTCGAGCACGAGCTGCGCGCCCTCGCCCAGCGCCGTCGAGGTCTGCTCGGTGCTGCGGTACTTCGCGCGGGCGAGGGCGTCGATCCGCTCCTGCCAGGTCGCGTCGCGCATCCGCGCGGGCGTGCCCAGGCCGGACTCGACGAGCTCGCGACAGGCGCGGATGCCCAGCTGCGCCTGCACGCGGCGCGAGAGCAGGACGCTGAGCACGAGCAGGCGGTAGAGCGGCGCCGGCGTGTCCTCGAGCTGGATGCCGGCCTCGTCGGCGAAGGTCCGGCCGCCCTCGTCGAGCAGGGTCTCGATCGTCGTCATCGAGGCGGGTACCCCGCACGTGGGTGATATGGGTCGTCCCGGCGACCCGGATCGCTCACGTGGCCGCAGGCCATAGTCTCGGGAGCGTGCAGAGCCCGCGCCTGGTCGCCAGCGACGTCGACGGGACGTTGCTCGGCGAGGACGGGGAGCTCTCGGACCGCACGCGCGCCGTCGTCGGACGCATGCTCGCCGGCGGGGTGCCGCTGGTGCTGGCCACGGGTCGCCCGCCGCGCTGGGTGCCCCGGGTGTGCGACGCGCTGGGCGTGCACCCCCTCACCGTGGCCGCCAACGGCGCGGTGCTCTACGACGCGGCGACCGACCGGGTGCTCGCGACGGAGACCCTCGACGTGGACGCGCTCGCCGAGGTCCTCGACGGCCTGCGCGCCGCGATCCCGGGGTGCGGCATCGCGGTGGAGCGGGTCGGCGACGGCGCCTTCGACCGGCGTGACCAGCAGTTCGTCTCGGACCCCACGTACGTGCACGCCTACCCCCTGCCCGACCATCGGCAGGTGGTGCCGGGCGAGCTCCTGGCCGAGCCGGTCGTCAAGGTGCTCGCCCGCCACCCGACCCTCGACAGCGCGACCATGGCGACGGAGGCGCGGCGGGCCGTCGGACACCTCGTCGACATCACGTACTCCGCGAGCGGCGGGTTGCTCGAGTGCGCCGTGCGCGGGGTCACCAAGGCGACCGGGCTCGCGCGTGCCGCGGCGCACCACGGGGTGGATGCCGCGGGCGTCGTCGCGTTCGGCGACATGCCCAACGACCTGGCCATGCTGGCGTGGGCGGGACACGGCGTCGCGGTGGCCAATGCGCACCCGGATGTGCTCCGCGTCGCGGACGAGGTCACGGCGAGCAACCTCGAGGACGGCGTCGCGTCTGTTCTCGAGAGGTGGTTCTGACCGAACCCCGCATCGAACCGCAGCCCGGCGTGGCGCGATGGACCACTGCAGGGGCGATGTCAAGACCCGCGTAGCATCCGCTCGGGTGGCAGGCGAACGCCGCCTCGCGAGCAGGAGGGACCACCACGTGCTCGATCGTGCCGAGGGGCCCGATGTGACCATCGGGCCGGCCCGGGGCGAGGTCGCGGTCCTCGAGACCGTGCAGCACCGCCTCGGCACCCCGCCGGTCGTGGGCGCCGCGCGGGCGCTCTCGTTCTTCGGGGAGCACGCCGCCGGGTGGATCGCCCTCGGTGTGCTCGGCGCGGCGCTCGACGCCCCGCGTCGCCGCCAGTGGGGCACCGCGGTCGCCGGTGTGGTCGCCGCGCACGGTGGCTCGATCGCCGTCAAGCGCGTCGTGCGCCGGCGCCGTCCCCACGATCCCCGGCTGGCCGTCCACGTCGGCACCCCGAGCCGGCTGAGCTTCCCGTCGTCGCACGCCTCGTCCACCACCGCCGCCGCCCTGCTCTACGCGGGCCTCGTCGGCGGCGGGGGAGCGGGTGTCGCGGCGCTCGTCGTGCCCGGCATGGCGCTCTCGCGCCTCGTCCTGGGCGTCCACTACCCGACCGACGTGCTGGCGGGCTCGGTGCTCGGGGCGGTGTGCGCGGCCGGCGCGCGCCGCGCCGTGCGCCGGGGCTCGGTCGGCCGCTGGAGGACCGCATGACCCCCGTGACGCCGTCGAGCGCCGCCCGCGAGCAGGAGGAGACCACCGCGGTGGTCGCCGATCCCGCCGGCTCGAGCACCGAGACGACTGCCGAGTCGAGCACCGGGTCCACGCCGGATACCACCCGCCGCCCCCGCCCCGTGGCCGTGCCGCTGGGCCTGCTCAAGGCGATGCGCCCGCGGCAGTGGGTCAAGAACATCCTGGTGCTGGCCGCGCCGTTCGCCGCCGGCCGCCTGTTCGACCTCACCGTCCTGCCGGACGTCGCGCTGGCGTTCGTGGCGTTCTCGCTCGCGGCCTCCGGTGTCTACCTGATCAACGACACCAAGGACGTCGAGGCGGACCGCGCGCACCCCAAGAAGAAGAACCGCCCGATCGCGGCGGGCATCGTCCCGCCGGCGCTCGCGGTCGTCACGGGGATCGTGCTGTTCGCGGCCGCGCTGGGCGTCAGCCTGCTCGCCGATCCCGATCTGCTGCTGGTCACGGCGATCTACATCGTCGTGCAGCTGGCCTACTGCCTGTGGCTCAAGCACGAGCCGGTCATCGACATCTGCATCGTCTCGTCCGGCTTCCTCATGCGGGCCATCGCGGGTGGCGCGGCCGCGGGCCTGCCCCTGTCGCCCTGGTTCCTGCTCACCATGGCGTTCGGGTCGCTGTTCATGGCGTCGGGCAAGCGCTACGCGGAGATGCGCCTCGCCGAGCGCACCGGCGCGAAGATCCGCAAGTCGCTCGAGCGCTACTCCGCGTCCTACCTGCGCTTCGTGTGGTCGCTCTCGGCCACCGTCGTGATCATGGCCTACGGCCTGTGGGCGTTCGGTATCGGCGTCACGGCGACGCCCGGCCGGATGCCGACCTCGCCCTCGACCTGGGCGATCGTCTCGATCGTGCCGTTCGTCGTCGCGATCCTGCGGTACGCGGTCGACGTGGACGGCGGCAACGGCGGCGAGCCCGAGGAGATCGTCCTGGGCGACCGCGTGCTGCAGGTGCTCGGCCTCGTCTGGGTCGCGCTGATCGGCCTCGCGGTCTACTTCGCGCCGGGCATCGCGTGAGGCCCGCCGGAGCCCTCGCGGGATGACGGTCCCGGGATGACGGGGACGGCCCGTCCGGCGCGCGAGCTCCTCGGCGGGCTCGTGCGCTACGGGCTGGTCGGGCTGGCCAACGCGGCCACGTACTACGGCACGTACCTCCTGGCCCACCCGCGCGCGGGCTACCTCGTCGCGCACACCGTCGGGCTGGGCACGGCCATGGTGGTGTCGTTCTTCCTCAACTGCCGCTTCACGTTCCGCGTGCGCCCGACGTGGACGCGGTTCCTGCTCTACCCGGCGTCCCAGGTGGTCAACATCCTCGCCACCACCGTCGGCGTCGTCGGGCTCGTGCACCTCGGTGTCGACGAACGCCTCGCCCCGCTGGCCGCGGCGGCGCTGGCGCTGCCGGTGAGCTTCCTCGCCGCGCGCTTCGTCATCACCCGGGCGGTGCTGGAGCCGCGCCCGTTCGCTGCGGCGCCCGCGGTCACGCCGCCGTCGGCGCCGTCGGTCGGCGAGGCCGTGACGCGCCCGATCCCCCTGGTGGACCGGCGCTGAACGGCCGGCGCCGGCGACTCAGCGACGCTCGACGGTCAGCGTCGTCCAGGCCCCGACGTGGATCCGGTCGCCCGACTGCAGCGGCACCGGGGTGTCCGGCGTCAGGGCCTCCTCCGCGTAGTTCAGCGTCGTCCCGTTGGTCGACCCCGCGTCGATCACCACCCACCGGTCGCGGGGCAGGGCGAGGAGCACCGCGTGCAGGTGCGAGACGCCCGGATCGCGCGGCGGGCCGCTGAGATCGATCTCGGGGAGATCCCCGGGATGGCTTCCGGGGTGGCTGCCGGGGTGGCCACCGGCCGGGTCGCCGGCGCGCCCGATGCGGACCTCGTCGGCGCGCAGCACGACCTCGCGCGGCGCGAGCCCGGACGGGAAGTCGTCGGCGAGGGGCGCGGTCGAGTCCGCGGTCTCCCGGGCGCGCACGAGGTCGTGGTAGTCGCGATCGGCCCAGATCGTCACCACCCAGGAGCCGCCCCCCGGCGCCTCGTCGCTCACCGGTCGACCACACCCTCCCCGTCGAGCGGGATGGGCCCGGTGCGCTCGTCGGGGCCGCGGCCGTCGACGGCCACCGACGGCCGTCCCGAGTCGGCGGGGGGAACGATCGGCACGATCGCGAGCGTGGTGTTGTCGTGGCCGCCGTCGTCGAGCGCGGCCGAGAGCAGGGCGAGCGCCGCCGCGAGGGCGGGGTGCTGCTCGCCGTCGTCGCCGTCACCGGGCACCGCGCCGCCGAGCGCCGGCGCCGCGAGGCGGGCCAGCACGTCCGGGTCGGGCAGGTGGTTCCACAGCCCGTCGCTGCAGAGCATCAGGACACCGGGGATGCCGAGCCGCACCCGGCGGGCGTGCGCCGGTCCGCTCGGGGCGTCGCGCCCCAACCAGCGGGTGAGGACGTGGGCGCGCCGGTCCCGGGCGGCGTCCTCGCGGGACATCAGCCCCGCGTTGGCGATCTCCTCGGCCCACGAGTCGTCGGTGCTCAGCAGGCGCGACGACCCGTCGCCGGCCAGCCAGTAGGCCCGGCTGTCCCCGATCCACGACACGACGGCGTCGCCGCCGCGCACGACCGCCGCGACGTACGTGCAGGCCGGGCTGTCACCGCCCCCGCGTCCGAGGTCGGCCGCCGCGGTGGCCGCCGCTGCCGACGCCGCGGTCGCGAGCGCGTCGAGCTCCCCGCTCAGACCGGTGCCGGCGCGGCCGGCGGCGTCCTCGGCGGCCTCGGCGGCCTCGCCCGGGTCCTCCGACACGGTCGCGATCGGCCCGGTGTCCCCGGAGGAGACGGCCTCCCCGGAGGAGATGGCCGGGAACCCGGACGGCGGTGTCGCGGGGGCCGCGGCGGTCTCCAGCGCGGCACCGACCGCGGCACCGACGGCGGCGAGGCTCGCCTCGTCGCCGCGACGGGCGGAGGCGACGCCGTCGCAGACCACCGCGACCCACGTCTCGATGCCGCCCTCGACGCGCCGGCCGAGCTCGACGGCGTCCTCGTTGCGACGGCGCCGCAGGCCGCGGTCCGTGACGGCGGCGGCGGCGCCCAGGACCAGCTCGACGTGGTCGCGCACCGCCGGGCGGGGCGACCCGCAGGTCGGGCAGGCCCCGTCGCTCGCGGGCGGCGTCTCGTCCCCGCAGCGCGGGCAGCGCGGCGGCGCGACCGTCGCGAGCTCCGAGCGCAGGTCGGTGCGCTCCACGAGGGGGCCCCCGGGCTCGGCGTCCCCGGACCGGGCGGCACGCCCCCCGGGCATCGGGGCGCGCCCGGCCATCTCCATCACGGGATCGCTGCTCCTCGGACGTCACGGGGGTCACGGGTGTCGCGGGGCACGCCGTGGGGGGTCGGGCCATCTTCCCGGCCCGTCCCGGCGACCACGCCGGCCCCCACCCTCTCCACGCCCGGTCGGGTGGCCGGATCGATCAGGCCGGCGGTGCCGTAGCGCGCCCGCACCCGCCGGGCCTGGGCGGCGAACGCCTCGACGCTGCGGTGACGGTGGGCGGGATCGGGGTGGGTGGCGCGGGTCAGGAGGGCCACCAGGTCGGGGTGATCGCGCAGGACCGGCACGCCGGCCGGGTCGGGCAGACGGTGGGCGTGCCGTCGCTGGTGGTCGAAGTCGGCGAGCAGCACGGCGAGCGTGCGGCCCAGCGCGAAGACCTCGGAGGCCACCGACGGGCCGGCCCCGCCGGGGTGGATCTCGGGGGCGACGAACCCGGTGGTCGTCCAGACATCGCTCCGGTGGTCCTCGACGCGCCGCACGCTGCCGAGGTCGAGCACCGTGATCCCGTCGGGCCCCGTGAGCAGGTTCGACGGGTTGAGGTCGGCGTGCAGCAGCCCGTGCGCGTGCAGGGCCGCCACTGCGGGCACCGCGCCCAGGACGGCGTCGAGCGCCTCGGCGGGCGGACACGGGCGGTGCTCGGAGAGCGTCTCGCCGTCCACGTGGTCGAGCACGAGCAGGCGCACCGGGCCGTCACGTCCTTCGGCCCGCACCTCGTCCCTCGCGCGGACCAGGCCGGGGATGTCGAGCCCGAGCAGCACCGCGGTCTCGCTCACCGCGAGCGCGCCCGCGGCCGGACCCTCGGGGCCCTCGAGGCGCCCGAGCACGACGAGGGCGCCGTCCCGGACGCGCGTGCCGGTGAACGACCAGCCGCGCGCCCCGCGAGCCAGCGGGGCCCGCACCCGGTAGCGGCTCGCCGAGCCGGCGAGGTCGGTGCCGACCGCCAGGTCGGGGCGGACGTCGAACCGCGCGCCGCACCAGGGGCAGACGCCGCGCTCCGGTCCGGGGCGTCCGGCACGTCCCCGGCCCACCGGTCCGTCGCAGCGCGCGCAGAACCGCGCCTGCTCCGGGACCGGGGGACCTGCGGTCCCCGGGTCGGTTCGGTCCATCTCGTCTCCTGCGTCCGGATGGCGTGCGGGTGGCGGGCCGGTGGCGTGCGGGTGGTGACCGGGGTGACTACGCCCCACGCCATGGTGTCACCGCCACGCCGCACGCTGCGCTCCGCCGTCCGACGTGGATCATCACGCTCCGGACGATCGGTCCGCGGTGGGCGCTCTCCACGCCGGCCCTGCGTCCGCGGCCCGAACGCGGCTCACCCATCCGGGTGTTTCCTGGCGTCCGCTCGGCTCTGGTGCTTGTCAGCCGGGGTTTCGCGAGGTCGCGCCGGAGGAGGGTGGCCGGGCCGGACGGGCCGCCGCCTGCCATGCTGTCGCGGCACCGAAGCCGATCGGGGGGTTGGGTGCCGTGCCTCCGCGGAGGCCGGCGCGCGATCGTCCGTGCCACATTCCGGAGGTCGTGCCGTGAGCGCAACCGACGACACCGACCGTCCTGTCGGGTCCGACGAGCGGGCCGGGGACCGGTCCGCCCAGCACCGGCGTCCCGACGTCGACCACCTCCCGGAGGCCGGCGCCAGTGTGCCCGGTGGAGGCCTCGGATCCTCCGCCGCCACGCCGGGTGTCCCGTCCTTCGGTGTCGACGACGACGCCGTGACGGGCCCGACGCCGTCGTCCCCCTCGGCGCCGTCGTCCACCGGCCCCTCGACCGACCCGCCGACCGGCACCGCCGCCGGCGAGTCCGCGTCGTCCGTCGCCGACGCCGCGGCGGAGGCCGAGCGCGCGCTCGCCCAGGCCGCCCGCGACGCCGAGCAGGCCGTGCGCGACGCGCACACCGACGGGACCCAGGCCGTGCAGAAGGGGTACGCCGACGCGCAGCGCGCCAACGATCGCGCCTACGAGGAAGCCGCGGCCAAGCACGACCGGATGAGCTGAGGCCGGTCCTCGAGGTGCTCCGCGCCCGGACGTGTCGCCGTCCGGGCGCGCGGGCCCCACGATGATCACTCGGTCCGGTCCCCGACGCTGCGCCGCACCCGCGGCGCCCGGCACGCCCGCGCACGAGGCAGGTGAGACATGGCGGTCCAGCTCCGCATCACCGCGGACGGCGTCGTCGTGCGCTTCACCGGCTCCGACCGCGTCTGGGCGTGCTGTCGAGGGGTGTACCTGCCGCTGAGCCGCGTTCTGCTCGCCCGCCCGATGAAGCGCCGTGACGCGGTCTCGGCGAGCCCGCGCGTGCACCTGCCCGGCGTGAGCGTGCCGCGCGTGCTGCGGGCGGGGTCCTACGGCGTCGGCGAGCGACGGCAGCTGTGGATGGTGCGCCGGGCCGACCAGCTCCTCGCGATCTACCTGCGCGGCGACCCGTACCACCGGGTCGTCGTCGAGGTCCCGGACCCCGAGACCACCAGCAAGACGATCAACGAAGCGCTGCCCCCGCGCCGGCTGCCCGCGTGACGCGCTCTACAACGTGTCGGCCACCAGCGGCGCGAGCAGCAGGCCCGGGTTGTTCTGCGCCACGGCCTGCAGGCGCCACTTGTGCGGGAAGAGCGCGAGGAGCTCCCCGTCGATCCGGCGCGTCAGCACCTCGATGCCGACGGCGCCCTTGAGGGTCTCCACGCCGGCGGCGTCCGTGCGCCGGGCGATCTGGTAGTCGAGGCGGTCGAGCTTCACCGGCGCGCCGAACTCGTCGGACAGCCGCGCGGAGACGACCTCGAACTGCAGCGGGCCCACCGCGGCCAGCACCGGGGCCTGGTCACCGCGCAGGTCCGAGGACAGCACCTGGATGACGCCCTCGGAGTCGAGCTGCTCGATGCCCTTGCGGAACTGCTTGGTCTTCGACATGTCCGCCACCCGGCACACGCTGAAGTGCTCGGGGGCGAAGCTCGGGATCGTCGGGAACGTGACCGGGTCGTCGGCCCAGAGCGTGTCGCCCGGCCGCAGCGCGGTGGCGTTGACCAGCCCGACGATGTCGCCCGGGAACGCCTCCTCGATGGTCGAGCGGTCGCGGCCGAACATCGCCTGCGCGTACTTGGTGGCGAACGGGCGTCCCGTCGCGTCGTGGGTGAGCACCATGCCGCGCTCGAAGCGACCCGAGCAGATGCGCACGAACGCCACCCGGTCGCGGTGCGACTTGTCCATCGACGCCTGCACCTTGAACACCAGGCCCGAGAACGGCGCGTCGACCTCGCGGAGCTCGCCCTTCTGGTCGGGGCGCGGGCCGGGCGGCGGGGCCAGCTCCACGAGCGCGTCGAGCAGGCGGGCGACGCCGATGTTCGACAGCGCGGAGCCGAACATCACCGGCGTCGCCGTGCCCTCGTGGAACGGCGCGGGGTCGAACTCGGCGCCGATCTCGTCGAGCAGCTCGAGCTCCTCGACCGCGCGCTCCCAGTCCGCGCCCTCCTCGGCCGCGGCGGTGTCGGCGTCGAGGACCTCGACGGTCGCCTTCGACGCGCCGTGGGCGGCGCGGGTGAAGCGGTGCATCGTGCCGTCCGCGCGCTCGACGAGTCCGTGCAGGTCGCCGGCGATCCCGACCGGCCACGTGATCGGCATGGGGCGCAGGCCGATCGTCTGCTCCACCTCGTCGAGCAGCTCGAGCGGCTCGCGGCCCGGCCGGTCCCACTTGTTGACGAACGTCAGCACGGGCACGCCGCGGTCGCGGCAGACGTCGAAGAGCTTGAGGGTCTGCGGCTCGAGGCCCTTGGCGGCGTCGAGGAGCATCACCGCGGCGTCGACGGCGGCGAGCACGCGGTAGGTGTCCTCGGAGAAGTCGCCGTGGCCCGGGGTGTCCAGGAGGTTGATCACCTGGTCGCGGTAGGCGAACTGGAGCACCGCCGAGGTCACCGAGATGCCCCGCTCGCGCTCCATGTCCATCCAGTCGGACGTGACGCCGCGCCGGCCACCCTTGCCGTGCACCGCCCCGGCCGCCGAGATGACCTCGGCGTGCAGGGCCAGCGCCTCGGTGAGCGTGGACTTGCCGGCGTCCGGGTGGCTGATGACCGCGAACGTGCGCCGGCGGCGCGCCTGGGTCCCGGGGTCGTCGGGGACACCCTCGACGCTGGGCGCGGCGGACACCGCGGTCATCGCACTCCTCCTCGCAACGGACCCGCACGCGCGGGCCCGTACCGAGGGTACGACCCGGGTCCTACGACGACGGGCGCAGCGCCCGCAGCGGCTCGGCGAGCTCGGTCGCGAAGTGGTCGAAGAACCCGTCGACGTCGGTGCCGGCGTTGATGAGCGCGAGGTGGTCGTACCCGGCGTCCACGAACGGCTGCGCGGCGGCGAGGTGGGTGGCGACCTCGGGGCCGCACCCGAACGCCTGGCGCATGTCCTCGGTGGTGACGTAGGCGGTCGCGGCGTCGAAGTTGACGGGGTTCGGCAGCTCGGACTGCACCTTCCAGCCGGTGACCCCGAAGCGGAACAGCCGCCGCGCCGACTCCGCCCCCTCCTGCTCGGTGGGCGCGTAGGCGATCGGCACCTCAGTGTAGCGCGGGCCCGTCCCGCCGGCGGCGGTGAACGCCTCGATGAGATCGGTGCGCGGTTCGGTGGTGAAGATCCCGTCGCCGAGCTCGGCGGCCAGCGTCGAGGCCCGGAGGCCGCCGGTGGCGACGACGATCGGGGGCAGCGTGTCGGGCAGGTCGAACACCCGCGCGTCCTCGAGCGTCAGGTGCTTGCCCTCGTAGGTCTGGTACCCGCCCTGCCAGAGCAGGCGGATGATCTCGAGCGACTCCCGGAACATCTGGTGGCGCACGTGCACGGCGGGCCAGCCCTGCCCGACGACGTGCTCGTTGAGCCGCTCGTCCGACCCGACGCCGAGGGTGAAGCGGCCGTCGGCGAGCAGCTGGGTCGTCGCGGCGGCCTGGGCGATGATCGCCGGGTGTAGCGGATGAACGGGCAGGTCACCCCCGTCGCCAGCTCGATGCGCTCGGTCTTCGCCGCCATCGCGGCGAGCATCGACCACGCGAAGCCCGAGTGCTGCTGCTCGGAGACCCACGGGTGGTAGTGGTCGGAGATCTCGACGAAGTCGAAGCCGGCCTCCTCGGCGCGCACGCACTGGCGCACCATCTCGGTCGGCGAGTAGGCCTCGGCGATGAGCTTGTAGCCGATTCTCACGACGGACACCTCCGGAGGAGAGCGATGACTCCGGCCGTGGTTCCCGGTCGCGCGCGGTCGTACCCGGAGGCCGGTCTCGCGGGATCTCATGGATCCGTCCGGAGGGCGTAACGCCCGACCGGGCACGGACGAACTATCCGGTGGCCCCGCGGGGTCGTCGGACCCCCGACCCGACGATCCCGCGGGCCTTCACCGCTTCCCCGGGCGCCTAGTTCGCGCCGGCGCCGTCGAGCGGCTTGTCCGGCTGGACCCGCGGCATGTTGCCGCCGCCTCCGCCGCCGCCCGAGTCGGGCTCCACCCAGATCGTCACGGCCTCGCCCGCCGGCACCCGCGTCCCCGCCTCCGGCTGCTGGGCCGTCACCGTGCCCTCCACCGTGGGCGGGGTGTCCGGGTCGGGATCGATGGCGACGACCCGGGCGGCCATGGCCACCTCGTGGGCCTGCGCCGCCGGGAGCCCCACGAGCGCGGGCACGAGCACGAGCTCGGGTGTCCTCATGCTGGGACGGTAGCCAGCGCAGGGTGTGCGGGCCAGCACGGTCGGTCGTGGCCGGAGGATGCTTGTCCGGACCGGAGCCCCGCGGGGTTGCGACGAGCGGACGGGCATGATGGGCCGCCCGGCCCAGCCGGACCGACCCCGGACGGGCAGGAGAGCACATGGCGCAGCGACACGGAGCGGTCTTGCGGGGTCTCCTGGTCGTCGGTGCCGCGGCGCTGGTCCTCTCGGGGTGCGCCCGTGCCCCGGAGCCGGCGGTGCCGCCGATCCCGCTGAGCTCCTCGGCGCCGGTCGCCGCCCCCAGTCCCCGTCCGGACGGGGGGCCCGGTCCGGCCTTCACTCCGTGCCGCGGCGACCTCGAGTGCGCGACCGTGCCGGTGCCGGTCGACTACGCGAACCCCGCCGGGCCCACCATACCGATCGCCATCGCGCGCCGGCCCGCGGCGAACCCCGCCGCCAAGCTGGGCGTGCTCCTCGTGAACCCCGGGGGCCCGGGCGGCTCGGGTATCGAGCTCGTCCAGGCCGGGGTGCTCCCGCGCGAGGTGACCGACCGCTTCGACGTCATCGGCTTCGACCCGCGCGGCGTCGGCGACAGCACCGGGCTGCAGTGCCCACTGGGCCCCGAGACGCCCTATCTGGCCGATCCCGACCCGGGCGACCCCGCCGACGAGGCGGCCACCAACGACGCGGTCGACCGCTACGACGCCGCCTGCGGCCAGCGCTACCGCGACCTCCTGCCCCACCTCGGGACGCGCAACGTCGCCCGCGACATGGACCGCATCCGCGAGGCGCTGGGCGAGGAGCGGATCAACTACCTGGGCTTCTCCTACGGGACGTCGATCGGGCAGACCTACGCGCAGCTCTTCCCGACCCGGCTGCGCGCGATCGTGCTCGACGGCGTCGTCGACGTGACGAAGCCGGGGCTGGACTCCGCGCAGGCCGAGAGCTTCGAGAACTCCCTGCGCCAGTTCGACGCCGCGTGCCGGACCGATCCGACGTGCCCCGTGCGGGCCGACCCGATCGGCACCCTCGACCGGGTGCGCGCCCGCGTCACCGCCGCCCCGCTGCCCGTCGCCGGCACGAGCCCGCTCTCGGCGGGGCTGCTCGAGATCGGCGTCGTCTACCCGCTCTACAGCCAGGACAGCTGGCCCCAGCTCGCCCAGGCCCTCGCCGCGGCCGACCGGGGCGACGGCGCCCCCCTGCGCTCGCTGGCGACTGCCTACTTCCGGGGCAGCAACTCCGACACCTACAACGCCGTGACGTGCCTGGACAACGCCTGGCCGACCGAGGACGAGCAGGTGCTCGCGGCGGCCCGCGTCACCGAGTCCCGCGCGCCCCACTTCTCCGGCAACGTGCTCGTCAGCGGCCTGACCTGCTCCGACTGGCCCGCGCCCCAGCAGCCGCTGACCCCGCTGGAGAACTACGCGGGCCCGCCGATGCTGATCCTCGGGACGACGAACGACCCGGCCACGCCGTACCAGAACAGCGTCGCGCTCTCCCGGCGTGTGCCCGGCTCGGCGTTGCTGACCTACCGCGGCGAGGGCCACACGGTCTACACCAACGGCGTCCCGTGCGTCGACGACACCGTCAACCGCTACCTCCTCGACGGCGTCCTGCCCCCGCCGAACACGACCTGCTAGTCCTGAGGCGGTGTCAGCGAAGTGCCGTCGCTGACGTTGAGTGTCCGTGAGCGCACTTCGATCACCGGCGGGCGGGTGTCGCGGTGACGTAGGGTCGCTCCCGGTGCGCCGGGAAGTCTGGTCGGCAGTCCCTGACGTCTGCCCGCCGGAGGAACCGTGACCCGGTCGACCCCCCGCCTGTTCGCCCGCGGCTCCTGGCCGGAGACGGCGCGCATCGCGGACATCCTGCGCCGCGAGACCGTCGGCGGCGTCCTGCTCGTCGTGGCCGCGGCGCTCGCGCTGCTGTGGGCCAACTCGCCGTGGCGGGAGGCCTACACGGCCCTCTCGGAGACGCGGATCGGTCCGGTGTCCCTGCACCTCGACCTGACCCTCGCCACCTGGGCCGCCGACGGTCTCCTGGCGATCTTCTTCTTCGTCGCCGGCCTGGAGCTCAAGCGCGAGTTCGTCGCCGGCGACCTCCGGGAGCCGTCGCGGGCACTGCTGCCGGTGGCCGCCGCGGTCGGCGGCATGATCGCGCCCGCCCTGATCTACGCCGCGATCAACCTCGGCGGGCCGGGGGCGGCGGGCTGGGCGATCCCGACGGCCACCGACATCGCGTTCGCGCTCTCGGTGCTCGCCCTCATCGGTTCCTGCCTGCCCGACGCGCTGCGCACCTTCCTGCTCACGCTCGCCGTGGTGGACGACCTGCTCGCCATCACGATCATCGCGCTCTTCTACACCGATCAGCTCGCGTTCGTGCCGCTGCTGCTGGCGCTGCTGCCGCTCGGGGCGTTCACGATCCTCGTCCAGCGGCGTGTGCGGTCGTGGTGGCTGCTGCTCCCGCTCGCCGCCCTGACCTGGGTGCTCGTGCACGAGTCGGGCGTGCACGCGACCGTCGCCGGGGTGCTGCTGGGCTTCGCCGTGCCGGTGGTCCGGCGGCGGGAGGGCCCGGGACCCGGGCTCGCCGAGCACTTCGAGCACCGCTGGCGGCCGCTCTCCGCCGGGGTGGCGGTGCCGATCTTCGCGTTCTTCGCGTCCGGGGTGACCGTCGTCGGCGGCGGTCTGGGCGCGGCGTTCACGGACTCGATCACGATCGGCATCATCGCCGGGCTGGTCGCGGGCAAGACCGTCGGCATCATGGGGGCGACCTGGCTCGTCCAGCGGCTGACGCGGGCCCGGCTCGCCGACGAGCTGGCCTGGAGCGACGTCCTCGGGCTCTCGCTGCTGTCGGGGATCGGGTTCACCGTCTCCCTGCTCATCGGGGAGCTCGCGTTCGGCACCGGCAGCGGCGCGGACGACCACGTGAAGATCGGGGTCCTGACCGCCTCGCTGCTCGCCGCCGTGCTCGCCACGGTCGTGCTGCGGCACCGCAACGGGGTGCACCGGCGGATCCACGAGCGAGAGCGGGTCGACACCGACCACGACAACGTGCCCGACGTCTACGAGGACGACACCCGCGAACGCGACGCGTGACGGCCCTCTCGCCTGCCGTAGTCGACTGGGCCGACAGCGTGAGTTCCTGCCGCCGTGCGGCCCCAAGAGGCTCCGGACGCCCGTGTCGGCCTTGCCGGGGCACGGGCCGGGACGCACCCTCGCCGCATGACCGGACCGGCGGGCCGCGCCGCCCGCAACGCCACCCGCCGCCGCAGAGGCGCGGGGAGGGACCGCGCGGGCGGTGACCGCACGGGGGCGCCGACGCCCGTCGTGGTCGGAGTCGACGACGCGGCGGCCACCACGGACCCGGACATGGACGCGCTGACGCGGACGATCGCGATGGTCAACGACAAGGGCGGTGTCGGGAAGACCTCGCTCGTCGCCAACCTCGCCGGGCAGTTCGCCGCGGCCGGGTACCGGTGCCTGCTCGTCGACCTCAACCGCCAGGCGAACCTCGCCGACGACCTCGGGTTCCGCGACGGGCCGATCGACGACCACGGCGCGGGCCTGCTCATGAGCATCGTGGCCGGCTCGCCGCTGCGCCCGGCCGAGGGTGTCCGCCCCGGCCTCGACGTGGTGCCCGGCGGCGCCCGCCTCGTGGACCTCGTGCCGCTGATGGTGTCCCGGGTGCAGGAGCAGGGGCGGGAGGCGTTCCGTGCCCTCGCGACCGTGCTCGCGCCGGTGGCGGGCGACTACGACCTCGTCTTCGTCGACTGCCCGCCCGAGACGACGATCCTCACCGACCTCGCGCTCACCGCCGCCCGGTGGGTGCTCATGCCCACGAAGTCGGACGGCGGCGGCCTGGTCGGCATGCGCCTGGTCGGGGAGCGCTTCGCACTCGCCCGCGAGCAGAACCCCGACCTCGGCCTGCTCGGTGCCGTGCTCTTCGCCACCGGTTCGCGCTCGCGCGTCGTGCACGCCGAGCTCCGCGAGGCGATGGAGCGCGCCTTCGGCGGCCAGTCGCCGCTGTTCACCACCTCGATCCGCCACGCGGAGCGCACCGCACAGGACGCCCGGCGCCTCGGCCGGCTCGCCCACGAGCTCGAGCAGGAGGTGGCCGCGCAGCCCGCGTGGTGGGCGGCCCTGCGGGAGGGGACCTCGAAGACCTCGTCCGGGCGTCGCCTGTCCCCGACCGCCGCAAGCGTGGCGGGTGACTACCGCGACCTCGGGGTCGAGCTCCTGACCCTCCTGCGTGCCGCCGAGGAGACCACGACCGCGGACCACCGCCCCGAGCAGGAGGCCACCTCGTGACCGCCGACTTCCGGATGACCAGCGACGACGAGCAGCCGCCCGACCTCAGCGACGCGTTCGGGCGGTCGGCCACGGCGAGCCTGCGCGGACTCCTGCCCCCGCGGCCCCGGCGGAGCTCCGAGCAGGACGCGGCCGAGGGTACCGGCACGGGTTCGCCTGAGATCCCGGCGCAGGGCGCGCGCCGCGCCGCCGTCGTGCCCCTCACCGTGCGGACCCCCGCGCCCGACGAGGTCACCGGGGCGGAGTCCGGCTCCGACACGCCGATCGAGGTCGCCCCGGCGCCCGCACCCAACGACGTCCCATCGGCCGCACCCGCCCCCCGCGGCGCACGCCGCCCGGCGCCCGCCTCGGGCGCCACCGCCGGGACCGCCAACCGGCGGTGGGGCTCGGTCCGGATGGCCTCCCAGGAGCACGTCGAGCTGTTGGTGCTGGTCACGTTGCGTCGCGGCCCGGCCAACGGGCGGGAGCTCGCGGAGCGGCTACGGGCGGACAGCGGGGGCGGCCTCGCCCCACCTCCCACCACGATTCAGAAGACCCTCCATCACCTCGCCCGGCACGGTCTCGTCGAGCTCGGGACCGACACCGATCGGCGGCGTTACCGTCTGACCGAGCTGGGCACGCGGATCGCCCGTGCGCGCGTGCGGGCGTGGCGATCAGTGCGGCGCGCGGTGGACCGGGTGCTGGACGCCGCCGACGAGGGCTGACCTCGGCGCGTCCGGGGCCGGAGCAACACCCCGGCGCATCGAGCGGTACGACGTTGGGCTGTGCTGCCCAACCGCCGAGAGCTGGCGGCGGTGGCAGAACACCCGTATGATCCAAATCACCGCCGAGCGTCAACGAAATGGCGTTCGACATGACCCTTGGTGATCGCGGCGCCGCACACTCACTCCACGCATTCGGCCGAGCACTCCCCGACGTACGCCCATTCAGAATGAGCGAACGGACGCAGATGCTTGAAGCACGAGAACGACACCCGAATGCGCGATCACCCTTCGTGCTCTGGTGATCACTAATTGGGTCGAACGGCCCACCGCGAATTTGATCTTACCGGTCTAGCGCATTCCGGAAGCACGCGATGTAATGTCCGGCTCCGTAGGCGGCGGGCCGTGGTCCACCGCACAGGCGGACCAATCCATTCGGAGGTGCACGGTGCCCGGAACCGGCCTGAAATTGGCCCTCGCGGTCATCGGCGGCTATCTACTCGGTCGTACGAAGAAGATGAAGCTCGCCATCATGTTCGGCGCTGCGCTGGCCGGGAAGAAGATCTCCACCGATCCCGCCCAGCTGCTGGGGCAGGCCTCGAAGTTGATCCAGGCGTCACCGGAGCTCCAGAAGCTCGACAGTGCGGTGCGGGGTCGGCTGCTCGAGGCGGGCAAGGACGCGGCGCTGGCCGTCGCGAGCTCGCGCATGGAGGCTCTCACCGACAACCTGGTCAACCGGGTCGAGAACCTCGGCAAGCCGGCCGCGGACGCGGCGGGTGCGGCGACGCAGGCCGCCGGTCAGACCGCGGGTGCCGCCGGCGACGCCGTCGGCCAGGCCGGTGGCGCTGTCGGCGACGTGGCCGGGTCGGCCGGGTCGGCGGTCGGTGGCGCGGTCGGCGGTGCCGGCGGCGCGGTCGGCAGGGCCGCGCGCGGTGGACGTCGTCGCAAGGCGGCTGCCGCCGAGGAGCCGGTCGACGACGGCGTGGACGCCGCCGACGAGACCGAGGACGTCGAGGACCTCGACGACGAGGTCGACGACACGGAGGAGTCCGAGTCGGACGAGGCCGTGGCCGAGACTGAGGAGGCCGACGAGGCCGAGGAGGCCGAGGAGGCCCCCGCGCGGGCCTCGTCGCGCCGTCGTGCCTCACGGCCCCCGTCGGCGTCGAAGAGCAGCTCGTCGAGCAGTGGCTCGACCAGCAGCGACACCGGCCAGGAGCGTCGCAAGCGTTCGTCGTCGGGCTCGTCGTCCGACGACAGCTCGAACCGCACCAGCAACGGCTCGACGCGTCGGACGTCGTCGGGGTCGCGCAGCAAGGCCACGGCCGGCTCGGGCTCGCGCCGTGGATCGGGGAAGCGCGATGACTGAGACCACGACCGATCCGCGGGCGGCTTCCAACGGCCAGCTCCCGCACGACGACGACAGCGGGTCCGGCTCGTCGATCACCGACGTGCTGCCCGTCGACCGTCTCAAGCAGGCGGCTCAGACGCTGCTGAAGGCGGCCACCGACAAGGCGGTCAACGCCGCTCTCGACCAGGTCGAGGGGCTGACCGGCAAGCTCACCGACGTCGCCGGGAACCCGGGCAACCTCGGTGCCGCGTTCGGCGGTGGGTCGGGCGATGACGACGACTCGTCGGGCGGCGGCATCGGCGGAGCGATCAAGAGCGGTCTCTCGACGGTGAAGGACAAGGCGCTGGGGGCGGTCGGTCTCGGCGGCGGAGACGACGACGACGAGGGCGACGAGGACGGCAGCGGCGGCGGTGGTGGCGGTGGGAACAGCACCGGCCGCGGCAAGTTCAAGTTCATGAACATCTACGAGGTCCAGGACGTCGGGGTCCCGCTGCGCGTGGCTTACGACCAGTGGACCCAGATGGCCGACTTCCCGAGCTTCATGAAGAAGGTCGAGACGGTCAATCAGGAGTCCGACGAGAAGGTCGTCTGGACCGCGAAGGTGTTCTGGTCGCGTCGTTCCTGGGAGACGACTATCCGCGAACAGGTCCCCGATAGCCACATTCTGTGGGTGTCGTCGGGGGCCAAGGGTTCTGCGGACGGGATCGTGACGTTCAGTGAACTCGCGCCGAACCTGACGCGCATCGTCCTGATCATGGAGTACTACCCGCAGGGCTTCTTCGAGAAGACGGGGAACCTCTGGCGTGCGGTCGGGCGTCGCGCCCGGCTGGAGTTCAAGCACTTCTGCCGTCACGTCATGATGGACACGCTGATCAACCGTGAGGAACTCGAGGGCTGGCGCGGCGAGATCCGCGACAGCGAGGTCGTCAAGACCCACGAGGAAGCCCTCGAGGAGGAGCAGCGGGCGGCCGAGGAGGACGAGGAGCTCGAGGACTCCGAGGAGGGCGAGCTCGCCGAGGACGACCTCGACGAGGACGAGGACGAGGACGTCGACGACGACCTCGTGGCCGAGGACGAGGACGAGGACGCCGACGAGGACCTCGACGAGCTCGAGGACGAGGCGGACGAGGACGAGCTCGAGGACGAACTCGAGGACGAGGCCGAGGAGGACGTCGACGACGACCTCCCGGAGGACGCCGAGGACGAGGCCGCGGAGGACGCCCCCGCCGAGGAGGACGACCGCCCGCGTCGTCGCTCGCGACGTCAGCGCACCCCGGCCTGATCGCCGGCCGATCGACGCCCACGACGGGTCCCGGTCACCGGGGCCCGTCGTGGGCGATCCGCACAGGGAGGAAGTGAGACAGCGTGACGATCAGCCAGCAATCGGGCGGCGGCGTCCAGAAGGCGCCCCAGGGCGGGCTCGCCGAGGTCCTCGATCTCATCCTCGACAAGGGCCTCGTCATCGATGCGTTCGTCAAGGTGTCGCTGGTCGGCATCGAGCTGATCACCATCGACGCCCGGATCGTCGTGGCCAGTGTCGACACCTATCTGAAGTTCGCCGAGGCCACGAACCGCCTCGACCTGCATCAGAAGGGTGGCAAGGACCTCGGGGAGTTCATGGGCGGCCTCACCGAGGGCGCCACCGAGGGCGGCGCGAAGGGCAAGACCAAGGGGGTGCTCGACGCCGGCAAGGAGAAGTGGGACGAGGTCCGCGGCGAGCGCCAGCAGAGCAAGCGCGAGAAGGCATGAGGGGGCCGAGGTGACCACGACGGAGGACTCCACCAAGTCCCGGAGCACGACCCGCGGGTCCTACATCTACGGCATCGTCCCGGCGGGGATGCGCATCCCCGACGGGCTCGAGCCGATCCCGCACGGTGACGAGGACGGCGAGCTGGGTCTCGTCACCGAGGGCGGGCTGGCGGCCGTCGTCAGCGACGTCTCCGCCGACCGACCCCTGGGCACCCGGCGCGACCTGATGGCGCACGAGGCCGTCCTCAACGCGATCGCGCAGGAGGTGCCCGTCCTCCCGATGCGTTTCGGGGCGGTCGTCACCGACGACGACGCGGTCGCCGAGGAGCTGCTGAAGCCGCACCAGGACTACTTCCTGCGCGCGCTCGATCAGCTCCGCGGCCATCTCGAGTTCCGGCTGCGCGGCGATTACAACCAGGACGTCATCCTCACCCGCATCGTCGAGTCCGATCCCCGCATCCAGCAGCTGCGGGAGAAGATCGCCGGGGTCGACGAGGACGCGAGCTACTACGACCGCATCCAGCTCGGCGAGTCGATCTCGAAGGCGATGGACCAGCTGCGGCAGGAGGACGCGCAGGCCACGGTCGACGCGCTCTCGAAGTTCGCGGTGGCGACCGAGGTGAAGGAGGCGGGCGGCGAGAACGGGGCCGTGCACCTCGCGTTCCTCGTCAAGACCGACGGGCGTGACGATTTCGAGCAGGCCGTCGACGACCTGGGCAACGCCTGGGCGGGACGGGTCGAGCTGCGGCTCATCGGGCCCACGGCGGCCTTCGACTTCCTGCCCGAGTTCGAAGCGCCCCCCGAGGCCCAGGCCTGAGGGCCGGCGCATCGTGGGTTTCTTCACCGAGTTGCTGCTCCTGCCCCTCGCCCCGGTCCGCGGGGTGGCCTGGGTCGGCGAGAAGATCGCCGACCAGGTCGACCACCAGATGAACGACCCCGGCGTCATCCGTGCGCAGATCGACGAGCTGGACGCCGCGTTCGACCGCGGTGAGATCAGCGAGGACGAACGGGACGAGCAGCAGACTGTCCTGCTGCAGCGCCTCGTGGGCGGGGGTGGCACGTGACGCGGTCCGCCGACGTCACCGAGGACGACGACGCCCCGCGCGTCACCGATCAGGAGCGGCCCCGCCGCCGACGGTCGGCGGCGTCCGGGGAATCCGGAGAGGACGCGCCCGAACGACGCCGGTCGAACGGGGACCCGACCCCTTCGGAGTCCTCGGACTCTTCGGGCGAGGAGAAGCCGCGCCGTCGGCGCCGCACGTCCGAGACCGCGTCCGGCTCGGACGAGGAGCGTCCACGCCGGCGACGTCGTTCGGAGGGCGAGGCGGAGGGCGACCGGCCGCGACGTCGTCGGACCTCGGAGTCGTCGAGCGGTTCGGATGAGGAGCGCCCGAAGCGGCGTCGGACGTCGGAGTCGTCGAGCGGTTCGGACGAGGAGCGCCCGAAGCGGCGCCGGACGTCCGACGCCGGGAACGGCACCGCCGGATCGGACGACGAGCGCCCGCGCCGTCGGCGCCGGACAGAGGAGGACGGCGACTCGGCCCCGGACCAGGAACGACCCCGTCGTCGACGCCGGCCCGCCGCCGACGAGGCCCCGACGGACTCCGGTGGGGGCGAGGAGCGTCCGCGCCGCCGGCGCCGTTCGGAGAGCGAGCAGGAACGGCCCCGCCGCCGCCGCGCGGAGGACACCAGCGAGGACGCGGCCGAGCCGGAGGAGATCGACGAGCCGGAGGACCTGGACGAGGTCGACGACGCCGACGACGCCGACGACGTCGACGAGGCCGACGAGCCCGAGGACCTGGACGAGGTCGACGACGCCGACGACGCCGAGGACCTCGACGAGCCCGAGGGCGTCGAGGAGCCGGACAGCGTCGAGGAATCCGAGCCCGAACCGGACCCCGAGCCGGCGCCCAAGAAGCCCATCCCCGCTCGCAAGATCGCTCGCTTCGCTGCGGAGCAGGTGATGGAGATGAGCGGTAAGGAGAGCGAGTCGATCACCTCGGTGCGCCGCACCGACGAGGGTTACGTCGTGGGTCTGGAGGTGGTGGAGAGCCACCGCATCCCCGAGTCGACCGACATCCTGGCGATCTACGAGGCCGAGATGGACGAGGACGGCGAGCTGATCAGCTACAAACGGCTGAAGCGCTACACACGGGGTCGCGGCGACGACGAGTGACGGCCCGACGCGAGCCGGGGGACACGAGAGGGAGTGACCATGAGTGACCCGGTGCGCTGGACAGGGCAGATGCCGTCCGCCCCGAACCAGGCCGGCGGCCGCCAGCCGGCCGCCCAGGGCGGTGGCGGCGACGGCACGAACCTCGCCGACATCCTCGAGCGGGTCCTCGACAAGGGCATCGTCATCGCCGGCGACGTCCAGATCAACCTGCTCGACATCGAGCTGCTGACGATCAAGCTCCGGCTCATCGTGGCGTCCGTCGACCGCGCCAAGGAGATGGGCATCGACTGGTGGGAGCGCGACCCCACCCTCTCCTCGGGACACAGCGAGCTCGAACAGGAGAACCGCCGGCTGAAGGAGCGCCTCGAGGCCCTGGAGGGCCGCAACGGGCAGGCGGCCCTCGAGGGTGACGAGGAGCCCGAGGACCTCGAGGGCGTGGACGACGAGGCCGACGACGAGGACGAGCTGGTCGACGCCGAGATCGTCGACGACACCGAGGAACCCGAACCCCAGCCCGCGCGGCGGTCGAAGCAGACGGCGCGACAGGGCGGCGGGGGGAAGGCCGCTCCGCGCCGACGTCGGAAGGCGGAGGAATGAGTGACACGCTGACCTACGTCTACGCCGTCGCCCGCGAGGTCGACCCCGCCGCCGTCGCGGGGCTCGAGGGGCTCGGAGGACGGCCCGTCCGGACCGTCGAGCACCGCGGCGTGACGGCCGTGGTGAGCGACGCCGACCGCGCCGAGTTCCAGGAACGGGCGCTCGAGGAGCGCCTCGAGGACCTCGAGTGGCTGGCCGCGACCGCCCGGGCGCACCACCACGTCGTCGACACCCTCGGACGCGACCACCTCGTGGCGCCGCTCGGGCTGGCGACGGTGTACTTCGACGACGAGCGGGTGCGGGCCGTGCTCGACGAGAGCGCCGAGACCTTCTCCGCGGTGCTCGACCGCCTCGCCGGACGCGCCGAGTGGGGCCTCAAGGTCTACGCCCGCAAGGGGAGCCCGGCCGCGGCCGAGGCGGAGGCCGAGAAGCCGAAGTCGGGTGCGGACTACCTCCGCCGGCGACGGAAGGCCCTGCGCGAGGGCGACACGACGCTCGAGGACGCCCGACGGGCCGCGGACGAGGTGGACGCGGCCGTCTCGGCCCTCGCCGCGGCTGTGAAGAGCCACCGGCTCCAGGACGCCCAGCTGTCCGGGCAGACCGACCCGATGGTCCTCAACCAGGCCTACCTGCTGCCGGTCGAGCGGGTCGACGAGCTCCGCGCCGTCGTCGCCTCCTACCAGGACCACCCGAAGGTGCGGGTCGAGCTCACCGGGCCCTGGGTCCCCTACTCCTTCGCCGCCGCCGCCACCTCCTCCTCAGGGGGATCGGCGCCGTGACGGGCCCGTCCTCGGGAGAGCTCGAGCCACGGGCGACGTCGCTGTTCGGGAACGAGGAGGTCGCCCTGGTCGACCTGCTCGACCGGCTGCTCGCCGGCGGCGTCGTGCTCGTCGGCGACCTGACGATCTCGCTCGCCGGGGTCGACCTCGTGCGCATCTCGCTCCGCGCCCTCGTCATGTCGATCGCGCCGGTGGAGCGGCAGGGCACGCTCGCGGAGCGGGCCGAACGTGGCGACACGCCGCGGAACGGGGCCGCCGCGCCGAAGGCCCTGACGGCCCGGGAGCTGGAGCTGGGCGATGAGTGAGCGGGCGAACCGCATCGAGATCGACAAGGACGCGGTCCGCCGAGATCTCATGAAGCTGGTGCTCACGATCGTCGAGCTGCTGCGCCAGCTCATGGAGCGACAGGCGATCCGGCGCGTCGACCAGGGGGACCTCACCGAGCAGCAGGAGGAGGACCTCGGCACCTCACTGATGCTGCTGGCGGAGGCGATGGACGAGCTCACCGAGCAGTTCGGGCTCACGGCGGACGACCTCAACCTGGATCTCGGACCGCTGGGCCCGCTCCTGCCCCGCGACCGCTGACCGCGGTGCCCGATCGTGCGCACGGGATCGGACTCCGCCGGGACGAGGCGGGGTACTCGGGGCACATGACCAGCGCCGAGCGTCCGAGCAGCACCCCCTCCAGCCCCACCCCGACGGCCACGTCGGTCGGCGGCGCCGGCGCCGTCGGCGATCCGACCGCCGTCGACGGCACCACCGAGGTGCTCCCCTCGGTCGTCCAGAAGGTGACGGCGTTCTCCGCCCGTGAGATCCCCGGGGTCGTCGCGCTCGGAGCCAGCTCCTCCCGCGCCGTCGGGGCCGTGCGCCAGACGCTCACGGGCAGCACCGAGAACACCGCAGGCGTCCGCGTCGAGCTCGAGAACCAGACGGCCCGGATCGGGCTGGACGTCGAGATCGAGTACGGCGTCGGGGCCCGCGAGCTCGTCCGCGCGCTGCGCCGCCACGTGCCGAAGGCCGTCGAGGAGATCGCCGGCGTCACCGTCGTCGAGCTCAACATCGTCATCACCGACGTGCACCTGCCCGGAGGCGACGACGCCGACGCCGGCGCGACGCCGCCTCCGCCGCCCGCCGCGACGCTGTAGCGGGCCCCGCGCCGGGAGGGCCGGCCCGGCTCCGCCGGTGGTCGTGGCAGCATCGGGCGTCGACCAGCCCGGTGCGACGGGCGCGCGGGACGACCAGGGGAGGCCACCGGTGGCGACCGTGCTCGTGACCGGCGCGGCCGGGTTCATCGGCTCGAACGTCGTGCGGTATTGGCGCCGTGAGCATCCCGGGGACCGGGTGGTGGCGCTGGACGCGCTGACCTACGCCGGGGTGCGGGAGAACGTCGAGGGCCTCGACGGCGTCGAGTTCGTGCACGGTTCGATGGCGAACACCGAGCTCGTCGAGCACCTGCTCCGGGCGTACGGCGTGGACGTGGTGGTGAACTTCGCCGCGGAGTCGCACAACAGCCTCGCCATCCTCCGTCCCGGCGACTTCTTCGCCACCAACGTGATGGGCACCCAGGGCCTGCTCGAGGCGGTCCGCCGGGTCGGGGTGGGCCGCTTCCACCACATCTCCACCTGCGAGGTCTACGGCGACCTGCCTCTCGACGTCGACGAGTCGTTCACCGAGGAGTCGCCGTACCGCCCACGCACGCCCTACAACGCGGCCAAGGCCGGCGGCGACCACGTGGTGCGCGCCTACGGGCTGACCTACGACGTGCCGATCACGATCACCAACTGCAGCAACAACTACGGGCCCTTCCAGTTCCCGGAGAAGGTGATCCCGCTGTTCACCACGCGGGCGCTGGCCGGGGAGCCGCTCCCGCTGTACGCGTCGACGAAGAACCGCCGGGAGTGGCTGCACGTCGAGGACCACGCCGCGGCGATCGACGCCGTGGTCCACCACGGCCGGGTCGGGGAGACCTACAACGTCGGCTCCGGGCACGAGGTCGACGTCGAGGGCATCGCAGACGCGGTGCTCGGCGCACTCGGGCTCGGGCCCCAGGAAGCATCACAGCTCAAGACCATCGTCCCCGACCGGCCCAGCCACGACCGCCGCTACCTGCTCGACTCCACCAAGCTTCGCTCGGAGCTGGGCTGGGCGCCGCGGATCGGGTGGGACGAGGGCATCGCGGCGACCGTCGACTGGTACCGGACCCACGAGGAATGGTGGCGCCCGCTGCTCGGCCGGGCGCCGGTGGTCGAGGGTGCCGGCGCGGTGTGGGGCCGGGCGTGAAGGGGATCGTGCTCGCGGGCGGCTCCGGCTCGCGGCTGCACCCGGTGACCCGGGCGGTGTCCAAGCAGCTGCTGCCGGTCTACGACAAGCCGATGATCTACTACCCGATCTCGGTGCTGCTGCTGGCCGGGGTCCGCGACATCCTCGTGATCTCCACCCCCGTGGACCTGCCGGCGTTCCGCCGGCTGCTCGGCGACGGCGGCGAGCTCGGGGTCCGCTTCGACTACGCCGAGCAGGCCGCGCCCAACGGGCTCGCCGAGGCGTTCCTGATCGGCGCCGATCACGTCGGCGACGACACCGCCGCCCTGGTCCTAGGCGACAACATCTTCCACGGCCAGGGCTTCGCGACGGTCCTTCAGGACCAGGTCGCCCGCCTGGAGGCGGAGAAGGGCTGCGTGCTGTTCGGCTACCCGGTACGCGACCCCGGTCGCTACGGCGTGGGCGAGGCCGACGAGACCGGCCGGCTGCTCACGATCGAGGAGAAGCCCGCGGCGCCGCGGAGCAACCGGGCGATCACCGGGCTGTACTTCTACGACAACGACGTCCTCGACATCGCCCGCACACTGACCCCGTCGGCGCGGGGCGAGCTGGAGATCACCGACGTCAACCAGGCCTACGTGGCCCGCGGCGACGCCCGCCTGATCGACCTCGGGCGTGGGTTCGCCTGGCTCGACACCGGCACCCACGAGTCACTCATCGAGGCCAGCCTGTACGTGCAGGTCCTCGAGCACCGCCAGGGCGTGCGCTTCGCGTGCCTCGAGGAGATCGCGCTGGCCAAGGGCTGGATCACCCCCGACCAGGCCTTCGCGCTCGGCGAGCGGCAGGCCAGCTCCGGCTACGGCGCGTACGTCATGGACGTCGCACGCCGCGCCGGAGCCGGCGCCCGACCCGACGATTCCGACTAGCGGTTCTGCACCGGGTCGGTGCCGAGGAAGTCCTGGAAGTCCTTCGGGAGCTGGCTGGTGAAGTTCTGCCACTCGCCGTCGGTCAGGGCGGTCTCGAGGCCCTTGGCGATCGCGCGGGCGTGCTGACGGGCCTGCGCGACGGTGACGCCCTCGCCCTCCTGCTCGGCGATCCGCTGGTAGAAGGTGTCGACGTCGAAGCGCTCGCCGCCGCCCTCGTTCGGCAGCGCGTCGGCCAGGCCACCGGGGAGCTGGGAGGCCAGGTCCTTGGCCTCACCACCCTCGAGCCGCTGGCCGAGGACGGTCAGCGTCGCCTTCACGGCGCGCTCGGCGGTGCGGTTGTCCGGCAGGTCCAGGCTCTCCTTGACCGCGGACACGAACTGCTGCTCCTGCATCGTTCTCCTCTCGTGACGGTGATGTCACGAGGCGGGTGCCCAGCACCCCGCTCCGCCCACACGTGGGGGCGGACGGCCTAGAAGAGGGCCCGGAAGAAGTCCACGATGGACTCGGCGAAGCCGGCGAGGATCGTCAGGATGCTGGTGACCGTCGCCGCCGCGGTCGCGGGCGAGTCGATGATCCAGAACAGCACGAGGGCCAACGCGAGCAGACCCAACACCCGTTGCATGCTGCACACGGTAGTCACCACAGCAACATCCGTCACTACCAGTGCGACGGGCGGCAGTCACGTTCATTCGGACGGGACACGCCGATGCTCTGCTCAGCGCAGGTCACGGACCTGGACGGCTCACGCGTCGTCGAGTCGGGCGGCGAGCCCGCGGTTCAGCTCGGACACCTCGAGGGTGCGCGGACCCTCGGAGAACGTCACCGACGCGATGACGCCGTAGTTGACCAGGACGACCTGGTTGTCGGCGAACGCGTACCGGTGCACCTCGCCCTCATTGATGATCTCCGTGAACCGCGCGACGACCGCGCCGAGGTCCTCCTCGAATTTCAGCGTCAGGGGAATCTGCGGCACCGACACGTAAACCGTCACGTTCGTCCTCCACCTCGATCCGTCCGGCGGCGGGGAATTGCGCCGGACGCCACATCGAAAATGCTCCGAGTGCCACGCGTGAGGACCACGGCGGCCACCGATCCTAGATCGGGAGTCCCACCCTGGGCCCCGACGGGGAGGTCGTGTCATGGAGATCGATGGCGTCGAGGTCTTCGAGGAGCAGGAGGACTACGGCTATTCCTGGCACTGGGACGACCCGCGCGGATTCCAGTCCGAGATTCTGTGGCAGCGGGAGGTCGGGCACCTGAGCCTCGGGACGCGGCAGATTCCCGGCGGCTGGGTCCACAACAGGCTCGACCCGAATGCCTGGGGCACGGCCCGGACGATCTACGAGGCCCGTCAGGTCGTCGAGGACTACGTGACCAAGGCGGCGGCCAAGCCCGCCTGACACCCGAGCCCACACACGTCGCCCACCCGATGCAGCGTCACCGCGCTGATCGGGTACCCGAGGGGCCACCGCCGCCGCCCCTCGGGAGTTCCGCATGCCCCACGGAGTCGCCCACCAGCTCATCGCGTCCCATCTCGTCGACGGGGAGATGACGCCCGGCGAGGAGATCGCCCTGCGGATCGACCAGACCCTGACGCAGGACGCGACGGGGACGCTCGTGATGCAGGAGCTGGAGTCGCTGGGTCTCGACCGCGCCCGCACCGAGGTGTCGGTGCAGTACGTCGACCACAACCTGCTCCAGGCCGACGAGAAGAACGCCGAGGACCACGCCTACCTGCGCTCGGCCAGCCGGCGTTTCGGGCTCTGGTACTCCCAGCCCGGCAACGGCGTCTCCCACCCGACGCACATGCAGCGCTTCGGCGCGCCGGGCAAGACGATGATCGGCTCCGACTCGCACACCCCGGCCTGCGGCTCGCTCGGGATGCTCGCCATCGGCGTCGGCGGGCTCGAGGTGGCGCTGGCGATCACCGGGAAGCCGCTGACCATCCGCATGCCCGAGATCTGGGGCATCGAGCTCACCGGCGAGCTGCCCCCGTGGTGCTCGGCGAAGGACGTCGTCCTCGAGATGCTCCGCCGTCACGGCACCAAGGGCGGCACCAACCGGATCCTCGAGTACCACGGGCCCGCGCTCGCGACGCTCACGGCGATGGACCGCCACGTCATCGCGAACATGGGGGCCGAGCTCGGGGCGACCACCACCGTGTTCCCGGCCGACGACGAGGTGCGTCGCTTCCTCGCGGGCGAGAAGCGCGAGGACGACTTCACCGAGCTGCTCGCCGAGGAGGGCACCGAGTACGACGTCACCGAGTCGATCGACCTCTCGGAGCTCGAGCCGCTCATCGCCCAGCCGTCGTCGCCGGCCAACGTCGTCCCCGTGCGGGAGGTGGCCGGGACGCCGGTCGGCCAGGTGGTCATCGGGTCGTCGGCGAACCCGGGGCTGCGGGACTTCGCCGTCGCCGCCCGCATGGTCGACGGCCGCCAGACCCACCACGGCGTCAGCTTCGACGTGAACCCGACGTCGCGGCCCATCCTCGTCGACCTCACCCGCTGGGGCGGGACGACCTCGTTGATCGCGGCGGGCGCCCGCATCCACCAGTCCGGCTGCATGGGCTGCATCGGGATGGGCCAGGCCCCCGCGCCCGGCACGAACTCCCTGCGGACCTTCCCCCGCAACTTCCCCGGACGCTCCGGGGCCGGCAAGGACGACCAGGTCTGGCTGTGCTCGCCCGAGACCGCCGCGGCCAGCGCGCTGCGCGGCGAGATCACCGACCCCCGCGAGCTCGCCGAGGAGCTCGGCCTCACCTGGGGCGACCTGGACCTCCCCGAGCCCACCGTCATCCCGGACATGCTCGAGGAGCCGCCGCCCGAGGAGGACGCGAAGAACGAGGAGCTGGTCAAGGGTCCGAACATCTCCGGGCTGCCGGAGTTCGACCCGTTCCCCGACTCCTTCGAGGTGCCGGTGCTCCTCGCGGTCGGCGACGACATCTCCACCGACGACATCTCCCCGGCAGGCGCGGAGGCCCTGCCCTACCGCTCGAACATCCCGCAGCTCGCGCAGTTCGCCTTCGTCCGGATCGACCCCGACTACCCGGCGAACGCCGAGGAGATCAAGGACTCGACCGGCCACGCGATCGTCGGCGGCGCCAACTACGGCCAGGGGTCGTCCCGCGAGCACGCCGCGATCTGCCCGCGCTACCTCGGCCTGCGTGTGGTGATCGCCGAGTCCTTCGCCCGCATCCACTGGCAGAACCTGGCCAACTTCGGGATCCTCGCGCTCGAGTTCGGCGACGAGGGTGAGCACCCGAAGATCGACCAGGGCGCGACCCTGTCGTTCGAGAACGTGCACGAGCAGCTGCAGCAGGGGCACGAGGTGACCGGCCGGGTGGACGGGACCGAGTACACCTTCCGTCACCAGCTCTCGGACCGCCAGGTGTCCATGGTGCTCGCGGGCGGGCTGATCCGGCAGCTCGCGGAGGGTCAGGCCTGAGGGTCCGCTCGGCGGCGTCCGGATAGTCTGTCGGCATCGGGATCACGAGCGAGGAGCACCGCACCGTCTGGCACGACCGCGGCCGACCGAGCGCACGCCGACTCGTCGGGGCAGCGGGCGTGGGGGTCCTGCTCTCCGGGCTCATCGTCAATGTCTACCTGGCGGTCGTGGCCCGGATCCTGCCCCCGGCCGAGTACGCGACGTTCGGCGCCTTCTGGGCGCTCGCGATGGTGCTGGGCTTCGGCGCGTTCCTCCCGCTCGAGCAGGAGCTGGCTCGTCGGCTGCCCCAGCTCCAGGACCGGCGCGCCCTCCTACGGGCAGGTGTGGGCGCGGCGGGGGTCCTCGCCGCCGTCGCGCTGGTGGTCCTCTTCCTCGCCGTCCCGCTCGTCCTGCGCTCCTTCGACGGGAACGTCTCGTCCCTCGTCGCGCTCGGCGCGCTGTGCGTGGTCTCGGCGGGGCAGTTCCTGGTGCGCGGCACGCTCATCGGCACCGATCGTCTGGTCCGGCACGCCGGGATCATGGTGCTCGACGCACTGCTACGGCTGGGGCTGGCGGTCGCCGTCTTCCTCGTCGGCGGAGCCGACAGTGCCTCGTTCTGCTGGGCCCTCGTCGCGGCGATCGCGCTCGCGCACCTCCCGCAGCTCCCGCACGTGTGGCGACGCGCGGTCGCCGACACACCGCCGTCGGCCCCCCGCGGGGGAGTGTCGACGCGTCAGGTCACTGCCGCGTGCGTGCCCCTGCTGCTCGGCTCGGTGTGCGCCCAGCTGCTGCTCAACGGGTTGCCGGTGCTCGTGGTCGCGCAGTCCCCGGAGGCGGCGGAGGCGACGGCGGGCGCGTTCGTCGCGGCGTTCACCCTCATCAAGGCGCCGCTGGCGATGGTGGTCCCGCTCCAGTCGGCGATCGTCCCGACCCTGACCCGCCTTATCGGCGCGGGGCGGCGGCATGAGGTCATGGTGCTGCTCGCGAAGGGCGCTGCCGCCATGACGGGGCTGATCGCCCTCGCGGTGCCCGTCATGCTCTGGCTGGGGCCGCAGGTGATCTCGCTGATCTTCGGCGACGACTATGCGGTCGGTGGGATCGACCTCGCCCTCATGGCGACGGGCGTCCTTGTCCACATCGGGCTGGTCGTGGTCACCCAGGTGCACGTCGCCCGTGCCCGCCACGGGATCGTCGCCCTGAGCTGGGCCGCCGCCCTCGTCACCGCCGGCCTCGCGTACGCGCTGCTGCCCGGCCCCGTCCTCGGCGCCGAGGTGGGGTTCCTCGCCGGGTCGGCGGCGGGCGTCCTGGTGAGCGCGGCCGCCCTCCTGATCATGCGTCACGCCGAGAGGAGCCTCCGCTGAACCCCGAGCACACCACCTACGACGAGGCCTACTACCGCTCCAACGGGCAGGCCGACGACCGGCCCGCCCTGCGGTACTACACCCGCCTGGTCGCCCGCTACGCCGACGGCGGCCCCTACCTGGACTTCGGGTGCGGCACGGGGCACCTCGTCCGGCGCCTGTCGGCGCTGGGCCCGGCGACGGGGTTCGAGGTGTCCGAGTACTCCGCCGAGCAGGCCCGTCGCCACGCCCCCGGCTGCGCCGTGCACACCAGGGCGGACGAGCTCCCGCCGGCGTCGTTCGGGGCCCTCACCGCCATCCACGTGCTCGAGCACCTGACCGACGACGTCGCCGTCCAGACCATGACGACGTGGCGGCGCATCCTGCGTCCCGGCGGGCACGCCCTGGTCGTCATGCCCGACCCCGCCGGACGGGGCCGGCGGCTCGCGGGCGAGCGGTGGATGGGTTTCGCCGACCCGACGCACATCAACCTGAAGCCCCATGCCGCGTGGCGGGAGTTCCTCACCGCCCACGGCTTCACCGTCGAGCGCGAGGGCAGCGACGGTCTGTGGGACGTCCCGTACTCGCGCCTGCCGAAGCTGCTCGACGCCGGGGTCCACGCGGTGCCGGCCTTCGTGCAGTTCCTCTCGGGCCGGATGCTAGTGCGTCCGGGCAGCGGTGAGTCGTCGCTGTTCGTGCTGCGCCGCGACTGATCGTCACGGAAGTCCGGAGACGGTCTGCCGGTTCCGGATGAGCTCGTAGGCGTGGCTCGGGTAGGGCTCGCGGAAGTCCCAGACGTGAACGTCGTCCACGTCGTCGCCGACGGCCCGCACCCGGGTGGTGAGCAGGGTGACGTCGGACTCGCGCTCGGCGTGACCCATGAGGCCGCCCCGCTCCGGGTCCCATGTCCAGTCGCCGAGCGCCGCCTCGGGCGTCGCACCGTAACCGATGGCGGCGATCCCGGGCTCGGTGATGCCGTTCGCCTGGCGGGGCTGGCGCTGACAGGGGAAGAGCGATTTGAGCTGCCAGGCGACACCGACCGCACCGTCGGGTTGCAGGTACTGCTGCAGGGGCGTCCAACGACGCTCGAGGGGGGCGCTGAACCCCAGCCAGCCGCCGGTGGTGGTGCTCGCGTCGTTCGCGACGAGACGCACGACGTCCGCACCGGCGGGCGGGGCGTCGTCGTCGATCAGCGGCACGGTCCGCCACGTGGTCGACTCCTCCTGCGTCGCGACCGACTGGGTCCCGAGGAGCGTGAATCCGTCCGCCGTCTCGCGCCCGTACTCCGCCTCCAGCGAGACGTCCCGCCCGGTCCGACCGGACACGGCCACGGCGATCCCCGCGTCGGTGGCGGCCGGAGGGAGCCGGAACCAGTCGGTGGTGAAGGCGCCCACACGGGCGTCGGCGGTCGCCCCCTCCTCGGGCACCAGGAAGCTCCCCCACGTCGGCGTCCCGGCCGGCACCTCCTCCGACGGAAGGCTGTCGGGGTAGACCGCGCCGGGGACGAAGGGCTCGGTGCGCTGCTCAGGAGGTGGCGCGTCCGGCGAGTCGACGGTGAGCAGGGGCGGAGGAGGGGTCCCGCCGGGCAGGACCGCCGTCGGTAGGACCTCGGCACCGCGCGGGTCGAGTACGTCGATCTGCTGCGCGAGCCCGCACCGCGTTCCCGCCGGGTCCCGCCACGCGTCGACCTGGGGCGACCAGGTGGCCGACGTGCGATCTGCGGCGCGGATGAAGTCGCCGACCGTCCACACGGTGAACCCCACGAGCAGGACGCCGACCATCACGGGCACGGCGCCCGCGAGGGCGAGACGGCGTAGGTGCGGTGCGCGGAGGTGAGCGACGAGGGCGAGCACCCCCGCGACGACGACGAGCCCGAGCGCCCACCAGAGCGGCTGGTCGAAATCCAGCCCGCGCACCGACGGGTAGTCGCCGTAGGCCGGCTGCCCGAGGCCCCAGCTGTACGGCCAGATGTCCCGGCCGTGCCCGGCGAGGGCGAGCACGAGCACGGCCGAGAGCCCGGTGGCGACCAGCGCGGCCTGCGGGATCCGTCGCTCCCGGTCGAGGGCGGCGACCAGCCGGGGGCCGGCGATCAGCAGCAGGGCGAGGAACACCGCGCCCAGCCCGGCGAACGCCCCGAAGTGGTGGGTCGGCTTGCTCGGGGTGGGCAGCAGCAGCACGAACGCGAGGAGCGTCGCCCACCCCGCGAGGGGGAGGCGTGCCGGCACCACGATGTCGCGGGCCCGTGTCGCCACGAGCAGGACGAGGAACCACACCAGGGCCAGCAGGCAGACCAGGACCGCGGCACGCCGGGCGTAGGACCCGAACTGGTTCGCGGTGCCCAGGAGCGACTCGTAGCGGGAGAGCTCCTGGTACCAGGTCTGCGCGCGCTGGATCGGGGCGAAGATGGCCTGGGAGCGGACGAAGTCGCGATAGGCGCCGTCCGAGAAGCCGAGCAGGCTCCCGACCGCGCCCGGGGCGAGGACCACCACCCACCGGCCGACCGCCGCCCACCACGTCGCCGAGCCCTCACGGATCAGTCGCCATGTCGCCGGTGCGGCGGCCACCAGGGGCGCCAGGGCGATGAACCCCGTCGGCGCGGCCATCAGCCCCGCCGTGGCCAGGCCGACGGCGAGACCGAGCAGCGCGAGCCGGCGGCGTTCGAGTCCCTCGGCGACCGCGACGAGAGCGGCGACCGTGAAGAACCCGACCACCGGCTCCGGCCGCACGCCCATGTTGTAGGGCAGCCACCAGGCGAGGAATCCCGCTGCCAGGGCCAGCCGGGCCAGTGCCGGCGTCCACCGGCCCGAGCCCGGCAGTGGCGTGCGTGCCACGTACGCCCGGGCCACGAACCAGGTGGCGATCCCGAGGACGAGGGAGGGGACCCGGAGCGTCACCGGTCCGACGCCGTACGTCGTCTGCCACCAGGACAGGGCGTAGTAGGGCCAGGAGAACGGCGTGAAGCCCTGGTTGTAGAGCTGGTAGTAGTTCGGCACGTACCCGGAGAAGGGCACGTTGGCTGCCATCGCGCTGTAGTAGCCGTCGTCGTCGGTGATCGGCGCGAGGAAGAGCCAGGCGATCAGGACCGCGGGCACGACGAGGTCCACGAGGCGCGGCAGCGCCCTCCACGGCGCCGCTCGCAGGCGCTGCACGTGGCGCCGCCCGTGGTGCCGGGCCCAGGCGGCAATCCGCTCACCGGGCGGCCCCCGCTCGCGGTCGCCCCGGTCGGGTCGACGGGCGTGCAGGGCGAGCACGGACATCGCCACGGCCCCCACGACCAGGGCCAGGACGATCACCACGATGAGCGCGGACTTGGTGGCGGAGGGGACGTGGTTGAACGCGTCGTCGACCGAGAGGCGCACCGACAGGTCGTCCGCGGTGGCGTCCGGCGAGGCCGGTGTCGAGGTCCGCAGGACGTCCACGTCGGGCAGCGGGGTGAGGGGCTCGACCTCGGGCTCGGCGTCGGGGAGGGGTTCCTCCTCACCCTCCTCGAGCTCGTCCGGGTCGATGGGGTCGGGCATGCGGCTCGCGGTCGTCGAGACGACCGTGCCGTCGAGCGCGACAGCCATCCCGGCGGCGTCGCCGGAGACGACGAACCTGCAGTCACCGTCCGGCAGAGCGCCGGCGAACAGGGCCTGGCCCCCGCTGCGGATCGTCACCCCGCCGTCGCGCGCCGTGACCGTCAGTGCGTCCGAGTCCGCGTCACGCGAGTCCGGACCCATGGTCGAGAGGACCACGCCGTCCGACGTGGCCGTGGCAGCTCGCGCGGTCCGGCAGCTGAAGCGGGCCTCGAGGTCGACGGGCTCGTAGGCCGTGAGCATGAGCATCGTCGGCGCGGGGTCACGCGGGTCGACGGGCCAGCGGACCTCGGGGGTGCTCACGTCCACCGGAGCGAACGGCAGGACCAGCGCGCCGACGATCGCGACCAGTCCGGCGACCACGGCGACCGTGCGGGCGATGGGCCGCACGCGGTCCGGAGGTCCCTGCGGAGGGTTGTCGAGGACCGGCTGGTCCCGTGACGGGGCGTCCGTGCTCAAGCCTCCGCTCCCACCTGATCGCCGAGGTCGCCACGCTAACCGCCCACTGCGCCGGCAGCGCTCCGACCCCCGTACCGTCGGGGCCCGGGGAACGGGACGGTTCGGACGCCACGGGCGGGGAGGTCGATCGGTGCAGGAAGGGCTTCCGCCCACCGCCGAGGACGTCGTGAACGACGTCGTCATCGTCCTCACCTACTACGCGCCCTACGTGTCGGGCCTGACCAACGTCGCCCGGGACGTCGCCGAGGGCCTCGCCGCGCGCGGGTGGCGGGTGTGCGTCGTCACCAGCAAGCACGACCCGGCGCTGCCCACCCACGACGAGCGGAACGGCGTCCGGATCGTGCGCGCGCCGGTGCTCGCCCGCGTCGGCAAGGGGACCATCGGGATCAATCTGACCCGGATGGCGCTCCACGAGATGCGTCGTTCGCGGGTGGCCAACCTGCACCTGCCGCTGATCGAGGCCGGGCTGCTGAGCCGGCTGTCGTCGGTACCGGTGGTGTCGACCTACCACTGCGACGTGACCCTGCCCCCCGGACTGGTCAACGGCCTGCAGCGGCGGGCGATCGACCGCGCCAGCGCCGGGGCACTGCGCCACTCGGTGACGACGGTGGTGAGCAGCGAGGACTACGCCCGGCACAGCCGGATGTGGGACGTCATCCGGCCGGCTCTCGCCGAGATCCCGCCCCCGTGCCTCCCGCGCGGCGAGGGTCGGCCCGGCTTCCGTGACGGCACCGGCTTCCACGTCGGCTTCCTGGGCCGGCTGGTGGAGGAGAAGGGCGTCGAGCACCTGGTCGACGCGTTCCGCGCCCTCGACGACCCCGGCGCCCGGCTGCTCATCGGCGGGGACTATCTCGGGGTGGCGGGCGGGAGCGTCGTCGATCGGGTCCGGCGACACGCCGGCGACGATCCCCGGATCTCGCTGCTGGGTTTCGTGGCCGACGAGCGCCTCGACGACTTCTACGCCTCGCTGGACGCCTTCGCTCTGCCGTCGGTGAACGCGTTCGAAGCGTTCGGCATCGTGCAGGTCGTCGCCATGCGCGCCGGGGTCCCGGCGGTCGTGAGCGATCTGCCGGGCGTCCGCACCGTCGTCGGGACCACCGGTTTCGGCGAGGTCGTCCCACCCGGCGACGTCCGCGAGCTGACCGCGGCGCTGCGCCGCCTCCGCGACGATCCGCCGGACGCTGCGGCCGGCCGGGCCGCCGCCGACGAGCACTTCGGCGTCGAGGCCGTCCTCGACGCGTACGAGGCGGTCTTCACCAAGGCTGCCGACCGGTGAGCCGAGCGACCAGGAGCGAGAAGTTGGGCATCGACGAGGTCTCGAGGACCTGGACCCGCCTCGGCGAGGAGGACCCCCTCTGGGCCGTGCTCACCGACACCGACAAGGCCGGCGGGCGCTGGCGCGAGGAGGACTTCCTGGCGACCGGCGCCGAGGAGATCGCCGCGGTCCTCGCCCGGCTCACCGAGCTCGGCCTCGACCCCGGGCGGGGGCGCGCCCTCGACTTCGGGTGCGGTGCGGGCCGCCTGAGTCACGGGCTCGCGCAGGCGGGGTTCGGTGACGTGCTCGGCCTGGACATCTCGCCGACGATGCTCGCGGCGGCCCGACGCACCGTGACCGCGTCCGCCTGCCGGTTCGAGCAGGTGGTCGGTGCGGACCTCGCGGGGGTCGCCACCGACTCGGTCGACCTCGTCTACTCGTGCCGCGTCCTCCAGCACATGCCCCCGTCCCTGGCCCATGGCTACGCCCGCGAGTTCCACCGGGTGGTCCGTCCGGGCGGGGTCGTCGTGTTCCAGGTGCCGACCGCCCCGGCCCGCACCCCGGCCGGGCTCGCGCTGCGTCTCCTGCCGAACAGGGTCGCCGTCCGGTTGCGCAGGGGCATGGAGATGCACGGGACGCCGGAGCGCGAGGTCCGCGCCCTGGTCCAGAGGAGCGGGGCCCGCGTCGTCACGGCCGACCCCGACACCAGCGCCGGCGACCGTTGGCAGAGCCGGCTGTACGTCACGACGCCCGGCTGACGCGCGCGGGGGGTTGCCGAACGAGTGGCCTCTCGCGCCCTACCATGAGCCCGTGGTCTCGGACACTGCCGACGCAGAGGACCGGCTTCTCTTCGCGGGTGCGAGACGTCACCGGGCGCGCACCCGTGGTGCGAGCCTCCTCATCGCGCTCCCCGCGCTGAACGAGGAGGCGTCGGTCGCGTCGGTGGTCGCGGAGATCCGCCGGACGCAGCCGTCCGCGGACGTGCTCGTGATCGACGACGGTTCGACCGACGCCACCGCCGAGCGTGCCGCGGACGCGGGCGCACAGGTCATGCGCCTCCCCTTCAACCTCGGTGTCGGCGGCGCCATGCGGGCCGGTTACCGCTATGCCCTCGAGGCGGGCTACAGCCACGTAGTGCAGGTCGACGCCGACGGGCAGCACGACCCGGAGGACATCCAGCGGTTGCTGACCACGATGTCGCGGGCTGACATCGCGATCGGAGCGAGGTTCGCGGGTGTCGGCGACTACGCGATGCGCGGCCCGCGCCGGTGGGCGATGCGCACGCTGTCGGTGATCCTCTCGCGCCTGACCGGTGTTCCCGTCTCGGACCCCACGTCGGGGTTCCGGATGATCGGACCGAGTGCCCTCGAGCTGTTCGCGTTCGACTTCCCCGAGGAGTACCTGGGGGACACGGTCGAGGCGCTCGTGATCGCCCATCGTGCAGGTCTCACGATCGAGCAGGTGCCCGTCGCCATGAGGCAGCGCACCGCCGGCCGGCCCAGCCAGGGTGCGCTGCGGTCGTCCGCCTACCTCGTGCGGGCCGTCGCGGCCATCCTCCTGGCAGTGGCCCGGCGGGGGCCCGCGCGCCGCGAGCCGCCGGACGCGAGTGCCTGATGGCCCGGCTCACGGTGATCACGCTCGTGATCGCGCTGGCGGCGTTCGTGCTCGTCTTCGAGCTGCTGCGCCGCCGCAAGCTGCGGGAGAAGTACGCAGCCCTCTGGATCGTCGTCGCCGGCATCGTCGTTCTGCTCTCGATCTTCCCGAGTCTGCTGGTGCGCGCCGCGGCCGTCCTCGGTGTCGCCGTGCCGAGCAACCTGCTCTTCCTGATGTCCCTGCTGGTGCTCTTCGCCGTGTCGCTGCAACTGTCCCGTGAGGTGGGCACGTTGGAGGAGCAGACCAGGCGTCTCGCGGAGGAGGTCGGCGCCCTGCGGCTCACCGTGGAGCGCGAGGCCCGGTGGCGCGCCGAGGCCGAGGCCGCCGCGGAGGGCTCCACCTCGGACCTCGCGGAACCTCTGCCGACCCGTGGCGAGCCCGAGTGATCCGGTCGGTGGGCCGGGTCAGGGCGTGGTCGTGACGAACAGGCCGTTGGCGGCCTCGTAGGGAGATCCGTAGCGCATGGCGAGCGCCTCTTCGGGCTCGGCCACGACCCAGTCGAAGCGGGTCGTCCGCCGGTAGAACGTCCCGCGGTCGAGGGCGAACCGGCCGGAGGCGAGATCAGCGTCCAGGCCCGCGTGCCAGTCGACCGGCACCGTCACCAGCATGCGCCCGCCCGGGGCGAGCAGGCGACGGAGGTTCCCCAGCGCCTTCGTGGAGCCACGGGGGTCCTTCTCCTCCTCGTCACAGCGCACGTGCTCGAGCGTGGAGATGGAGACGATGGTGTCGTACCGGGTCTCGGGGTCGAACGTGATGACGTCGTCGTTGAGGACGCCCGGGACGGCGCGTTCGTAGCGGTCCAGGACGTCGTGTCCGTGGATGCCGTAGTGGCTGAGGACGTTGCCGACCTCCAGCATCCGGCCCGCATCCCGGGCGGCGAGGAAGTGCCGGGCGATCGCGATCTCGATCGTCCGCTCGTTGCGCCAGGTCTGCCCGTAGAGCGAGTACTCGTAAGGGAGCTCGGCCCCGTCGAAGGTGAACCGGGCTTCGGCGCGGCGGCGGCGCAGCAGCGGCAGGGTGGCGTGCTCCCACGCCTGACCGGCGAAGAAGCCGGCGGTGCGTCCGGCACCGTCCTCCCGCACCATCTTGTTCGCGCGGTTCCAGACCCTGGTGGCCTCGACCCTGACGACGCCCACGCTCACCACGCGGGCAAGGTATCAGCCGCCCGTGAGGGGTCCCCCCGGCCCGCCGTCCGCCGGAAGCCCGACCGCCCGGTCGGGTCCCCGCGCGGCGCGGCGGTCGAAGAACCAGAGCAGACCGACGACCGCGCACGCCGCGGCGAGCTGGGCCAGGGCGCCCGCCAGCTCCGGGCGGAGCCCGACGGTGGCGACGCCGAGGCCGACGGCGAGGCCGGCCAGCCACGAGAGGGCCGCCTGGCGGTGCCGGAGGGAGGCCACCAGCTTCGTCTGGGGAACCATGGCCGCGGCACCCAGCAGCGTCGACAGCCCCAGCAGGGCCAGGACCGTCGTGCTCGGGGTCTGCGCAGCCCGGAACACGACCCGCGAGAACCACGGGACGACGCTCACGCATGCCGCGATCCAGAGGAGGCCGCCGGCCGCGAGGAGCACCAGCACGGGCCGGAACGTGCGGTCCAGCGCTTCCCGGTCGCCACGGGTCGCCGCGCTGGAGGCAGACGGCATGAGCAACGCCTGGACGGCCGGGAACACGAAGACCGGCGCCCGGATGAGGATGGCGACGGAGACGAAGGCGGCGGCGGCCGCGGGCTCGGCGCCGAGCCGCGACGTGACGAAGACGGGCACCAGGTTCCACACGCCCTGGGAGGACAGGAACAGGAGGACGAGCCAGACGAGGGCGGCGTTGGTCAGGTGGGCGTCCGGGCTGGGTCGGACGCCGGTGTCGCGGAGGTCCGACAGCTGGAGACGGAGCCTCGCCACCAGCCGCCCGCGCAGGACGATCGCGAGGGTGATGACGGTCGTGGACACGGGGGCGACGACGAACACCAGAGCCCAGAGGTCCGTGTCCGAGACGCCGAGGCCGAGCAGCACCCCGGCCCCGGCCAGCGCGATGGCGGCCTCACCCCACCAGGTCGCGCCGTAGGCGTGGAAACGCCGTTGTGCGGCCAGCGGCCCGCGCACGAGATAGGTCGTCGCTGTGGACAACGCACCGAACCCCAGCAGCACGACGATGGCCGGTCCTCCGCCGGTCCCCAGGACGAGGGGCGCACAGACGAGCACGAGCACGAGTGCCGCCGCTCCGAAGACCGCGGCACGCCGGAGCGCCACGGTCAGGGTGGGCGCGCTGCTCTCTCCGCGGGCGATCGCCGCGGCCATCGCCCGGGTCACCTCCAGCTCGATCGCCACGAAGACGCCGCGGCCGATGGTGTTCACCAGGAGATAGAACGAGCTGAGGATCGCGAACCCGCTCGCGGGCAGCCGCTGGGCCGCCATGACGAGCACGAGGTAGCCGGACGCGGCGAGGAGCACCTGGCTGGCCGGTACGCCGAGGGCGGCGCGCACGGCGGGGCTCGCCATCCGCGCACCCCGACGGCCCAGCACGGGGCCAGGCTACGCACGTCCCGACGGGCACCCGAACCGCGTCCGGGCCCTGCGGGCGCGGCCGATCCGCCTAGGAGACCAGGAGGAGGTCGGTGTACGAGGTCCCGACGTAGATCGGTGCGAGCCGTTCGATCTCGGAGGCGGGGAACTCCACGGGCCGGCCCTTCGCGGCGGAGGCCCGGAGGTCCACGACCGTGCGGTACCGGCTCGCGATGAGGGCGTGCAGCTGCTCCAGCCCGTCCGCGCGCCGGAGCCCGTACGGCCAGTACTCGATCACGACCGGCACGTCGCTCGCGAGGAGCGCCTCCGCGCCGGCGAGCACCTGGGCCTCGTGGCCCTGGGTGTCGACCCAGACGACACCGATCGACGTGACGTCCACGGTCCCGTCCTCGACCAGCGAGTCGAAGGTGACGAGGCGGACCTCGTCGACCGCACGTCCGTCCTCGCCGTACCGCGCCGGGCCGGACGAGGTGCTCGCCCGGACCCGGTGGTCGCCCCAGTTGGACTCGCCGAGCTCGAGGAACGCCGTGCCGAGGCTGTCCGAGAGTGCGGCCTCGACGACGACCACCCGGTCGGCGAGCTCATTGGCGATGAGGTTGCAGCGCAGGAGCTTGAGGTTGTTTGAGGCCGGCTCGATGGCGACGCCGCCGGCGGCCCCGAACCGGACCAGGGCGGGGACGGTGGCGGTCCCGATGTTCGCGCCGATGTCGACGAACGTGCGACCACGCAGTGCCCGCCCGGTACGGGCCTCGACGAGTTCCAGGGCCGCGGTCATGAGGTCCAGGTCGAGCCCGCCCTCGCTGAAGGTGATCGCCCCGATCGCGCGATCGTGCGTGCTGACCAGGTACTTCTCACCGGCGACGTCCACGGCTACTACCGAGGTCAGGGAACGGGCCATGCCGAACGCCACCCGGCGCAGGACGACACGCCGGCCACGGCGGGTGCCGATCTGGCGCAGACCCCAGCGGGCCACGGTCTGCACGCGACGTAGGGGCGCCATGTCCCGGAGGGGTACCTCGGGCCGGACGTCGTCGAGGGCCCTCGGGTCGGGCCCGGGGTCGTCCGGTCCGGTCGGCCCGAGCGGCTCGGCCGCCGTCGGTCGACCTGCTCCCGCGTGCTTGCCCGTCACCGCGCCATCCTCCCGCCATCGACCACCGGGCCACCGGCGGGTCGGGGGAGACGCGTCCGGGCCGGCGTGGGTGTGGTCGGCGCGATGGGTCCCGGCCCCCGTTGGTAACGTCGCGCTCCCTGTCGATCGGACGACCGGGGAACGATGAGCGGACTGCACGTACTCGTGGTGACCAGCTACGGCGACCACACCGCACTCACCGGCGGTCGGCTGCGACGCGACAACGTCGTGCGGGGCCTGCGCGCGAGCGGGCACACTGTCGACCGGCTCGACATCCCGGCCCGCCCCGGCCCGCGCTCGGCCGCTCGCGCGACGTGGGTGTCGTTGACCCCCGCGTTCCGGCGGCGCGTGCACGCGGTCGACGTGGTCCTGCTCGGGGACGTCTTCTGTCTGCCGATGATGCCGGCCCTCCGCCGGACCCGTGTCCCGGTGCTCGTCGACCTGGTCGACAGCCCGTACCGGCTCGTCGGGTCTGCGCCGCGTTCGACGGTGCGCGAGCGGGTGTCGGCCGTCGCTCAGGACGCCCAGCTCGTCCCGGTGATGCAGGTACTGCTGCCGATGGCGGACGCGGTCTCCTACATCTCCGACGAGGACGTCACGGCCGATGCCGCGCGGGTCCGTCGACTCCCGTCGACGCATGTCGTGCCGAACGGCATTCACCCGCAGCTGTCGGCCGTCGAGCCGGAGGCGCCACCGGAGGACGGGTACCTGGCCTGGCTCGCGGACTGGATCTATCCGCCCAACCAGGAGTCACTGCGGTGGTTCGCCCGTGAGGTCGCACCGCTGCTGTCCGACGACGTGCTCGCTCGAGTGACGCTGTTCGGCAACGGTGAGCCCTGGGCGGCGGCTGACGCCGGAGAGGACGCCGCCCGGGCGGCGGCGATCATGGGCCGTGGCGGATTCGTCGAGGAGCTCGCCGACGTATACCGGGGTGCGCGTGCGGTCGTCGCGCCGGTGACGCGGGGAGCCGGGATGAACAACAAGGTCCTCGAGCCCCTCGCCGCGGGTCGGGACCTCCTGACGACCTCCGTCGGCGTTCGTGGCCTGTCGGACGCGATCCGCCGGGGTGTCCGACAGGCCGACGACGGGCCGACGTTCGCCCGCGAGCTCGAGGAGATGCTGGGCGAGCCGTGGGACCGGGCACGGGTCGAGAGAGCCCGGGAGTCGGTGTCTGCCATGAGCTGGGAGCGGTCCGGCAGGGAGATGGACGCGGCCGTGCGAGAGGTCGCCGCCCGGGGACGTCAGCGCGCCGCGTCGAGCCGGTAGATCGCGAAGTCGGGGTTCTGGTACGAGAGCCGGAGCTCCGACACGCGGCCGAGGTCGTCGAGACCGGGTTGCCGGGTCGCGCTCTCCCGCAGGAACCCGCGTCCCAGCACCACCCAGCGCACATCGAGACGGCCGGCGGCGGCACGCACGGCCGGGTCGGTGTCGTAGTCGTCGAACCTCTTCGACAGCAGGGTGACGTCCGGGTCGACCAACGACTGGTTGTAGTGACCGGCCACGGGCAGTGCGCCCCCGAGGGCGTACATCCACACCGAGCCGTCGCCCTGGTCGTTCATGACCCGCTCTCCGGGCGGGACCATCCCGCCGAGGACCCGGAGCCCCTCGATTTCCGCCGAGGACAGCGCCGGTCCCTCGCCGGTGTTCCTGGCCATGAGCTCCTGGTTGCGCACCAGATAGCTGGCGCCGGTGACGCCGAGCAGGAGGGCGACGATCACCCCGGCGAGCGACCAGCGGACGACCACCCCGACTCGGCGGGCCGCCGTGGCGGGCATCAGTTTCGCGGTCGCGGCGACGCCGGTGGCGTGGACCTGCGCGACGGCGTGCCCAGCGAACAACGCCAGCGGGATCGCGGCGATGCCGATCAAGCGGTAGCGGTCGTTCCACCAGGGACGGGTCAGCGCGTCGAGGATCGGCGCGTCGCTCGCGAACGCGGTCACGAACAGCCCGACGAACAGGAGTGCGGGCACGATCGTCCAGCGCAACGAGCCCATCCGCAGCCAGGTGATCCCACCGACGACCAGCAGGAGCGCGAACCACACCTGCACCGTCTCCGAGTCGTGCGCGAAGAGCAGGGCCTCGCCGAGACCCTCGGCGGCGTTCCCCACGGCCGGCCAGTCACTCGTCGCGTCGGCCGCGCTCTTCAACGACCCCAGGAGGTGAGGGAGGAGCGCGACCACGGCGACGAGCGCGGCGATCCCGAGGGAGAGGAGGTCGACGAGGATCGTCCGTGGTCGGGCCATCCACGCCGACACGATCATCGGTATCGCGAAGAGCGCTCCGGCGATGAAGGCGCCGGGATGGAGCGCGAAGAGTCCGCAGGCCGCGAGGCTGAGCGGCACCAGAGTCGGCAGCCGGCGCGGGACTCGTGGTGCGGCCAGGTACTCGAGCAGGGTCACGAGGAGGGCGGGGATCAGCGCCACGCCCATCGCGAACGGCAGCAGCGGGCCTCGCCAGAGCATGTCGTACACCGACGAGATGCCGACGACGGCGAGCACTGCGCCGACCGCGAGGAGGGCTCGGCTCCCGAGTTGGCGACAGAGCGCGGCGATGCCGAGCGCGAGGACCCCGGGGATGAGGACGGTGTTCGCGTTCAGCACGGACGGGATGTCCCGCCCCGTCAGCTCGGTGACCACGGCGCCGAGCAGGTGGTACGAGTTCGGGTAGTACTGCGGCGGCGCGCTGCCGAACCAGACGATCCGGCTCATCCCGGTGAGTCCGCCGTCGCCGGTGTTGGCGATCCACGCGATGCCGTTGGCGTGGAACGCCGCATCCCAGTCCTGGGGGAGGGTGCTGAGCCTCCGGAACCCACCGAGGACCGCGAGGCCGCCGATGAGGGCGGCGAGGCTGGTCGCGGCGGCGACGACGATCGTCTGTGGCCTCGGCCAGCCCGGTGGTGTCGCCGACGTGCCCTCGGCCCACCGCTGGGTCAGAAGCCGTACCCCGAATCCGAGCAGGGCAGCGACCACCGTGGCCAGCACCAGGCTCAGGACGCCCCAACGGGCCCCGATCCCGGAGCTGACGGGACCTGCCACGCCCGCGATCCCGTAGGTCGCGAGCGGGGCGACCGCCGCCACGGCCCATCCCCTGCTCCCCGAGGCGGCCAGGGCCGCCGCGCCGGGGAGCCAGAGCACCAGGACGTAGAGGAGGACCAGGCCGACGTCCGCGACGCCGACCACGGGAATCGTCACTGCGCCCCCTCGGAACCGTGCTCGACGAGCCCGGTCACGACCCACTCCGGGTCCTGACCGGCCCACCCCGAGCGGCTGATCCGGCGTCGGACCGGCTTCGCCCCGAGCGTAGGGGCGAGGGCGTGGTCGTCACGCACCGCCTCGCGTCGCCGTGTCGCCATCGTCACCAACCCATCAAGCGGGCGACCTCCGGTCCGAGCACCGGGGACATCGAGCGTCCGTAGGTGGCGGTCAGGTGGTTGTTGTCGAGGTAGACGAACACGCCGCCGATGACGGGCGGGCACTCGGTCGCGGTGCACACGTAGTGGCTGAGGTCGAGGAACGAGACGTTGCCCGGGAGCTCGCCGGCGCGCTCGTAGGACGGCACCTCGGGGTAGAGGGCCGCCCGCGGCTGGGCGCAGGGGATGTCCGGCGGCAGCTGCCCCTCGACGCAGGCCGCCGGTGCGTAGTCGTACCGCGGGTTGTCGCGCACACCCAGGACCGGGATTCCGAGGGAATCCAGGGCCTTCCAACCCTCGACGAAGGACGGTGGGGTGTTCTCGGTCTGGCCGACGCGCACCTCGCGCGACGCGATGGTGACCACGGCGTCCGGTCGCAGGTCACGGACCTCCTGCAGGGCCTGCTGGTTCCACTCCTGGCACCCGGCGGCCTCGCCGTCGGACGGAGCACCGAGACCGAACGGGCACGCGCCCTTGAGGATGGTCACGAGCTGCCACCGCTGGCTCTCCGCGTAGGGGAGCAGGGCCGCCGTGAACTGCTGGATGTGGGAGTCCCCGACGAGCACCAGCCGCCTCGTGGGCTCACCGTCGATCGGGGACGCGCACACCTGCATCGTGGGCTCGTAGGTCGAGAACCGGCATTCCGGCGGCGCGGGCTCCCAGTCCCCGTTCAGTGCGACGAACGACGGGATCGTCGGTGCGCCCTCCTCCCCGGCGGCGCCGTCGACGAGCGCCATCGCGCCCGGGTGCTGTCCCTGACCGAGGTCGGCCGTGGCGCGCTGATCCAGGCTGATGAGGCCCTGCCACGCGAAGGCCAGGACGAGCACGGGCACCAGGAGCACGACGGCGACCCGGTGGTTGCCCCAGCGGGAGGGCCGGCCGAGTGAGACGGCCTCGAGCGGGACCTCCACGAGGTGGCGGGTCATCACGGCCAGCAGGACGGACAGGGCGATGACCACGAGGCCGCCCTCGGGGCCGAGGTCGGGCTGGCGGGTCAGGGCCAGCGTGAACAGCAGGACCGGCCAGTGCCAGAGGTACAGCGGGAAGCTGATGTTGCCGAGGTACTGCATCACCGGCGACGACAGGAAGCGGTCGGCGCCGAGGCGGTGGCGGGTCTCGCCGGCCAGCAGGATCGCCAGCGCGCACAGCACCGGCCACAGGGCGAGGTAGCCGGGGAAGCCGCCCTCGACGTCCAGCACGACCCCGGTCAGCACGAGGCCGAGGACCCCGATCCAGCCGGCGGCGATCGCCACCCACCGGGGCAACGCCAGGCCGGAGCCGGCGACGGCCAGCAGGCCGCCGAGCGTGAACTCCCAGAGCCGCGTCGCCGAGTGGAAGTAGGCGAGCTGCTGCGACGTCGCCGTCAGCACTACCGAGTAGGCCAACGAGCCGAGCGAGAGCACGATCAGGCCCGCCGTCACGGCGCGCCGGACATCTGCTCCGAGGCGGTGGGCGACGAGCGCGACGAGTACGACCGCCAGGGGGAACAGGAGGTAGAACTGCCCCTGGATCGACAGCGACCACAGGTGCTGCACCACGCTCGCCGTGTTGTGGGCGGCGTAGTAGTCGACCGAGTCGGCGGCCAGCTGCCAGTTCTGGAAGAACAGTGCCGACGCGACGATCTCGTGGACGGTCTGCGGCCAGCGGGACTGGGGGAGGATCGCGAGCGAGGCGAGCACAACGCCGGCCAGCACGATCGACGTCGGGGCGAGAAGGCGCTTCGCGGTCTTGCCCCAGTAGGCGAGGACGTCGACGGCGCCGCGCTCGGCGGCGCGGGTCATCTGCCCGGCGAGCAGGAAGCCGGAGATGACGAAGAAGACGTCGACGCCGCCGGACACGCGTCCGATCCACACGTGGTAGATCACGACCAGGCCCACAGCCAGCGCCCGCAGCCCCTGGAGCTCGGGGCGGAAGCGGCGTTCGGTGACCGGTCGATCGATCCGGTGGCGACCCGGGGTGACGAACGCCGGGATCGGCGTCGTGACCCCGGACGCGGGCATCGGCGTGGTGGCCCCGCTCGCAGTCATCCGGCTCCCAGCGTGTCGGTCCGTTCACCTGACGTTACGACGCGAGGCCAGGTGATCCGTCAGTACCCCGGGGTGACGTGTTCCATCGCACGGAGCAGCGCGGGTGCGACGACCGGTGCCGCAGTACCGGTGAACGTCGCACTGACGTGGTTCGCATCGAGGTAGATCAGGACGTTGCCCACCACGGCCGGACAAGCGGTGTCGGTGCAGTAGGTGTCGGCGAGGTCGAGGAAGACGACGTTGCCCGGAAGCGGCCCCGACCGGGTCCAGGGGGGACTCGCCGCCACGAGCGGCGCCCGCGGCGCCGCGCAGACGCCGGGGTCCGTCGGCTGGGCGTCGACGCAGTCGGTCGGCGAGAACGGCAGGCGCGGGTTGTCCCGGATCGCGAGCACCGGGATCCCCGCGCGCTCGAGCTCGCGCCAGGCCTCGACGAAGCCCGCCGGTGTCTCCTCGGTGAGCGCCGAGCGACCGTCGCGGGAGCCGAGGGTGACCACGAGGTCTGCCCGCAGCGCCACGATCTCGCTGATCGCGGCGCGGTTCCAGGCGGCGCACTCGCCGTCGCCGGGCACCGTGTCCGACCCGGTCGAGAACGGACAGGCGCCGCGCAGCATCGTCACCAGCTGACCGCGGCGTTCGTCGACGATCGGGCGCACCGCGGGCAGCAGCTGCTCGACGTGGGAGTCGCCCACGGCGACCACGCGGAACGGCGGGTCTGCGACCGGTTCGCCGCAGATGCGGAGCGTCGCCTCGAGCGGGGACGTCCGGCACCGGCTGGCGCCCGGGGCCCAGTCCGCCGCGCGCGACTCGGGCCCGGGCAGCACGGGTCCGGCCGGGACCTCGCCGTAGCCGGGGAGCCGCGCGGCGGCACCGGGATGGGCGGGGTCGGCGGCCGCGACGAACGCGCCTGGGCGCAGAGTCGAGGCCACGTACCAGCCGCCGGTGGCCAGGACGAGCGTGACGACCAGGGCGGCCATGGACCGCAGGCGGCCGACGCCACCAACACCGCCGCCGCCACTGCCGTCACCGCCTCGTCGTGACCGCGGAGCACAGCGGCGCACCGCTCTGGTGACGAGCGCCAGGACGACGGCGACGCCGAGGACGACGGCACTCCCGCGCAGACCGACCTCGGGCCGGCCCCTCCACACGAGGTAGAAACCGAGGACCAGGCCGGCCCAGAGGTAGAGCGGGAGGGCGACCGCTCCGAGGGTCCGCAGCGGGAGGAGCCCGAGCAGTCGGGACACCGCTGTCGCCGGGCCGTGCGCGAGGGCGTGGACGACGGTCAGGGCGCCCAGCACGGCGACGATCGGCACGAGCGGCGAGGATGAGAGCAGTGCCGCGGCGATCCCGGCGAGTCCCACCAGGGTCGACAGACCCACCGTGGGGCGGGAGCGCAGGGCCCACGTCCCGGGTGCGGTGGCGAGCAGTCCCCCGCCGGCGAAGACCCAGGCCCGGGCGGCGGTGTCGAGCGGAGCCGGGCCGACCGTCGCCCAGACCCCGGACGCCACCGTGATCACGAGGAGGAGGACCGCGAGGACGGTCTCGACGCGACGTCCGAGCCGACCTGCCAGCGCGACGGCGAGGCCGAGCACGAGGACGACTCCGAGGAGGAGCTGACCGAGGACCGCGAGTGCCCAGAGGTAGGCGAGGGGCCCGGCCAGCGCGCCACCCGGGGCGGTGGCCGGCGCGAACAGCGCGAGGTGCCAGTTCTGGACCAGGAGCACCGAGGCGACGACGTCGGCCTGGATCTGGGGCCACCACGAGGAGGGCAGCGACACGGCGGTCGCGACGGCGGCGGCCAGCAGCACCACGACGGTGACGGGCAGCAGGGTCCGCAGGGCGCGGGTCAGGCCCCGTCCCACCGACCAGGAGCCGCCGTGCACGGCCGCGAGCCCGTGGCGCACGACGAGGAACCCGGCGAGGACCAGCAGCACGTCGAGCGCGACCGCGGCGCGCGGCTCCTCGCCCAGGACGCCGAGCGCGACGAGCAGCCCGACCGCGATCCCCCCGAACCCCCGCAGCGCCCCCGGCACGGCGGCGACCTCCGGGTCGCCCGCGAGGACGGTCGCGCCGTCCTTGCGGGGCCGGAGACTCACGCCTCGTCGAGGCCGAAGAGGCGGCGCCAGCTCGCGGGTGCTGTCAGGGAGCCCTGGGCGGCGCGCCAGCGCTCGGCGGCCGCCGAGCCCTCGCGCGCGAAGCGCCACAGCACGCGGGCGCTCTCCCGCGACAGGTGCTTGAGGTGCGCCGGGTCGCGACGGCGGAGCCGTACCCCGTTCTGCCCCGCATCCACGACACCGACACGGTCGAACAGGGACACGTGCCACCAGTGGGCCTCACCGGCGCCGATGAGGCCGCCGTGGTGCGGGAGACGGCCGGTCGCCTGCTGGACGACGCGCTTGGCGCGGACGAGCCCGGGCCGCGACGGCTCGAAACCGGCGCGCGCGATGGGCATCTCGACGCCCGGGAGCCCCGGAACGTCGTGCACGGAGTGCAGGGTCGTCTCCGTGTAGCGGCGGCGCTCCTCCTGGATGGCGAACGCCGCGCTCACACCGCCGTCGGCGAGCACGCCGGGACCCTCCAGGAAGTCGTCGACCGCCTTGATCAGGGTGGCCGCGAGGCCGTAGTTCATGGCGAGCACGTACCGGAAGAGGTGATCACGGATGGTGCGCCCGATCGCGCGCACCGGGAACTCCGAGTGCATCGCCGCGGTGATCATCGCGTTGCGGTGGTTGAAGTACCGCCGCCAGTCGTCCCAGTCCTTCCACATGAAGTCCGCGTGCCACAGCCCCGCGCCCGGCAGGGTCACCGTCGGGAACCCGTGCGCCCGCGCCCGGTAGCCGTATTCGACGTCGTCCCACTGGAAGAACAGCGGGAGCGGGTAGCCGATGGCCCGGGTGACCTCGGCGGGGATGAGGCACGCCCACCACCCGGTGTAGTCCGCGTCGACGCGGCGGTCCTGGACGTTCTTGGTCCCGTCGGGGAAGTAGCCGGTCACATCCGACTCGCCGATCGCGCCCTCGGGTCGCCGCCCGCACGCGAGATCGACGAAGTCGGCGCGCTCTGCGCCGGCGATCACCTGGGTCGGATGCAGCAGGTTGAGCATCTGCGCCCCGACGATCGTCGGTACCGCGGTGTGGCGCGCGAAGGCGGACAGTCGGACGACGACCTCGGGCTCGCAGCGGACGTCGTCGTCCATGAGCAGCACATCGGTGTGTGGGTCCGAGCCGAGTTCCACCAGCTCGTAGAGACCACGGGTGAAGCCTCCGGCGCCGCCCAGGTTCCCCTGGGTCAGGTAGGTGAGCCGCGCCCCGAGGTCGCCTGCCACTTCGGCGAACCGCGGCTGGTCCTCGACGCGGTCGGTGCCCTGGTCGACCACGACGATCCGGTCGAGCGTCTCGAGCGCGGTCGTGTCGTCGAGGATCGCCCGCAGGGTGGTGACGCAGTCGACCGGCCGGTTGTGGGTGCAGACCACGAGGGATGTGCGCCGGTCGGTGGTCGGCGCCGCGACCGTCCAGCGGCTCTCGGAGAGCAGCAGCTCCTCGTCGTCGGTCTGAATCTCGATCCACAGCCCGCCGCCGTCGAGGAACCGGTCGAGGGTGGCGGACAGGGAGAGGTCCCCGGTGCCGACATCGTGCACGGCCAGGGTGCGGGGCACGCCGTTGGTGTCGGAGGCGCGCAGCGACACCCGACCGTGGCCGCGGATGCGCCCCTCGAAGCGGACCTCGGTGGCGGTGGCCCAGCGCTGCCAGTAGCTCGCGAAGAAGCGGCCGAAGTAGGTGTTCGTGCTGATGTGGCTGTACTCGCCCACCCGCACGTGGTGCCGACGTCGTTCCGCGCGTCCCCGCACGATCTCGGCGTAGAGCTCGTCCGGGGTGTCGCTCGTGGGGCCGGCGAAGAGTCCTCGCGCGACCACGGCCCGCGCGGCGCGCGAGGTGGTCGTGGCGCTTCTGACGGCGTGGACGTCGGTCATGTCTGCGGCTCCCGGCGGTGGGTCGGGTGTCTCCCGTGCAGGCCGACTCCCAGAGTAGGAGACACGCCGGGCGGCACGGCCCACGACGCCCTGTCGCGGCGTAGGCGCCGGGCGAGCGGCGGCCGCCGTGAGGTCAGCGGGCGATCTCGGCGGCGCTCCGCGGGAGCGGGGCCTCACGCGGAGGCGGTGTCGACGTGATGATCACGACGACCTGCTCGTTGTCCTGGGTGAACGCTTCGTAGGTGAAGCCGAGCCCTGTGCGGGAGACGTACTCGGTCCAGGCGCGGTGCTCGCCCTCCTCCCACCCCGGGTGGTTGAGGTACTCGTCGAACACGACGACCGAGCCCGGGCGCAGGCGCGGACCGACCTGCTCGAGCACCGTCGCCGTCGACGTGTACAGGTCGGCGTCGAGGTGCAGGAGGTCGACGTGGCCGGGGTGGGCGTCGAGGAAGGTGGGCAGCGTGTCGGCGAACCACCCCACGACGAGCTCGGCACCGGGCACGTCCGGGGGCTCGACGCCGCCGAAGGCGCCGGCGGCGAAGCCTGCCCGCCAGTCCTCGGGCAGGCCCTGGAACGAGTCGAAGCCGTACACCTTGCCGTCCGTGCGGGCCGCGGCGATCGCGCGCAGGGTGGTGCCGGTGTAGACCCCGAACTCGAGCGCCATCCCACCGCGCGGCGCGAGCCCGAGCGCATGGGCGAGGGTGGCGGCCGGCAGGGGGAACGTCCGCGCGCCGGGCATCGCTTGGCGCACGAAGTGGGCGCTCGAGGCGGCGGCGTCGCGCTCCCCGGCCGCGACGATGTCCCGGTGGACCCGCACATCACGAGCCTGCGCGTCACGGCGCGTCGCGGCGAGCTCGTCCCGGACCGCGGCAAGTTCGGCCCTCTGCTCCCGGACGCGCGCCTCGAGATCGTCGAGTCGCGGCGTCACCCGCGCATCGAGCGCAGCGGCCGTCCCGCGCTCCACAGCGCGGATCAACCGGACGTGAAGGGCGTGGCGCAGGCGGGACAGGCGGGGGAGCACGTCGCCCATGGAATCGGACAGGCCGGTTCGGCGTCGAGGACCCGTCGAGGACCGGTCGGCGGGGTCCGGCGGGTGGACGGTCGGGCGCCCGCTACGGGGTGGCCGCGGCCTCTTCCGCGGGGGCGGGGGACGTCGCCCGGCGGTGTCGGCGGGTCGCGGGTCGCCGGGTCGCGGCCACGAGGAGCAGGGTGTGACCGAGGGCCAGCATCACCATCGTCGCGACGCCGTAGGGGTAGTAGATGTGGCTGGTGAGGAACGACCAGGCGCCGACGACGGCGAACAGGGCGCCGACGGCCGCGAGCAGGCGCCAGGCCCCCGGGGCACGCACGAGCGCGAGGACGGCGGCGAGCACGGTCGCGGCGAGGTAGGCGTAGACGCCGGGCACCGTCACGACGTCGGCGATCTCGAACAGCGAGGCTACCCAGGGTCCGGGGCCGAGGCGCATCGTCTGGTGGCCCCCGCCGACGCCGGCCAGGACGTCGAGCGCGGTGTAGAAGCCGGCGTAGACGAACCCGAGGACGACGGTGAGGCCCTCGAGCACCCACCCGACGGGTCCGGCGGGGCGGGACGCCCGCACCACCGCCCACGGGCCGAGCGCCAGCAGCGGGAACAGCACGATCCCGATGAGGTGCAGGTCGCGCCACCACGGCGCCGACTCCGGCGTCAGCATCGCGGGGTGCGAGGACCCCAGGACGGCGAGGGCCAGGGCCGGGAGGGCGGTGGCAGCGACTGCCGTCGGGACGCGCATCCATCACACTGTTCCAAAGTTCGTCCGGCTGCTGGGGCTCGGCCGGTGACGATCGTGCGACACGCCGCAGGTGGGTACCGATACCGGATGGTCCGGTTCCGGTGACGGCACGGTGGGTGCATGACGGTGACTGATGAGCCGGTGGGGGTCCTCCCGGCGCCGACGAGGCACCTGGTGGACCCGGAGATAGTCCGTGGCTTTCGTCGGTGGGCGCCCGCGCTGCTCGGTGCCGTGTTCGGCGTGGTGCTGACCGGCATCGCTCACCAGGCCCTGCTCGACGACGCCTTCATCACGCTGTCCTACGCGCGGAACCTCGCTGAGCACGGATGCTGGTGTGTCACGCCCGACCTCGCGTCCAACACGGCGACCAGCCCGTTGTGGGTCGTGTTGCTGGCGCTGCCGATGTTGGTGCTGCCGCCGGTACCCGCCCTCGGCATCGTGTCGGCGGGGTTGATGGCCGTGATCTCGACCGCGGTGTCCGGGCTCGCCCGCCGGTGGGGGTGGTCGGCGTGGGCAGGGCCCGTCGCCGCCGCGCTGCTGGCGTCCTCGCCCACGACGCAGGCCGCCTTCGGGCTCGAGTCGCTCCTGGCGGTGGCCGTGCTGACGGTCGCCGCGCACGAGGTCGCCGTCGGCCGACCGGTCGGGGTCGGGATCGCGTCAGGGGCGCTACTGCTGGTGCGACCCGACCTCGGGGTCGTGGCGATCCTGGCCGTGGCGCTCACGGGACGTCGCGTGCTCGTGGCGGTGACGGCCGCCGCGCTCACCGTGCTGCCCTGGCTGGTCGTGTCGCTCCTGCGCTTCGGCACCGTGCTGCCCGACACGCTCATCTGGAAGCAGTCACCGGGGCAGAAGGCCGGACTGCGCGGCTACATGTTCGGCGAGGCCGTCGTCCTCTTCGCCCGGACGTGGCCGGCGGCGACGTGGCTGTCCCTGGCCGGCGCCGCCGCGGGGGTCGTGGCCGCTCTGTGGTTGCTGTGGCGAGCTCCTCGGCGTCGCCCCGTCGCGCTGCTGGCGGTCGGGGCGCTGACCCACGTCTTCCTTCTCTACCTGCTCGACGTGGCGCCGTACCCGTGGTACCCGGCGCCGGCGGTCGGCGCCGGCTTGGTGCTGCTCGCCCTCGCCGCCGGTGCTCCCGGGATGGCCCGATGGGTCGCCGTCGCCGCGTGCGCAGTCCTCGTCTCCGTGGGCGCCGCGTATGTGGTCCGGCACGACTATGCCGGCACCGGCTCACCGTTCAACTACAACCGGGCCACCCCGTCGCAGTACGCCGCAGTCGTGGCCCGGGCTCCCGACCGTGCCGTGGTCGAGACCTACGAGGAGCTCGGCGCGGTGGCGTTCTTCTGCGCCGACCGGTGCACGGTGGTGGATCCGCTCTCGGACCGGGCCCGGATCGCGCCGGTGATCGAACAGCGACTCGCGGACTCGCCGCTCCTACGGGCGCTCTATCCGGGCTGGGTTCCGCCTGGTCCACCCACGCCGGCCACGCACGAGGTGGTGGTGCGCGAGGGTGGCGTGGTGACGTTCGGCTTCAACGGGTTCTCGACGATGGACGTGCACGCGATCGGCTGATCCGGGGCGGAGGAGGGCGGCGGGTCCCCCGACCCGGGCGGGCACCGTGGGCAGCCGGTTCACTAGCAGGATGCCGCCCGTCGTTCCTGCTCCGACGCGACGTCGCCAACGCGTCCGCCGGAGCGTGGTCGCCGCAGCCGCGGGACTCCTCGCGACCGTCCTGGTCGTCGCGGTGCTCGGGCTGGTGGGCCCGACCCCGACGGGCGCAGGCGACAACGGGGACGGGTACCGGCTCTACTGCGCCGCGGGCATCCGGCCCGACACCGCCGACCAGGCATCCAACTGGAAGAACGCGGTCGTCATGCGGTTCACGACCGGTCACCCGCCGTGCGAAGACCACGCCGCGTCCTCGGCCCTGCCGATCCTCCGTGCCGCCACCCTCGGCGCGGGGCCGACCTGGTCCCTCAACCGCCTGGGACTCCTCTACGCCGCCCTGGTGGGAGCGGTCACCGCCGTCGCCGCGTTCGCCAGCGGCGCCCGCCGTGCGGCATGGCTCGCAGTCCCCCTGGCGCCGTTGGTCCTCGCCGCGTTCTCGCGGTTCTTCGTGTCCACGTTCAGCGAGCCCGCCGGGCTGCTCGGCACAGTCGCGCTCCTGCTCGGGGCCACGACGATCGTGGTCACCGGACCGGAGGAGCGAGCACCGCGACTGACGGGCCTGGCCCTCGTGGTCTCGGGTGCGGTCGTGGCGGCCGCGGCTAAACCGGGTTACGCCCCGGTCGCCCTGGTCGGACTGCTGGTGTGCACGGCGACCACCGTCGGCGCACGCGCCCGGCTCCGTCGACTCGCGGGGCCGACCGCAGCCGTCGCGCTCGCCGTCGCCGCCGTCCCGTTGCTGGTGGCGTCGGTGGACCACCAGGCGCGCGCCTACGCGAGCATCAATGCTCACAACCTCGTGTTCACCCTGGCGCTGCCGGAGCTCGGACCGACGGCAACCGCGCCGTTGGGCCTCCCCCCGAGCGCCTACGACCGCAGCGGCGAGGGCTACTACGTCCGCAACGCGGAGGGGATCCCCGGGTGGACCGAGGCGATCGCCGACGACCCGGCTCGTGCCCGCTCCACGACCTACCGCCTGCTGGCAGAACGACCGACCGTCCTCGTCACCGTCCTGGGCGTCGGGATGCAGGCGACGTTGCGAGCGGATCTCGGCTACCTCCCGTCCCTGCCGCTCGGGCTTCCGGAGTCCTCCTACCCACCGAAGCCGGACCCGCCGATGGGCGAGCAGGGGGCCGACATCCCGCGCTTCCGCGCCACGCTCGATGCGACCCCGGTTCCCTGGGCGCCGTCGCTGGTGGCCCTGCTCGGCGTCGTCGCAGGTGCTCTCGGTGCACTGCGCGCCACGCGGAGGGCTGCTCCCCGGGCCGCGGCGGCAGGCCGGATCGCGGGCGTCGCCGCGCTGACCGGGGTGATGCTCGCTGCCGCGGCCGTGCTCGGAGACGGCTACCTCGAGGTCTTCAAGCACGTCTGGCTCGGCGCCTACTGCCTGGCGGTGGTCGTGGTCGCCCTCGCCGTGGCCGCTGCCGTGGTCATCAGGGCCGCGGCGTCCCGCGTCCTACGGCGTCCAGCGCCGACGGCTGGACCACGCAGTGGCGGATCACCGGACGAGAGCGGCGCCGCCAAGATACGCCAGGTCACATCCGCGACAGGCCGATCGATGATCTCTCCACCGATCGGGTGACGACGCGAAGATCCTGTCGCTTTGCGTGCCCGCCCGGTGATGCACTGGCGCGGTGACGTGGGCTGATCGGACGCGGAGGTGACCCTCCTGGCGGGCGCGCTCGCGGTGCTGGCCGCGTTGCTCTTCGCGATCGCCTCCGTGGCCCAGCGCGGCGCGGCGGCCGACGTGCCCGACGAGGAGGCGCGCGGCGGCCGGCTGATCGTCCGCCTCGTCCGCTCGCCCCGCTGGTGGGCGGGCACGATCGGCGACACCGGGGGCTTCGTCGTCCAGGCCGCGGCGCTCGGCGTCGGGGCGTTGTTGCTGGTCCAGCCCCTGCTCGTCACCACCGTGCTCTTCGCGCTGCCCCTCGAGGCGCGCCTGACCGGCCGGCGGATCGGGCGTCCCGAGATCCGCTGGGCCGTCGTGCTGGTCGCCGCGCTGGCGCTGTTCGTCGTGATCGGCGAGCCCACCGCGGGCGTCGACCAGGCCCCGCTCGACGGGTGGCTCCCGTCGCTGGCGACGCTGCTCGTGCTCCTGGCCGTGTGCGTGCTCGCGGCGGGACGCAAGCGCGGTCCCCGGCGCGCGGCCCTGCTCGCGGTGGCCACGGGCCTCGCCTACGGCCTGGTGGCCGCGCTGACGAAGTCCGTGGTCGACCTGCTGGGCGACGGGCCGCTCGCGCTGATCACCTCGTGGGAGACCTGGGTCCTCATCGCCGCGGTGCTCGGCGGGACGCTGCTGCAGCAGACGGCCTTCGGGGCCGGCCCGCTCGCGGCGTCGCTGCCGGCGGTGACCGTGGGCGAGCCGATCGTCGCCGCGGTGCTCGGGGTGGTCGTGCTCGGTGAGCAGGTGCGTGCCGACGGCCTCGAGTGGGGCCTCATCGGTCTGCTCGTCGTCCTGATGATCGTGGCCACGGCGGCGCTGTCGCGCTCGTCGGCGGCGGCCCTGCCCGAACCGGAAACCGTGGGAGCCCCGACGTGAGTCCCGACGTGAACCTCGATCTGGGCCTCGATCTCGAGTCCCGGGCCGCCGCTGCCTGGATGCTCGGCTCGTTCATCGTCGTGTTCCTCGGGACGCGGCTGGTCGTGCGGCTGATCCGCGCCGGGAAGGGCCCGTTCCGCAACCAGTCGGTCGGCGGCGTCCACCTCCACCACCTGGTGTGGGGCATCTTCCTCATGCTGGTCGCGGGGGTCGGCGAGTTCACCTACCAGCCCGAGGGCCCCTGGCTCTACGTGCTCGCGGCCGCCTTCGGGGCGGGTGCGGCGCTGACGCTCGACGAGTTCGCGCTCTGGCTGCACCTCTCCGACGTCTACTGGGAGCGGGAGGGCCGCGTCTCGGTGGACGCCGTGCTGATCGTCGGCGCGCTGATGGCGCTGCTCGTGGTCGGGGCCAACCCGTTCGACTCCGACACCGGCGACGGGGTCGTGGCCGTGGTGAGCACGATCGTCGTCGGCGGTCTCCTCGCGATCGTGGCCCTGTTCAAGGGACGCCCGCTGCTGGGCCTGCTCGGCCTGCTCGTGCCCGTGCTCGCGCTGTTCGCGGCGGTGCGCCTGGCCCGGCCCACCTCGCCGTGGGCGCGCTGGCGCTACCCCGAGGGCTCGAGCAAGGCCCTGCGCAGCCGCCGTCGGTTCCCCGAGCGGGACAGCCGGCGCTGGGACGCGGTCGTGGAGGCGATCGCCGGGAGGCCCAACGAGCCCCAGAACGATCCACCGAACGGCCCCCCTGCCGGGTCGACGGGCGAGACCGGGACGCCACGGGAGCAGGAGGGAGCGCGCTGACATGGACGCCCACACCGACGCCCACACCGACGCCCCCACGGACGCCCACGGCGAGGCCCCTCCCGATGTGCCCGACTCCGCGGCCGGCCCCGACGCCTCGAACGGCCCCGACGCGCACCTCGGCCAGCAGGACATCCGCACGGCGAAGCTCGCCGCGCGCCGCGCCGCGGGGGAGACCGAGCCCTACCGCTGGCCGGTGGACCACTCGCTGGCCGACCTCCGCGCCGCCCACGGCGACCTCGCCCCCGACACGCTCACCGGCGAGGAGGTCCACGTCGCCGGCCGGCTCATGGGCCTGCGCCGCCAGGGCGGGCTGAGCTTCGGGACGCTGCGCGACCGCAGCGGCACCATCCAGCTCTTCGTCGACACCGCGGTCGTCGGGCACGACGCGCACGTCGCGATCGACGACCTCGACCGCGGCGACTGGGTCGGCGTCCGCGGCACGGTGATGACCACCAGGCGCGGCGAGCTCTCGATCCGCGTCGACGAGTGCGCCCTGCTGGCCAAGGCGCTGCGGCCCCCGGCCGGCGGTCACCACGGCCTCGCCGACGTCGAGACCCGCTACCGCCAGCGCTACGCCGACCTCGAGGTCAACGAGCGCACCCGCGAGATCTTCCGCATCCGCCACGCGGCGGTCCACGCCATCCGCAACCACCTCGCGGAGAAGGGCTTCACCGAGGTCGAGGGCCCGGTGCTGCAGAGCATCCAGGGGGGCGCCTCGGCCCGGCCGTTCGTCACCCACCACAACGCGCTCGACCTCGACATGTACCTGCGGATCGCCCTCGAGCTGCACCTCAAGCGGCTGATCGTGGGCGGCATGGAGCGGGTGTTCGAGCTCGGGCGGGTGTTCCGCAACGAGGGCGTCGACACCCGCCACAACCCCGAGTTCACGATGCTCGAGGCCTACCAGGCCTTCGCGGACTACCACGACATGATGGACCTGACCGAGGGCATGGTCACCGCGGCCGCGCACGCCGCCCTGGGGGACGACCTCACCGTGCGCTACCAGGGCCAGGAGATCGACCTCCGGCCGCCGTGGCCCCGGCGACGCTTCGCCGACATGATCGCCGAGAAGACCGGCGAGGTGATGCACCCGGACATGCCGATCGCCGACGCCCGGGCGGCCCTCGACCGCCTCGGGATCGCGTGGGAGCAGGGCTGGGGCCCGGGCCGGTTGATGAAGGAGGTCTACGACGAGCGCGTCCAGCACGACGTCGTCGGCCCCGTGTTCTGCATCGACTACCCGCGCGAGGTGTCCCCGCTGGCCCGCGCGCACCGCGACGACCCCGCCTACAGCGAGCGCTTCGAGCTGATCGTCGCCGGCTTCGAGCTGTGCAACGCCTACTCCGAGCAGAACGACCCGGTCGTGCAGATGGCGGCCTTCGAGGAGGAGGCGCAGGCCAAGCGCGACGGCGACCCCGAGGCCGGCGACATCGACCTCGACTACGTCCGCGCCCTCGAGTACGGCATGCCGCCCACCGGCGGGCTGGGCATCGGCATCGACCGGCTCGTCATGCTGCTGGCGAGCGTCGACTCGATCCGCGAGGTCATCCTGTTCCCGACCCTGCGCCCCGAGTTCGCCCCGCCGCCCGGCGGCGGCCCGGGCGGCGCCCACCGGCCGGTCCTGCCGCCCACGCCGATGCCCGCCGCCGCCCTCGCGGCGGCGACACCGCCGGCGTCGGTCACGGCGGTGCCCGCCAGGGCCTCGGCGACCGACGACGGTCCACCGGGCCGGCCCTGGGTGGTCACCGTGATCGCCGGGCTCACGGCGCTCGCGGGCCTGCTGCACCTCATGGTGCACGTCCCGATCGTCCACGAGCGGCTGGGCGACCGGATCAACGTCGACCTCGTCCCACCGTGGTTCGCGGTCACCGGGCACGTGCTCTCCGCGGCGATCGGCCTGCTCCTGCTGCTGCTCGCCGATCAGCTGGCCAAGCGCAAGCAGGCGGCGTGGCGGGTGGCGGTGGTCCTCTCCGCACTCGCGGTGGTGGCCCACGTCCTCAAGGGCCCGCACCAGGTGGGGCTCGGCATCAGCGTCGCCCTGCTCGTCCTGCTGCTCGTCGCCCGGAAGAGTTTCCGCGCGCCGGCCGACCCGCCGTCCCTGCTGCGCCTGGTGCGCTTCGTCCCGATCTACCTGACCGCCGTGCTGGCGTTCGGCTTCGTCTCGCTGGGGCTGCAGAGCGGCCGGATGACGCCCGAGCTCACCTTCCTCGGCGGCCTCGAGACGATCTTCGGGGGGCTCGTGGGGATCGACGGGCCGTACACGTTCTCGCGGCGGCTGTTCGCCGAGACGTTCCCGGCCGCGCTGCTCACACTCGGGGTCGTCGGGCTCGTCGTCTTCCTCATCCTGCTGTTCCGGCCGCTCACGGCGCGCGACCCGCACACGCGGGACGACTGGAGCCGCGCGCGGCTCCTGGTGCAGACCTACGGGTGGGACACGCTCGCCGCCTTCGCCCTGCGCGACGACAAGAGCTTCTTCTTCGGCTCCGACGGACGCGCGATGATCGCGTACACGTACCTGGGCGGCTACGCGCTCGCCGCCGGCGATCCGATCGGCGACGAGGCGTCGCTGCCGGCCGTCGTGGACGAGTTCCTGGCGATGTGCGCCCAGCGCGCCTGGACCCCGGCGTTCCTCGCCGCGCGCGAGGAGGACACGCAGGAAGGGGGTCTGCTCGCCTCGCGGGGCTTCCGGTCGTTCTACCTGGGCGACGAGGCGATCATCGACTGCCCGTCGTTCACCCTCGAGGGCCGCGAGCGCAAGAGCGTGCGCGCGGCCGTGCGGCGGGTGGAGCGCACCTACCGGTTCCAGATGATCGCCGAGTCGGCGGCGTCGCCGAAGCTCGTCGCGGCGCTCAACGCGATCTCGGAGAAGTGGCGCGGCAAGGACCCCGAGCGCGGCTTCACGATGTCGCTCTCGCAGGACATCACCGGGTCCGACGCCAACCGCGACTTCCTGCTCTGCGTCGCCCTCGACGCCGACGGCGTGCCCGGCGGCTTCCTGCGGCTCGTGCCCGCCTACGGCGGCCCGGCCACCGGCACGACGTTCGGCTACACGCTCGACCTCATGCGCCACGACCCCGGCGCCCCGAACGGGATGACCGAGTTCCTCATCGCGAAGAGCGCCTCGGCGCTGGACGAGCGCGGGGTGACGCGGCTGTCCATGAACTTCGCGATGTGGGGCCGCTTGTTCGCCGACGACGTGCCCTTCACGCCGACGCAGAAGCTGGCCCGGCGCGCGGTCGGCGTGCTGAACCCGTTCTTCCAGGTCCGGTCGCTGCACGACTTCAACGAGAAGTTCGGGCCGCAGTGGCTGCCGCGCGTGCTCGCCTACCGCAGCCCCGCCGATCTGCCCCGGGTCGGCCTGCTCTACGCGGGCGCCGAGGGCTTCCTCGCCGTCCCCGGGCTCGGCCCGCTGTTCGTCCCGGCCGCCGTGGGCGGGGCCCCCTCGCCGTCGAGCACCGCACCCGAGGCGTCGGCACCACCCGGCGCGACCGCCGCGTGAGCGTCATCGAGACGCACCCGCGCCGGACGAAGGGCGGCGGGTTCGGGGACGTCGTGCTGATCGTCCTGCTCGTCGGCATGGCGCTGGCCGTCGTGGTCACCGTCGTCGTCATCGCCGCGGGCGGGAACCGGTCGCCCCAGGGACCGCGCGGGGCCGGGGCGCTCGACGCGCTGCAGGCCGACATCACCGCGGCCGGGCTGGTCGTCTGCTCGCGCACCGACCTGCCCGACCCGCGGGCGACCGACGCCGTCGCCGCGCGGACGCTCGTCGTGGCCGTCCGGTGCCGCGGGGGTGAGACGGCGACGGTCCAGGCCGACGCCTTCGCCGACGACGCCGACCGCGACGCCGCGGCGCGCAGCGTCGAGGGCCCCGAGCGCACGCGGACGTCGACGACCGTGCGCACCTACGGCGATCTCGTCGTGGTCGTCGGCGGAGGAGCGGAGGACGTGGTGGCCGACCGGATCGACGCGATGCTGCTCGCGAAGGGCGCCCGGTGAACGCCAAGCTCGGGATCCTGGCCCTCGCGATGATCAACATCGCGGCGATCGTCAGCATCCGCAACCTGCCGGTGATGGCCGAGTACGGCTGGTCGATGCTGGCGCTGTTCGCGCTGTCGATCGTGGTCTTCCTCGTGCCGATCGCGATGGTCGCCGCCGAGCTCGGCACGGGCTGGCCGCGTGACGGCGGCGTCTACGCCTGGGTCAAGGAGGCGTTCGGCGAGCGCGCCGGCTTCCTGGCCGTCTGGTGCGACTACGCCGAGAACGTCGCCTGGTTCCCCACCGTGCTCTCGTTCATGGCCGCGAGCCTCGCCTACGCGATCGACCCGTCCCTGGCCAACGACAAGCTCTTCCTCGTCGTGGTCATGCTCGCGTTCTTCTGGGCGACGACGATCGTGAGCCTGCGCGGGGTCGGCACCTCGTCGTGGATCGGCTCGGTGGGCACGCTCGCCGGCTCGATCATCCCGGCGGTGGGTCTCGTCCTGCTCGCCGTCGCGTACCTGGCCCAGGGCAACCCGAGCGAGATCCCGTTCTCGGCCGGCGCGCTGGTGCCCGACGTGCAGCTCAACAACCTGGCGTTCCTCGGCGGGATCATCCTGCTGTTCACCGGCATGGAGATGGCGGGCTTCCACGCCCGCGACACCCGCGACCCCGGACGCACCGTCCCGCGCGCGATCGCCCTGTGCGTCGGGGTGGTCGTCGTGTTCTCGGTGGTCGGCTCGCTCTTCCTCGCGATGGTGGTGCCCGCGAGCGAGATCAGCCTGGTCTCCGGGACGATGGAGCTGTTCTCCCGGGTGCTCGACCGGCTCGGCGTCGGGTGGGCCGTCGCACCGCTCGCGCTGGTGGTGGCGTTCGGCGGGATCGCCCACCTCGCGCCGTGGATCCTCGGGCCCGCGAACGGGGTCGCGGCGGTGGCCCGGCAGGGGTCGGTGCCCGCGCGGCTCGGGCGGCTCAACGCGCACGGCGTGCCGGTGACGCTCCTGCTGCTGCAGGGTGCGGCCGGCACCGTCTTCACCCTGCTGTTCCTGCTGGTCCCCAGCGTCAGCACGTCGTACTGGATGCTGTCGGCGGTCACGGCGCAGATCGTGATCATCATGTACGGGCTGATGTTCGCGGCGGTCGTGCGCCTGCGGCACCTCCAGCCCGACACACCCCGGCCCTACCGCATCCCGGGTGGGCTGCCCGGCGTGTACGCGGTCGGCGGGATCGGGCTCGTGGGGTGCCTGCTCGCCTTCGTGCTCGGGTTCGTGCCGCCCGGCCAGCTCGCCACCGGCAGCACCGTCACCTACGTGCTCCTGCTCGCGGCCGCGGTGGTCGTCCTGTCGGCGCCGCCGTTCGTCTTCGCGGCGCTGGCACGGCGGCGTGCGGGTCGTGACGGCAGCGAGCGCGAGGCCGGTGACGAGACGGCGGTGGCGGCCGGGTGAGCGTCAACGGCATCGCCGAGATCGACATCACGACGGACTCCTTCCTCGGCGTCGGGGCGATCGCGGCCCTCGTCGTCGTGATCGGGCTGGTGCTCGTGCTGCGCACCCGCGTCAGGCGCTTCAGCAGGCTCGGCCGGTCGATCGTCGTGCTGGTGACCACGCTCCTCGTGCTGGTCGGCGCAGGCGCCGGAATCAATGCGCACTTCGACTACTTCCGCACCTTCGGCGACGTGATGGGGCTGCCTCCGTCGGACGAGGTGGAGCTCGCCGCCCTGCTGGCCCGGAAGGACGTCCCCGACCGCGGTGTCGTGACCACCACGGCGCTACCGGGCAAGCGCTCGGGGTTCGTCGGCCGCCCCGGGACGATCTACGTGCCCCCGGCCTGGTTCGCCCGCCCGCGGCCGGAGCTCCCGGTGGTCGTGCTGCTGCACGGCACTCCGGGCACCCCGCAGGACTGGCTGGACGGGGGCCAGGCCGCGGCCACCGCCGACGCCTACGCGGCCGCGCACGACGGGAGGGCGCCGATCCTCGTGATGCCCGACGTCAACGGCACGATCGACGGCGACAGCGAGTGCGTCGACGGCCCCGGCGGGAAGGTCGAGACCTACCTGACCGTCGATGTCCCGAGCTTCGTGGAGCAGGTGTTCCACACCGCGCCCCCGGGTCGCGGCTGGGCCGTCGCCGGCCTGTCCGAGGGCGGGTCCTGCTCGCTGATGCTCGCGCTGCGCCACCCCGATCTCTTCGCGACGTTCGGCGACTACGCCGGCCTCGCCGGACCCCGGGCGGGCGACACCAACGCCGACACCGACTCCGCGGTGGCCCAGCTCTTCGGCGGCTCCCAGCAGGCCTTCGCCGCCCACGAGCCCGCCGACCTGCTCGCCGCGCGCCGCTTCCCGGAGCTCGGCGGCTGGTTCGAGGTGGGCGACGCCGACCCGGAGCCCGCCGCCGCCGCGGGCACGCTCGTCCCGGCCGCCCGCCGGGCGGGGATCAGCACCTGCGAGGTCGTGGTGCCCGGCGGCGACCACACCTTCGCGCTGTTCTCGCAGGCGTTCTCCGACTCCCTGCCCTGGATGGCCGGGCGGATCGGGGCGGGGCCCCCGGTGGCCTGTCCACCGTCCTGATCAGGAGACGAGCAGCCCCCACCGCGCCGCGCACCGGGCCGCGGCCGCCCGGTTCCGCGCTCCGGTCTTGGCGAGCACGTGCTCGACGTGGGTGGCGACGGTGCGGGCCCCGATCCCCAGCCGCGCGCCGATCTCGGGGTTGGAGAGGCCGTGGCCGACCCCGTCGAGCACCTGCAGCTCCCGCACGGTGAGCCCGGCGGGCGGTCCGACCTCGCGGTGGAGCACCAGCACGCCCCTCCCGGTGGCGTGCATCTCGACGTCGACGACCTCCCCGGTCGCCGCGACGAGCAGCACCCGGCCCGGCGCCGGGGCGCCCGCGAGCACCGAGGCCGCGAGGTCGGCGAGCGCGGAGGGCGGACGCACCAGGTCGGGCCGCGCCCCTGCGGAGAGGACGACGACCCGCCCGTCCCGCTCGACGACCACCCCGTCCGCGCCGCCGTCGCCCAGGCCGCCGGTGCGCGCCGACGGCGCCGGGACGGGGTCGAGGGCGGCGGCGAGCTCCGCGCCGAGCAGCTCGAGCAGGGCCACGGTGTCGTCGTCGGGGTGCTGGCCGTCGAGCGAGCTCGCGTTGAGCATCCCGACGTAGCGGCCGTCGGCGGCGAACAGGCACTGGGTGACCCCGTCCCGGAAGCCGTGCGGGTCGATGATCCGCTCGAAGATCTCTCCTCGACGTCGCGCGGGCTCGAGGTCGCGCACCCGCACCGGGCGCCCGCCCGCGCGCACCGCCGTGAACAGACGGTCGGTGTGCATCCGTCCGTCGATCAGCGCGGTGGTCGCGACGGGGTAGGACGACGCGAGGGTCCGGTGCGCGCCCGCCGTCGGGTCCCACACCGAGATCGCCACGCAGTCGGCGGGCACGACGTCGTGGAGCCCGTCGAGCACGGTGCGGGCGGCGCCGGGCGTACGGCTGCCGTGGCGCCGGAGGAACGACCGCAGCTCGCGGGCGGCCGCCACGGCGGTCATGGGAGGCGACGCTACTGGCGCGGGTGCCCGACCGACCAGCGCCCGTTCGCCGGGGCGGGTCCGTCAACCGACCGATGTGCAAGCCGTTCACCGGCCCTAGCGTCCGAGGTGCCGTCACCCGGGAGGAACCATGGAAGCCCACGAGTACGCCGACCTCGACGCCACCGCCCTGGCCGCGCTCGTGCGCGACGGACAGGTCTCCGCCGAGGAGGTCCAGAAGGCCGCGACGGCCGCTCTCGACGCGGTGAATCCCCAGCTGAACGCGCTGGTGGGCGAGCGTTTCGTCGCGCCGCTCGAGTACGCCGCAGACGGTCCCTTCGCCGGTGTCCCGTTCGCGATCAAGGACCTGATCCTGCACGCGACCGGGGTGGCGCAGACCGCCGGCAGCCGCATGCTCGGGGCGGGCGTGGCCATGCCGGCCGACACCCACCTCATGGCGCGCTTCCGCCGGGCCGGGCTCGCGACCCTCGGGGTGACGGCGACCCCGGAGCTCGGGTTCAACGCCACGACCGAGCCGGTCGCCACCGGCCCGGTGCGCAACCCTTGGGACACCACCCGCAGCCCCGGCGGTTCGTCCGGCGGCTCGGCGGCGCTCGTCGCCGCGCGGGCCCTGCCGGTGGCCCACGCCAGCGACGGTGGCGGCTCGATCCGCATCCCGTCGGCCGCGTGCGGGCTGGTGGGGCTCAAGCCGAGCCAGGGACGCACGTCGCCGGGGCCGGACTACGCCGACCCCCTGCTCGGCATGGGCATCGAGTTCGTCGTCACCCGCACGGTGCGCGACTGCGCCGGGCTGCTCGACGCGGTGCACGGCGCCGAGCCCGGCGACCGCTACCTGCTGCCGGACCCGGGCCGGCCCTACCTCGACGAGGTCGGGGCGGGCAGCCGCCGCCTGCGGGTGGCGGTTCAGACCACGCCGTTCTCGGGGAGCGGCGCGGTCGATGCGCGCTGCGTCGAGGCCACGGAGGCGGCGGCGCGGGCGCTGGAGGGCCTGGGCCACGCCGTCGACGTCGCCGGCCCGTCGCTGGACGCCGACGCGTTCGACGCCGCCAACCTCGTCGCCTGGACGAGCTTCCTCGCCGACGGCGTCGACGGGCTGGCCGCGGCCCTCGGCGTCACCCCGGGGCCCGATGTCCTCGAGGCGGCGACGCTGGCGTGTGCCGAGTACGGGCGCGGGCTGCGCGCGTCGGACCTCTACGCCGCGGACCGTGTCTTCAACGCGACCCGGCGGGCCGTCGCGGAGTTCCACGAGGGCTACGACGTGGTCCTCACACCGACGATGAACGTGCCGAACACGCCGCTGGGGTACCTCGATCAGAACGACGCCTCGCGCGACGCCCGCGGGTGGTACGACCACATCTTCTCGACGGCGGGCTTCACCGCGCTGTCCAACGTCACCGGCAACCCGGCGATCTCGCTGCCGCTCGGGCGGACCGAGGAGGGCTGGCCGGTCGGCGTGCAGGTGATGGCGCCCTACGGCGACGAGTCGACGCTGCTCGCGCTGGCCGCCGACCTGGAGCGTGCGATGCCCTGGGCCGGGCACCGCCTGCCGACGTCCTAGCTGACGGGGAGGCCCTCGATCGCCTTCTGCAGGGTCTTCTGGGCGTCGTCGCCCAGCTTGCCGAGGGCGGGGACGAGCAGGGGGGTCGCGAGCTTGGCGGCGCCGTGGAAGGTGAACGTCGCGCGGTAGGTCACCGTGGTGCCCGGCCCGTCGTCGGTGAGGTACATGTCGTCCTCGCTCGTGACGGTCTTGTTCCGGCCCACGATGCGCAGGTGGCCGGGCTCGTCGACCTCCAGCGTGTAGGTCAGCGAGGTCTCGCGCCCGCGGAACTCCGAGACGTTGTGCCACTGCTTCCCGACGCCCACCGGGGAGTCGTCGACGGGTGTGCAGGAGATCGTGCCGGCGTCCCACTCCTCGGCGTTGGCGAAGTCGCGCAGGTAGGCCTGGACGGTCCCGGGCGGGGCGGGGGAGTGCGCGGTGCGCTCGACGGTGGGCATGGCCGCGGATACCCCGGCCGGGAGCGGCGCACCCGCCCGCTACCGTCGAGGTCGTGAGCGCGGATCCGGATCTCGTCGTCGTGGGCTCGGGCTTCTTCGGGCTGACCGTGGCCGAACGGGCCGCCACCGAACTGGGCAAGCGGGTCCTGGTGATCGAGCGCCGCTCCCACCTCGGTGGCAACGCCTACTCGGAGCCGGACCCGGAGACCGGGATCGAGGTGCACCGCTACGGCGCCCACCTCTTCCACACGTCGAACACCCGCGTGTGGGAGTACGTCAACCGGTTCACCGACTTCACCGGCTACCAGCACCGGGTCTTCACGATCTACCAGGGCCGCGTCTACCCGATGCCGGTCAACCTGGCGACGATCTGCGAGTACGCGGGCCGCGCGATGAGCCCCGACGAGGCCCGCGCCTGGGTCGCCGAGCACGCCGCGGAGATCGACGTCGACGACGCCCAGAACTTCGAGGAGAAGGGCGTCGCGCTGGTCGGCCGCCCGCTCTACGAGGCGTTCTTCGCCGGCTACACCGCCAAGCAGTGGCAGACCGACCCGAAGGAGCTGCCGGCGTCGATCGTGAGCCGCCTGCCGGTGCGCTACACCTTCGACAACCGGTACTTCTCGGACACCTACGAGGGACTGCCCGTCGACGGCTACACGGCCTGGCTCGAGCGGATGGCCGACCACCCGCTCATCGAGGTGCGCCTCGACACCGACTGGTTCGACATGCGGGACTCGCTCCCGGCCGACGTCCCGACGGTCTACACGGGGCCGCTCGACCGCTACTTCGACTTCAGCGAGGGCGAGCTCGGCTGGCGGACGCTGGACTTCGAGCCCGAGGTCCTCACGACCACCGGCGACTTCCAGGGCACGCCGGTCATGAACTACGCCGACCGCGACGTCGCCTATACGCGCATCCACGAGTTCCGGCACTTCCACCCGGAGCGCAAGCACTACCCGACCGACAAGACGATCATCATGAAGGAGTACAGCCGCTTCGCCGAGTCCGGCGACGAGCCGTACTACCCGATCAACACCGCCGAGGACCGCGCCAAGCTCGAGCGCTACCGCGAGCTCGCCCGCAAGGAGGCGACGAACCGCCGCGTGCTGTTCGGCGGCCGTCTCGGGACGTACAAGTACCTCGACATGCACATGGCGATCGGGTCTGCGCTGACGCTGTTCGAGAACCGCATCGCCCCGTGGTTCACCGAGGGCGAGTCCTTCGACGGCGCCGACCTCGCCGAGGCCTGACGTCGTCACTCGTGCGGCCGCTTCGCGGGTCGTTCATGAGTCGACGGCCCCGACCCAGCCGTCGAAGGACGACCCGCGGAACTGCCCGTCCGGCCTGGTCTGCTGAGCGTCTCGGGAACCGGTCGACCCGATCGTGCGGGACGACGGCTCGTCCGACCCGCCGGGGTGCTCCCGGGTCCGGCGCCCCCTCGCGGCTACCGTCGTCGGTGTGACGAGCACGGTGGACAAGGGACGGCGCGGCGGCGCCACCGGGACGGTGGAGATGTCGGTGCGTCCCGCGGGCACGGCACTGCTGCAGCGCGTCATCCTGCCGCGCCCGGCCGAGCCCACCTCGGTCCGCGCGCTCTACCTGGACGAGGGCACCGCGACCTCGGTGAAGACCACCGCGCCGACCGCCCATCGTCCCGGGACCTACGACGAGACCGCCGACGAGTACGTGATGCACGTACGCCGCAGCGGTCAGCGTGTCGCCGAGGTCGTGTCCCGCACGGGCGTGCGCCTGCCCGAGCGCAGCGAGGTCTCGTTCGCCGCGTACTTCAACGCCTTCCCGGCCGCGTACTGGCGGCGCTGGTCGATCCTCGACGGGATCACCCTGCGGCTGCGGCTGCGCGGGCGCGGACGGGTCGACGTCCACCGCTCGACGGCGCGCGGCGTGGCCGTGCACGTGTCCGGTGAGGTCGTCGGCACCGAGGCGAACGACACCGAGCACGAGGTCGTCGTCCCCGTCTCGCTCGCGCCGTTCGGCGACGGCGGCTGGGTGTGGTTCGACCTCACCAGCGAGGGCTCGTCCCTCGAGCTCGTCGCAGGCGGCTGGTACGCCGAGCGCGAGGCGCCCGGTCGGGCCGCGATCGCGGTGGGGATGCCGACCTTCAACCGGCCGACGGACTGCGTGGCCACGCTGAAGGCCCTCGGCGACGACCCGCTGGTCCGCGACTCGCTCACCGCGGTGATCATCCCCGATCAGGGCACGTCCAAGGTGCGCGACCAGCCCGGGTTCGACGAGGCGGCCGCGGCGCTGGGCGACAAGCTGCGGATCATCGACCAGCCCAACCTCGGCGGTTCCGGCGGCTATGCGCGGATCATGTACGAGGCGCTGGAGAACACCGACGCCGAGCAGATCCTGTTCATGGACGACGACATCGTCCTCGAGCCGGACTCGGTGCTGCGCGCGCTGGCGTTCTCGCGGTTCGCCCGCGAGGACATGCTCGTCGGCGGCCAGATGCTCTCGCTGCAGGCGCGCTCGCACCTGCACGCGATGGGCGAGGTCGTCGACCGCGGCACGTTCTTCTGGCAGCTCGCCCCGCACACCACCGACGACCACGACTTCGCCGTCGACTCGCTGCGCGAGACGCTGTGGATGCACCGGCGCACCGACGTCGACTACAACGCCTGGTGGATGTGCCTGATCCCGCGCTCGGTGGCCGAGCGGATCGGGCTGCCGCTGCCGCTGTTCATCAAGTGGGACGACTGCGAGTACGGCCTGCGCGCCGGCAGCCACGGCATCCCGACCGCGACCGTGCCCGGCGTCGGGATCTGGCACCTCTCGTTCGTGGAGAAGGACGACAGCTCCGACTGGCAGGCGTACTTCCACGTCCGCAACCGGCTCGTCGTCGGCGCACTGCACGGCCCGGACAACCCGCGCGCGATGCTCGCGGACTCGCTCAAGCGCACGCTGCGCCACCTGTTCCTGCTCGAGTACTCGACGATCGCGCTGCACCACATGGCGATGCGCGACTTCCTGTCCGGGCCGAAGTCCCTGTTCGGCGCGCTGCCGACCGCCCTCGGCGCCGTGCGGGCGACCCGCGCGGAGTTCCCGGACGGCACGGTGCACCGCGGCGCGGACGAGGTGCCCCGCTCGGCCATGGGTGCCCGCGAGTCGCAGCTGTGGCCGAAGCCGCCGGTGGGCAAGGTCGCGCAGGTCGCCGCCCTCGCCCGCGGGCTCGCCCACCAGCTGCGCCCCGTCGACCGCGCCGCCCTCGAGCGCCCCCAGCGCGAGGTCCCCGCCGAACACAGCCAGTGGTTCATGCTGTCCCGGCTCGACGGGGCCGCGGTGACGACCTCCGACGGCTCGGGGGTCACCTTCCGCAAGCGTGACCGCGAGATGTTCTGGTCGATGCTGCGCGAGTCGGTGGCGCTGCACGCCGAGATCGCCAAGGCCTGGCCGTCGGCCCGCGCGCGCTACCAGGAGGCGATGGGCGAGCTGGTGAGCCGCGAGGCCTGGCGCGAGCAGGTCTTCGACCGCTTCCGCTGAGTCCGTCTGTGAGTGCAAGCCCTGCGTCCACGCTTGCACCCAGTGCCAGGAAATCCGCATCCTCGGGCGTACTCGTCGGGAAAGGCGGACCGAAGCTGTCCGCCTGGCTGCCTAACGTCGTCCTCATCAGGGACGACGAGGAAAGCAGGCCCCGATGACCGTCACCGCCACGCAGGAGACCCCGATGAGCAGCACCGACGCCGACGAGCGTGCCGACCTCCTCGCCGAGCTCGCCCAGGCGCGCCACTGGTTGGTCTTCCCCACCCGCGACCTCACCGACGAGCAGGCCGGGTCCCGGCCGACGCAGTCGCAGCTCACCCTCGGGGGGCTGATCAAGCACGTCGCGAAGGTCGAGGAGGGCTGGATGCGTTTCGCGGTCGAGGGCGCCTCGGCCGAGGAGGGCTTCGAGCTGCCCGAGGGGATGACGATCGACGACTTCGAGGGCTGGATCGCGAGCCTCGACGAGAAGCCCGCCTGGCTGGTCGAGCGCGAGAACGAGTTCAAGCTCCTGCCCGACGAGACGCTCGCCGGCGTCGTCGCGCACTACGAGGACGTCGCGGCCCGCACCGAGGCGACGCTCGCGACGCTGCCGGACCTCAACGCCCGCCACGAGCTGCCGAAGGCCCCCTGGCACGAGCCGGGGACCTCGTGGTCGGTGCGCCGCGTCCTGCTCCACATCATCGCCGAGACGACCCAGCACGCCGGGCACGCCGACATGCTCCGCGAGCACATCGACGGCGCGACATCCATGTGAGCTACCCCTCGGTACTGCTCGGTCACGGAGCCGGTGCCATCATGCCGGGCGTGACCGAGCAGGCCGGTGCGCAGCGCACCCAGGGCGGGACCGACACCGACGACCAGGAGAGCGCGGCCGGGGGCGAGAACACCGGGACGGCGAGCAGCACGGCCGACCAGGGTGCGAGCCCGACGGCGTCGTCCGACTCCTCGTCGTCCACCAGCGAGGGCTCGAGCTCGACCAGGTCCTCGGAGTCGACGACCTCCGACGACACCCCGCAGTCCCAGGACGCCGAGCAGGACCAGCAGAGCCGGTCGCAGGACTCCGGGCAGGACCAGCAGGAGTCCCGGCAGCAGGAGCCCCGGCAGAGCCGGTCGCAGGACCAGAAGCAGGACCAGCACGCCGAGCAGACCGACGGCGCCGACGCCCCGCACGGCCGCGACGAGCGCGCTCCGCGGAACGTCGGCGAGACGATCTGGAAGACGGCCACGATCCTCGCGACCGTCGTGCGGGTGATCGGCTACGTCCTCGCCGCCGTGCTCCTCGCGTCGATCGTGCTGACGATCGTCGGGGTCAACGTCGCCAACGGCGTCGCGCGGTTCATCGGCGGCGTCGCCGACACCGCGGTGCTCGGCTTCCGCGACCTCTTCGTGCTCGCGGACCCGATCTTCGCCTACGTTGTGAACTACGGCCTGGCGGCGATCTTCTGGATCCTCGTCGCGGAGTTCGGTGCCCGCCTGGTGCGCTGGATCGGGGCGCGCCTGAGCTGACGGCGCGTCACGTGCGGACGGCCTCCTCGCCGGCCGCCGCGCTGCCGGCCACCGACCGGACGGGGATCAGGGTCACGAGCCCGAGCAGGAGCACGATCCCGATCCCGAGGATGCCCCAGCGCTGCGCGCCGAACAGCGTGATGAACAGAGCGAACAGCGCCGGCGCGAGGAAGCTCACCGCGCGTCCCGTGGTGGCGTACAGCCCGAACAGCTCGCCCTCGCGCCCCGGCGGGACGAGGCGCACGAGATAGCTCCGCGAGCACGCCTGGGCCGGCCCGACGAACAGCGACAGGAACGTCCCTCCGATCCAGAACGCGGTGGGCCCGGACGCGAACAGCATGCCGCCGGCTGTCACGACCAGGGCCGCCAGGCAGACCATGATCACGATCTTCGGCCCGACGCGGTCGTCGAGCCACCCGCCGACGATCGCGCCGACCGCCGACACCACGTTGGCCACGATCGCGAAGATGATGACGTCGCCGGGGGTCAGCCCGAAGGTCCCCGACGCCAGCACGCCGCCGAAGGTGAAGACCGCGGTCAGGCCGTCGCGGTAGATCGCGCTGGAGACCAGGAAGCCCAGCAGGTTGCGGTCGTCGCGGTACAGGCGCGCCAGACGGCGGAACAGCAGCCGGTACGACGCCGCCCACCCGACCGCGGCCTCGGTGTCCCCGGGGGGTGCGGGGAACGGGAACCGCATCCGCAGCACCGGGATGGTCGCGAGGGCGAACCAGAGCGCGGCGAGGACGACGACGACCCGCACAGCCGTCCCCTCGCCCTCGAAGGCGATCACGGGCGAGTCCGACAGGAACAGGACGAAGCAGAGCAGCAGGAGCACGATGCCGCCGACGTAGCCCGCGGCCCAGCCGATCCCGGAGACGCGTCCGGTGCGTCCCGGGGGCGCGAGGCGGTAGATCATCGCGTTGTACTCGACCTGCGCGAGCTCGTAGGCGAACGTGCCGATGCCGAGCATCAGCAGCCCCCACCACAGGTACGAGGGCTCCGGCGCGACGAACGCCATGAGCGCCGTGCACACCACGATCACCGTGGTGAGCCAGCCGAGCCGGCGCTGCCGCCCGGTCTCGGCTCCCGCCGCGTCGCTGCGCTGCCCGTACACCGGCGCCACGAGCGCGACGAGGATGCCGGACACCGTGATCGCGGTGGCGAGCGCCGCCGAGCCGCCCGCCTCGTCGGCGGCGACCGAGCTCGTCAGGTAGACGGTGAAGACGAAGGTGGTGACGACGTGGTTGAAGGCGGCCGAGCCCCAGTCCCAGGTGGCCCAGGCCGCGAGGGGACGCCCGATGCGGACGGTCGACGCGGACGGCGTGGTCGAGGACGACACGCGCGAACGGTAGCGACAAGGGACCCGTCCGCGCTTGCTCCGGATGGGCGGGCGAGCGGCCCGAATGGGCCTGGCGCACCGCGACACGTGCCACCCACCGCCGTCGACGAGCCGCTCGGCGTTCGCCCGAAAAGAGCAGTCCACCACCCGTCGTGATCTTCGGTGAGTGCGGTGTGCACCCCGTAGTGGATCACTGGCCCAGATGATCACCCGCCGTCCGTGACGAGTACGGAAGCCTGCATGCCGATCACCTCATCAGGGTTCGGACGATCACGAGCGGGTGACCAATAGGCGAGATCCTCTGTGCCCGAACTGCTCGGTCATCAACCACTAATGTCCGCCGCGCGGCATTCCGGTGCCGCCGGTGAAGGCTTCTCGTCGCCGCCCCGGCACGGGAAGGACCATGCGAAAGGACATCACTGTGGGAATTCTCCGTAAGTCCGTGCTGGCGACCACGCTCATCGGTGCGGGCCTGGCCAGCACGACCGGCGCCGCCTTTGCTCACGAGGGTGGTCAGGAGGGATTCGCGAACGTCGACTCGATCCAGACGATCGTCCCGACGAACGCGTGCAACAACGACGTCCCGGTGAACGTGCTCGGCGTCCAGGTTCCGGTCCAGGACGTCGCCGGCACCATCCCGGTCCTCAGCCCGGCCGAGCACGGCAGCGAGCAGGCCGCCGGTGTCGCGAAGAACTGCGACAACGACGTCGCCGCCGACAACGACTGAGCAGGACCCACCCGCTCCTGGCAACACTTCGCGGCTCGGTGACGGGAGAGCAGGCGCGACCTGCCCTTCCACGGTCGGCCGCTGCTCCCCACGATCCCGTCGAGTTGCGGGGTCGACGACCTCAACCGAGGAGAACCCTGCTGTGAAGCTTCTGCGTCGCTCCCTGACCGCCACTGCTCTGATCGGCACCGGCCTGGCCTGCACCACCGGTGCGGCCTTCGCCGGTGAGCACCACGACCACGGCACCGAGCAGCACGGTGTGGTCAACATCAGCGATGTCCAGACGATCGTGCCGACCAACGTCTGCGGCAACAACGTCCCGGTCAACGTCCTCGGGGTGCAGGTCCCGGTCCAGGACGTCGCCGGCACCGTCCCGATCCTCAGCTCGGTGGAGAAGGGCAGTGAGCAGGAGGCGGGCGTCAGCAAGAGCTGCGCGAACGCCGTGGACGCCGACAACTAGGTCTCTCCACCGGTGCCCGTCGACCCCGTATCGGCGGTGCACCCCGCGGACGAGCACCCCCTCGGGCCGGTCGGCCCGGCCTTCCGGCCCCGAGGGGGCGCTCGGGCCGTGTGATCGCACGGACCCGCCCGAGGACGTGAGAGGTCCCCTCTCCGGACGAGTGGGTCCGGGCCGAGGACCCGGTGCGAGACCGCCCGTCGGGGGAGGGTCTCGCGCCGGGTTCTCCCCCGGCCCGTCCGGGAATCGCGACTCCCCAGCGTGGGCGGTGAGGGCACGCCGACCGGTGCCCCTATCCTTCGGCACGGAAAGCGATCCGTATGCCGGAGGAATAGACGTGCTCAAGGGATTCAAGGATTTCCTGCTCCGCGGGAACGTGGTCGATCTCGCGGTGGCGGTCGTCGTGGGCGCCGCGTTCACCGCCGTCGTGACGGCGTTCACCAACGCTTTCCTCAAGCCCCTGATCCAGGTGTTCTCCGGTGGGGGCGAATTCGCTGGTTCCTTCGTGGTCTCGGGCGTCGTGTTCGACTACGCGAGCTTCATCAACGCGATCATCACGCTCGTCCTCACGGCTGCCGTCATCTACTTCCTCGTGGTCATGCCGCTGAAGGTGGTCGAGGAACGGCGGCGCCGCGGCGAGGAGGAGGGCCCGGCCGACCCCTCCGACGTCGAGCTGCTCATCGAGATCCGTGACCTGCTCAAGGCCCAGGCCCGCCCGGTCCCGGGTGACGGCCGCGGCGACGCGGGTGGCGCCGGCGGGCGCATCCCCCAGCAGGACCGCTGAGTCCGGCCCTGCTCAGGCCGCGAGGTCCGCAGCGGCCGTGAACGTCGCCGGGTCGATCTCGAAGTGCACCGTCGACCAGGGGTCCGGGCGCGCGTCGTGCACCAGCACCGCGCCGGGGAAGTTCGACCAGAACGCCAGCGCCCCCGGGATCGACGCGTTCGTGTGCAGGCAGACCGGGTCGTAGCCCGCGTCGAGGGCCCATCGCGCGGCCCCGGTCGCGAGCAGCCGACCCACGCCCGAGCGGCGGTGCTCGGGGTCGACCCAGACCCGGCAGATCTGGCCGATGCGCCGGCCCTCATAGCGGCGAGCGAGCCACGTCGGCGTGAACTGCGGCTTCGGTCCCCCGGCGCGCACGGACGCGGTGCCCGCGACGGCGGGCCCGTCGGGCCCCTCGGCCAGGCACACCAGCAGGTGCGTCCCACGCGCGCCCAGGTAGGTGCCGGCGAGGTCGTCGATGTCGGCGTGCAGGCGTGGGTCGTAGCCGCCGAGCTCGCGCCCGAGCATGCCGCGCATGTGCCGCGCGACCGCGGGGAGGTCCTCGGGACGCACGGCGCGGACGACGGGCGGCGCGATCGCCAGGGTCATGGTCGGCACTGTTGCACAGCATTGGCAACGGAGGAACACCTGGAGGCGCCAGTCTCTCCGATCGGGCGGGACGTGGCGGTACGAACGGGCCCGGGCGGTGCACGGAGCTCCCGCAGTGCCGTCCGGAGGCCGACCCTCGACCCGGTGTCATCGCCACCCGCCGGTGGTTGCTCCGTTCGTGGCATGTGACGGACAGCGACAGTGCTGACCCCTTGTGATCCCTGATCGAACGGCACCACCCACCGATCCACCGATCGGAGTATCAGGTAGCGGCCACTCGGAGCCGTTAACCAGGTCGAGGGTCGGTGGATGCCGATCCCGCCGGTGGACGTCGGGGAGGCGCGATGCGGACGGTGGTGGGGCAGGACCACGACATCCCGTCGCCACGGGGCGGAACGTCGTCCCGCCCGACGGCCCCGGTGGGTCGGTCGGCCACCGTCGAGATCCCGGCGCTGACCGGGCTGCGCGCGGTCGCCGCGGTGTGGGTCCTCGTCCACCACCTGAGCTTCCTGCCCGTCACCGGCTACGCCGCGTGGTTCGGGCCGATCGCCCCGCTGCTCGCGGCGGGCCCGCTCGGGGTGGACCTGTTCTTCGCCCTCTCGGGCTTTCTCCTCGCCCGCTCCTACCTCGACCGCTGGCGTGGTGCGCCGGGGCCGCGGCAGGCGCTGGGCTTCGTCTGGGCGCGACTCGCCCGGGTGTGGCCGCTGTACGCGGTCGTGGTGGTCCTGGTCGGGCTGTGGTGCGCGGCGCGCGCCGTCCTGGGGAGCGACGGCGTCGTGACGTGGCAGGGCGCCCAGCCCGGCCTGGACCCCCTGAGCTGGTTGCGCCAGGTCACGATGACGCAGATGTGGGACTCGCCGGGCATCGACGGCGTGTCCTTCGTCCTGCCGGCGTGGTCGATCAGCGCCGAGTGGGCCGCCTACCTGGCCTTCCCGCTCCTGGCCGCGGCCGCCTGGTTCGTGCGGGGCTGGCCGCGCCCGGTCCTCGCGGTGCTGGCCGTGCTCGCGGCGATGCCGACGGCCGTCTTCGCCGTGCAGGGCGCACTGCACGGCGCGTTCGAGGGCTTCTGGGCGGTGCGCCTCGTCGCCGGCTTCAGCGCGGGCGTGCTGACCTGGCTGGTCGTGCGCCGGGTGCCGCGCACCCAGGTGGTCTCGCGCTGGGCGCACCGTGTGCTGGTGGTCGCCCTCGCCGAGATCGCGCTGGTCGTCTATTGGGCCGCCACCGCGCCGGCGACCGCCGCCGTCAGCGCCGACGCCCGCGTCTTCCTGGCCGTGCCGATGCTGCCGGTGCTGCTCGGCGCGCTGGCGCTCACCGACGGGCCGGTCGCCCGCGCCCTGGGCACCCCGCGGCTGCGGCACGGCGGGCGCATCTCGTACGCCCTCTACCTCGTGCACTTCCCCCTGATCGAGATGGCGCTCGTCGCCATGACGCGCATCCCCGCGCTCGCCCCGGACACGGCGGCGGCGGCCCTCCTGGTGCCCCACCTCGCGGTGGCGTCATTGCTGCTCGCGCATCTCGCCTACCGCTGGGTGGAGGAGCCCGCACAGGCCTGGATGCGGGACAAGGACCCGTCGCGGCGCCGGGGTAGCGCGCGCCGCGACGTCGCGGAGGTCCGTCGACCGGAGGCCACCCCGCACTCCGGTGGACGGACGGTCGGGCGGCGTGGGGGCAGCCACGCCGTCCGGCCGGCAGCGGCGGCCGCGTAGGGGCCCGGAGTGTCAGCGAAGTGCCGTCGCAGACGTTCAGTGTCCGTATCGGTACTTCGATCACCGGTCGTCGGAAGGCTCGAGCTCGGTGCGCCGGCGCGCCAGGTACCGCCGCTCGGTGGGGTTCGTGGTCAACGCCAGCGCGTCGTCGTAAGCCCGCGCCGCCTCGTCGCTCCGTCCGAGCCGGGCGAGCACGTCCGCGCGGGCCGCCGGCAGGTAGGGATAGCCGGCGAGGTCGGGCGCGAGGGCGTCGATGTCGTGCAGCACCTCGTCGAGGTCGGCGTGCTCGAGGCGGCTGCGCGCCGCCGCGCGGTTGAGCGCGACCACGGGTGACGGCCACCGTCGCATGAGGGCGTCGTAGGTCGTCACGATCTGCGCCCACGCGGTGTCCGACCAGCTCGGGGCCGTCGCGTGCAGCCCGGCGACGGCGGCCTGCAGAGCGAAGCGGCCGTGCCGCGGGTGCCGCAACGCCGCAGTCGCGAGGACGAGGCCCTCCCGGATCAGCGCGCGATCCCACCGGGACCGGTCCTGGTCGGCGAGCAGGACGAGGTCGCCGTCGGAGGTCGTCCGGCTCGGCCCGCGGGCCTCGGTGAGCAGGACGAGCGCGAGGAGCGCCGGCGGCTCGGGCTCGTCGGGTAGGAGCCGGACGAGCATGCGGGCCAGGGCCGTGGCGCGCTCGGTCAGCGCATCGTCGCGCAGCGCCCCGCGGGCCGCGACGTGTCCGGCGGTGTAGGCGAGGTGCACGACGGTCAGCACGGTGTCCAGCCGGGCCGGGAGGTCCTCCTCGGGCGGGACGCGGAACGGGATGCGCGCCGTCGCGATCTTCTGCTTGGCGCGGGTGATCCGGCGGGCGACGGCCGCCTCGCCCGTGAGGAGGACGGCGGCGATCGCGGGGACGTCCACCCCGCAGACGAGGCGGAGCGTCAGCGCCACCTGCGACTCGCGGGCCAGCGCCGGGTGGCAGCAGATGAAGACGAGCCGGAGCGGGTCGGTCGGCGGGGGATCGCCCTCGTCCGCGCCGCCCGGCTCCACCAGCAGCGGCAGTCTGCGGGCCAGGACCGCGTCGCGACGTAGCCGGTCGAGCGCGACCCGGCGGGCCGTCGTGGTCAGCCACCCCGCCGGGTTGTCCGGCGGGGTGGCCGACCAGCTCGCCACCGCGGGCTCGAACGCCTCCTGCGTGCAGTCCTCGGCCAGGTCGAGGTCGCGGGTCAGCCGAGCCGTCGACGCGACCACCACGGGCCAGGCCCGGCGGAAGACCTCGTCGAGCGCCGCCATCACACGCCGTCGGGCATCTCCATCACCGGGCGCACCTCGATGGTCCCGGCCGGGCACACCGCCGCGAGGTGCAGCGCGACGTCGAGGTCGGGGGCCTCGATGACGTAGAAGCCGCCGAGGGCCTCCTTGGTGTCGGCGAAGGGGCCGTCGGTGACCATGGGGTCACCCTCGCCGCGGCGCACGGTGCTCGCGGTCGACGACCGCTCGAGCGCCTCCCCGCCGACCACGCTCGCCCCGGCCTCGACCACGGCGGTCATGAACTCCTCGTGCAGCCGGAACTCGTCGACCACGCCCTGCTCGTCGACGGTGTCGTGCCAGTCCTCGGGGTCGTACATCAGGAACACGTAGCGCGCCACGGCGTCGCTCCTCCCACGTCCATCCGGTGCCGTCGTCATCCTGACGAACGACGGGCCCCGGATCGGACACCGCGACCCGAACTAGACGGGCAGGCGGCGGAAGATCGGGCGCGGGATGTGGCGCAGGACGGTCATCACCGCGCGCAGCGGCGCGGGCGCCCAGACCTGCTCCTTGCCCGACGACACCGCCGAGACGATGACCTCGGCGACCTTCTCCGGGGTGGTCGAGAGCGGGGCGGGCGACAGGCCCTCGGTCATCTTGGTGTGCACGAAGCCGGGGCGGACGACCGTGACGCCGATGCCCTCGCTGCGCAGCGCCTCGGTGAGGCCCGTGTAGAACGCGTCCAGCCCGGCCTTGGTCGAGCCGTAGACGAAGTTGGAGCGCCGGGCGCGCTCGGCGGCCACCGACGACAGCGCGACGAGGTGCCCGTGGCCCTGGCGGCGGAACTCCGCGGCCAGCGCCACACCGACGGACACCGCGGCGACGTAGTTGACCTCGGCGAGCTCGACGGCGACGTCGATGTCCTGCCAGGCCTTCTCCTGGTCGCCGAGCAGCCCGAACGCGACGATCGCGACGTCGATGTCGCCGCCGGCGAAGGCCTTGCGGACGGCCTCGGTGTGCACCGCCGCGTCGCGGGCGTCGAACTCGACGGTCTCGATCGTCGCGCCCGCGCGGGTGAGCCGGGCGGCGGCGTCGGCGAGCCGCGGCGACTGGCGTCCGGCGAGCACCACGCGCACCGGACCGCCCTCGAGGTACTTCTCGGCCGTGGCGAGGCCGATCTCCGAGGTGCCGCCCAGCAGCAGCAGCGACGAGGGGTGGCCGACAGCGTCGATCATGGTTCTCCTCAGGAGGTGAGCCGGAGGCGGCGCGACATGTCCGAGGCGAACACGCCGTCGGGGTCGGCGGCGTCGCGGACCTTGCGCCACTCGTCCAGCCGCGGGTACATGGCGGCGAAGGTGTCGGGATCGGTGCGCGAGTCCTTGGCGGTGTAGAGGCGACCGCCCATGGCCAGCACGCGCTCGTCGAGGGAGCGGCAGAAGGCGCCGAGCCCGTCGACGATCGGGAAGTCGACGCAGATGTTCCACCCCGGCATGGGGAAGGACAGCGGCGCGCGGTTGCCCTCGCCGAACTTCTTGAAGACGTTGAGGAACGAGACGTGCCCGGACTCGGCGATGTCGCGCACGATCGCCCGGAACTCGGCCTCGGCGTCCAGCGGGACGATGAACTGGTACTGCAGGAAGCCCTTCGACCCGTACGCCCGGTTCCAGTCCCCGAACAGGTCGAGGGGGTGGTAGAAGGCCGTCAGGTTCTGGATCTGGCCCCGCTTGTTCTTCGTCTTGCGGTAGTACAGCTCGCCGATCGCCGAGAACGTGAGCTTGTTGGCCAGGCCGTTCGGGAAGACGTCGGGCAGGTTCGCGAGCGTCGGGGCGTCGAACTTCAGGGGGTCGCTGCGGAGCTTCGTGGGCAGCTCGTCGAGCCGGGCCAGCGAGCCCCGTCCGAGCGCGGCGCGCCCCAGCTTCGACCCCGTGGAGATCGAGTCGAACCACGCCGACGAGTAGTCGTAGGCCTCGTCCGAGCCGTCGGAGAAGCGTTCGATCGTCTCGTCGAGGTTTGCGGTGCGCTCGGTGTCGGCGACGAAGTAGGCGGTCTCGGTCTTCGTCATCCGGACCGTCGCGCGCAGGATCACCCCGGTCAGGCCGATGCCGCCGACCGTGGCCCAGAACAGCTCGGACTCCACGCCGTCCGGCTCGAGGTGGCGGACCTCGCCGGTGCCCGTGAGCAGGTCCATCGACACGACGTGCTGGCCGAAGCTGCCCGCCGAGTGGTGGTTCTTGCCGTGGATGTCGTTGGCGATCGCGCCGCCGATCGTGACCTGGCGGGTGCCCGGCAGTACCGGCACCCAGAGCCCGAAGGGCAGGGCGACGCGCATGAGGCGATCGAGCGAGACTCCGGCGTCGAGGTCGACCAGCCCCGTCTCCGCGTCGACGGAGTGGATGCGGTCGCGGGCGGTCATGTCGAGGACGAGGCCGCCGGCGTTCTGCGCGGTGTCGCCGTAGGAGCGCCCGAGGCCGCGGGCGATGACCCCGCGGTGCCCTGCTCCGGCGATCGCCTCCGCCAGTGCCTCGGTGGAGGCGACCTCGTCGCCGGAGAGCACGGTGGCCCGACTCGGGGCGGTGCGCGCCCACCCGGCGAGCGTCTTCACGGAGCGAGGCATCCCGCGCGAGTCTAGGGGGTGTCCAGGACGGGGATTCCCGCGCGTCCCGTCCGGGTCCAACCGGCGACGGTCTCCTCGCCGACCTGCGGCGACAGGGCCCCGAGGGGCAGGCGCGGCACCCAGCGCGCGAGGCCGACGGCGTCGCGGGTCGGGTCGCCGTCGAGGTACACCGGCAGGCGGATCTCCTCGACCAGCAGCCGCGGGGTGAGGAACGGGCCGCCGGTGGTCGGGGCGACCTCGATCTCGCCGGTGTCGGCGAGGCCGGGCGGCGTCACGCGCCAGGGCGGGATGCCCGCCGTCCCTCCAGTGAGCGGCGGCGGGACGAGGCATCCGAAGGCGAAGGCGACGGGCCAGTCGACGAGCGCGGTGCTGCCGGGCGGGACGACGTCGTCGAACGGCACCGTGCGCGGCACCCGGGGCAGGCTGACGGCGACCGGGAGGTCGGGCGTGCGCCCGACGGGCGTCGCGGTCCGGGCGTCCTCGGCGTCGCGCGCCGCGCTCGTCGCCCGCACCCGGACCAGCGACGTGCCCTCGGGAGCGAGCGCCCGGAGGTCGCGCGGGGCGACGCCGCTCATCGGGCCGCCCGGGGTCTCCGCGATCGGTGCCTCGCCCGGCGACGCCGCGAACTCGAGGCTCACCGAGCCCGCCGACACCGACCCGCTCGCGGTGACGACCACCGGCGCGCGCCGCTCGCGCGCCTCGGGCGGCAGCACGAACCAGTCCGACCGCAGCTGCGCGGGGCCCTCGTCCGGCGACGTCACCGGCGCCGCCCAGCCCGGGAGCTCCGTCCCCCCGATCGCCAGCGGCACCGCGGCCGGCGTCTGCGGGGAGGTGGGCAGGAATCGCGTGCCCGGTGCAAGCCCTGCGTCCTCGCTTGCACTGGGTGCCAGGAAATCCGCTTCGTCGATCGAGGGCGGACCGGGGACCAGCACGCCCGCCCGGGGATCGGTCTCCACCGCGAGGTCCGAGGCCAGCCCGCAGGGGTCGCCGCGCAGGGCCGCGACGGAGTCCGAGCCGTAGCTGAACGTGCCGCGCCGGTCAGCGGTGACCTTGAGGAACGAGCCGCCCTCCAGCGCGATCACCGCGATCACGAGGACCAGCGCCACCGTCCCCGGCGCCAGCACCCGGGCCAGCCGGCGGGGCGCCCGTCCGCGCACGGCCACGAGCACGCCGAGCACCAGCGTGCCCACGATCGTCACCGGCAGCGCGATGTCGCCCAGTGCCACGCGGGCGATCTGCGGGGGGATGTCGTTCCAGAACACGCCCCACGCGGAGGCCCACGCCCACTGGTTGTAGCCGATGAGCACGAGCGTCGTCACGAGCCCGAGGCCACCCAGCACGACGACGAGGGCGGGCCCTCGCAGCCGCGCGACCGACGCCACGAGCCGCGGCGACCACAGCACCACGAACAGCGTCAGCACCGCCGTGCCGACACCCGCGAGCTCGCCGAAGTGCAGCGTCCACTTGGTCGGGCTGACGATCAGGGTCACCGGTCCGAGCGCCGTGACGGCGAGCAGCCGCCGCACCGGGCCCACCGCGACCCCCGCGCGCACCCGGACCGCGAGCACCGCCCACGCGACGGCGGCCAGCGCGAGCAGGGTCAGCAGCACCGCGAGCCGCGCCCCGATCCCGCCCTGCACGTTGCCCGGCTCCAGGAGCGAGGAGTAGCGCGACAGCTCCTGCCACCACGGCTGCCCGCCTCCGACGAGCTGGCGCACCCGCGTGGCCTCGAGCAGCCCCGCGAGCGACTGGTCGGCGGCCATCGGCAGCACGGCGACGGCCAGCCCGGCCACGACGACGAGCGTGCGGAACCACCCCTCTCGCCTACCGGGCCCCGCCCGGGCCAGCGCGGGCAGCGCCACGAGCAGCGGCGCGAGGCCCAGCAGCGCGCCCGGCGTCAGCGCCACCGTGAACCCCGCGACCACCCCGGCCCCGAGCAGCGGCAGGAGCGTCCGCGTGGCCACGGCCCGCTCCACGCACACCCAGACGGCCAGCACGCCCAGCGCGAGCCACGGCTCGGGGCGCAGCGAGAGCCCGAACGGCAGCCACCACGCCGCGAACGCCGCCGCGGCGACCCACGTCGCCCCCGGCCGGCGCAGGGCCGGACCGAGGCGGGGCAGGGCGTGGCGGCGCAGCAGGATCCAGATGAGCAGCCCGAGCACGGTCGCGGGGACGCGCAGCCAGAGCACCGACGGGGCCCCGGGCGCCAGCTCCGCCCAGGCCCGCGTGAGCTCGTAGAACCAGCTGAACGGCGCCTCGGGCGCGTTGAGCCAGCGGTAGACGTTGCCGGTGAAGCCGCTGGAGTCGCGCGCCCGCAGGATGCCCGCGATGTAGCCGTCGTCGACCGTCGCGGGGCCCACCACCGCCCACCCGGCGAGACCGAGGGTCACCACCGCGTCGACCGGCCGCGGTCGTGGCCGACGAGGACGGGCGAACGACCGCCCGTCGCGTCGCCACGCGCCGGCGGCCATCCCGGCGAGCCCGACCAGCACCCCCAGCCCGAGCAGGTACTTCAGCACGCCCGGGGTGGTCTGGAAGCGGGTGTCGGTGCGCAGCGACAGGGACAGACCGTCGGTGCCCGGCGCCCCGGTGACCACCGCGGCCACGACGGGACGGACGTCGCCCTCGCGGGACGCCACGACCCGGCCGTCGAGGAGGACCGTCGTCGCCGACGGTGTCGACGCCACGCCCAGCGTGCACGGGCCGCGCGGCAGGGCCACCGCGGCGAGGGCCTCGCCGTTGCTCGTCACCAGCGCGCCGCCCGGCACCGGACGGACGGTCAGCCCCCCGACGGGCGCGGACGGGGTGCCCGGCGGGGTGGTGGCCAGCGTCGTCGCCCCGGGCGGCGTGGCCGCGAGCGCGTCGCAGCTCACCGCGGCGTCCAGCGCCACCGGCTGGTACGGCATGAGCGGCAGCGCGGCGGCGGTCTGCCCCGGCGCCTGTGGCCAGGAGAACGTCACGACGGGCTGCGTCACCGGCGCGAGGGGGAACGCGATCGCGCACAGCAGCGTGAGCACGGCCGAGGCCAGGAGCAGCCCGGGACCCTGCCTGACGAGCCGGGGCGGGGTCGTCTCAGCCGAGGTACTCACGCCCCGAGTACTCCTCGGACGCCAGCGTCGCGAACCGCTCCAACCCGCCGCGGGAGACCTGGTCGACGCGGAGGTCGTAGCCGTCGGTCGGGTGGTCGTAGACGATCCGCTCGACGGTGCCCCACGGCAGCGCGGGCACCCCGCCGTCGGGGAGCGCGGAGAACGGGCGCACGGTGGCCCAGGTCCGCTCCGACTGGACCATCGTGCCGCCCCACGACTCGTAGGTCGGGTTGGTCAGGATGAACTCGGGGGTGTTCTCGGCGGCGTTGAGACGCAGGGTCGGGGTCGGGGCGATGCCGTCCTGGACGGAGACCTGGTCGACGCAGGGCCAGAGCACGACCGAGAGCTGGTCGGCGAACGCCCCGCCGGCGACCACGTCCGGGTCCGGCCGGGCGGCGGCGTCCACGAGGGTGCCCACCGGCTGCATGCGGGCCAGGTGCGGCGCCGCGGCCGCGAGGGCGCTCTCCGGCCCGGCGACGCGGTCCTCGACCACGACGCGCGCCGCGGTCGGGCGGCTGCCCGGGAGCTGCACCGGAACCTCCTGCCACTGCCGGGCGGTGAACCCGCCGACGGGCGTCGCCACCACGGACTCGGCCTCGACCGGCGCGTTCGGATCGCCGGAGCCGAACTGGACGACGACCCGCTGGCGATCGGGGTCGTTGCCCGCGACGGGGACGACGAGGTGGGTGGGCGCCTCGGGGTCGATCGGGTCGGTGACGGGCAGCGGGAACCAACCGGTGGTCAGGGTGCCGAGGCCGGTGACGCCGGGCGGCGGGATGGTGGGGTCGGCGCCGGGCACGAGCTCGACCTGGTCGTGCCACACCGGTCCGGGGTTGGGCGCCGGGACGGGGGACGGGTCGTCCGCGGCGAGGGCGAAGTCGCCGGTGCGGGTGTCCGGGGTGGTGGGTGTCCCGACGTCCTCGCGGGTCCGGGCCATCACCGTGGCCGCCTCGCCGAGGCCGCACCCGCGTCCCGCCAGCGCCTGCATCTGGCTGCCCGCGACGCTCCAGCCCGCGCCCTGCCACACGGGCGCCAGCACCATCACCGCGATCAGCAGCCCGACCAGGACCGTCGTGGCGGTGACGAGCACCGCGCGCTCGGGGGTCACGCCGTAGGTGCGCTTCTTCGCGCGGCGCCGCCACCACAGCCAGGCGGAGGCGACCACCGCGACGAGCAGCCACCACCAGACGTCGCGCAGGTAGAACTGGTCCCAGTGCGGGGCGAACTGCTCGAGGTCGAGCATCGAGATCTCGATGTCGAGGTGGTCGCCGAAGGGCTGGCCGCGGTCGCTGTAGGGCTTCCAGGTGTTCGGCCCGGCGAACCCGAGCACGGTCGCGCCGCTGATGAGCAGCACGGACGCCCCGCTCACGAGCGCGCCGGCGCGACGGGGCAGCGGCGAGTGCAGCAGCGTCAGCGCGAGCAGCACGGTGGCCGGTGCCGCGACCGCCCCGAAGTGGTTGACCCACTTCGTCGGGCCGAGCGCGAGCAGGCCCAGCGCGACGGCGGTGGTCACCGCGGTCGCGAGGGTGGCGTCGCGCAGACGTCCGCTGCCCGGGCCGCGTCCGCTGCCGATCGACACGACGACCAGGAGCACCACCGTGAGCAGCACCGGCAGCCGGCGTCCCCACGTCCCGGTCTCGATCATCGTCCGGTAGTGGGCCCACTCCTCGTACCAGGGGAAGGTCAGGTAGTACCAGCTGTGGACGTCGGTGGCCTCGATGACGTCACCCAGGGTCGCGTCGCCGAAGCCGATCGGGATCGCGATCGTCCCGGCGGCGATCACGGCCCCCGCCGCGCCGAGCCGCGAGCGCCAGCCGCGGGCCACGAGCCAGCGCCACAACCACGGCAGCGCCACGACCACGGGTGCCGCGGCCACCAGCCCCGACGGCGAGACGCTCACCGCGAGCGCGGCGAGGGCCGTCGCCGGGATCAGGGGACCGACGGCCTGGCGCCGGCGCGCGAGCTCGGCGAGCACGAGCACGCCCGCGGACAGCGGGACGATGACGACCTCCGGCCGCAGCGCCATCCCGTACGGCAGCCACCACGCGAGGTGCGCGAGCAGCAGCGCCCACGCGACACCGGGCAGACGTCCGGACCGGCCGAGCAGGGTGACCAGCAGGGTCCGCAGCAGCCACCACGTCACGAGGCCGAGCAGCAGCGGCAGCAGGCGCATCCACAGCAGGCCCCAGCCCGGCAGCCCGATCGCGACGCCGAGGTGGCCCCAGAGCGCCATGAGGTACTGGGACAGCACGAACGGGTTCTCCGTCGTGTTGAACATGTAGATCTGGTTGCCGATGTAGCCCGTCGGCGTCGCGGCCCGGGCCATCGCCGTGTACCAGGAGTCGTCGTTCTGCAGCGGCCCGAGCACCACCCACGCCGCCGAGACGAGCAGCACGACGGCGTCCGCCGGGTGGAACCGTGGTCGTTCGAGGCCGGGTCCCCGGCCGCGCCACCGCCGGACCGCCATCCACAGCGTCGCCGCCAGCGCGAGCGCGTGGAGCACGAGCAGGACGAGCTTCAGGGTGCTCGGGAACGACGCGTACCGGTCGTCGGTGTGCACGGTCGCGGCGAGGCCCGGCGTCCCCGGCGCGTCGGTGGCGAGCTCGGCGACCTGCGGCACGAGCGCGCCGGGCCGGTCGACGAGCAGCTGCCCGTCGCGCTCCACCCGCGTGCCCGCCTGGTCGGCGACGATCCGGTAGGTGCAGTCGCCCAGCGGGAGGAGCTCGTCGAGCACCGTGGCGCCCGAGCTCGTGATGACGACGCGGCCGCCGCTCGTGCCGGCCGTCAGTCCCCGCCCGGGCGTGCCGGCGGACTCCGGCTGGGTGCGCAGCGCGTCGCCGCCCGGACGCAGCGCGGCGCACGGCACGTCGGCGGTCATGCTCAGCGGGCGGTAGGGCGTCAGCGGCAGGCTCGTCGACGCCGCCGGCGTGCCGGCCTTCGGCCAGGTGACGACGGGGTCGTCCGCGATCACCGGCGCCAGCGGGATCGCGAGCCCGAGCACGACGGTGAGCGCCGCCAGCGCCGCGAGCCACCAGCCGGCGGCGCGCGAGCCGCCACGACGCCCGGGACCGGTCTCGTCGCCGGGGGCGTCGGGGGCCGGGCCCGGCCGGCTCTCCTGCGCTGCCACCACGGCCATGGGTTGCGACGATATCGACGCGCCCCCGGTGCGCTGACAAGGGCCGACCCGGCGGGGCCGCTCCGTGGTGCCCGGTGCTCCCTCGTACCCTCGAGCCATGACCGCGGCCGAGACCGGCGAGCGCCCCGCCCCCCTGGGGCTCAAGGCGCAGCTCGTGCGATTCGTGGCGATCGGCGCCGTCGCCGCCGGCGTCGACCTCGGCGTGTACGCCGGACTCCTCGCCCTCGGCGTCTGGGCGCCGCTGGCCAAGGCGGTGTCGTTCATCCTCGGCACCACGACGGCCTACCTGCTCAACCGCCGTTTCACCTTCGCCTCGTCCTCCGGCGGCGCGGGGAAGTTCCTCGGCTTCGTGCTGCTCTACGGCTCGACCTTCGCGGTCAACGTCGGCGTCGCCAGCCTCGTCCTGGTCGTCATGGACGCGCCGTCGATCAACCCCGGCGCCCTCGCCGGTTTCCTGTCCTGGTTCATCGCCCAGGCCTGCGCGACGACGATCAACTTCATCGTCATGCGCACCGTGATCTTCCGCGACTGAGGTCGGCGCGAGGTCCCGCCCCTGAGACGAACGCGCGCGCATCCGGACGCCAGCGAGCCGACGTTCGGGCGAGCGAGCGCGGGGCGTGTCCACTGCCCGAGGGCGAACGGGGATCGTGCGCGGGTAGAAGCGGCGAACCACAGGTGAAGCACGTCGACAGGGCGTTCGCCGCGGGCGAGCTCAGCGCTCCGGCGACGGGGTCCCGGGCGGCGGGTCGCCGATGGGGCCGGGGGTGAAGGTCCCCGAGATCGTCCGCTCGCCGCGGGTGACCGCCGGCGCGGCGGCGTTCGGGGTGTAGGGGTCGAGGCGCTCGACGATGCCCCAGTCGCGCTGGGGCTGGCCCTCGAGGTAGGTCGGCAGTTCGGTGCGCCGCTCGAGGATCTCGATCCACCCCAGCGGCCCGCCGGCGTTGGAGGACGACCAGTTCACGCCACCCGGGCGCAGCTGGCTCGCGTCGCCGATGAGGCGGTAGCGGGCGACCTCGGCGATGCCGTCGCGCACCTCGAACGGCCGCAGGCAGGGGCTCGCGAACTGCACGGGCCACTCGAGGTAGCCCGGGTTCTCCGGGCCGAGGATCTGGGTCAGCGGCACGAGCTGGGGGCCGCGCATCGGCGCGATCGCCAGCCACCCGTCCGGGCCCAGCGCCCGATCCTGCGCGATCAGCCGCACCTCGTCGGCCTGTGCCCCGGGGCCGCCGGCGAGGTTGAGCCGGATCTCGCGCCACCCCGGCTCGCCGAAGCGGCCGTCGTCGATCGGCTGCTGGCCGAGGATGCGCACGCGCCCGTCGGGCAGGCGGTCGGCGAACTGGATCGTCAGGAAGTTGCCGCCGTTGAGCCGCCCGGCGACGGACAGGACGAGCGGGGTGGTGCCCGCGCGGAGGTCGTCGTCGAGCGAGTACCAGTCGGTGCGCAGGACGCCGGTGCCCGTGCCGGCCGCGTCGTAGGAGCCGATCGCCTGGTCGGCGAGGCCGTTGCGCAGCGAGTACTCGTAGCCCGAGACCCCGGTGCCGCCGCCGACCGGCGGGGTCGCGCCGGCGGCGGTGAACCCGCTGTTGCCGGGCTGGGGGTCGACGAGCTGGGCCTCCGGGGCGGACGCGGGCACGGTGTTGGCGGGCAGCGGCGCCGGGCTCGGCTGGCCGGGCGTGACCGCCCCGGGGGTGGTGGAGGTCGTCGGCGGCGTCGTGGTCGTCGTCCCACCGCCGTCGGTGCCGCCCGCGCCCTCCCCGGCCGACGACCCCGAGCCGGCCCCGTCGGCGGTCGTGGTGGTCGGGGTCGGGGTGGCCGGGGCGACGGTCGGCAGCACGCCGGAGGCGGCGGTGATCCCGGTCGGCGCCGGCGCGACCGGCAGGACACCGGCGACCGTCGAGCCCTCGACGCGGACGCGGTCGGCGAGGCCACAGCTGTCGCCGAAGGGGTGGTCGAGCACGTCGCCGCCGAGCGAGAAGCTGCCGGCCTGGGCCTCGATCCCGTCGGTCATCGAGACCATCTCGAACGCGAGGAGCCCGGCACACACCAGCGCGATCGGCGCCGAGCCGATGCGCAGGGCCCGGGCACGGCGCTCCACGCTCGACCCGCCGCGGGTCGCCCGCAGCTTGTCGATCGCGTCCTTCGGCGGGGCCAGCACCGCCCCGACGGCGGCCGAGGCGGCCGAGGGCTTGGCGTCGTCGTCCTCCGGCGGCCGCGGCACGCCGCGCACGTGCTCGATCCCGGCGGCCGCCAGCAGGATCACCGACACCAGGAGGCACAACGAGTAGACCGGCCACGGCTCGACGAGGCCGTAGGCGAACGGCCAGCCGTCCCAGAAGGGCGGGCCGCCGTTGAACGGCACGCCCCAGTTGTTCGTGTACCACCAGGTGTTCGGGCCGGTGAATGCCAGCGCCAGGATCGCGAACAGGGCGGCCAGGAACAGCAGGCGGTTGCGGCGCGAGCGCAGGACGTCCGACGACGTCGCCAGCGCCGTCAGCGCGGCGATGCCGGCGCCGAGGGCGGCGAAGGCGCCGAAGTGGTGGGTCCACTTCGTCGGGGTCAGAGCGAGTACGGCGAACGCGATCACCGACGAGCCGATGAGCCGCTGCGACGGCCCGAGCGCGGCGCCGGCGATCTTGTCGCGGCGCAGCAGCACCACCATGCAGACGACGATCCCGAGGATCAGCAGCAGCACCGGGAAGCGGCGCGCGAGCGAGCCGTCGGCCGCCGTCCCGAACAGGGACTGGTAGCGCACGACCTCCTGGAACCACGTCCAGTTCGGCCCGAGCAGGGTGCGCAGCCGCGTCGCCTCATAGACCGCGGCCCACGTCTGGTCGGAGAAGATCGGGACGAGCACGAGCAGGCCGGCCGCCGAGACCGGGGCGAGCACCGGCAGCCAGCCGCCGAAGCGCACGCGCTCGATCACGAGGCGCCACAGCGGGCGGGCCGCGGAGAGGAAGGGTGCGACGGCGATGAGCCCCGTTGGCGTCGCCGCCACCGCGAACGCCGCGGCGAGCAGCCCCAGCGCCACCGGCGCCAGGCGGCGGGTCGCGACGCCGCGCTCGACGGCGCAGAAGGCGAGCAGGGCGGCGATCACCACGACCGGCTCGGGGCGCAGCCCGTTGTTGTAGGGCAGCCAGAAGGCGAGGAACACGCCCGCGGCCGCCCAGGCCGCCGCCTTCGACCGCCGGACCTGCTGGCCCAGGCGCGGCAGCAGTTCGCGGCTGATGAGGATCCAGGAGGCGATCCCCATGATCAGCGACGGCAGCCGCAACCACAGGATGGAGTCTCCGAGGCGGATCCAGAGCGCGTAGAGCTCGTAGAACCAGCCGAACGGCGCCTCGGGGACGTTGAACCAGCGGTAGTAGTTGCCGATGTAGCCCGCCGACTCCCGCGCCCGGGCGATGCCCAGGATGTAGCCGTCGTCGGAGGTCTGGCTGCCGATCACCGCCCACACCGCGAGCACGACGGTGACGACGGCGTCGCGGCTCGTCGGCCACCACCAGCGCTTGGGCGCCAGGCGCGGCGCGCGCCGGCCCGCGCGGACGTCGAGGGCGTGCAGGGCCCAGACGCCGCCGCCCGCGGCCAGCACCGCCAGGAGCCCGGCGAGGATCTTCAGCGTCGTCGGGCTGGTCTCGAAACGGGTGTCCGGAGTGATCGACACCGCGACGCCTGCGACGTCGTCGCGGTCCTGGTCGAGGTCGGAGTAGATGCCGACGACCTGGGGACGGGCGTCGAACGGCAGCCGGATCTCCTGCCCGATGCCGAGGTCGACGAGCGTGGAGCCGGCGTCCGAGACGATGCGCACCGTGCAGTCGCCGGGCGGCACCGCGGCGGCGGCCATCTGCTGCCCGCGGTCGTTCAGGACGAGCTGGCCGTTCTCGACGGTCAGGCGCATGCCCACCGAGGGGCCGTCCGGCGAGAGCGGCGGGTACGTCGAGAGCACGTTCGCCGCAGGGCCGGTACGACCGTCGAGGTCCTGGATCGCCCGGCAGGGGACGGTGACGCTCATCGTCTCCGGCCGGTAGGCCACCAGCGGGGCGTCGACCGGACGGGTGCCGGTGGTCGCGCTCGGCCACGAGATCGTGGCGGTCTCCTGCACGACGGGCAGGAACGGGAAGAGCAGCGCCAGCACCGTGCCGAACAGGCCGAGACCGACCGCCGTGAAGCGCAGCCATCGCGGCCCCCGGGTCGGACGACCCCCGTCCGGGGTCTCGGAGTCGCCGCTGCCCGGGCGCGCCGGACTGACGGCCTGTTCCGAGGTCAGCACGCGGCGAGGTTAGTCCGGGCGCCGGTGGGCACCGTGAGGTGGACCATGCTGTGGCTCATCGATCGGGTGACCCCTGGGGCGAGAGGGACGTCAGCGACGCAGGAAGCGCTCGCGACGTCCGAGACGGACCAGTGACAGCCACTCGCGCAGCGCGGCGGGATCCCGGCGGGAGACCAGGAAGTACCAGGCGAAGCGCAGGTGCTCGATCGCCCCGAACCGCCGCAGACCCGGCTGGGCGAGGAGATAGCCACGGTTGCGGTACGTGTAGTAGCGCTTCGTGGCGTCCCCCGGATCCTGGGCATGCAGGCGTCCGCCGAGCATCGGCTTGAACTCGGCGGAGCCGTCGGGGTGGACGTAGGCCGTGGTGAGGCAGATGCCGTAGGGCAGCCCGGAGCGGGCCAGCCGGCGATGGACCTCGACCTCGTCGCCCCGGACGAACAGGCGCAGGTCGGGCACTCCGATGACGTCGAGGGTGCTCGCGCGGAACAGCGCGCCGTTGAACAGGTGCGCGATGCCGGGCAGCAGCTCGTCGTCCCCGTACGCGGCGAGCTCGCTGCGGCGCCGCATCCAGTGCAGGCCCTGGCGCAGCGGGAACGCCAGTCGGTCGGGGTCGTCGATGTCGGCGATGACCGGGGAGACCTCGGCCAGCCCGCGCCGGCGGGCGACGTCGAGCAGGGTCGCCAGCACGTGCTCGTCGACGGGCCTGCCGTCGTCGTCGGCCAGCCAGAGCCAGTCGGTGCCCCGCGCCAGCGCGGTGAGCATGCCGAGCGCGTAGCCGCCGGCGCCGCCGAGGTTGTGGTGCGACGGCAGGTAGGTGACGGGCAGGCCGCAGTTCTCGACGACCTCGCGGGTCGCCTCGTCGGGCCCGTTGTCGACGACGATCAGGTGGTCGGGCGGGCGGGTCTGCTTCGCGACCACCGCGAGCCCGTCGACGAGCAGGTCGGCCCGGTGTCGGGTGACGACGACAGCCGTCACGGTCTCGGCGTCGGTGCCGTGCGGTGGGCTCACGGCCCGGTCACGCTCGCCCGCTCGAGGCGCTCGATCGTCTCCGGGCTGAGGTTCTCGAACACGTCGCGCCCCTTGTAGTGGCTGACCACGTCGCGCAGCGGGCCCTGCTCGCGGATGACCCCGCCGTCCATCCAGATCGCGGTGTCGCACAGCTCGACGAGGAACTCGTCGGAGTGCGAGGCGAAGACGAGCATCCCCGAGCGTCCGACGAGGTCGCGCAGGCGGTCGCGCGCCTTCTCGAGGAACGCGGCGTCCACCGCGCCGATGCCCTCGTCGAGGATCAGGATCTCCGGGTCGATCGAGGTGACGACGCCGAGCGCGAGCCGCACCCGCATGCCCGTCGAGTAGGTCCGCAGCGGCATGTTGAGGTAGTCGCCGAGCTCGCTGAAGTCCGCGATCTCGTCGACACGGCGCTCCATCTCGCGGCGCGTCATCCCGAGGAACAGGCCGCGGATGAGGATGTTCTCGTAGCCGGAGATCTCGGGGTCCATGCCCACCGCGAGGTCGAATACCGGCGCGACGCGGCCACGGATGCTCGCGCGCCCGCGGGTCGGCTCGTAGATGCCGGCGAGCAGGCGCAGCAGCGTCGACTTGCCCGCCCCGTTGTGCCCGACGAGCCCGACGCGGGCTCCCTCGCCGAGGGTCAGGTCGATGTCGCGCAGGGCCTCCACCACGGGGACCTTCTGCTCGCTGATGCGCCCGCCCGCGCGCCCGAGCACGGACTTCTTCAACGACCTGTTCTTGGCGTCGAAGATCGGGAACTCGACGGACGCCCCGCGGACCTCGATGCTGACCATCAGATTTCTTCCATGGCTCGGCTCACACCCAGTACGCGACGCGGGAGCGGTAGTTGCGCAGCGCGATCAGCGCGAGCGACCACCCGACGACCGTGATGACGCCGACGACGGCCCAGTGCGTCCAGCTCTGCACCTGGCCGACCAGCGGCGCCCGGAAGATCTCGATGAAGTGGTAGAAGGGGTTCAGCTTCGCGAGCTGTTCGATGATCGCCTTGATGCTGCCGGGCGCGCCGCCCTGCAGCAGGTCGGTGGTCCAGATGATCGGCGTCATCGTGAAGAACAGCTGCATGAAGCTACCGACCACCGGCGGGATGTCGCGGAAGCGCGCGGAGATGATCCCGAACAGCAGGGTCACCCACATCCCGTTGATGACGATGACGATGAACGCGGGGATCGCGAGCAACGCCCACCAGCTCAGGCCGGGGTGCAGGATGCCGGGCTCGCCGTCGGTGCCCGGCACCACGTTGACCATCCGGTACGGCTGGTCGAGCTGACCGAAGAAGATCGCCAGCACGATGACGTAGACGACGACGTTGTGGGCGAAGAAGAGGATCTGTCGCCAGACCGTCCGGAAGACGTAGATCATCAGCGGGGCCGGCAGGAAGCGGATGAGCCCCTCGTTGGCGATGAAGGTCTCGGTGCCCTCCAGCACGCAGGCGCTGATGAAGTACCAGATCATGAAGCCGACGGTCACGTACGGCATGAACGTGCCGATGGGCTGCCCGAACAGCTGCGAGTACAGCCCGCCCAGCGCCGCGGCGGTGACCGCCATGCTGATGGTGATCCACAGCGGCCCGATCACCGAGCGGCGGTAGCGCTGCTTGATGTCCTGCCAGCCGAGGTGACCCCAGAGCTCGCGCTGGTCCACGGCCTTGCGGATGTCCCCGAACGCGCGCCCCCAGCTGCGCGGGGACGGAGCGTGCTCGAGGGGCGCCGGGTCGTCGGCGTCCTGGCGCGCGAGTGCGGGGACGGCCACGACCGGTGAGCGTACCTGCGCGGGGGGTGCGGCTCCGCGTCCCGGCAGGGGCGCGCCGACCTCGTCGCTCAGAGGTACTGGCCCGTGGTGCCCATGCCCGCCGCCGCGCCCGACGACCCGGCCGGCAGGCCCTTGCGCATCTGCTCGAGCTGCACCCGGGCGGCCATCTGCTGGGCGACCAGCGCGGTCTGGATCCCGTGGAAGAGCCCCTCGAGCCAGCCGACGAGCTGGGCCTGGGCGACGCGCAGCTCGCCGGCGGAGGGCGGCTCGTCGGCGGCGAACGGCTCGACGAGGCGGGCGAGCTCCTCGCGCAGCTCGGGCGAGAGCGCCGTCTCGAGCTCGCGCAGCGACGAGGCGTGGATCTCGCGCAGGCGCCCGCGGCTGGCGTCGTCGAGATCGGTGCCGCGGACCTCCTCGAGCAGCTGCTTGATCATCATACCGATGCGCATGACCTTCGCGGGCTCCTCGACGGCTCCGGAGAGGTCCTCGCTGTTCTCGGCGTCCTGGGCGGAGTCCTCCACGACCTCGCCGCCGCCGTCCTCGCCGCCCGGCATCCGCACGGTGCCGACCGGCTGGCCGTCGGGTCCGACGACCATGACCTGGTCGCCCGCACTGGGTCCGGAGGGTGCCTCGCTCATGCTCCCCATCCTCCACCCGTCGGCGCGCAGCGCCCGTCCGGCGCCCCTGACCGTCTCCTCGCCCGACCACCGTCGCCGCCCGCAACCCTGCTCCGTACCCTCCGAAAGCATGACGTTCGACGTCGCCAGGGTCCGCGGGCTGGTGCCCGCCCTGGGTGACGGATGGGCGCACCTCGACGGACCGACGGGCATGCAGGTCCCCGAGCAGGTGGCGACGGCGGTGTCGTCGGCCCTCCGCGCCCCCGTCTCGCGCCCCGGCGGGGTGTTCCCGGCGTCCCTGCGCGGCGGCGCCATCGTCGAGGCCGCCCGGCGCGCGGTGGGCGACCTCGTGGGCGCCGACCCCAAGGGCGTCGTCCTCGGCCCCGGGCCCGCCCCGCTGCTCGAACGCCTCGCCGACGCCCTCGGGTCCGAGTGGAGCCTGGGCGACGAGGTGGTGGTCTCGCGGCTCGACGACCTCGCGAACGTCGCCCCGTGGGAGCGCGCGGCGCAGCGCGCCGGCGGGCGCGTGCTCACCGCCGAGATCGACGTCGAGACCTGCGAGCTGCCGAGCTGGCAGTACGACGAGCTGCTGGGCGAGCGCACGCGGGCCGTCGCCGTCACCGCCGCGTGCCCGGCGATCGGCACCCGCACCGAGGTCGCGGCCATCGCGCGCAAGGTGCACGCCCTGCCCGCGCGGAGCACCGGCGTCGAGCCGCTCCTGGTGGTCGACGCCACCGCCGCGGCGCCCTACCTGCCGCTCGACCTCGACACGATGGGCGCCGACGTCATGGTGCTCTCGGCCGCCGCGTGGGGCGGCCCGCCGGTCGGCGCGCTGGTGTTCCGCACGCCCGACCTGCTCGATCGCCTGCCCGCCGCGTCCCTCGACGCCTCGGCCCGCGGGCCCGAGCGCCTCGAGGTCGGCGACGCCCCCTGGGCCCTGCTCGCCGGGCTCGTCGCGTCGATCGACTACCTCGCCGAGCTCGACGACAGGGCCGACGGCCCGCGTCGCGACAAGGTGCTCACCTCGATGAGCTCGGTCCGCAGCCACCAGGACGACCTCACCGCCTACCTCGTCTCCGAGCTGCGCTTCCTGCCCGGCGTGATGGTCATCGGCGAGCCCCCGCGCCGGATCCCCGTGGTCGCGTTCACCGTCGCCGGGCGCACCGCGCGAGAGGTCGCCGAGCGGGTCGCCGAGCACGGCGTCTGCGTCGTCACCGACACCGGCGACTCCGGGGCGCTCGAGGTGCTCGGCGGCGCCGAGGTCGGCGGCGTGGTGCGCGTCGGGCTCGCGCACTACAGCACCCGCGCCGAGATCGACACGCTCGTGAGCGCGCTCGCTCGGCTCTGAGGCTCGGCCCGCGGGCGCCGGGCTGCGGTGTTGGAGCGAGGGTCACCCTTGCTGCGTGGGACGCAGCCGAGGCGTCCCTCGTTGCTCGGGGGCCGGCCGCCCGCCGTGGAGCGAGGGTCACCCTTGCTGCATGGGACGCAGCCGAGGCGTCCCTCGCTCCGGTCAGCTCAGCCGCCCAGCACCCCGTCCTCGTCGCGCACGACCAGGATCAGCTTGCCGACGACCCCGCCCTCGTCCAGCGCCGCGTGAGCTCGGGACGCCTCGGCGACCGGCAGGTACTCGTGCACCACGGGGCGCACCGCCCCCTGCTCCACGAGCGGCCACAGGTTCTCGCGCACCGCGGACACGATCGCGCCCTTGCCGTCGGGCTCCTCGACCGCGCGTCCGCGCAGGTTGGTGGCGCCGACGCTGAGGCGCTTGGTGAGCAGCGTCGCGAGGTTGATCTCCGTCTTCGGCCCGCCCATCAGCCCGATGATCACGAGGCGGCCGCCGGTGGCGAGCGAGGCCAGGTTCGCCTTGAGCCCCGAGGCGCCCATGTTGTCGAGGATGACGTCGACACCGCGGTCGTCGGTGGCGCTCGCGACCTCGGTGGGCAGGTCGTCGTGGTAGTCGATCGCGAGGTCGGCGCCCAGGTCGAGGCAGACCTGGAGTCGCTCGGGCGAGCCCGCCGTGGCGAGCACGTGCGCGCCGAGCGCCTTGCCGACCTGGATGGCGTGGGTGCCGATGCCCCCGGTCCCGCCGTGCACGAGCAGCGTCTCGCCCTCGCTCAGGTGGCCGGTCATCGCGAGGTTCGACCACACCGTGCAGGCCACCTCGGGCAGCCCGCCGGCCTGGGTCAGCGAGACCCCGCGCGGCACGGGCAGCAGCTGGGGCACGGGGACGACGACCTTCTCGGCGTAGCCGCCACCCGCGAGCAGCGCGCACACCTCGTCGCCGACGGCCCACCCCTCGACGTCGGGACCGAGCGCGGCGATGCGGCCCGAGCACTCGAGGCCCGGGACCTCCGACGCCCCGGGCGGCGGCGGGTACATCCCCTGACGCTGCATCACGTCGGCGCGGTTGACCGCGGTCGCGACGACGTCGACGACCACCTCGTTCGGCCCGGGCTCGGGGTCGGGGTGCTCGGTCCACTCGAGGACGTCGGGGCCGCCGGGCTCACGGATGCTGATCGCGTACACGAAGCGCGACGCTAGCGGGCCGCGCCCGCAGTACCCTGGTCGGATGGCCGAGCAGGAACCGCGCTGGCTCGACCCCGTCGAGTGGCACGCGTGGCGCAACTACATCGCGGGGCAGGCGCTGCTCGCGGGCCGCCTCAACCGCGAGCTGTCGGACGCTCACGGCATCTCGCTGGCCGACTACGAGATCCTCGTGCGGCTCTCCGAGCAGCAGGACCACCGGATGCGGATGAGCCTGCTCGCCGACGAGGTCGTGGCCTCGAAGTCCCGCCTGTCGCACCAGGTGTCCCGCCTCGAGGCCGACGACCTCGTGCGCCGCGAGCTCTGCCCCTCCGACGGCCGGGGCGTCTTCGCCGTGCTCACCGCCCACGGCTACGACGTCCTCCAGCGCGCCGCGCCCGATCACCTCGAAGGCGTGCGGGCCCACTTCGTCGACCTGCTCGACGACCACGAGCGCCGCGTCGTCGGCGACGTGTTCGAGCGTGTGGTGACCAAGCTGCGCGCCGACGGCTGATCGCCCTACCCTGACCCGCGGAAGCGTGGCAGAGCGGCCGATTGCATCCGCCTTGAAAGCGGACGTCACGAGAGTGACCGGGGGTTCGAATCCCCCCGCTTCCGCAGGTGAGAGCCGGTGCGGACGGTCTCTACAGTCGCTCCATGATCCGGTGACAGCGGTCGATGACAGCAACGGATCACTCCTCGGGCTGGTCGTCGGTGGGTGTGCCGAGCTGGTCGTCGAGCCGGCCGAGGGCCTCGCGCTGGCTGTCGAGGCTGACGTGGCCGTAGACGGTCATGGTCATTTCGATGGCCGAGCATCGCCGGCATCGGGATCGCCTGCGTCGGCGAGGCCCTCACCCGCTGGATCGAGGACCCGGACGCCGGCGCCCTCACCGAGGTCCTCGACGCCGTGGAGGGCGAGGTCCGCTCGCTAAACCCGTCTTGACTTATATAAGTATCGGCTGAACACTGCGGCCGTGGACATCCGCCGCGAGATCGACGCGACCCACCGTCGGCTCGGCACGCGCGAGCTGGAGGCCGGCACCGCACGCGTCGTCACCCTCTCCCGCCGGTACCCCACCGACGTCGAGGACCTCTGGGCGGCGTGCACCGACCCCGCCCGCCTCGCGCGGTGGTTCCTGCCCGTGCACGGCGACCTGCATGTCGGTGGGCGCTACCAGCTCGAGGGTCAGGCCGGCGGGACGATCACCGCCTGCGAGGCCCCGCACGCGCTCGACGCGACCTGGGAGTACGACGGTGACGTCAGCTGGATCGAGCTCCGGCTGAGCCCGGACGGGGACGGCGCCCGGCTCGACCTCACGCACGTCTTCCACCCCGACGACGAGCACTGGCCCCGCTATGGCCCCGCCGCCACCGGGATGGGGTGGGACCTGGGGCTGGTCGGCCTGGCCTGGCACCTCGACGACGGCGGGACCCCGCACGGCGAGTCCGAGGAGTGGGCCGCCTCGCCCGAGGGCGCCGCGTTCCTGACGGCGGTCGGCGAGGCCTGGGTGCCGGTGAGCATCGCGGACGGCCTCGACCCCGACGACGCGAAGGCCCGCGCGGACCGCACGATCGCCTTCTTCACCGGGGCGGGGTAGCTCCGCCGATCTCCTCGGCCAGGGCGACGATGATGCCGCTCGGTCCGCGCAGGTAGCAGAGCAGGAACACGTCCTCGTACGGCGCGATCTCGCCGACGACCTCGCCCCCGTGGGCCTTCAGCCGTGTCACGGTGTCGTGGATGTCGTCGACGGCGAACATCAGGCGACGCAGCCCCTGCGTGTTCGCCGGGGCGCTCGGCTCGGTGGTCGTGGCCACGGGCCGGTGGAACTGCGTGAGCTCCAGCCGGCTGTGCCCGTCGGGGGTCGCCACGAAGGCGATCTCGACGTGGACGTCCTCGAGCCCGACCACCCGGTCCACCCACGCGCCCTCGACCGACTCCGCGCCGCCCACCCGCTCCACGCCCAGCTCGACGAAGAAGGCGACGGCGGCCTCGAGGTCGTCGACGACGACGCCGACGTGGTCCATCCGCTTGATCGACATGTTGGCGCTCCCGCGGGTCCCGCGGCCCGTCGTGGCCGCTCGTACCCCGGGGACGGAGCCGGCCGGCGGTTCTCGACAGCCGGCCGGACTCACCCGGCCAGCGAGATCGCCAGGCGCGCGAACCCCTCGTCGAGGTCGACCTGCGGGGCGTAGCCCAGGTCACGGCGAGCGGCGGTGATGTCGAACCAGTGCTCGGTGGCGAGCTGACGGGCGAGGAAGCGGGTCATCGGCGGCTCGCCGGGGTCGGCGATCCAGCCCCGCGCGGACGCGAGGCCGAGACCCCGCCACACCGTCTCCACCGCCGCGCCGGCGGCCACCGCCACGGGTCGCGGCACCGTGACCCGGACCGGCCCCATCCCGCCGGCGGCGAGGATGCCGTCGACGAGCTCGCGGACCGGGCGCGGGTCGCCGGAGGTCACGAAGTACGGCCGCCCCGCGCAGACCGCGCCGGGTGTCGCGAGCGAATCGGCCGCGTCGAGGTGGGCGCGCGCCGCGTCGTCGATGTAGGTCGTGTCGATGACCGCGGACCCGTCCCCCACCAGCGCGAGTCGCCCCGCCCGCGCCCGGTCGAGGATGCGCGGCACGAGCTGGGTGTCGCCGGGACCCCAGACGAGGTGCGGTCGCAGGGCCGTCGTGGCCATGGCGGGGCCGTTCGCGGCGAGGACGAGACGCTCGGCCTCGGCCTTCGTGCGTGGGTAGGCGGAGTCGAAGTGCGTGGCGTACGGGAGGCCCTCGTGGCCGCCGGCGATGTCGCCGCCGGTGTGCACGACGCTCGGGGTACTGGTGAAGACGAACCGCCCGACGCCCGCCTCGCGGCAGGCGGCGAGCAGCACGCGGGTGCCCTCGACGTTGCTGCGGTGGAAGTCGGCGTCGGTGCCCCAGATGCCGGCCTTCGCGGCGACGTGGAACACGACGTCCTGACCGGTGACGGCCTCGCGCGCCGCTCCGAGCTCCGCGAGGTCGCCGCGCAGCACCCGGACACCCCGGTCGGCGAGCGCGGGGTACGCCCCGCGCGCGAGGCTCGTGACCTCGTCACCGCGGGCGAGCAGGGCGTCGACGACGGCGCCCCCGAGGAACCCGCCCCCGCCGGTGACCAGTGCTTTCACGACAGCTCCCCGGCAGCCCAGCGCCCGAGAGCCTCGCGGTCGATCTTGGAGTTGTGACGCGGATCGACGGGCAGCGCACGGTGGGGCAGGACGGTGCGCACGGTGCGGGTCCGCGCGTCGGAGGCGGCGACGGCGAGCAGGCGCTCGCGCACGTCGTCGGTCAGGCGGGCGCCGTCGGCCAGTTCGACGACGAACACCGGCTCGCGGACGGGGCCCGAGCCGACGCCGACCAGCGCGCTGCGACGCACGGCGGGGTCGTGGTTGAGGACCTCCTCGCACGGCACGCTGTAGAGCGGTCCGTCGGCGGTCGGCACCACGTGCGTGACCCGCCCGGCGAACCACAGCCGCCCCGCGTCGTCGAGCGACGCGAGGTCGCCCATCCGGTGCGCGAGCCGGCCGTCCCAGTCGAGCTTCGCGGCCGCCGTCGCCTCCGGGCGCTCGGCGTAGGCGCGGCTCACGACGGGGCCACGGACGACGACCTCGCCGACCTCGCCGTCGGGCACCCGCATCTCCGGCGTCAGCGCGGCGACCGGGCCGTCGGTGACGCGCATGAGCGCGACGTCGACGCCGGGCACCGGCCGGCCGACGCAGATGCCGTCGTCGGGGAGGTCGAGCAGCTCGTCGCTGCCGATCGTCGCGACGGGCAGGGCCTCGGTCGCGCCGTACGGCGTGTGCACCTGGGCGCCCGGGGCGAGCAGGGCGAGCACGCGACGCTGGACGTCGCGCGGCACCGGCGCGCCCGCCGAGATCACGGTGCGCAGCGTCGGCAGCAGCGTGCCGTCGGGGGCGCCGCGTCCGAGGCGGTCGAGGACGGCCGGCGACCCGAACATGACCGTCGCGCCGGTGCGCTCCACCGCACGGACGAGACGGCCGGGCACCACGCGGGCCGGGCGGGTCGGGTCCATGCGCGGGACGACGGTCGTCATCCCGAGAGCGGGCCCGAACAGCGCGAACGGAGGGAACGTCGCGAGGCTGACGTCGCCGGGGCCGAGGCCGTAGAGCCCGCCGACGAGCCCGGCCTGGGCGAGCAGGCCCTCGTCGCGGTGCTCGACGCCCTTGGGGGCGCCGGTGCTGCCGCTGGTGAAGAGGATCGCCGCCGGGTCGCCCGCGGGGCGCTCGGCCACGAGCGGCATCCGCGGGCCCCGGGCTCCGGTCCGCTCGAGGCGTCGCAGCGCGATCGTCCCCGGGATCGGCGCCGCGCCGGTGCAGATCGCGATCCGCGCGTCCGGGCACCACCCGAGCGCCCGCCGCGCCAGGTGGCCGCGGGGGACGGCGATGAACGCCTCGGGCGCCGCCTCGCCCAGGCAGCTGCGCACGCGGCGCAGCCCGATGCCCGGGTCGACGACGACGGGCACCGCGCGCACCCGCATCAGCGCGTAGGCGATCACGAAGAAGTCGGCCGTCGGGGGCACGAGCAGCGCGGTCCGGGTGCCCGGGCCGATGCCCGCGGCGCGCAGACCGGCGGCGACGTCGTCGACCCGGCGGGCGAGCTCGGCGAACGTCACCCGCTGCGTGGCGCGCTCGCCGAGCCGGGACTCGAACACCCCGAGGCCCGGCCGGGGTAGGACGAGCGCCGGGGCGTCGGGACGGGACCGCGCGTGCTCGTCGAGCAGCGCGTCGAGGGTGGCGGCGTCGAGGATCGTCATGCGGGCTCCGCCGACGGCCCCGCCAGGAAGGCGCCGACCCGTTCGACGATCGGGCCGGGGACGTCCTCGAGGACGTAGTGGCCGGCGTCGGGGTAGCGGTGCACCTCGGCGTGGGGGAGGCGCTGCTCGAGGTGGGCCAGGATGTCGCCGTCGAACACCGGGTCCTTCATCCCCCAATGGACCTGTACGGGGAGGGTGTCGAGCACGGCGAGGCGCTCGTCGAGCCGCTCGAGCACCGGGTGCGCCGGGTCGTCGGGGCCGAGCGGGATGTCCTGCACGAACGCGTGGACGGCGACGCGGTCCTCCGGACGGGCGTAGGGCGCGAGCAGCCCGCGCCGCGCCTCGCGCGGCAGCCACTTCTGCCCCGTGCCCATCACGAGGGCGCCGAGCGAGAACGCGTTGAGGCGCCGCACGAGCACGTCGCTCACGACGGGCAGGCGGGCGGCGCGCAGCATCCACGGCAGGCCGTGGTCGTGGGGCAGGGGGAACGCGCCGGTGTTGAGGACGACGATCCGGTCGACGGCACCGGGGTGGTCGGCGGCCCAGGACAGCCCGATCGGGCCGCCCCAGTCGTGCACCACCAGCGAGATCGGGCGGCTCAGCCCGAGGGCGTCGACGAACGCCGTGAGGTCCTCGACGCGGCGGGCGAGGGTGTGCGGGTAGTCGCCCAGCGCCGGCTTGTCCGAGCGGCCCATCCCGATGTGGTCGGGCGCGATCACCCGGCGGCCGAGGCCGGGGAGGCTGCGCAGCAGTGAGCGGTAGTAGAACGACCAGGTCGGGTTGCCGTGCACGAGCAGTACCGGCGGCGCGTCCGGGTCGCCCTCGTCGACGTAGGACATCACGTGCCCGTTGACCTCGACGGTCTTCGGGGCGAAGGGGTAGCCGTCGAGCTCGACGGTGGCGGCGGCGGTCACCAGACCACCTCCGCCGCCGCGGCGTTGATGCCGCTGCCGACGCCCATGAGCATCACCCGCGAGCCGTCGGTGACGGTGCCGTCCTCGACGGCCTTGCTCAGCACCGTCGGGACCCCGGCCGGGCCGATGTTGCCGAAGCGGGGGAAGAGCGACGGGAAACGCTCGATCGGCAGGCCCATCTGGTCGGCCACCGCGCGGGTGTGGACCTTGCTGACCTGGTGCAGGCAATACGTGTCGTAGCCCTCGGCGTCCCAGTCGAACGCCGCGACGGCCTCCTTCCACGTCCGCCCGCCGAGCTCCATGCCGGCCATCAGGAGGCCCTTGGTGTCGGTGCGCATCTCGTCGGCCTGCCCGATGCACAGCCCGGAGTTGCCGGCCGTCGACGCGCGACCGAGCCCGCCGAGGTAGCGGTGCCCGTCCGATCCGTCGTCGCGCGAGAGCACCATGGCGACGGCGCCCGAGCCGACGGTCAGCGTGGCGAACTGCTCGTGGAACATCGCCCGCGACGCCTCCGGGCCGGAGAGACGCGCGACCGTCGAGTCCATCGCGAATCGGCTGGTCTCGCCGGCGACGACGAGGCCGTGATCGATCTCACCGGCCTCGATCATGGTCGACACCACGTTCATGCCGTCCAGGAATCCGAGGCAGGCGTTCCCGACATCGAAGTTGACGGCCTCGGGCGACAGTTCCATGCGACCGTGCACGATGCTCGCCGTCGAGGGCTCGAGGTGGTCGCGGCTCACCGAGGTGTTGATCAGCGCGCCGATCTCCTCGCGGGCGACCCCGCTGCGGGCGAGGGCCTCCTCGCCGGCCCGCGCGGCGACCTCGCTGGGCATCGTCCCCGGGTCCCAGACGCGGCGCTCGACGATGCCCGCGAGCTTCTCCAGCAGGCCGTTGCTGATCTTCAAGCGCCCGAACGCCTCCGCGAGCCGCTCCTCGAGGTCGGCGGAGGTGACGACGTGGGGGGCATCCACGTGCGCCAGGCCCCGGATGGCGACATGGGTGTACCTCTTGGTCGCTCGCATGTCCTCAGAATGCGCGACTCGCGGATTCTCCGTCGGATTGCGCGGGGTTTCCTGAATGCGCTACTTTCGGTCACACGAACCCGGGTAACAGGAACGCTCTGTCCGGTGCTGAGCCGAACGGATCAGCTCGATCTCGCGACTGTCCGACAAACGCGGCGAAATCCGGAATCGGCGCAAAATACACGGGTTGCGCGATTCTCGGCGGTCGGCCGCCTGCGACATTCGCCGCACTCGCCGAGCGGTCGGTTGTGCCCTACCGGTGAGTTCACTCGTCGTGGCAGCGCTCGCGGAGGTCCTCGAGGATCTCGTCCTCGCGCTCCTTCGGGCGCCGGGCGCGGTCCTGGTCGGGCCGGTCGGGGAGGGGCGCGAGGCTCCGCCGGAGCTCGGGCTCCAGGGCGTCCTCGACCGCGTCCGCCAGCCGGCCGGGTGGATCGTCGTCGGGCTCGTGTGCGGACATGCGTGGCCCTCCCGTTGCCGACAGCAGGTGGGGGTGCCCGGTCGCCCCGACGACGATGCAGGGCCCACGACCCGGCCGACGATCTAGCGTTCGGTGCCCCTGCCGCCGACCCGGGAGCGCCCCGTGCCCACGGTCGTCCACATCTCGCCGCACCCCGACGACGAGAGCCTCGGCGCGCCCTGCACCCTGCTGTCCCTCCGGGACCTCGGCTGGCACGTCGTCAACGTCGCGGCGGGCCTCGGTCGTCCCGCGGACCACGAGCGGCGCCGCGCCGAGCTCGCGGCCGCGCTGGGCGTCGCGGGCTTCACCCACGAGGAGTCGCCGTCGCTGCCCGGGCTGTCCCGCGGCGACGACCTCTCCCGCGCCCGCAGGGTCCTGACCCGCGAGCTGGCCGGGATCGTCGAGCGCCACGACGCCGAGCTCGTGATCGGCCCGCACCCCCGCGACGGGCACCACGGTCACGAGACCGTCGCGCGGGCGATCCGCCAGCTGGTGTGGACCTCGCGGCGCCCGCTGACCTGGTGGATGTGGCCGCTCTGGACCGATCTCCCGCGACCCACGCTGATGGTCCCGTGCGGCGAGGACCACCTGCGCACCAGCGCCCGGATGCTCGATCAGCACGCGGGCGAGAACGACCGCAACGACTACCGGGCGCTGCAGACGTCGATGCGTGCCGCCAACGCCGTGCGGGGGGTCGAGACGGTGTTCGGGTTCGGCAGTGCGCGGGGCGACGCGGCGTCGGTGACCTCCGCCGAGCTGCTCACGGAGGTGACCGCGTACCGGCACCGCTGGTTCGTCGGCCGGGCCCGGACGTTCGACCAGCCCGGACAGTGGGCGCCCCTCGACGACCTGTCGATCCTGAGCTCGGCCCGGCTGCGACCGCTCTACCGGGCGTGGCTGCTCGACGTGGCCGCACGCCGGCGAACCCCCGGGGGGTGAGGGCGCGTCAGCCCGACGGCGCCACCACCACGTCGCCGGGCCCGATCCGGTCGGGCACGGGGCGCTCGCCCCCCGCGTACACCTCCGCGACCAGCCGGGCGAGCCGTCGGCCCGCTCTGGAGTAGAACCGCGTCTGGGTCCAGCGGCCGAAGACGCCGAAGCCGAGGGCGATCACCGGGTTCCGGATGTGGGCCCGGCTGGAGACTCCGGTGATGACGAACTCCACGCGCCCGGTGTCGAGGTTCTTGACCACCTCGTAGATCAGCCGCCCGCGCTCGAGGTGGTGCTCGAGCGTCCGGTAGCTCCAGCCCCACGAGCGTTCGCGGGTGCCGTCGGCGCGGTCGCGGACCTCGTCGACCTCGACGTCGACGCGCACGCCCATCGGGAAGCGCAGGACGACGAACCGGCCCTCCAGCAGCATGTCCCGCCCGACGAGCGGCGCGTCGGCGTGGAAGTACGCATGCATGATCCTCGGGTCGGCGAACTCGTAGTCGTGCACGAGCCGGCACGCGATGTCGAACGGCCCGCCCGGCACGGGCTCGCCGGGCTCCTCGTCGCCGAGGAGGTGGCGCTCCCGATCGTGGTGCCAGCCGCGACCGTCGGTCTCGGCCGGGTCGTAGTTGATGTCGTAGGCCGCGATGTCCCGCAGGCCTCGAGCGGGGTCGGGGTGGGGGCGCAGCCTCACGAGCGGGTCCTCACGGGGTGGTCCTCACAGGTGGTCGTCACGGGGGCGCATGCTGTCAGCGCCCGACGGCTACCCACTCGAGGTGCCTCGACGCCTCCTCCCCAGCCGACCGCCGACCAGCCGCCTCCGACGTGGCTGGGGCGCGGGGATCCTGGCCGTCCGCCACCTGCGCACCCTGCCGATCACCGAGCGGCACCGTTCCGAGGGGAACGCCACCGACCTTCCGGCGCCCTGGCCCCTCGCCCTCGTCGACCGGAGCACCAAGACGATCGCCGACGGTTTCGGCCCGCTCTACCACCGCACGTTCACCGTCCGCGCGGTCGCCGCGACGTGTGACGCGGCCGGGCTCATCGAGATGATCTGCGGCGACCTCGACCGCGCGGTCCCGCCCCACGTCGTGACGTTCGCCCGCGAGCGCGGCGAGCCAGAGGCGATGCACGTCGGCGACGAGTACCGGGTCTACATGCCGGCGCCGTGGGACGGGCCGGTGCGGGTGCTGGCACGGACCGGGGACCGGTTCCGCTTCGGCACGCTCGACGGGCACCTCGAGGCCGGCGTCATCGAGTTCCGCGCCGCCGACGCCGGCCAGGGCGTCGTCGACTTCACGATCGAGGCCTGGTCCCGGGCGGGCGACCGCGCCGCCGAGATCGTCTACCGGCGCCTCGCGATCGGCCGCGAGGTCCAGGCGGCGCTCTGGCTGCAGTTCTGCCTGGGTGCCGCGCGTCTCACCGGGGGGCGGCGCGAGGGGTCGGTGTGCGACGTCACGCGGCGTGTCCCGGCCTCTGAGCTGCGGTCCTGACGGGCCTCAGGTCCGCCGTGGGGTCGTCTCAGCCACTCCTCAGGAGGCGTTCCTAGCGTTCGGCACGATGAGCGGATCGCGCCAGCTGAGCTGGGACGTGCTGCGCGTCGCCGCCGTGGCGAGCGTGGTCGTCCAGCACGCCACCTACACGGTCGGCGACGTGCTGCCGTGGGTGACGCCCACGCCGTTCACCTGGAGCATCCAGGCGGGCGCCAACACGCTGATGGTCGTCTCGGCGTACTTCGTCTGCGTCACGCTCGCGACGCGCCCGCCCGCGCGCTGGTGGGCCGACCGGCTCGCCCGTCTCCTGCCCGCGTACGCCGTCGCCGTGGCCGTCACCTACCTCGCGACCCTCTACGCGGCGCAGTACGGCTACTGGCGGCCCAGCGGTCGCGACCTCATCGGCAACCTCCTGCTGCTGCAGGGCTGGGACTCGCGCGTCACCTACATCGACCACTCCTACTGGACGCTGCCCGCCCAGCTGACGATGTTCACCCTCGCCGCGGTGGCGGCGGCGTGGCTGGGCCGCGACGTCTGGCGCCGCCGGTGGACGCTTCCGGCCGTGGCCTGGACCGTGATCGTCCTGCCCGTCGTCGTGATGCGGACGGCCCGGCCGGAGGGCCTGATCGCCTCGGCGTTCGAGGGCTTCGTGATGTACCGCTGGCAGGTCTTCGGGATCGGGCTGGCGGTGTGGCTCTGGTCGCGCGGCCGCCTGAGCGCCCCGCACCTCGCCGCCCTCGTCGTCACCGGGCTCGCCGCGGAGTACGTCCACACGCCGGACCTGCCGTCGGTGCTGGTGCTCGCGGTCGCCGTCGCGGGGATCACCGCGGCGGCCGCGGGCCGCGACTGGAGCGTGCTGCGGGTCGGCGCGCTCCCGCGTGTCGTCACCTGGCTCGCCGGGCTCTCCTACGGCATCTACCTGGTGAACCAGCAGATCGGCTACTTCGTCGCCTGGGGCCTCGAGGCGCGCTTCGGCGTCCACGGCTGGCCGCGGCTGGTGCTCGTGGTGGCCGTCGCCGTGGTGCTCGGCTGGGCGCTCACCGTGCTCGTCGAGCGCCCGGTGCACCGCTGGCTGGTCCGGCGGCCCTCTCAGCGGGGGAAGGAGCCGGCAGCCGCGAGGAACAGGTCGACCTCCTCGGACGTCCCGGCGCTGACCCGCACGCCGTCGCCCGCGAACGCGCGGACGACCACCTTGTTCTCCAGCGCGTGCTCGGAGAACTCGGTCGCCCGCTCACCCAGCGGGAGCCAGACGAAGTTGGTCTGCGACGGCGGCACCTCGTACCCGAGGGTGCGCAGCTCCGAGGTCATCCGCTCGACCTCCGCCACCGCGCCCGCGCAGTCGGCGAGCAGCTCGTCGAGGTGCTCCAGCGCGGCCAGGGCGGCGGCCTGCGCCGGCGAGGAGACCGCGAACGGCACCGAGACCCCGCGCAGGGCCGCGGCCAGCTCGGGCGGCGCGACGGCGTAGCCCACCCGCAGGCCGGCGAGGCGGTGGGCCTTCGAGAAGGTCCGCAGCACGCAGATGTTGTCGAACTCCTCGGCGAGCGCCAGCCCGTCCGGCACCCGCGCGTCGCTGACGAACTCGCGGTAGGCCTCGTCGAGCACCACCAGGACGTCGGACGGGACGCGCGCGAGGAACGCCCGCAGCGCGTCCTCGTCGACCGCGGTGCCCGTGGGGTTGTTCGGGTTGCAGACGAACACCAGGCGCGTCCGGTCGGTGATCGCATCGGCCATGGCGTCGAGGTCGTGGACGTGGTCCGCGGTGAGCGGGACGCGGACGGCCTGCGCGTGGCCCGTCAGCGCGACGATCGGGTAGGCCTCGAACGACCGCCAGGCGAACACGACCTCGTCTCCGGGCGCGCACACCGACTGCACGAGCTGCCCGCACAGGGCGACCGACCCGCAGCCGACCGCGAGACGGGCCGGGTCGATGCCGTGGTGCTCGGCGAGGCGGGCGGTGAGCGTGGTCACGGCGATGTCGGGGTAGCGGTTGCCGGCCTCCGCGGCCCGCGTGATCGCGTCGAGCACGGCGGGCAGCGGCGGCAGCGGCATCTCGTTGCTCGCGAGCTTCACCGCGCCGGGCACGGTGCGTCCCGCCACGTAGGCGGGGAGGGCGGCGAGGTCGTCACGGAGTCGCACGGGCACGACAACCACGGTAGACGGCGTCACCAGGGCCCCTCGTGATCGACGAGGTCCGTGGGACGGGACTCGCGGGACGTGGAAGGCTGAGGGGATGACGGGGACGCGCACGGAGACCATCCCCCTGGTCGACGAGACGCAGCTGAGGTTGACGATCGGTGAGCCCGAGGGCGCTGTCCGGGGCGGGGTCGTCGTGCTGCACGAGTCGCGTGGCGTCACCTCGCGGACGCAGGCGATCGTCGAGGCCCTCGCCGGGGAGGGGTGGCTCGCGGTCGCCCCGCACCTCTACCACCGCGACGACCCGGAGATCGACGACCAGACCGGCGAGGACGAGGCCGTCGGCCGTGCGGCGGCGGCGATCTCGGGGGAGTCGGTGCTCGCGGACTCCGACGCCGCCTTCGGGGTGCTCGCCGACCGCGGCGTCACCTCCGACCGGATGGCGGTCCTCGGCTTCGACCTCGGCGCCACCGCCGCCCTCGTCGTCGCCGCGCAGCGCTCGCTCGGCGCGGTGATCACGGTCTCGGCGGCGGGTGTCGCGACCCCGCTGGCCGAGGGCCTGCCGCGGCTGCTCGACGTGGTCGGCGAGCTGACCTGCCCGTGGCTCGGTCTCTACGGCGAGCGGGGCGACCCCGTCGACCCCGCCGACGTCGACCGCCTCCGCGAGGCCGCACACGCCTCCGGCCGCGTCGTCGACGTCGTCGTCTACCCCTCGCGCGAGCACCGTTTCGACGCCGACGAGCACGCCACCGTCCAGCCCGATCCCCTCGACGAGGGGAACTCGGAGGAGGCGACCAAGATGGAGGCGCGCAGCCGGGTACTGAACTGGTTGGACGCACATTTGCGCTGACGCGCTCGTGAGCGATCATCCGTGCCAGGGCACGGGGAAGTGCTCACACGACCGGAGGTCCCATTGGCGTCGGGGGTGCAGGTGGATCGCCCCACCGCGGCGGCCGTCGAGGGGCGCTTCGCCCGCTGGCGCGGACGGCGCACCGCGCGGGTCGTCACCTGGGCGGCGCGCGTCGCCGGGCTCCTGACGATCCTGTCGCTGCTCACGCCCCTGCTGCGCCGGCGCCTGCAGCCGGCGACCTGGTTCGGGCTGCCGCCGGAGGCGCCGCTCGTCGGCTCCGTCGTCGTCGCGACACTCGGCGTCGGGCTGATGATGCTGGCCACGGGCCTACGGCGCCGCAAGCGCCGGGCGTGGCAGCTCGCCGTCGTGGCGTGCGTTCTGCTGGTCGTCTCGCACGTCGTCGGTCGGCACGCGCTCGTCCCGACCGTCGTCGTGCTCGTCCTGCTCGTCGGGCTGCTGCTCACCCGCCGCGAATTCACGGCCCTGCCCGATCCCGTCGGGCCGCTGGCTGCGGTGCGGGTGGTCGTCCAGATGCTCCTCGGCGGCTTCGCCGTCGTCACCCTGTTGCTGCTGGTGCGGCCGTCGCTGCTCGAGGGCCGGCCGTCGACGGGGGAGATCCTGGCGCAGTCGGCGCTCTCGCTGGTGGGAGTCAGCGGGCCCGTGCAGTTCCGGGTCACCTGGTTCGACGACCTCACCGCGGTCCTCGGCCTGACGTTCGGCATCGCCGCGCTCGTGCTCGGCGGCTACTTCCTGCTGCGCTCCGCGGAGCCCCGTCGGACGCTGACCGACGACGACGCCGAGCGCATCCGGGCGCTGCTCGCCCGCCACGGCCGCGCCGACTCCCTGGGCTACTTCGCGCTGCGGCCCGACAAGGCCGTGGTGTTCTCGCCGTCGGGCAAGGCCGCCGTGCCCCACCGGGTGGTGGCCGGGGTGGCGCTGGCGTCGGGCGACCCGCTCGGTGACGTCGAGGCCTGGCCCGGCGCGATCACGGAGTTCCTCGCCAGCTGCCGGCGCTACGGCTGGGTGCCCGCGGTGCTCGGCTGCTCCGAGGCCGGCGCGCGGGTCTGGGCGCGCGAGGGCGGGCTCGACGCGCTGGAGCTCGGCGACGAGGCCGTCGTCGACGTCGCGACCTTCTCCCTGCAGGGCCGCTCGATGCGCACGGTGCGCCAGGCCGTCTCGCGCGTCCGTCGCGCGGGCTACGACACGACCGTGCGGCGCCTGTCCGACATCCCTGCCGAGGAGCTCGAGCAGCTCCGCGAGCTCGTCGCCCGCTGGCGAGGCGGCCCGGCCGAGCGAGGCTTCTCGATGGCGCTCTCGCGCACCGCCGACGCCGCGGCCGATCCCGACGCCGTGCTGGTCGTCGCCACCGCCGAGGGGGAGACGCGCGGGTTGCTGCAGTTCGTGCCGTGGGGCTCCGACGGCCTGTCGCTCGACGTCATGGTCCGTGACCCCGCGGTGCCCGACAACGGCCTCAACGAGCTGCTCATCGCCGACCTGCTGGGCGCCTGCCGGGGCCTCGAGGTCGACCGGGTCTCGCTGAACTTCGCGGTCTTCCGCTCGGCGCTCGAGCGCGGCGAGAAGATCGGTGCCGGGCCCGTCGCGCGCCTGTGGGCCCGCCTGCTGCGCACCGCGTCGCGCTGGTGGCAGATCGAGACGCTCTACCGCTTCAACGCCCGCTTCGGGCCCGTCTGGGTCCCGCGCTTCCTCGTCTTCGACGCCGTGCGCGACCTGCCCCGCATCGCCGTCGCCGCCTTCGAGGCCGAGGGCTACGGGGGCCGCCCGCCGGCGCTGCTGCGCCTGCTGCGGCGCTGAGTCGGTCGACGCCGGACCCGGAACGAGCGAGGGGCGCCCTCTCTGCGTCGTGAGCAGCGAGGGCGCCCCTCGGCGGTCGGGCGTCAGGGACGCACGAGCACCTTGAGCGCCTCGCGGTCGTTCATCGCGCGGTAGCCCTCGGGCGTCTCGTCGAGCGAGATCGTCCGGTTGAACACCTTGCCCGGCTCGACCGTGCCGTCGAGGACGTCGGGCAGCAGCTCGTGCATGTTGGCCTGCGTCGGGGCGATGCCGCCGGCGATGGTGACGTTCTTGAAGAACTTCTGCGCCAGGTTCGGCATCGAGCCGCTCTGCGGGACGCCGACGATGCCGACGTGCCCGCCCGGCTTGGTGAGGTTGATCGCCGAGGTCAGCGACTCCTCGAAGCCCACCGCCTCGATCGCCGAATGGACGCCGTCGGTGCCGAGCAGGTCGCGCACCTTCTGCTCGCCCTCCTCGCCGCGCTCGGCCACGACATCGGTGGCGCCGAACTCGCGGCCGAGGTCGGTGCGGTCCTTGTGGTGGCCCATGAGGACGATCCGTTCGGCGCCGAGGCGCTTCGCGGCGAGCACGCCCAGCAGGCCCACCGCGCCGTCGCCGACCACCACGACGTCCTTGCCCGGCCCCACCTGCGCCGACACGGCGGCGTGGTGCCCGGTGCCGAAGACGTCGGACAGCGTGAGCAGGTTCGGTATGAGCTCCGAGTCCTGCGGGACGTCGAGCTTCATGAGCACGTTGTCCGCGAAGGGCACGCGCGCCGCCTCGCCCTGGCCGCCGTCGGTGTCGGCGCCCCAGGCGTTGCCGTTCGGGCAGGCGCTGGTGAGGCCCGCCCGGCAGTACTCACAGGTGCCGTCGGCGTAGAAGAAGGGGGCGACGACCAGGTCGCCCTTCTGGATGCGGTCCACATCGGAGCCGGTCTCCTCGACCACGCCGATGAACTCGTGACCGATGCGGTCGCCCTGCTCGGTCTGCTCGCGGCTCTTGTACGGCCAGAGGTCGCTGCCGCAGATGCACGAGTGCGTGATGCGCACGATCGCGTCGCCCGCGTTCTGGAGCGTCGGGTCGGGGACGTCCTCCACCCGGATGTCGCCCGCTCCGTAGATCAACGTCGCCTTCACTGCAGTCCTTCCTGAGGGTACGTTCGGTTGTGGGCTACCCATCTCCCGAGCGCTCGCATGCGAGACCGTGCACACGTCGGCGCGGCCGGGGGGTGGCGGACGACCGGGCGGACGGCGGTGTGTACTGTTTCCCGACGGAGGCCCCAGGGGGACCTCGGGAGGCTTCGCCTAGTCTGGTCTATGGCGCCGCACTGCTAATGCGGTTGGGAGTTCGGCTCCCTCCCGGGTTCAAATCCCGGAGCCTCCGCGGCCGCGGTCCGGCAAGGGTCGAGGCTTCACAAGTACACACTGCGCCCGTAGCTCAACGGATAGAGCATCTGACTACGGATCAGAAGGTTAGGGGTTCGAATCCCTTCGGGCGCGCGCCGGTCGAGGCAGCTCAGAGGGGTCGCAGCGTTGCTGCGGCCCCTCTGTCTTGTTGAGGGGCGACCGCAGACGTCCGGAATGACGTGTTTCGACGGCTTCCTCGCGAGATGTCCCGACGGCACGATGGGCACCCTGTTCACCCTCGGGAGTGTTCATGGACTCCGCGCTGACCACCGTCGGTCTGCCTGCCGCTCTCGCGGTCGTGATGCTGGGGCTCGGGCTGTCGCTGACCCTCGGCGACTTCGCCCGCGTGGCGCGACGGCCGGTGGCGGTCGTGGCGGCTCTGGTGACCCAGCTCGTCGTGCTGCCGGTGATCTGTTTCGGGTTGGTGATCGCAGCGGGGCTCGATCCACTGCTCGCCGTCGGGACGATGCTGCTCGCGGCGTCGCCCGGGGGCACGACCGCCAACCTGTTCAGCCACCTCTTCCGCGGGGACGTCGCCCTCAACATCACGCTGACGGCGGTCAACTCGGTGATCGCCGTGATCACCCTGCCGGTCGTCGTGAACCTGTCGCTCGCGTACTTCCGCCCCGTGGTCGAGGTCGGCCTCGGGCTCGATCTGAGCAAGACCGCCCAGGTCTTCGCCGTGGTCCTCGTCCCCGTGGTGATCGGCATGCTGATCCGCCGCGCGTCGCCCACCTTCGCCGACCGCGCCGACAGACCCGTGCGGATCCTCTCGGCCGTGGTGCTAGTCGTGGTGATCGTCGGCGCGCTCCTCGGTGAGCGGGAGAACCTCGGCGAGTACCTGGCTGCGATCGGCCTCGTCGCCGTGGCGTTCTGCCTGATCAGCCTGACGTTGGGTTACCTGGTGCCCCGGCTGCTGCGCGTCGGGCACCCGCAGGCGATGGCCTCCGCGTTCGAGGTCGGGATCCACAACAGCACGCTCGCGATCGCCGTCGCGGTGAGCGTCCTGCAGACCGAGCGGCTCGCGGTGCCGGCCGCGGTCTACGGCGTCCTCATGTTCCCGCTGGCCGTCGGCGCGGGCGTCCTCCTGCGCCGGCTCGCACCTCGGGCGCCGAGCGTGCCCGACGACGAGGTCGGCTCGTCTCGCACACGCTCGTGAGATCGCGTCGTCGGGAACCCACCCGTCGCTCCGAGACGACGCCCCTGCGCAGCCCGTCGGAGCGATCTCGGGCTGGGCCTCCCGTACATCGATCGCTGCATCAACGTGCACGGACAGCAACGGCTGCCCGGGAACTGCCCCCCCCCGACACTCCGCTCACCGAGGCCGGTAGGGGGTTTCGGCCGGGGCCGGCGGGCCGATCCGGGAGAGCTGCCCCAGACCCCGGTCGCCGTCCCCGGGTGCTGTCGTGTGCAGGGCGCCGGGTCCTCCACCCGTCGATCAGCACCTGGTGAACACCATGAGCAGCACCACCACCGGCAACGGCACCACGTCCACGCCCACTGACATCCGCGAGTTCGGGCACGAGCTGTGGGCCTACCTGACCGGCAAGGGCGCCGTGATCGAGTACGAGCTCGACAACATGAGCGTCGAGGTCCCCCAGACCACCGGGCCGGACTCCCCGCGCGCGACCTGGAAGATGCACGGCACGTTGCGCATCCGCACCAGCGACCAGGACAGCCGCGGTTCGCTGGGCTCCGCGAGCTCGTCGGCGTGAACCCCGACGCCGCCGGGCCTGCGGCGAGGGGCCCGTTCGAGGACGGGCCGAGCCACCTGGTCGCCGAGATCGACCTCGCCATGGAGGTCACCGACACGTCCGGGCGCCACACGTCCGGCCGGCTGGTCGGGACCGGGCACCGGCTGCATCTCGAGGTCACCGACCCCGCCGTGGTCGTCGCCGCCGCCGGTCGCGGCGCCACGCAGGGCGTGAGCGCCCGGCTCGCCGCCGCCGGGGTGCGAGCCGAGCTCCACGGGCCGCGCGGACGGGTCGCGATGATCGACCCCGAGCGGTCCAGCCGGGTGGGACGGCTGCTGACCGGCAGCCCCCACGTGACCCTGGACCGCGCGGGCTGGGCCCTGCCCGTCCGTGCGGCCCTCCCGCCGGGCGCGGCCCGGGTCGGCCGGGTGGCCGCGGCCGTGGTGGTCGTGGTCGTCGGCCTGGGGCTCGCCCGGAGCCGTCGCCGCTTGGGCTTCCTCTCTGATACTTTTCAGTCCTGAAACAGGACTTGGAGGTATCCATGGGACGCCCGTCCGTGTGGAATGACGTCACCGCGAGCGACGCCGGGAGGTCCCGCCAGTTCTACGGGGAACTCCTCGGCTGGCGGATCGACGTCGTCGAGGAGATCGACGACGGCCTGGTCGTCCTCGATCCCGACGGCCAACGCGTCGGGCTGTGGGGGCCGTAGTCGTGGCCGTGGACCTCTTCGCCGGACTGTTCGTGAGCGACTTCGAGACCTCACGTTCCTGGTACGAGCGCCTGTTCGGCCGCGAGCCGGCGTTCCTCGCCTCGGAGACCGAGGCCGTGTGGGAACTCGCCGAGCACCGGTGGCTCTACATCAAGCAGGACCCAGAGCACGCGGGTCACGGCGAGCAGACGATCTTCTACGACGACCTCGACGCCATGGTGGCGGCCGCCGCGGACCGGGGCCTCGAGCCCGCGCGGCACGAGGACTACCCGGGTGGCGTCCGCAAGGTCGTCTTCCGCGACCCGGACGGCAACGAGATCGGGCTCGGAGCCGGGATCGGGTGAGCTCAGCCCGCGTGGGGGACGGGCGCCGGGCGCAGGACGTTGAGGCGCGCGGCCGCGCTCTCGGCGAGCAGGGAGTTCCGGCGCCGGACGATGGCCGTCGCGAGGTCGCGGGCCTTCTCCGTGAGCCCGTCGGGGTCCTCCTCGACGGGCGAGCTCGCGGTGCAGTGGTCGACCACCTCGACGATCGTCATGAGGGCCCGGGCGAGCTCGTCGAGGGTCTCGCTGCACCGGTCGAAGCGGTCGCCGTCCGGCGGTTGGGTGCGCTCGTGCTCGAGGAGCCCCGCGAGCGCCTCTGACGCCTGCCGGGCGAGCTCAGCCGCCGCCTCGTCCTTCTCCACGTCCGCTCTCATCATCCGTCGGGGACGACATGAGGATGTCCGCTCGGGGACCGGCCCAACCTCGGTCGGCGACCGACGGACGGTGATGTCGGGCTCGTCCGATCAGTGTGGGAGGACCCGGCCGGCGGGGGGACACCGACCGGGTCCGTTGCCGATCACGGGGGGCATGACCGGCGACGATCATCCTTGCATGTGCAAGTACATCCGCAAAGAGCGGGTCCGGACGGTCCACCGCGTCCCGGGGGGCGTGCCACCATGGTCGCCGTCAGCGACGAGACGAGGGGGTGACGGGTGCGTATCCGACTCGCCGACGGTCCCTGTCAGGGCGACCACGACCTGACGATCGCCGAGGGCGCCAGCCTCCCCGAGGAGTTCCTGGTGCTGGTGGAACAGGGTCCGCGCCAGAAGGTCAGCGAGATCCACGGCGGCTCGATCCCCGGGGTCAACACCTTCGCGGTGCACCGCCTGGCTCGTCGCGAGGGCGACGGCACGCCGGTCTACTCCTTTGCCGGACGACGCGAGTCGCGGGGCTACTAGGACACACGAAAGCCCCGGGGACGAGGTCCCCGGGGCTCGTGTGAACGTGTGGCGGGATCAGGACTTGAAGGCGTCCTTGATCTTCTCGCCGGCCTGCTTGACGTCGCCCTTGGTCTGGTCCTTCTTGCCTTCGGCGCGGAGGTCCTCGTCACCCTGAGCGGTGCCGGCGGCCTCCTTGACCTTGCCCTTGAGCTTGTCGGTCTTGTTGTCGATCTTGTCGTCGGCTCCCATGCCCCGGGAGTACCCCCGTGGCGGGGGCGGTCAACCGCCCTCGGGCATCAGCAGGACTCACAGTGGTCCGGAGGCGAACGGGACGGGGGCGCCGCCGGCGTCGAGGACGCGGGTGGGATCGGTCGGGGTCGGTCGCGACCACCGCGCCGGGAAGGCGCGGCCGTCGCGCAGCACCTCCGCCTCGCCCTCGCCGGTCGTCACGGCGTAGGGCGAGACCGCTCCGGCGGCGTCGCGGATGGCCGACGGCCGCGTCGTCACCTTCTGGACGAGCACGGTGGCGGCGCCGACCGGATCGCCGCCGCCGGACGGGACCACCTGGTCGCCGCCGGGCTCGACCACCCAGCGGCCGCGGACGGCGTCCCAGGTCAGGCCCACGATCGCGGACCCGAACGCCACCTCGCGGTGCCGCACGACCTCGCCGCCCGTGGGGGTCGCGCCGAACCGGAAGCCGACGTCGCGGGGTGGGGAGACCTCGCCGGCCGCGGCGAGCAGGGCGGCGGGATCGGCGTACAGGTTCACCGGCGCGCGGCGGTCGGGGTCGCGGCGGAACGCCGAGGCCGCGGTCGCGGGGGTCACCGCGACGAGCGGGGCGCCGGCGAGCGTCCCGGCCAGCTCGGGGGCGGAGCCGGAGAACGCGAGGGCCGGACGGCCGTAGGCGCCGAGCACCGTGACGTCCGACTCACGCGCGCTGCGCACCGGGCCGACCGAGGCAGGGAGGCGCGACGAGAACACCGCCAGCAGCCGGGTCGTGCCGCCCTCGACGGGCTCGACGTAGACGACGTCGGCGTCCTCGACACCGGTCCACGGGCGGCCGGCGGGGGAGTTGTCCACCTTCACCGCGAGCACCGGCGCACCCGACGGCGCGGGCATCCCCGTCAGCGGGGACACCTGCCGGCTCGCACCCGCGCAGCCGGCGGCCAGGGCGAGCACCGCCACGACGAGCGCCAGGCCGCGCGGCACCGCCCACCTCCGTCCCGACTGCGTCGAGCACTCCCGGCCGGGTGCTCGCGGCGACCTATCATTCCGGTGTGACGTCCGCGAGCCCGGAGCCGGTGGATCCCGCGGGCCTGCGCGTCTCGGACACCGAGCGCGAGCAGGTCCAGCAGTTCCTGTCGCGGGCCATGGTGGCCGGGCAGATCACCCCGGCCGAGTACAGCGACCGGTCCGCCGCGGCCCTCGCCGCGCGTGTGCGGGGCGACCTCGTCGGCCTGCTCGACGACCTGCCGGGGGCCTCGCTGCACGTCGAGCGCTCGGTCGATGTGCTCGACCTGCGCGCGGGCGTCGGCGGCGCGATCTCCCGGCGCGGGTACTGGCGGGTGCCGCCCGTGGTGCGCGTCCACAGCTGGGTCGGCGGGGTGACGCTGGACTTCACGGGCGCCGAGTGCACCGCGCCGGTCATCGCGGTCGAGCTGGCGACGGGGCTGTGCTCCCCGGTGCTGGTGCTGCCCGAGGGGGCCACGGCCGACGTCGACGACCTGCTCATCTCCGCGGGCAAGGTCCGCGACGACACGACCCACCGGCGCGAGCGCGGCACTCCGCACCTCGCGATCCGGGGAAGGCACAGTCTCGGCGATGTCGTCCTGCGCCACCCCCGCAAGCCTCGGTGGCGTCCGGGGCGGAGGAAGACCACCGTGACGCGTGAGGGTGACGGCGCGCCGGGTCGCCGCACCCGGAGCTGATCCGGTACCCCGGTAACCTCAAGGCACGGCGTCGGAGGACGAACCGACCGCGGGAACGCGGACGGCGGGAGGGGAGGTCGGCGTGGGGCTGGCCGAGCTGGGCCCGGCGGTACCCGTCCTCGTGGTGGTCGTCGCGGGCGTGCTGACCGCCCTCGCGATGGCCCCGCTGCACCGGCGCGCGGCCGCGCAGCGGCGCACCGCGATGCTGGTCGACCGCGTGGTCACCGACCGCGTCGCGCGCCTGTCGGGGGCCGAGCGCCGGCGCGCGCGCCGCCACCTGCACCGCGCCGCCGACCTGCCCGTGCCGCGCGCGATCGGCCTGACGGTGCTGACAGCCCTGGTCACGGTCGTCACCGGCGTGCTCACGGTGTCCCTCGTCGCCGACGAGCTCGCCGCCGGGCGCCGCCTCGCGATCCGGGGGCTCATCGCCCGCCTCGACGACGCGGGCCTGCCGGCTCCCACCACGAGCGGCCCGACCATCACGGTCGCCGGGCTCGTCGTCGTCGGTCTGCTCTCCCTCACGGTGGCCGGCCTCTACGTCGGCGGCCTGGACCTCGAGCGCCGGCGCGCCATGCCCGTGACGCGGCCGTGGCCCGCCAGCCGCGGGAAGGCGACGCTCGCGCTCGGCCTGCTGCTCGGCCTCGTCCTCGTCCTGGCCGTCGGCGCCGCGGCGGTCCCGGGCGTCGGGCTGGGCGCGGCGATCTTCCTGCTCGCCCACCAGGTCACCGCCCGCGCGGGGCGGCCCCGCGCCTGCCGCGAGGCCCCCGTCGTCCCCGAGGCGCTGCGGGCCGCGCGGCTGCCCCCGGTGCGCGAGCGGCGTCTGTTGCGCGCTCGTCGGAAGGCGCCCGACGTGAGCCGCGCGCAGATCGCCCCGCCGGCGCCGTCGGGCCCGGCCCGGTCGGTCCCGCCGCCGCCGTCGCGCCCCCTCCCGCCCCCGCCGGTCGTCGGCCCGTCGACCCGCCTGGTCGACCTCGCCGCGCCCGAGCAGCCCCTCTCGCCGCACGACCCGCGCTCCGTCGGCGAGTACACGCTCACCGGACGTCTCGGCTCCGGCGGGATGGGCACCGTCTACCTCGGCCACCGGGCCGGCACGCACGGCGTCGTGGCCATCAAGGTGCTGGCGCCCCACCTGCTCGACGACGTCGACGCCCGCACCCGCTTCCTGCGCGAGGGCCAGACCCTGCAGAAGGTCACCGGCGACTACACCGCGCGCGTCCACGGCGTCGGCTTCGACGGGTCGATGCCCTACATCGTCATGGAGCGCCTCGACGGGCCGTCCCTGCACGCGTTCGTCGCGGCCTCGGGGGCGGTCACCGACGGCGAGATGCTCACGCGCACCGCGATCGCGCTGGCCCGCGCGCTCGCGGCCCTGCACGCGGACGGCATCACCCACCGCGACCTCAAGCCCGGCAACGTCCTGCTGACCTCGGCGGGGCCGAAAGTCGTCGACTTCGGCATCGCCCGGGTCGTGGGGCAGACCCACCACACGCCGGCCGGGAACATGGTCGGCACGCCGGGCTACATGGCGCCCGAGCAGGTCACCGGCAACGGCGCCGGCCCCGCCACCGACGTGTGGGCCTGGGCCTGCTGCGTGGTGTTCGCCGCCCGCGGCGATCACCTCTTCGACGGCGACAACATCCTCGACATCGCGCGGCGCATCCTCGACGGCCCCGGGTCCGAGGCGTTCGGCGCCGTGCACCGGCTGTCCCCGCGGCTCGTCCCGGTGCTGCGCCGCGCGACGGCCCAGGATGCGTCCGACCGGCCCCGCGACGGCGCCGCGCTGCTGCGCCTGCTCGACCGCAGCGGCGCCACGTCCGCGGCCGGCCACGCCGGCTGGGACCGTCTCGTCGGCGGAGGCGTCCGGTGAGCGAGAACAGCGAACGATCGCCACGCAGGCGCGCTGTTACGGTGCGCTCGCTCCGCCCGGCGCGCCGTCCGGGCACCCCTCGTGAGGACGGTGAGTGGTCGGTGGCCTCGTGGGACGACTTGGTGACCTGGGTTCGCCTGCGGTACGAGGTCATGGCGCAGAACACGAGCAGCCTGACGTTCCGGCTCCCGACCACCGAGGACCGCACGCAGCTGGTCTACGTCCACCACCGGGGCGAGGTCGACGGGCACGACTGGCTGCAGATCGAGTCGCCGATCGCCCGCCTCGACGAGATCGACACGCGCCGCCTGCTCGAGCTCGCCGAGGAGGCCGTCGTCGGCGGAGCGGTGGCGGTCGGCGGTGTCGCCGTGTTCCGGCACGCCACCCCGCTCGAAGATCTCTCGTTCGCCGAGTTCGACGCCCCGTTCCGCCTGGTCACGCACATCGCCGACCAGCTCGAGCACGCCCTCACCGGCACCGACAAGTACTAGCCCGCGGGAGGCCGTCGTGGACGTCGTCGAGTTCCGGCCCGAGCCGTCGCAGTACGCCTGGACCTTCGGTGGCGCCGCCCCGATCCGCGAGATCGAGCCCGGCACCGTGCTGCGGCTGTGGTGCGACGACGCGTTCGGCGGCGCCATCCGCACCGTCTCCGACCTCGCGAGCGCGACGCTCGACCCGCGGTTCCTCAACCCGCAGACCGGCCCGTTCGCGGTGCGCGGCGCCGAGCCCGGCGACACGCTCGTGCTGCACATCGTCGACCTCACCCCGGCGCGCGACTGGGGCGCCTCGACGCTCGTCCCCTTCTTCGGTGGACTGACCGGCACCGACCGCACCGCCCTGCTCGCCGACCCGCTGCCCGAGCGCACCTGGATCTACGAGCTCGACCGCGCCCGCGGCACCGTCACGTTCGTCGCGCACCAGGGCGAGTTCTCCCTCGACCTGCCGATCGACCCGATGCTCGGCACCGTCGGCGTGGCGCCCGCCAACCGCGAGGTCCGGTCGTCGCTCACCCCGGACGCTTTCGGCGGCAACATGGACACGCCCGAGATGCGGGCCGGCGCCACCTGCTACCTGCCGGTCAACGAGCCGGGCGCGATCTTCTCGGTCGGCGACGGCCACTTCCGCCAGGGCGAGGGCGAGTCCTGCGGCACCGCCGTCGAGGGCGCCATGGACGTCACGCTCATCGTCGACCTGGTCAAGGCCTCGGCGGCGCGCGCGCCGCTGTGGCCGCGGATCGAGAACGACGGCGAGATCCTCGTCGTCGGCTCGTCACGGCCGCTCGAGGACGCGTGGCGGATCAGCCAGGTCGAGATGATCGGCTGGCTCGGCGAGCTGCTCGGTCTCGACCGCCTCGATGCCTACCAACTGCTCACCCAGGTGTCGCTGACGCCGCTGGCCAACGTCGTCGACACCAACTACAGCGCCGTGACGAAGGTGTCCAAGACGCTCGTGCCCGGCCTGCGACCGCTCGACGGGCTGCACGCGGACCTGCGCGCCCGCGCCACCTCGCTGACGTAGACCTGACGTAGAGGAGCCCCATGGACCTCCAGCTCAACGGCCGGACCGCGCTCGTCACCGGCGGCAGCCGGGGCATCGGGCGGGCGGTGGTCGAGGCGCTCGCCGCCGAGGGCGCGACCGTCTCGTTCTGCGCGCGGTCGGCGGACGGCGTGCGCACCGCGGAGGAGGAGCTGCGGGGCGCGGGTTACGACGTGTACGGCTCGGAGGTCGACGTCGCCGACGGCGACGCGCTCGCGGCCTGGGTGCGGGAGTCCGCCGCGCAGCGCGGTGGCATCGACGTCGTCGTCGCCAACGTCTCGGCGCTGGCGATCCCGTCCACCGAGGAGAACTGGGCGGCGAGTTTCACCACCGACATGCTCGGGACCGTGCGCCTCGTGGAGGCGGCCCTGCCCTCGCTCGAGGCGAGCGACGCGGGCGCGATCGTCACGATCTCCAGCGTCTCGGGCCGCGAGATCGACTTCGCGGCCGGCCCGTACGGGACGTTCAAGGGCGCGATCGTCCACTACACGCAGGGCCTCGCCTACCAGCTCGCGGGCCGGGTCCGGGCCAACACGGTCTCCCCGGGCAACGTCTACTTCCCGGGCGGGGTCTGGGAGTCGATCGAGCAGAACGACCCCGACCTCTACGGGCACGCTCTCGGGCTCAACCCGACCGGGCGGATGGCCACGCCGCAGGAGGTCGCGCGGGCGGTGACGTTCCTGGCCAGCCCCGCGGCCACGTTCATCAGCGGCACCAACCTCGTCGTCGACGGGGCGCTGACGCGCGGGGTGCAGCTGTAGCCCGGTCTCAGCGCGAGGCGGGGGCGGGGACCAGCGCGTCGAACAGCGACCGGACGCCGTCGACGGCGACGTGCACGGCACGGGTGACGGCCCGTCCCCAGGTGCGGAGCAGCGCGGGCAGGCCGGCATCGGGGACGACCGGCGCGGGCACGAGCGCGGTGGACGGGGTCGGGAGCGGGGTCGTCACGGGCATGCGCTCGATCCACGGGGCGACGCGCGGGGCCGGGACGAAGGGCAGGAAGGGGTAGCCGCCGTCCTCCGCCGTCTCGCGGCCCCCGTCGCGGGGAGCCGGGACGCGGGGGTCCTGGTCGGGTTCCATGCCGTCAGTCCTCTCGCCGATCACCGTCGTCCCGCTCATCGGTCCGCGGTGCGCCGCCGTTAGCACTCGGTGATCGGGGTCGCCACTCAGCGCGCTGGGCCGGGCCCAACGGACCGGGTGCACGACGGAGTGACACCAGACCACCACTCACCGCATCGTGCGCTCCGGTCACGGACGGCCCCCGGCCAGAGCGCGACGTCGCCGTCACCGACGCGTTGCCTTCGTGCGGGCCCGTACGTCTGCGTGCGGGCCGGGTGGGTCCGGTCGACACCCCGGCCGGGCCTCTGACCAGGGCTTATCGGACGCGAGTGGTACGGGGAGGTGGTGGCTCGGTGGCGGGAACGCACTCTCGTCCGTCGGGGCGGCGCCATGCCGTCGACCCCGACGAGGCCGCCGACGAGGGCGAGCGCCGCACGCCCGGCGCCACCGGCGGACGGCGCGCACGCCGCGAGGACCGCGAACGGCTCGACCGCGAGCGCGACAGCGACTACGGCGACTACGTGAGTGAGCGCCTCCGCTCGGAGCCTGCGCCGTCGTCACCGCCCGTCGGCTTCCCGTCGGCGCTGTCGACCGGGTCGTTCCGGCCCGGCCGCTCGACGACCGGCGCCACGCCCGCCCCGGCGGCGCCCTCCCGCCCGGCCGCTCCCGCCGCGGGCGCCCGCTCCGCGACGGCCACCGCGGCACGTCCGACCGCCGCTCCCACGGGCACCCGGCCCGCCGCCCCGGCCGGTCCCGCGCCCACGGGACGTCCGGTGCCGCCGGCGCCCGTCCCGACGGTGCCGCCGCCCCCGGGCCGTCCGGCCGCCTCGGCGCCGGCGGCGCCCCCCACGCCCGCGGGCCCACCGCCGAACCCCGCGGCACCGCCGCCCGGCCCGCCCGCCCGATCCGGTCCGGCCCGACCCGGTCCCGCGCGCTCCACCCCGCCTCCCGGTCCGGCGCAGCCCGCCGGCGCGCGCCGTCCCGCCGGCCCGGCGTCCCGTCCGCCCCGCGCCCCCGAGGGCCGGCCCGGTGCCGCGCCCGGTGGCCGTGCCCCCGCCGGGCCCCCGCCGGCCGGCCCCACCCGAGGCCCCGTGCGCGGCGGCCCCGCCCCGGCGGGCCGCCCGACCGCCCCGCCGCCCGGCCGCCCGCCCGGCGGCGGCGCCCCGCCGCCGGCCCACGGCACCCCGCCGTCGGCGAAGCCCGCGACACCCCCGACGACCAGCACCACCGCGGCGACGCCGTCGGCACCCGCGACGAGCAGCGCCACCGCCGCCACCACCCGCAACCGTCCCGGCGGCACCGCGGCGATGCCCGCGATCGACGCCCCGTCGCCCCGCGGTCCCGGGTCCGGCCCTCTGCCGCGCGGACGGGGCGGTCGCCGCGACGACGAGCCCGCCCCGGTCGACGACGACCTCGAGGACCTCCCCGAGACCCCGCACGACCACCAGCCCGGTGACGAGCCCGACGAGGCCGCCGACGCGGGCACCACCCGCGCGGCGCGCCCGACCCGGACCGGTGCCGGGCACACGACCCGTCGCGCCACCACCCGCTCTCGCACCGGGGGCCGCGCGGCCGACCGCACGGGCGCCCGCACCACCGCGAACCGGAGCGCCGGGCGCAGTACCCGGGCCGTCGAGAGTGACGCCTCCCGCGTCCCCCGCGGCCGCATCGCGCTGGCGATCGCCGCGGTCCTGTCCGTCGTCGCCGCCCGGGTCGTTCGCCTGCCCCACGGCGACAAGGTCGTCGCGTTCGGCCGCCGCGTGCGGTCCCGGGTCGTCCTCTACCTGGACGGACCGCACCCCGAGACGCTCGCGCCCGCCGCCCTGCGGTGGCGCCGGATCCGTCGCAGCGCCTACGCGGGCGTCGCCGCAATGATCGCCGCCCCGGTGTTCTCGCTGCTCGTCGGCTGGGTGTTCATCCCGGTGCCCAACGCCGAAGACGCGGTGGAGAGCCAGCTCAACACCGTCTCGTTCTCCGACGGCACCGTCCTCGCGCGGATCGCCCCGGGCGAGCAGGGCAACCGCCAGAAGGTCGGCCTCGAGCAGGTGCCGCCCGCGGTGCGCTTCGCCGTGCTCTCGGCCGAGGACCGCACCTTCTACTCGAACAGCGGCTTCGACGTCACCGGCTTCGGCCGCGCCGTCTGGAAGAACCTCACCGGCGGCTCCGGCGGCGGGTCGACGATCACCCAGCAGTACGTCAAGAACGCGATGGTGGGTGACGAGTACTCGCTGATGCGCAAGTACAAGGAGCTCATCATCTCCTTGAAGATCTCCCAGGAGCGCTCGAAGGACGAGATCCTGGGCGACTACCTGAACAGCATCTATTTCGGTCGCGGCGCGTACGGCATCCAGGCGGCGTCGCAGGCGTACTTCGGGCGGCCGGTCGAGACGCTCACCCCGGCGGACGGCGCCCTGCTCGCCGGGGTCATCCAGGCCCCGTCGAAGTGGGACCCCGCGCAGAACCCCGACGACGCACTGCGCCGCTGGAACTACGTCATGGACGGCATGGTCGCCCAGGGCTGGCTGTCGGCCCCGGAGCGCGCCACGGCGCAGTTCCCCGTCACGGTGCCGCCCCGTCGCGTCACCGGCGGCGTCCCCGACGACGACCGCGGCCACATCTACAGCGCGGTGCGCGACGAGCTCCGGACGCTCGGCATCGACCAGGACGCGCTCGTCACCGAGGGCCTGCAGATCCAGACGACGATCCAGCCGGAGGCGCAGCGCGAGGCCGTCGAGGCGGTACGGTCGAAGATGGGGGGTCAGCCGGACAATCTCCGCACGTCGACCGTGTCGGTCGACCCGGAAACGGGCGGCATCCTCGCCTACTACGGCGGCGACAACGGCTCGGGCCTGGACTACGCCCGGGTCGAGAAGCAGGCCGGCTCGACGTTCAAGCCGTTCGTGCTGCTCGCCGCGCTGCAGCAGGACCCGCCGATCGGCATCTCGACGGAGTTCGACGGGCGGTCGATCCCCGGGCAGACGGTGCGCAACGTCGACGGCGCCGACTGCACGAACTGCAGCCTCAAGCGCGCCATGACGCTGTCGAACAACGTCGTGTTCACCGCGCTCGGCAACCGGGTCGGCCCGCAGGCCGTGGCCGCCGCCGCGCGCCAGGCCGGGATCAGCCAGCCGATGAACGACCCGAACTCGGGCATCTCGCTGGGCAACCAGGAGACGACCGCGGTCGACCTGGCCTCGGCCTACGCGACGTTCTCCAACGAGGGCATGTACCACCGGCCGCACCTCGTCCAGCGCGTCACGACGGCCAGCGGCGAGGTCCTCTACGACCAGTCGACGACCCCCGGCGAGCAGCGCATCGATCCCCGGGTGGCGCGCAACGTCACCGAGGCGATGCGCGACGTGCCGGATTACGACGGCGTCGGCCTCCAGGGCGGTCGGCAGGCGGCGGCCAAGACCGGCACCGTGCAGTCGCACGTCGAGAGCCAGAACAACGACGCCTGGTTCGCGGGCTACACCCCGCAGGCCTCGACCGTCGTGTGGGTGGGGACGGACGACAACACCCCGATCCGCACGGCCGACGGGCGCCCCGTCTACGGCCACGGGCTGCCCAGCGAGATCTGGAAGACGTTCATGGACGACGCGCTGGAGGACACCCCGCGCCAGACGTTCGGGACGTTCACACCGATCGCGGGCACCGACCCGGGCGACACCGCGGACAGCGCGGAGAGTCCGACGCAGTCCGCGCCGTCGAGCACCTCGGCGCCGAGCTCCACCTCGGCGCCCACGTCGACCACCGCCCCGGCACCCGACACCGGCGCGGCCCAGCCGGCCGACGAGGTCCCGCCCGTCGCCGGGGATGCCGCGGCGGCCGAGGACCCGGCGGCGGGCGGTGCCCCGGCCGACGGCGAGGGCGAGGTCGCCGCCGACCCGGCGGCGAACTAGCCGGCCTCGGGCGGCCCTCAGGCGAGGGTGAAGTCGTCCTCGTCGAAGCCCGGGCTGACGACGCAGGTCACCAGCACCTCGGCGTCGGCGCCGGGCTCCGGCGCGGCCCGCTGCCACACGCCGCCGGGCACGAGGGCGTGCGGCGCCTGGCCGTCCTCGACCCGGGCCCCCAGGACGATCGCGTCGGCCTCGACGGGGTGCTCGCCGTCGCCGCCGAGCCACAGCGACAGCGCCGGACCGCGGTGCCAGCACCACAGCTCGTCGGAGCGCACGCGGTGCCAGCGCGACTCCTCGCCGGGTGCGAGCACGTAGTGGATCGCCGTGGCGCTCACGCGGGGGCCGGGGTAGCCCGCGGGCTGCAGGGTGGGGCCGGTGGCCCAGGTGCGGCGGAACCAGCCGCCCTCGGGGTGTGGCGCGAGGTCCAGCGCGCGGGCCAGGGGTGGCGGTGCGGTCACGCCGTCATGTCCAGCGCGGCGATCACCTTCGACGGGTGCAGGCGCACCACCAGCTCGCCCGGGACGCCGTTGCGCCGGCCGAACTCCTCGGCGCGGTCGGCGCCCATGTAGCGCGCGCCCAGGTCGGTGGCCGTGCGGAGCAGCTCGTCGGGGTCCTCCGAGAGCGTCACCGAGCCCTGGACCTGCACGAAGGCGTACGGCGGCTCCTGGAGGTCGACGCAGAGGACCGCGCGGGGGTCGCGGGCGAGCGCGCGTCCCTTGGCGGTGTCCTTGCCGGTGGTGAAGACGACCGTGGCGTCCTCCACGAGGAACCAGATCGGCGTGACCAGGGGCCGGCCGTCCTTCGCGGTCCAGCCGATCTTGCCGGTGCGGGTGCCCTCGGCGAGGAAGGCGTGGATCGCAGGGTCGGTGAGATCGGCCATGGAGGTCAGCCTAGGTGGGCCGCTCGGGGGTCTCGCCCGTGGCGCGCGCCCACTCCTCGGGGGTGTTCACGCCGCGGGCCGCCCGGAGCTCGGGGTCCCGGGCGGCGAGCGCCGGGTCCGTGAGCAGCGTGGCGGCGTCGAGTTCGCGCACGTCGCTCGCCGCGAACAGGGCGCCCGGGCGGAGCTCGCCCCGGGCCAGCAGGTCGGTGGCTCGGGCGCCGAGGGCGGTGGCGTAGGCGGCGAGCAGCGGCTGGCGGTGCCCGTCGAGCACGGGCAGGGCGACCTCCACCGGCGGCACCCGGTACGCCAGGACCGCCCGGACGAACGCCGCGTGCAGGTGGGGGAGGTCGACGGCCGCGACGAAGGCCGTCTCCGCGCCGTCCGCCGCGGCGGCGGACAGGCCGGTGGCGAGGCCCTGCAGGGGTCCGCGACCCGGCACCGGGTCGTGCACCACCCGGCACCGCCCGCGCCAGCTCCCGTCCGGCAGCGCCCGGGCGGTGTCGGCCGCGCCGACCACCAGCAGCGGGCCGTCGACGGCGGCGGCGAGGGCGTCCAGGACGTGGCCGAGCAGGGTGGTGGCGCCATGGGGCAGGGACGCCTTGTCCGTGCCCATCCGGCGGGAGCGACCGCCCGCGAGCACGACGCCGGCGCTCATCGCTGCCCGACCCGCGGTGATGTATGCAACCGGTTCGCCGCCACGGGGCGAGGGAATGCCGGGCGAGGCACAACAGCGTGCCGATGGAGGTGTGCATCATGATCGGGAGCACCGAGAAGCGGCGTCCGAGCGAGCCCGAGGACGCCCACCGCGGGTGGGTCGCCCCCACTCCGGCGGACGCGGTCGAGGCCGCCGCCGACCGCGCCATGGCCGCCGCCGAGCGCGCGGTCGCCACGGGCACGGCCACCGACGACCAGAAGGCGGACGTGCGCCGCATGGACGACGCCCGGACCCACGAGCAGCGCCGCGCGGCCTTCCGCGACCGCGACTGACCTCACGGCAGGACCAGCAGGGTCAACGGCAGCGTCACCAGCGAGAGCACCGTCGTCAGCACCACCGCGGCGGTGCTCTCGCGGTACCAGGTCCGGTACTGCGCCGTGAGGACGAACACCGTCGCAGCATCCGGCAGCGCGCACATGACGACGAGCACGGCGGCCCACGGCGCCGGCACATCGAGCAGCGCCACCGCGCCGAGGGCCAGCGCCGGCATCGCCACGAGCTTGACGAGCACCGCGGCGGCGATCGGGACCCACTGGTCCGTCGCACCCCGCAGCGACCGGACGGCCCCGCGCAGCAGGATGCCCAGCGCGAACAGGCCTCCCGGCGCGGCCAGGTCGCCGAGCAGCCCGATCGTGCTCGCGACGGGCGTCGGCAGCGGGACGCCGACGGCGGCCACGGCGACACCGGCGGCGATGCCGATGACGACGGGGTTGCCCAGCACCCGGCGGGCGAGCAGCACCGGGAGGGACGTGGCGGCCTCCTCGCCCCGCCCGCGACCGTGCAGCGTGGCCGCCACCAGGAAGATCGAGATGGACAGGGCCGTGTGCAGCGTCGAGGTCAGCGACGCGGCGAAGGCCGTCGCGGGACCGAGCACCGAGACGGTCAACGGGATGCCGAGATAGCCGACGTTGCCCCACCCCGCGACCAGCCCGGCCGCGTTGGCCTCGCCCGACGGCCGTCCCGCCGCCCGCGCCACCACCGCACCCAGCGCGTACGCGACGATCACCACCGCGGTCGAGGCGACGAGCGCGGACCACGGGACGCCGGAGGACAGGTCGGCGTCCGCCACCGAGATGAAGATCAGGGCCGGGAGCGCGATCCAGTAGACGAGGTCGTTGAGCACCGTCGCGGTGCGCTCGCCGAAGCGCTCGGAGCGTCCGGCGACCGCCCCGACGGCGATCACCGCGAACACGGGCAGGACGCGGCCGAGCAGCTCAAGCACGTCGCATCACTGTGCGAGCGTACGGGCGCGCTCAGCTCACCGGTCCCGTCGTGGCGCGCGCCACGACGGCGTCCACCGCCCGTTCGAGCACGGTGAACAGGGGCGCGCCGTCGATCCGGACCGTCGGGTACGAGCGGTGCGCGCCGGAGGCCCAGCCGTCCCGGAAGACGGTGACGTCGAGGTTCTCGGTGGCGCAGATCGGGTCGCCCGGCGCGCACACCTCGTAGACCCGCCCGTCGTAGACGTCGAGCTCGCGGGTGGGGCGCGGCCCGAGGACGCCGCGTCCCGGGGTGTCGAGGAGGTTCGGCGCACGAGGGTCGCGTCGCGGGCTGCCGAGCATGACCGCGCCGGCGATGCGGTCGGGCGGCAGCGCGATCGTGCCGTTGGTCGCCCGGTGGACGACGTCGGAGACCACGTCGGCGCCCTGGCTGAAGCCGACGAGGGTGATCGTCGTGTCGGGGCAGCGCGCGGCGAGGTCGCCGGCGTCGCGGGCGAGGCGCTCGGCCCCGCGGCCCTCGCTGAACGGGTAGAACACCGGCCGGTCGAACGAGGCCGGGTACGGGACGTAGCGCACCGACAGGTCCTCACCCCAGCGGCGCGCGAGCGGATCGGTGAGGCCGGCGAGCAGCCCGACCGAGCGCGCCGGGTCGGCGGCCTCGGACGTCTCGTTGGTGCCGGCGACGGCGAAGAGGGCCACCGCGGGGCACGCCGGCGCCGCCGTGGCCAGGGGCGCCGTGAGGAACCCGGCTCCGAGCAGGAGCACGAGCCCGAGCAGCAGTCGTCGCCCCGCCGCCCCCGCCACATCGGACATCCTCGCCGATGGGGGACACCGCCGGGGAGCACTCGAGGATGTGGATTTCCTGGCGTTGAGCGTCAGCGTGGACGCAGGGCTTGCACACACCGAGCGTGACCGGCCGTACTGACAAGTCGTCCCGGTTCTGCCAGCGTTCCCCTCCAAGGAGTCCCCCGGCGGCGGTGCCGGAGCCGGGGTGGCGTGGACTGCAGGAGGACTCGAGTGAGCATTCCGTCGGACCTCGACATCGCGCAGGCGGCGACGCTGAAGCCCTTGGACGACGTGGCCCGGCAGATGGACCTGCCTCTCGAGATGCTCGAGATGCACGGCCACGACGTCGCGAAGATCGAGCTGGACGCCATCGAGGCGATGGCCGACCGGCCGCGCGCGAAGTACGTCGTCGTGACCGCGATCACCCCGACCCCGCTGGGCGAGGGCAAGACGACGACGACGGTCGGGCTCGGCCAGGCGTTCTCCCACATCGGCAAGCGCGGCGTGGTCGCGATCCGCCAGCCGTCGATGGGGCCGACGTTCGGCATCAAGGGCGGCGCCGCGGGTGGGGGCTACTCGCAGGTCGTGCCGATGGAGAAGTTCAACCTGCACCTCACCGGTGACTTCCACGCGGTCACGAGCGCCCACAACATGCTCTCCGCGGTGCTCGACAACCACCTCTACCAGGGCAACGCGGCGGGCCTGGATCCGTACCGCGTCACCTGGCGTCGGGTGCTCGACGTCAACGACCGCGCGCTGCGCAACGTCGTCACCGGCCTCGGCGGACGCATGGACGGCGTGCCGCGCGAGTCCGGCTTCGACATCACCTCGGCGTCCGAGGTGATGGCGGTGCTCGCGCTGTCGAACGACCTCGCCGAGCTGCGGGCGCGCCTCGGCCGGATCGTCGTGGGCTACACCCCCGACGGCGACGCGGTGACGGCCGAGGACATCCACGCCGCCGGCTCGATGGCCGCGCTCATGCGCGACGCGCTCAAGCCGAACCTCATGCAGACGCTCGAGAACACGCCGGTCCTCGTGCACGCCGGGCCGTTCGGCAACATCGCGCACGGAAACTCGTCGATCGTCGCCGACCGCATCGGCATCCACGGCGGCGACTACCTCGTCACCGAGGCCGGGTTCGGCGCCGACATGGGGGCCGAGCGCTTCTTCAACATCAAGTGCCGGGCGTCGGGGATGACACCGGACGCCGCGGTCGTGGTGGCCACCGTCCGCGCCCTGAAGGCCCACTCCGGCAACCACAAGATCGTGGCCGGCAAGGACCTGCCCCCGGCGTTGCTCGAGGAGAACCCCGAGGAGGTGCAGGTCGGCGGCGCCAACCTGCGCAAGCAGATCGAGAACATGCGCCTGCACGGCGTGTCCCCGGTGGTGTGCATCAACGCGTTCCCCACCGACCACCCGAGCGAGCACGAGGCCATCCGCGAGATCGCCGAGTCGATGGGCGCGCGCGTGGCGGTGTCGACGCACTTCGCCGACGGCGGGCGCGGGGCCGCCGAGCTCGCGGAGGCCGTCGCCGAGGCCGCGAACGAGGAGAGCCACTTCCAGCTGCTCTACCCCGACGACGCCTCGTTGCGCGAGAAGATCGAGACGGTCGCCACGAAGGTCTACGGCGCCGACGGCGTCGACTACGCCCCGGCCGCGAACACCTCGATCGACCTCTACGAGCGCAACGGCTTCGGCAACCTGCCGGTGTGCATCGCGAAGACCCACCTGTCGATCTCGTCGGACCCGAAGCTCCTCGGTGCGCCGACGGGCTGGCGGATGCCGGTGCGCGAGGTCCGGGCGTCGGTCGGGGCCGGATTCATCTACCCGATCTGCGGCGACATGCGGACCATGCCGGGCCTGGGCAAGAACCCGGCCGCGCACCACATCGACGTCAAGCCCGACGGGACGATCGTGGGGCTGTTCTAGGTGGGCTCCTCCCGTGTGAGCACTTTCGTGCCCTGTAGCGCAGGAAAGTGCTCCCGTGCGCCGGAGGCGCACCCGTGAGCCGGCCGATCGGTGAGCTGGGGGTCGCGCGGTTCGGGGAGGTCCTCGCCGCCGCCGGGCCCGGCCCGGCGGCGGGGTCGACGGCCGCCGTGACCGCCTCGTTCGCCGCGGGGCTCGCCACCAAGGTCGCGAAGGCCGCCGCCGACCGGGAGGCCGTGCAGGAGCTCGACGCCCTGCGCGCGAAGGCCCTGCGCCTCGCCGACGACGACGTCGAGGCGTTCGCGGGCTTCCTCGAGGCCCGCCGCAAGCCCGGCGGGGGCCCCGCGGCGACCGAGGCGATCGTCCAGGTGCCCTCCGACGTCGTCGCCCTCGCCGTGCGGGTCGCCGAGCTGGCGGCGCTCCTGGCCGAGAGCGGACCCGACCACCTCACCGGCGACGCGGTGACCGCCGCCTTCCTCGCCGCCGCGGCCGCCGAGAGCGCCGCGGCACTGGTCGGCGCGAACATCGCGGATGCCGGTGAGCTCGCCGACCCCCGCCTCGAGCACGTCGAGGAACGTGCCGGCCACGCCCGGGCCCTGGCGGAGCGGCTGGTGTGAGTCCCACCGGGCCCTGGGTCGTCGAGGTCACCCGCGGCGAGCTCGTGGAGTCCGAGCACCGGGTCGCGCTGGTGGTGCTCGAGCCCGACGGGACGACGGCGCTGCGGACCGAGGCCGTGGACGTCCCGATGCTGCCGCGCTCGGCGCTCAAGCCGGCGCAGGCGGTGGCGGTGCTGGAGGCCCTGGCCGGGACCACCGCGGACCTCGACGACCGGGAGCTGGCGCTCGCCGCCGGCTCGCACTCCGGCGAGCCCGAGCACCTCGTCCTCGCCGCCGGGCTGCTCGCGCGCCACGGCCTCGACGCCGACGCACTGGGCTGTCCGCCCGCGCGCCCGCTCGGGGTCGCCGCCGACCACGCGTGGGGCGAGCGGGCCCCCGAGCGGCTCGCCATGAACTGCTCGGGCAAGCACGCCGCGATGCTCGCCGCCTGCGTGGCGCGGGAGTGGCCGATCGAGGGTTACCTCGCCCCCGAGCACCCGCTGCAGCGCGGGGTCCGGGCGACCCTCGAGCGCCTCGCGGGCCCCGTCCGCGCCGTCACCGTCGACGGCTGCGGGGCGCCCGCGTTCGCCACCGACCTCCTCGCCGTGGCGCGCCTCGGGCTGGCGCTGGACGCCGCGCGGGCCGACACCCCCGAGGGTCGCGTCGCCGCCGCGATGCGCGCCCACCCCGGACTCGTCGCGGGCCCCGACCGCCTCGACACCGTCCTCATGACCGTGGCGCCCGGCGCGCTGTCGAAGGTCGGGGCCGAGGGCGTCCTGCTCGCCGTCCTGCCCGACGGCGCGTCGCTCGCGCTCGCCGTCGTCGACGGTGCGGGCCGGGCGGTGGGCCCGGTGCTCCTCGAGGTGCTGCGCCGTCGCGGCCTCGACCACCTCGACCGGACGGCCGAACTGACCACCATCGCCGCGCCACTCGTCCGAGGAGGGGGTCACCCGATCGGCGTTCACCGTGTGCGATCGTGAGAGCACTCATCGGGGTGAGGAGAGTGTGAAATGGGATCGTGCCTCGTCTTCGCCGGAGCGACGCCCGCGCGGGAACGCCTGGTCGGCCATCTCTCCTCGGTCTTCGACGACCTCCCGTGCGTCGACAACGTCCCCGACCTCGTCGTCGGCCTCGGCCACCTCGTCGACGGGCACGGGCCCGACGTCGTGCTCGTCGGCGCCGACGACGGCAGCGTCTGGATGGAGGCCGTCCGCCAGGTGCGTCGCCACGCCCCGGAGACGCCGGTCCTCGTCGTGGGCGAGGCGCCGTCGACCGAGCTCGACCCCCTGCCCGAGCGCCCGGCGCCGGCCCCGGGTGCCGCCACGGCCGAGGACGAGCGCGCCGCCTGGGCCCTGCGTCTCGGGGCCCGCGGGTTCCTGCGCGCCGGCGACCTCGTCGACCCCTCCGCCCTGCCCGGCGCCCGCCCCGCCACCACCGAGCTCTCGGACCGCGAGATGGACGTGCTGCTCGGGATGACCGAGGGCCTGTCCAACGCCGAGATCGCCGCCGAGCTCGTGCTCGCCGAGGACACGGTGAAGACCCACGCCCGGCGCCTGTTCCGCAAGCTCGGCGCGGGCGACCGCGCCGACGCCGTCGCCCGCGGCTTCCGTCAGGGCCTGTTGCGCTGAGCCGTTCGGCGGAGCACTCGTGTCAGCGGCGGCACTCCGCAGACACTCGGTGTCCGTAACGCCACGCACTCGAACCCCGCTGCGACGTTGACGCACTCGTGACCTGCGTGGTCGTCTGAGCCGTCGACGGACGCGGAGGAAGCCGGTGTGATTCCGGCGCGGTCCCGCCACTGTCACCGGTGAGCGGACCCCACGAGAGGCCACGGCCGGCACCTGCCGGCGGGAAGGCCGGGGCGAGCAGCGATCCGGGAGCCAGGAGACTCCGGCCGTCGCGAGGAAGGCTTCAGGCAGACATCGGGCGAGGACCCCGAGGAAGGCCGGCGACGATGCACGCACCCGTGACCCCGCACGCTCGATCCCACCCCCCGGTGACTCGCACCCGGGGACGTGAGGAACGGCTGCTGCTCGACCTGCGCCGGGTGCTCGCCGGCACGGGCCACCTCCCGCTCGACCTGCTCGGTGACGGCCCGGTCCGCGACCGCGCCGAGGCCGCCGCCCGCGTCGACACCCTCGCGCGCGAGCTGGTCGCCCGGATGCGCGACGCGGACTGGGACGAGGGCGCCGCGCCGTCGGCCGTGACGTCGGTGCTCGCCGCGTCGGTGCCCGAGGCCGAGACGGTGCTCCTGCGGGCCGCGCGCGCCCGCCGGTGACGCGGACCCGGGAGGCGGACCCGACCCTGTACGACCTCCACCACCACGGCGACGCCGAGGTCGGGCCGGGTCTCGTCGACCTGGCGGTCAACGTCCGCGCGGGGACCCCGCCGACGTGGCTGCGCGAGTGCCTCACGGCGAGTCTCGGCGACCTCGCCGCCTACCCGGACCCGACGGCGGCGACCGCGGCGGTCGCCGCCCGCCACGGGCGACCGGAGAGCGAGGTCGTGCCGACCGCCGGGGGCGCGGAGGGATTCGTGCTGCTCGCACGGGCCCTGCGGCCGCGCCACGCGGTCGTCGTGCATCCCCAGTTCACCGAGCCGGAGGCGGCGCTGCGGGCGGCGGGGCACGAGGTCGACCGGGTCGTGCTCGACCAGGGAGATCCCCACGGCGACCTCACCCTCGACCCCGACGCGGTCCCGGCGAGCGCGGACCTCGTGGTCGTCGGCAACCCCACCAACCCCAGCTCCGTGCGCCACCCCGCCGCGGTCCTCGCCACGCTGGCCCGGCCCGGCCGGACGCTGGTGGTCGACGAGGCCTTCATCGACACCGCGCCCGGCGAACCGGACAGCCTCGCCGAGCGCCGCGACCTCCCCGGCCTGGTGGTGCTGCGCAGCCTGACCAAGACCTGGGGCCTCGCCGGCCTGCGTGTCGGCTACGCCCTCGCGCCGGCGGAGCTCGCCCGGGCGCTGCGCGCCGCCGCTCCGCGGTGGTCGGTGTCGACGCCGGCGCTGGTGGCGCTCGAGGCCTGCAGCACCGAGGGCGCCCGGGCCGAGGCCGACCATGCCGCCCGCATCGTCAAGGCCGACCGCGACCACCTCGTCGCCACCCTGGAGAAGCTCCCCGGCCTCGAGGTCCGCGGCACCCCGGCGGCGAGCTTCGTCCTCGTGCGCACCCCGGGACGTTCCGACGTCCGCGAACGGCTCCGCGAGCGCGGCCTCGCCGTCCGCCGCGGCGACACGTTCCCCGGTCTCGACGTCGAGCACGTGCGCATCGCGGTGCGGTCCTCCGACATCACCGACCACCTCGTCGCCACGCTCAGGGAGATCCTGTGAGCGCCCTGCAGCCCGGCGACCGCGACGCCCTGCACCGCGTCCTGCGCGCCCGCCGCGACGTGCGCACCGGCTTCGTCGACACCCCGGTGGGCGAGGAGCGCCTGCACCGCGTGCTCGCGGCCGCCCACGCCGCGCCCAGCGTCGGGTTCTCGCAGCCCTGGGACTTCCTCGTCCTGCGCTCGCCCGGACTCCGCGACGAGCTGGCCACCCTGGCCCAGCAGCAGCGCCGGGAGTTCGCGGCGTCCCTGCCCGCCGCTCGCGCCCGGCAGTTCGCGGGCCTGCGCGTCGAGGCGATCCGGGAGGCCCCGCTGGGCGTCGTCGTCACCTGCGACCCGACCCGCGGCGGGCGCCACGTCCTCGGGCGGCACACCCAGCCGCGCATGGCCGCGCACTCCGTGGCCGGCGCGGTCCAGAACCTGTGGCTCGCCGCCCGCGCCGAGGATCTCGGCGTCGGCTGGGTGAGCTTCTTCGACGAGCGGGTGCTGGCCCGGACGCTGCACGAGCGCGTCGGGATGCCCCTCCACCTCGAGGTCGTCGCCTACCTGTGCGTCGGGCACGTCGAGGGCTTCGCCGACGAGCCCGAGCTCGCCACCGCCGGATGGGCCCGACGCCGACCCCTGGCGTGGGCCGTGCACACCGACACCTGGGGGAACCACGCGATGGATCCGCTGGACGAGACGCTCGCGGCGCTCGCCGACCTCGACACCGCCGAGGGCGAGGCCGCGGCGCGCGAGCACCTGACCCGCATGACCGTGCCGCCCGGCGGGCTCGGCGAGGTCGGGGAGCTCGGCGTGCGCCTGTCCGGGCTCGCCGGGAGCTGCCCGCCGCCGCTCCCGGAGCCGGCCGTCGTCGCGATCTTCGCGGGGGACCACGGGGTGCACGCCCGCGGGGTGACGCCGTGGCCCCAGGAGGTCACGGCGCAGATGGTCGCGAACTTCCTCGCCGGCGGCGCCGCGGTGAACGCCTTCGCCGCGACGGTGGGCGCCGAGGTCCAGGTGGTCGACGTCGGGGTCGCCGCCGACCTCGACCCCGCGGCCGGCCTGCTGCCGCGCAAGGTCCGTCACGGCACCCGGGACATGACCGCGGGGCCCGCGATGACCCGCGACGAGGCCCGTGCCGCGATGCGGGCCGGCGTCGAGACCGCCCGCGACCTGGTCACGGCCGGCAGCCGGCTGCTGGTCACCGGCGACATGGGCATCGCCAACACCACCGCCTCGGCGGCGCTCGTGGCCGCGTTCACGGGCGCCTCCGCCGAGCAGGTCACCGGCCGCGGCACCGGCATCGACGACGCCACCCACGCCCGCAAGACCGACGTCGTCGGCGAGGCCCTGGCCCTCCACCGCCCGGACCCCGCCGACCCGCTGGGCGTGCTCGCCGCGGTCGGGGGCCTGGAGCACGCGGGGGTCGCCGGGTTCCTGCTGGGCGCGGCGGCACTGCGCACGCCCGTCCTCCTCGACGGCGTGGTGTCCGGCGCGGCGGCGCTCGTGGCGGCCGCGCTGGCCCCGACTGCGTCACACGCCTGGATCGCGGGGCACCGCTCGGTCGAACCGGCCCATACCCTGGCCCTCGAGCACCTGGGCCTGGCGCCCGCGCTGGACCTGGCACTCCGGGTCGGCGAGGGCACCGGGGCGCTGCTCGCGGTGCCGGTGGTGACCGCCGCGGCCCGCGCGCTCGCCGACGTCGCGACGTTCGACGCGGCCGGGGTGACCGAGAAGGACCGTGCCGAGAAGGATCTGGCTACGGAGGATCCGACGGAGAGCAGGGGAGACGCACCGTGAGCCCGAGCGAGCCGCCCGCCCGCGTGTACCCGGTGGGCCTGCGCCTGCAGGACCGGCGGGTCGTCGTGGTCGGCGGCGGGTCCGTCGCCCAGCGCCGGGTGGCCGGGCTGCACGAGGTCGGCGCGGACACGCTCGTCGTGAGCCCGACCCTCACCACCGCCCTCGAGGCCCTCGCGGACTCCGGCGAGATCACCTGGCACGCCCGGCCCTACGGCCACGGCGACCTCGCCGACGCCTGGTACGCGGTCGCGGCCACCGACGACGTGGAGGTCAACGCCGCGGTCGCCGCCGAGGCCGAGCTGCTGCGCGTGTTCTGCGTGCGCGCCGACATCGCGGACGCCGGCACGGCCGTCACGCCCGCGGTCGGTCGCTACGACGACATCACCGTGGCCGTGCACGGCGGCGGCGACCCGCGGCGCGCCACGGGGGTGCGCGACGGGGCCGTCGAGGCCCTGCGCAGCGGCACGCTGGCCGACCGCCGCCACCGCGTCGTACGACCCGGCGTCACCCTCGTCGGGGGCGGGCCGGGCGACCCTGGCCTCATCACCGTCCGCGGGCGCCAGGCGCTGGCCTCGGCCGACGTCGTCGTCACCGACCGGCTCGCGCCGCAGCCGCTGCTCGACGAGCTGCCGCCCGACGTCACCGTCATCGACGCCTCGAAGCTGCCGCGCGGGCGCTACATGAGCCAGGACACGATCAACGAGGTGCTCGTCGAGGAAGCCCTGGCCGGACGGCGCGTGGTACGGCTCAAGGGCGGCGACCCGTTCGTCTTCGGCCGCGGCGTCGAGGAGATCCAGGCCTGCGTCGCGGCGGGCGTCGAGGTCGAGGTCGTCCCCGGCATCACCAGCGCGATCGCGGTGCCGGCGCTCGCCGGCGTGCCGGTGACCCACCGCGGCGTCACGCACGAGTTCACGGTCGTCTCGGGCCACCTTCCGCCGGGGCACGCGCAGTCGCTGGTCGACTGGGAGGCGTTGGGACGCCTGCGCGGCACGATCGTGCTGCTCATGGCCGTCGAGAACATCGGCGCCATCACCGAGGCGCTCGTCGCGGCGGGCCGCGACCCGGAGACCCCGGCGCTGGCCGTCCAGGAGGGCGGCCTGCCCGGCGAGGTCACGACCCGGGCGACGCTCGCGAAGCTCCCCGGCGCCATCGCCGACGCCGGCCTGCGCCCGCCCGCCGTCATCGTGATCGGCGCGGTCGCGGATCTGGGCTAGCGCTAGCGCGTGTCTGGTGGTTCATGAGAGCCAGGCCAGGGTGGCGCGGAAGGTG
>NZ_JAQZAM010000029.1 GCF_028737215.1 Actinomycetospora chibensis | reverse complement strand
ACGCACACCAAGATCTTGTCAGAGTCGTGCCCGATGATTCGTCAGACACGCCCTAATCGCAGCCGGCCGAGTCGTCGTCGTCGCCGTCTGGGGCACGATCATGGCCGGCGGGCTGCTGCTCTACGTCCCCGTCCTCCTGGCGGCCACCACGCTCGTCGCGCTGGTCTGGATCACGCAGAGCCGTGGCGGCGGCCTCGCGCTCGTCGCCCTCGTCACGGTCGCGTTCGTCGTGTGGGCGCGTGCGCACCCGGACTCCTGGGAGCGGTGGGTCTCCTCCCGCTGTCACCGCTTCGCCCGGCGCATCCGCTACCGGTGGAACTGGGCCGACCTCATGGCCGCCGCCGAGGTCCAGTCCCGCGACGCCCACCACATCGTCCGCGTCCCCCGCCTGCTCTATTGCCGCCTCGGGCGCTACGCCGACCTGCTCACCGTGCAGCTCTGCCCCGGCATCACCCCCGAAGACCTCGAAGCAGCCACCGAGGCCATCCGGTCGGAGTTCCGCGCCCTGGAGGTCCGGGTCCTCCCTCACGAGCGGCACCGCGGGTGGGTGTGGTTGCGGGTCATCTGCTCGGACACCCTGCTCGACCCCACCGCTCCACCCATGGGGCCCGACGCCGACCGACCCCCCGACCTCACCAAGCTGCACCTCGGCCGCCGCGAGGACGGCGAACCGTGGCTGCTGCGCCTGCTCGGCCGCCACCTCCTGGTGGCCGGCGCGACCGGAGCCGGCAAGTCCTCAGTGGTCGCCTCCTTGCTGGTGCAGCTTGCCCCCGCGATCCACGCCGGCACCGTGCGGCTGATCGGGATCGACCCCAAGGGCGGGATGGAGTTCGGGCTCTACCGCGATCTGTTCCACCTCCTCGCGTGCGAGACCGAGGAGGACATGGTCCGCGCCCTGGAAGCCGCTGCCGAGCTCGTCGCCGACCGTGCCCGGTCCATGGCCGGCGTGACCCGCCAGCACCAACCGACGGTCGAGGAGCCGTTCTACGTGGTGCTGGTCGACGAGATCGCCTCGCTGACCGCCTACATCGGCGACCGCGGGCTCAAGGAGCGCGCGAAGCAGGCCCTCGGGCGGCTGCTGACCAAGGGTCGCGCCCCCGGTGTGTCGGTCGTCGGGTGCGTCCAGGACCCGCGAAAGGACGTCCTGGAGGTCCGCAACCTGTTCACCACCCGTATCGGGCTGCGCCTGGCGGAGAAGACCGAGGTCCCGATGGTCCTCGGTGAGGGCGCTCGCGAGCGCGGGGCGCTGTGTGACCGCATCCCGATGGGCACGCCGGGTGTCGGCTATCTCGTCGAGGACGGCTCCACCGTGGTCACCAAGGTCCGCGCCGCCTACGTCGACGACGAACAGCTGCGCTGGCTCGCCGCCACCTACCCGTCGCCGACTCGGGAGGTGCTGCCCGAGGTCGTCGATCTTCCGGACAAGCCCCGTCAGTCCCGCAAGGCCAAGAGCGAGCGGGCGGCTTCCTGATGGCCGTCCACGAGGAGGACGAGCGGGAGGCTGGGCCGGTGGCGGTCGGGAAGCTCACCGGCCCGGTCATGCGGGACGTCGCTAAGACCTCGGCCGAGCAGGTCGGGGCATGTATCCGGCCCGTGGCGATGCGGCGGATCGACCGGGAGACCGGCGCCACGACCGTGGTCCCGATCCCGTGCGGCGCCACCCGCGCCTCGGTGTGCGGGCCGTGCGCGGAGCGGGCTCGCCGGCTGCGGATGTGGCAGGCCCAGCAGGGATGGCACCTCAACACCGAACCCGAGACACCCACCGAGGAGCCGACGGTTCGGCAGAGGGCGCTGTTGGGGCAGCGGGCCGACCTCGAGCACGACCACGCCGCCGCCCTCGAGGACGGCGAGATGGCCCGTGTCCTGGACATTGAGGCGGCCATCGAGCAGACCGACGCCATGCTCCGCGCCGAAGGCGTCCGTGGTGGCGACACCCGGAGCCGGGGCGAGGACAAGCCGAAGCGGCGTGCTCGCTCGACGAAACGGCGCCAGGACGTCCCTGACCTGCCCCGGCTCCCGGTGCGGGCCACCACCACGGGCCGGGTGTTCGAGGCCCCCAATGGGCGGACCTACCGGCCGTCCACGTTCGTCACCCTGACGCTGCCCTCGTACGGGCCGGTGCGCGCGCAGGACGGCGCACCGAAGGACCCGACCCGCTACGACTACCAACGGGCCGCACGCGACGCGATCCACCTCGGGGAGCTGTTCGACCGCTTCGTGCAGAACTTGCGCCGCGCGGTCGGGTGGAACGTGCAGTACTTCGCCGCCGTCGAACCCCAACGCCGCGGCGCGCCCCACCTGCACGCCGCCATCCGCGGCACCATCCCCCGACGCCTGATCAAGCAGGTCGTGGCGGCGACCTATCACCAGGTGTGGTGGCCGGCCCACGACGAACCGGTCTACACCAAGGACCACGCGCCGGTGTGGGACGAGACGCGCGACCCGGCCTGCTACGTCGACCCTGACACCGGCGCCCCGTTGCCGTCGTGGGAGCAGGCCCTCGACGCCCTCGACGACGACCCCGATGCCAGCCCGGCGCACGTCATCGAGTTCGGCACCCAGCTCGACATCCAAGGCGTCCTGTCCGGCACCGACAAGTCCGACAAGGCGATCCGGTATCTGACCAAGTACCTGACCAAGAGCATCGGCGAGACCGCCGAGCCCGAAACTCCCGCGGCCGCCGCGCACATGGACCGCCTGGTCGAGGCGCTGCGGTGGGAGCCGTGCTCGGAGTCCTGTCCGAACTGGCTCCTGTATGGCGTCACCCCGGAGAACCCGAAGCCCGGGATGGTGCCCGGACAGTGCCGCGCGAAGGCGCACAAGCGCGAGCACCTCGGCTACGGCGGCCGGCGCTGCCTGGTCTCCCGCAAGTGGTCCGGAAAGACCCTCACCGAACACCGCGGCGAACGACGTGACCACGTCCTCAAGGTCCTCGGCGCTGTCGGCGCCAGCGCCGAGCACGTCACTAAGGACGGCGACGCAGAGCGCTACGACTGGCAGCTCATCGGCCCCCGCGACCCCGACCAACCCGACCGCCTCCAGCTCCTCCTCCGGTCGATCGCCCAACGGCGGCGCTGGCGCGAGCAGTACGACCAGGCCAAGACCGACATCGGCTCGGCAACTCGTGATCAAGGAGAAGCGGCGTGACGGCCAACGTGACGGAGGGGCTCTGGACGGTCGACGACGTCTCGGCATATCTGGGCATCCCCGTGAAGACGCTCTACCAGTGGAAGTGGCGCGGCGAGGGTCCGCCAGTGCGGAAGATCGGTCGCCACCTTCGATACGTGCCCGACCAGGTCCGGGCCTGGGCCACCCAGCCGGAAGCGGCGTGATCGCCCATGGGCCACGTACAAGATCGATGGTTTCGCACCGTGCGGGACGAGCTCACCGGCGAGACCCGGAGGAAACGCACTGACCTGCACGGCACGGGGCTCCGCTACAAGGTGCGCTACGTGGACCCCGAGGGCCGGGAGCGATCCAAGTCGTTCCCCGACCGACGCAAGAAGGCTGCGGAGGACTTTCTCGGGGAGATGGAGTCCGGTGTCCGCTCAGGGACCTACCTCGACCCCGACGCCGGCAGGGTGCCATTTCGCGAGTACGCAGAGAGCTGGGTCAAGGGACAGTCCAGCGACGCATCCTCACGGCAGTCGATCGAGAGCCGGCTCCGCAGCCAGCTCTACCCCTTCTTCGACCGGCGCCCGATCGACGCCATCGGGCCGGCTCGCGTGCGCGACTGGCTCGCGTGGCTGGAGGAACGCCGGCTCGACGGGACGTATCGGGCGGTCCTCTTCGACACCCTCTCTTCCATCATGAACGCCGCCGTCGAGGACAAGCTCATTCGTGACAATCCCTGTCAGGCACGCAGCATCAAGAAGCCCCGCCGCTCAACCCACCGTGTCGTGCCGTGGCCCCTGGAACGAGTCCGCGCCGTGCAGGAAGGGCTCACCCAGCGGTGGCGTCTCGCCGCCGACGTCGGTGCCGGACTCGGTCTGCGCCAGGGCGAGGTGCTCGGCCTCTCGGCCAGTGACCTCGACCCAGCCGAGGCCGTCGTCCATGTCGTTCGGCAACTGCGGATCATCCGCGGTCAGCTCGTCTTCGCCCCGCCCAAGGGCGGCAAGTCGCGCTTGGTTCCGCTGCCCGACGAGGTCCGCGTTGCCGTCGCCGCGCATCGCCGGTCGTTCCCGCCGGTGCCGGTCCGGCTGCCGTGGCTGGAGCCCGGGAGGCGCACCGTCGAGGTCGAGCTGCTGCTGTCGAACGAGCGGGGCGAACCGCACTCTGGCGATCACTTCAACAAGGTGATGTGGCGTGGGGCGTTCCGGGCCGTCGGGCTCGCCTACGCACCACGTACCGACGGCATGCACGCTCTCCGGCACTTCTACGCCTCGACGCTCCTGGCCGGCGGCGTCTCCATTAAGGAAGTCGCCGAGTACCTCGGCCACTCGGACCCCGGCTTCACGCTTCGGACCTACACCCACCTCGTGCCGTCGAGCCACGCCCGCGCCCGCCAGGCTGTGGATAAGAGACTCCGTTCGTGAAGGCAAGCCCCTAGGTGAAGCTAAGGAGTCGCGGTGGTTCGTGCTACCACCAAGGGAACAAAGGTGGGCGGTCCTCGTCCAATCTCGTAATCACATCAGGCGTGATGCCGCATTGTTGAGCCGCGGCGTCACCCGATAACGGTGTTGGTTGGCCTCCTTCCCGGGCAGCGAAGAGCGGCGCACTTCCCGGATTCGCGGAGAGGTATCGTTCAAATCGGTCGAGAACCTGCAAGCAATCAACGGTTGAAGGACCGTTCGCTGGCGTAGGTTCTACCGGCGACGGATCGATGAGCGCAGCACCTAAGGAAGCGAGACCAGTAACGCACGTCCCGACGAGCGCGATCAGTGCCGCACTGATCGCCGGGTCTCGCCGTCCCGGGGTCACAAGGAGCTCCGGGGCCGCCGGAACGTCCGTGCGGCAGTTGGACTTAGAGGCCTAGTGGGACGAGGCGGCAAGTCGACTTCATCTTCGCCAGATTCCGGGCTGCCGCCGCCTCGGAGTCGCTCTACAACTTCTTCAATAGCGGCATCGAGCGCGTCGGCTTCTGCCAAGTCTTTCGACTCCAGAAGTGCGTCACGGCGACCGATCGCCTCGGCGAGGAGATAGCGGTGCACATGAGGACGTGTGAGCATCAGCAACCGTAGACGCTGGGCACGAGCTAGGTACGAACGGCGTCGTATGCATACGACTACTGACAGCACGGCCGATCCAAGCGTGAAGGCGCTGAATGCCCACGTAAAGATGATGACAGTGAGCGGGAGCCCTACTGCCAACTTCGCGCTAGAGATTACGAACGCCACATTGGCGCCAGCCAGCGAAACCAGGAAGGAGACAAGGCCCAGAATGATGAACAACTTTGCAGCTGTCCGAGTGGCTGGTCGCCACGGAACCAGCGCATCAGCCAGGCGGTACAGCTCAGTTACTGCATCGCGGCCCGGGGAACCAGAAGGCGCAGAAAAAGCATCTCCTTCCGTCATCAGTTCGCCCCCCTCCCTCTTGAGCTGCATCCTAGCGGCCGGCCTCGGACTCCAACATGCGCAATGCGCGCAGGTTGGAGTCGTTCTTCCAACAAGCAGAAATTCGCCCAGGACGGCACCCCACCGACTACCCGCTGGCGTCGCCACCCGGCCGACGGGCGAGTCCAGATGGTCGATCGTCAACGCCCAGTTCGCCGTCGGACGGCCTGGTCACGGCCTGATCATGAACGCGACGTCCCTGCAGACGTGCGACCCCTGCCATTTGCGCGTCCACCCGAGAAGGCCCCGCAGGGGCAAAGTCGCCGCTCACGGGTATCGGGCCCTGATGACCAGCGCCGATCCCGCGAGGGAGCCTCAGGCGATGTGCCGGCCGCTGATGGCGCGGGCGATGACGAGCTGCTGGATCTGCTCGGTGCCCTCGAAGATGTCGTAGATCTTCGAGTCGCGGTGCATCCGCTCGACGGGGTGCTCGCGGGAGTAGCCGGCGCCGCCGAGGATCTGGATCGCGCGCTCGGTGGCCCAGACGGCGACGCGGCCGGCCTTGAGCTTCGACATCGACCCCTCGCCGGCCTCGAAGGCCACGCCGTTGCGGCCCATCCACGCCGCGCGCCACACCAGCATGCGGGCCGCGTCGATCTCGGTCTTCATGTCCGCGAGCGTGAAGGCGATCGACTGGTTGTCGATGATCGGGCGGCCGAACGTCTCGCGGGTCTTCGCGTACTCGAGGGCGTACTCGTAGGCGGCCCGGGCGATCCCGATCGCCTGCGAGCCGACCGTCGGGCGTGAGAGCTCGAAGGTCTGCATCGCCGACGAGCCCTTGGACTTCACGCCCTCGCGGGCGCGCGCCAGGCGCTCGTCGAGCTTCTCCTTGCCCCCGAGCAGGCAGGACCCGGGGACCTTGACGTCGTCGAGGAAGACGTCGGCGGTGTGCGACGCGCGCAGGCCCATCTTCTTGATCTTGCGGGTGGACTCGAGGCCGGGGGTGTTCGGCGGGACCACGAACGCCGCCTGGCCGCGCGAGCCCAGTGACGGGTCGACGACGGCCTGCACGACGTGGATGTTGGCGATGCCGCCGTTGGTCGCCCACGCTTTGGCGCCGGTGAGCGTCCACTCGTCCTTGGCCTCGTCGTAGACCGCGCGGGTGCGCATCGCCGAGACGTCCGAGCCGGACTCGGGCTCCGAGGAGCAGAACGCCGCGACCTTGACGTCGCCGGCGTCCCCGTAGCACTGCGGGATGTACTCGACCATCTGCTCCGGCGTGCCCGACGAGAAGATGCCCGCGACGGCGAGGGTGGTGCCGAAGATGGCCATCCCGATGCCGCCGTCGCCCCAGAACAGCTCCTCGTTGACGAGCGGCAGGCTCAGGCCCGTCTCGTCACCCCAGAAGCTGGCCAGGGTCTCGAAGTTGTAGAGCTCGATCTTCGCGGCCTCCTGCAGGACGGGCCACGGGGTCTCCTCGCGCTCGTCCCACTCGGCGGCGGCCGGGCGGATGACCTCGGCGGCGAACCCGTGGGCCCAGTCGCGGAGGTCGGTGTGCTCCTCGGACAACTCCATGGAGAAGGTCATCGCGGGACTCCTGTCACGCCGAGGGGATCGTGAACATCTTCTGCAGCGCCGTCGCGAACCCGACGTCGCCCGAGACCTTGAGCTTGCGCGTCATGAACAGCGTGATCGGCGAGGCGTTGTTCGTGACGACCTTGAGGAACTGCACGCCGTCCATCGAGAGCTCGGTGCGCGGCTCCTCGGCGAGCTCCTCGGACACCTCGCAGGCGCCGTGCTGCATCGCCGTCTGATAGCTGTCGTGCCCCCCGCCGGGGGCGCCGGTGACGTGCCAGTGGACGACCTGGCGCTTCGCGCTCGACCCCTTCGAGGAGTAGAACTCGGCCATCCTGCCGAAGATGGCGTCCAGGACGGGCCGGCGCACCTCCGAGGACATGACGGCCTCGAGCTGGCCCTTGCCCGTGCTCTTCACCAGCCGCGCGAACAGGGAGGGGTCGATGTCCTTCGCGCCCCCGCCGTCCAGGCCGTCCCGCAGGGCGGCCACCAGCTCTTCCTCGGAGAGGGACTTGGGGTCGACACTGCGCCCCAGCTCGTTGACGTCGATCTTCTCGGGCACGGTCGACTCCGGCATCGTCGCGGGGTATGCGGTACTGGCGGTCCCGCCATCGAGCCCTACTTTACGCATCGGTAGATTGGATTCGCCAGCGTGACCCCCACCGCACGTCCGGCGCGGCAGCGTCTCGCTCCCGAGGTGCGCCGGCGCCAGGTGCTCGACGCCGCCGTCGCGGTGTTCTCGGAGCAGGGGTTCCACGGTGCGTCGATGGACGACGTCGCCGCGCGGGCCGGGCTGTCGAAGCCGATGGTCTACGCCCACGGCGGCAGCAAGGACGAGCTGTTCGCGGCGTGTCTGCACCGGGAGGCCGAGCGCCTCCTGCGCTCCGTCGAGGCCGCGGCCACCGAGGACACCTCCAACGACCCCCAGACCCGGCTCTGGCTCGGCCTGCGCGCCTTCTTCCACGCGCTCACCACCCGCCGCGCGGGCTGGACGGTGCTCTACCGGCAGGCGTCGACCGGCGAGTTCGCCGGTGAGATCGACGCCCTGCGCGGCCGGATCGTCGCCCAGGCCGCCGCCCTCATGGCCGAAGGGCTCGGCATGCCGCAGGAGGCCGTACGCCCGTACGCGCACACGCTGGTCGGGGCGGCCGAGGGGCTCGCGGACTGGTGGCTCACCGGTCCCGCACCGGTGACCGGCGACGACGCGGCGGACGTCCTCGCGGGCATGCTCATGTCCGCGGCCTGGCCGGGCCTGGACGCGCTGCGCTCCGGCCGGGTCTGGACCCCGCCGCAGGACCAGCGGGGCCGGACCGGGCCGGAGCGTGGCATCGGGTCGTCTTCGCCCGTCTCGCCCGAGGACTAGAGACGCGTAGAGACCGCGATCGCGTTCTCTCGCCCTGTCTAGGGCACATCGTAGAGAGCGCGAGACGACCCGATCCGCGACACGCCGATCGCGATTTCTCGCGAGGTATCGGGCGGACGCTAGAGAGGTCCATACGCTCGTAGCGCCCAGGCCGGACCCGGAGGTGGCGCATGGACCCCGTGCGGAACCCGTACGCCCCCGGCGCGGGCCAGCGCCCGCCGGAGCTGGCCGGCCGCGACCGCGAGCTCGGCGCGTTCGACGTGGTGCTCGAGCGGGTCGCCCGGGGCCGCCCGGAGCGCAGCCTGGTGCTCACGGGCCTGCGCGGGGTCGGCAAGACCGTGCTGCTGGGCGAGCTGCGCTCGATGGCGGTCCGCGCCGGGTGGGGCGCCGGCAAGATCGAGGCACGGCCGGACGCCGACCTGCGCCGCCCCCTCTCGGCCGCGCTGCACCGCGCCGTGCGCGATCTCGCCGTGCACCACCGCGCCCCCGACCGCGTCGAGGATGCCCTCGGCGTGCTCAAGGCGTTCGCGCTCAAGGCGACGCCGTCGGACGCGAAGATCAAGGACCGCTGGCAGCCCGGCATCGACGTGCCCGTCAAGAACGGGCGGGCGGACTCGGGCGACATCGAGATCGACCTCGTCGAGCTGTTCGGGGTGTGCGCCGAGCTCGCCGCCGACGTCGGGGTCGGCATCGCCCTGCTCATCGACGAGATGCAGGATCTGCAGCTCGACGACGTGTCCGCCCTGTGCGCGGCGTGCCACGAGCTCTCGCAGTCCGGGGCGCCGCTCGTCGTCGTCGGCGCGGGGCTGCCGCACCTCCCGGCCGTGCTGAGCGCGTCCAAGTCGTACTCCGAGCGGCTCTTCCGCTACGTGAACATCGGCCAGCTCGATCGCGCCGACGCCGACCTCGCGCTCACGGTGCCGGCGAAGCGGGAGGACGCCGAGCTCACCGAGGCCGCCCTCGACGCGCTCTACGAGGTCTCGGGCGGCTACCCCTACTTCGTCCAGGCCTACGGCAAGGCCGCCTGGGACGCCGCCGTGCAGAGCCCCATCGACGCCGACGACGTGCGCATGGCGGCCCCGGAGGCCGGGACCGAGCTCGCGGTCGGGTTCTTCGGCTCGCGCTACGAGCGCGCGACACCGGCCGAGCGCGAGTACCTGCAGGGCATGGCCGAGCTGGCCGAGGGCCGCGACGAGCCCGTGACCACGGCCGCGCTGGCCCAGCACCTCGCCCGCAAGCCCTCGTCGTTGTCCCCGGCGCGGGACAGCCTGCTGCGCAAGGGCCTGGTGTTCTCCGCCGAGCGCGGCTGGATCGCGTTCACCGTCCCGCACTTCGGGCGCTTCCTCCTGGGCCGCGACTGAGGTCGTACTAGCCCGGACGAGTGAACTGCTGCGGTCCCGGTAACGCGGCCTCGCCGTCCGCCGACACACCCGACGAGCCCCGTGGCGCTGCCGGACCCCCGACCTGGCAGGGCCACGGGGCGTTCTTCGTCCCGGCCCCGTTTCCCCTGTCAGGCCCGCGTGAGGTCTCCGTGGCCCTGACCCGCGACCGAATCCGGACGCCCCGTACGATCCCGGCGTGTCGGATCCCAGGCTGGAGATCCAGATGCTCCACGACCGCGTGATGGTCGCGCCCGCCCAGGGCGACGGCGAGCGACGCAGCAGCGGGGGCATCGTGATCCCGGCGACCGCTCAGACGCCCAAGAAGCTCGTCTGGGGCGACGTGTACGGGACGGGCCAGCACGTCCGCAGTGTCGCGGTGGGGGATCGCGTGCTCTACGGCCAGGACGACCACTTCGAGGTCGACGTGTCCGGGCGTTCCTTCGTCGTGCTCCGAGAGCGCGACCTGCACGCCGTCGCCAGCGCGACGACCGAGTCGACGAGAAGTTCGAGCGGAACGGGGCTGTATCTGTGACCTCACCCGGGGGCCGCACACCCGAGGACACGACCGTCGACCCCACCGTCGACGACCACCATCGAGACGCCGACGACATCGACGCCACGGCCGACATGGACGGGTCGGGGCTCGACGAGACCACACGGTCGATGGGCCCCGAGCACGCGGCGGAGACCGACGCCGAGCGCACCGAGTGGATCCCCGTCACCGACGACCGGCCGACGGGCCCGCAGGGACCGGCGCCCCGGGGCCACGGTGCCCACGAGGCCGGCGACGACTCCTCGGGCGGTGGCCGAAGCCGCCCGCTGCTCATCGGCGCGGCCGTGGTCGGGCTGCTCGCCGTGCTGTACGTCGGCGACCTCCTGATCTCCTCCACCGACGTTCCCCGCGGGGTCGCCGTCGCCGGGGTCGAGATCGGCGGGATGGGCAAGCCCGAGGCCGAGCAGGAGCTCAACGCCCGGCTCGCGGGCCGTCTCACCCAGCCGGTGACGCTGCAGGCCGGGTCGAGCACCGCCACGATCGACCCGCGTGCCGCGGGCCTCGAGCTCGACGTCGAGGGGACCATCGCCCGCGCCGGCGAGCAGCCGTTCAACCCCTGGACGCGCCTCACCTCGCTGTTCGGCACCCGCGACGTGGCCCCGGTGACGCGGGTCAACGGGTTCGCGCTGGGGCAGGCCCTCGACGGCGCCCGCCCGCAGCTCGACCGCCCCGCCACCGAGGGCACGGTCCGTTTCGAGAACCTCGAGCCGGTCGCCGTCCCGTCCGTGCCCGGCCAGGTCGTCGACGGTCCGGGCGCCGCCCGGGCCGTCGTCGACCACTGGCTCGACCCGACGCCGGTCGGCCTCCCGATCGCCGAGGCCCCGGTGACGGTGACGCCCGCCGCGATCCAGGAGGCGCTCGACACCGTCGCCCGCCCCGCCGTCGCCGGCCCGCTGACCGTCGTCGGCGACGGCAAGAACGCGACGGTCACCAGCCGCGCGATCACGACCTTCCTGACCTTCCGTCCCGACGGGCAGGGCGGCCTCACCCCCGGCGTCGACGAGCCCGCCGCGATCGCGGCCGTCGAGCCGCAGCTCGGCACCACCGAGACCGAGCCGCGCGACGCCACCCTCGAGTTCGGCGGGACGACGGCGACCGTCGTGCCGGCCGTCGTCGGCCGCGAGATCGACTGGCCGCGGACCTTCGACGGGATCGTCGACGCGCTGCGCCGCCCGGACGACGGGACGACCCCGCCGATCTTCACCCCGCCGCCGACGACGCCCGGCGCCGAGCCGGCGGCCCCGCCGCCCGCGGCCGGACGCGCGATCAACGCCGTCTACACGACGACGCAGCCGGAGGTGACCACCGAGTCGCTCCAGGCCCTGGGCCCCGCCACGCTCATCGGGGAGTTCACCACCCGGGGTTTCAAGCCCGACTCCGGGCAGAACATCCGGCGGATCGCCGAGATCGTCAACGGCAAGATCATCGAACCGAACTCCGTGTTCAGCCTCAACCAGGCCACGAGCCCCCGCAACGAGGCCAACGGCTTCGTCCCCGCCGGGATCATCGACGACGGCGCCCCGGGCCGCGGCGTCGGCGGCGGCGTCTCCCAGTTCGCGACGACGCTCTTCAACGCGGGCTACCTCGCGGGCCTCGACGACGTCGAGCACAAGGAGCACAGCTACTACATCAGCCGCTACCCGGCGGGCCGTGAGGCGACCGTGTTCGAGGGCTCGATCGACCTGCGGCTCGGCAACGACGGGCCCACGCCGGTGTACATCCGCACCCAGTGGACCCCGTCGTCGATCACGGTGCAGCTCTACGGCATCAAGCGCTTCGACGTGACCTCGGAGCCCGGGCCGCGGGTGAACCCGACCCCGCCCGGGGTGCGCGACCTCGGCGCCAACCCGGAGTGCAAGCCCTCCCAGGGCTCGGAGGGCTTCACGATCACCGACACCCGGGTGCTGCGCGACGTCCGGACCGGCGAGGTCCGCCGGGAGCCGCGCACGGTGCGCTACGAGCCCCAGCCGACCGTCACCTGCGGCCAGTGAGCGACGGGGCGGCGGGGTCGTCGGCGGGGTACTCGTCCGGCTCCACGGCCGACGTCGCCCGGGGTGACGGCGAGGGCGAGGCCCCGCACCGCGCCGTCGAGATCCTCGGACGGGTCGGCCTCGCCGGCTACGGCCTGGTCCACCTGTTGATCGGGGTCATCGCGGTGCAGATCGCGGTGCGCGGCGGCGGGCAGGCCGACCAGCAGGGCGCGCTGTCGACCCTGGCCGCCGAGCCCTTCGGGTTCGTCCTCATCGTCGTGATCGTGATCGGGCTGGTCGCGTTCGGCATCTGGCAGGGCGTGGCCGCGGCGACCGGGTTCCGCTGGGCCTCGGGCTGGGCCCGCACCCAGCGACGGATCGGGTCCGGGGCCACCGCCGTCGGCGTGCTCTTCGTGGCGCTCATCGGGGTGCAGCTACTGGTCACGGGCTCGTCCGGGTCGAGCAGCAGCGGCTCGCAGCAGACCACCGCCGGCCTGTTGGCGCTGCCCGGCGGCCAGCTGATCGTCGGGGTCGTCGCGCTCGTCGTGCTGGTGTCGCGGGAGCGACCGCCTGGACCGGGTTCCGGGGCTCGTTCGCGGAGGACCTCGCCTGGTCCCGGCTGCCGGATGGCCTGCGCAGGCCCGTCTACTGGCTCGGGATCGCGGGGCACGTCCTGCGCGCCGTGGCGTTCGCGGTGATGGCGGTGCTGTTCGGCCTGGCCGCCGCGCGCTCGGACCCGGCGCAGGCCGGTGGGCTCGACGCGGCGCTCAAGGCCCTGGCCGCCCAGCCCTTCGGCGTGCTGCTCCTGCTCGTCGTCGCCCTGGGCTTCGTGGCCTACGGCCTCTACTGCGGCGCCGAGGCCTGGGCACGCCGCATCTGACCTCCGGTCCCGCCCCTCAGCGACACCGGTCCCGCAGCCCCATCGCGTCGAACGGCGCGTGCACCTTGATGTCGTTGTCGAAGTAGACGACGACGTCGCGCCCGGCGGGAGCGGGCGGCGGCGGGTCGTCGGGCGCCACGGTGTCCCCGGACGTCGGCGCCTCGCCGGCGGACCACGCGCGGATCGTCGTCGCCCACCGGTCGAGCGCGTCGGGGGTGTAACCGCTGGCGTAGAGCTCGGTGTCGCCATGGAGGCGGACGTAGACGAGGTCGGCCGTGACGTCGTCGAGCCGCGGGAAGGTCCCGGCGGTGTCGGCGACGACGAGCGCGACGCCGTACCGGCGCAGCTGGGCGACGAAGCCGGGGTCGCGGTAGCTGGGGTGGCGGACCTCCATCGCGTGCCGCAGCGGACGGTCCTCGTCGGTGGTGGTCGCGGGCTCGGGCACCTTGTCGGTGTGGGACTCGGCCAGCGCCGCGGCCTCGGCGGTGGTGCGCGGCAGCAGCCGCAGGAAGTCCTCGATGCGCTCGGGGTGGTAGCCCAGGTTCGGCGGCAGCTGCCACAGGACGGGCCCGAGCTTGGGACCGAGCGCCAGCGGGCCGGAGGCGAAGAAGTTCGCGAGCGCCTCCTCGACGCCGCGCAGCTTCTTCATGTGCGTGACGAAGCGCCCGCCCTTGACCGCGAACAGGAAGCCGTCGGGCGTGCGCTCCGCCCACGTCCGGTAGCTCGAGGCGCGCTGGAGGCTGTAGAAGGAGCCGTTGATCTCGACGGTGTCGAGGCGCTCGGCGAGGTACTCCAGCTCACGACGCTGGACGAGACCCTTCGGGTAGAACACCCCCCGCCACGGCGGGTAGATCCATCCCGAGGTCCCGATGCGTGTCCGCACGTGAGTGTTCCGGGTCGTCATGACGATCCGGAACACTCACAGGGCGAAGCCATCACAGCGAGGCGACGTCGAGCTCCATGATCGAGTTCTCGGCGCCCTCGACGATCGTGCGGCGGGAGCTGAGCTCGGGCAGCACGTTGCGGGCGAAGAAGCGCGCGACGGCGATCTTGCCCTCGTAGAAGTTCCGGTCGCGCCCGGCCGTGCCGGCGTCGAGCACCTCGCCCGCCACCTCGGCCTGGCGCAGGAGCAGCCAGCCGATGAGCATGTCGCCCACGCTCATCAGGAAGCGGACCGCGTGCTGGCCGACCTTGTAGAGGTTGGTGGCGTCCTCCTGCGAGGAGGTCAGGTAGCCGACCATGCTGCCGAGCATCGCCTGGACGTCGCCCAGCGCCGTGGCGAGGAGCTGGCGCTCCTCCTTGAGCCGACCGTTCCCGCCCTCGGCGTCGAGGAACGCCTGGACCTGGCCGGCGACGTGCATCAGCGCCTGGCCGTTGTCCCGGACGATCTTGCGGAAGAAGAAGTCCTGCGCCTGGATCGCCGTGGTGCCCTCGTACAGCGAGTCGATCTTGGCGTCGCGGATGTACTGCTCGATCGGGTAGTCCTGCAGGTAGCCCGAGCCGCCGAGGGTCTGCAGCGACTGGATCAGCTGCTCCGACGCCCGCTCGGAGCCGACGCCCTTGACGATGGGCAGCAGCAGGTCGTTGACCTTCTCCGCGAGGGTGATGTCCTCGGCGGAGACGGCACCCCGATCTGCTTCCGGGGCCTCGCCGAAGCGGACGACGTCCTGGTAGGTCGACGTGAAGGTGTAGACGGCGCGCAGGCCCTCGGCGTACGCCTTCTGCAGCATCAGGCTGCGGCGCACGTCCGGGTGGTTGGTGATCGGCACGCGCGGCGCGGTCTTGTCCGTCTGGCGCGTGAGGTCCGCGCCCTGGATGCGCTCCTTCGCGTACTCCAGCGCCCGCAGGTAGCCCGTGGAGAGCGTGCCGATGGCCTTGGTTCCGACCATCATCCGGGCGTACTCGATGACCTGGAACATCTGGGCGATGCCGTCGTGGACCTCGCCGAGCAGCCAGCCGGTGGCCGGGACGCCGTTGCCGCCGAAGGTGACCTCGCAGGTCGCCGAGGCGTTGAGACCCATCTTGTGCTCGACGTTCGTGACGAAGGCGCCGTTGCGCTCGCCCGGCTCGCCGGTCTCGGGGTCGAAGTGGAACTTGGGGACGAGGAACAGCGACAGGCCCTTGGTGCCGGCCCTCGCGCCCTCGGGGCGGGCGAGCACCAGGTGCATGATGTTCTCGTTGAGGTCGCCGGCGTCGCCCGACGTGATGAAGCGCTTGACGCCCTCGATCGACCAGGTGCCGTCGCCGTTGTCGCGAGCCTTGGTGCGGCCGGCGCCCACGTCGGAGCCCGCGTCGGGCTCGGTGAGCACCATGGTGGCGCCCCAGCCGCGGTCGACCATGAGCTGCGCCCAGTGCTTCTGCTGCTCGGTGCCGTTGCGGTAGACGACCGAGGCGAAGTTCGGGCCGGCCATGTACATGAAGACCGGGGCGTTGGCGCCGAGGATCATCTCGCCGGCGGCCCACTGGACGGTGGGCGGGACGCCCATGCCGCCGATCTCGTTGTCGGCCGAGAGCCGCCACCACTCGCCGTCCCACAGCGTGTGGAACGACTTCTTGATGCCCTCGTCGAGGTGGGCGGTGTGGGTCTGCGGGTCGAAGCGCACCGGGTTGCGGTCGCCGGACTCGTAGGAGTCGGCCAGCGGCCCCTCCGCCATCGCCGCCACCTCGCCCAGCAGGGCGCGGGCGGTCTCCTCGTCGGCGTCCGCGAAGGGCCCGGAACCGAAGCGGTCCTGGACGCGGAAGACCTCGAAGAGGTTGAACTCGATGTCGCGGACGTTCGCCCTGTAGTGGCCCATCCCGCCTCGCTCCTGTTCACCACGTGGTGTGCGGTCGGCGTCCTCTACCGGCCGGTAACCGAAGAGTATTACTCCGCGGTAACCCTGTCGAGATCGGCCTGCGGCGGGCCCACCGTGCGAGACTCGCGCGCAGCGTCCCGGACGGAGGAGCGGTGGCAGGCGACGGGCGACGAGCGCGGCGATCCTTCGACCTCCGCACCTGGCTCGCCGGCGTCGACCCCGGCCTGACGCGCCTGCGCCTGGCCGCGATCGCCGTCACGGCCATGATCGTCGGGGTCGCGGTGGTGGCCGCCCTGCGCGCGCTGCTCGACCGGTCCGAGCCCGTCACGGTCCTGCTGTTCACCGGCGTCCTGGCGATGATCTCGAACCTCGCCGTCAACGAGCCCACCCTGGCGCGCCGGCGCACGACCACGGCGCTCCTGATCCTGCCCGCGGCGGCGAGCACCGTGGCGGGGGCGTTCCTGTCGCCCTACCCGATCGCGTCCGCGGTCGCGTTCGTCGCGGTCATGATGGTTGCGGTCTGGGTCCGCCGCTACGGGCCGCGCGGCTTCGCGCTCGGCATGGCCGCGTTCATGCCCTTCTTCTTCACCCAGTTCCTCAAGGTCACGCCCGCGCAGGTGCCGTGGCTGCTGGTCGCGGTGCTCGTGGGCGTCTCGTCCACGCTGCTGCTGCGCGGGGTCGTCTTCGCGGAGCGTCCCGCTCGGACGCTGCGGCGGATGGTGACGGCCTTCCGGGCGCGCGCCCACGCGCTGGTCGGCGAGATCGACGACGTGCTGGTGGAGCTGTCGCGCGGGGGTCCGGACGAGGGCGACCTCGAGGGCGTCCGGCGGGCCCGCGCGCGGCTGCAGGAGGTGGCCCTGCTCGTGGAGGACGCCCTCGAGCAGACCACCGCCGGTCGCGTCTGGCCGGGCCTCGACGACGACACGCTCGCGCTGCGGGTGGCGGACGCGGAGCTCGCCCTCGAGCGCCTCTCGGTGGTCGTGCGGCGTCTGGCCCTGCCGCCCGCCGACGGGCCGCCCGAGCCCCTGGACCCGATCGTCGTCGCGGCCCTGCGCACCGGCGTGGGCCACCTGCGCACCGCGTTGGGAGCCGGCACCGACCAGGCGACGATCCTCGAGGCGGCCGCGGACGCCCGGGCCGCGGTGGCCGGGCTCGTTGCGGACACCCGTGCCGGCCGGGAGCGCGTGCAGCGCACGGCCTTCGCCATCCGGCGGGTGGCCGACGCGATCCACCACGCGCAGCTCGACGCCCCGTCGCCCGCCTCGGCGCCGGGACGTCGGGACGCGGCGACACCGGCCGGCGGCGCCCCGTCGCCGGACGCCCTGGCCGACCGGCCGGAACCGGGGAGCACCGTCGACGTGCCCGAGCGGCGCCCTGCCGAGGACGACGTGCGGCCCGAGGAGGAGCCGCCGCGCCCCGCGGGCGGGATCGCGGTCACGACGCGCCAGGCCGTGCAGGTCGGCGTGGCGGCGACACTGGCGATCGTCGTCAGCGAGTCGATCGCGCCGTCACGCTGGTACTGGGCGGTGATCGCCGCGTTCGTCGTGTTCGCCGGCACCAACAGCCGCGGCGACCTGCTCACCCGCGGCTGGGGCCGGGTCGTCGGCACGATCGGCGGCGTGGTCGCCGGCATGGGGCTCGCCGCGCTGGTGGGCGACAACCAGGTGCTGTCGATCGTGCTGCTGTTCGTCGGCGTCTTCCTCGCCCTCTACCTGGTGCGCATCTCGCCGGCGATGCTCGCCTTCTGGATCACCGCGGTGCTGGCGCTCGTCTACGGCCTCATCGGCCAGTTCAGCGTCGAGGTGCTCGTGCTGCGGATCGAGGAGACCGCGATCGGGGCGGCGGCGAGCGTCGTCGCCGCCTTCCTCGTGCTGCCGCGGGGGACGCGCGCGGCCTTCGGGGAAGCGGTGGGCGAGCTCGTCGACGCGATCGACCAGGTGCTCGCCGACGCCACCGACCGGCTGGTGGGCCGCGCGACGGCGACCTCCCGACGCGAGGGCGTGCGGGCGATGGACGACGCGCTGGTCACCCTGCGCCAGCGCGCCCAGCCGCTGGCCGCCCCGCTGGCCCGCCGGCGGGCGCGGTCGAGCTACCAGCGGGGCCTGCGGGTGCTGGTGGTCTGCGACGTCTACGCGCGCTCGCTCGCCCGCAGCGCCGACCACGTCACCGACCCGAGCTGGGCCGCCACGCTCGTACCGGCGTCCGAGCAGGTGCGGGCGAACCTCGACGGGCTGCGCGACGTCCTCGTGCGCGGGAAGCGCGCCTCGGACGGCGGGCAGGTCCGGGCCCGCTCCGCCGAGCGTCTCGTCGACGCCGCGGAGGAGCACGCCGCGCGGTCCACCGACGATCCCCACCGGCGCACGACGATGCTCGGGGTGGCTCGCCTCCTGCGCCGTATCGACCAGGCGGTCGTCGGGCTCGCGATCGATCTCGGGGCCGCCGAGGACCTGGACGACGACGACGGAGATCAGTCGCCCAGCACCGCCGCCAGTGCGGGGGTGGCGAACACCCGGTCCGGGTCGTAGTCGTCGCGCACCCGCCGGAAGTCGGGCAGGCGCGGGTAGGCGCGGGCGGTGTCCTCGACCGTCCAGTCGGAGCGCGACGCCCAGTGCGGGCGCCCGCCGTGGGCGCGCAGCACCCGGTAGGCCCGCTCGAGCACCGGGGCGTGGTCGGTGCCGCGCGGCACCCGCACGGCCACCCAGGCCGTCGGGCGATCGTGGGAGGGGTGCAGCCAGCCGGACTCGGGCGCGCCGACGCGCAGCCGGACCGGGAGCCCGACCTCGAGGTGGTCGTCGGTGAGCGCGGCGAACAGCTCCCGGGCCCCCTCGGCGAGCGCCGCCCGGGGCAGCGCCCACTCGGTCTGCTCGTAGCGGACCGCGGGCGGGCTGGACAGCACCCGGTGCATCGGGCCGGTCGCCGAGACCCGGCGCGCGAGCCGCGAGACCGCGCGGTTGAACCGCGGGACGAGGCGGGGCAGGGCCCGCTCGACGACCACCGCGCCCCCGAGCGCGGTGCGTCCGGTGGCGCCGGCCACGGTGACCCCGAGGCTGCGCTCGGGCTCCTCGGCCTCGGTGTCCTCGTCGGTGTCCCCGGTGTCGGCGTGCTCGGGCAGCGGCTCCGCCCAACGGGTCAGCGCCGTGCCCGCCGACGGGAACACCGCGGCCTCGGCCACCGGGTGCTCCGCCCAGAACGCCGGGTCGAGGACCTCCTCGACGGGGCGCGGCGCGCGCGTCACCCGGACCCGTCCGGCCGGGACGACCGCGAGCTCGGCCTCGACCACGATGCCCAGGGCGCCCAGCGAGGTGCGGGCGCCGTCGAGGTCGGCGACGGTGACGTCCCGCAGGCGGCCCCGGCCGTCGACGAGACGGAGCCCCGCCACGGCCGCGGACAACGAGCCGTGCGCGGTCCCGCTGCCGTGCATGCCGACGGCGAGCGCGCCCCCGACGGTCGGGGCGGCGAGCTCGAGCGGCGCCTCGAGCGCGAGGTCCCGGGACGCGAGCTCCTCGTGCAGTTCACCGACCGTGGTGCCGGCCCGGACGCGGACCGTCGGCCGGCCGGGGCGCCCGCCGATCCCGGTGACCCCGCGGAACGCGGAGAGGTCGACATGGACGCCGTCGGTGACAGCGAGCGCGCTGAAGGAGTGCCCGGCGCCGATCGGCCGGACGGTCTGGCCCCGCTCCGCGGCGCGCCGCACCACCGCCGACACGCCGCTGTCGTCGAGCGGGCGCACCGTCGCGATCGGCCGGCACTGCTGGCCTCCGGACCAGTTCGTCCACACGGACGCCACCCTAGGGGCTCGGCGCGGGCGGGATCGCCCGCGCAGGGGACCGCCGTCTCCGGCGGTCCCCGTGGCGCTTCACACGGACCCGTCGCTGCGCTCGCCCGAGTCAGGCCGCGAACTTGCCGATCGCGACGTCCACGCTGTCGGTGAGGGTCTGGCGCACCTTGTCGCCGGTGCCCTCGGTCTGGTCGGTGAGGTCGCTCGTCTTCTCGGCGATCTTGCGGGCGGCACGGCGGCCACGCCAGCCCAGCGACGGCTTCCCCTCGGTGTCCACCGCGGCCAGGATCAGCCCGCCGAGGATGCTGAGGTTCTTGAGGAACTGCTGCTGGTCGGCCGCCTTCTCCGCCGGGTCGGACTTCTCCCAGAACGGGTGACCCGCGACGGTGGTCGGCACCAGGGTCCCGGCCAGGGCCAGCGAGGCCAGCCGTGGGAACTTGTTGACGGCCAGCAGCACCCCGGCCCCGATCTTGACGCCGGCGTCGATCTTGACCAGCTGGTGGGGCTCGGACGGGACCTGGTCCGGCAGGCTCGGTGCGGCCTTCTCCAGCAGCGGGGTGGCCTTCTGCACCCGCGGCTCGGGGTTGAGCAGGGTGTCGACCCCGCCCTTGATGAAGATGGCGGCCAGCAGGGGCCGGGCGAGACGACGGATGAGCACGGAAGCGACCTCCACGGGGCGCGACGACGACGGCGGGACCGGGCACGCCGGAGGACCGACGGGTCCGCGCGGGTGCCGCAGCATAGCTCCGGCCGTTGCTGCCGTTCGGCGGCGTCCGCCCGGAGCGCCGGGCCGCCCGGGACGGGCGACCCGACGGACCGGTACCCGTCGGCGGCGTCAGCGACGCAGCGCGTGCCGCCCCGACCGGGTCTCCTCGCGGCGCCAGGTGTGGCGCCCGCCCTCGCGTCCCGCGTCCTCGCGGCTCTCGCCCATCGGGCGGCGACGGCGCTCGGCGCGGCGCCGCAGCTCGTCCTCCGGGTTCTCCGCGGCCTCGGGGGCCGGCGGCGGGGGCACGGTCGGCACCTCGCGCAGACCGCGTCCGCGGTGCTGCGCCCACTCCTCGTCCTGGATCGGCAGCGCGCCGGAGCCCGGGTGCGGCTCCGGGACGTGCACCGCGTCCCGGTCGCGGTCGCGCCACGACGGCCGCGGGATGTTCCGCGACCGGTCGACGCTCAGCTCGTGGAAGATCGGCGTCGGGTCGTCCCCGAGCGTTGCCAGCGCCCGGTCACCGACCGGCCGCCCCGTGCGCCGTTCCGGCCGTCGCTGGTCGACGGCGGGAGCGCTCCCGACCCCGCCGGCATAGCCCCGCAGCGCACCCGTACCGGCCCCCGGCCGGTCGAGCGGCGAGGGCTCTTCCCACACCCACGTGTTGTTCCCGTCCAGTCGCCACCCGCCGGCTCCGCCGAGCGCTCCTCCGGACCCCAGGTCGTCACGCCACACCCACACTTCGACCTCCCCGACTACTGATCCATCGGCCCGTCGTCGTAGCCGCCGAACGGCCGAATGACGTCGAGCATCTGGCTTCCTCAACGGCAGCCACTGGAGAGGACTTGGGGCCCGAATCCCGCCGACACGGCCATTCGCCCGCGACACGCCGACGGATCCCCCGGCCGGGTGTCACTCCCTGGAGTGCCCGGGGGTTTCGGGAGGAGGCCCCGGTCGAACCGGAGCCGCACCGCACCCGCGGTCCGACACTGCGGGCGGGGCGCGCAGGCACCACGATCGACCCGTGCGATGCGTGGTGACCGGAGCGACGGGATACATCGGCGGGCGCCTCGCCCCACGCCTGGCGGCGGAGGGCCACGACGTGCGCTGCGTCGTGCGCGACCCCGCGAAGATGCGCGACACCCCGTGGGCGCAACAGGTGGAGATCGTCGCGGGCGACGTCCTGGACGAGGAGTCGATGCGCCGCGCCTGCGAGGGCGCCGACGTCCTGTACTACCTCGTGCACTCGCTCTCCGAGAGCGGCTTCGCCGCCGTCGACCGCCGCGCCGCACTGATCAGCGCGCAGGCCGCCCGCGAGGCCGGCGTGTCGCGGATCGTCTATCTCGGCGGCATGCACCCCGAGGGCGTCGAGCTCTCCGAGCACCTCGCGTCGCGCGCCGAGGTCGGCGAGACCTTCCTGCGCTCGGGCGTCCCGACCGTCATCCTGCAGGCGGCGGTGATCCTCGGGTCGGGGTCGGCGAGCTTCGAGATGCTGCGCTACCTCACCGAGCGCCTGCCCGTGATGCTCACGCCGTCGTGGGTGCACCACCGCGTCCAGCCCATCGCCATCCGCGACGTCCTGCACTACCTGGTCAAGGCGGTGACGCTGCCGCCCGAGATCAACCGGACGTTCGACATCGGCGGACCCGACGTCCTGACCTACCTGGAGATGATGGAGGGCTTCGCCGAGGTCGCGGAGCTGCCGCGACGGACGATGCTGCCGGTTCCGGTTCTGACCCCGCGTCTGTCGTCGCACTGGGTCAACCTCGTGACCCCGGTGCCCCGCTCGACGGCCGTGCCCCTCATCGACTCGCTCGTACACGAGGTCGTCGCCGCCGAGCACGACATCGACCAGTTCGTGGCGCCGCCCGAGGGCGGGCTCACCGGGTTCCACCGCGCCGTCTCCCTGGCGCTGCAGCGGATCAGCTCCGGCCAGGTGGAGACGCGCTGGTCGGGGGCGAACGCGACGTACGCGCCGTCGGACCCGTTGCCGTCGGACCCCGCGTGGGCGGGCGGCACCGTCTACACCGACTGCCGCGAGCGCCACGCGTCCGCGTCGGCCGACCACGTGTGGCACGTCGTCACCGGCATCGGCGGCGAGCGCGGCTGGTACTCGTTCCCGCTCGGCTGGTGGGCGCGCGGGGTGATGGACCGGCTCGTCGGGGGGGTTGGTCTGCGCCGGGGCCGGCGGGACGCCGACTCGCTCAAGGTCGGCGACGCCCTCGACTGGTGGCGCGTCGAGGAGTGCGTCGACGAGGGGGACTCGCGTCTCGACCCCGACGAGACCGCGCTGGCCCCGGGCGAGCGGCTGCTGCGCCTGCGCGCGGAGATGAAGGCGCCGGGCCTCGCGTGGCTCGAGCTGCGGGTCACCCCCACCGAGGACGGCTCGATCTACCGGCAGCGCGCGATCTTCTTCCCGCACGGGCTCGCCGGCCATGCCTACTGGTACGTCATCGCGCCGTTCCATGCCCTGGTCTTCGGCGGCATGGAGCGACGCATCGTGGGCGCCGCCGAACGTGTGGAGCGCGGCGAGCACCCGGAGCCCCCGACGGGCGTCGTGGCCCGTCTCCGCGACCGGCGCGCACGCCGCGACGCCGAGCGCGCCCGCCCCGTGCTGCGCACGGGGACCTGACGCGCCCGGCCCGGACCCTCGACGTCAGGCGCCGGCGGCGTCCAGCGTCGCGACGGTGTCGCGGTCGAGCTCGAGGGTCGCGGCCGCGCAGTTCTCCGCGAGGTGCTCCAGCGAGCTGGTGCCCGGGATGGGCAGCATCACCGAGCTGCGCTGCAGCAGCCACGCCAGCGCGACCTGCGCCGGCGTCGCACCCAGCGCGTCGGCGGCACGCGCCGCGGCGTGGCCCGGCTCGGCGAGCTTGCCGGCGTCGGCCGGGGCCCACGGGATGAACCCGATGCCGTGCGCGGTGCAGTGGCGCAGCACGTCGTCCGAGGAGCGGTCGACGAGGTTGTAGCGGTTCTGCACCGAGGCGACGTCGACGATGCGTCCGGCCGCCTCGATCTCCGCGACGGAGACCTGGCTCAGGCCGACCTCGCGGACCTTGCCCTCGCGCTGGAGGTCGGCGAGCAGACCGAACTGCTCGTCGGCGGCGACGTGCGGGTCGACGCGGTGGAGCTGGAAGAGGTCGAGCGTCTCCACGCCGAGGCGGCGCAGGCTCATCTCGGCCTCCTGGCGCAGGTACTCCGGGCGCCCGCAGGGGATCCAGCGGTTCGGTCCGGTGCGCAGCAGGCCCGCCTTGGTGGCGACGGTGATCCCGCGGTACGGGTACAGCGCCTCCCGGATGAGCTCCTCGCTGACGTAGGGGCCGTAGGAGTCCGCGGTGTCGACGAAGTCGACGCCGAGCTCGATCGCCCGTCGCAGGACCGCTACCGCGTTCTCCGGGTCCTTGGGGGGTCCCCAGATGCCCTCGCCGGTCAGGCGCATGGCGCCGTACCCGAGGCGACGCACCCGCAGGTCGTCGCCGAGCGTGAACTCTCCGGAGGCAGCCACGGATCCCGTCTCGACAGCGGTGTCGTCGGTCATGTGCTCACCCTTTCCGGCCGTGTTCGGTCCAGCCGTGACCACCAGCGTGGCATCCCCGGCCGCCACGCGTCGGGGCGCGTGTCCGATGTCCCATCCCCGGGGCGCAGACGTCCGGAGATCGGATCACGTCGCGGGCATCCACCGGGCCGTCAGCGCGAGCCCCTCGGCGATCCCCCGGGGCGCGAACCCCAGCGCCCGGGCCCGGTCGTCCCGCACCCGGTAGCCCCCGATCCGGCCGTAGACCACCGACCGGTCGGCGAAGGGCGGCGCGCCCTCCGGCAGCTCGGAGCCCTCGGGCAGCGCTCGGACCCGGTGCGGGCTGCCCGCCGCCACGCAGTAGGTGTCGAGCACCTCCGGGAACGAGGCGACCTCCCCGCACAGGACGTGGCGACGGCCCGTCTCCCCGCCGTCGTGGACGAGCAGCTGGCCCTCGGCAACATCCTCGGCGAGCACCCAGCCGACGCGGGTGTCGACGATGGCGCCGACCGCCCCCCGCGCCGCCGCCGCGAGGAGCTGGTTGTAGCTCAGGGGCCCGCGCGGCGAGGGGCCGTACACGTTGACGACGGTCGCGACGACGGCGTCGATGCCGCCGGCGCCCACCGCGTCGAGCACGACGGCCTCGGCCTCGGCCTTGGTCGTCGAGTACGGGTCGGTGAGCTCGGTGCCCCCGGCGGCGTCCTCGTCGATCACGCACCCCGGACCGTCGGGATCCGGCACGCAGATCGCCGCGCTGGTCGAGGTGTGCACGAGCCGGCGCACCCCGGCGCGCCGGACGGCGTCGACCACCCGCGCGGTGCCGCCGACGTTGAGCTCGTGCGCCTCCGGACCCGGCGCGCCCACCGCCGCGGCCAGGTGGAAGACGCTCTCGCAGCCGTCCATCGCGCGCACCAGGGCCTCGCCGTCGGCGAGGTCGGCGGCGACCCGTTCCACGCCGTCGGGCAGGACGTCCGCGCGCGCCGGGTCGCGCACGACGGCGCGCACCGCGTGGCCCCGATCGTGCAGCAGCGCGACCACGGCCGACCCGACGAAGCCCGTGGCGCCCGTGACGAGGAACATCGCCGCATCGTGACACGGACCCAGCACGGATCCACCAGCTCGCATCCACCGGCGCCGGGAGGCCTGGCCGATGACCCCTGACGCGACGACCGCCCGCGTCGTCCTCACCACCACCGACTCCGCCGACGAGGCGGACCGTCTGTCCCGCGTGCTCGTCGACGCCCGGCTCGCGGCCTGCGTGCAGATCGCCGGACCGGTGCGCAGCGTGTTCCGCTGGGAGGGCGCCGCGTCGGTCGAGGAGGAGTGGCAGCTCTGGCTCAAGACCGACCTCGCACGTGTCGACGACCTCACCGCCCGGCTCGTCGCGGAGCACACCTACGACGTGCCCGAGGTGCTCGTCCTGCCCGTCGTCGGTGGACACGGGCCGTATCTGGCGTGGGTGACGCAGGAGACGGAGGGGAGCGCAGTCGACCCGTGACGCAGGAGACCGCGCGTCCGGGCGCCCCTGACGGTTAGCCTCGACAACGATGTCGTCGCCGGTGGTCGTTGCGCGCCCGGCGGCGCTGCGCCGTGGTGACCCCGGCTTCCGCCCGATCGCGGTCGGCCTGTTCTGCGCGGGGTTCACGACGTTCGCGCTGCTCTACGCGACCCAGCCGCTGCTGCCGGCGCTCGTCGACGCCTACGGCATCACGCCCGGCACGGCGTCGTTGTCGATCTCGGTCACGACCGCCGCGCTCGCGGTCGGCGTCATCCCCGCGAGCGCCCTGTCGGAGCGCTGGGGTCGTCGTCCGGTGATGGTCGGCTCGCTGGCCGCCGCGGTCGTGTTCGGCCTCGCCGCCGCCGTCGCCCCCGGGTTCGCGCTGCTGCTGGTGCTGCGCGGGCTCGAGGGACTCGCGCTGGCCGGGCTGCCCGCGGTCGGCATGGCCTACCTCGCCGACGAGATCGACGGCGAGCACCTCGGCGGCGCGATGGGCCTCTACATCGCGGGCAACTCGGTCGGCGGCTTCGGCGGGCGGATCATCGTCAGCGCGATCGCCGACCTCACCGGGTCGTGGCGCTGGGCCCTCGGCGGGATCGCGCTGGTGTCGGGCGCCTTCCTCGTCGCGTTCGTGCTGGTGCTGCCCGTCTCACGCCGCTTCCGCCCGCGCCCCGTCGGCGTGGGGGAGCTGCTCGGCGCCGCCCGTGCCCACCTCCGCGACCCCGTCCTGCGCCGCTTCTACGCCGTCGGCCTGCTCGCCATGGGCGTGTTCGTCTGCGCCTACAACTACGTGACGTTCCTGCTGCTCGGCGCGCCGTTCCGGTTGCCCGCGCTCGTGGTCGGCTTCGTCTTCGTGCTCTACGCCGTCGGCACCGCCACCTCGACCCGCGCCGGCCGCCTCGCCGACCGCCTCGGCCCCCGGCCCGTCCTCCTCGGGGCGGCCGGGGTGGCCGCCCTCGGCGCGGCCGCCATGCTGACGACGTGGCTGGGCGTCGTGATCGCCGGCCTCGCCCTGCTGACCGTCGGCTTCTTCGCCGCGCACACCGTCGCCAGTGCCTGGGTCGGCCGCCGCGCCGAGCACGGCCGCGCCGTCGCCTCGGGTCTGTACCTCGGCGCCTTCTACGTCGGCTCGTCCGTCGGCGGGACGCTCGGTGGCGTGGCCTACGGCGTCGCGGGGTGGCCCGCGACCATCGGCTTCGTGCTCGTGCTGCTCGCGCTGCTGGCGGCGATCGTGTGGCCGCTGCGGGCCGACCGCCTGGCCCCTCCCGGCTGGCCCCTCCCCGCTAGCCCCGAGCGATGTCGCTGAACCGGCTGTAGTGCAGCTGGTGGGCGACGGTGATGGTGGCCGTCGGGCCGTTGCGGTGCTTGGCCAGGATCAGGTCGGCCTCGCCGGCGCGCGGGTCGTCGCGCTCGAAGGCGTCGGGACGGCTGATGAGCATGACCATGTCGGCGTCCTGCTCCAGCGATCCCGACTCGCGGAGGTCGGAGAGCATGGGCTTCTTGTCGGTGCGCTGCTCGGGTCCACGGTTGAGCTGGCTGATCGCGACCAGCGGGACCTCGAGCTCCTTGGCCAGCAGCTTGAGCTGACGGGAGAACTCCGAGACCTCCTGCTGGCGGGACTCGACCTTCTTGCCCGAGGTCATCAGCTGCATGTAGTCGAGGATGATCAACTTCAGGTCGTGGCGCTGCTTGAGGCGCCGCGCCTTCGCCCGGATCTCCATGATCGTCATATTGGGGGAGTCGTCGATGAACATCGGCGCCTCGCTGATCTCGCTCATCCGCCGGGCGAGGCGCGTCCAGTCGTCGTCGGTCATCGACCCGGAGCGCATGTCGGCCAGGCGGATCTTCGCCTCGGCCGAGAGCAGGCGCATGACGATCTCGGTGCGGCTCATCTCCAGCGAGAAGAACGCGGAGGTGAGGCCGTGTTTGATACTCGCCGAGCGAGCGAAATCCATTCCCAGCGTCGAGTTGTGCGTCGGCACCATCGAGGAGCCCGCGAGGTAGAGGTGCTCGGTGTTGTCGACCTCCACGCAGCGAACCGGCACCGATGTCGTCCGGCGAACGTCGACCACGTACCGGACCCCGGTGCGGGTGGCGTCCTTCCCCCTCTGCCGCTCCTTGTGGGCGAGGCGCTTGCGCTCGAGCCGGAAGACTTCCTCGGTGGTCGAGAACGTCACCAGGTAGGCGGTGCTCGTGCTCTCGGTGCGACCCCGGACCCTCGTGGTGACGGTCGAGCAACGAAGCCCGAGGCTTGCGATCAGCTCGGCGACATCGGCGGCCAGTCTCGCGTTGGTGACGGCGAACTGGAGGACACCCGTGGGAAGCACGGTGCCGTCGGTGTCGAGGAGCCCGGCCAGGAGGGCGCGACGCTGCGCCTCGGACGCCCGGAGGTACTCCACCGGGATGTGCTTGTCCCCGAGCACACCGAGAGTTCGGAGCCGGGCCTGCACCGTGCCGTGGTGGTCACGGCACGCCTGGCACCGCACGAGGCCGCACGAGGGGCCCCCGCAGTCCTGGCACGTGGGAGCCGGAACCGGCGCAGAGAGGAAGCGGGCGCGCCCGCCACAGGAGCGACCGCAGGTGCGGACCTGAGAGGTGGCGGGCCGGAAGAGCACCCCGCAGACGACACACGGACGCTCGTCCGGCCGGGGGTCGGCGGGAAGCCGGAGCCCGTACCGGAGAGGACCGACCAGCGGGGCCTCCAGCCCCTCGGCCTCGACGTGCGCGGCGATCTCCGGATCGGCGCTCGTGAACGACGCGGATGCGGACGTGCCGTCACCCAGCCAGACGCCGAGGGCGTACGGCGGGACAGGGAGGTCGCGCTCAGGCAACTGCAGCGACGCGGCGACCGCCACGGAGTGGTTGATCCGACGGTCGGCCGTTGCGCACCGCAGAGTTGCGGCGATCTCTCCGGTCGTGCGTACCTGCGCGGGCAAGTGCGCGGACCGGCGGGACGCCCTCGTGTCCGTGAGCCACTGGTGCTGCTCATCGGCCACGATCACGGTGCCGTCCGAGAACTCGACCTCGTAGCAGGGACGACCGGCCATGACCTCGGTGGCCGCCACGACGCGTGTCGGCCGGCCGGAAGCGTCGAGGAGAACGTCGCCCACCCGGACCGATCCCATGGTCGTCCAGCCGTCGGGCGTCGCCAGCGGTGTGTCCAGAGCGAGCGCCTTCCCGATGCCCGGACGGGCCGCAACGATGATCATCTGGCCCGCGTGCAGGCCGTTGGTGACGTCGTCGAGGTCGGTGAAGCCGGTGGGCACACCGAAGGACACGCCACCGCGCGAGGCGATGGCGTCGATCTCGTCCATCGTCGGCTGGAGGACGTCCTCGAGGGCCACGTAGTCCTCGGTGACGCGGCGGTCGGTGACCTCGTAGACCGCGGCCTGGGCGCGGTCGACGACGTCGTCGGTGTCCGCGCCCTCGGACCCGTGGTAGCCGAGCTGCACGATGCGCGTGCCCGCCTCGACGAGGCGTCGCAGGATCGCGCGGTCGGCGACGATCTCGGCGTAGTAGCCGGCGTTGGCGGCCGTGGGCACCGCGGCGATCAGGGTGTGCAGGTACGGCGCCCCGCCGATGCGCAGGAGCTCGCCGCGGCGCTCGAGCTCGGCGGAGACGGTGACCGGGTCGGCGGGCTCCCCGCGGCCGTAGAGGTCCAGGACGCACTCGTAGACCGTCTGATGGGCCGGACGGTAGAAGTCGTCGGGCTTGAGCATCTCGATGACGTCGGCGATGGCGTCCTTGCTGAGCAGGATCGCGCCGAGCACCGACTGTTCGGCGGGGAGGTCCTGGGGTGGCTGCCGGTCGAACTCGGTGGGCGCAGCCCCCTGTCGGTCCTGACCCCGTCCGGACGTCCCCCGATCGTCCAGTACCGCCACGTCGGTCCCCTCCCTCGCCTCGGACGCGTACCCGGCGGGACACGTCCGTCGAACACACGTTCTAGCAGGGCCCACCGACAGCCCCGGCGACACCGGACCGGCCGGCGGCGCTGACACGATCTCCCGACCGTGTCGACCGCACGCTAGGTCCCCGTCGTGCAGGGCTCCAACAGGCCCTGGGGACGCCCTGGGGACAACACCGGGATCGGTCCACCGAGCACACCCCCGCGGTGGGCACGCAGGTGGGGACAACCTGTGGGCAACCCATGATCTCGAACGATCGTCGCAGGTGAGGGACCTGTGGGCGCTGTGGACAACAAGTGGATGAAGGAGTCGTCGGCGCGTCGTCCGCCGCGTGTCGCCCGGGTGTTCACCCGGTCGCGCAGCGTCGCGAGCCGAGCGGGGGCCGGGGCTCGCCGGGCGGGGGAGCGGCGGTGCGCACGGGTCGAGCCGGCGGTCCCCGGCGGGTCCGTGTCCGGACACTCGTCGGGCCGTGTCCGGACACACGTCGGGCCCGGACCGTCGTGCGGTCCGGGCCCGAAGTGGCTCGAGGGACGAGGCGGAGCTCGACCCGTCAGCGGGTCGTCAGCCGCCCTGGACGTCGAGGGGGAGATCCACCGCGACGTCGGGGTGCAGGCGCACCGTGACCTTGTGGTCGCCGGTCGACTTGATGTGCCCGGAGATGGCGACGAACCGCTTGTCGAGGTTCGGGCCGCCCTGCGAGCGCACGGCCGCGACGATGTCGGCCGGGGTGACCGAGCCGAAGAGACGCCCGCCCTGGCCGGCCTTGCCGCTGACCGTGACGGTGCCGAGGCCCTGGATCTGCCCGGCGACCTCCTTGGCGTGGTCCAGGTCGCGGATCCGCTTGCCCTCCTGGGTGCGGCGGATCGTGTCGACCTGCTTCTGGGCGCCGCGGGTGGCCACGATCGCCAGGCCGCGGGGCAGCAGGAAGTTGCGGCCGTAGCCGTCCTTGACCTCGACGGTGTCGCCGGGGCCGCCGAGGTTGGCGACGTCGGCGGTGAGGATGAGCTTCATGTCGTCCTCCCTCAGCGCGCGGTCGACGTGTAGGGCAGGAGCGCCATCTCGCGGGAGTTCTTCACCGCGACGGCGACGTCGCGCTGGTGCTGCGAGCAGTTGCCCGACACCCGGCGCGCACGGATCTTCCCGCGGTCGGAGATGTACTTCCGCAGGAGGTTCGTGTCCTTGTAGTCGATCAGCTGGTTCTTGTCCTTGCAGAAGGTGCAGACCTTCTTCTTCGGCTTGCGGATCGGCGGCTTCGCCATGATTCCTTCACTTCCAGGCGTGGTGGCCCGCCGCGCCGAGGGGCGCCGGATGGGCCGATTCGTACAGGTCGATGCGGGCGGAAGCCCAGGTCAGAACGGGGGCTCGTCGTCGTAGCCGCCACCGCTGCCGCCGCCGGAGGATCCGGCGGCCGGAGCGGAGGCCCAGGGGTCGTCGCCCCCGCCGTAGCCCCCACCGGAGCCGGAGCCCCCGCCGGAGCCACCGCCGCCGTAGCCGCCGCCACCGTTGCCGCCGCCACCGCCGTAACCGCCGCCCCCGGAACCCCGGGAGGCCTTGGTGACGGACGCGGTGGCGTAGCGCAGGGACGGGCCGACCTCGTCGACCTCGAGCTCGATGACGGTGCGCTTCTCGCCCTCACGGGTCTCGAAGGACCGCTGCTTGAGCCGACCCTGCACGATGACGCGTGCCCCGCGGGTGAGCGTCTCGGCGACGTTCTCCGCGGCCTGACGCCAGATGTTGCAGCGCAGGAAGAGGGCCTCGCCGTCCTTCCACTCGCCGCTCTGGCGGTCGAAGGTGCGCGGCGTCGACGCCACGGTGAAGTTGGCGACGGCGGCACCCGACGGCGTGAACCGCAGCTCCGGGTCAGCAGTGAGGTTGCCGACCACGGTGATGACGGTGTCGCCGGCCATCAGGCAGCGCCGGCCTTGCCACGACGCCCGGCGAAGGCGGGGTCGCGGCGCATGACCTTGGTCCGCAGCACGGACTCGTTGAGTGCGAGCTGCCGGTCCATCTCCTTGACGGTGGCCGGCTCGCAGTTGATGTCGAGGACGGCGTAGATGCCCTCGGCGTGCTTGTCGATCTCGTAGCTGAGGCGACGACGGCCCCAGACCTCGACGTTCTCGACGGTGCCGCCGTCCTTGCGGACGACGTTGAGGAACGTCTCCAGGGACGGGGCCACGGTGCGCTCGTCGAGGCTCGGCTCGAGGATGACGACCAGTTCGTAGTGGCGCACGAGTACCACTCACCTCCTATGGGCTCAGCGGCCACGGACGATCCGTGACAGGAGGGGTTCTCGGTCCGTCCAGGCTACCGAACCGGCCTGCGAGCGCCCTCACCAGGTCCGACGCAGCGACGGACCCGGCGGTTCCCGCGACTTCTCAGGCGGGGACGGGCGTGCGCGCGGCGACCGTGGTCCCGGCGTCCTCGTCCACCTCGGCCCGCGCGTCGGCGTCCTCGTCGGCGTCGTCGTCGCGGTCCCCGGCCACCTCGGCCGTCACCTCGTCCGCGTCCGCCGCCCCCGCGGCCGCCACCGGCGCGGCGGCAGCGCCACCGACCGGCGACGACGCGACCGCGCGTCCGAGGACGGCCCGTCGCACCGTGAAGGCCGCGACGCCGGAGAGCGCCAGCACCGCAATGAGCGCCGGCACGCCGACCCCGCCCTCGGTGAGGGCGTCGACGGGCAGGGCCTGGACCTGGCTCGCGGTGGTGACCGCGCTGGCCGGGTCGTACCCGAGGTAGGCGGGCGAGCCGGCGCGCAGACCCGGGAAGGCGGAGCCGAGCAGCAGGTTCGGGTCGAAGGCGCGCACACCGGGCGCCGGGCCCGCCGCACCCTTGAGGAACGACGAGGGGAGCGCACCGAAGGCAGGTGCGAACGCCGGCGCGGCCGCGGCGGCCTGCTGGGGCGTGAAGGTCGGCGCGGCGGCGGCGGGCGTCGGAACGGCCGCCCGCGAGCGCGGGGCGGGCGTGGCCGCCGAGCGCGGGGCGTCGAGCACGGCGCCGGTGGTCCCGCTGAGCTGCTCGGTGGCCTGGCGCAGCGGCGGCGCGGCCTGGGCGACCTGCTCGCTCACGGGCTCGACGACCTGCACCTGGACGCGGCAGAGGACGCCGCCGACCAGCTCCGCGATCGGCTTCATCCCGGTCCGGACCTCGCGCTCGAACGGCAGGCCGAGTGTCGGGATGACCTTGACGGTCTGCCCCTCCTCCGCCCGCACCGTCTGGCCGCAGCGGGCCTCGACGACGTCGTCGGCGGTCGGGGCGGCGGGGGCCGCGAGGGCCGAGCCGGCGCCGAGCAGCAGTGATCCCGTCACCAGGCCGCCGGCGAGGAGGCTCGTCAGCAGACGGGGAGGACGCACGGCCATGGAGGAGGACCTTTCTGACGAGCCCGGGGAGACCGGGACAGGCCCCACCGGGGGAGCGGGCCGTCCCGGCGGCACGTGAACCCAACGAGCGAGTAACCCGGTGGTGACGCCCACCATCACCCGGCTGCCGGAGCGTGCGGCGGGCGACACGCCACCGCAGCCGGACCCGCCCTCATCGTGGGACTCCAGTCCCTCCCCGTGCTCGTCCGAACAGCCGCATCATGGGGTCGAGGAGCGCGTCCACCCGGGCCAGGCGGCGGGCGTCGTCGGGCCCGTCGTCGAGGACCCCGCCGTCCGGGTCGTCAAGGCCGCGGGAGAACGAAGGGTCCCGCGGCGTGCGGATCGGGTCGTGCTCGGGATGCAGCACCGAGCGGACGACGAGCGCCGCGAGGATGAGAACGGCGAGGTCGCGCACCAGCACCGAGCCGTAGAACCAGGGCGCGGGCAGACCCTTCGCGTCGGTCCCGAGGTAGTAGTACATCCGCGGCGCCCAGACCAGCGCGTCGAGCACCATCCACGCGAGCAGCGGGCGCCAGCGCGGGTACGCCAGGACCGCCAGCGGCACGAGCCACAGCGAGTACTGCGGGCTCCAGACCTTGTTGGTCAGCAGGAACGCGACGATGACGAGGAACGCGATCGCGGCGAACCGGGGCCGGCGCCGGGCGCGCACCACGAGCACGGCGATCGCCAGGCAGCACACGGCGAACAGGACCGCGCTGACCGCGTTGAGCACGGTGGGGTCCTGCCCGGGGGCGAGCTGGCCGTCGAAGCCGCTCCAGCCCGTGAGCCCGGAGACGACGTTGTAGAGCGAGTCGGGGTCGGCGCCCCGCTGGCCGTTGAGCCGGAAGAACTCCCACCAGCCCGCCGGCGCCGCGAGCGCCACCGGGAGGTTGACCAGCCCGACCGCCAGGACCCCGGCCGCGGTCGCCTGCGCCCAGGCCCGCATCCGTCCCGCGCGCAGGCAGAGCAGCAGCAACGGATAGAGCAGGAAGAGCGGATAGAGCTTCGCCGCCGCGCCGACACCGAGGATCACGCCGGCGAGGACCGGTCGGCGACGTGCCCACGCGAGCATCCCGAGCGTCGCCGCGGCGACGGCCAGGGTGTCGAAGTTGGTGAACGCATGGACCGCGACGAGCGGTGACACGGCGGCGAGGGCGGCGTCCCAAGGACGCCCGGGTCGCAGGCGCACCACCGCCCACACCGTCACCAACCAGGCGAGCGCGAGCCAGAACGCGGAGAGGTCGAAGTACACGACCACCGCCAGCCCGCCGGGCAGCAGGCCCGCGTCGGCGCCGGCGAGCCAGACGTCGGCGAGGCGGGCGTTGGCCCACTGGAAGAACCCGGTGAGCACCGGGTACTCCATGTAGCGCACTTGTTCGGAGCCGTCGTCACGACGGTCGACCCACGACGTCACGTAGGGGATCCCGCCGACGTCGAGCCGCTCGGCGGTGTAGAGCGGGACGGTGTCGGAGTAGCACATCGCCACGTACTGGCGGCCGTCGCGCCAGTCGAGCTCGAGTCCGTTCTCGCCGGGGTACTGCTGCAGGCAGGGCGCCTTCGCGAACCACGCGAGCGCGAGGGTGACGATCGCCAGCAGCATCACCACGCGCAGCGGGGTGAAGTGACGGGCCCGGCCCGCGACGGCGTGCTCGCCGAGCGGGCCGCCGACGACCGCGGAGAGCGACGCGACGAACGGGTCCTCGTGGGTCGGGCGGACGCGCTGGTCCGGGCCGAGCGAGGCCGGGTCGTGGGTGCGGGCGCGCCCCGAGGTCGGGACGCCGCTGCGGGTGGGCGCTCCGGTCACGGCGTGCGGTGCTGCGGGCGTGCGTCAGCCACCGCCGCCCTCGTCCGTACCGCCACGACCGGCGCCATCACCGAGGAGGCCGCCGCCCGGAGCGGCATCCCCCGGGTTCGGCTGGTCCGGGTTCTGTGGTTGATCGCCCTGGTTCTGCTGGTCGCCCTGGCCCTGGTCGCCGCCCTGACCCTGGTCCCCGTTGACCTGGCCCTGGTCACCCTGACCCTGGTCGCCGCCGCCCTGGTCGCCGCTCTGGTCCTGGTTCTCCGGCGGGCACGGCTGGCCCTCGACGCAGCCCGGCTGGTTGGGCGGCGCCGCCGGCGTGGTCTGCGGCGGGGTGCCGATCGGCCGGAAGTCCGAGAACTGCTCGATCGGGTCGCCGCGCAGGGCGTCGTTCATGTAGCCCTGCCAGATCTGGCCGGGCACGCCGCGCCCGTAGATCGGGCGCCCGTCACTGTTCTTGATCGGGGTGTTGTCGTCGGTGCCGACCCACACGGCCGTCGAGATCGACGGCGTGAAGCCGACCATCCACGCGTCGTTGTTCTGGCCGTCGACCGAGGACTGCACGGTGCCGGTCTTGGCCGCGACGGGACGACCGCCCGAGAGCGGGATCCCCGAGTGGTCGGCCACCGGCAGCATCGCCTCGACGACGTTGCGGGCGAGCTGCTGGGTCATCCGCGTCTCGCCGGCCGGCGCACCCGCGTCGAAGAGCACACGGCCGTCGGCCGTCGTCACCCGGCTCACGAGGTGCGGCCGGTGATAGACGCCGTCCGCCGCGAACGTGGCGTAGGCCGCGGCCATGTCGCTGGGCCGGACCTCGCGGTCACCCAGCGAGATACCACCGCTGGGCGCCTCGAGCGGCGCGGACACACCCGCCTGGTGCGCCGCGTCGGCGACGCGCTGCGGGCCGACCTGCACGCCGAGCTGGTAGAAGACCGTGTTGATCGACTGGGTCATCGCCGTGCGCAGGTCGCAGTTCCCGCAGTTCTCGCCCTCGTTGTTCTCCACCTCGGTGCCCGCGATCGTCTGCGGGCTCGAGCCGTCGAACGTCGTGCCGAGGCCGATCGGGTTGGGGTTGCGCTGGAGCCCGGCGAGCAGCACGAACGGCTTGAACGACGACCCCGGCTGGCGCTCGCTCTGCGCGTAGTCGAAGCCGGACCCGTCCTCGCCGCCGTAGTAGGCCAGCACCGCGCCGGTGCGCGGGTCGACCGACACGAGCGAGGTCCGCAGGTTCGCCGGCTGACCGCGCAGGCGACGCTCGACCGACTCCACGGCCTGGTCCTGCCGGCGGGGGTCGATCGTCGTCGTGACCTGCAGGCCCTCCTGGTTCACCTGGGTCTCGGTGATGCCGTAGGTGTTCAGTTCCGCGCGCACCGCGGACACGATGTGGCCGCGGTCGTTGTCGGGGATGCCGCTGCGCCGCGGCTGCGGCGGGATCGCGGCCGGGAACGTCTGCGCGCCCCGTTCGGCAGCGGGCAGCCAGTTCTGGCCGACCATGCCGTCGAGGACGAAGGCCCAGCGCTGCTCGGACATCCCGCGGTCGACCGCGGGGTCCCAGCGCGACGGCGACTGGATCAGGCCCGCGAGCATCGCGCCCTCGGACACCGAGAGCTGCGAGACGTCCTTGTCGAAGTACGACTGCGCCGCCGCCTGGATGCCGTACGCACCGCGACCGAAGTAGATCGTGTTGAGGTAGTTGCCGAGGATCTCCTCCTTGCTCTGCTCCTGGGAGATCTTCGCCGCGATCACGACCTCGCGGTACTTGCGCCACAGCGAGTACTCGTCGCCCACGAGCACGTTCTTCACGTACTGCTGGGTGATCGTCGAGCCGCCGCCGCTGCCGCCGGTGGCCTGGTTGAACGCCGCGCGGATGATGCCGACCGGGTCGAAGCCGAGGTTCGAGTAGAACGAGCGGTCCTCGGCGGAGAGCACCGCCTGCTGCACGTGCAGCGGGACCTGGGTGATCGGCACCTTGATCCGGTTGCCCTGCTCGGGCACGAGCGAGGCCAGCGAGGTCCCGTTGGCGTAGGAGATCGTCGCGACCTGGTTGTTGGTCGCGTCGTCGGGCGTCGGCACACGGAAGAAGATCCAGCCGACGGCGAACGCCAGCACCGGGCCGAGCACGAGCAGCCCGATCAGCAGGAAGACGATGCGCCGGACACGGCGCCTGCGGCCCTTCGGCCCGGGTGCGGAGCCGTCGCGACCCGGGCGGCCCCCGCGGGGCGGCTCGTCGGCGCCTCCGCCCCGACCGGGACGGGCGGGCCGCGGGGACACCGCCGTGCCGGACAGCCCCCCGTTCGCCATCGCGGAGCGCGAGGTGGCGGCCGTCGCGGTGGGGGCCATCGCCCGCGTCGCGGTGCCGGTGGCGTCGCGGCTGCCGGTACGGCCGCTGTCGTGGGTCAGCAACCGCGGCTCGCGGGCGTGGGCGGCGCCCTCGGGGGGCGTGACCGTGCCGACCGCGCTGCGTCGCGTCGCGCCGACGGGCTCGGCGTGCGAGACGGTCGGCTCGTCGAAGGCGGAGTGGTGGGTGGGGTTCTGGGACGGGGGCACCGCGCGCCAGCCGGCGGGGAGGGCACCGTCGGGGGCGGGGGGCGGGGGCGGGCCTGCGGGGCGGCCTGGTCCTCCGTTGCGTGGACCGGGGGAACCCTGCGGAGGACGGGGCGGTCCGGGAGGTGGGCCGGGTGGGCCCTGCGGGGAGCGCGGTGGGCCGGGTGGGGCACCTCGCCCGTCACCTCGCCCGTCTCCACGCCCGTCTCCACGCCCGTCTCCACGGGCCGGCGATCCGGGCGGGGTGGCGCCGGGTCTGGCCCGGTCGGCCGCGGGGGGACGTGCTCCCCCGCGGTCCGTGCGCCGCTCGTCGTCCACCGATCGCCTCCCGGTTCCGGGTGGTTCTCTTCCGAACCGTCAGGGCGAGGCGGTCCGGCGGCGCCGGCGGCCCCCTCCCGACGCGTCGTCGGTTCCCAGGACGTATGACTGTACGAGGTGGTTCCACCGGCACGATCGGCAGACCTCCACGACGTGCACGGTGAACTCGCTGATCGCATCCGCCAACCGGCTGATCTCGTCGGCGGACCGGGCGGATCCTGCGGCCGCGCCGAGGCGTTCCCCGAAGATCCAGTGCACCTCGACGAGGGGATCGCGCCGGCAGAGCGGGCAGGTCCGGGTGGTCGGGCGGCCGTGGTGCGAGGCGGCCTGGAGCAGGTAGACCCCGGCGTCGCAGGCGTCGGCGGTGGCCACACGGCCCGCCGACACGTCGGCCAGGAGCGCACGGCGCTGCAACGCGTAGTCGACGACCTGACGGACTCCGGGCACGGACACCAGCGTAGCCATCACGACACCGCCCGTCCCCTGCTCCGGCGGGGTCCCGACGCCCTGCGCGGGTGTGACGTGATCGCCGATGTCCGACGCGTGATGTATCGCTCCGATATGGTCGACGGTGCTCGCGGGGATCCGTGGGCGATCCGGTGGCCGAGGGGGTGCCCGTGCTCGAGCTCGCGGTGCTCGGCCTGCTCCACGAGTCACCGATGCACGGCTACCAGCTGCGCAAACAGCTGCACGCCCGCCTCGGGACCTTCCGTGCCTTTTCCTGGGGGTCGCTCTACCCGACCCTGCGCCGGCTCCAACGCGCCGGGCTGATCGTCGAGACCGACGAGCCGCCCCCGGACGACGCCACCGACGAGGGCGAGCCGGCCGGGTCCGCCCGGTCGCGGCCGGCGTCCCGCAGCTCGTGGGGGCGGCGCGGCCGCCGGACCTTCGAGCTCACCGCGGAGGGCAAGGACCGGTTCGACGAGCTCCTCGGCGACGCCGGGCCGCAGACCTGGGACGACGAGAGCTTCGGCGTCCACCTGGCCTTCTTCTCGCGGACGCCTGTCGAGGTGCGGATGCGCATCCTCGAGGGTCGGCGCCGTCGCGTGGAGGAGCGCCGTGAGGGCCTGCGGTCGACCCTGGGCCGCGCGGGCGAGCAGATCGACCACTACACCCGCGAGCTCCACCGCATCGGCCTGGAGTCCACCGAGCGCGAGGTCCGGTGGCTCAACGAGCTCATCGCTGCCGAGCAGGCCGCGGAGCCGGTGGCCGACACACGACCCCCCGGTCCCGATACCGGCCCTGATCCCGGGCCCGACTCCAGCCCCGACGACGGCGGCACCCGTCCGCCGTCACCACGCGACGCCTGAGCCCCAGGTCCGTCCGACACCTGTCACCGAGGAAGAGACAAGAGGAGAACTGCCATGGGTTCGGTCCGAGTGGCGATCGTGGGCGTGGGGAACTGCGCCTCCTCACTCGTACAGGGCGTGCAGTACTACGCCGACGCCGACCCGGCCGCGCGCGTGCCGGGCCTCATGCACGTCGACTTCGGCGGCTACCACGTGGGCGACCTCGAGTTCGTCGCCGCGTTCGACGTGGACGCCAAGAAGGTCGGCCAGGACCTCGCCGACGCGATCTCCGCGTCCGAGAACAACACCATCAAGATCGCGGACGTTCCGCCGACCGGCGTGACGGTGCAGCGCGGCCACACCCTCGACGGTCTCGGCAAGTACTACCGCGAGATCATCACCGAGGCCGACGGCGACCCCGTCGACGTCGTCGCCGCCCTGCGCGAGGCCCGCGCCGACGTGCTCGTGTCCTACCTGCCCGTGGGCAGCGAGGACGCCGACAAGTTCTACGCGCAGTGCGCCATCGACGCGGGCGTCGGCTTCGTCAACGCCCTGCCGGTGTTCATCGCGTCCGACCCCGAGTGGGCGGCCAAGTTCACCGCGGCCGGCGTGCCGATCGTCGGCGACGACATCAAGTCGCAGGTCGGCGCGACGATCACCCACCGCGTGCTCGCCAAGCTCTTCGAGGACCGCGGCGTCCAGCTGGACCGCACGATGCAGCTCAACGTCGGCGGCAACATGGACTTCCAGAACATGCTCGAGCGCGAGCGCCTGGAGTCGAAGAAGACCTCCAAGACCCAGTCGGTGACCTCCCAGGTCGACCGCGAGATGGGCAAGGGCAACGTCCACATCGGCCCGTCGGACCACGTGCCGTGGCTCGACGACCGCAAGTGGGCCTACGTGCGCCTCGAGGGCCGCGCGTTCGGCGACGTCCCGCTCTCGCTCGAGTACAAGCTCGAGGTCTGGGACTCCCCGAACTCCGCGGGCATCATCATCGACGCGGTCCGCGCCGCGAAGATCGCGATGGACCGCGGTATCGGCGGCCCGCTGCTCGGCGCCTCGTCGTACTTCATGAAGTCCCCGCCCGAGCAGTACCGCGACTCGGTGGCCTACGACCGCGTCGAGTCGTTCATCCGCGGCGAGGACAGCTGACCGCGACGCGCTCACTGGGTTTCGCGCGAAGGGCACCTTCAGCCGGATAGAGCGGCGGGAGGTGCCCTTCGCTGTTGCGTGGTGATCACCGGCGCCGGATGGCCGGACGCGAGCGGGCGCGGGCCTGGGCGAGCGCCTCCCAGAGCAGTCTCTTCACGGTCTCCGGCTCGTCCCGGAGCTGGCGGGGCGTCACCGGCACGAGCAGCACGCCGGCGGCGATGAGGCGGGCCTGGCGCCGCATGGTCTCGTCGAACGCCTCCGGGTCGGCGTGGTGCTCGAACGACTGGATCTCGATCGCCAGCGCGACACCGTCGACGAACCCGTCGACGCAGGCGAGGAACGTGCCGTCGGCGCGCTCGAGGTCGGCGTTCCAGATCACCGGCGGGAAGCCCGGCATCTCCGCGACGATCGTCCGACACCAGGCCTCGGCGACGGATCGGACACCGTCGTCGATCTCGAGGAGCACCCGCCGTACGAGCGCCGTCCCCCGCCCGGAGCCCTCCTCGAGCTCGCGGCGCAGGGCCACCACCGTGGTGAGGCGGCGTTGCACGGCCTCGGCCAGGAGCGCGCGGACGTCGTCGACCCGTGTCATCCGCCGTGCGGCGTCCAGCACCGCGCGGTGGATCGGGGCCACGGGCACGTCGTCCCGATGGTGGGGACGGGGCAGCCGCAGGGTGCGCTCGGCGAGGACGAATCGCTGCGAGCGTCGGCGGGTGGCGTGGGGCACGAGGACGTGGACGGTGTCGTCGTCCGGAAGACGTCTCAGGCCGTACAGCCGGCAGCCCGCGACGCCGGTGACCATCGCCCGTGGACCGGCGTAGAGCAGGGCGGCGGCGAGGCGCTGGCGACGGGTCAGCACCCCGCGGGTCAGCGCGATGACGCCCGAGATCACCCGCACCCAGATGCCGCCGGGCGCACACCGGGAGGAGATGGTGCTCGACGGGACGCCGAGCCGGGCGAGGTCGCGGAGGTGGATGACGTCGAAGGGGGCGGCCGCCGCGACAGCAGCCCAGTCGACACGGGAACGTCGAGGCACAACCTGTTCGACGCACGCCGGCCTCCGCCGGATCCATCGGCGTCGCCGCGAGCTGACCTCGCGGCACACGCCGAGCCGGCGAAGGGGCTCCCTCGCCGCTCTGCCCGCGCGAAGGGCACCTTCGGCCGGAACGACGCCGCCCGCTTCGCACCGGGCGCGATCGGCGAAGGGAACCCCTCGCCGCTCTATCCGGCCGATGGTGCCGTTCGCGCGGAACTCGGGGCCGCGTTTGCGCGTCAGCGGACGACGTTCACCAGGCGGCCGGGGACGACGATGACCTTGCGCGGCTCGGCGCCCGCGAGCAGCTCGGCCACCTTCGGGTCGGCGAGGGCCGCATCGCGCACCTCGTCCTGCCCGGCCGTCGCGGGCACGGTGATGCGCGAGCGCACCTTGCCGTTGACCTGGATCGGGTACTCGGTCGAGTCCTCCACGAGCAGGGCCGGGTCGGCCTCCGGGAACGGCGCGAACGCGAGCGAGTCCGGGTGTCCGAGGCGCGACCACAGCTCCTCGGCCAGGTGCGGGCACAGCGGCGCGAGCATGAGCACCAGCGGCTCGACGACCGAGCGAGGCGTGCCGCCCGCCGGGTAGGTCTTCGTCAGGTGGTTGGCCAGCTCGATGAGCTTCGCGACGGCGGTGTTGTAGTGCATCGCGGGCAGGTCGGTGCGCACGCCGTCGATCGCGCGGTGCAGCGCGGTGAGGGTGTCGCGGTCGGGCTCGGTGTCGGCGACGCGCAGGTCGCCCGTCTGCTCGTCGATCACCAGGCGCCACACCCGCTGCAGGAAGCGGTGCGAGCCGACGACGTCGCGGGTCGACCAGGGCCGCGAGGCCTCCATCGGCCCGGTGGACATCTCGTAGAGCCGGAAGGTGTCGGCGCCGTAGGCGTCGCACATCTCGTCGGGGGTCACCACGTTGCGCAGCGACTTGCCCATCTTCCCGTACTCCTGGCGCACGGGCTCGCCGTTCCACGTGAATCCGGACGCCGCGTCACCCGCCACCTCCTCGGCCGGCACGTAGACGCCGCGGGCGTCGGTGTAGGCCCAGGCCTGGACGTAGCCCTGGTTGAACAGGCGCCGGAACGGCTCCGAGGACGAGACGTGGCCGAGGTCGAAGAGCACCTTGTGCCAGAAGCGCGCGTAGAGCAGGTGCAGCACCGCGTGCTCGACGCCGCCGACGTAGAGATCGACGCCGCCCGGGTCGCCCGGTCCCTTCGGACCCAGCCAGTAGCGCTCGACGTCGGGGTCGACGAAGCGCTCCTTGTTGTGCGGGTCGAGGTAGCGCAGGTAGTACCAGCAGGAGCCCGCCCACTGCGGCATCGTGTTGGTCTCGCGCACGTACCCGGTCCAGCCGTGCTCGGGGTCCGACACGAGGTCGGCGTCGAACGCGACCCACTCGGTGGCACGGGCCAGCGGGGACTCCGGCGAGGAGTCCCGGTCGTCCGGTGCGAACGACTTCGGCGAGTAGTCCTCGACGTCCGGCAGCAGCACGGGCAGGTCGGCGTCGGGCAGCGCGCGCGGGATCGAGGGTCCGCCGTCGGTCTCGCCCTCCGCGACGTAGGCCACCGGGAACGGCTCGCCCCAGTAGCGCTGACGGGAGAACAGCCAGTCGCGCAGCTTGTACTGCACCACCGACTCGCCGGCCCCGCGGCCCGCCAGCCACGTGACGATCGCCGTCTTGGCCTCGTCGACGTCCAGGCCGTTCAGGCTGACCTCGTCGTTCGCGGAATTGATGGCCGCGCCCGCGCCGACGTACGCCTCGCCGTCGAAGTCCTCGGGCGGCTGCACGGTCCGGCGGATCGGCAGGCCGAAGACGGTCGCGAAGTCCCAGTCGCGCTGGTCCTGGCCCGGGACGGCCATGATCGCGCCGGTGCCGTAGCCCATGAGGACGTAGTCGGCGACGAAGACGGGCAGCGCCTCGCCGTTGACCGGGTTGGTGGCCCACGCCCCGGTGAAGACACCGGTCTTGTCGCGGGCCTCCTGGCGCTCGAGGTCCGAGCGCGACGCGACGACGCTGCGGTACTGCGCGACCGCGTCGGCCGGGGTGTCGGCGCCGCCGGTCCAGCGCCCGTCGAGCTCGTCGCCGGTGGGCGGCGACGGCCAGGCCGCCGGCACCAGCGCGTCGACCATCGGGTGCTCGGGCGCCAGCACGAGGTACGTGGCGCCGAACAGGGTGTCCGGGCGGGTCGTGAAGACCTCGATGTCACCGGCGTCCGACGCGAACCGCACCTGGGCGCCCTGCGAGCGTCCGATCCAGTTGCGCTGCATCGCCTTGACCGAGTCCGGCCAGTCGATGCCGTCGAGGTCGTCGGCCAGACGGTCGGCGTAGGAGGTGATCCGCATCATCCACTGGCGCAGGTTGCGCCGGAAGACGGGGAAGTTGCCGCGCTCGGAGCGCCCGTCGGCCGTGACCTCCTCGTTGGAGAGGACCGTGCCCAGCGCCGGGCACCAGTTCACCGGGGCGTCGGCGAGGTAGGCCAGGCGGTGGTCGTCGAGGACGCGGTCCTGCTCGGGACGCGACAGCGTGGCCCAGTCGCGGCCGTCGGGCAGCGCGCGGATGCCCGCCGCCAGCTCCTCCTCGAGCTCCGTGATCGGGCGCGCGCGGTCCGCCTCGCGGTCGTACCAGGCCCCGTGGATCTGCAGGAAGATCCACTGTGTCCAGCGGTAGAAGTCGATGTCCGTGGTGGACACCGAACGGTGCTGGTCGTGCGCGAGGCCGAGCTGGCGGATCTGCTCGCGGTAGCGCGCGATGTTCGCCTCGGTCGTGGTGCGCGGGTGCGTGCCCGTCTGCACCGCGTACTGCTCGGCCGGCAGGCCGAACGCGTCGAAGCCCATCGTGTGCAGCACCGTGCGACCGGTCATGCGCAGGTAGCGGCCGAGGACGTCGGTCCCGATGAACCCCAGCGGGTGCCCGACGTGCAGGCCCGAGCCGGAGGGGTACGGGAACATGTCCATCAGGTAGAACTTCTCGCCCGCCTGCGCGGGCGGCAGGTTCGGCACGGCGAACGTGTCCGCGGCCTCCCAGCGGTCCTGCCAGCGCCGCTCGATCGCGCCGGCGAGCGCGGCGGTGTAGCGGTGGGGCGGCACACCGGAGGCACTCTCGGCGTCGGGTCGCACGTCCGGCGCCACCTCGGGCTCGGCGGTCACGGGGGTTCCTCCTGGTCTCGACCGGCGGTCATCGCCCTCCGGATGCGGCCGATCGGCACCTGCCACGGCATCCGCCGTCGATCCGGGGCCACGCCCCGGCGGGGGGCACCGCGGATCCCGCGAGGACGGCATCGAGCCTACTCTGGGGGTGTGCTCGTCCCGGCCCTGGTCCTGACCCTCGCGGCGCTGGTCGTGGCCGGCGCCGGCGTGCTCGCCCTCGTCCACCGGCTGCCCCGCAACCGCGTGCTCGGGGTCCGGACGCTGTGGACCATGGGCAGCGTCGACGCCTTCCGCCGCGCGAACCGTGCCGCCGCCCCGGCGTTCGTCGGCGCGGGTCTCGTGGGTCTCGCGGGGGCCGGCGCGGCGCTGCTGTCGGCGACGACGGTCGCGGGCGTCACCATGCTCGTGCTCGGCGGCCTCGGGCTCGTCGGGCTGCTGGGGGCCGGCGGGATCGTGGGCGCGCGCTTCGCCGCCGCCGAGGAGGCCGAGCACGAGGCCCTCGCCGCCCTGCCGCCGACCTCGTGCATGCCGCCCGAGGAGCCGAAGTGCGCGCCGACCACCGGGCTGTGCGGCGGCTCCTGCGCGATCTGCCCGCGCGCTCGGACCCAGGCCTGACTCACCAGCCCCAGGTGCCCGGGCTGCCCTTGAAGGGGCCGACGACGTCCGCGGTGATCCAGCCGCCGTAGAACCCGCCGGGCTGGGGCTCGACGCGCTCGCCGTCGAGCGTGATCTCGTCGAACGGCGCGGGGTAGAGCGCGACGCGGTCGGCGAGCTCGGGGTAGACGGAACTCACATCGTCCTCCGGGTACCACCAGCCGACGTCGCGCAGCGGCTCCACGCCGGGCACGACGATGTCGACGTAGCGCGCGGTGCCCTTCCACTCGCACACCGTCCGTCGCCGCGCGGGACGCAGGACGCCCTCGGCGAAGGCGGTGCGCGGCAGGTACCAGGTCGGCGGGTGGCTGGTCTCGAGCACGCGGACGACGTCGTCGGTGTCGGCGACGACCGTGCCGCCGTGGGTCACGACCGCGCGCCGGCGCACCGCCTCGGCCCGTGGCGGGCGGGGGTAGTCCCACACCGATTCCTGACCCGGACCTGGCTCGACGCGTCGCACGCCGACGACGCTAGGCCTGAACGGGCGAGCGGGCGCGGCCGAGCGCGGCGCGGCCCCGAGAACGAACGGCGCTTTCGCTGCTTCGCAAGCTGCGACAGCGCCGTTCGTTCGGTACGGAACCCGGCGCGCTCAGTTCCGGCGGGGCTCGGCGAGGTGGGTGGCGAGGAGGGCGAGGGGGACGCCCTGGCGGCGCAGGACGCCGCCCCAGAGGTCATAGCCGGGCGGCGCCAGGACGTCGTCGGGCAGGGCGGGGACGACGTACCAGTCGCCGCGCCCGATCTCCCCGGCGAGCTGGCCCCGGTCCCAGCCGGAGTAGCCCGCGAAGACCCGCAGGCCCCGGACGCGGGGGGCGAGGTCGTCGGGGTCGCCGTCGAGGTCCACGAGCGCCACGGGGCCGCGGACGCCGACGACGCCGCCGGTGCGCGCCGGGTCCTCGCCGGCGCGCAGGGCCGCGAGGCACAGGGCCGTGCGCTGCTCGACCGGACCGCCGACGAACACGGCGTGCGGCGTCGAGGTGTGCGGACCCCAGGTGGGCAGGACGTCGGCGACCGAGACCTCGCTGGGCCGGTTGAGCACGACGCCGAGGGTGCCGGCGGGCCGGTGGTCGATCACGAACACCACCGACCGCGCGAAGTTGGGGTCCGTCAGGGTCGGCGCGGCGACGAGCAGCGTCCCCGCCTCGACCTCGGCCTGCTGATGTTCCTCCACACCACTGGCCACGACGCCCATCGTCGCACCGCCGGGAGGGCGGGCGGCAGGCACGGTGGGGTGTTCGGCGGCACGCATACCGAGCGCGTCACCGCGGGGTCACACCCGGGTGACGGCGGCGTCGCGGGCACCGGAGGACGGCAACCCCGGGGTTGCGTCGGACGGACGCCGGAGCACCACGCCGCGGGACGCAGCGGACGCGTAGCGTAGGCGCCCGTGCCCGTCGCGTCCGATACGACTGCTGCGACGGTCGGGGGCGCGTCGCCGGCAGCGGGACGGACCGGACGCTTCCGCGAGCTGCTCCTGCACCCCGGGTTCGGTCGCCTGCTGACGGTCCGGCTGGCAGCCCAGTGGGGCGACGGCGTGTTCCAGGCCGCGCTGGGCGGGCTGGTGCTGTTCAGCCCCGAGCGCGAGGCGGACCCGATCATGGTCGCCCTCGGCCTGGCGACGGTCCTGCTCCCGTATTCCCTGATCGGCCCGTTCGCCGGCGCCCTGCTCGACCGCTGGGACCGGCGGCGCGTCCTCGTCGTCGCGGGCGCCCTGCGCGGCGTGCTGACGCTCGCCACCGCCGGTGTCGTGCTCGCCGGGATCACCGGTCCACCCCTGTACCTCGGCGCCCTGGCGACGATCGGGGTGAGCCGCTTCATCCAGGCCGGGCTCTCGGCCGCGCTGCCCCACGTCGTGGCCTCCGAGCATCTCGTCGGCGCGAACTCCCTGGTCACGACGTCGGGGGCGGTCGCCGCCGCGATCGGTGCCGGCTGCGCGATCGGCCTGCGCGGGCTGCTCGGTCCCGCGGACGTCGACGCCGCGTGGACGACGACGGTCGCGGGCCTCGGGTCGGTGGTCATCGTCGTCGTGGCGACGACGATCGCCCGCGGCTCGCTGGGTCCCGACGAGCGCCGCGAGGCCGCGCAGGCCCTGCGCGCGGTGGCCTCGGGGCTCGCCGACGGCGCCCGGGCCGCCCGCGACGCCCCCGGCGTCGTCGCCGCGTTCTGTGCGGTCGCCGCGCACCGGCTCGCGTTCGGCGTCACGACGCTCGTGGTGCTGCTGCTCATGCGCAACTCGCTCACCGACGTCGGGCCGTTGAAGGCCGGGATCGCCGGTCTCGGCGAGGTGGTGGTGGCCGCGGCCGCCGGTCTCGGCGTCGCCGCGGTGGTGACGCCGTGGCTCACCGGGCGGGTCGGGCGCACCGGCACCGTGCGGATCATGCTCGTGCTCGCCGCGGTCGCCCTGCTCTCGCTCGGCCTGCCGATGACGCTGCCGACGATCCTCGGCGGGTCGTTCGTGCTCGGCCTCGTGGGGCAGGCGATCAAGCTGTGCTCCGACGCCGCGGTGCAGACGGAGGTGGGCGACGCGGTGCGCGGGCGGGTGTTCTCGCTGTCCGACACCACGTTCAACGTCACCTACGTCGCCGCCGTGGCCGGCGCCGCGTTCCTCGCTCCGCCGAGCGGCCGTTCCCCGCTCCTGCTGGCGCTCGCCGCGGGTCTCTACATGCTCGGCCTGGTGGTGCACGAGCTCGCCCTGCGCAGCCGGGCGTGCGGCCCGGCTCAGGGCGGCACCCAGCCCGCCGACCCCTCGGCGACCAGCGTGTCCACCGCCCCGTCGGCATCGGTGTCGGTGAGCAGCAGGTCCCAGCGGGCCGAGGGCGAGCCGGGGTCGGTGGACAGGGCCGACGACAGGTAGGCGAGCTCCGCCCGGCCGTCGTGGTCGGCGTCGACGAGCAGCTGCTCGGCGCGCCCGTCGCCGTCGAGGTCGCACACCACCTCGGTGCCGTCCTCGTGGTCGGCGTCCACGGTCGCGCCGTCGAGCACCCCGTCGCCGTCGGTGTCGACCGCGGGCGCGGCGCTCGCGGAGCGGCCGCGGACGTCGCTCCAGGTGAGCGCGGCGCCGGCCGTCACGGGGTCGGGCCCGGCCGCGAACGGCACGCGCGTGTCCCACAGCCCCCGCCCCGAGGGGTCGGCGTAGGCGTGGTCGGGGCGGCCGTCGTCGTCGAGGTCGAGCACCGAGCGGTCGGCGGCGCCGTCGGCGTCGGCGTCCCAGAGGGCGTCGTCGACGCGTCCGTCGCCGTCGAAGTCGAGGGCCACGGCGTCCCGGAGGCCTGCCGGGCCCAGCGCGAGGTCGGCGGGCGAGACGTGGTGGTGCACCGGGGCCTGCCCGGTGCCGAAGACGTAGCTGATCGCAGGGGAACCCACAGCGGGTTCGACGCACGCGTCAGTGCTCCGGTTCCCCCTCGTCGCCGGGAGCCCCGATCCCCTCTGCCCCGATCCCCTCGTCGGCCGCCCAGCGCCGCAGCTCCGCGCGGGCCTCCTCGTCGTCGAGCGGGCCGCGCTCGAGACGGACCTCCTTGAGGTGCCGCCACGCCCGCCCGACGAGCGGACCCGGCGGGATCCCGAGCAGCTCCATGATCGCGTTGCCGTCGAGGTCGGGGCGGACGCGGGCGAGGTCCTCCTCCTGCGCGATCCGGGCGATCCGCTCCTCGAGGTCGTCGTACGACCGCTGCAGGGCCGCGGCCCGGCGCTTGTTGCGCGTCGTGGAGTCCGAGCGGACGAGCTTGTGCAGCCGATCCAGCAGCGGGCCCGCGTCGGTGACGTAGCGGCGCACCGCGGAGTCGGTCCACTCGCCCTTGCCGTAGCCGTGGAAGCGCAGGTGCAGGAACACCAGCTGGGCGACGTCCTCGACGACCTGCTTGGGGTAGCGCAGCTCGCGCAGGCGCTTGCGGGTCATCTTGGCCCCGACCACCTCGTGGTGGTGGAAGCTCACCCGCGTCCCCGGCTCGACCTTGCGGGTCGCCGGCTTGCCGATGTCGTGCAGCAGCGCGGCGAGGCGCAGGACGAGGTCCGGCCCGTCGGTCTCGCGGCCGATCGCCTGCTCCATCACCGTCAGCGAGTGCTCGTAGACGTCCTTGTGCTGGGCGTGCTCGTCGATCTCCAGGCGCATCGCCGGCACCTCGGGCAGCACGACGTCGGCGAGCCCGGTGTCGACCATCAGCTCGATCCCGCGCCGGGGGTGCGCGCCGAGCAGCAGCTTCGAGAGCTCCGCCTGCACCCGCTCCGCGGTGATCCGTCCGAGCTGGGGCGCCATCGCCTCCATCGCCACGCGCACCCGCGGCGCGACCTCGAACCCGAGCTGGGAGACGAAGCGGGCCCCGCGCAGCAGGCGCAGCGGGTCGTCGCCGAAGGACGTCTCCGGGTCGGTCGGGGTGTCGAGGACGCCACGGGCCAGGGCGGCGAGCCCGCCGTACGGGTCGACGAAGGTGCGGTCGGGCAGCGACAGCGCCATGGCGTTCGCCGTGAAGTCGCGGCGGACGAGGTCGCCCTCGACGGAGTCGCCGAACGCGACGACGGGGTTGCGGCTCACGCCGTCGTAGGCGTCGGCGCGGAAGGTGGTGATCTCGCAGGTCACGCCGCGGCGAACGGCGCCCACGGTGCCGAAGGCGATGCCGGTGTCCCACACGGCCTCCGCCCACCCGGACACCAGGGCCTGGATCTCCTCGGGCCGCGCGTCGGTGGTGAAGTCGAGGTCCGGCGACAGCCGTCCCAGCAGCGCATCCCGCACGCTGCCGCCCACGAGGTAGAGGCGGTGTCCGGCCGCCGCGAAGCGCTCGGCGAGGTCGTCGGCGACCGGCGAGTAGCGCAGCATCTCGACCACCGCCGTGTGATCGGCGCCGGTGGGCGTGGAGGGGGCCGTGGAGGGGGCCTGGGCGGGAACGGGCACGGCAGGTCACCGTACCGCGACCGCGGGCCGCGGACGGGACACCGGCCGGACACGGGGGCACGACCCGGGCGACACCGCGCCGACGGACGGCCGACAGATCCCCGTCACCGCCCGGGCGCCGTACGATCGCGACCGTGTCCACCCCGTCGCGACGGTCCGGCGACCGGCGCCGACGGGGCTCCCGGCGGCGGATGCGCACGGTCGACGAGACCTCGGCGGGCGGCCTCGTCGTCGACGCCGCCGGAGCCAGTGCCGCCCTCATCGGCCGGCTCGATCGTCGCGGTCGCCTGCTCTGGTCCCTGCCGAAGGGCCACCTGGAGGAGGGCGAGACCGCCGAACAGGCCGCGGTGCGGGAGGTCGAGGAGGAGACCGGCATCATCGCGTCCGTGCGGGCGTTCCTCGGCAGCATCGACTACTGGTTCGTGGCCGAGGACCGCCGGATCCACAAGACCGTGCACCACTACCTGCTGTTGGCCCACGGCGGCGAGCTCTCCGACGCCGACGTCGAGGTCACCGAGGTCGCGTGGGTGCCGCTGGCCGAGCTGGACACCCGGCTCGCCTACGCCGACGAACGCCGGCTCGTCCGGCGCGCGGCCCAGATCCTGGAGGAGTCGGCGTGAGGGCTCCCCGCCGACCGCGGGGAGCCCTCCGTCGTGCCGTCCTCGTCCTCGTCCTCGCGGTCCTGCTGCCCCCGGCCCTCGCCGGTCTGGGTGCCCTCACGGGCCCGGCGGCGGCCGGGGCCGAGCCGCCCGCGGTGGGCGACGAGCCGGTCGCGGTGGTGCTCGGCGGGATGACGCCGCGGGTGGTCACGGCGGACGGCCCCGGCGAGCTGGTGGTCACGGGACGGGTCGTCAACCGCTCGGCGGTCCCGGTGCGGGACCTCGGGGTGCGCCTGGAGCGCGGGGCGGCCCTGTCCGGTGGCCGGGCCGCGCTCGGCGCGCTCTCCGGCGACGAGTCCTCGCAGGCCGTCCGCACCGGCTTCACCGAGATCGCCGGGGTGCTCGCGCCCGGCCAGGAGGTGCCGTTCACGCTGCGCGTGCCGCTGGTGGGCGACTCCGCCCGCTCGCTCGCCCTCGCCGGGCCCGGCGTCCACCCGCTGCTCGTGAACGCGAACGGTGCGCTCGGCTCCGGGGGCGCGACGCGCCTCGGCGCGGTCCGCCTGCTGCTCCCCGTCGTCGGCGTGCCGGGCGCCGGCCCCGTCGCCGCGCCCGCGATCGGCCGGGCCGCCGGCGTCTCCGTGCTCTACCCGCTCGCCGACCGCCCCCGCCGCGTCCCCGTCGTGCCGGGCGCTCCGACCCTGCTCGCCGACGACGACCTGGCCACCTCGTTCGCCCCCGGCGGGCGCCTCGCGGGCCTGGTCGACGCGCTCGGACGCAGCGCGCCCGCGGGGTCCGCCGCCGCCCGGTCGGTCTGCCTCGCCGTCGACGCCGACCTGCTCGAGACCGCCGAGGCCATGAGCGCGGGCTACCGGGTGCGCACGCCCGACGGGGGCTCCGTCGCCGGCGCGGGCGCCGACGCCGCCGGGCAGTGGCTGGACGCTCTGCGCACCCAGGCCCGCGGGCGGTGCGTGACCGCGCTGCCCTACGCCGACACCGACCTCGTCGCCACGGCCCGCGGCAACCTCACCGACCTGACCACCGCCGCCGTCGCCACCGGCACGCGCCGCGTCACCGAGCTCCTCGGCGTCACCCCGGTCCCCGACACGGTGTGGCCCGCCGACGGGGTGGTCGACGAGCGCAGCCTCGCCGACCTCACCGGTGGCGGCACCCGGTTCCTGCTCCTCGACGGCGACGCGCTCGAGGGCGGGCCACCCGCGGGCGCCCTCGCCCGCCTCCCCGGCCCGCCCGGGGCCGCGGCCACCGCCGTCGGCCTCGATCCGCTCGCCGCCACCGCGCTCGCGCCCCGGTCGGGCGGGCGCGACGGCGGCGACTCCACGAGCCCCGCGGGCACCTCGGGCGCTCTCGCCACCCAGGACGCCGTCGGGATCCTCGCCCTGCGCGCGCTGCAGGACACCCCCGACGACGAGGTCCCGCCCGTCGACGTCGTCGCCCCGCCGCTCGACTGGGCCCCGAGCACCGACGAGGCCGGTGCCCTGCTCGGCGCCGTCGACGACCTCACCCGGCTCGGGCTCGCCCGGCCCCTCGACCTCGGCACCCTGCTCGGCGGGGTCGGGCCCACGACGCCGCTGCCGGCCACCTCGCCGTCGGCACCCGCCGACGCGGTCGACGCGATCGGGGAGACGGTGCTCACCCGGGCCGGGGAGGTCCGGGACCGCCAGCGCGAGCTGCTCGCCGCCACCGAGCGCGACGGCGTCGGCGCCCCCTCGCCGTCGGACTTCGTCGAGCCGCTCACCGACGGGGTCCTGCGCAGCCTCTCCGCGTCGTGGCGCGACGACCCGGCGGCCCAGGAGGCCGCGATCGGCGGCGTCGAACGGCAGATCGACGAACTGCGCTCGCTGGTGCGGGTCGTCCAGCCCGCCGGGTCGTACTCGCTGGGCAGCAACGACGCGCCCCTGCTGCTCACCGTCGAGAACCGGCTGCCGGTGGCCGTCCGGGTCGAGGTCGTGCTCGAGCCCACGAACGGGCTGCGGACCGGGCCGCTGCCCGTCATCACGGTGCCGGCGTTCGGCAGCCGTCAGGTGCAGGTCGAGGTCGAGGTGACCCGTGCGGGGCAGTTCGCCGTGGACGCCCGGGCCCAGACACCGGGGGGTGAACCTCTCGGGCCCTCGGCTCGTCTGCTGCTGCGATCGACCGCCTACGGCACGATCACGGTGTGGTTGACCGCGTCCGCAGCCGTCGTGCTGGTGATCCTGGCGAGCGTACGGATCGCTCGCCGGGTGCGGGCGGCTCGCCGGTCCCGGCGCAGCCACCGCCACCGGGGGCCGGGCCCGCCGACCGACGTGATGGACCTCGCGACCCGCGAGCTGCAGAAACGGTGACCTCCCGCGAGCCCGACGTGGACCGCGACGACGCAGGCCCCGCCGCCGACCCCGCCGCCGACCCCGGCCGCGGGGTTCCGGACGTCGTCCCGCCGCCGCCCCCGTCGGACGCGCGTCCCGAGACCCGCCCGGGTGGTCTCAGCGTCCCCGGAGGACCGACCGACCGGCCGGCCGCGGCGGCCGCTGCGCCCGGGCCACCGTCCGGACCGCCCCCCTCCGGACCGCCCCCCTCCGCACCGCCCC
>NZ_JAQZAM010000028.1 GCF_028737215.1 Actinomycetospora chibensis | reverse complement strand
GAAGGGCCGGCCACCGCCGGCGCGCCAGCGCCGGCCCTGACCGCTGGTGGTGCCCGGTGAGCGGGGCGGCTCTCGGTAAAGGGGCAATAGGTCTTCGCCCAGGCCGCCGGCGCCGGGAAGGCGCCCCCCAGCGGCCTCCCGAGAAGATCGCAGCGGCCCAGTCCAGTCGGAAGCAGCGGTGGACGCGGCGCCGGCAGCTCCGTGCTGTCACAAAGCTCCAGCGCTGCCAGAACTGCGGCCACACGACCACGGCAGCGGAGTCGGGACCGACGCTCGGTGTGATCACCAACCCGGACGGCTCGCGGTCGGCCGCGTACGGCGGTCTCACCACGTGCGGATCGGTGTGGGTCTGCCCGGTATGCGCCGGGAAGATCGCCACCCGCCGAGCGGACGACCTGGCCACGGTCATGCGCGCGGTCGACGACGCCGGCGGGTCAGCGTTCATGCTCACCCTGACCATGCGCCACGACCGCGGCGACCGCCTTGGGCTCTCCCGCCAGGACCGCTCCCGACGCGCCGAGCTCGAGGACCGCGCCGCGATGCGCGACGTGGCCGAGGCCAACGGCTGGGACGTCGACGAACACGCCGCCGAAGCCGAAGAGATCGAGCTCGGCGACATCCGTTCCCGCGAGGGCGTGTGGGACGTGCTCGGCTACGCCTGGTCCTCGGTTACCTCCGGATCGGTGTGGACCAAGGACGCCGAGCTGTTCGGCGGCCTGCTCGGCTGGGCCCGCGCGGTCGAGGCCACCTGGGGCGACCGCAACGGGTGGCATCTACACATCCACGTCCTGCTCTGCTTCGCCGAGCAGGTTTCCGCCGACATCGTCGCCGCCTCCGTCGCAGCCCGGATGTTTGGACGGTGGCGGCGCGCTCTCGAACGCAAGGGCTACTCAGCCTCCAAGGAGCACGGGTGGGACCTGCGCCGCGCGCAGCTCGGCGACGGCGACCTCGCCGACTACTTCGTCAAGATGGCCCACGAGGTCACCAGTGGGCACCGCAAGGAGGCCAAGGGCTCTCGCGGAGGCCGGACCCCGATGCAACTCCTCGGCGAGGCCGTCGACACCTACGAGGCCAGCGCCGTGGCCCGCTGGTGGGAATGGGAGCGCGCCTCCGAGGGCCGACGGCAACTCACCTGGTCGACAGGCCGCCGCGACCTGCGCGCGTTCGCGAGCCTCGGCCACGAGGCCACCGACCAGGAGATCGCGGCAGAGGACCAGAATGCCGACCTTCGTCTCGGCCTCACCGCCGATGGCTGGGACTGGCTGCGCCGCACTCACCGCGAACCCGAGCTTCTGACCGTCGCCGAGGTCGGCGGGCTCGACGCCGCCCGCGTCTGGCTACAACGACACGGTCTGAGATGGACGGAGGCCACGCCGTCGCTCGGGCGCCCGGCGCAGTGATCCAGCCCTATGGCTGGCGCTTCGAACATGACTCCAGCACTACCTGTCAAGAGAACGGCCACTCTCCGCGAGTAGCTGCGCTTTACTAGTGTCCTGCGCCAGTAGTTCGTTGTAGAAGTCGTGCGAGCGATTCGAGGATCGATCTGGTCGGCGGTCTTGGTCCAGATGAACGGTTGTGGGTCGTCGTTCCAGACCTTGATCCAGCGCCGGATGTCGGCTTCGAGCGCCTGCACGCTGCGGTGGTCGCTGCGCTGGAGCAGGTCGGTGGTCACGTAGGCGAAGAACCGCTCGACCTGGTTGATCCACGACGAGTAGGTCGGAGTGAAGTGCATGTGGAACCGCGGGTGGCGCTGCAGCCAGGCGGTCACCGTCGGGCTCTTGTGGGTGCCCTAGTTGTCGCAGACCAGGTGCACCTCGAGATGCTCGGGCACCGCCGCGTCGATCTTGGCCAGGAACTTGCGGAACTCCACCGCCCGGTGCCGCCGGTGCAGGCTGGGAATCACCGTGCCGTCGGCGGTGTTCAGCGCCGCGAACAGGCTGGTGGTGCCGTGGCGGACATAGTCGTGGGTCCGGCGCTCGGGCATCCCGGGCATCATCGGGAACGCCGGCTGGGACCGGGACAGCGCCTGGACCTGCGACTTCTCGTCCACACACAGCACCACTGCGGCCTCGGGCGGGTGCACGTAGAGCCCGACGACGTCGTGGACCTTCTCCACGAACAACGGATCGTTGGAGAGCTTGAACCCGTCCTCGCGGTGCGGCTTGAGCTCGAACGCCCGCCAGATCAGGGGGCATCCTGGCCGTTCGGTTGCCCCTGGCCCCAAGTACTGCGACTGCGGCTGGCTGGGGAGCACCCACCGGCCCTGCTCAGCGTCCCTTTGCGGCTGAGGCGGCTGGTTCGGGTCCTGCGTCATCGAGGGCGTCTCCCAGGTCCGTGGGGTGGCAACTTCGCCCGCATCGGACAGAACGACCGAAGCGTTACGACAGCGGCGAACGCCGTGCGCCGTCGCGCCAGCCATCTCGTTACGGTTACCCCTCGTGTCTCGTCTGCTTACGTGGATGCTCGTCCTGCTGCCCGCCGTCGGTGCCCTGCTCTTCCTGACGGGCACAGGCGTGTTCGGCGCGCTACCACATGAATGGTGGGACCCAAAGGGATTTGTCGTGAATCTCGCGTCAGGGCTTACGGCTGCGTGCGTAGGTATCCCCTTCGCGGTCTTCGGGGTTCAGTGGATAGTTCGGAAGCGTGAGCATGAGAGAGAAGTGGAAGTTCTCCGACTCCTAGTACGCAAGAACGTCGAGGAGGTGGGGCGTTCAAGTTTTGCGATGCTTTGGAATCTTGTACCAGGAGATGTCCGTAATGCATTTCTCGCAATCAGTCACCTTGGTGAGATTCTTAAACAGATCAAGAGCTATGATGCCGATTCCTCAGACTCCGGCGATCTTCAAACACTGCGAGCTGAACTGCACCGGCTTCTGCGATTGACCGGTGACTACTACTTGGGCGGACTCGTGGCTCTCAGGTCTGTCTGCGAAGGTGCGCGGCATAGCGCGTTGCGGAGGTGGGAGTTCTTGTCGTCCGACTTGCTCCCTAGGTGCGAGTTCTCGGGGGTCCCCTCGGGCTTGAAGGAAGGTGAAATCAAGAGAATCAGCGAGTTCTTACGTGGAAATGACGACGTAATTGCAACGTTGTGCGAATACCGCCGACGGGACGCCGATACTTGGGTCGATCTCATTGTTCCGGTATCGCCAACCCTTGAGGAAGGTTACTCAGTGGATCTTGAAGCCGCGGGAGATTTGACTCTAGTGGCGTACAAGGCCCTGACGGGGTTACAGAAGTACATACTATTCATGAGCGCGGTAGGACAAGCGGCAATCGACGTAGACGCGGACCTCACTGGAGCCGACGTAAACATCGGGGAATTCATTACGGACACCTCCGCATTTAGCGGCTAGCGCTGCCTAATGAACAGATGAGACTCCCCTACTTACCAATCCGCGGGCGCGCAGCGCCGCTGTACGAGCGGGCTCCCACGGACGTTGCCTCCAGTCAGCGGCACTTTGATAGTTGGCCAGTCCCTGTTCCACCGCCTCCAAAATCATCTGGACAATGGGTTCGGACGAACGGGCCCTGTTCTCGTTTCCTTGCAGCTCATTTTCAAGGCGAAGCGTCTGCATTTCATCCTCCGCTATGAGACGGATGGACCGCTTCTCGGGTTCGGTCTCCCACGCTTGCCGTGCTTCGCCCTAGTTCGGCGTACGCAAGCTGGCGAAGTCACGTTTCTAATTGATGCCAACGAACGAAAGCCCCCGAGTTCCGTGGTGCGAATTCGACTGCTGCTTCTGTTCCATTACTCATCGGCGATTTGTCGATGGACTCTTCATCGCTGTGTCGATAACCTTCTCGTCATCGCTAGATATGATGTGCCCAATCGTGGTTAATAGCGAAGACCTGCAATGAGTTTCCGATACCGATTCAGCTGCGCCTACGCACGTTCATAGAGATGGGACCAGCTTTGGCAGCTCAAGCAACGAATCAACGGCGATGGTCGGACGAGCGAACTCTTCGCCCTGGAGAAGACGACCCCAAGGACCTCGCATAATCAGAGCCGTCTGGAGCCCCGCTTGAATCGCCGGCATGATGTCGTTGTCGAGTCGGTCACCGACGTACAGTATATTGCTGGGCTCGTGGCCAGAAACGGCAATGAGCTTGAGGAAGAACGCGACATCCGGCTTAGATACGCCCCAGTCGTCAGAGGTCGCGATCACGTCGGCCGGCAGGTTGAGCTCGCGGATGAAGCGGCCGGCACGGCTGGTCTGGTTCCCTGCAATGCCTACCAAGTAGCCGGCGGCACGCAGCTCCTCTAGGCATGGTCGGACGTCGTCGTAAAGGTCGTGAGCGTTGAGGTACTCGCCAAGCCCTGAGTCGATCCGCTCCTGGCGCGCCTTCTCGAGGTCGAAGCCGGGCCGGAAGTGCTGGAACACCTCGCGGTAGTCCTCACCCCGGGCGATGACCGCGCCGAAGACGGCGGAGAAGGTGTGCCGCGGGACCCCGAGCCAGTCCGCCCACGTCCCGTACTCGCGGGTCTCGTCGATGAGGGCTTCGCCGACGTCAAACCAGACGGCGCGGATGGTCACTACTAAGCCTCCTCGAGTTGCAGTGCGCTGAGTCGCTCGGAGAACACCCGCACGGCCGGCGTCGTGCTGTGCGGGGAGACGAGGTCGTGGAACTCCCGCAGACGTTCGACTCCGGTGGCGTAGCCCGCGCGCCGGAGCTCGTCCGCCGCGTCCACGGCGACCGAGCAGGCCTGCTCGAGGTCGCCCGCGTGGTAGTGCACCGTCGCGAGGTCGGCAAGGAAGACGGAGCGCTGCTTGATGGCCGACAGCGGAAGGTCCAGCGCCTCGGTGAGCTCGGAGGCCGCGGCGTCGTAGCGGCCGGCTTGCAGGTTGGCGTAGCCGGCGAAGCCAGCGAGGCGGTTCACGTCGTAATAGTCGAACCACCGGAGGTCGGCGTTGATGGACGACCGCGAGTAGGCCGTTTTCGCCGCGTCGACCGCCCGAAGCGCCGATGAGTGGTCGCCGGCGTGAGAGTGGAACTCTGATTCAATGGCGAAAGCCCACGACTTCAACGGTCCGTGAGGATCGAGGTCGATCTGCTGTCGCGCACCTTCGAGATACTGCAGAGCAGATGTCATGCTGTGCTCGGCCGCGGGGATGAACGCCATGTGCCCCAGGGCGGCCGCGGCCTGGTGCCTGTCGCCAGCTTCGGAAGCGGCTTCAACAGACAGGTTGTAGTAGCCGCGCGCGGACATGGCGTCGTCGAAGTCGAAGAACGACAGTCGGCCGGCCAGAAGTGCTACCCGCGCACGGTTCGCCAGGAGCTTGGTGCGTGCGAGGTGGTCCTTCGTCCCTCGTAGGGCATCCGAGACCGCCTCCAGGTGCGCAAGCACCGGCCGAATCAGGGCGCTCGGGCTGGCCGAGTGGTAGAGGGTCTGGTATCGGTCCGCGAGGTCGTCCAGGTCCCGGACCGAGCCCCTGACTGGCGACGAACGGGGCCCAGCCAGCCGCGACACGGCCGGCGCTACAGGGGCCAGGCCCAGGAGCTTGACCAGGGTTCGCCGGCGCATCAGCTCGTCCCTCCACACATTCGCCATGCGGCTCTCGAGGATCGTTGCTGCTGGCCCGAGCTGCTCGAGGAGGGCAGCGGTCTCACTGATGACTCCTGCGAGGTCGGCGTCGGGCTCGTCGGAGGCGACCATAGAGGAGGCCGCCGGAGCCGGCGCAGCGATGGAGAGGCCGAGTGCCGTGGCGTGGGTCTCGAACAGCACGCACAACAAGTCACGGTAATACGGGCTGACGCCTTTCTCGCCACGTTCCCACTTCGACACCATGTCGGCGTTCACGGCCGCGGACCTGTCGCGGTACTTGTGGTGAGCCAAGACCTGGAGCTGTTCAGCAACAAAGCGCTGAGTCCAATGACGACGGCGACGAGCGTCCTTCAGTACGCACTGAGCGTTAGTTACAGACATTCCGCCATCACCGCCGCGTCGGATCGCTGTTGCGAGATACTATTCTAAACGACGCGGTCCGCGGATGGGGACTAGTTCCGGGACTAGTTCGGGACTGGCGTATCGGACTACGCGGTTGCGTCGATTCGGCCCAACCCTTGGAGGCATGTTCGAGTTCAACGCACCCATCGACACCAACCAGCTGCAGGCCATCGCCACCGGCCACGCACAGACCATGGAGCGCTGGGAGGACACGCCACAGGGCCGGCGCTCCTCGGGCCAGCCGCTCATCGACGAGGCCACCGGCGCGCCGGTGCGCATCTACGACGTCATGCTCCCGACCGGCCGCGACGGCCGTCACGAGCTCCACGGCGTCCGCATCACTTCGCACGAGGCCCCCGAGCTCACCCCGTACACGCCCGTGGAGCTGCCCGGCTTGTGGGCCAAGGTCCGCCAGGCCCGCAACGGCGGCAAGGGCGTCGACGTCTCGTTCTCCGCCGACGGCATCGCGCCGGCCACTGGCTCGGTCCCGCGCCCGACACGACGCCAGGCCGAATCCGAGGCGGCCTGAGATGGGCTGGCAGCAGCACGCGGCGTGCAGAGACACCGTCCCTGACCTGTTCTTCCCGGCCTCGGACGACTTCACGGCGCCGGAGACCGTGCGTCAGCTCCTCGTGGCGGGCGCAGTCTGCGGACGCTGCCCAGTCCGCCGTGAGTGCCTCACCTACGCCGTGGAGTCCGGCCAAGCGCACGGTATCTGGGCCGGGCACACACCGGCCGACCTGCGCGCGATCCGCCGCCAGCGCGCGGCCGGCGTCCCGGACCCCGTGGTGGACGCCGACCCGATGTGTCCGGGGTGCTCGCTGCTGTTCGCCCTGCCCGCCATCGATGGGCAGCTGTGCCCGGCGTGCGCCGAGCGCCAGGAGAAGGGGGCCTGAGTCATGTCCGAGCTCCATCACCTCCGACCCGTCCGGCCAACCGACCACCGCACCGCCGGCGGCCCTGGCTTCCTCGGTCGGCATCGCGCACGACGCGCGCAGCGCGAGTACGAGGCCTCGATCCTGACGTTCGCGTCGGCGTTGAAGGGCGAGTTCCGCGCCGCGTGCGAGGGACTGCACATATGCCACTACGTCTCGGTCGCTGCGGGACTCACCGTCCGGACACCTCGCGTTGGCGAGGTCCGACCTGGGCCGCCCCTGTCGTTCACGGTCGAGCTGCTGCCCGGCCAGGAGCCGAGCGACTTCACGGCCAGGGAAAACGGCCCGCGCCTCGCGCACTCCCTCGGCGGGCACGGACTGCGCGTCGAGCGCATCGCCGGCCGGTGGGTGCGACTCGTGGTCCTCGCTCACGACCCGCTGGCCGATGGATTCGGTCTTCCCTCACTCACGGTCGCCGCCGGTGCGGAGTCGGTGGTCCTCGGGCGGACCGAGGGCGGAATCACGCTCGGCCACGCGATCGCCGATCCCGCCCACCTCGCCGTGCAGGGGCAGAACGGCTCGGGCAAGTCCGCGTTCTGCTACGGCCTGCTGTCCCAGCTCGTCGCCGCGCCCGATGTTCTGATCGCCGGCTCCGACATCACCGGCCTCGTGCTCGGACGCGCCTTCGACGACACGGTGCATCGTCCTCACCAGGTGGTCGGCACGAGCGACGTCGCGGCCCATGCTGTCCTGCTCGAGGACCTCGTCGCAGAGATGGATCGCCGCCTCGAGCACATCCCGCCGCGCCAGGACAAGATCGAGCCGACGCCGAGCACGCCCACCGTCCTCGTCGTGCTCGAGGAGGTGCCAGGCCTACTCCGGGCTGCGGACGGCCTCCCCAAGCCCAAGCGTGGCGACGGCATCCCGGTCGGCGAACGCATCCGCACCGCGATCCTGCGGCTCCTGAGTGAGGGCCGGAAGGCTGCGTTCCGGGTCCTGATGCTCGCCCAGCGCTTCGAGGCCACGGCTGTCGGCGGCGGCTACGCCCGTGATCAGTTCGCTCTGCGGCTCTCTTTCCGGGTCCCGGCGGACTCGCTGGTGATGCTGCACGGCGACGACGTCCGGCGCCTCGGCCAGGAGCACGCCAACGCCGCCCCCGGCATCGCCTACCTCTCCGGGCTCGGGCGCGACTGCGAGCGCATTCGCGTGCCCTACCTCGGCGACTACGGCGAGTACGTCGACCGCGTGCAGCGCTTCGGACGGCGGGCGCACCGATGAACCTCCTCGCCATCGTCATCATCGCCGCGCTCGTCACCGCGCTACTGATCAAGAGCCGTCGGGCCGCGCCGGCGCTCGTGTCCGGCGTCGTGACCCTCGTCCTGCTCTTCGCCGCGTTCCCCACGCTCGGCCCGGCGGTGTCGAGCTCGGCCGGGGAGTTCGCCCGCCAGCTCGGCGCCGCCACCGATCGCGCCGCCGACGTCCCTGCCGCAGCGGAGACGGAAGGCGAGCAGCCGTGAGTGCCGAGACCATGCGCCGCCGCCTCGACGACGCCTCCGAGGCCGTCCGTGCGGCCAACCACGTCCGCCTCGGCGAGACCACGACCGCCGATCATGCCTACGACGTCGTCGGCACCCTCGACGAGCTCGTGCACCGCATCCCTCAAGTCGTGGAGCACCTCGCCGGCGCGCTGCGTCGGACCGACGCCGCCGACTACCGCGACGACCGCGGCCACGACCCGATCGGCGCCCTGTTCGCGGTCCAGGACGAGCTCCGCGACGCCCGGGCGGCTCTCGACGCGGCGGGCCGCCATCTGGCCACCGCCCACAACCACCTCGGTCACCTCGGCCGAGTGATCAGGGAGGACTGAGTGATGAACGGGCATGAGCTGTTGACGAAACTCCGCGATCGGGACGACCCGACCTCGCTGCGCGACATCCCCGCACCGCAGGTCTACACGGTGGCCCAGGTCGCCGGGCTGCTCGGTGTCGGCCGCGGGACGGCCTACGAGCTGATCCGCGCCGGGAAGATTCCGGCCAAGCAGATCGGGCGGCGGTGGATCGTCCCTCGCGAGGCGTTCCACACGTGGCTCACCGATCTGGAGGCTTCGGCGTGAGCATCCACAAGACACCGCGGGGCCGGTGGGAGGCAAAGTGGCGTGACCCCTCGGGGCGCCAGCGGTCCAAGAATTTCCCGACCAAGCGTGAGGCCAAGGACTTCCTCGCCGAGATGGCGACGACGCTGCGTCGCGGGAACTACGTCGACCCGCACGCCGGCCGCCAGCGATTCGAGACCCACGCGCGGGCGTGGCTCGCGAGCCGGAACGACGAGGCGACCACGAAGGCACGTGACGCGTCGATCATGCACAACCACGTGATCCCGCAGTGGGGGTCGTGGCAGCTCGGCAAGATCGATCATCTGTCGGTGCAGGGCTGGGTGACCGAGCTCGGGACTCGCCGCTCCCCCGCCACGACCGCCGAAGCGTTCCGCCTCACCTCGGCCGTGCTGCGCTCGGCGGTCCGCAACCGGCTGATCGCCTTCAACCCCTGCGAGGACGTCCGGCTCCCGAAGCGGCGCAAGCACGACCACGACGACCGTGTCATCTCGCGGGAGGACCTGAGCCGGCTGCTGCTCCCGGCCCTTCCCGAGCGCTACCGCGCCTTCGTCGCGACCACGGCCTGGGCCGGTCTGCGGTGGGGTGAGGTCGCCGGACTACGCGCCGACGCGCTCGACCTCGAGGCCGGCCGGCTCCGGGTGATCCGCGTGGTCGTGGAGGTCAGCGGCAACACCGCGTTCAAGCCCTTCCCGAAGTCCGTCGCCGGCCGCCGCACCGTGCCGCTGCCCCCGTGGCTCGTCACGATGATCGGCGAGCACAACGACCGGTACGGCCTGGGAGACCACGGACTCGTCTTCCCGAACGCCGTGGGCAAGCCCTTGCGCCGGACCCTCTTCCGCTCCCGGGTATGGCGGCCGGCGCTCGTGCGGGCGGGGCTGCTCGGCGAGGTCGCCGAGATCGACGGCCACAAGTTCGAGGCCCGGTGGGCCGACGAGGACGGAGACGAGGACTCGGCCATCTGCGGGTCGTACGAGGAAGCCGTCAAGGCCGTGGCGCGGGAGGCAGGCGCCGGGCTGCGCTTCCACGACCTGCGCCACTCCTACGCGACGTGGCTGGTCGACGACGGAGTCCCGCCGAACATGGTGCAGCGGGTCATGGGCCACGAGAACGTGACGACGACGCTGCAGCTCTACACGCGGCGCACGGAGCACCACGAACGCATCCTCGACGCCCTCGGCGGCCAGCCCACGCCCGCCGCCGACGACCCCGCGCCGACGAGCTCGGACAGCGACGACGACCCCGACGAGGAGGACCCGGGAGTGGTGACGCCGTGAGCCATGTTCGTCAGATGTTCGTCATCGAGGCCCCGACACGAGAAAACCCCTGGCCTGTGGCTCTCCGTGAGCCTGTGACCAGGGGCTTTGCTGGTGGGCGATACTGGGATCGAACCAGTGACCTCTTCGGTGTGAACGAAGCGCTCTACCCCTGAGCTAATCGCCCGCGGCCTCGACGAGCCTAGACCATCATCAGAGAGGGCTCTGCAGCCAGGTCCAGTGCCCGAGGCCCACCAGCTTGGCGACGAGGTACGGCGCGCCGAGCAGCCAGAGGGTCGCCAGGACGATGGCGCACGTGAGCAGGCCGAGCAGGCACTTGACGAGGATGCTCTGCCGGCCGACCCACTCCATCCAGCGGTCGTAGTGGTGCCGGGCGAAGCGCAGGAGTCGGCCGGCCCAGGTGAACTCGGTGGCCAGGATGCCGAGGCCGGCGAACACGATCAGCCAGCCGGGGCCCGGGTACGGGATCGCGACGATGCCGGCGACGAGGACCAGACCGCCGAGGACGCCGACGACGATGCGCCAGATCAGGTTGGCGCGCGGGTTGCCGCGCACGCGGGCGCGGAAGTGTCGCAGCCGCGTGCGGAGGGTGCGGTGCCGGGGCGGAGCGGTGACGGTGGTCGGGCCGTCGGGGGGCGCCTTGTCAGCGGTGGCGGTCGACTGCTCGGCCGGTTCGCTCACGTTCCCACCTGTCCACTCGCGACGACTCGGGTCGGCGAGGCGGGCGCCGTCCGGCCCGGCTCGATCGAGACCGCGAAACCGGCGAACGGGACCGCCGCCGCCGTCGAGGGTACGGAACTCACGGTCGGGGTCTGCTGGGTGACGTCGAAGGTCCCCAGCGGCCGCGGTGTGCCGTCGGCGAGCCCCCAGAGCACGTAGATCTCGTTCTCACCGTTGGCGCCGAGCCCGCTGGTGAGGACGCGGGGGCCGGTGCCGTCGTCGACGACGAGCCCGACGAGCGCGCCGTCGGGGCTGGCCAGCGTCGCGTGCGTGACGCCGGGGGTGCCCGCATCCCGGAGCACGTCGACCACGGCGGCGTCGCGCTCGGCCTGGGCCGCCGCCGCGGCGGCGGCGTTGTCGCGCTCGGTGCGCAGGGACTGGTTGGCGACGGCGAGGCCCCCGACCGCCGCGACGACCAGGGCCACCGCGGCCACCGCGAGCCAGCGGGAGGCCCGGCGCCGGGGCGAGAGCGGCACGACGGTCGCCTCCCGCTCCTCGGCGGTGGGCTGGGGCGCGGGCTCGGGAGCGGCCGGTTCCGCCACCGGGGCCCCGGCCAGCTCGGGCAGATCGACGCCCTCACCCGACACCGACTCGGCCGCCGCGGCGTCGAGCAGCCGGCGACGCAGGTGGCGCGGCGGGCTCGCCGGGACGACGGCCTCGGCGAGCTCGCCGAGCGTCTCCAGCGTCTCGTCGACCGTCTGCCGGCAGGTCGGGCAGGTCTCGAGGTGGGCGGCGAAGTCCGCCTCCTCCTCGTGATCGAGGGTGTGCAGCGCCCAGCCCACCGCGAGGGCGTCGTGGGCGCCGGTGTGGGAGTCGGGGACGGCCTGGTCGCTCATCGTCCCTCCTCGTCCACCTCGACGTGCGGACCCAGGAGGGCCCGCAGCTTCTGGGTCCCGGCGAACATCCGGGACTTCACCGTGCCCAGCGGTATCCCGACGAGGCTCGCCACCTCGCGCTGGGTGTAGCCGCCGAAGTACGCCAGGGCGAGCGCCTCGCGCTGGTCGGCCGGCAGCTGACCGAGCGCGTCACGCACCTTCCCGGCGACGACCGCCCCGAGGGCCGCCTGGTCGGCTCCCGGGCCGGGCGGGACGTTCCACTCCTCGCCGTCGGAGCTGGGTGGCACGGTCCTCTTGCGACGGGTCGCCTCCCGCCGCACCGCGTCGACGGCGCGGTGGTGGACGAGGGTCAGCAACCAGCTCGAGACCGCGCCACGGTCCGGGTCGAACCGTCCGGGGTCCCGCCACACCACGAGGAACGCTTCCTGCACCACGTCCTCCGCCAGCGACTCGTCGACGCAGATACGGCGGGCCAGGGAGTACGCGGGGCGCCCGAACCGGTCGTAGAGCTGCGCGAGGGCTTCCGCGCTGCGCTCACCGATCTGTTCGAGCAATGTGGCATCGGTCACACCAGCGAGAGCGTCGTCGTCACGCTCCGGAGCCGCCTCCGGGACTCCTCGCGACGCGTCCGTCACTGGTCGACCCTCTCCTCGGGTGTGTATGTCCGGGTCAGACAGGCGTCAGGCTAGTGCTCTCGGGGCAAGCACGGACGCCCGGCCGGGGTGGGTGGTTCGTTACGGAACCGAACCGGGTACGTCGCCCTGTGGTTGCCCGTCCGGTGTGATGCATGCGTGAGCCGGGTGAACCGCCGTCACAGGGTCGCTTGCCAGTCGTTTCCCCGAACGACAGCAGCGTGCGAAAGGCAGCCACATGCTCAACGACCACACGACGATCCGCTCGACGGCGGTCTTCGACCTCGTCGGTCCGCCGAACCCGCCCGTGCCCGTCCAGGTCGAGATGCGTTACGACACTCGCGACCCGTACGCCGTGCAGGCCGCGTTCCGCACCGGCCGCGCAGGATGGGTGGAGTGGGTGTTCTCGCGGGACCTCCTCACCGAGGGGCTGCTCGGCGTCTCGGGCGCGGGCGACGTCCGCATCCGCCCCTCCGACGGCGACGCCGAGTCGATCGAGATCGAGCTCAGCTCCCCCTCGGGTCACGCCACCTTCCGTGCCGCGAGCCGTGAGGTGTCGGAGTTCCTCGCCCGCACCCACGAGATCGTCGCCCCCGGCGCCGAGGACGACTGGCTGGATCTGGAGCACGCGCTGGGCCTGCTGCTCTCGAGCGATCCGAGCTGACAGACCCCCCCCCGCGGGAAGCGGGGGGCGCACGGTGCAGTAGTGTTCTCTTCGTCGGCAACGGCGGGTCGGAACCCCGAAACCCGCCGGCCACACGCGGACGTAGCGCAGCTGGTAGCGCATCACCTTGCCAAGGTGAGGGTCGCGGGTTCGAGTCCCGTCGTCCGCTCGGGAGGGCTCCTCGGCATCAACTTCTCCACGGTGAGCCGGACGACCTCCGGATGCCTGGCGCAGTGGCCGAGTGGCTTAGGCAAGGGCCTGCAAAGCCCTGTACGCGGGTTCGATTCCCGCCTGCGCCTCGGGCGATTAGCTCAGTGGGAGAGCACTACCTTGACACGGTAGGGGTCACTGGTTCAATCCCAGTATCGCCCACCCCAGAAGCCCTGGTCAGCGGCCTGAGAATGGTCGACGGCCAGGGCTTTCTGCACGTCCGGGACCGATTCCGGGGAGGCCGCTGTGACCGACGTGCCCGCCGACGACCAGGGCGGCGACCCGGCCTGCTGGATGCACCGGGTCTGCGGCGAGTGCGGGCGGCTGGCCGACGAGGACCCACCCACGCGGTGCCCGTCCTGCGGTGCCCAGCTCGAGGTCGACTAGCTCGGGACGTGCCAGCCTTTCCTCAGGAAGCTCGGTTCCGTCTCGATGTCCGACTCCCTAAGATCACTCGACGTGACGATCGATGTGCCGCTCCCCCGGTCGGGCGACATACAGACTGAGCGGCCCGACACCGTGACCTCCAATCTCGTCGAGCCCGGCACGCTCCGTGTCCTGCGCATGCTGGCCGCCCACCCCGAAGGTGTCGATCTCGCCGTTCTGAACGGCCACCTCGGGCGATCGAGCACCCCGGTGGTGCAGGGACTGCTCCGGGCCGGCCACGTGGAGCGCACGTCCTCCGGCGGCTACCGCCTGCGGCCCGTCCCGACCGCACCGCGGCGGGAGCTGCCCGAGGTCTTCTCGGACGCCGTCAGCGATCTCTACCGGCGCACCCGCGCCTGGACCTATCTCGTCGAATGGGCCGACGACGACCACATCGACGTCGTCGACATCCGCGGACACCAGGGTCTCGGGCTCGTCCCCGAACTCCCGCCGCGGGTCCCGCCGTCGATGGCGCACGCCCTGGCGGTCAGCAAGGTCCTCGTGGCGCACCGACCGGGCCGCCGGGCCCGGCTGGACCCGCGCCGCTGGCGGGCCTACACGCCGGCGACGATCACCTCGCCCGACGTCTACGACGCGGAGCTCGCGCGCGTGCGGCGCGAGGGCTACGCGGTCGACCGCGAGGAGTACGCGACGGGTTTCGCGTGCGTGTGCGCCCCGATCGCCGACCCCGGCGGCCGGGTGAGCGCCGCGATCGCGGTGTCGCTGCCCGCCGCGCGCCTGCGCGGCGAGCTCGACCGGCTCGCGGCGGACGTCACCGACGTCGCCCGCGTCGCCCACCGGCACTGGTACCGGTAGCCGGTACGGGTAGCCGGTACCCAGCGCCCCGAGGGTCAGCTCTCGTCGTACTCGTCCGCCGCCTTGTTGCGCTGCTCGGCGATCTCGAGCGCGTGCGCGGCCGTCTCCTTGTCGGGATAGGGACCGAGGCGGTCGGCGGCGCGGCAGCCGTCCCACGGCTCCACCTGATGGTGCTTGAGGCAGAAGTACCACTCGTTCTCGTGGGCCACGGGTCCATGCTGGCACGGTTCGGCCTCGGGGAGGGGACGACGCGGCGGGGCGAGCGGGGGCATGCGGCCCGTCGCGGGATCCACGAACCGGGCGTGCAGGTCGCGCAGCCGCTCCTCCCCCACGCGCTCGCGCTCCGGACGGGCGGCGTCGCGGCGCACGCACTCCTCGAGGTCGGCGACGACGTCCTCGACGTGCCAGTGCGCCCCGCACTCCTCGGCCAGCGCCAGCCAGCCCCGCGCCACGGTCGCACGGAGATTCGTGGCGTCGACGACGACGTCGACCCCGTCCTGCAGCATGCCCTGCACGAGCAGGCGCTCCGCCGCGGAGATCACCCGCTCGACCGCGTCGACCGGGGCCGCGTAGTCGGGGTCGACCATGCTGCGCCGCAGGTCGTCGCGGTTGACCCGCACGATCCGCCCCGGTCGCCGCGAGGCCACCAGCGCCCGCGCCCAGGTCGTCTTGCCCGACGCCGGGAGCCCGCGGGTCAGGTAGAGGGTCGACACACCGTGAGGCCGCTCAGGCGGCGAGGCTCGCCCGCGGGCGCGTCGCGGCGAGGATGAAGTCCGCGACGAGCGCGGGGTCGTCGCCCATCGGGACGTGCCCGCAGCCCGGCAGGACGTAGACCGCGGCGTCCGGCAGGGCGCGGCGCAGCCGCCCGGACTGCCAGCGCGGCAGCAGCATGTCCCGCGAGCCCCAGCCGACCGTCGTCGGCACCGCCGAGCGGGCCGGCGCGCTCCAGGTGTCGAAGTGGGCGAGCATCGTCGCGAACGACGAGCGCGGACGGCTCAGGCCCTGGAGGTCCGCGCCGACCTCCACCGGGTCGATCCGCGACGGGTGGGCCAGCAGCAGACCGAGCAGCGCGGTGCGCAGGATCGGGGTGGCGAGCATCCGCTCGAGGCGCTGCGAGGGGATCACCGCCAGCGCGGCGTGGGCCCCGCCGAGGATCGCGCGGGCGTACACCCGCTCGGCCCGCGACCAGAACCCGGCGGGCGAGAGCGCGGTCGCCGACCGCACGGTGCCCCGGGCCGCGAGCTCGAGGGCGACCAGGCCGCCCATCGAGTTGCCGACGGCATGCGGACGGTCGAGGCCCTGGGCGGTGCAGAACGCCTCGACCGCGTCGGCGAGCGGGGCGATGTCGCCGCCGTAGTCGCCGGGCAGGTCGGGCGAGTCCCCGTGGGAGGGCAGGTCGATCGCCCACAGCTCACGCTCGGGCGCGAGCAGCGGCACCACGTGGTCCCAGCCCTGGCGCCGGTGCGTGATCCCGTGCAGGAGCAGCACGGGCTCCCCGGTCCCGGTGCGGGTGTGCGCGAGCTCCACGGCGCTCAGTGCTCCCGCGGGTGGACGATCACCTTGCCGGTGACACGCCGCTCGGCCAGCTCGTTGATCGCCGATGCGGCCTCGCCCAGCGGGTAGGTCGCGCTGATCGGCGGGGCGAGGCGCCCCTTCGCGATGTCGTCGAGCATCGCGTCCCACTGACGGCGCATGAACCCCGAGCGCTTGGAGGCGTACGCACCCCAGCCGGCCCCGACGACCGAGATGTTGTTGAGCAGCAGCCGGTTGACCTTGACGGTGGGGATGTCGCCCGCGGTGAAGCCGACGACCGCGAGACGGCCGTCGTCCCCGAGGGAGCGCAGCGAGTCGGTGAAGCGGTCGCCGCCGACCGGGTCGACGACGATGTCGACGCCCGCGCCCCCGGTGATCTCCTTCGCGGCGTCCTTGAACCCCTCGACCAGCACCGCGTGGTCGGCCCCGGCGGCACGGGCGACCTCGGCCTTGCCCTCGGAGGACACCACCGCGATCACCGTCGCCCCGCGCGCCTTGGCGAACTGGATGCAGGCGACGCCCACGCCGCCGGCGGCGCCGTGCACGAGCACGGTCTCGCCCTCGGCGAGGTGGCAGCGGGTCTCGAGCACGAAGTGCGCGGTGAGGTAGTTCATCGGCAGGCCGGCGCCGATGTCGAAGGACACCGCGTCGGGCAGCGGGAAGACCAGCTCGGGCGAGACGGCGACGGCCGTGGCGAACCCGCCGAGCACCGGCATCGCGGCCACCCGGTCGCCGGCGGCGAAGCCGGAGCCGTCCGGGGCCTCGCGCACCGTGCCCGCGACCTCGCTGCCGAGCAGGAAGGGCAGGTCGGGCTTCATCTGGTACTCGCCGCGGGTGAGCAGCAGGTCGGGGAAGACGACGCCGGCCGCCTCCACGTCGATGAGCACCTGGCCGTCGCCGACCGTGGGCTCCTCGACCTCGGCGACCTCCACCGCGTCCGGCCCGTCGAGCCGGACGACCTGTACCGCGCGCACCGCGACCTCCCGTTCCGGCCGACCGGACCGTCAGCCGTGACGGTTCTACAGGAGCGCGGCGGGGATGTCAGGTGAACCGGTAGACCGTGGTGCGGGTCGTCTCACCGCCCTCGAGGTCGAGGGTCCCGACGACCTCGTAGCTCCCGAGCGCCGTCACGCGACGCCGCGGCAGGTACTCGCGGCCGGGATCGCCGACGACGACGTCGACGCCCACCGCGACCGCCTCGTCGCAGAAGCGCTCGACGAGCCGGGCCATGGGCTGCTCGTAGAAGACGTCGCCGGCGAGCACGAGGTCGACGTCGAGGGGCTCGTCGGCGTCCAGCACGTCGCCGACCACGTCGATCTCGACGTCGTTGGCCTGCGCGTTGAGCACGATCGCGGCGCGGGCCCGCGCGTCGGTGTCCGAGGCGATCGCGGCCGCGGCACCCGCGCGCAGGGCGGCGATCGCGACCAGCCCCGACCCCGAGGCGAGGTCGAGCACCCGGCGGCCCCGGACGAGGTCGGGGTGGTCGAGGACGTGGCGCGCGAGGGCCTGGCCGCCGACCCAGGCGAACGCCCAGAACGGCGGCGCGTCCTCGTCGATCGCCGACCACGTGCGGTGCATGTCCTCGGCGAGCAGCAGGGTGACCTCGGGGACGAGCGGAGGACGGCCGGGCGTCGTCCAGTCCCGGATGCCGTCACCGGCGGTCATGGCCGGCTCCGGAAAGTGACGCCGCGCAGACGCTGCGCAAGGGGCGGTGCTTTCCCTACCCTGAACGCCACGCCGACCCAGGCGTCCCAGCCCGAGGCTTCACAGCCGCACCGCCGACCGACGCGCCGTCCGAGGAGGTCCTCATGACCGTTCCGCCCGGTGGGCCGGCCGACGAGGACGCCGTGCTGCTCTACGTCGGGGGCCCGCTCGACGGGCGCGTGGAGGTGCGCGAGGCACGCCACGGCACCCCGCTGCCGACGGTGACGCACACCCACCTCCACGACGGCCCGAAGGTCGTCCATGTCTACGACCTGCACCCGCTCACCCCTTCCGCCGGCGTCTACCGCCTGCGGCTCAGCGAGGTGCCGGCCGATCAGTCGCCGGCGGCGAGGTAGCCCAGGGCGCACAGCGTGCCCCATGCCCCCGCGACGCCGGCCGCCTTGGCCCGGGCCGTGCTGTCCGGGAGCGACGTCCCGAGCAGGACCAGGTCGACGACGTCGGACCCGACCCGCACGGCCACGGCGGTGCGCAGCGCCCTGCCCGCCGGCGCGAGGGCCATCGCCAGCCCGCAGGCGAGGTCGCGTCCGCCGAGGGCACGCACCCCGATCGCGGTGGCCGTCGGCAGCGGTGCCCCCTCGGCCTGCAGGGCGGTGGGCTTCGTGAACAGCTCGGGGCGGGCGATGATCGCCACGCTGTAGCCGGCGGTGGCCACGCCGAGCAGGCGGGGGAACCAGGTCAGGTCGCGAGAACGTCGCGAGCGGGAGGAGGACATGGCGTCGTGTACCCCCCGGCGATCACCGGCATCCGCCGAGGAGTCCGTCTGCGACGTCCGTCCGGCTAGCTCCGCGGCTCCTCGGCGGGCGGGAGGCGCAGCATCAGGCGCAGGGCGCGGCTGAAGAGGTCGGCCTGCACGGCGTCCTCCCCGAGAACGCGGCGCAGCCGGATGAGCCCGTGGTAGAGCGCGGCCGCGACGACGACGAACTCGTCGTCCCGGACGGCCTCCCGCACGGCCGGGTCGAGGTTCTCCCAATCGCGGGAGAGCACGTCGGTGGCGAACCGGGCCAGGCGCACCTCGTGCTCGGCGAGGCGGTCGGCGAACTCGGGGTGCCGCACGGCGTAGAGCCAGACCTCGGCGTCGAGCAGCGCTTCCTCGCGCGAGTCGGCGACGTCGGAGACGAGGCGGTCGAGCGCGGCGAAGGTCTCCTCCGGGTCGCCCGAGACGATCGTGGACTTCAGGTCGACCGCCACCGAGGTCTGGTCCTCGACCAGCGCGGTGAACAGCGCTTCCTTGCTCGCGAAGTGCACATACACCGACCCGACCGACACGCCGGCCGTCCTCGCGATCTCCTCGACCGACGCCGGGCCGTACCCGCGTTCGGCGAACACCCGGCGCGCGGCCTCGAGGAGCGCCTCCCGGGTCCGGGCCTTGGTCGCTGCGCGTCGCCCGAGGGGCGCCGCTGCCGCCACCTCGCCACCCTCGGTCACCTGCCGCGTTCCTCCTCGCCCCACGGCCGGCCCTGTCGTCGCCGTCCCGCAGTGACGGATCGTAACCCGGCGGCCGTCCGCCAGGTGGTGGTGCGATCGCGGACAATGGACCGGTGACCACCTCGACGGCGCTCCTGCCCGCTCCCGGCGCGGATCCCGACGAGCTCTACGAGGGGTTCGCGGACTGGGCCTCCGAGCGCGGGCTCGACCTCTACCCGGCCCAGTCCGAGGCGCTGATCGAGCTGGTCTCGGGATCGAACGTCATCCTCTCCACGCCCACCGGGTCGGGGAAGTCGCTGGTCGCGCTGGGCGCCCACGTCACCGCGATGTCCCGCGGCGAGCGCAGCGTCTACACCGCGCCGATCAAGGCGCTGGTCTCGGAGAAGTTCTTCGCGCTCGGTGCCCAGCTCGGCTACGCCAACGTCGGGATGCTCACCGGCGACGCCGCGGTGAACCCGGAGGCGCCGGTCATCTGCTGCACCGCCGAGGTGCTGGCGAACTGGGCGCTGCGCGAGGGCCCCGGCGCCGAGGTCGGCCAGGTCGTCATGGACGAGTTCCACTACTACGCCGACGCGGAGCGCGGCTGGGCCTGGCAGGTGCCGATCCTCGAGCTGCCCCAGGCGCAGTTCCTCCTGATGTCGGCGACGCTGGGCGACGTCTCGTTCTTCGCCGAGGACCTGACGCGGCGCACGGGGCGCGAGACCGCGGTCGTGGCGCACACCGAGCGCCCCGTCCCGTTGTCGTTCCGCTACGCGCGGACGCCGCTGCACGAGACGATCACCGAGCTCCTCGCCGGGCAGCAGGCGCCGGTCTACGTCGTGCACACCACCCAGGCCGCGGCGATCGAGCAGGCGCAGGCCCTGATGAGCCTCAACGTCTCCTCGAAGGCCGAGAAGGAGCGGATCGCCGAGCTCATCGGCGCGTTCCGCTTCACCGCCGGGTTCGGCAAGACGCTCTCGCGGCTGGTGCGCCACGGCATCGGCGTGCACCACGCCGGGATGCTGCCGAAGTACCGGCGTCTCGTGGAGACGCTCGCCCAGGCCGGGCTGCTCAAGCTCATCTGCGGCACCGACACCCTCGGCGTCGGGATCAACGTCCCGATCCGCACCGTGCTCTTCACCGCGCTGACCAAGTTCGACGGCCAGCGGGTGCGCCACCTGCGGGCCCGCGAGTTCCACCAGGTCGCCGGGCGCGCGGGCCGCGCGGGGCACGACGTCGCCGGCTACGTCGTGGTCCAGGCCCCCGAGCACGAGGTGGAGAACGCCAAGCGGCTCGCGAAGGCCGGCGACGACGTCAAGAAGCAGCGGCGCGTCGTGCGGGTCAAGCCGCCCGAGGGGTTCGTCTCGTGGTCGGAGAAGACCCTCGAGAAGCTCATCGAGGCACAGCCCGAGGCGTTGACCAGCCAGTTCCGGGTGTCGACGGCGATGCTCCTGCAGGTCGCGTCCCGCCCGGGGGACTTCTTCGCCGCCATGCGCCACCTGCTCGAGGACAACCACGCCGACCGTCCCACCCAGCGCCGCCTCATCCTGCGGGCGATCGCGCTGTTCCGTGGGCTGCTCGAGGCCGACGTCGTGGAGCGCCTGCCCGAGCCCGACGCCGCCGGGCGGACCGTGCGGCTCGTCGACGACCTCCAGGTCGACTTCGCGCTCAACCAGCCGCTCTCGCCGTTCGCGCTCGCCGCGTTCGACCTGCTCGACCGGGAGTCGCCGACCTACGCGCTCGACATGGTCTCGGTGGTCGAGTCGACCCTCGACGACCCGAAGCAGATCCTCCGCGCCCAGGAGAACTCCGCCCGGGGCGAGGCCGTGCAGGCGATGAAGGCCGAGGGCATCGAGTACGAGGAACGCATGGAGCTCCTCGAGGACGTCAGCTGGCCCAAGCCGCTGGCCGAGCTCCTCGGCGCCGCCTACGAGTCCTACCGCACGGGTCACCCCTGGGTCGCCGACCACGAGCTGTCGCCGAAGTCGGTGGTGCGCGACCTCTACGAGCGCGCGATGAACTTCACCGAGTACGTCTCGTACTACAAGATCGCCCGGTCCGAGGGTCTCGTCCTGCGCTACCTCACCGACGCCTTCCGCGCGCTGCGCCAGACGGTCCCCGAAGCCGCGCGCACCGAGGACATCGACGACCTCGTCGCCTGGCTCGGCGAGCTGGTGCGTCAGACCGACTCGTCGCTGCTCGACGAGTGGGAGAACCTCGCGAACCCGAGCGAGCTCGACGCCGCCGGGGACGACGCCCGTCCCGTCGACCAGGGCCCGCCGCCGGTCACCCGCAACGAGCGGGCGTTCCGGGTGCTGGTGCGCAACGAGATGTTCCGCCGGGTGGAGCTGTTCGCCCGGCGCTCCCCCGCCGACCTGGCCGCCCTCGAGGACGACGGTCCATCCCTCGACTGGTGGGCCGACGCGATGGAGGCCTACTTCGCCGAGTACCCGACCCTCGGCTCCGGTCCCGACGCGCGAGGCCCGGCGTTCTACCGCGTCACCGTGCAGGGCCGGACCTGGCACGTCCGCCAGGTCCTCGACGACCCCGAGGGCGACCACGACTGGGCCATCACCGCCGAGGTCGATCTCGACGCCTCCGACGAGCTCGGCGCGGCCGTCGTGCACGTCACGGCCGCAGGGCCGATGTCGACGGTGTAGTCACCGGGCCCACCAGGGCGTCGGCCCCGCCTCCCCGGCCCGGCGACGCCCGGCGAGCAGTCGACGCTCGATGGCCGCGTCGGCCATCGCCCGGGCCCGGGCGAAGACGACGGTCGCCAGCCCGGCGACCGCCGTGGGCGGGCGACCGCGTGCTTCCGACCGTGCAGCGCCTGGTTCCCCACCATCTCGCGCAGCGAGCGCCGCAACGCCCGGCGGTGCGCGTCGAGGAGGGCGTCACGGGCGGCGTGCGGCCGGACCTCCACCTCGATCTCCTGCTCGTGGTCCGGCGAGGACAACCGGGCGACGTGCCCGGCCTCCTCGAGCCGGCGCAGCATCCTGGCGACCGCGCTGCGCGTGAGGCCCAGTCGCTACCACTGCAGGGCCGGCCCGAGGTCGTCGAGGAGCAGCGTGACGAGCTCGTCCGTCGCGTCCTCCTCCTCGGCCGCTCGATCCACGCCGTCCAGCGTCGCCGACCGGCCGCCGCTGCGGGGTCGGTTCCGACGATGTCGAACCGTGTCCTCAGGACACGGTCTCCGAGCGAGGCTCACGCCCCGAGGAGCTCCACCTCGTCGCGGGCGCGTGGGCGCACCGAGCCCGGCGACGTGCCGACGACGCGGCGGAAGGCGCGGCTGAACGCGGCCTCGGAGCGGTAGCCCATGGCACCGGCGACGGCGGCGACGGTGGTGTCGCCGGCCCGGAGGCGGTCGTGGGCGACGAGCATGCGCCAGCGCGTCACGTACGCCATCACCGGCTCGCCGACCAGGGCGGTGAAGCGGGCGGCGAAGGTCGACCGGGACAGGGCGAGCTCGCGGGCGAGACCGGCGACGGTCCACTCGTGCGCGGGGTCGGCGTGGACGAGGGCGAGCGCACGGCCGATGTCGGGGTCGGCGAGCGCACCGAGCCAGCCCGTGCGCGCGGACGGGTCGTCCGAGAGCCAGGCCCGCAGCATCTGCACCACGAGGACGTCCGCGAGCCGGGTGATCACTGCCTCGCCGCCGGGCCGGGTCTCCTCCACCTCCAGCGCGATCAGCCGCAGCGTGTCGTGCAGGCGCGCGGTGAGTGGCGAGACCGGCACGTGGACGACGTCCGGCATCAGCGCCACGAGCCGCTCGGCCATCGGGTGCTCGAGCCGGACGGCGCCGCAGATCATGGTGGTCGGCGCGCCGTCGCCGCCGTAGGTGATCGTCGCGTAGCGCTCGCCGTACCAGGTGTGCGGCAGCGTGAGGACGTTCGACGCGGGCGACCGGGGCGGCGGGTCGGTCGAGCGCATCTCGTGGCCCTCGCCGCGCGGCAGGAGCACGACGTCGGACGGGGACAGCGTCACCACCTCGTCGCCGACGACGATCGTCGCGGTCCCCGACGTCACGACGTGGAACCACAGGCAGCCCGGCGTCTCGGGCAACCGCAGCCCCCAGGGCCCGCGCAGGTCGGACGAGCAGTAGAAGGTCCCGCTCATCCGCAGGACGTGCAGGGCCGCGCCCACGGCGTCGGACGGGGTCCAGGGCGGATGAGCGGCGACGGTCACGGCGCTCAGCCTCCGCCATCGGAGAGCCGATCGTCCACGAGATCGGACGATCGAGCAGGAGAACCGGCGCCACGGCGATGGTTCGTCCCACGGGACCGGCCCAGTGTTGGACGCACCGGATCACCGAGCGCGGAGGAGACGCCATCATGATCACTGTCCTGGGGGCCAGCGGGAACACCGGCGGACGCGTCGTGCGCCGCCTGCGCGAGAGCGGGGAGGCGGTGCGGGCCGTCGGGCGCGACCCCGGCCGCCTCGTTGACGCGGCCGCGCACGGCGCCGAGCCGCATGTCGCCGACATCACCGACCGGGCCGCGCTCACACGGGCCCTGCGTGGCGCGGACGCCGCCTACGTCCTCATGCCCCTCGACCTCGCCGCGCCGGGTTACCGCGCCCAGCAGGAGCAGGTGGGCACCGCGATCGTGGGCGCGCTGGCCGACGCCCGCGTCCCCCACGTGGTGGCGCTGAGCTCGCTCGGTGCCGAGCTCTCCACCGGCACCGGCCTCCTCGAGGCCCTCCACGAGCAGGAGCAGCGGCTCGCCGCGCTCGACGCCTCCGTGGTGCTCCTGCGCCCCGGCCTGTTCTTCGAGTCGTTCCTGCCGTCATTGGCGCCGATGCTCGCGACGGGCGTGCACCACGACACGATCGACGCGGACGTCGCGCTGCCGATGGTGGCCACCGCGGACATCGGCGACGCCGCCGCGGCGCTGCTGCGCGACCCGGACTCCGCCGGCGTGCGCGAGCTGCCCGGGCCCGAGGAGCTCACCGTGCCCGACGCCGTCGCGCGGCTCGGCGCGGCGATCGGCCGGCCCGGCCTGCGCTACGAGCGCCCGCCCGAGGACGTCATGCGCGCGGTGCTCGTCGAGGCGGGACTGCCTGCGGACCTCATCGAGGAGCACCTCGCGATGAACGCGGCCTTCAACCGCGGCGTCGTGCGGCGCCACGGGGTCGGTGTGCTGGCGACCCCCACGACGATCGAGGAGTGGGCCCGCAGCGCCGTCCCGGTGGCGTGAGCGGGCTACTTCTTGCGGGTGCGCCCCAGCGACGGCGGCGGGACCACCGGCCCGAGGTCGCCGTTCGGCGCCTCGTCGAGGTCGACGATCACCGGCGCGTGGTCGGACGGACCGGTCCCCTTGCGGGCCTTCCGGTCCACCCAGGCGGCGGCCCGGCGCGCGGCGACCGGGCCGCCCGCCAGCACGAGGTCGATGCGCATGCCGCGGTCCTGGTGGAACGCGCCGCCGCGGTAGTCCCAGTAGCTGAACGCCCGGTCGTCGGGCCAGCGCTCCCGGATCACGTCGTGCAGGCCGGCCTTCATCAGCGTCGCCAGCGCCTCGCGCTCGGGCGGGGTGACGTGGGTGGACTCGGCGAACGCCTCGACGGAGTAGACGTCCTCGTCCGTGGGGGCGATGTTGAAGTCGCCCGCCACCACCGTCGCGTCCGGGTCGCCGGCCTCGACGAGGTCGCGCAGGGCCGCGAGCCACTCGAGCTTGTAGGCGTAGTGCGGGTCGTCCGGGTCACGGCCGTTGGGGACGTAGACCGAGGTGACCCGCAGCCCGCCGCAGGTGGCGGAGACGGCGCGGGCCTCCTGGTGGGGGTAGCCGGGGGCGCCGGGCAGGCCCTCCTCGACGTCGTCGAGACCCACGCGGGACAGCAGCGCCACGCCGTTCCAGCGGCCCTCCCCGTGGTGCGCGACGGCGTAGCCGCGCTCGGCCAGCGGGGCGGCGAAGCTCTCGGCGAACGCCTCGTCCGACAGCTTGGTCTCCTGCAGACAGACCACATCGGGCGCTCGCTCGTCGAGCCAGCCCAGAAGCCGGGGCTCCCGGGCCTTGGCGGAGTTCACGTTCCAGGTGGCCAGTCGCACGCCCGCCACGCTAGCCGGGCGTCCCCCGGGCGGCCGGAGGAACCCGCACGGTGCGCGTTCCGTGCGCTCGGACGGGGTACTAGCGTTTGCGCATGGCCGCAACCACCCCCGTGACGAACGAGGACCGGCTGCGGCGGATCGCCCAGATCACCGACACCACGCTCGCCCACCTGGACGTCCCGGACCTCCTCGACGAGCTCCTGGACCGGGTGCGTGCCCTGCTCGACGCCGACACCGCGGCCGTCCTCCTGCTGGATCCCTCCTCGACCTACCTGGTCGCCACCGCCGCGCGCGGCGTCGAGGAGGAGGTGCGCCAGGGCGTCCGCATCCCCGTCGGGAGGGGATTCGCCGGGCGCATCGCCGCCGAGCGCCGGCCGGTGATCATCGACGAGGTCGACCACTCGAACGTCCTCAACCCGATCCTGCGGGAGAAGGACGTCCGCTCGCTGCTCGGTGTGCCCCTGGTCGCCGAGGGCGGGGTCATGGGCGTCCTGCACGTCGGCACCCTCACACCGAGGCGCTTCACGATGGATGACGCGGACCTGCTGCAGACCGCCGCCGACCGGATCGCCCTGGTCACGCGCACGCGCCTGTCGGACCTCGACCGCGCCGCGGCGTCGGCCCTCCAGCGCAGCCTCATGCCCGGTGCGCTGCCGCGGGTCACCGGGATCGAGTTCGCGGCGCGGTACATCCCCGGCGACGCGGGCGGCCTCGGCGGGGACTGGTACGACGTCTTCTCCCTGCCGTCCGGGCGCCTCGGCGTCGTCATCGGGGACGTGGTCGGGCGCGGGCTCCAGGCCGCCGTGATCATGGGCCGCCTGCGCAGCGCCCTGCGCGCGTTCGCCCTGGAGGAGGACGACCCCGCGGAGGTCCTCGAGCGCCTGGACGGCAACGTGCAGCACTTCGAGGAGAACGTCATGGCGACGGTCCTCTACGCGATCTTCGAGCCATCACTGGAGCGCGTGTCGCTGTCGAGCGCAGGCCACCTGCCGCCGATCATCGCGCAGCCCGGGGAGCGCTCGGCGCTGCTCAACCTGCCGATCGACCTGCCCGTCGGGGTGTCCGTCGGCCCCCCGCGCCGCACCACCACGATCGATCTCCCGGACCACGGGCTGCTCTTCCTCTACACCGACGGTCTCGTCGAACGGCGCGGGAGCCCCCTGGACACGGGCCTGGACGCGCTGTGCGAGGTCGTGCGGGCCGAGGACGCCGAGGCGGTGTGCGGCGGGGTGCTGCACCGCATGATCGGCGCCACCCCGGTCAACGACGACGTGGCGATGCTCGTCGCCCACCGTCTGGGCACGCCGTCGGTGGTGCCGCTGAGCATCGTCGTGCCGGCGGTGACGCGCACCCTGTCCGACGTCCGCTCCTCGGTCCGCCGGTGGCTCGCGGCCGCCGGGGCGTCGCCCGAGGACGCGGCCGACATCCTCGTCGCCACCGGCGAGGCGTGCTCCAACGTCGTGGAGCACGCGTACGGGCCTGCCGGCGGGACCCTGGTCGTGCAGATGGAGCTGGAGGGGGCGACGGTCGTGGGGACGGTGCGCGACAACGGGCGATGGCGTCCGGCCCGCGGGCAGGAACGCGGGCGGGGCACCGCGCTGATCCGCCAGTGCAGCGACGACATGGACGTGACCGCCGGGCCCGGGGGCACCACCGTCACCTTCCGACGTCACCTCACGGGGAGCAGCCGATGACCGCCGCGTCCGTCGTCGTCCACCCGGAGGGCTCGGCCGTCCGCATCGTCATGGGCGGCGAGATCGACCTCGAGAACGCCCTGGAGGTCGAGGAGCAGCTGACCGCGGCCATCACGAACGAGACCTCGGCGGTCACGCTCGACCTGGCCGACCTCGCCTACCTCGACAGCGCGGGCCTGCGGGTGCTGTTCGCCCTGGGCGCCCGGCTCGAGGTGCTGCAGATCGAGATGACGGTGCTGGCTCCGCCGGGTTCCCTGACCCGGCGGGTGCTCCAGCTCTCGGGCTTCGAAGGCGTGGCCGCGCTCGACGGCTGAGCCGCCGTCGTCAGCCCTTCTCGACGCCGCCCTTCTCGACCGAGCGGCGGACCGTGTCGAGCGTCTGCTCCATGCCGCGGCGGTTCGCCTCCGGTACGTCCCAGGCCCGGGCGCGGCCCACGACGTTGGCGATCGGGCTGCGCCGGTCCTGCCAGTACTGCTCGATGCGCGTCCGCCCGCCCTCCGGGACGAGCCGGAAGCCCCAGCGCGCGACCGGCTGGCCGAGCAGCGAGACGTCCCAGCTGATGGCCCGCTGCGGGTCGTACTCGACGACGGTGCCGTCGGTCGACCAGCGGAGCAGTCCCTTGCGGTTGTACCCCTTGAACCGCGCACCCGCCTCCGGCCCGGTGGCGCCGCCGACCCAGTCCACACGGTGGCACTCCGGCGAGATGTCGCCGATCCGCGCCGGGTCCCCGACGAGCTCCCACACCCGCTCGGGCGGTGCGTCGACGGTGCGGGTGACGACGACGTCGTCGGCCATGGGTTCCTCCATACGGCGGCAGCGGGACGATCGCACCGTAGTCGGACGATCGCCCCGCTGCTCGACGCCGGGACCTCTGCCCGGGCCTACGCCTCCTCGCCGATCGCGGACGCCACGCGGAGGTCGGCGAGGTACTCGACGATCGAGTGCGCACTCTCGCCCGTCTTCGCCGTCTGGACGTCCTCGACACCGCCCCAGACGGGGGCCAGGGGCGCGCCGATCGCGACGGCGTCCGCCGGGCACCAGGCGTTGATCCAGCGCCCGACGTCCGGACGGCGCGGTCCTCCGAGCAGGAGCCGCTTGTTCACCGAGTCCATGCCCAGCGGGCTGCCCGCGGTGACGAGCAGCCGGACCTCGACACCGGCCGGCAGGCGCGTCAGCAGGTCCATCGCCACCACCGTGCCGAGGCTGTGGGACACGAGCGTCATCGCTCCCGACGGCGGGATCGTCTCGAGCACCGTGCTCAGGATGCGGTTCCGCGTCGCGTCGTCGTCGAGATAGAGCGCCACGTCGCGGAACCGCACGGCGATGAACAGGTCGTCGAGACGACTCTTGTCGGCCAGCCAGGAGAGGGCCGGCTGCAGCCCGGCGACCAGGTCGCCGAAGCCCTCCCTGTCCGTGGACGGGGGACGGAAGCCGGCCAGGCTCGCGGCATCCTCGATCAGCGCGGCGTAGGTGGCGCGGGCCGACGAGGCCGACGGCGCCGCACGCACGGCCGCCGGCGCGCCGTCCCCCTCGATGATCGTGCGCTCGACCGCGGACGGTCCGGCCAGCTCGGCGAGGACGTCGCCGTAGAAGGGGAACCACACGCGCGCCGGGTCGAGCGGCGCGCGCCCGACGGCACCGAGCCCGCGGGCGAGGCCACCCGCCCACTCCGCCCGGAGCACCAGCGGGTCCCGGCCCTGCTGGGACCGGCCGTGCACGAACACCACGTGCGGCGGTGTCTCCGGCACAGCCCGGACTCCCGCCCGGCCCGTGGTCTCGCGGGCCGTCTTCGTCACGCGCAGCGCGCCCTCCGTCGGCCGCCCCGCCCCGACCAGCGCCTCGGCGCCGAGCTCGTCGACGAGCGCCGTCTGCGCGGGCGTGCGGGCCAGCGCCCGCAGCCGCGTGAGCACCACCGAGATCCGCGCGCCCTCGTTGGCCACCCAGGCGACCGCGGCGTCGCCCATCGAGCGGTCCCACACGGCGCCGTCGGTCGTGAGCCACTGGCCGGCGTCGTTCGTCCGCGGGACGCCGGAGTGGTGGAGCGCGACGACCTCCCACTGGTCGTTGAACACCGGCGACCCGGAGTTGCCCGGCTCGGTGTCCGCCTCGTAGTGCAGGAAGTCCGGGAGCTGGTCGAGGAGCCGGTTGTGGCGGACCGCGATCTCCTTCCGGCGCCCCGAGGGATGACCGATGACGTTCGCGGCCTCGCCGATGACGATCTTCCCTTGCTGCTTGAGCAGCTTGTTCCACCCGTACTTGTCGCCGGCGAGCACACCGCCCGCCGGTGCGACCGCCACGAGGCTCGCGTCGATCCCGGCGTCGGTGAGGAACAGCGTGTCGGGGTCCAGGTCGAACGCGGCAGGCGCCTCCGGCCTGCCATCGGGCCCCAGCTCGAAGTCGAACTCCACGAACGCCCCGGCCGCGGTCGTGGCGTCGGGCAGGACGTGGTTGTTCGTCAGCAGGAGCCGCCGGCCGACGAGGAAGCCGGTCCCCGCGCCGCCGTCCACGAGCGATATCCGGCCGACGGACTCGGCGATCGCCGTCCCGCGGCCGAGGAAGAGGCTCGGCTGCAGGTCGTTCTCGGCGATGATCCGTTCGAGAACGCCCTCGTGCCGGGCGGCCTGCCGCACCGCCCGCGACCCGACGGCGTCGCCGAGGAGCCGTTCCGCGCGGGCCTCGATCTGGTCGGGATCGTCGACGACGAGCGTGCCCGTCGCCTCCTGCTGGCGTTCCGTCTCCGCCCTCTTCGGTGCCCGGCGCTTGTACCGGGACGCGGCGAGCTCCTGCTGCTCCCGGAGGGTGCTGCTCATACGAGCACCCCGGCGAAGCGGAGGAGATCAGCGATCGTGCGGACGGGGTTCCCGTTCGCGTCCTTCACCCCGGAATCCGGGGTCCAGCCGTTCCCGGCGGTCTCGAAGGAGTCCGGGTCGAGGCGAATCTGACCGCGGAGGGTCTCGGCCACGATGCGACCGCCCACCACACCGAGCTTGCCGCCGCCGCCGATCTCGGCCTCCTTGAGGATGTAGAACCACAGGGGCGTGGCGTCGAGGAAGCCGCCGTCGGCAAGGGCGTCCCCGAGGACCGTCCCGGCGCCCGAGTTGAGCTGGGCCCTCGTGAGCGCAGGGACCCCGAGCTCGGCGGCCACGGCCTGGCCGGTCGGGATGCCGAGCTTGTAGCCCCGCAGGAGGTTCCGGACCGCCAGGCGCTTCAGCAGCCGCCGTACGCGCTCCGCGAGATGGGGATCGTTCCCCTCGTTCACCATCCGGTTCAACGGGGAGGCGAGATGCGTATCGATCTTCCGGGCCAGGCGGTCCTGGAAGAGAGGCGGGTCGTCGACGAGCCGGTCCCATTCGACCGGCCAGTTGTCGGGCAAGGTGTCGCCGGTCCCGAGGAAGATCGGCCTCGCCTTCCCGGTGAACGCGAAGAGCAGGTCGAACGACGCGTGGGTGTCCGGTTGTCCGGCCAGCCGACCGAAGTTGCGGTTCCAGTCGTAGGCGCCCCGGACCATGCTGTGCCCGAACCGGAACGCGGCCACCGAGAACTCGAGCGGCATGTACGTTCCCGTGCTCGTCGCCGCGAACAGCGGGTTCGCGGCGACCGCGTCGAGCGCCTCCTGCACGACGAGCTGGGGCAGGAACTGGTTCACGACGAGCCACTGGTAGGTCCAGCGGACGAGCTGGCGGGCGCGCTCGAAGGTCGCCGGCGCGTCGGGCTGCGGGTCGTTGGCCTCGACCCAGTCGACGACCTTGTTGTGGAAGTGCAGGAACGCGACGTGCAGCTGGGCGACGACGAGGTTCTCGTCGTTGCGCCCGTCGCCGATCAGCGCGGTCCCGGTGGGCAGGTCGGCGGTTCCCGGGGCCTCGACACGGGGCAGGTCCCGCGTGCCGAGGAGCGGAGGGACGGGCTCGGTGCGCACCGGACCGCCCGGGGTGGTGGGCGTCAGCGTGCCGAGCTTGAACCGCTTGCCGTCCACGTACGGCACGGCACCGGACTGCCCGCTCGCGGCGGGCCCGTCGCCGTACAGCGAGTCGAGGTTGAGAGCGGGCTGACGCAGGTTGCCCAGCTGGGCGATGACGTCGTTGGGGTGCTCGGGGTCGAACACGGCATCGACGATGCTCAGGTCCTTGTCCCGATCCGTGTTCGCCGTCAGGTCGTGGTCGATGAACTGACCCCAGTACGTGAACACCGGCGGGATGGGCGCATTCACATTGAGGCCGTCCACCGGGTCCTGGTCGATCATCGCCGAGCCGAGGGCCTTGAGGGCGACGACGACCGCCTCCGGCGTCGTGGTGGACAGGTGCGCCGTCGGGTAGCGGTCGGCGAGGTTCTCGAACAGGTAGTGGAAGGGCGTGGTGTCGTCCTTGGAGGCGGTGTCGATCGCCGCATTGCGGGTCACCTCCCGCAATCGGCCGATGTCCTCCCGGGCCTCCGCGTTCGGTGTCGCCTGGAACAGTTCCTCCGAGAGGGCGTGCCCGCCGTGATTGAGGTTGGTCAGGACGCGCGTCCCCTTGCCGGGAATGGCCATGGTGGTCCCCCTTTTCCGGTGACCCCGACGATTCCTCGTCGTGCCACCTCGGGGCAGAGGGGACAACTCCCTGAGGTGCGGGAACGGGGTTGCGACGAGTGCCGGGCCGACCACACTGCGCTGCACGCCCTCACCGACCGATCGTCCACTCCTACCTCCGGGTCACCGATCGATCGCACATGGTCGTCCGTTCCTCGCGCATTCCTGCGAACGGCCTAGAAAGCCTTTCCCCGACACAGGGGAAAACCCCCGGTTCGACCCGAAAGGCGGCACTGCTCCGCGCGCCGCGCCCGTCATCCTGTGTCCCATCCACCACGCACGCCCCGGTGTCACCACCACCGAGGGGAACCGATGACAGCGACCGACGCACCGCCCTTCGTCGGGCGCAGCGCCGAGCTCGACGCGCTGTGTGGGCTCGTCGCGGGTGGGCTCGTCGCGGGTGGGCTCGTCGCGGGCGGGCCGGAACGGGTCGCGGTCGTGCGGGGCGAGCCGGGGATCGGGAAGACCGAGCTGCTGGAGCGCGTGGCCGCGCGGGCCGCGGTCCGGACGGTGCGGGTCGCCGGCAGCGAGGAGGAGTCGCACCTGCCGTTCGCGACCCTCGCCGACCTCGTCCATCCGCTGCAGGACCGGCTGGCGGCGTTGCCCGAGGTCCAGCGCGAGGCCCTCGAGGTGAGCGTCGCGCGACGCGCCGGACGCCCCTCGGGGCCCTTGGCGGTGTGCGCGGCGGTCCTCGGTCTCCTCGAGGCCGGCGGTGAGCGCGAGGGGCTGCTCGTCGTCGTCGACGACCTGCAGTGGGTCGACCCGCCGTCGGCGGAGGTCCTCCTCTTCGTGGCGCGGCGGCTGCGATCGCCACAGGTCTCCCTGGTGTTCGCCACCCGCGACGAGCGCCGCGTGGTGCCGGGCGCGCTGGTCGTCGACGTCGGACGCCTGTCGGGCGCGGAGAGCCGCGAGCTCCTGCACCGACTCACCGGTGGTCGGGCGCCGATGGCGGTGGACCGGCTCGTCGTCGGCCTCGCGGGCCATCCACTCGCCCTGGTGGAGAACGCCCGTCACCTCGGCCCAGCGGTCCCCCCACGCGCCGGACCGGCCCTCGAGGCGCTCTGGAGGACCGCGCTCGAGGCGCTGCCGGAGTCCTCGCGGACCGCGGTCACGGTGCTGGCCGCCGCCGGCTCGGCGGGTGCCGACGAGGTCGACCTCGCCCTCGCCGATCTCGGCCTCGCCGCCCACGATCTGCACCCCGGCGAGGAGGCCGGCCTGCTCCGGGTGCACGAGGGAGGCCCGGACCTGCGCCACCCCCTGCTCCGCCCGGTCATCCTCGCCGCGGACCCGGCCCTCACGCGCCGCGCCCACGAGGCCCTCGCCGCGCGCACCACCGGCATCCGGCGCGCCTGGCACGAGGCGGCGCGCATCGAGGGCACCGACGACGTCGTCGGCGAGCAGCTCGCGGCGGCGGCGCGCTCGGCGGCGGAGCGCGGCGGGCACAGGAGCGCGGGCGAGGCGTGGGCGCGCTCCGCGCAGCTGAGCACCGACCGCTGGGACCGCGCCGACCGGCTGCTCGCGGCCGCCCGGGAGTTCCTGCTCGCGGGGTCGCTCGACCTCGCCGCCGGTCACGCGGAGGCAGCCGTCGCCCTGGACGACGACGACGCCTTCGCCGCGCGCGCCGAGATCGTGCGGAGCCGGGCGACCACCTGGCTCGGCGACCCCGGGCGGGCCGTCGACGACCTCGTCCGTACCGCCGAGCGCGTGGCGTCCGAGGACCCCGCCGCAGCCGCCGCCCTCTACGCCGAGGCCGCGGCGCCCGCCGCCATGGCGGGCCGCGTCCGCGACACCCTGGCACTGGTCCGCACCGCCGCGTCGCTCGCGCCGACGGGGACGCCGGTCCGCCGGGCCCCCGAGGCGCACGCCCTGGTCCTGAGCGGGGATCCGTCGTCGGCCGTGGACATCCTCGACGGCCTCGGCGACGACCCCGACGCGTTGCCGTGGGATCTCCAGGACGAGGCCCTGCGCGCCAGGATCGAGGTCCACGTCGAGCGCTACGCCGATGCCCACCGGCGGATCGACACCCTCCTCGCCGCCGCCCGGCGCCACGGCGCCGGCGCGATGCTCGCGTTCGCCCACGTCGTCCGCGCGGACGTCGAGCTCTGGCGGGGCCGTTGGCCCGCCGCGCGCGCCGACGCCGTCGAGGCCCTGCAGTGGGCCGAGGAGCGCGGGGAACGAGGCACCGCCGCGCTCGCGCTGCTGGTCCTCGCCCGGCTCGACGCGATGGTCGGCGACGTCGACCACAGTCGCGACCGCACCCGACGGGTCCTCGCCGAGATCGGCTCGCACGGGGTCGACTGCCTCCTGACCTCCGTGCCCGCGGTCGAGGGCCTCGCCGCGCTGGCGGTCGGGGAGGCCGAGGACGCTGTCGGCCACCTCGAGCGGGCCCACCGACGGGCGATGGCCGACGGCCTCGGCGCGAGCAACGTCGTGCCCTACGGACCGGACCTCGTGGAGGCGCTCGTCCGCAGCGGCGCACCCTGTCGCGCCCGGGAGGTGCTCGCGTGGTGGGAGGACAAGGCCGGGACCGGCCTGGCCTTCCCGGCCGCCACCGCCGCGCGCTGCCGCGGGATCCTGGCGACCTGTGACGACGACGCGGTGGACGCCTTCGCGGGCGCCCACGCGGCGCACGCCCGCAGCGACCAGCCGTTCGAACGGGCCCGCACCCTGCTCGCCGAGGCCGAGTCGCTGCGACGGTTGCGACGGCCCGCCGTGGCCCGCGCCGCCGCCCGCGAGGCGCACGCGCTCTTCGTGGGCCTCGGAGCCCGACCCTGGACCGCCCGCGCCGAGGCCGAGCTCGCGGCCGCCGGGGCTCCCCCGCCGCGGCGGGCGGGGCGCGAGACGGTCTGGTCGGCCCTGACGCCCCAGGAGTTCCAGGTCGCGCGGGCCGTCGCCGAGGGCCGGACGAACGACGAGGCCGCGGCGGCCCTGTTCGTCTCCCGCAAGACCGTCGAGAACCACCTCACCCGCGTCTATCGCAAGCTCGGGATGCGGTCGAGGAGCGATCTCGTGAGGTTGTTCCCCAGCGCCGGAATCGTTCCGGGTCCTGAGTTAGCGTGAGGACGGCCCCGCGGCGTGGCGGGCAGTCCGTCCCGCCTTTCTCGACGACCCCGGGGGGTCCGCCGTGACGCTCGAGCTCGACGACCTACGCGTCCGCAGCCTCGGTGACTGCCGCTACGACTCCCCGTTCGCGGAGATGCTGGCCACCAAGCGCACGTCGCCGCACTACGTCCACGAGGACGACCGCGTGCTCGTGGACGACACCGTCTCCGTGCTGCTGGAGCGCGGGGTGCCGATCGACCAGCTGCCCAGCCTCGAGGCGGCCGGGCCGCGCCGGAAGGTCTACTTCGACCCGGACGCCACCAGCGTCGGCATCGTGACCTGCGGCGGCCTGTGTCCCGGGCTCAACGACGTGATCCGCGGGATCGTCCAGGAGCTCACCGAGCACTACCACGTCGCGCACATCTACGGCTTCCGCAACGGCTACGCGGGCCTGACGCGCAAGCACCGGGAGCGCGTCGTCGAGCTCGACCTGCACGCCGTCCGGGACATCAACAACGACGGTGGCACGATCCTGGGCAGCTCGCGCGGCGACCAGGACCCCGGGGAGATGGTCGACACCCTCGTCGAGCTCGGGATCGACGTCCTGTTCGTCATCGGCGGCGACGGCAGCATGCGCGGCGCGATGAAGCTGACGAGCGTCATCGACGAGCGCGGCCTCGACATCGCGGTCATCGGCATCCCCAAGACCATCGACAACGACCTGCCCTACACCGACCAGAGCTTCGGGTTCCAGACGGCGTTCGCCCAGGCCACCGAGTTCATCGCGTCGGTGTTCGTCGAGTCGCAGGCCGCCGAGAACGGCGTCGGCATCGTCAAGCTGATGGGCCGGCACTCCGGCTTCATCGCCTGCTACGCGGCGCTGTCCAACAACGACGCCGACTTCGTGCTCATCCCCGAGGTGCCCTTCGTGCTCGACGGACCGGACGGGGTGCTGCGCCGCGTGGAGGACCACGTCCGCCGTCACGGCCAGGTCGTCCTCGTGGTCGCGGAGGGCGCCGGGCAGGAGCTGCTCGAGCAGGAGGGACAGACCACCGACGCGTCGGGCAACACGAAGCTCGGCGACATCGGGCTCTACCTCAAGGAGAAGATCACCGAGCACCTGACCGAGGTCGACCTCCCGCCCACGGTGCGCTATCTCGACCCGAGCTACGCGATCCGCAGCGTCGCCGCGAACGCCTACGACAGCGTCTACTGCGTCCGCCTCGCCCACGCCGCCGTGCACGCCGGGATGGCCGGGCGCACCGAGACCGTCGTCGTGCGCTGGCGCCGCCGGTTCGTGCACATCCCGATGGCGCTGATCACCGGGCACCGCAACCAGGTCGACCCGGACGGCGACCTGTGGATGTCGGTGATCGAGGCGACGGGCCAGCCCGCGACGTTCGGCGCCTGACCGTCACTGCGCGTCAGAACGACGCCCGTGTGCTGCGCTGAACGGGCGACGCAGCCGTTGCTACGGCGAGCTGACGGTCGCATAGTGTCGTGATGGGTGTCACGGTCCGGCTCGCCGGTCCGTTGCGCGTGGAGCGGGGCTCGCCGCCCGAGGCGCTGCGCATCGGGAGCCCGAAGGAGCGACGGCTGCTCGCGCTGCTCGCCGCGCGGCGGCCGGCGGTGCTCACCGGGGAGCAGCTCGCCGAGGAGCTCTGGGACGGCAGAGCCGGCCGGCCGCCGCGGCACCCCGCCGCCGGCGTGGCGACCCTCGTCAGCAGGCTCCGGAGCCGCCTGGACCCCGACATCCTGGTGGGCGACCGGTCCGGCTACCGCCTCGGCGCGGCCCCGGACGTCACCGTCGACCTCGACGAGGCGGCCCGGCTGCTCGACGAGGCCGACCGGCGGCTCGCCGCCGGCGCCACCGGACTCGCCGCGAGCGCCGCCGCCCGGGCCCTCGAGTCCCTGGGCACCGGGGAGCCCCTGCCCGAGGAGGCGGACGAGCCCTGGGTCGTGGCGGCCCGCGCCCAGTGGCGCGAGCTGGTCCGGCGCGCCCGCCACGCCGATGCCCGGGCCGCGCTGGGCACGGGCGACGCCGACCGGGCTCGGCGGGCCGCCGCGGAGGCGGTGGGCGCCGACCGGTTCGACGAGACGGCCCACCGCCTGCTCATGCGCGCCCACCAGCTCGCCGGCGAGCCCTCGCGCGCCGTTGAGCACTACCACCGGCTGCGGACCGCGCTCGCCGACGAGCTGGGCGTCGAGCCCGCACCGCGGACGCGGACGGAGTACCTCGCACTCCTGCGGGAGCAGGGACCCGATCGCGACGGGCCCGAGCCCCGGGCCGGTCCGCCGGGCGCGCGCCACTGCGTGGGCCGTGCCGACGAGATCGCCCGGCTGACCCGGCGCTGGGACGCCGCGACCCGGGGGCGTTCCGGGCTCGTGCTGCTCGCCGGCGAGGCGGGGATCGGCAAGACGCGGCTCGCCGCCGAGGTGACGGAGCTGGCCGCCGCCACCGGCGGACGGGTCGCGTCCGCGCGCTGCCACGCCGCGGAGCGATCGCTGTTCCTCCAGCCCCTGGTCGACGCGCTCGGCCCGGTGCTCGCGGCGCTCCCGGGACCGCGGACGGTGGACGGCCCCCGCACGCGGGTGCTGGCGGCCCTGTTCCCGGACCTCGTGCCCGACGGGTCGTCTCCGGTCGAGCGCCCCGAGCCGCGGCGGGTGTTCGCCGCGCTCGCCGCCCTGCTCGTCGACATCACGGCGACCGCGCCCCTGCTGCTCGTGGTCGACGACCTGCACAACGCCGGCCTGGCCACCGTCGAGCTGCTGCACTTCCTCGCCCTGCGCCCGGGCGGCGCCCGGCTCCTCGTGTGCGCGACGGTCCGCGCCGAGGAGGGTGCGACCGCCCTGGCGCACCTCGACGACGTCGCCGAGCGCCTCGACCTCGGCCCGCTCGACCACGCCGCGGTCGCCGCGCTCGCCGACCGGGTCGGACGTCGCGACCTGGCCCCGACGATCCACCGGCGCACGCGCGGGCACCCGTTGTTCGTCGTCGAGACCCTGCGCGGGCTCGACTCCGGCGAGGTGGGCGTGCCCGAGACCCTGCAGGCCGCGGTGCTCGCGCGCGTCCGGCGCCTCGGGCCGGAGGTGGAGGAGCTGCTGCGGGCCGGCGCCGTCCTCGGGGCGACGCTCGACCCCGAGGTGGCCGCGGGCCTGCTGGAGCTCCCGGTGCCGGAGGTCGCCCGCCGGTGCGAGCGGGCCGCCCACGCACGCCTGCTGATCCCGACCGCAGCGGCGTACGAGTTCGCGAACGACCTGGTGCACGAGGTGCTCCACGCCAGCACGCCCGCGCCGGTGCGCCGGGTGCACCACCGGCGCGCGGCCGACCTGCTGTCGGCGACCCCGGAGGCCGTCGGGGCCCACGCCGCGGCGGCGCAGGACTGGCCGCGGGCGGCGCGCGCCCTGCTCCTCGCGGGCGAGGCCGCCGCGCGCCGGGGCGCGATGGGCGACGCCGAGTCGCTGCACGACCGGGCCCTCGCCGCCGCCGAACGGGTCGCCGACCTCGAGATCGTCGGCCGGGTGCTCCTGGCCCGTGCCGGCGCCCGCGAGGGCCTCGAGCGCCACGAGGCGGCGTGGACCGACCTGCGCAGCGCGGCGCAGGCGGCCCGCGAGGCCGGCGACCGGCGCCTCGAGATGGCGGTGCTGCGCCAGCTCGGCGGCGACGTGCCGATCGCGCTGGGCATCCCGCCCGCCGAGTGCGTCACGTACCTCCGCGGCGGCCTGCGGCGGGCCGCGACGCTCGGGGACCGCGTGGCCGAGGCCGACCTCCGCGGCCGCCTCGCGGTGCTGGCGACGAACGACCTGCGGTTCGGCGAGGCCCTCGACCAGGGGCGGCGAGCGGTCGCCGTCGCCCGCGAGACCGGCGGCGACCGGGCGCTGCTCGTCGGTCTCGACGGCCTCAAGACCGCCTACGCCTACACGGGCATGGTCGACGAGCTCGCCGGGGTGGTCGACGAGCTCGAGCCGCTCGCCCGACGCCTCCAGGACCGCGAGCTCCTGCAGTGGGTCGTGTTCGAGGGGTCGTTCCCGGCGGTCGCCGCCGGGCGGTGGGACGAGGCCCGTGCGCGCATCGCGGAGGCGGTCGCGGTGACCGAGCACTCGGGGTACGGCGGCCACGACGTCTGGTTCCACGCCCACCTCGGGTGGGTCGCGCGCCTGGAGGGCGACCTCGACGAGGCCCTGCACATCGGGCGCCGCGCGGTGGCCCGGTGCGGCGAGGCCGGGCACCGGTGGTGGACGCCCACCGCCTGCTCCCTGCTCGCCGCGACGCTCCTGGAGCGCGGGAGCACCGAGGACGTCGCCGAGGCCCGGACCGTGGCCGGACGCGGCCTCGCGCTCGCCGGGCGCGACGGCGCGGCGGCCTGCCGGGTGCGCTGCCTCGCCCCGCTCGCCGAGATCGCGGCCGCGCACGGCGACGACACGGCCCTCGTCGAGGCCGACAGCCTGCTCGCGGGCGTCACGGCACCCCCCGCCGCGGCCTGGCTGCTGGGCGCCGACGCCTACGTGTCGGTCGCACGGGCCTGGATCGCGCGGGACCGGCCCGCTCGCGCGCTCCGCACGCTCGCGCCCGTGCTGGCCGCGGCGCGGGCGCACGGCTGGCGCCACCTGGCGGAGCGGCTGGACCGGATCGGGACCGTGGCACCGGCGCGGGTGTAGGCGCAACGACGACGCAACGGCCCCGGTCATCGTGGCTGCGATCCGGGGAGGGGCCCCGGGCGAGAGGGAGGGCCGAGCGATGGTCGTGGACATGGACAAGGCGATGGAGTTCGTCGGCACGGTGGTCGGCGACCTCGGCGCCACGATGGCGGCGGGCGGGATCGTCGTGGGCCACCGGCTCGGGCTCTACCGCGCGCTCGCCGAGGGACCGGCGACGGCCGAGGAGCTCGCCGAACGGACCGGCACGACACCCCGCTACATCAGCGAGTGGCTCGCCGGGCAGGCCGCGGGTGGCTACGTCCAGTACGAGCCGACGACCGGGACCTTCTCGATGACCGAGGAGCAGGCCTTCGCCCTGACCGACCCGGAAGGGCCCGTCTACCTGCCCGGGGCGTTCGTCCTCGCCCTCGGCGCGCTGCGGGCCGAGCCGCGCATCACCGAGATCTTCCGCTCCGGCGCGGGCATGGGGTGGCACGAGCACGACGACGACGTGTTCGTCGGCTGCGAGACGTTCTTCCGTCCCGGCTACCACGCCCACCTCGTCGGCGAGTGGATCCCCGCTCTCGACGGCGTCGAGGCGAAGCTGCGGGCCGGGGCGCGCGTCGCCGACGTCGGCTGCGGCCACGGGTCGTCGACGGTGCTGATGGCGCAGGCCTACCCGGCGTCGACGTTCGTCGGCTCGGACTACCACGACGCCTCGGTCCAGACAGCCCGCAAGCGCGCGGCCGACGCCGGGGTCGCCGACCGCGTGACCTTCGAGACCGCGCCGGCCCAGACGTTCTCGGGCTCCGGCTACGACCTCGTGACGTTCTTCGACTGCCTGCACGACATGGGTGACCCGCTGACCGCCGCGCGCCACGTGCGGGAGACCCTCGCCCCGGACGGCACCTGGCTGTTGATCGAGCCGATCGCCGGCGACACCCTCGCCGAGAACCTGAACCCGGTCGGCCGGGTCTACTACGGGTTCTCGACCTTCCTCTGCGTCGCCGCCGGCCGGTCGCAGCCGGGCGGCTACAGCCTGGGCGCCCAGGCGGGCCCGGCGGCGCTGCGCCAGGTCGTCACCGACGCGGGGTTCACGCGGTTCCGCATCGCCGCGCAGACCCCGTTCAACCACGTCTACGAGATTCGCCCGTAGGCACCGGGGGACGACGTGCGCGCGAGGGAACCGGACGACGTCGGCGAGGTGGTCCGCGACGGCGTGCGCGTCGGCTACGAGGTGTTCGACGGGCCCGCCGACGCCCCGACGGTGTTGCTGCTGACCTCGTGGGCGATCGTCCACATGCGGCAGTGGAAGGCGCAGGTGCCGTTCCTGGCCCGGGAGTTCCGCGTGATCACCGTGGAGGGCCGGGGCAACGGGGCGTCCGACCGCCCGCGCGGCCCGGGCGCCTACAGCGACCGCGAGTACGTCGGGGACGTCGTGGCCGCCCTCGACGCCTCCGGCACCGAGCGGGCCGTCGCGGTCGGGCTGTCGAGGGGCGCGCGGCGGGCGCTCCAGCTCGCCGCGGAGCATCCCGACCGCGTCGCGGGGGTCGTGGCGATCGGTACCGCACTGCCGTCGCCGTGTCCCTCCGACTTCGACGAGGTGCGGGATTCCCACGAGGGCTGGCAGAAGTACAACCGGCACTACTGGAAGGCCGACTTCCGAGGCTGGGTCGAGTTCTTCATGAGCCGGGTCGTGCCGGAACCGCACTCGACGAAACAGTGGGAGGACCTCGTCGGCTGGGGTCTCGAGACGGACCCGGAGACGCTGATCCGCACGGTGACCGACGTGGGACACCTGACCGCCGCCGACACCGAGGCGTTCTGCCGTCGCGTGCGCTGTCCGGTCCTCGTCGTCCACGGTGACGCGGACGCCGTCGCCCCCTACGAGGGCGGCGTCGCCGTCGCCTCCTGGACCGGGGGCTCGCTCGTCTCGATCCCCGGCGGCGGCCACGCCCCGACGGTGCGCGACCCGGTGCGGGTCAACCTGCTGATCCGCGACTTCGTCCGGTCCCTCGCCGGGCCCCGTCCCGGGCGGGTCAGCTGGGTTCCGGCCCGCGCGCGGCCGCGCCGGGTGCTGATGGTCAGCTCGCCGATCGGCCTCGGGCACGCGAGGCGTGACGTCGCCGTCGCGGAGGCCCTTCGTGAACGGTGCCCGGACACCGTCGTCGACTGGCTCGCCCAGCACCCCGTGACCGCCGTGCTGGGCCCCCGTGACCGGCTCCACCCGGCGAGCGGGTCGCTGGCCGCCGAGAGCGCCCACATCGAGGCCGAGGCCGGCGAGCACGACCTGCACGCCTTCCGGGCGATCCGGCGGATGGACGAGGTCCTGCTGGCGAACTTCCACGTCTTCCACGACGTCGTCGACGCCGAGCACTACGACCTGGTGATCGCCGACGAGGGCTGGGAGATCGACCACTTCCTGCACGAGAACCCCGAGCTCAAGCGGTCGCCCTACGCCTGGCTGACCGACGTCGTCGGGTGGCTCCCGATGCCCGACGGCGGGCCTGCGGAGGCGGCACTGACCGCCGACCACAACGCCGAGATGGTCGAGCACATCGCCCGCTACCCGCGGCTGCGCGACCTGTCGGTGTTCGTCGGCGAGCCCCACGACCTGGTGACCTGTCCGCTCGGGCCCGGGCTGCCCACGGTGCGGGACTGGACGTGCGAGCACTTCGCGTTCGCGGGGTGGGTGTCGACGGCCCGCCCACCGCGGGACCGTGAGCGGCTGCGGGCCGAGCTCGGGTGGGAGGGCGACGAGCCGGTGTGCGTGGTGACCGCGGGCGGTTCGGGCGTCGGGAGCGCCCTGCTGCGCCGCGTCGCCGCCGCGTATCCGTACGCCCGGGACCGGGTGCCCGGGCTGCGGATGGTGCTCGTGACCGGGCCGCGCATCGACCCGGCGAGCGTGCCGGTGCCCGACGGCGTCGAGGTGCGCGGCCACGTCCCCGACCTCGAGCGCGAGCTCGCGGCCTGCGACGTCGCCGTCGTCCAGGGCGGACTCACCACGACGATGGAGCTCGCCGAGGCGGGCCGTCCGTTCCTGTACTTCCCGCTGGCCCACCACTTCGAGCAGCAGATCCACGTGCCGTACCGGCTCGACCGGCTCGGCGCGGGGACGCGGATGGACTACGCCACCGCGACCCCGGAGTCGATCGCCGCGGCGATCGCGGAGGCGCTCGCGACGCCCGTCCGCTCCGCACCCATCGCGGGCGACGGCGCCGCCCGCGCCGCGGCGCTCCTCGCGTCCGTCCTCGGGACTAGTTGACCTTGACGAGGTCCACGACGAAGACGAGGTGCGCGTTCGCCGGGATCACCGGCGGCACGCCACGGGCGCCGTAGCCCTGGTGCGGCGGGACGACGAGCACGCGCCGACCGCCCTCGCGCATCCCGGAGATGCCGAGCTTGAAGCCGTCGATCACGCCGTTCAGCGGGAACTCGACCGGCGTCCCGCCGCGCCCCCACGAGGAGTCGAACTCGCCGGAGTCCGAGACGCGGATGCCCTGGTACTGGACCTGCACGGTGTCGCGCGGTCCGGCCTCGGCCCCGCCACCGATGACGAGATCGGTGATGTCGAGGTCGTTCGGCAGGGTGTCGGGGGTGACCGCCGCGCCGGGGGCGCGGGTCAGGTCGTCGGTGTTGTCCACGGTGACCGCCATGGTGGCGACCCTACGGGCGATCGGCCGCCGCTTCCGCAGGGGCGGCCGCCGCGGCCAGCTCCTCGTCCTCACGCGGGTCGTAGTTGCGACCGAGGGCGAGGCCGACGACCGACAGCACGCACGCCAGCGCGACGTAGCCCGCGGCGGCGGCCCAGCCGAGATCCGCCTGCAGGGAGGTGAGCAGCAGCGGGGCGACGGCGCCGCCGAGGACGCCGGCGACGGTGTAGCCCAGCGACGAGCCGGAGGAGCGCAGCCGCGGGGAGAACTGCTCGGTGATGAACGCCGCCTGTGGCCCGTACGCCGCCGCGTGCAGGACGAGGCCGACGACGACGCCGAGCACCAGCAGACCGAAGGACCCCGAGGCGACCGCCGGGAAGAGCACGAACACCCAGATCCCGGCGCCCACGACGGCGAACGCCGACACCAGGCGCCGGTTGATCCGGTCGGACAGCGCGCCGAACGCCGGCACGAGGCCGAGCTGGAGCGCCGAGCCCATGAGCACCGCGGAGAGCACCTGGGCACGCTCGAAGCCTGCCGTGCGGGTCGCGTAGGTGAGCACGTAGACGGTCAGCAGCGAGTACGAGACGTCGGGCCCGAGGCGGGAGAGGATAGCCGCGACCAGCCCGCGCGGCTGGGTCCTGACGACCTCGCGGATCGGGGCCGCCGAGGTCTCCCCCGACGCCTGCAGCGCGCGGAACACCGGGGTGTCCTCGAGCGTCAGGCGGATCCAGAGGCCGAACGCGACGAGCAGCGCCGAGAGCAGGAACGCGACCCGCCAGCCCCAGTCGAGCAGCTGGTCGCTCGTGAGCGTCGCGGCGAGGACGGCGAACACGCCGTTGGCCAGCAGGTTGCCCGCGGGCGGGCCGATCTGGGCGGCCGACGACCAGAAGCCGCGCCGGCGGGGGTCGCCGAACTCCCCGGAGAGCAGGACCGCGCTCCCCCACTCGCCGCCGACCCCGACCCCCTGCGCGAAGCGGAGCAGCACGAGCACGATCGGCGCCGTGACCCCGATCGTCTCGTAGGTCGGCAGGAGACCGATGAGGACCGTCGCGAACCCGATCAGCAGCAGCGTGGTGACCAGCACGCGCTTGCGGCCCAGCGTGTCGCCGAGTCGTCCGAAGACGAAGCCGCCGACCGGACGCGAGATGTAGCCGACCGCGAAGGTCGTGAAGGCCAGCAGCGTCCCGGTCAGCGGATCCGAGCCGGGGAAGAACAGCTGCGGGAAGACGAGCGCCGAGGCGGTGCCGTAGACCGCGAAGTCGTAGTACTCCAGCGACGTCCCCGACAAGGATGCGACGAACGCCTTACCCCTGGCAGCCATGCCGGTTCCTTTGCCCGGTCCGGGCCCAGATCACTCCTTCGGCGCGAGACCGAGCACGGAGCGGGCCTTGGCACCGACCGTCTCCTTCACGCCGTTCGCGATGATGGAGAGGGCGTCGCCGTCGTGGAGCTGGGAGCGGGCCGTGTTGAGGGCCTGCTGGATCGTCACGTGCGGCGGCACCAGCGGGATGTCCTTGTCGACCTTGGCGTCGACGACGAACGGCCGGTCGGCGGCCAGCGCGCGGTCCCACGTCGCGCCGATCGCGGCGCGGTCGGTGAGGGTCTCGCCGGCGAGGCCCAGCAGGCGGGCCCAGTCGGCGTAGGGCACGGCGGGCAGCGACTGCGACTGCGGGTCGGGGGCCTCGCCGAGCAACCCGCGGGTCTCCCAGGACACGAAGGACAGGTCGTCGTTGGACAGCACGAGGACGACGAACCGCGGGTCGGCCCAGGTCTCCCAGTAGCGCTGCACCGTGATCAGCTCGTTGACCCCGTTCATCTGCATCGCGCCGTCGCCGATGATGGCGACCACGGGACGGTCGGGGTGGGCGTTCTTCGCGGCGATCGCGTACGGCATGCCGCCGCCCATGGACAGCAACGTCCCCGAGAGCGACCCGTACTGGCGCCCGTGCAGCGTGACGTCGCGTGCGTACCAGGAGGTCGCGGTGCCGCAGTCGACGGCGAGCAGCGCGTCGTCGGGCAGGCGGTCGGAGAGCTCGCGGACGACGAGCTCCGGGTTGAGCGCGCTGGTGTGGGCGTGGGCCCGCTGGACCGAGTAGCCGTCCCAGGCGGCGGTCCAGCGCTCGACGCGGGCGCGCCACGTGTGGTCGGTCCGCTCCCGGAGGCGCGGCAGCAGCGCGGCGAGCGTCGGGGCGGCGTCACCGGTGAGGTTGACCTCGGTGTCGTAGCGGATGCCGCAGCGGGAGCCGTCGACGTCGATCTGCACCGCGCGCGCCTCGCCGGGCGCCGGGTAGTACTCGGTGTAGGGCATCGTCGAGCCGACGATCAGCAGCGTGTCGCACTCGCGCATCAGGTGGTACGACGCCGTGGTCCCGAGCAACCCGATCGCGCCGGTGTTCCAGGGCGAGCGCTCGTCGACGACGCCCTTGCCCAGCAGCGCCGTGGCCATCCCGGCGCCGAGCGCGTTGGCGATCTCGGTGAGCTCGGTGGAGGCGCCGAGGGCCCCGGCGCCGGCGAGGATCGCGACCTTCTCCCCCGCGTTCAGCACGTCCGCCGCGGCGTCGAGCGCGGCCTCCGGCGGCGTCGTGATCGCGGACGAGGGGACCGCCGAGGTGTGGTAGTAGCCGTGGGCGTCCGGAGGATCGGGGACGGCGGCCTGCTCGAGGACGTCGGAGGGCAGGATGATCACCGAGACCGTCCGGTCGGCGAGCGCGGTGCGGCACGCGCGGTCGACGACGTGCCGGACCTGGCTCGGGTCCTTCACCTCGGCGAGGTAGCCCGCGACGTCGGAGAACAGCGCGCCGAGGTCGACCTCCTGGTAGTAACCGCCACCCTGTGCGGTCTGCGCGGTGTGCCCGAGCAGGGCCACCACGGGCTGGTGGTCGAGCTTCGCGTCGTAGAGGCCGTTGAGCGCGTGGATCGCGCCGGGCCCGCCGGTGACCGCGCAGCAGCCGATCGGCGAACCCCCGTACTTCACGTCGGCGCAGGCGGCGAACGCCGCGGTCTCCTCGTGCCGGACCTGCACGAACTCCGCGTCGTCACGCTCGGGCAGCGCGGTGAAGAACCCGCCGATGCCGTCGCCGGGGTAGCCGTAGAAGCGATGGACGCCCCACTGCGCCAGTCGGTCGAGCACGTGCTGGGCGACGTTCCTGGGTGCACTCACACCCGAGGCTCCCCGGTGGGGCACGGCGCCATGTGAGGGCGACGCAGGCATCGACGTGTGACACGAGTCATGCGTAGCGTCACGGTGTCGCCCCCCACGACATCCCGATCGCAGAGGAGACGCACCGGTGAGCAGGTTGCGCTTCGGCACGTTCCTGGCCCCGTTCCACCCCGCGGGCATCAACCCCACGCTCGCGCTGCAGCGCGACCTGGAGCTGGTCGAGCATCTCGACCGGCTCGGGATCGACGAGGCGTGGATCGGCGAGCACCACTCGGCCGGCACCGAGATCATCGCCTCGCCGGAGATCTTCATCGCGGCGGCGGCGGAGCGCACGAAGAACATCAAGCTCGGCACCGGGGTGACGTCGGTCAGCTATCACAACCCGCTGTGGGTGGCCGACCGGATGGTGCTGCTCGACCACCTCACCCGCGGCCGCACGATGCTCGGGGTCGGGCCCGGCTCGCTGCCGTCGGACTCCGCGATGATCGGCCTCAACCCCACCGACACACGGGAACTGCTCGACGTCAACCTCGACATCATCATGCGGCTGCTCGCCGGCGAGAGCGTCACCGAGCAGACGAAGACGCACAACCTCGTCGACGCCCAGCTGCAGCTGCGGCCCTACACCGAGCCGCGCTTCGACATGGCCGTCGCCGCCGTGGCCTCGCCGACCGGACCGCGGCTCGCCGGCCGTCACGGCACCGGGCTGCTCTCGATCGGCGCGACGCTGACCCAGGACGGGTTCGACGCCCTCGCCCACCACTGGAGCGTGGTCGAGGAGCGCGCGGCGCACTTCGGGCAGCCGACCCCCGACCGTTCGGGCTGGCGTCTCGTCGGCCTCATGCACATCGCCGAGACCCGCGAGCAGGCCTACCGCGACGTCGAGTTCGGCATCGAGGAGTGGTTCCGCTACTTCCAGAAGACCGCGGCGTTCCCGCAGATGGCCGTCGAGGGCGGCGACGTCAAGGAGATGATCGACTTCGTCAACGAGGCCGGGATCGGGGCGATCGGGACGCCGGAGGACGGCCGCGCGCAGGTCCAGCGGCTCGCCGACCAGTCGGGCGGCTTCGGCTGCATGCTGCTCATGGGCCACGAGTGGGCCAACCCGCAGGCGACCAGGCGGTCCTGGGAGCTCGTCGCCGAGCAGGTGGCCCCCCATTTCCAGGGTTCCGGCCGCACCCACGCCGAGTCGACGCTCGCCGCGAAGTCCCGCGCCGCCGCGGCACGCGAGGGTCACTCGGCCTCGCAGACGGCCGCCGTCGAGCACATGACCAAGAAGTACGCCGACGAGGTGGCGTCGAAGGGCTGACGCCCACGGGAGTGATCCGGGTCGTCCCGACGACCCGGATCACTCCCGTGGCGCTAGCCCTCGAGGGGCGGCAGCGGGCGCAGCGGGGCGTCGAGCGGCTCGGGCGGGGTGCCGTCCGGGCCGAACGGGGTCCCGCCGAGCCCCTCGCGCCGGTGCGGTTCGAGCCACACCGAGGGCTCCGGGCCCAGCGGCACGATCTGCGTCGGGTTGATCGACGTGTGCACCTGGTGGTAGTGCCGCTTGACGTGGTCGAAGTCGACCGTGTCCCCGAAGCCGGGGGTCTGGTACAGGTCGCGGGCGTACGGCCAGAGGTTCCCGAACTCGGCGAGCTTCTGCCGGTTGCACTTGAAGTGGCCGTGATACACCGCGTCGAAGCGCACCAGCGTGGTGAACAGCCGGATGTCGGCCTCGGTGATGTGGTCGCCGACGAGGTAGCGCCGGTCGGCCAGGCGCTCGTCGAGCTCGTCGAGCCGGGCGAACAGCGCCGTGTACGCCTCCTCGTAGCGCGCCTGCTTCGTGGCGAAGCCCGCCTTGTAGACGCCGTTGTTGACGTCGTGGAAGACGCCCTCGTTGACCGCGTCGATCTCCTCGCGCAGCTCCTCCGGGTACAGCATCGGTGCGCCGGGGCGCTGGTACTTCGCCCACTCGATCCCGAGGTCGACCGTGATCTGCGGATAGTCGTTCGTGACGAGGCGCCCGGTGGACTCCTCCACGATCGCCGGGACGGACACCCCGTTCTCGGTGCCGTTCTCCGGGTCGCGCGCGAGGTAGGCCTCCGAGAGGTACCGGTAGCCGAGCACCGGGTCGCGGCCGTCCTCGTCGAGGCTGAAGCGCCACGACCGGTCGTCCTGCAACGGGTCGACGATCGCCAGCGAGATCGCGTCCTCGAGACCCATCAGGCGCCGCACGATGACCGAGCGGTGCGCCCAGGGGCAGGCCAGGGACGCGACCAGGCGGTACCGGCCGGGCTCGGCCTGCCACTCCTGCTCCGAGGACGGCGAGGCGACGATCCGGTCGGTGAACCGCGGTCCGCGCCGCGTGAAGGATCCGCTGGACTCGGCGTACGGGCTGTTGCCCACGGTGGTGCTCATCGGGGGCCGGGTGCCCCGCACGCGGCCTCCGGCAACCCGCACACATCCGAGCTGTCGATTCCCGGGGCCGCTCCGCGACGTCATGATGAGGGCCCCGCCACGGGGCCCCGGGAGTCGAGGAGACGACATGGGCCAGTACCTGATCCTGCTGTACGAGGACGAGGCCTCCTGGGCGGCGGTCGGTGAGCACGAGGCCGGCGAGATCCTGGCCGCCCACGGCCGCTTCGGCGCCGTGCACGGGGACGTGCTGCGCGGCGGCGGGTGGCTCCACCCGACGGCGACGGCCACCACGGTGCGCAGCCCGGGCGGCGGCGGCAGCCAGGACCGCGACGGGTTCGCCGCGGGCGAGGACGCCCTGGTCACCGACGGGCCCTTCGTCGAGACCAAGGAGGCGCTGGGCGGGTTCTACCTCGTCGAGGTGCCCGACCTCGACACCGCGCTGGCGCTGGCGCGGGAGGTGCCGGCGCCGTTCGGCGGCGTCGAGGTGCGACCGCTGCGGGACATGTGAGATCGCGATGAGCGCCGACCCCGCCGGGGCCGTCGCCGACGCGCACCGTCGCGAGTGGGCCTCCGTGCTCGCCGCGACGGTGCGCGTCACGCGCGATCTCGACCTCGCCGAGGAGTGCGTGCAGGAGGCCTACGCCCAGGCGCTGGTCGCGTGGGGCGACGGTGTCCCGGCGCGACCGGGTGCCTGGCTGACCACCGCGGCCCGCCGACGCGCGCTCGACCTCCACCGCCGATCGGCCGTGGCCGCACGGGCGCTGCCGCTGCTGGTGGTCGACGAGGTGGCTCCGGAACCCCTCGGAGCACCGGGCGGGCGGGAACCCGACGACCTGCTGGCGCTGCTGTTCACGTGCTGCCACCCCGCGCTCACCGCGGAAGCCCGGGTCGCGCTGACCCTGCGCCTGCTCGGCGGGCTCTCGACGCCCGAGATCGCGCGGGGGTTCCTCGTCACCGAGCCGACGATGGCCGCCCGGCTCACCCGGGCGAAGAAGAAGATCGCCGCGGCCGGGGTGCCGTTCCGCGTCCCGGGCGCGGACGAGATGCCTCGCCGTCTCGGCGGGGTGCTCAGCGTCGTGCACCTCGTGCTCACCACCGGTCACACGGCGCCGGCCGGGGCGACGCTCGTCCGCGACGATCTGCTCGACCGGGCCCACGACCTGGCGCGCCTGCTGCGCTCGCGGTTCCCCGACGACCCCGACGTCGCCGGGCTGCTCGCGCTCGTCCTGCTCACCGACGCGCGTCGCGGAACCCGCACCGGCCCCGACGGCGAGCTCGTCCTGCTCGCCGACCAGGACCGGTCCCGCTGGGACGCCGCCATGATCGCCGAGGGCCGGTCCCTGGTCCTCGAGGCGTTGCCGGCCCGTCCCGTGAGCCGCTACGCGGTGCTCGCCGCGATCGCCGCCGTCCACGCCGACGCGCGGGAGGCCGACGACACCGACTGGGTCGAGATCGTCGGGCTCTACGACGTGCTCGCCGCGCGTTGGCCGTCCCCCGTCGTGGCGCTCAACCGGGCGGTCGCCCTGGGGTTCGCCGACGGTCCCGACGCCGGCCTCGCCGCGCTGGACGCCCTCGCCGACGAGCCCCGGCTCGCCGGCTACGGCTACCTCGCCGCCGCCCGCGGGGAGCTGCTGCGCCGTGCCGGGCGGCCCGACGCGGCGCGGGTCGCGCTCGAGGAGGCGGCGATGCTCACGGCGAACGACGTGGAGCGCGACCTGCTCGCCCGGCGGCTCGACGCCCTGGCCTGAGCATCCGCTGCCGAACCGGCGGCGCAGGTGCGACGATCGGGAGGTGACCAAGGCCGTTCAGGACCTCATGGTCGCGGTCGAGCGGGCCCGCGACGCCTTCGCCACCGCGGTCTTCGGTGACGGCGACCTCGAGGCCGCGATGGCACGGGTCGCCCCGGAGGTGGCGTTCTCGACGCTCCCGGCCGGCACGGGGGCGCGCGGCGCGGACGACCTGCGCCGCCACCTCGCCGACGACGTCCTCCCCCACCGCCCCGCCGACCTCACCAGCACCCGCGTCTCACGCACCGGCGACCGGTTCCGGGTGGTCGACGAGGAGCGCGTCGCGTTCACCCACGACCGCGAGCTGCCGTGGCTGCTGCCCGGCGTCGCCCCCACCGGCCGGTCCGTCGAGGTCCTCGCGATCTCGGTGGTCGCCGTGCGCAAGGAGCGGATCACCGAGTACCGGACGCTCTGGGACCACCACGGCCTCCTCACCGGCCTCGGGCTCCTCCCGGAGGTCGCAGGCGCGGGGTGACCCTCGGGGGTGTCGGGACCGCCGATCGGGGGCACAATCTGTCGGCGTCCCCACCGTCGCGGACCCACCAGGAGGGAACGCCGACCAGGAGGACGACCGATGAGCGACACCGGACAGCGCTCCGCCCGAGCCGACCGCGTCTCCACCGAGGGCACCGTCGCCTCCGAGACCGAGCACTCCGCGCTGCGAGCCGACATCCGGCGGCTCTCGACGCTGCTCGGGCGCACGCTCGCCGCGCAGCACGGCGACGACATGCTCGAGCTCGTCGAGAAGGTCCGCCGGCTGGTGCGCGAGGTCCCGGAGCGGGGCGACACCGAGATCCCCGACCTGCTCGGCGAGCTCGACCCGGGCACGGCCGCGGTCCTCGGGCGGGCGTTCGCGACGTACTTCCACCTCGCCAACCTGGCCGAGCAGCTGCACCGCGCCGAGGAGCGTGCGGCGGTGCACGCGGAGGGCCGCGGTCCGCTGCACGAGGTCGTGGACCGGCTCGTCGCCGACGCCGACCCGAACGAGCTCGACACCGCGCTGTCGCGCCTCGAGCTCAAGCCGACGTTCACCGCGCACCCGACGGAGGCGCAGCGCCAGTCGGTGCTCGGCAAGCTCCGGGCGATCGCGGACGTCCTGGCCCGCGACCTGCCCGAGGAGCAGGCCGAGGTCCGGCTGCACCGTCTGGTCGACCTCATCTGGCAGACCGACGAGATCCGCCCCGAACGCCCGACGGTGCTCGACGAGGCCCGCTCGGTGTCCTACTACCTCGACCAGCTCGGACGCCGCTCGGTGCCCGAGGTGCTCGCGGAGCTCGACGAGCAGCTCGCCCGTGTGGGCCTGCACCTGCCGGAGGGCTCGCGGCCCCTCGTCCTCGGCTGCTGGGTCGGTGGCGACCGCGACGGCAACCCCAACGTCACCGCCGAGCTGACGCTCGAGACCATGCGGATCTACGGCGAGCGCGGCGTGCGCATCCAGTCCGAACTGCTCGAGGACCTCGTCCAGGAGCTGTCGGTGTCGACGCGGCTGGTCGGGGTCAGCGAGGACCTGCGGCGCAGCCTCGCCCGCGACCGCCGCGCGCTGCCGGAGGTCTACGACCGGTTCGTGCGGCTCAACGCCGAGGAGCCCTACCGGCTCAAGTGCTCCTACATCCACGCGCGGCTGGAGAACACGCGGCGCCGCTACGTCGAGGGCACCCCGCACCAGCCGGGGCGCGACTACCTGGGGGCGGACGAGTACCTGCGCGACCTCGTCGTCATGGACCGCTCGCTGCGCGCCCACCAGGGCGAGCGGATCGCCGACGGCGGCCTGCGCGACGTCATGCGCTCGGCGAACGCCGTCGGGCTGCACCTGGCCAGCGTCGACGTCCGCGAGCACTCGAGCTTCCACCACACGGCGCTGCAGTCGCTGTTCGACCGCCTCGACGAGCTGGACACCCCGTACGGCGAGCTCGACCACGCCGGACGCACCGAGGTGCTGTCGAAGGAGCTGGCCGGGCGCCGGGCGCTGACCCCGCGGCGCAACTGGGAGGGCATCGGGGACGACAGCTTCAAGGAGACGCTCGAGGTCTTCGACTGCATCCGCACGGTGCAGGAGACCTACGGCGAGGAGGCCCTGCACACCTACGTCATCTCGATGGCGCAGAACGTCGACGACATCCTCGCCGTCGCGGTGCTCGCGCGGGAGGCGGGCCTCGTCGAGATCACCGGCGGGGCGGGCGATTCCGTCGAGGCCGCCGCGTCGATCGACATCGTCCCGCTGTTCGAGACGGCGACCGAGCTGAAGATCTCCGGAGACCTGCTCGACGGGATGCTGTCGGACCCGTCGTACCGGGCGCTCGTGGCGGCCCGCGGCGACGTCCAGGAGATGATGCTGGGCTACTCCGACTCCAACAAGGGCGCCGGTCTGACCACGTCGCAGTGGTCGATCCACCAGGCTCAGCGCCAGCTGCGCGACGTCGCCGCCAAGCACGGCGTGCGGCTGCGCCTCTTCCACGGCCGCGGGGGCTCGGTTGGGCGCGGGGGCGGGCCGGCCGGCGAGGCGATCGCGGCCCAGCCGCACGGCGTCGTCGACGCGGTGATGAAGGTGACCGAGCAGGGCGAGGTCATCTCCGACAAGTACTCGCTGCCCGCGCTGGCGAAGGACAACCTCGAGATCATGCTCTCGGCGGTGCTGGACGCGACGCTGCTGCACCAGACCTCGCGGGTGGAGGCGGCGACGCTCAAGCGCTGGGACGAGGCGATGGACGTCATCTCCGACGCCGCCCAGGACGCCTACACCAAGCTCATCGAGCACGAGGGCCTGCCGGACTTCTTCACCCAGGCCACGCCGGTCGACGAGCTCTCGATGCTCAACGTGGGCTCGCGGCCGGGCAAGCGCCCCGGCGCCGGGGGCCAGACGTCCCTGGAGGACCTGCGCGCGATCCCGTGGGTGTTCGGCTGGACCCAGACGCGGATGATCGTCCCCGGCTGGTTCGGGCTCGGCAGCGGGCTGAAGGCCGCGCACGACGCCGGCTACTCCGAGGTCATCGACGAGATGCGCGACTGGGCGTTCTTCGCCAACCTCATCTCCAACGTCGAGATGACGCTGGCGAAGACCGACATGCGCATCGCCGGGTTCTACGTCTCCGAACTCGTGGACCCCGAGCTGCAGGAGGTCTTCGAGATCATCAAGAAGGAGCACCGGACGACCGAGCGCGAGGTCCTCAAGCTCACCCCCGGTGACGAGCTGCTGGGCGGCAACCCGCTGCTGCGCCGCACGCTGGACATCCGCGAGGGGTACCTCGAGCCGCTGCACCACCTGCAGGTGCACACGCTCGCGGAGCGACGCAAGGTCGACGAGCCCGACCCGGACCTGCAGCGGGCCCTGCTGCTGACGGTCAACGGGATCTCGGCGGGGATGCGGAACACGGGCTAGGGCGTGTCTGACGAATCATCGGGCACGACTCTGACAAGATCTTGGTGTGCG
>NZ_JAQZAM010000027.1 GCF_028737215.1 Actinomycetospora chibensis | reverse complement strand
TTATCCCCGCGCGGCCACCGCGAATCGGCCGAGCGGGCGCCGTCCGAGCGGAGCGGGTGGGGCTCAGGCCGTCGCGGTGTTCGACAGGCCGAGCAGCTCCACGGACTCGGCGCGCATCTCGACCTTGCGGACCTTGCCCGTGACGGTCATCGGGAACTCGTCGACGACACGGACGTAGCGCGGGATCTTGTAGTGCGCGAGCCGGCCCTGGGAGAACTCGCGCAGCGCCTCGGCCGTCAGCGGTTCCGTGCCCGGCTTCTGGCGCACCCAGGCCATGATCTCCTCGCCGTACCGCTCGTCGGGTACCCCGATGACCTGGGCGTCGACGATGTCGGGGTGGGTGTAGAGGAACTCCTCGATCTCGCGCGGGTAGATGTTCTCCCCACCGCGGATGACCATGTCCTTGATGCGGCCCGTGATGTTGATGTAGCCCTCGTCGTCCATCACACCGAGGTCGCCGCTGTGCATCCAACGGGCGCGGTCGATGACCTCGGCGGTCTTGTCGGGCTGCTCCCAGTACCCGAGCATCACCGAGTACCCGCGGGTGCACAGCTCGCCGGGGGTGCCGCGCGGCACGGTGCGCCCGGTCTCCGGGTCGACGATCTTCGACTCGAGGTGGGGCATGGTGCGCCCGACCGTCGACACCCGGCGGTCCAGCGAGTCGTCGACGCGGGTCTGGGTCGAGACGGGGCTGGTCTCGGTCATGCCGTAGGAGATCGCGACCTCGCTCATGCCCATCCGCTCGACGACCTGCTTCATCACCTCGATGGGGCACGGCGAGCCGGCCATGATCCCGGTGCGCAGGCTGGTGAGGTCGTAGGACTCGAAGTTCTCCAGGCCCAGCTCGGCGATGAACATCGTCGGGACGCCGTAGAGCGAGGTGCAGCGTTCCTGCGCGACCGCCTCGAGCGTGAGCGTGGGGTCGAAACCGGGCGCCGGGATGACCATCGTCGCCCCGGAGCTGGTGCAGGCGAGGTTGCCCATCACCATGCCGAAGCAGTGGTAGAAGGGCACCGGGATGCAGACGCGGTCGACGTCGGAGTAGCCGATGAGCTGTCCGACGAAGAAGCCGTTGTTGAGGATGTTGTGGTGCGACAGGGTCGCGCCCTTGGGGAAGCCCGTCGTCCCGGACGTGTACTGGATGTTGATCGGGTCGTCCGGCGTCAGCTCCGCCTGCACCGCGCGTACGCGGGCGACGTCGGAGGAGCGGTCGAACAGGCCCGCCCACTCGTCGGAGTCGATGATCACGACCCGCTGCAGGGCCGGGCGGTCGCCCCGGACCTCATCGATCATCGCCGCGTAGTCCGAGCTCTTGAAGCTGCGCGCGGCCACCAGCAGCGACACCCCGGCCTGGTCGAGCACGAACGCCAGCTCGTGGGTGCGGTACGCAGGATTGATGTTGACCAGGATCGCGCCGATCTTGGCGGTGGCGTACTGCAGCAGCGTCCACGGCGAGCAGTTCGGCGCCCAGATGCCCACCCGGTCGCCGACGGCCACCCCGAGCTCGAGCAGGCCCAGCGCCAGCGCGTCGACCTCCGCCACGAACTCCGCCCACGTGTACCGCTCGCCGCGGGTGCGGTCGACCAGGGCCTCGGCGTCCGGACGGGCGCCCGCCGTGCGGTCGAGGTTGTCGCCGATCGTGTCCCCGAGCAGGGGGATGTCGGACGTCCCCGACGTGTAGCTGGGCACGAGGGGCTGGGCTGGCGCCGTCACGAGAGACCTCCGGGGGCGAGCTCTGTGGTCCCGGCCACGATGTCACGTCGACGCGTCGATCGTCACCGGCCGATCGCCTCCGCCGAACGGGATCGCGACGCCGCGATGAGTTCGCGCCCCGGCGGCCGTCCACCTCTCGCATCACCGACCCGAGAGGCAGGCCCCATGCGATCCCCCCAGCGCCGCTACATCGACGAGTTCCTGCCCCACGTGGCGGCGGAGCGCCGCGACCTCGCCGACCAGCTCGAGACCCTCGACGACGCGGCCTGGGCGACCCCGTCGCTCTGCGGGGCGTGGACCGCGCACGACGTCCTCGCGCACCTGACCTTCTCGGTCGAGGAGACGACCCTGCCCCTGCTCGTCGAGGTCGTCCGGGCCCGCGGCGACATGAACGCCGTGTTCGACCGGGAGGCCCGCGAGCGCGCCGCCGCCCTGAGCCCGGCGGCGCTGCTCGAACGGTTGCGGGCCACGGCCGACGACCCGCACCGGCTCGGGCTCAGCGGGCCCACCGACCCGCTGGACGACGTCCTGGTCCACGGCCAGGACATCGCCCGGCCCCTCGGCCTCGTGCGCCCGATGCCCGTCGAGCGGGTGCTGCTCGTGATCGACGCCTGCTGGGGCAGCCCGGTGTGGGGCACGAAGAAGCGGTTCGCGGGCGTCCGCGCCGTCGCGACCGACGCCGACTGGGCGCGCGGCGAGGGCCCCGAGGTGCGGGGGCCGATCGGCGAGCTGCTGCTCGTCGCCACCGGCCGCGCGGCGGGCCTGGAGGCGCTCTCGGGCCCCGGTGCGGCCGAGATCGCCCGGCGGACGGCGCCGAGCCCGCAGCGCTCGTAGCCGGTTAGCGGTGCAGCCGCGTGGTGCGCTCGGTGGTCGCGACGACGCGGCCCCGCTTGACCACGGCGCGGCGGTGCGCGCGGTCGAGGAGGGCGTCGGTGGCGGTGGGCGCGGCGAGCAGGACGAGGTCGGCGACGGCGCCGACACGCAGCCCGTGCTCGTCGCCGATCCCGAGCATCCGCGCGGCGTCGTCGGTCGCCATCCGGATCAGCGTCGCCAGGTCGTCCGGGCCGCCCAGGTGCGCGGTCTGGGCGAGGAACAGCGCGATCTCGAGGACGTCGGCGTTGCCGAACGGGGTGAAGCCGTTGCGGATGTTGTTCGACGACAGGCCGGTGCGCACGCCCGCGTCGAGCAGGTCGCGCACCGGGGCGATCCCGCGGCGCACGTTCGCGTCGTCGGAGCGCCCGCCCAGGTGCACGTCGGTGGCCGGGAGCACCACGACGGCGACGCCGGCGTCGGCGAGGTCGGCGATGGTGCGCTTCCGCGCGTCGGCGCCCAGGCTCGCCAGCGACGTCATGTGCCCGACGGTGACCCGGCCCGCCATGCCGTGGGCGCGGGTGCGGTCGGCGATGTGTCCGGCGAGGGCGTAGCGGGGGTCGGAGGTGTCGTCGGCGAAGTCGGCGTGCAGGTCGACGGGCACCCCGAACCGCTCGGCCAGCGCGAACACGCGGTCGATGTGATCGCGGCACTCCTCGGGCGTCGCCTCGGAATAGCTGCAGCCGCCGACGACGTCGGCACCGGCGCGCAGGCCCGCGACGAGCAGGTCCTCGGTGCCCGGGCTCTGGAGGACGCCCTCCTGCGGGAACGCGACGACCTGCAGGTCGACGAGGTCGGCGTGGGACTCCCGGAGCCCGAGCAGCACCTCGAGACCGAGCAGCCCGACGACGGGGTCGACGTCGGCGTGGGCCCGGATCGCGGTCGTGCCGTGCACGACCGCCTGCTCCAGGACCTGGGCGGCCCGCGCGCGGACCCCCTCTCCTGTGAACCCGCGCTTGAGCTCCCGGGTGACCTCGACCGCTCCCGCGAGCGTGCCGTCGACGTTGGGCTTCTCGGCGTCGAGCAGCGCCTTGTCGAGGTGCAGGTGCGGCTCGACGAGCCCGGGGATCACGGCGTCCCCGGCGCAGTCGATGGTCTCCCGGTCGGCCGCGTTCCGATCGGCCGCTCCGATCGCCACGATCCGCCCGTCCTCGACGGCGATGTCGACCGGCGCGTCGCGGCCGGTCACCCGGGCGTCCCGCAGCAGCAGGTCCGTCATCCGCACGCTCCTCGGGCTCGTCCGACACCGGGCACGATGGCGTCGCGCAGGAGTGCCCCCACGATGCTGGGACGATGCGGGTATGTCCGGACCCCAGCCCGTGACGGTCGACGGCGCCGCGCTGAGCGCCGACGACGTCGAGAAGGCCACCGAGACCCTCGTCGCCACGCTCGCCGACGCCGACGAGGCGGGGTGGTACGGCGCGCTGGAGGTCGAGCGGCCGTGGTCGTCGCACAACCCGCGCCTCGACGGCGAGTTCGCCCGCGCGGGCGCCATCCACCGCTACCTGTGCCGCGAGCTCGCGTCCCTGCTCGTCCTCGGGGCGCGGATCACCGCGCGGGCGTCGCGCCCGCAGCCGCCGTTCGACGACCCCGCGTTCTTCGCCGCGCTCGACGAGGACCGCGTCGACATCCGGGCCAAGAAGCTCTTCCTGTTCTCCCCCGAGCGCATGGCGCTCTCGGTCGACCGGATCGGGCACTACACCGGCACCCCGGCCGCGGCCTTCCAGCGCCACGTGCTCTTCACCAACTACGCGATGCACGTCGAGGCGTTCCTCGAGCGCTTCCCCGACGCGGACCGGCCGGCGCGCGACGGCATGCAGATGCCCGCCTACCACCACCGCACCGAGGCCGGCGACGGCGTGAGCCTCGTGAACATCGGGGTCGGGCCGGCCAACGCCAAGACGGCGACCGACCACATCGCGGTGCTCCGGCCCGACACGATGATCATGATCGGGCATTGCGGCGGGCTGCGGAACCACCAGCAGAAGGGCGACTTCGTGCTGGCCACCGGCTACCAGCGCGCCGACCACGTCCTCGACGACGTGCTGCCCCTCGACGTGCCGGTGGTGCCCAACCACCGGCTGAACACGTTCCTGCTCGACGCGCTCGCCGCCGCCGGCCGCCCCTACCGCCTCGGCATCGTGCACACGACCGACAACCGCGACTGGGAGTTCAACCAGCAGGCCGCACTGCGCGCGATGCGGCTGAGCCGCAGCGTCGCCGTCGACATGGAGTCGGCGACGATCGCGACCAACGGCTTCCGCTACCGCGTCCCCCACGCCACCCTGCTGTGCGTCTCGGACAAGCCCCTGCACGGGTCGCCGAAGCTCGCCGCCGGCGCCCAGGAGTTCTACGAGGCCTCCAAGCGCCACCACCTCGACCTCGCGCTGACGGCCCTGGACTCGGTGCGCCGCGAGCACCCCGAGGGCCTGCCCGGCCAGGAGATCCGCGCCGTCGACGAGCCCCTCTTCGGCGGCCCGCCGGACCTGTGAGGCGCCTCCTGCGCACGTGAGCGACATGGGTCGCCATGACGACCCGGACCACTCACCTGCGACGCCGTCGCATCGGGTGCACCGCGACCTCGGTGGCCTTCACCGCGAACCACAGCTCGTCGCCGGGCTCGACGCCCAGCTCGGCGATGGCGGCCGGGGTGACGTCGGCGGCCAGCCCGTCGACCCACGCCGGGCCGCGCTCCGAGGCGCCGGCGCGCAGCCGGACGACCTCGCCCTGCGGCTCCATCGCCGCGAGCCGCACCGGCACGACGTTGCGCGGGCTGCCCGCGGGGCGCTCACGGTGCACGGCCACCGAGCGCGGCGCGAACACCGCGACCGCCGGCTCGCCGTGGTCGAGAGGCTCCGAGGCCGCGCCGGAGACCAGGGTCCCGTCGGAGGCGTGGAGCCCGCCGGCGCCTGCGGTGCCGGTGACGAGGTCGAGGCCGGCGATGCGGGCCGCGAACCCCGAGCGCGGGCGGGCGAGCACCTCCGCGGTCGGGCCCTGCTCCACGACGTCGCCGTCGGCCAGGACGACGAGCCGGTCGGCGAGGACGACGGCGTCGAGCACGTCGTGGGTGACGAGGAGGACGGTCTGGCCTCCCACGACGCTGTCGCGCACGACGCGGCGCAGCAAGGCCCGGACGGCGGGCGCCGCGTCGACGTCGAGGGCGGCGAAGGGTTCGTCGAGCAGCAGCAGGTCCGGCTCGACGGCCAGCGCGCGGGCGATCGCCACCCGCTGGGCCTGCCCACCGGACAGCTCGGACGGGCGGCGGTCGGCGAGCTCGGCGACGCCCATCTCGGCGAGCCAGCGGTCGGCGACCGTCCCCGCGGCCCGTCGGCCCTGCCCCGCGCAGCGCGGGCCGAAGGCGACGTTCTCGCGCGCGGTCAGGTGCGGGAACAGCAGCGCCTGCTGGCTGAGCAGCCCGACCCGCCGCCGGTGGACGGGCACGGCGACGCCCGCCGCGGTGTCGGTGAGGACCCGGTCGGCCAGGGTCACGGTCGCCGACTCGGGGTCGAACAGGCCCGCGAGCGTCCCGAGCAGCGTCGACTTGCCCGACCCGTTGGGCCCGAGGACGGCGACGACCTCGCCGGGCGCGACCTGAACGGCGACGTCGAGGGTGAAGCCGCCACGGCGGGTGGTGACGCGGGCGGTGAGGCCTGCGGTGCGCGCGGTGTCCGCGGTGCGCGCGGTGTCCGCGGTGTCCGCGGTGTCCGCGGTGTCCGCGGTGTCCGTGCGAAGGGCACCATCGACCGTTCTATCCGGCTCACGGTGCCCTTCGCGCGACTCCGGCCCGGCTCCCGCGGCGCTCACCGGACCCCGCTCGCGTCGCGGGTCCGGGTGCCGACGATGACGACGACGGCCACGACGACGAGCAGCAGGGAGAGCGCGACGGCGGAGTCGAGGTCGTCCTGGGAGTCCAGGTAGATCAGCAGCGGGAGGGTGCGGGTGGTGCCCTGCAGGCTGCCGGCGAAGGCGACGGTCGCGCCGAACTCCCCGAGGGCGCGGGCGAAGGCCAGGACGGCGCCGGAGACCAGGCCGGGCAGGACGACGGGGAGGGTGACGCGGCGCAGGGCGGTCATCGGCGAGGCGCCGAGGGTCGCGGCCACCGCCTCGTAGCGGTCGCCCGCGGTGCGCAGCGCACCCTCGAGGCTGACCACGAGGAACGGCATGGCGACGAAGGTCTGGGCGATCACCACGGCCGCGGTGGAGAACGGCACGGTGATCCCGAACCAGGCGTCGAGCAGCTGCCCGACCGGCCCGGTGCGCCCGAGAAGGAACAGCAGCGTCAGACCGCCGACCACCGGCGGGAGGACCAGCGGCAGCAGGACGATCGAGCGGAACACGGGCAGGCCGGGCAGGTCCGACCGCGCGAGCACGAGCGCGAGCGGGGTCCCGAACAGCAGGCACAGCGCCGTCGACGTCAGCCCCGTCTGCAGCGAGAGCCGCAGGGCGTCGAGGGCGGCGTCGCTGGTGACGAGCGAGAGGAAGTTCGGCCAGTCGGCCCGCAGCACCAGCCCGGCGACCGGGACCGCGATCAGCCCGAACCCGACGACCGCGGGCACCCACACCGGCCACGGCAGGGCGTGCCCCGCCGAGCCGGTGCGGCTGCTGCGGGGGCGCGGAGACGCGGGGACGGCGCGTGTCACTTGAGTTGGAATCCCGCCTGGGTCAGCGCGACGTCGCCCTGGGGCCCGGTGACGAACCGGATCCAGCTGTCGGCGAGGTCGGCGTTCTGGCTGCCGGTGACCGCGCCGATGAGGTAGCTCTGCGCCGCGCCCTGGGCGGTGGCCTGCGGGAAGTCGATCCCCTGCACCTGCCCGTCCGCCGACCTCACGTCGGTGACGTAGACGAGGCCCGCGTCGACGTTGCCGGTGGTGACGCGCTGGAGCACGGAGCGGACGTCCTGCTCCTCGCTGACCGGGTCGAGGGTGACGCCGGCGGCGCGCTCGGCGGCCTCGGTGGCGGCGCCGCACGGCACGGCCGGCGCGCAGACCGACTCGGTGACCTGCGGGCCGACCAGGGACGGCAGTCCGGTGATCTGCTTCGGGTTGCCGGGCCGGACCGCGATCTGGAGCTGGTTCGCCGCGTAGGTGACCGGCTGGCCCTGGATGCGGCCGGCCTGCTGCGCGGTCTGCATCGTCTTCGTGCTCGCGGTGGCCAGCACGTCGGCGGGCGCGCCCTGCACGATCTGCTGGGCCAGCGTGTCCGAGCCGCCGAAGTTGAGGCGGATCTCGGTGCCCGGGTCGGCCTGCTCGAACTGGGTCTTCAACCGGCCGTAGACGTCGGTGAGCGACGCCGCGGCCGAGACGGTGAGCGTGCGGGACGGGGGCGCCTGCTGCTCGCCTCCGGACCCCCCGCATGCCGCGACGCCGAGAGCGACGGCGGCGACCAGGCCGGCGAGGACGCGCCTGCGGGCGCGGGTCACGCCATGCCTCCGGGTGTCTCGACGATGATGTGCGTCGCCTTCACGACCGAGACCGCCAGCGAGCCGACCTCGAGCCCGAGCTCCTCGACGGCCTCGGTGCTCATCAGCGACACCACCCGGTGCGGCCCGCACTGCATCTCGACCTGCGACATGACCTTGTCGCTGGCGATCGCGGTGACGAGGCCGACGAAGCGGTTGCGGGCCGAGCGCCCGATGCCCGAGGGGTCCGGGACGCTGTGGGCCTGCGCGCGGGCGAACGCGGCGAGGTCCGCCCCGGCGATGACCTTGCGGCCGCTCGCGTCGATCGAGACCGGCAGGGCGTCCCCGTCGGTCCACCGGCGGACGGTGTCATCGCTGACGCCCAGCAGTCGGGCGGCCTCGGCGATCCGGAAGTGCGTCACGTCCGGGGAGTCTAGAGCCGCCGATGCGCCTGTACACCCCCGGACCTCGCCGCAGGTCCGGGACGGCGCCCGCAGCAGACCCGGCGACGGGCGTCACTGCCCTCGCGCGCAGGCCGAGAGCGGTGGGATGGTGCGGGGGTGGACTTCGCACCCAGTGCCGCGGCGCAGGACTACACCGACCGCATGCGGGCCTTCCTCGACGAGGCCGTGCTGCCCGCCGAGAAGGTCTACGAGGAGTGGCGGGAGGAGCGGCGCGGGACGACCGCCGAGCACGAGCTGCCGCCGATCGTCGAGGACCTCAAGGCCGAGGCCCGGCACCGGGGCCTGTGGAACCTCTTCCTGCCCGACGTCTCGGGCCTGTCGAACCTCGAGTACGCGCCGGTCGCCGAGGTGTCGGGCTGGTCGCCGGTCATCGCCCCCGAGGCGATCAACTGCCAGGCGCCGGACACCGGCAACATGGAGACCCTGCACCTGTTCGGCACGCCCGAGCAGAAGCAGAACTGGCTCGAGCCCCTGCTCGCCGGCGAGATCCGCTCCGCGTTCGCGATGACGGAGCCCGCAGTCGCCTCCTCGGACGCCACCAACATCACCACCTCGATCCGCCGCGAGGGTGACGAGTACGTCATCACCGGCAAGAAGTGGTGGATCTCCGGCGCGTCCGACCCGCGCTGCCAGATCTTCATCGTCATGGGCAAGACCGACGTCGACGCCCCGACGCACCGCCAGCAGTCGATGGTGCTCGTCCCCCGGGACACCCCGGGACTGACGATCAGCCGCGCCCTGCCGGTGTTCGGCTACCAGGACCAGCACGGGCACTGCGAGATCGAGCTCAACCAGGTCCGCGTCCCGGTGGAGAACCTCCTCGGCGAGGAGGGCGGCGGCTTCGCCATCGCCCAGGCGCGCCTCGGCCCCGGCCGCATCCACCACTGCATGCGCCTCATCGGCATGGCCGAGCGCGCGGTGGACGCCATGGTGCGGCGGGCGAACGAGCGCGTCGCGTTCGGCAAGCCGCTGTCCGAGCAGGGCGTCGTGCGCGAGCAGATCGCCGAGAGCCGCATCGAGATCGAGCAGGCCCGCCTGCTCGTGCTCAAGGCCGCCTGGATGATCGACAACGTCGGCTCGCGCGGCGCGGCCACCGAGATCGCGGCCATCAAGGTGATCTGCCCGCGGATGGCGTGCAGCGTCATCGACCGCGCGATCCAGATCCACGGCGGCGGCGGGGTGTCCGACGACTTCCCGCTGGCCTACGCCTACTCCTGGGCGCGCGCCCTGCGCCTGGCCGACGGCCCGGACGAGGTGCACCTGCGCTCCGTCGCCCGCCAGGAGATCAAGGCGCACGGGGGTCAGGTGCGGGCCGGGCGGGTCGGCGCGGGCGAGAACAGGCCCAGCCGCCAGGCGTGGCTGACCGCCTGCGCGCGGTCGCTCGCCCCGAGCTTGCGGAACAGGTGCCCGGTGTGGGACTTGACCGTGTGGTCGGACAGGTAGAGACGCCGGCCGATGTCGGCGTTGGTCAGCCCGCGACTGACGCCGATGAGCACCTGCACCTCGCGCACGGACAGCTCGAGACGTTGCTGGGCCTCGAGGTCGACCACCACGTCGCGCAGGCCCCCGTCGCTGACGATCTCGGCGGCGGGGGCGCCCGCGGGGCGTGGCACGAGGTCGTCCCCGGCCGCCGTCGACGCCACGCTGCGCACCAGGGTGCGGATCATCGCGCGCGGGGCGTCCCAGCGCAGGAAGCCCGCGGCCCCCTCCGCGAGGGCCTGCTGGGCGGGCGCGTCGGCGCCCGCCGACCCCGCCACGAGCACGGCTGTGCCCGGCACGTCGGCGAGGACGCGGCGCACGACCGCCAGCCCGGACGGCTCGGACTCGGAGATCCCGACGACCGCGAACGCCCGTGGCGTCGCGGCGAGGCGTGCGAGCAGATCGTCCGCGTCCCGGGCAGCGGCGACCGGGTCGGGAGCAGCGACGGCGCGGACGAGCAGCCGCAGGCGACGGCGGTCCTGCGGCCGCTCGTCGTGGACCACACAGGTCGCGCCGGTCCCGCCGTCCTCCCCCACCCCGGTAGAGGTACCTCATCGGGGTGATGTTCGGCGCGTCGACGCGCGGCGCGACGATCAAGGGAATGACAGGGATGTAAGTCGCCGGATCGGCTATCACCCACATGCGTCTCCTGTGTTTCGCTTGTCGACGCAGCGTCCACCTCCTTGCATGGGCGTCGACCGTCCTCCACTCGCGGGGACACCGAGGCCTGAGGAGTGCCCATGCCGGGTCGCCGTGTCCTGCTCGCCGCGCTCGCGGTGGGCGCGGCCCTCGCGGCAGGCCTCATCGCCCCGTCGGCCTCCGCCCTGCCGTCGAGCGAGTCGTGGGCCGCCGAGCTCGCAGTGGACGGCGGCGACGACAGCAACGTCGTCGTCCGCGACGAGGCGGTGCGCCTGATCGACCTCGCGCCGCGCCGGACGTCCACCGGTGACGCGCCGGCCGAGGGCGACCTGCTCCTGGCCCCGCGCCGTCCGGCCGCCGTCACCGACCGGGTCGCGGCCGAGGTGACCGCCGACGTGCCCGCGGGCGCGCAGGTGATCGTCGCGGTTCGCGGCATCCGGGACGACGGCACGTGGGGCGAGTGGGACGAGGCGGAGGCGGGCGACCCGGCGCAGCTCTCCGAGCTGACCTCGGAGATCCAGGTCCGGATCACGCTGGTCGCGTCGGCCGACGGGCGGAGCCCGGCCCTGCGCCGCCTCTGGCTGACCGCGGACCGCTCCCCCGTCGGCTTCGGCGTCCCGGCCCCGGCCACCGCGCTCACGTCCCGCGTCTTCGCGACCCGGATCGGGCTCGTCGGCAACGACACGGCCAACGGCCACGAGGTCGAGCGCAACGACCGCTTCGTCGCCCTGCCCTCGCGCCGCGGCCTGAGCCCGCGCGGCGGCGGCGACTACACGGTGCGCGTCTGCGCCACCGCGACGCGCTGCACCTGGGCGCCGGTATGGGACGTCGGGCCCTGGAACACGCGCGACGACTACTGGAACCCGCCGGAGCTGCGCCGGGCCTTCGCCGACCTGCCCCGCGGACGCCCCGCCGCGGAGGCCGCCTTCGTCGACGGCTACCGCGGCGGCCGCGACGCCACCGGACGCCGCGTGACCAACCCCGCCGGCATCGACCTCGCCGACGGCACGTTCCGCGACGACCTCGGCCTCAACGACAACGCCTGGGTCACCGTCACCTACCTCTGGACCGGGCGCGGCCCGTCGGGCACGGCGCTCGACCGCGACACCCGGCTCGACGTCCGAGCGGCCCCGGCCGCCGACGCCGCGGTCGTCGGCTCCGTCGCTCCGCAGGCCCGCATGTCCTACGAGTGCGCGGCACAGGCCGCGGGCGGGCGCACCGGTGTCGGCACCCGGTGGATCCGCCTCGGCACCGCCCAGTACGTCCCGGCCGAGCTCGTGGAGGCACGCGATGTCCCGTCCTGCTGATCCCGCCGTGCGGGGCGGCGCGCTCGCCGTCGCCGCCGGGGCCCTCGGTCTCGCCGTCGTCCTCGCCGTCCCCGCCGCCGCGAGCACGCCGACGCCCGGCGAGAGCTGGTCCGCCGAGATCGCCCTCGAGGGTGGCGACGACCGGGGCGTCGTGCTCACCGACGGCGCCGTCCGGCTCGACGGCGTCCCGAACGGCGAGGTCGTGCTCGCGCCGCGCCGCACCCTCGGGCTCGTCGACGGCATCGCCGGCGTCCCCGCGGTCGACGTCCCCCGCGGTGCCGCCGTCGTCGTCGAGGCCCGCGGCCTGCAGCGCAACGGGCGCTGGGGCGACTGGGTGCGGGTGCCCCGCGACGGCGCCGCCGACCTCGGCGACCCGACCGGCGAGATCGGGATCCGCATCCTGATGCGCCGCGCCGACGGCGGCGAGAGCCCGGTGCTGCGCGGGCTGTGGCTGACGACCACGGCCGCGGCCCCGCCGACCAGCGTGACCACCCGGACCTCGACCGTCACCGTCTCGCCCAGCACGCGGCCGACGACCACGACCACCGAGCCGACGACCACCACCACCCGGCCGACGACCACCACCACCCGGCCGACCACGACCACCACGACGCCGACCACCGAGCCGACCACCGAGCCGACCACGACGACCACGTCGGCGACGCCCACGAGCACGACGACCACGGCGCCCCCGTCGACGACGACCACCCCGCCGTCGAGCACGAGGACGACCACGTCGGCCACCTCGACGACCACGTCCGAGCCCGAGCCGACCACCGAGCCCGAGCCGACCACCGAGCCCGAGCCGACCACCGAGCCCGAGCCGACCACCACCACACCGACGAGCACCACCACGACGACTACGACGACCACGACCACCCCGCCGGTCATCCCGCCGCCGGGGCTCGTGCCGCCGGGGTTCGTGCCTCCGGGCCTCGTGCCTCCGGGCCTGCCCACGACGCTGCCGGTGCCCGTCCCCGTCGCGGCGTCGGACGCGGGCGACACGAGCTCGTGGTGGGGCTCGGACCTGATGGGCTGGCTGGCGCGGGCGTTCTGAGCCAGGCCCGGGTGGAGCGAGGGTCACCCCGAGTGCGTCAGACGCAGCGAAGGACGCCCTCGCGCCGAACTCGGGAACCGCGCCGGGTGGAGCGAGGGTCACCCCGAGTGCGTGGTGCGCAGCGAAGGACGCCCTCGCTGCCGCACCGGGCGCGCGTCAGCCCGGAACGCCGACCGTCTGGGCGGTGAGGACGCCGTCGACGTCGCGCACGCCGATCAGGCTCACGCGGGTCCCGCGGGGCAGGGCCGTCACCGGACCCGGCCGCGGCTCCTGGTCGACCACGCGCGTGGCGGGCGAGGTGCGCACCGCGATCAGCCTCCCCTCCGGGGTGCGGACGGCCAGCAGCCCGTCGGACGTGCTCTCGATCGTGCCCACGAGCGGCGTGCCCTCGCCCGCGGGCGGAGCGCAGGTCTCGCACCCGACGGCGAGGTGGCGGTCCGCGATCACTCCGCCCACGCCGCCGAGGACGAACGCCGTGAGCACCGCCAGGCCGATCACCCAGCGCCGCGGGCGCCGGCGTCGCTCCGGCGGGGGCAGTGGAGGCAGGGGCTCCCCGCGGGGGTCGGTCTCGTAGTCCGCGGGCAGGTAGTCGTCGCGGGGGTCGTCCGGGTCGTCGGGGTGGTCCGGGTACCCGTCCCGCCCACTCACGGCCGCGGCTCCTCGGCGTCGCGCGGGACCAGGACCCGGTCGCCGAGGCGGAGGCCCTCGCGCACCTCGATCGAGGTCGCGTCGGCGATGCCGGTGGTGACGGTGACGAGCCGGTTCGGGCCACGGCCGTCGGGCGGGGGCGTGAGGACGGTGCCGCGGTTCGGGCCGGTGGGCCGCACCGCCGACGGCGGCACCACGAGCACGCCGACGGCGCGGCTCACGAGGATGCGGACGTCGGCGGCCTGGCCGACGCGCATCGTCTCCGGCGGGAGCGACGTGGCGACGGTGACGCCGTAGGCGCCGTCCGGACCGGGCGCGGGCTCGACGCCGACGACCTCGCCGAACACCGTCGGGCCGACCCCGTCGACGGCCGCGGCCGTCGCCTGACCCGGAGCGACACGGGCGACGTCGCGGGGTGCGACCGAGGCGCGGACGACGAGGGCGCCGAGGTCGGCGAGGCGCACGAACGGTCGGCGGCTGAGTGCGTCGTCCGGGGTCGGCGCGCCGGCGAGCACGCGGTCGCCGACCTGCCCGGCGACGGCGGTCACCGTGCCGTCGCGCGGGGCCCGCAGGACGGTGCCGTCGAGGACGCGGGTGGCCTCGGCGAGCTCGGCCCGGTCGCGAGCGGCCGTCGTCTCGAGGCGCCCGAGCAGGGCCGGGTCGGAGGGGACGGCGTTGCGGGCGGCCTGGAGGTCGCGGACGTCGGTCGCGACGGCGACCTGGGCGGCGCTGACCCGCGCACGGGTCGGCCCGTCGTCGAGGGTGGCGAGCACGTCCCCGGCGCGGACGACGGCGCCCGGCACGACGGGGATCGTCGTCACCGTGCCGCTCACCGCGAACGACACCTCGGCCTCGCCCGCGCTGCGGACCGCACCCGGCACGCGGACCTCGGTGACGACGTCGGCCCGCACGACGGGCACCACGGACGCCGACGAGCCGGCCAGCAGCTGCGGTTGACGCAGCAGGGTCCAGGTGCCGGCGACCCCGGCGACGAGCAGGAGCACGAGCACGGTCGGCAGCAGCCAGCCCAGGCGGCGCCGACCGGTGGACATGGTCGCTGACGGTAGTGGGCGGCGACGCCCCGTCCGGGGAACCGCTCGCCCGGGCGTGTCAGAGGGGCCGGCAGGGCGTCATTCGGCGATCGCGACGGGGTGTCCCGCCGTCCGGGGGCTGCGGGCGCCGTAGACGTGTGGGCGCCCGGCCCGCCGGGCATCCCGCGACCTCAGAGGCCGGTCCGGCGCCGACGGCGCGCCTCTCCGAAGGGACCGTTTCTCCGCACCGCACACCGCAGCTGCGATCTTCTCGCGACGCGATGTCCGCATCTGCGGAGAGGGGATCCGACCTGCGGAGACGCCGACCACTCGCGGTCGTCGACGCGGTTAGGGTGGGAAGTGATGAGCGTTCTCGACCTCGGTGTGCCGGCCGTCCCCGGGTCCGCCACCGCCACCACGGACACCTCAGGGCGGCCGGACGACGCACGTCTGGTCGACTCGTGGGGCCGGGTGGCCACCGATCTGCGGGTGTCGCTGACCGACCGCTGCAACCTGCGCTGCACCTACTGCATGCCCGCCGAGGGCCTGGAGTGGATGCCGAGCGAGGAGGCACTCACCGACGACGAGGTTGTGCGCCTCGTGCGCGTCGCCGTCGAACGTCTCGGCGTGCAGGAGATCCGGTTCACCGGCGGCGAACCCCTCCTGCGCAAGGGCCTCGAGGACATCGTCGCGGCCACCGCCGCGCTGACGCCCCGGCCCGAGATGTCGGTGACCACCAACGCGCTCGGCCTCACGCGCCGCGCGGCCGGCCTCGCGGCTGCGGGGCTCGACCGGGTCAACGCCTCCCTGGACACCTTGCGGCGCGACCGCTTCGCCGAGATCACGCGGCGCGATCGGCTCGACGACGTCCTCGCAGGCCTGCGGGCCGCCCGCGAGCACGGCCTCGACCCCATCAAGATCAACACGGTGCTCATGCCCGGCCTCAACGACGACGAGGCGCCCGACCTGCTGGCCTGGGCACTCGAGGAGGGCTACGAGCTGCGCATCATCGAGCAGATGCCCCTCGACGCCGGGCACTCGTGGCAGCGCGACCGCATGATCACCGCGGAGCAGATCCTCGCCTCGTTGCGCACACGGTTCACGCTCTCCGACGACCCGGCCGAGCGCGGTGGCGCCCCCGCCGAGCGCTTCCTCGTCGACGGCTGGACCGGTCACGACGGCACCCCGGCCAAGGTCGGCGTGATCGCCTCGGTCACCCGGCCGTTCTGCGGCAACTGCGACCGCACGCGGCTCACCGCCGACGGCCAGGTGCGCAACTGCCTGTTCTCGCAGACCGAGAACGACCTGCGACGGTTCCTGCGTGGCGGTGGCTCCGACGAGGAGATCGCCGACGCGTGGCGCGTGGCCATGTGGGGCAAGAAGCCCGGCCACGGCATCGACGAGCCCGGGTTCCTGCAGCCCGACCGGCCCATGAGTGCGATCGGAGGATGATGGGCGCACCCACCGCTCCCACCACCGCCACGACGGCCCCGCCCATCGGCGTCACCGTCCGCTACTTCGCCGGGGCCAAGGCCGCCGCCGGCACCCGCAGCGAGGACGTCACGGTCCCCGCCGGCGCCACCGTCGACGACCTGATCACGGCGTTGGCCGCCGACCACGGCGAGGCGCTCGCGCGCGTGCTCGCCGCCGCCAGCTTCCTGCTCGACGAGGTGGCCGTGCGCGACCGGACCCTGGTCCTCGCCGAGGGCGCGGTCGTCGACGTCCTGCCGCCCTTCGCCGGCGGCTGACCGCCACGCCGCGGCCCACCGAGGTGTTCTCCGGGACATGAGCATCGTCCACGACACCCCTCTCGGGCCGCTGCACCTCGACGCCTCACCGCGCGGGCTGACGCTGCTCGGGTTCTCCCCCGCAGCGTCCGACGAGCCGCGTGACGCGGACGCCGAGCGCGTCCTCGACCTCGCCCGTCGCGAGATCGACGCCTACTTCGCGGGCACGCTGCGGGAGTTCACCGTCCCCGTCGACCTCGACGCCCACCCCGCGTGGGACCGCCGGGTGCTCGACGGCCTGGCCTCGGTCGGCTACGGCGAGACCGTGAGCTACGGCAAGCTCGCCGCCGCGGTGGGCCTCGAGCCCGTCGACGCCCGACGGGTGGGCGGGGCGATGGCCCGCAACCCCGTCGCGATCGTCGTGCCGTGCCACCGCGTGGTCGGCGCCGACGGCAGCCTCACCGGCTACGCGGGCGGGCTGGAGCGCAAGCGCACGCTGCTCGATCTGGAGTCCCGGGACACGCTGCTGTTCTGATCCGCCGCTCAGTAGCCGCGACGGAGGCCCGCCAGCTCCTCGAGCACCAGGCAGACGTCGTCGACGTCCTCGACCTCGTACGGCGCCTCGGCCGCGACGCCGATGACCACGTCGTCGGCACCCGGCTCGTGGTCGAGGCCCACGGCGACGACGGCCGTTGCGCCGACCTCGTCGCGGAGCGCGGCCACGCCCTCGGGGGCGACGACGCGGGCGCCGCCCTTGGCGCCGGACAGGAACATCAGCTCGGCGACCTCCTCGGCGGGCCGCTCGGACACCACCGCCACCGTCGTCCGGTGCAGGGCGATGAGCACGTTGAGCGCCTCGGAGGACTGCTGCTCCGCGCGCGCCTCCGCGGGGTCGCCCTCCTCCGCGGCGAGCGCGCCGTCGAAGGCGCAGGCCACGAGCAGGGTCGGCGTCTCCGCCACCCGGCCGAGAGCACTCCAGAGGGCGTCGTCCGCCGCCATGGCCACCTCCTCGGGCGAGGCCCTGATCAGCCTGGCATGACGTTGACGGCGTGGTCCAGCGCCGCCCAGAGGTACTGCGTGGCGTAGGCCCGGTACGGGCGCCAGGCCTCGGCGCGGGCGACGAGGTCGCGGTCCTTCCCCGGCAGCCCGAGGCGTTCCGCGGCCACCCGGATGCCGAGGTCGGTGGGCAGGAACGCGTCGGGGTCGCCGAGGGCGCGCATCGCCACCGAGTCGACGGTCCACGGGCCGATCCCCGGCAGCGCGCCGAGCGCGGCACGGGAACCGGGGACGTCGGCCGGGTCGAGGACGACCTCGCCGTCGGCGAGGGCGGCGACGAGCGTGAGCAGCGTCCGCCGTCGGGTCCGGGGCATCGCCAGCTCGTCGGGATCGACGGCTGTGAGGGCGGGCGAGGACGGGAAGAGGTGGGTGAGCGTGCTGCCGGGACCCGCGAGGCCGTCGGGCAGCGGCGTGCCATACCCGCGCACGAGCCGGCCGGCGTGGGTCCGGGCGGCGGCGGTGGAGACCTGCTGCCCGAGGACCGCGCGCACCGCGAACTCCTCGGGGTCGGGCGCGCCGGGGACCCGCCGGCCCGGCGCGGCGTCGACCAGGGGGGCCAGCACGGGGTCCGCGCGCAGGGTGTCGTCGACGATCACCGGGTCGGCGTCGAGGTCGAGGAGGCGCCGGGCGAGCCACTCGGCCGCGTCGAGGTCGGCGTCGTCGGTGAGGGTCAGGGTGGCGTCGATGCCGGCGTCGCCCGGCCGCAGCGAGACCACCCCCGGCCCGCCGGGCAGCGCGAGCGTGCGGCGGTAGGCGCCGTCGTGCCACTCCTCGACGCCGGGCACGGCCGTCGCGACCAGGTGGCCGAACAGGTTGTCCGGGCACAGCGGCGCGGTGAAGCCGAGCGTCCGGTGCACACGCGCATGGTGTCCGATCGCTCCAAGCCCCGCGCCGCGGGCGTCCCTACGGTGACGTCCATGCCTCCGCGCCTCGCCGTCGTCGAGCTCGTCGTCTCCGACATGGCCGCCTCGCTCGCCTTCTACCGCCGCCTGGGCCTCGACGCGCCGCCCGAGGCCGACACCGCGCCCCACGTCGAGGTCGAGCTCGCCGGCGGGCTGCGCTTCGCGTTCGACACCGTGGACACCGTCCGGTCGTTCGACCCGTCCTGGACGGAGCCGTCGGGCGGGCCCCGGCGCTCCGTGGCGTTCGCGTGCGACTCCCCCGCCGAGGTCGACGCGCTCTACGCCGAGCTCGTCGGGGCCGGGTACCACGGCGCGCTCGAGCCCTGGGACGCGTTCTGGGGCATGCGCTACGCCGTCGTCGACGACCCCGACGGGGCGCCGGTGGACCTGTTCGCGGCGCTACCGCAGTAGGAGCTCCGTCGGCGTGGTGTCGGCGAGGGTGCGGACCTCCCGCGCGAGATGCGGCTGGTCGGCGAAGCCCTCGACGGCAGCCACCTCGGCCCACGGCGTACCGGTGCGGGCCCGGGCGAGCGCGCGCTGCAGGCGCAGGATGCGCCCGAGGTGCTGGGGGCCGTAGCCGAACACCGGCAGGCAGCGCCGGTGCAGCGTGCGGGTGGTGGTGCCCAGCGCGTCGGCGAGCCCGGCGACGTCGGCGCCCCGTGCCAGGGCGGTGAAGACGCGGGCGCCGAAGGGGTCGTCGCTCGCCGGGACCGCACCGGCGACGTCGCCGAACGCCCGCACGGGGTCCTCGGCGGCACGCTCGGCGAGCTCCTGCGCGGCGGCCTCGGACCACACCGCGTCGAGGGGCACCGTGGTGTCGCGCAGCTCGTCGGCGCGCACGCCCAGGCTCGTCGGCCCGCGCCCGTGGGAGAAGCGCAGGCCGACGTGACGCGCGCCGCCGCCGTCGTGGTGGCGGGCGCCGGCGTCGGGGCCGGCGACGACGAGCGCGCGCCCGTTCCAGATCAGGTCGAGGCACCCGTCGGGCAGGATCGTCGTCGCGCCGCCGTCGCTCGCCCAGAGCACCATCCCGGGCCCGATCGGCCGCTCGCGGTAGCCCTCCACGCCCTCCATGGTGCCCCGCAGTGGAGCGAGGGTCACCCCGGCTGCGTGGGACGCAGCGGAGGCGTCCCTCGCTGCGACAGCCGACCGGCGCTCAGCCGACGAGGTCGCGGTACGCGCGCCAGTGCCCGGCGGGAGTCTCGACGGAGCGGGCGGCCAGGACGGCGTGGGCGACGGCGCGGGTGACGCAGTCGGCGCCGGCGGTGAGCAGCTCCTGCACCGCGGCGAGGTCGGGGGCCGGGCGCCGGGTGGTCGCGAGGCCGAAGAACGTGTCGCCGTCGGTCATGCCGTGGGCGGGGCGCACGGCACGGGCGAGGCCGCTCTGCCCGACCGCGGCGAGCTTCGCGCACTGGGCGACGGTCAGGCCGGCGTCGGTGGCGACGACGCCGATCGTGGTGTTCAGCGTCGGGGGCGCGGCAGCCTCGCGCAGGGCCGCGAGCAGCGCGGTGCGGTCGCCGGGCAGGGCCGGGGGCTCGACATCGCCGGCGTGGAGGTGCCGGGCGGCCCACAGCTCGCCGGTGGCCGGGTCGACCGCCGAGCCCGCGGCGTTGGCCACCACGAGGGCGGCCACCACCGTGCCGTCCGAGAGCACCGACGACGCGGATCCGACCCCGCCCTTGAGCCCGCCGACGACCGTGCCGCAGCCGGCGCCGACGACCCCCTGCGCCGGCGGCGCATCGGTGCAGGCGGCGAGCGCCCGTGCCCCGGTCTCCGCCGTGGGACGGGCCGTGAACCGGCCCCCGCGCCCGAGGTCGAACACCACCGCGGCGGGCACGACGGGCACGACCTCGCCCGGTCCGGGCCCCACGGGGAAGCCACGCCCGGCGGCCCCGAGCGCGTCGGCCACCCCGGAGGCGGCGGCGAGCCCGTAGGCGCTCCCGCCGGTGAGCACCACGGCGTGGACGCGCTCGACGAGCGTGCGCGGGTCGAGCGCGTCGGTCTCGCGGGTGCCGGGGCCACCACCGCGGACGTCGACGCCCGCGACCGCGCCCTCGGGGCCGGGCAGCACGACCGTCGTCCCCGACAGCGCGCCCTCGCCCTCGAGGTCCGCGTGCCCGACCTGCAGGCCGGGGACGTCGACGATCGTGTTCGTGGGGCCGAGGTGCACGCACCGACCCTTTCAGACACCGCCGGCGCGGTCGTTCCTGCTCTGATCAGGTGGAGGTGATCACGCCGGTGATCACGAGGTGCTCCCTCGTCGAGGGTGGGTTCTCCTCGGCGTCCGTCGTGCACGTTCGCGGTCCTGATGATGACTTCCTCGAGGAGGCTCCGGGCTCCGAGGCGTCGGAGTCGGGTGGCGGGGATGCTTCGGTTTCCGAAGCGTCCGGTGCGGAGGAGTCGGGTTCCGGAGGTGTGAGCGACTCCAGCGACCTCGGGGACGATTTCCTGGAGGTCCCACCCGGGCCCAACCTGGGCGCCCGGTAGACGCGCAGAGGCCCTCCACCCGGCGCGGGTGGAGGGCCCCTGGGCGTCGCGGAGCGCGGGCAGGGCTAGCTGCGCCCGCGGACCACCAGGATGATCGCGATGATCGCGGCGAGGACGCCGGCGCCGATGCCCACGGGCACGAGGCGCTTGATCACCGCGTCGCGCGAGCTGTCGAGCAGGTCGATCGCCTCGACCTGCTGGCGACGCGGCTGGCTCGGCTGCGCGGCGGCCTGTCCGGAGCCGCTCGCGGCCCCGCCGACCGACGCGCCGGGCTTGGCGCCCGAGTCGCCCTTGGCGGCCTCGGCCACCGTGGTCGGCATCGCGGCGGCGGCGGGCGCCCCCGACCCGGAGGAGACCGGGGCGGGCGCGGGCGGGCCGGTGACCGGCGCGGCGTCGCCCGAGGCCACGGCCTCCGGCGCGGGGCCGGTGCCGTTGCCGCCGGTGGACCCGGTGTCGGTCCCGGTGACCGTGGCGGCCGCGGGGCCGCCGGCCGTGCTGCTGCCGAACTCGTCGGCGAGGCAGGACGCGAACTGCCCGAGGATCTTGTCGCCGACGTCGGCCATGACGCCGCGCCCGAACTGGGCCGGCTTGCCCGTCACCTGCATCTCGGTGAGGACGTTGACCTTGGTCTTGCCGCCGTCGTCGGTCATCGTCAGCGTGGCCTTGGCCGACGCGGTGCCGTTGCCGCGCGAGTCGCGACCCTGGGCGTCGACGACGACCTTGTGGTTGGTCTTGTCACGCTCGACGAACGTGCCCTTGCCCTTGTAGGTCATCGAGATCGGGCCGAGCTTCACCTTCACCGTGCCGGTGAAGTCGTCGCCGTCGCGCGAGTCGAGGGTGGCGCCCGGGAAGCACGGAGTGACCTTCTCCGGATCGTTCAGGGCGTCGAACACGGTGTCGATGTCCACCGGGACGGTGAACTCGTTCTCCAACTTCACTCGGTACCTCCTGTGCGATCACGACGGCGGCCCGCCCCCGCTGCTGCGGGGGCGGGCCGGGACGTCGCGACGATCGGATCGTCGGACGGGATGGACCGCGGAGGACTCAGCCCGCGGCCGCGAGGACGGCCCGACCGGTGAGCACCCTGGCGAGGTGCTCGCGGTAGTCGGTACCGGCGTCCGCGTCCGCGGTGGGGCTGGTGCCCTCGGCGGCCGCCTGGGCGGCCTTGCGCACATTGTCCTCGGTGGCGCTCTGACCGACCAGTGCCGACTCGACGGCCGTGGCGCGCACCGGGGTGCCCGCCATGTTGGTCAGCCCGATACGGGCATCGGAGATCGTGCCCCCGTCGACCTTGATCGTCGCGGCCACGGCCACGATCGACCAGGCCTGGGCGACCCGGTTGAACTTCTCGTACCGCGCGCCCCAACCCGTGTACTTCGGGAAGCGGATCTCGGTGAGGAGCTCGCCCTCACCGATGGCGGTGGCGAAGTAGTCCTCGAAGAAGTCCGCCGCCGCCACCGTGCGGGTGCCGTTCGCCCCCGCAATGACGAACTTCGCCTCGAGGGCCAGCGCCGGCGCGGCGAGGTCGCCGGCCGGGTCGGCGTGGGCGAGGGCCCCGCCGAGCGTGCCGCGGTGGCGCACCTGCGGGTCGGCCACCGTCTTCGTCGCCTCCTGGATGAGGGCGACGTGCTGGCGCAGGATGTCGTCACGGGTGACGTCGTGGTGCGACGTCATGGCCCCCACGACGACCTCGTTGCCGTCCTCGCGGACACCCCGCAGCTCCGGGATTCCCCCGAGGTCGATGATCAGCGACGGGTCGGCCATGCGCAGTCGCAGCACCGGCAGCAGGCTCTGGCCGCCGGCGAGGAGCTTGGCGTCGTCGCCGCCGTCGCGCAGGGCTTGCAGCGCCTCCTCGACCGTGGTGGGCCGGACGTAGTCGAACTGGGCCGGGATCACAGGTTGCCTCCCTCGGGCATGTCACGGGCGGTGGAGCCGAGACCGGCACCCGGCGAGGCGACGTTCGCCTCGTCGGCGCGGCCGGAGGTCCCCGACGAGTTCTGGATGGCGCTCCAGACGCGGTAGGGGGTGGTCGGCATGTCGATGTCCTTGACGCCGAGGTGCCGGATCGCGTCGAGCACCGAGTTCACGACCGCCGGGGTGGAGGCGATCGTGCCCGCCTCGCCGACGCCCTTGACCCCGAGCGGGTTGGTGGTCGACGCGGTGGTGGTGTTCGCGGTGTCGAAGCTGATCAGGTCCGCCGCACTCGGCAGCGTGTAGTCGACCAGCGTGCCCGAGAGCAGCGTGCCCTGGTCGTCGTACGCGGCCTCCTCGTAGAGGGCCTGGGCGATGCCCTGCGCCAGGCCGCCGTGGACCTGTCCCTCGACGATCAGCGGGTTGATCACGTTGCCCACGTCGTCGACGCAGACGTACTTGTACATCGAGACGAACCCGGTCTCGGTGTCGACCTCGACGGCGCAGAGGTGCGTGCCGTGCGGGAACGAGAAGTTCTCCGGGTCGAACGTCGCGTGGGCGTCGATGTCGGGCTCGATGCCCTCCGGGTAGTCGTGGGCGGCGAACACCGCGAGCGCGATGTCCTGGATGCCCACGCCCTTGTCGGTGCCCTTGACCGAGAACTTCCCGGCGGCGAACTCGAGGTCGCCCTCGGACGCCTCGAGCATGTGCGCGGCGATCGGCTTGGCCTTCTCGATGACCTTCTCGGCCGCCTTGACGACGGCGATGCCGCCGACCGCGAGCGAGCGCGAGCCGTAGGTGTCGAGGCCCCGATAGGACGACTGGGTGTCGCCGTGGAGGATCTCGACGTCGTCGAAGCCGACGCCGAGCTGGTCGGCGACGATCTGCGAGAACGCGGTCTCGTGGCCCTGGCCGTGCGGGCTGACGCCGACGACGACCTCGACCTTGCCCGTCGGCAGCATCCGGATGGCCGCGGTCTCCCAGCCACCGGCGCCGTAGTCGAGCGAGCCGAGTACGCGCGAGGGCGCGAGGCCGCACATCTCGGTGAAGGTCGAGATGCCGATGCCGAGCTGCTTGACGTCGCCACGCTTGCGGCGCTCCGCCTGCTCCTTGCGCAGACCGTCGTAGTCGAACATCTGCATGGCCTGGTCGGTCGCGGCCTCGTAGTTGCCCGTGTCGTAGGTCAGCGTGCTGACCGTCGTGAACGGGAACTCGTCGTGCTTGATCCAGTTCTTCTTCCGGAACTCCATCGGCTCCATGCCGAGCTCCAGCGCGGCCTCGTCCATCAGGCGCTCGATGCCGAAGGTGGCCTCCGGACGACCGGCGCCGCGATAGGCGTCGGTGAGCGTCTTGGTGGTGAAGACGTTGGTGCAGTCGAACCGGTAGGCCGGGATCTTGTAGATCGCGTTGAACATGAACGCGCCGAGGATCGGCACGCCCGGCCCGACGAGGCCGAGGTAGGCGCCCATGTCGGCCAGGAGCTTCACGTCCAGGCCGGTGATCGTGCCGTCCTTGGTGACCGACATCGTCAGGTCCTGGATCTGGTCGCGGCCGTGGTGGGCCGTGAGCAGGGACTCCGAGCGGGTCTCGGTCCACTTCACCGGCTTGCCCAGCTTCTGGGACACCAGGAGGGTGACGACCTCCTCGGGGGCCACGGCGATCTTGCCGCCGAAGCCGCCGCCGACGTCCGGCGCGATGACGCGGAGCTTGTGCTCGGGCAGGCCGAGGGTCAGCGCGAGCATCGTCTTGAGGATGTGCGGCACCTGGGTCGAGGACCACATGACGAGCTGCTCGCCCGTGGGGTCGACGACCGTGGAGCGGGGCTCCATGAACACCGGCACGAGGCGCTGCTGGCGGAAGCGGCGGCGGACCACGATCTGGTCGTCGTCGGACTCCGCCTTGCTGATGGCCTCGGTCGCGTTGCCGCCGGAGCCCGCCTCGCCCGAGTCGAACACCCACTGGGCGTTCGAGTTCGTGCCCAGGTCCGGGTGCACGAGGGTGGCGCCGTCCTTCAGCGCCTCCTCCATGTCGAGGACCGGCTCGAGCTCGTCGTAGTCGACCTCGACCAGCTCGGCGGCGTCCTTGGCGATCGCCGCGCTGCGCGCGACGACCACGGCGACACCCTCACCGGCGAAGTTCACCCGGCTGCCGGCCAGCGCGGGACGCTGGGGCGAGCGCATGTCCTTCGTGACCGGCCACGCGCACGGGAGCTGCACCTGGTCGGCGCCGATGTCGGCGGCCGTGTAGACGGCGACGATCCCCGGCAGCTGCTTGGCCGCCGAGGTGTCGATGCCCTTGATCGTCGCGTGGGCGAACGGGCTGCGCACGATCGCGATGTGCAGCAGCCCGGTGAGGGCCTTGTTGTCGGTCCACTGGGTCCGCCCGGTGATGAGCCGGCGGTCCTCCTTGCGGCGGCGGTCGCGCCCGATCTCCTTGACCGGTGCGTCCGTCGGGTTCTCGGTGGTGGTCATCAGGCGCCTCCGCCGGCAACGGTCTGCTTGGCTCCGGCCTCGGCGGTCGGGGCGGCTCCCGGCTTCATCTTCGTCGCGGCGTCCTGGACGGCGCGCACGATGTTCTGGTAGCCGGTGCAACGGCAGAGGTTGCCCTCGATGCCCTCGCGGACCTCGTGCTCGGTGGGGTCGGGGTTGTCACCGAGCAGGTCGATCGACTGCATGATCATGCCGGGCGTGCAGTAACCGCACTGCAGTGCGTGGTTGTCGTGGAAGGCCTGCTGCACGGGGTGCAGCTGGCCGTCCCGCTCGAGGCCCTCGATCGTGAGCACCTCGGCGCCGTTGGCCTGGACGGCCAGCACCGAGCAGGACTTCACGCTCATCCCGTCGAGGTGAACGGTGCACGCCCCGCAGTTGCTCGTGTCGCAGCCGATCACCGTGCCCGTCTTGCCGAGCCGTTCACGCAGGTACTGGACGAGCAACATGCGCGGCTCGACGTCGTCCTCGTAGACGAGGCCGTCGACGGTGGTCCGGATGCGTGCCATGGACCTCACTCCTCACTCGGTCGAACGACGTGGCACCGGAGCCCGGACGTCGAGACCGAGGACGTGGTGGTGGTGTGCGAACGACGCCCGCTGACTTCGCGCGCGCCTGTGCCCCCATCTCCGGCGTGGTGGCCGACACATCACACCGCCGACCACCGGGCGGCGCAACATCCACTCAGGGGGCGGATGGGCTACCCGAATGACCAGGTCGGAGTGGTTACCGACCTGTACACCGCACACGCGGAGCAAGGGCGGTCAGACATCCGCTTCTGCGGCTCGACACACCCCTGGAACGGGCGGATCGCTGCGGAAAAGAACACTCCGGTCGGTAGGCGAACCGTCCGTTGGGAGGGGTTCGCACCTCACCCGGAACGCACGCGCCGGAACAGGGCGTGGTCGGTGCGTGTGGGGGCGGTCGATGTCAGCCCGGGGGCCATGCTGACGTCCATCGTCAGCGGAGCCCCCACGATCACCGACGGGCGAGGCGCTCGCGGGCCCAGTGGTGGTAGCCGGCCGGCAGCTCCGGCACCTCGAGCAGGCGGGCGGCGCGGTCGCGCTCGTGGTGGACGATGGCGAACACCTCCGACACGGTGACGCCGTGCGCGGGCCGGTCGACGACCTCGATCGGGTCGCCGGCGGCGAGCGTGCCCGTCGACGCGACGCGCAGGTAGACGCCCGGCCGGACCGCGGCGGTGAAGCGGCGCGGCATGGACCGGTCCCCGGCGCGCAGGCCGAGCTTGAAGCACGGGGTGCGCGGCTGGACGACGACGAGCTCGGCGCTCCCGATCCGCCAGCGCTCGCCCACGACGGCATCGCGCAGGTCGTAGCCGACGGTCGTGAGGTTCTGCCCGAAGATCTGGTCGTCGAGCGCGCCGAGCTCGCCGCGCCACCAGGCGAGGTCCTCCTCGCCGTAGGCGTAGACGGACTTCTCCGGCCCCCCGTGGCTGACGCGGTCGGCCTGCTCGTCCCCGGCGAGGTTCTCGGGGCCGACCTCGACCGGCCCGTCCACCGGCTCCTTCCAGATGGCGGTGCTCGTCGTCTCGCCGTCGCGGGGTCCCGGGACCTCGCGCGGGCGGCCGACGGCGACGGTGCGGACGATCGGGGTCATCGGTCGGGGCCCTTCCCGCTGAGGTCCGGACGCAGGGGCGCGGTCGTCCGGTACCGCCACGCGCCCCACCACAGCCCTGCTCCGTAGGCCAGGTCGTCCAGCCGGTGGGCGACGACGTGGCCGACGACGTCGTCCGGCCCGTCGCCGGGCGAGCGGAACCGGGCCCAGTCGGCGACGCCCTCGACCACGCCGGCGACGAGCAGCGCCCGGCGGACCCGGCGGGACACCACCGCGCCCGCCACCGCCGCCGGCCACCAGTGCCGCGTGAGGGCCCCGGCCGCCTGCCACGCCGCGCCGCCGAGGCCCCAGGGCGCGAGCACCGCGGCGAGGGCGACGGCGCGCCGGATGTCGCCGAGACGCGTGTCCTTCCGGCCCGGCCGCGCCAGCCCCCGCGCCAGGCGGGCCGTGGCCAGCAGCGTCACGGCGCCCGCGGCGGCGGTGCTCCACCGGCGCTGGACGCCGAGCAGGGTCATGGCGGCCGCGGTCCACGGGGCGAGGGCGACCGGCGGCACGCGGCGCGGGTGACGCAGGGCCAGCGGGGCGGCGCCGGTGCCGTAGAACGCCTTGCGCTCGAGCCACGCGCCGACGGCGTCGCGGTGCTCGTGCGCCACCCGGGACGACGGCTCGTAGCGCAGGCGCCAGCCGGCGGCGGCGAGGCGCCAGACGAGGTCGACGTCCTCGGCGACGGGCATGTCCTCGGCGAACCCGGCGCCCAGCGCCTCGCGGCGGACGAGCAGCGCCGCACTCGGGACGTAGGCGACGCGGGAGCGGGCGGTGACCGGGGCGGCGCGCGGCCCGAGGTCCAGGCTCGAGCGTCGCTCCTCGTAGCGGGCCACGGTCCGGCGCGCGATCGAGCGGGGGGATTTCCTGACCCTATCGGCGTGCTGTGCTGAACTTGTCAGCGTGGCCCCCGGGCCGGCACCGGCCGACGACGCCTCCCAGGCCACGATGCGGGGGGCGGCGAGGACGACGGCGGGGTCGGCGAGGTGACCCAGGAGCGGGGCGAGCCAGCCGGGCTCGGGGACGACGTCGGAGTCCAGGAACGCGACGATCTCGCCGGCCGCGGTGGCGGCGCCGGTGTTGCGGGCGGCGGCGGGCCCGCGGGAGACCGGATGGCAGACCACGCGCGCGCCGTGGGCGGCGGCCACACGGGCCGTGGCGTCCGGGTCGGTCGAGCCGTCGTCGACGACGACCACCTCGGCGATCCCCGGCGCGGTCGCGGCCAGCGCACCGAGCAGGCGGGCGAGCTCGCCGGGACGGTCGCGGACGGGCACGACGACCGAGACCGCGGCGGGCGCCGGGGCGTCCGGGTGGCCGGGATCGGGGTGGGCGACGCCCGCGTCGGTGAGCAGGCGCGCCAGTGCCGCCGACGTCGCGTCGGTGACCGTGAGCCGCGCGTCCGGCGCGATCCCGTCCGGGCCGGCGAGGCGCCCGTACGCCGCGGGCGAGAGGTGCAGCACGCGCGGCGGCGAGCCCCCGATCAGCGTGCGGCCGCGATCGGCGCGCCACACGCGCCGGTCGAGCACGACCGCCCAGCCGTGCGGGGGGCGTGTCGCCGTGGCGGGGGCCGCGGGGCTGACGGTGGAGGCGCTGATGGCGGGCGAGTCTAGGCAGCCGCGCGGTGGGTCGTCAGCGATCGAGGACACGCAGGACGTCGTCGTCGGTCAGCTGCCCGAAGTCGTCGTAGACGTCACCGACCGCGCGGAAGTCCGGCGGGACGAGCACGGCGACGACGGTGCCGCCCCAGTCGTCGGCCAGGCGCTCGAGCGCCGGCGGCGCCGCGACCGGTACGCCGAGCACCAGGCTCGACGGGCCACCGGCGACCAGCGCCTCGAGCGCCGCCCGTGCCGTCATCCCCGTCGCCACCCCGTCGTCGACCAGGACGACGTCCCGCCCCGCCACGCGGCCTCGCCACCCCGACCCGTAGGCCTCCTCGCGGCGGGCGGCCTCGGTGCGCTCGGCGACGACGAGGTCGTCCAGCACGTCCGGGGGCAGGCCGGCGTTCTGCAGCGCGAGGTCGAACCACACCGGCTCGCCGTCCACGGCCACCGCGCCGAGCCCGGCCTCCGGGCGCCCCGGTGCCGTGATCTTGCGGGCGACGCCGACGTCGACCTCCGCCCCGTCCCCCAGCGCCGCGGCCGCCGCCGCGGCGACCGGCACGCCCCCGCGGGCGAGACCCACGAGCAGGGGGCGGTGCAGGTCCAGTTCGGCGAGCGCCCGACCGAGCGCGCGACCGGCTCCGTCGCGGTCGGCGAAGGGGGCCATCGCCCGGAGTCTAGGTCCGGCCGGCGATCGACGTCGTGACCCTGGCCGAGCGCCGCCGGCTCAGGTCAGGCGTCCCATCGCGTCGTCCACGGCCCACCGCTCGACGGCCGTGACGAGCGCGGCGACGATCACCGAGACCGTCTCGGCGCCCTCGCCGGCCGTCGCGCCGGTCGGGTCGCCGAGCACGCCCGACGGGCTCACGTCGCGCACCGAGCCGGCGCTGATCGCGGGCATGAGCTCGCGCAGCGGGGCGGTGTTGCCGGGGGCGGCGAGGTCCGGGCGCACGGTGTCGGGCGCCAGCGCGAGCATCACGCCGGTCTCGTGGTGCCCGGCGTGCGCGTCGGCGCCCGGGACGCCGCACGGGAACCACGCGACGTCGCGCCCCTCGGAGCGCAGCAGGGCGACCGCGGCGCGCAGGGCGCCGACGTTGCCGCCGTGCCCGTTGACGAGCACGAGCCGGCGGGCGAAGCGACACGCCGAGCGCCCGAGCTCGACGATCACCGCCGCCAGGATCTCGGTGCCGATCGACACCGTGCCCGGGAACGTCTCGTGCTCCCCGGACGCGCCGTAGGGCAGGGCCGGGGCCACCGGCAGGCCGCTGCGCGCCGCGACCGCCGCGGCGATCGCGGTGTCGGTGCCGAGCGGCAGGTGCGGGCCGTGCTGCTCGGTCGCCCCGACCGGGACGAGCAGCACCGGCACGTCCTCGCACTCCGGCCAGCGGGCCTCGGCCATCTCCACGCGCCGACCCTATGTGAGCGGAGTTCGGTGCTATAGGCCCGAAGATCGCTCACGTCTACGTGCGCGATCTTCCCGGCTATCGCCGTGGACTTCGCTCACGGAGGCCCTCCCCGGCAGCGGTGCCCTCGCGGATCGCGGCCCCGAGGTCGCGGGGGGCGACGCAGTCGCCGACGCGGACGACGGGCACGCCCAGCTCCGGCACCTCCGTGCCCGGCAGCACCGGCGTCGGCGGGCCCGCGTGCACGACCCAGTCGGCCGGCCACGGCGTCACCTCGCCGGTGAGGTGGGCGAGCACGTCGAGGACCGGGCCGGGACGGGCGCCCAGCACCACGCGATCCGTGTGCTCCTCGATCCCGAGGTCGGCGGCGCGACGTCGCCAGCGCTCGCGATCGAGGGTCGGCGCGAGGGCGCCGGCCGCGACGAGCGCCGAGGTCAGCGTGGTCACGCTCGCGCCGCGCCGGGCGAGCAGCTCGGCGGTCGAGGTCGCCGCGTGCGAGCGCCCGGCATCGACGACGAGGACGTGCCCGCTCGGGGTGACGCGCCCGGCCAGGACGTCGGTGACGTCGACGACGCGGGCGAGCCCGGACGCCCAGGCGGGCAGGGCGGGGCGGGCGCCGGTCGCGAGGACGACGGCGTCGGCGTCCTCCGCGGCGCGGATCGAGGTTCGCAGCCGCACCTCCACCCCCAGCTCGCGGGCCTCGAACGCCAGGTCGGACACCACGTGCACGAGCTCGCCGCGCTCGGGCGCCCGGGCGGCGAGGGCGAGCTGGCCGCCGAGGGCGTCGGCCCGCTCGGCCAGCGTCACCGCGTGCCCGCACCGCGCCGCCGCGACCGCCGCCGCCAACCCCGCCGGCCCGCCGCCGACCACCAGCACGCGAGCGGACGGGGAGATCGCCCTCGTCGGAGCGGTGACGTCGACGGACACGGCCTCGCGACCTGCCGACGGGTTCACCGCGCACCCCAGGCGCTGGTCGAGGCCGACGCGGGCGATGCACTCCTGGTTGCAGCCGATGCAGCGCCGCACCCGGACCCCGCGCAGGGCCTTCGCCGCGAAGGAGGGGTCGGCGATCTGGCCTCGGACGACGCCGACGAGATCGCACGACCCCGAGCGCACCGCGTCGAGGGTCTGCGCGGGCGTCGTGAACCGCCCCACCCCGATCACCGGCACCGACACCGCGGCGCGCACCGCCGACGGCACGTGCGCCGCGTACCCCGCGGGCACGCCCATGGGCGGCTCGATCAACGACAGGGTCCGGGTGGCGACGCCGACCGCGGTGTTGACGTAGTCGACGTGCGGCTCGACGGCGGCGGCCAGCCGCACCGCGTCGTCGACGGTCGAGCCGCCCGGGATCCCCTCGTCGCCCTGCAGGCGCACGCCCAGCACGCGGTCGGGCCCGATCGCCTCCCGCACGGCCGCCAGCACCGCGAGCAGGAACGGCAGCGCACGCGACGAGGGCAGCTGCCGGATCAACGACGCCTGCGAGCACTGCACCTCGACCCCGTCGAGCCCGCCCGCCGCGACATGGCCGGCCACGACCCCGAACCCCGCCACGAGCCGCGCGAGACCGTGCTCGGAGAGCGCGCGCGGGACCTCCCGGAACATCGGGTCGGCCTCGTCGTCGGCGCCGTCCACCGGCACCCGCGAGTACAGCGACGACGACTGCCCGCCGTTGTGCCCGAGCTGCGCGAGCACGAGCGCGCCGTGCGCGTGCACCGCTTCGGCGATCGCGCGGTAGCCCGGGACGACGGCGGGGTCGGTGCCGTCGACGAGCTTCTCGTAGGGCCGGTCGGCGGGGTCGACCGACTGTTCCTCGGTGATGATCAGCCCGGCGCCGCCGGCGGCGCGCGCGCCGTAGTACGCGGCGTGCGCGGCGGTGGGGAGGCGCGCCACGGCCGCGTTGGTCAGGTGGGCCGGGAACACGATCCGATTGCGCGCCACGAGGGGACCGAGGCGCACGGGGTCGGCCAGAACGCTCACGACAGCAATTCCTGCGCTGCCGCCCGGCCCTCGCGCACGGCCTCGGCGACCGTGCGCGTTGCCACGGCGTCGCCGACGACGTACAGGTCCGCCCGCGGCGCCGGGCCCGCCGGCGCACGGCGCGGGCCGGCGTCGACGAGCACCTCCGCGGGAAGCGACGTCGTCGCCCCCGTGACGACGTCGGCCACCGTCGCCGAGCCGGACGACCAGCCGACCACCCGCGCCTCGGTCACCCGCCGGACGCCGGCGCGGGCGAGGCGGACCTGCGCGTCGACGAGGTCGCCGGTGCGCGCCAGCCCGGGGCCGACGAGCACGCCGGGCGCGACGATGGCGACCTCGCGGCCCTCGGCGGCCAGGCGCTCGGCGAGCGCTACCGCCGCGCCGTCGCCGAGGGGGTCGTCGAGGACGACGGGACCCGGGGGCAGGCCCTCGCGCAGCGCCGCGGCGATCGGCGTCCCGCGCCCCGGCCGGTCCACACCGCCGGTGGCCAGCAGCACCCGGCCGGACGCGGGCACCTCGGCGTCGACCCCGAACGCGAGGTCGACGCCCAGCGCCGACAGCTCACCCGTGTACCAGTCGACGAGCCGCGCGAAGCGCTCGCGACCCGGCAGCCCGGCCACCCAGCGCAGCAGGCCACCGGCCGTGTCGGCACGCTCGACCACCCGCACCGGACAGCCGGCCCGCGCGAGCGTCCGTGCCCCCTCGAGTCCCGCCGGGCCGGCGCCGACGACGAGGACCGGGTCGGCACGACGGGCGACGACCCGCTCGGGGACCTCCGGCGCCGCCACCGTGCACGACACCCGAGGGTTGCGGACGTCGCGCGCCCGGCACTCCTGGTTGGTCAGCACGCAGGGTCGCGGGCCCTCGCCCGCGCGGACGAGGGCGACGAGGTCGGCGTCGGCGAGCTGGGCGCGGGTCATCTCGACGACGTCGGCGTCGCCGGAGGCCAGTGCGGACTCCGCGTCGGAGGCGTCCACCACGCTCCCCGCCAGCACCATCGCCACGCCCGGCACCCGCAGCTCGGCCAGGAGCGGGCGCAGGAAGCCCGGCGGCGTGTGCGCGTCGGGCCGCGTCGCGCCGACCGACAGCGCCGAGCCCCGCACGGGGACGACGAGGTCGACGAGCCCCGCCACCCGCTCCAGAGCCGTGCGCGCCGTGCCGGGTGTGACGCCCGCCCACGGCGCGAGCTCGTCGACGGCCAGGCGCAGACCGACCAGCGCCTCGGCGCCGACGGCGTCACGCACCGCGCCGAGCACCTCGGCCAGCAGCAGACCGCGGTCCGCGCCGTACGCGTCGTCACGCCGGTTGGTCAGCCCGGACAGGAACTGCCGCAGCAGCGCGTGCTGGCCCGCCTGGATCTCGACGCCGTCGCAGCCCGCCGTCACGGCCGCCGCGGCGGCCTGCGCGAAGCCCGACACCACCGCCGTGATCCCGTCGGCGTCCAGCACGGCCGGTACCTCGCCCGAGGCCGGGTCGGGCACCGCCGACGGCGCGCGCAGCGGCCCGCGGGTGTACGCCGACGAACCCTGCCCGCCGGCGTGCCCGAGCCCGGCGAGCACGAGCGTCCGGTACGGACGGCAGGCGTCCGCGATCGCGGCCCAGCCCTCCGCGCAGTCGGCGGCGAGCGGCGCGTACTCGTAGGGGTGGTCGTCGGCCACCACGGACGCCACCTCGGTGACCACCAGCCCGGCGCCCCCGGCGGCGCGCGCCCGGTAGTGCTCGACGTGATCGGCGCCGAGCGCCCGCGGGCGCCGCGGGTCGGCGAGGTTCGTGACGTGCGGCCCGAAGAGCACGCGGCTGCCCGCCGTCCGCACGCCGAGCAACACCGGATCGGCGAGCACGGGCGTGACGGTAGCCGTTCGCCGCGGGGGCCGAACGCCCCGCGGGACGTTCGTCGGCGAGTGACCCCATCGTGGTGCGGTGGTGACGATTCGTCCGCTTTCTCTCACGCTCCGTCATCGCGTTACCCGATTGTGACGAGGTCGACGGGGCGGCGCGGTCGCGTTTCGCGACCGGGGGCGCCGAGGTACTGACACGCCCAGCCCGGCTCATCACGCCGGGTCCCGACGAGCGATGACGCCGTCGACGACGTCCCCGTGGTGCCGATCCACCTCACCGAGCGGCGCCCGGGGGACGCCGACGGGGAGAGGCAGCCGATGACGGGAGCCGTCACCGAGGACGCGACCCGGCCACTGCCACGGCAGCCGGGCCCGGACCCGGCGGCGGGGCCCACACGCCTGCCGGAGGCCCGGCTCGAGCACGTCTTCGAGCGCACGGCCGACACGACGCCCGGGGCGACGGCCGTGGAGCACGAGGGGCGGGCGACCAGCTACGCCGACCTCGACGCGCGCGCGAACCAACTCGCGCACGTCCTCGCCGACCGCGGTGTGCGGCCCGGCGCCCGGGTCGCGCTCTTCCTCGAGCGCTCGCCGGAGACCTACGTCGCCCTGCTCGGCGCGCTCAAGGCCGGCGCGGCCTTCGTGCCCGTCGACCCCGAGTCGCCCGCCGACCGCCTGGCGTACGTCGCCGAGGACGCCGGCGTCGACCTGCTCCTGACCTCCACCGCGCTCGCCGACACCGTCGCGCCGCTGGGCCGCGCCTGGCTCGCCGTCGACGGCGAGGCCGCCACCCTCGACGCCGCCCCCACGCACCGGCCCGCCGACCGTGCCCCCGAGGGCTCTCCCGACGGCTCTGACGACCCCACCGCGTACGTCATCTACACGTCCGGCTCGAGCGGGCGACCCAAGGGCGTCGAGGTCGCGCAGTCGAGCATCACGAACTTCGTCGCGGTGGTGCCCACCGTCTACGACGTGCGCCCCACCGACCGCGTCCACCAGGGCATGACGATCTCCTTCGACTTCTCGATCGAGGAGATCTGGCCGACGTGGGCGGTCGGCGCGACGCTCGTCGTCGGGCCGAACGACGAGCGACGCCTGGGCGCGGACCTCGCCGACCACCTCGAACGCACGCGCGTCAGCGTCCTGTACTGCGTGCCGACGCTGCTCGCCACCGTTCCGCGCGACCTGCCCGGGCTGCGCACCGTCCTCGTCGGCGGTGAGGCCTGCCCGGCCGAGCTCGTCGAGCGCTGGAGCCGCCCGGGGCGGCGTCTGCTCAACACCTACGGACCCACCGAGGCGACGGTGACGGCGACGTGGTGCGAGCTCGTGCCCGACCGCCCGGTCACCATCGGCCGGCCGCTGCCCACCTACGGCGTCGAGCTGCTCGAGGCCGAGGACCCGACGCCGCGCCTCGTGGGCCCGGGCGAGATCGGCGAGATCGCCCTCGCCGGCCCCGGGGTCGCGCGCGGGTACGTGGGCCTGCCGGAGAAGACCGCCTCGGTGTTCGTCACCCACCCGGCCACCGGCCACCCGCTCTATCGCACCGGGGACCTCGGCCGGTGGACCGCCGACGGCGAGATCGAGTACCTCGGCCGCGCCGACGCCGAGGTGAAGGTCCGCGGCCACCGGGTCGACCTCGGCGAGATCGAGAGCGTGCTGCTCACCGACCCCGAGGTCGGCAGCGCCGTCGTCGCGCTCGACCCCGGCGGCGGCGGTGACGCCGGCTCCGGGGACCTCGCCGCGTACGTCGTCGGGGAGTTCGCCGACGCCGAGGCGCTCACCGCCCGGCTGGTCGCGGCGCTGCGCGAGCGCCTGCCCGCCTACATGATCCCGGCGACCCTCGACGTCCTGGACGAGCTGCCGACGCAGGTCAGCGGCAAGGTCGACCGCGCGCAGCTGCCCGCGCCCGCCGGGCGCCGGCTGGTCGCCGCCACCGGCCCCGTGGTGGCGGCGGAGGGCGAGCTCGAGGAGCAGATCGCCGCCGTGTGGGCCGAGGCGTTCGGGCTGACCCCCGCCGAGCTCTCGGTCGAGGCCGACTTCTTCGACGAGCTCGGCGGCCACTCCCTGCTCGCCGCCACCACCGTGACCCTGCTGCGCGAGCGTGGGGTCGGCGGGAGTCCTGCGGTGCGCGACCTCTATGCGCACCCCTCGGTGCGGGCGCTCGCGACCCACCTCGCGGGCGCCGGGTCCGCCACCGCGACCTCGGCGGCGCCCCGGCCCGGTCCCGTCCGTTCGTCGACCCCTCGGGTCGCGGCGGCCGGGACGGCCCAGGCGGTGGTGCTCTACCTGTTCCTGCTCGCCGTGACGCTGCCGGTGAGCTGGGTCTACACGGCGAACGACGGAACGGTCTCGACCGAGGTGCTCGCCCAGGTGCTCGCCGCGGGCGCGGCGGCCTGGTTGGGCGTGCGGTGGCTGCTGCCGGTGCTGCTCGCCCGGCCGCTGGCCGCCGGGATCCGCCCGGGCCGGTACCGCCTCTGGGGGCCGACGTTCCTCCGGCTCTGGACGCTCGACCTCGTGCTGCGGCTCGCGCCGCTGCCGGTGCTGGTCGGGTCGCCGCTGCTCGCCCCCTACCTGCGTCTGCTCGGCGCCCGGGTCGGCCGCCGGACCCACGTCGTCACCGCCGACCTCACGCTGCCCCGGATGCTCCACCTCGACGACGACGCCACCGTGGGCTACGGCGCGGCCCTGCACCCGTGGTCGGTCGAGGACGGCCAGGTGGTCGTCGGACCCGTCCGGCTCGAGCGCCGCGCCGTGGCCGGCGCCAACACCGTGCTCGCGCCGGGCAGCCGGATCGGCCCCGTCGGGATGCTCGCCGAGCAGTCGTCGCTGGGCCGCGACGAGGTGGTCCCGGCCGGGCGGACCTGGGCGGGCTCGCCCCCGCAGGAGCACGAGACCCAGGACGCGGCGCTGGTCGCCATGCGCGACGCCGGCCCGCTGCCGGGCTGGCGGGCACGGCACGTGGCCGGCGCGCTGGCCGGTCTGGTCGGTCTCGAGGCGCTCGCGATCGCCATGGTCGTGCCCTCGGTGATGCTCGTGTGGTCGGCGCTGCTCGCCTTCGGTGTCCTCGCCGGGTTCGCCGCCACGCTGGTGTCCGGGCCCGTGTTCGTCCTGATGGTCTGCGTGGTGGTGGCGCTCGGGCGCCGCGTCGTCCTGGCGCGCACGCCCGTCGGGATCCATCCGGTGCGCTCCTCGCTGGGGCTGCGCAAGTGGATCGCCGACGCGCTGCTGGCGCAGAGCCTGACGTTCACCAACTCGCTCTACGCCACCCTCTACACCGTCCCGTGGCTGCGGCTGCTCGGTGCGCGGGTCGGGCGCGGCGCGGAGGTCTCCACCGCGGCGCACCTCGATCCCGACCTGCTGACCCTCGGCGAGGGGAGCTTCGTCGCCGACATGGCCAGCGTCGGCGCCGCCACGTTCGCCGACGGACGGATGCTGCTGCGCCCGACGTCCGTCGGCGACCGCGCCTTCGTCGGCAACGCGGCCCTCGTCCCGTCGGGCACCGGCACCGGGCACGGCTCCCTGGTCGGCGTGCACACGGTGCCGCCGCCCGCGGGCGTCCCCGACGACAGCTCGTGGCTCGGCTCCCCCGCCATGCACCTGCCGCAGCGCCAGGACTCCGGGGACCACGACGAGCGGGAGACGTTCCACCCGACCCGCCGGCGGGTGCGCGAGCGCCTGGCCGTCGAGTTCGTCCGCGCCACGCTCCCCGCCTCGCTGCTCGGGGTCGGGCTCTACCTCTACCTGCTCACGCTCTCGGCGCTGGCCCGCGGCCGCGATCTGCTGCCCACCGCGCTCGGCGCCCCGCTGATCGCCGCGGCCGCGAGCGCCGCGGTCGTCGCTTACGTCGTCGCCGTGAAGCGCCACATCGTCGGCACCTACCGGCCGCGCGTCGCGCCGCTGTGGGATCCGTTCGTCCGCCGCACCGAGTTCGTCACCGGGCTCTACGAGGCGGCCGCCGTCCCGACGATGCTCGGCCTGCTCGTCGGCACCCCGTTCCTCCCGGTGGCCCTGCGCCGCTTCGGGGCGCGCATCGGGCGGCGCACCTACCTCGCCACCACCTACCTCACCGAGTTCGACCTCGTCGAGATCGGTGACGACGCCGCGGTCGGGCCCGGGGTGTCCCTGCAGACGCACCTGTTCGAGGACCGCGTCATGAAGATGTCGACGGTCCGCGTCGGCGACGGCGCGACCGTCGGGGCGCGCAGCATCGTGCTCTACGACGCCGGCGTCGGCCGCGACGTCGACCTCGACGGCCTGACCCTGCTGATGAAGGGCGAGGAGCTGGGCGACGGCACCCGCTGGCGCGGCATCCCCGCCCGCGGGGTCGAGGAGCCGCCGGATTCCGTGCCGACGATGGAGCTCCCGGTCGTCACCGACAGGACCGACGCCAGCACCGGCGACCGGATCGGGGAGGCGGCGTGACCGCACTCGTGTACCGGGGCCCGGCGAGCCTGCCCGGTTGTCCCGAGGCCGTCGCCTCCCTGCTGGCGGAGCCGCGGTGGGGCCTCGACGTGCGGTTCGTCGGCCCGCGGGAGGACCTGGCCCTGACCGAGCGGACCCTCGCCGGGGCCGAGCTCTACGCCCAGCCCGGCGGCGGCACCCTGCGCCGCGGCTGGCGCCGGATGCGCCGCCACCGCCGCGCCGTGCGGAGCTACGTGCACGGCGGCGGCCGGTACCTGGGCTTCTGTCTCGGCGCCTACCTGGCCGGCGAGTCCCCCGGGTTCGGTCTGCTGCCCGGCGACACCGACCAGTACGTCGCCGGCGACGACGCCGTGCTCGACACCGAGGACGACGCGCTGGTCGACGTGGACTGGCGCGGCCACCGGCGCTCGGTCTTCGCCCAGGACCCGGCGACGTTCGTCCTCGACGAGCGCGCCGACGCCGGCGTGGAGGTCCTCGCCCGCTACCCCGACGGGCCGCCGGCGGCCCTCGTCGCCCCGCACGGCCACGGCCGCGTCGGTGTGGTGGGACCGCACCCCGAGGCCACGCCCGACTGGTTCGCCGACGCCGGGCTGCCCGTCCGTGACGCCCGTGAGCTCGCCCGCGACCTCGTCGACCGCACCCTGGAGCGTGGCCGCCCGTGAAGCTCGCCCTCCTCGCCCTGCTCACCGCCCTCGCCGCGCTCGCGGGCTGCTCCGTCGGGCCCGCCGAGGCCGCCGCCCCGTGGGACCGACGGCCCGCCGTCGACCTCGCCATGGACGTCGCACCCGACCTCCGCAGCGTCACCGGCCGCGAGACCGTGACGTTCACGCCCGACCGGCCGATCTGCGAGCTGGTGTTCCGGACCTGGCCGAACGCCCCGTCGCCCGCCGGTGAGGGCAACGCGCTGCAGGTGACCGACGCATCGGTCGGCGGCCGCCCGACGGCCCCGCTCGTGCGACCCGCGGGGGCGACGGCCGGCGCGCCCGGCACGCTCGTCGAGCTGCCCCTGCCCGCCTGCGTCGCGGCCGGCGAGGTCGTGCGCGCCGAGCTCGGCTTCACCCTGCGCCTCGGGGTGGACGCCGACGAGCGCCTCGGCACCTCGCCGTCCACCGGCACCGCGTGGTTCGGCTCGGGGTTCCCCATGCTCGCCTGGGTCCGCGGGCAGGGCTGGGTCCGCGACGACGCCGTCCGCATTCCCGGCGAGACCGCGGTCAGCGAGGACTTCCGGCTCGACGCGCTGCGCGTCACCGCTCCGGAGGGTGCGGCGGTCTCGGGCGCCGGGCGCGCCGATCCCCCGGTCCCGGGCCCGCGGCCCGGCACCACCACCCACGTCTTCCGGGCCGACGCCGTCCGCGACATCTCCGTCGCGGTCGGCGCCTACCGCGTCCTCGAGCGCGACATCGCGGGCACGCGACTGCACCTGTTCACGCCCGTGAGCGGCACCCGCACCGACCCGGAGCGGTGGGCCGCCGAGCTCGACGGGGCGGTCCGGCGGCTGCAGGACCTGTTCGGACCGTTCCCGTACCCGGACCTGTGGGTCGCGGTCGCGCCGTCCCAGACCTCGGGCCTCGAGTACCCCGGGGCGCTGCAGTTCGGCGACACCCCGCCGCAGCAGCTCGGAGAGCTGGCCGCGCACGAGCTCGCCCACCAGTGGTTCTACGCGCTGGTGGGCAACGACCAGGGCCGCGACCCCTGGATCGACGAGGCCTTCGCGACCTACGCCCAGGCCGTCGTCACCGGCACCGCGGACGACTACGCCCTCGACGACGTCCCCGCGCGCCTGCGCGGACGCCTCGGCGACCCGATGGCCGTCTGGGCCGACCGGGGCTTCGGTCCCTACAACGTCGGCGTCTACACCCAGGGCGCGGCCGTCCTCGTCGCCGCGCGCGAGCAGGCCGGCGCGGAGCGCTTCGACGACGCCGTGCGGGCCTACGTCGCCGCGAACGCCCACCGCGTCGTCACCCCTGACGACGTGGCCCGCGGGTTCGCCGACCTGCCCGCCGTGACCGACCAGCTGACCCGCGCCGGCGCGCTCCGCCCGCCCGGCTGAGCACACCACCCCCGACCCGATCCGAGGAGCGACAGCGATGTCTCCCACCGAGACCCCGGTGCGCGACCCCGCCACCGCCACGCCGGGCCGCGCCCGGCACGCGGCCCCCCTCGTGCCGGGCAGCCGCGGGCGCGTCGTCGGGATCGACGCCGCCCGGGGCCTGGCGCTGCTCGGGATGATGGCGGTCCACGCGCTCTACGTCTCCGACGCGGCGGGCGCGCCGACCTGGGTCGGGCGGATCGCCTCCGGCAACGCCGCGGCGCTGTTCGCGGTGCTCGCCGGTGTCGGCGTCGCGTTCATGACCGGCCGCACGCGCGTCACGGGCGCCGGGCCGGCCCGGCGGGCGGGCGCCGCGCTCGTCGCCCGCGCCGGGGTGATCGGGCTGCTGGGGCTCGTGCTCGGCAGCGTCACCGAGGCCGAGGTCGCGGCGGTGATCCTCCCCGCCTACGCGGTGCTGTTCGTGCTCGCCGTACCGCTCGTGCTCCTGCCGACCCCTCTGCTCGTCGGCGGCGCCGTGCTCGGGGCCGCCGGGCTCCCCGCGCTCAGCCACCTCGTGCGCGCCGGGATGCCCCCGCCCGCGCTCGCCAACCCGTCCCTCGGCCGGCTGGTCACCGACCCGACCGGGCTCCTGCGCGAACTCCTGGTGACCGGCACCTATCCCGCGCTGACGTGGATTCCGTACCTCGCGATCGGCCTCGCCCTCGGCCGGGCCCACCTGCGCTCGCCGCGGTTCGCCGCCGGGCTCGCGGCCGGCGGCGCCGCCCTCGCGGCGGCCGCGTCCGGCGCGTCGGCGTTCCTGCTCGGGCCCTGCGGCGGCCTCGCGACCCTCTCCGCGACGTCCGCGGCGGCCGGCCTCGACCCGGCCGACCTACGGGAGATCCTCGCCTCCGGCGCCGACGGCACCACCCCGACGACGACGTGGTGGTGGCTCGCGGTGGACGCCCCGCACACCTCGACGCCCCTCGACCTCGCCCGCACCACCGGCATCGCGCTGGCCGTCGTCGGGGTCATGCTCTGCCTCGACGCGGCGCAACGACCGTCCCTGCGCGCCGCCGTGACGGTGCTGCGGGCGCCGCTCGCCGCCGCGGGGGCCATGACGCTGACCCTCTACACCGCGCACGTGCTGTTCCTGAACTCGCCGTTCGACGTCTACGCGCCGGTGCCCGGCTACATCGTGCAGGTCGTCGCGGTGCTCCTGCTCGGCCTCGCCTGGCGGGCCACCGCGGGCCGCGGTCCGCTCGAGACCGTCGCCTCGGCCGCGGGTGCCCGCGCGGCACGGGCGCTCTCCCCGGAGCGAGGGTCCACACCCCCCTGACGTCGGGTTCTCCCTACTCCCCGATCCTCGCCGCGCCGCGAGGCTCGTGGTCGTCCCGCTCCTCTCCCCTCCCCGGGACCCCGAACACGGAGACGACCATGACCTACCACCTCGGCGTCGACCTCGGCACGACGATCACCACCGCCGCCGTCGCGCGGGACGGGAAGGTCGGCGTCGCCACCCTCGGCGAGCACAGCGCGGCGATGCCCTCGGTCCTGTACTGGGGAGCGTCCGGCCCGCCGCTGGTCGGCGACGCCGCCGTGCGGGCGGCCGCGACGGACCCGTCCCGCGCGGCGCGCGAGGTCCGCCCCCGCGTCGCCGACCCGACGCCGCTGCTCCTCGACGGCGCGCCCTTCGCCGCCACCGCCGTGCTCGGCGCCATGCTGCGCCGCGTCGTCGACCTCGTCGCGGAGCGCGAGGGCGGCGCCCCCGACGGCATCGTGCTGACCCACCCCGCCACCTGGGGTGACGAGGAGCGGGAGGCGTTCGCGGGGGTCGCGGTCAGCCTTGGGCTCGGCGCGGTCTCCCTGGTCTCCGAGCCGGAGGCGGCCGCGGCGCGGTACGCCGCCCGCGAGGGGCTGCGCGAGGGCGGCGGGGTCGCCGTCGTCGACCTCGGCGGCGGCAGCGTCGACGCCACCGTGCTCGTGCACCGGGGCGGGGCGTTCACGATCGTCGGACACCCCGAGGCCGTGTCGTACCCGACCGACGCGCACCCCACCGACGACGCCGCCGTGGCCGGGCTGCACCGCGCCCTCGCGAGCGCCCGGCGCCTGCCCGGGGACCTGGACGCCGTCGTGCTCGTGGGGTGGAGCACCCGCACCGGTGCGATCGCCGCGGCGCTCGCCGACGAGCTCGGGCGCCCGGTCTCCCTCGAGAACGAGCCCGAGCACACGGTCGCGCTGGGCGCCGCGGACCTCGCGGCCCGGGGCCAGCAGAACGGGGCCACGACGTCCGTGCCGGTCCCCCGCACCCAGGTGGTCGCCGCGAGGGCGGGGCGCTCCCGGCCGGCCCCACGGCAGGGCCCTCGGAACACCGCGAGCCTGCCGTCCACGTCGGTCGACGCGGACGTCCCGGCACCCGCCCTGGCCCCGGCGCCCCGGCGCCGCGCCCCCCGTCGCGGGCTCACGGTCGGCCTCGCCGCGGGAGCGATCGTCCTCGGGATCGTGGGGGGCGGCGCGTTCGCGCTGACCGGCGCCGCGTCCCCGGCCGCCGCCTCGGCGCCGCTGCCGCAGGTCTCCGCGCCGTCGACGGCACCCGCGACCCCCGGCCCGACCGTCGCCGAGCCCACTCCGACCACCACGGCGACCCCGACCACCGCGGCCCCGGCCGTCGCCCCGGTCGCGGAGCAGAGCAGCACCACCCCCACGACCACCACCCCCACGACCACCACCGCAACCACCGAGCGAACCCCTCGCTCGACCACCGAGGGCTCGCCGAGCCGTCCCGGCTCGCACGGAACGACCGGCCACGGCACCACCGGCGGCGGCGAGCACGGCACGGGCGGCGGCTCCGGCACGGGCGGTGGCTCGGGCGGCGGCTCGGGCGGCGGCTCCGGCTCCGGCTCGGGCTCGGGCTCCGGCTCGGGCTCCGGGTCCGGGTCGGGCTCCGGCTCGGGCTCCGGCTCCGGGTCCGGCTCGACGCCGGGCGGCACGACGCCGAGCCAGTAGGGGTCTACGAACGGACCGCCGCGAGGGCCTCGGCCAGGCAGGCCGCGGTGAGCGGGGTCGGCCGGTCGAAGGCCTCCCGCACGATCGCGGCGCCGGTGACGTCGTGGCCTGCGGTGTCGTCGTTGGTGATCACCACCGTCGCCATCCCGGCGGCCAGGGCCGCACGCAGCCCGGGCCCGGAGTCCTCCACCGCCACCGTCCACGTGGCGTCCACACCCAGGCGCGACAGGGCGAGCAGGTAGGCCGCGGGGTCGGGCTTGAGCGCGGCGACGTCGTCCCCGCAGATGACGACCTCGGCGGTGTCCGCGCCGATCAGGTGGGCGAGCAGCGGCTCCACCCACGCGCGTCGCCCGGTGGTCGCGACCGCGATCCGCACCCCGTGGGAGCGCAGGTCGTCGAGGAGCTCGGGCAGGCCCGGCCGGGGGTCGATCTCCCCGCGCCGGACGATGTCGACGAACAGCTCGGTCTTCGTCCGGTGGACGCGCGCGGCGATCTCGTCGGCCTCGGCCGCCGGGACGCCCTCCTGGCGCAGTGCGTAGGCGACCCGCCGGCGCCCGCCGGTGACCACCAGCAGCTCGCGGTAGCGCTCGACGTCCCACCGCAGGTCCACGCCGTGCTGCGCGAAGGCCTCGTTGAACGCGACCCGGTGACCGTCGCGCTCGGTCTCGGCGAGGGTGCCGTCGACGTCGAACACCACGGCGGCCGGGAGGTGCGTCACGGCGTTCACCGGGCCGCGTCCGTCAGGTGGTAGAGCAGCAGGAGCTGGGCGATCGCCAGCGGCTCGCTGCGGGCGTCGCCGAGGCGCCCGAGGCACTCCGGGGTCTCGGTGTCGGGCGCGCCGAGCGCCGACCAGATCGCCTTCTCCACCCCGAGGCTCTCCTCCCGTGGCACGTAGCCGTGGACGTGGAGGGTCTCGACGGGGCGGCCGTCGGGGTCGCGCTCGAGCTTGAGGTGCATCGCGCGGGAGAGCCCGGACTGCAGCACGTCGGTCAGGTCGGGGTGGTCGATGGTCGGGCGCATCATCAGCGACGCCGACAGGGACGTGCCTGCGGGGTCGTCACGGCCCTCGATCGGCGCGAACCGGACGACGAGGTCGGCGTTCTGGCGCTGCGGGCGGATGTACGCCGCGGACTCCTCCTCGCGACGCTCGAGCTCGGCGAGCACCTTCTCCTGCGTGTAGCCGCGCTTGCTCGTGTCGCGCGCGACCTTCCATCCGCGCCGGATCTCCTCGGGCGGGTCGAGGAACACGGTGACGTCGAAGCACGCCCGCGAGAGCTTGCTCCAGAGCGGGAAGAGCCCCTCGACGATGACGAACTCGGCCGGCTCGACCAGCTCGGGACGCACGAGCTCGCCCGTCGCGTGGTCGTACACCGGCTTGAGCACCGGGTTGCCCGTCGCGAGCAGCTGCAGGTGCTGCTCCATGATGTCGAGGTGGTTGCAGTCCGGGTGGAGCGCCGTGAACGGCAGTTCCTTGCGCTCCTCCCGGTCGTAGCGGTGGTAGTCGTCGGTGCACAGCGATACGCACCGATCGGGACCGAGAGCCTCGACGAGCCCGCGGGTCATCGTCGTCTTGCCGGCGGCGCTGTCACCGGCGATCGCGAGCATCACCGGCCGCGTGACCAGGCCGTCACCGCCGGCGCGCCGCATGCGCAAGGACTTGTCGGGCACGAGGTCTCCTCTCGTCGGCACCGACGCTAGGGCGACGCGCCGTTCACCTCTCCCCCGCGACGGGGGGTGGTACGGGGGAGAACAGCCATAGGGTGGACGGATGACCGGGACCACGGCGCAGCAGTCCGGTCCGTTGCGGGTGGTCGTGGTGGACGACCACGAGATGGTCCTCGTCGGCCTCAAGGCCATGCTCACGCCGTTCGCCGGCCGGGTCCGTGTGGTCGGCACCGCGAACGGCGCCGAGGAGGCCCTCGACGTCGCCCTCTCGCTGACCCCCGACATCGTGCTCTGCGACGTGCGCCTGCGCGGCGACAGCGGGCTGGATCTGTGCCGCACGCTGGCCGAGCGGGCGCCGGACCAGAAGGTGGTGCTGCTCTCGGTGTACGACGACGAGCAGTACCTCTACCAGGCGCTGCGCGCGGGCGCGGCGGGCTACCTGCTCAAGCACATGGGCGGCGAGGAGCTCGTGCGCCACCTCGAGCTCGCCGCCACGGGGACGACCGTCGTCGACGCGACGATGGCCGGGCGGGCGGCGGCGTCGGCGGCCCGGATGGAGCGCGACGAGTTCTGGCCCGGCGCGCACCTGGGACTGACCCAGCGCGAGAGCGAGGTCCTCGCCCTGCTCGTCGCGGGCCACAGCAACCGGGCCATCGCGGGCCAGCTCGTCATCGGCGACGAGACGGTCAAGAGCCACGTCCGCTCGCTGCTGCGCAAGCTGCAGGTCCCGGACCGCACCGCGGCCGTCGCGGCCGCGCTGCGCGAGGGGGTGTTCCGGTGACCACGCGGGGCCTCGGCCTCGACGACCCGCAGCGCGAGAACGAGGTCCTGCTCGCCATCATCGAGGCGACGACGAGCGGCCCCGGCGTCGAGCCCCTCGCCGGGGCGGTGGCCCGGGTGATCACCGGGGCCACCGCGACGGACGTCTGCTTCGTGCACGTCCTCGACGACACCGAGCGCTCGCTGACCCTCGCCGGGGCGACGCCGCCGTTCGACGCGCAGGTCGGCCGGGTCCGGCTGCCGCTCGACACCGGCGTCACAGGATGGGTCGCGAGCCACCGCGAACCCGTGGTGATCACCGGCGACAAGCGGGCCGACCCTCGCTACGTCGCCATCCCGGAGCTCCACGGCGAGCAGTACACCTCGATGGTGTCGGTGCCGATGGAGAGCGAGCCGGTGGGGCTGGCCGGGGTCCTCAACGTGCACACGGTCGCGCACCGGGAGTTCGACGACCGCGACGTGCGCGTGCTGACCGCGATCGGCAGCCTCGTCGCCGGCGCGCTGCACCAGGCGCGGATGCACCGCAGGCTCGCGGCGCGCGAGGAGGCGCACGGCCGGTTCGCCGAGCAGATGATCGCCGCGCAGGAGGCCGAGCGTCAGCGGCTGGCCCGCGACATCCACGACGGCATCTCCCAGCGCCTGGTGACGCTCTCGTACCACCTCGACGCCGTCGCCACGTTCCTCGGCCGCGACGAGGCCGCAGCGGCCCGCACGGACCTGACCACCGCGTCGGACATGGTCCTCACCACCCTCGACGAGGCCCGCGCCGCGATCGGGGCGCTGCGCCCGCCCGTCCTCGACGACCTCGGCCTGTCCGGCGCGCTCGCGGCGCTCGCCCGCGGGCTGCCCGAGGTGCGCGTGGCCCTCGACCTCGAGGACCGCCGGCTGCCCGAGCACGTCGAGGTCGCGCTCTACCGGATCGCCCAGGAGACGCTGCAGAACGTCCTCAAGCACGCCGGCGCGGAGGAGGTCACGGTGCGTCTGACCACCGGATCGACCGGCGTGCGGCTCGAGATCGCCGACGACGGCGTGGGGTTCGACCCCGCCGAACGCACCGCCGACCGGGCGGGCACGGACGGCGCCGGCTACGGCCTCGCCTCGGTCCGCGAGCGCGCGGAGCTCGTCGGGGGCTCCGTGCGGGTCACCTCGCGGCCGGGGACGGGCACGACGGTGACCGTCACCGCACCCGTCGACAGTGAGCCGTTCGACGAAGTGTCGCCGCGCAACACTTGATTGTCCTTCTCAGCGACCACGCCCACTCTCGAGGCATGGCCGACCGATGGAGCGCGGGTGTCATCCCCTACGCGGAGATGGGCTACTGGCAACCCGACTACGAACCCAAGGACACCGACATCCTGTGCGCGTTCCGCGTCACGCCGCAGGAGGGGGTGCCGCCGGAGGAGGCGGGCGCCGCCGTCGCGGGCGAGTCGAGCACCGCCACGTGGACCGTGGTGTGGACCGACCGCCTCACGACCTACGAGCACTACCAGGCGAAGTGCTACCGCGTCGACGCCGTGCCCGGGGTCGACGGCCAGTGGATCGCCTACATCGCCTACGACCTCGACCTCTTCGAGGAGGGGTCGATCGCGAACCTGACCAGCTCGATCATCGGGAACGTCTTCGGCTTCAAGCCGCTCAAGGCGCTGCGCCTCGAGGACATGCGCATCCCGACGCAGTACGTCAAGACGTTCCAGGGTCCGCCGCACGGCATCGTCCAGGAGCGGGAGTATCTCAACAAGTTCGGGCGCCCGCTGCTCGGCGCCACCACGAAGCCCAAGCTCGGGCTCTCCTCGCGCAACTACGGCCGCGTCGTCTACGAGGCCCTGCGCGGCGGCCTGGACTTCACCAAGGACGACGAGAACATCAACTCGCAGCCGTTCATGCGGTGGCGGGACCGCTACCTGGCCTGCATGGAGGCGGTGAACAAGGCCCAGGCCGAGACGGGCGAGGTGAAGGGTCACTACCTCAACATCACCGCCGGCGACATGGAGGAGATGTACGAGCGGGCCGAGTTCGCCCGCGACCTCGGCAGCGTCATCGTCATGCTCGACCTGACCGTCGGCTACACGGCGATCCAGTCGATGTCGAAGTGGGCGCGGCGCAACGGCGTGATCCTGCACCTGCACCGTGCCGGGCACGCGACGTACACGCGGCAGAAGAACCACGGCGTGAGCTTCCGCGTCATCTCCAAGTGGATGCGCCTCGCCGGCGTCGACCACATCCACGCGGGCACCGTCGTCGGCAAGCTCGAGGGCGACCCGGCGTCGGTGCACGGCTTCTACGACGTGCTGCGGAAGAACTCCTACGCCGCCGACCCGTCGAAGGGGCTCTTCTTCGACCAGGAGTGGGCGTCGATGCCGGCGACCCTGCCGGTGGCCTCGGGCGGCATCCACGCCGGGCAGATGCACCAGCTGCTGCACCACCTCGGCGAGGACACGATCCTGCAGTTCGGCGGGGGCACCATCGGCCACCCCATGGGCATCGCCCAGGGCGCCGAGGCCAACCGCGTCGCCGTCGAGGCGATGATCAAGGCCCGGAACGAGGGCCGGGACTACCTGGCCGAGGGCCCGGACATCCTGCGCGACGCCGGGAAGCGCAACAAGCCGCTCGAGATGGCCCTCTCGACGTGGGGCGACATCACCTTCGACTACGCCTCGACCGACACCGTCGACGCCACCCCGACCCCCTCGTAAGGAGGATCCCGTGCGCATCACCCAGGGCACCTTCTCGTTCCTGCCGGACCTCACCGACGACGAGATCCGGCTCCAGATCGACTACGCGCTCGCCCACGAGTGGCCGCTGTCGATCGAGTTCACCGACGACCCGCATCCCCGCAACACCTACTGGGAGATGTGGGGCCTGCCGATGTTCGACCTGCAGGACCCGGCGGCCCTGCTCGACGAGGTCCGCGCCTGCCGCGAGGAGCACCCGGAGCACTACGTCCGGGTCATCGCGTACGACGCCTCGCTGGGGCGCCAGACCGTCGCGCTGTCGTTCCTGGTCAACCGGCCGTCCGAGGAGCCGGGCTTCCGCCTGGAGCGCCAGGAGGGCAAGGACCGCCAGATCGCGTACACCACCCACGCGTACGCCACCGACCGTCCGTCGGGACAGCGGTACGGACGCGCGGACTCGGGTCGCGGCGCCCGGAGCAACGGCCATGGCCGCTGACGGACGGACCTCGTTCGGGACCTCGGGTCGCTCGGCCGCCGTCTCCGACGAGACGGCGGCGGAGGCCGAGGAACGCCGACGGGACGAGGAGGCGCTCGCGCCCGACGACACCGTCGACCTGGGCGAGGTCCGCCGCGAGGCCGGGGTCGACGACGTCCTCGACGCCCTCGACCGCGAGCTGGTCGGGCTGGCGCCGGTGAAGGATCGGCTGCGCGAGCTCGCGGCGCTGCTGGTGGTCGACCGCGTCCGGGAGCGGTTCGGGATCACCGCCGACCGGCCGACCCTGCACATGTGCTTCACCGGCAACCCGGGCACCGGCAAGACGACGGTCGCGCAGCGGATCGGCGAGCTGCTGACGGGCCTCGGCTTCCTGCGCCGCGGCCACGTGGTGACGGCCACGCGCGACGACCTCGTCGGCGAGTACGTCGGGCACACCGCGCCGAAGACCAAGGAGATCGTCGGCAAGGCCCGGGGCGGCGTGCTGTTCGTCGACGAGGCGTACTACCTGCACCGCCCGGGCAACGAGCGGGACTACGGCGGGGAGGCGATCGAGATCCTCCTGCAGGCGATGGAGGACCACCGCGACGACCTCGTCGTCGTCCTCGCCGGCTACGCCGACCGCATGGCCACGTTCTTCGAGGCCAACCCGGGGATGCAGAGCCGGGTCGCGCACCACGTCGACTTCCCGGACTTCACGGCCGACGAGCTGGTGACCATCGCCGAGGGCATGGTCGCCGACCAGGGGCTGCGTTTCTCGTCCGAGGCGTACATCGCACTCCACGAGTACCTGGAGCGGCGTCGCGAGCAACCGTGGTTCGCGGGCGCCCGCAGCGTGCGCAACGCCCTCGACCGCGCCCGGATGCGCCAGGCACGGCGTCTCGGCGAGGGCGGGGACACCGAGGTCGGCCTCGCGGACCTCACGACCCTCGAGGCCCCCGACCTCCGCGCCAGCCGCGTCTTCGCAGGCGGCCACCGCGCTGACTGACCCCATGTGAGCGAACTTCGGGGCTATAGGCCCGAAGTTCGCTCACATAGGGTCGGCGCGCGTGACCACCACCGCGCGCCTGCGGGCGTTCGTCGCCCTCGCCGACCACGGGTCGGTGCGCGCGGCCGCGTCGGCCCTCGTGGTCACCGAGTCCACCGTCTCCGCCGCGGTCCGGGCGCTGGGCGAGGAGATCGGCGTCGCGCTTCTCGAGAAGGAGGGGCGCGGCGTGCGCCTCACCGCCGCCGGCGCGCGCTACGCGGGCTACGCCCGCCGGATCCTCGGCCTGCTCGACGAGGCCACCGCCGCCGCCCGGAGCGAGGCCGACCCGCGCCGCGGCCACGTACGCCTGGGCGCGGTGACCACGGCGGGCGAGCACCTGCTCCCCGCGATGCTGGCGTCGTTCCGCGCCCGCCAGCCGGACGTCACCCTCGGCGTCGAGGTCGCCCCGAGTGCGGTGGTGTGGCCGATGCTGCGCCACCACGAGGTCGACGTCGTCGTCGCCGGCAGCCCGCCGGGCGACCTCCCGGCGCGCGTGCGGGCGGTGCGGGACAACACGCTCACGGTCGTCGGCGCGCCCGGGGCGGACGACGGGTTCGACCCCGCCGGCGCCACCTGGCTGTTGCGCGAGCACGGGTCGGGCATCCGCACGACGCTCACGAGCCTGCTCGAGGACCTGCCCGGCGCGACGTCGCAGCTGATCATGGGGTCGCACGGCGCGACGATCGCCGCGGCACGGGCCGGGCTCGGGGTGACGCTGGTGGCGCGCGAGGGCGTCGCCCGTCTGCTCGCGGAGGGAGCGCTGGTGGAGCTGCCGATGGCGGGGGTCCCGATCTCGCGGCCCTGGCACGTCGTCACCCACCCCGACGCCACCGCCAGCACCGAACTGCTCGTCGGCCATCTGCTCGCCGACGAGACGCTGGGGTGGCGCCCGGCCTGACTCGGGCCGCGAGGACGCGATCGACCTCGCGGAGCGGCCCGTCGGGGGCGGCCGGGCCCCGCCACGATCCAGCGCCGAGCGCCCCGGACCTCACCCGTCGGCGACGACACCCAACGACGGCGGCCGGCGACGCGAGCGGCGCTCGACGCGATCCGTCGAGTGGACCAGGCGCAGATCCGGCACCGCGGCCTCGTCCGGATCCGACCCGGCCCCGTCGTCGAGGAACTGCAGCGCCTCGACGAGATGGCGCAGCAACGCCTCCCGCGGGATCGCGCGGGAGATCCACACCTGGCGGGTGTCCGCGTCGGCCACCCAGGCCGTCCGCCCGTCGAGCGGCACCCAGTAGACGCTGACCCCGGCCTCCGCCAGCAACGGCAGGGCGGCCAGGGGCTCGGGCGCGGACTGTGATGACCCGGTCATGCACCGTCATCCGTGTCGGCCACGGGATCGGATCGAAAGTGGGTGCATCCGGACCGATCACCCCTCGCAAGGGATGCAACCCGTTGATCGGGTCGGGTCAGGCGTCGACCTGCGAGGCGGCGAGGCGACTCAGGACCGGGCGCATCGTCGCCACGAAGGCCTCGGGGTGGGTGATCATCGATCCGTGGGCGCCGGGCATCTCCACGAGCGGGGCGTCCAGGGCCTCGGCCGCCCACTGCGCCGCCTCGTACGCCCAGTGATGGGTCGCCGCGGGATCCCGGTTCTCCCTGCCCGCGACGACGACGCAGGGCACCGCGATCGACGCGAGCTGGTCGGACGTGGGCATGCTGCTCAGCGCCGATCTCATCTCGAGACCGAAGAGGACCTCGCCGTCGCCGAGCATCCGCTCACGGAAGTCGGGATCGAGGGACTCGTACCCCGCGTCCCCGTCGGCCCAGCGCAGGAACATCTCCATGGCCCGCGACAGCCCGCCCTGCGCCATGGCGGCGCCGAGGCGCTCCTGGAGTGCGGCGAACGTCTCCTGCGCGCCCGGCGTGACCACGAAGGCCGGTTCGTGGAAGACGGCGCCCCGCAGCACGTCGGGGCGCCGCAGTGCGAGGTTCGCCAGGATGATCCCGCCGGCGCTGTGCCCGTGGACCACGGCGGGTGCCAGACCGAGCGCCTCCAGCAACGCGGCGGCGTCGTCGGCCTGCTCGTCCGTCGGCGCCTCGGTCCAGTGCTCCGGGCGGGGGCTGCGCGAGTTGCCGCGACGGTCGTAGCTCAGCACCGTGTACTCGTCCGCCAGGGCGTCGGCGACCTCGGGCCAGAAGCCGGCGTCACCCGGGCCACCCGAGATGAACATCAGCGGCGGGCCGTCGCCCCGGAGCTCGTAGTAGAGCGTGGTGCCGTTGGCCGTGATCGTGGGCATGCCCGTCAGGGTCGCGCGCCCGCCTGGGGCGGAGGGACCTCGGCGGCGGGAACTGCGTACGTGGGGGGGCCGGCCCGGGCGGGTGCCCGGACCGGCCCACCGGTCGCGCGCGGGCAAGCACCGCGGTCGCGACCGGCGTTCGGTGGAGCGGGTCAGCCCACCCGGATGCCGGCGGGCAGGCGGGTGCCCTCCCCGGCCAGCGGGTCGGAGTCGCACGCCCGGTCAGGACGGCGCACCGACAACGTCAGCGGCACCGGGCCGCCGGCGTCCTTCTTCTGCGGGCTGGTCCGGTGCGAGTGGTCCAGCGAGGGCTTGGGGATCACCGCGTCCATCTCCAGCTTCGCCAGCTCGCGCTCGCCGTTGCCGAGCACGCACTCCGGGTCGGGCCCGTCGAGCGGCAGACCGGTGAAGAACTTCGCAGCCATGCAACCGCCCTGGCAGGCGTCGTAGTGCGAGCACTTCGTGCACGCGCCCCCCGACTGCGGCCCGCGCAGCTCCGCGAACAGCTCGCTGTCCTGCCAGACGGTCGTGAACCCGCCCTCGGAGCGGACGTTGCCGGCGAGGAACTGCTCGTGGATGGCGAACGGGCAGGCGTAGACGTCGCCGACCGGGTCGATCAGGCACACCACGCGCCCGGCGCCGCACAGGTTGAGCCCGGGCAGCTCCTCGCCGAACGCGGAGAGGTGGAAGAACGAGTCGCCGGTGAGGACGTCCTCGCCGCGCGCGACGAGCCAGTCGTAGAGCTGGCGCTGCTGCTCGCGGGTGGGGTGCAGCTCGTCCCACGAGTCGGCGCCGCGTCCGGACGGGCGGAAGCGGGTGATCCGCAGCTGGGCGCCGTAGCGGTCCGCGATCGCCTTGAAGTCGTCGAGCTGGTCGACGTTGTGGCGGGTGACGACCACGCTGATCTTGAACTGGCCGAAGCCCGCCTCGTAGAGGTTCTCCATCGCGCGGATCGCCGTGGCGTACGAGCCCGGGCCGCGGACGTGATCGTTGACCTCGGCCGTCGCGCCGTCGAGGGAGATCTGGACGTCGACGTAGTCGGTGGCGGCGAGCTGGGCGGCCCGTGCCTTGTCCAGCTTCACACCGTTGGTGGAGAACTTGACGCCGACGTCGTGGGCGATCGCGTAGTCGAGCAGCTCCCAGAAGTCGCTGCGCACGGTCGGCTCGCCGCCGCCGATGTTGACGTAGAAGACCTGCATGCGCTGCAGCTCGTCGATGACGGCCTTGGCCTCGTCGGTCGACAGCTCGTTCGGGTCGCGCCGTCCCGAGCTGGACAGGCAGTGCACGCAGGACAGGTTGCAGGCGTAGGTGAGCTCCCAGGTCAGGCAGATCGGGGAGGTCAGGCCTTCGACGAAGTGCTCGACGAGCTTCATGAGGTGGTGTCCCCCTCGGTGGTGGAGCGGGGCTGGATCGTGCCCGCCTTCGCGAGGCCGGCGAGGGCCTTGAGGTACTGCTGCCGCTGGTGCGCGGGAACCTCGGCCACCTCGAGGGCGCCGTGGACGTCGGGCTGGTCGGCGAGGGCCTCGACGACCCGCACGAGCGCACGGGTCTTGAGGAACGACAGCCGACGGGTGTGGAAGTCGTAGACCAGGGCGCCGAACGACTCCGGGCGCACGGACACCGAACCGGAGATCCGGTACGGGGCGTCCGCGTCGAAGTCGTCGACGCCGGCGGGGGCCGCCTTGGGACCGGCCCCCGCCGCCGTCGTCGTCATCAGTAGACGCCGCACATGCCGTCGATCGAGACCTCTTCGACGAGGGTCTCCTCGACCAGTTCCTCGTTCTCCTCCATCGCGTCCTCCTCACCAGCGGGTGCCTCGGGCGCTGGGAACGCTAAGCGGCACTCGGTGCCACCGCCAGACGTTGTCCGGGTGGGAAACGCCCGTCCGTTCGGTGGGGGCGTTCACGGGCGCGACTTGGTACGTGATGCTCTGGAGGTGACGACTCGGGTGACGAGCAGGAGCGCGCGACGGGTCCCGGTGGCCCGGCGCCTCGAGGACGTGGCGCTCGAGCTGTTCGCCACGCAGGGCTTCGACGAGACCACCGTCGACGAGCTCGCGGTCGCCGGGGGCGTCGGCCGGCGCACGTTCTTCCGGTACTTCCCGACCAAGCTCGACGTGGTGCTCGGCGAGCTCGATGAAGGACGGGCCGGGCTCGTCCGTGCGCTCGCGGCCGAGCCGGGCGACGACCCCGTGGCCGCGGCGCGCGCCGCGTTCCTGGCCGTGAACCACTACGCCGACGCCGAGCTGCCCGCCCTGCGCCGGCGTCTCGGGCTGATCGAGGACGTCCCGGAGCTGGCCGCCCGGGCCACGGTGCGCTACCGCGACTGGGAGCAGGCCCTCGCGTCCGACGCGGCCGGTCGCTGGGGCGTCGACGTCGGCGGGCTGCGCGCGCAGGTGTTTGGTCGGGCCGTGGTGGCGGCGATGCGCGCGGTGTTCAGCGCCTGGCACACGCGGCCGGAGGCCGACGCCGACGCGCTCGGCGCGCTGGTCGAGGAAGCGTTCGACGCCCTCTCGCGGGGATTCTCGACGTCGTGAGCGATCTGATCGATCTCGACCCTGCGTCGGCCGACCCGCCCTACGAGCAGCTCCGCGCCCGGATCAGCGAGCTCGCCCGCTCCGGCGGGCTGGCGCCCCACACCCGCCTGCCCGCGGTGCGCCGCCTCGCCACCGACCTCAACATCGCGCCCGGCACCGTCGCCCGCGCCTACCGCGAGCTCGAGGCCGCCGGGGTCGTCGAGACCCGCGGGCGCCTGGGCACGTTCGTCGTCGGCGACGGGGGCGCACCCGACCCGGCGCGCGAGCTCGCCGCGGAGTACGCCCGGCGCGTGACGGCCCTCGGCGTCTCCCCCGAGCGCGCCCTGGACCTGGCCCGGGCGGCGCTCGCCGACCCCTGATCGCGACGTCGGCACCGACCTCACCGTGGGAGTGCGCGGTTCCCGTGATCAGCGAGCCCGGTCGGCCCTCGTAGAGATCGACATCGACCGTGAGGGCTCGCTCACCGCGCGGCGACTCACCACGGCACCTCGACCCGGTCCTCCCACAGGCGCCCGGTGGGGGCGGGGTCGGAGGGGGTCGAGTCCCGGCGCGCGAGCCACAGGGCGGTGTCGACGCCCTGCTCGATCGACCGGGGCGCGTCGGGCCCGCCCATGTCGGTGCGGCAGTGGCCGGGACAGGTGGCGTCGACGAGGACGCCGCGGCGGCCGAGCGCCAGCTCGTGGGCCAGGTTGCGGGTCAGCGCGTTGAGGCCCGCCTTGGCGACGCGGTAGGGGGCGAGCCCGCCCGCCGTACCCGGCCCGGACATGCGTCCGAGGCACGCCGACAGGTTGATCACGCGGCCCCACCGGCGCTTCGCCATCCCCGGCACCAGCGCCGAGATCAGCGCGAAGGGGGCGTCGAGGTCGACGGCGCGCACGTCGCGCCACTCGTCCACCGTCGTGTCGAGGGTCTTCGAGCGCTTCGCGCTCATCACGGCGGCGGCGTTGACCAGCACGTCGACCTCGAGCCCGTCGACGCGCGCGGCGATCCCGTCGACGTCGGCGAGGTCGTGCGCCAGCGCCTCACCGCCGAACCCCGCCACGGACTGCGCGAGCGCGTCGGGGTCGCGGGCCATCCCGATCACGCGTGCCCCGGAGGCGGCCAGCCCGCCGGCGATCGCGCGCCCGAGCCCCCGGCTCGCGCCGGTGACGAGCGCACACCGTCCGGCCAGGTCCTCGGTCACCCGCCGGAGGTTCCCCGTGATCCGCTCACCCACCCGCCACCGTTGTCACGTACAACTGGCAACAGCGGGGAGTCGACAACGCCGCACGATGGGCAGGCGCCCCACCTGTCCGAAGGTGCAGGACGGGCACCGTCGCCGTGGTCGGGATCACCGCGTACCCCTGTCGCCGTGACCGGCGCCACGCCTAGCGTCACGCCGGATCACGAGAGACCCCGCGGGTGCGCGGGCCCTCGGACCTGACCCCGACGAGAGGACCAGCATGCAGGTAGACGAGCTGCTCAAGCCGTTCCCGATCAAGGAGTTCCACCCCTTCCCGCGGGCGCTGCTCGGGCCCGGCTCGCACGAGCTGATCGGCCCCGAGGCCCTCAAGATGGGCTTCAAGAAGACGCTGATCATGACCTCCGGCCTGCGCGGCACGGACATCGTCCACAAGATCTCCGAGTCCATGAAGTGGCACGGGATCGAGACGGTCATCTACGACCAGGTCGAGTCCAACCCCAAGGACTACAACGTCATGGACTCGGTGAAGCTGTACCAGGAGAACTCCTGTGACAGCTTCGTCTCCATCGGCGGCGGCTCCTCGCACGACGCGTGCAAGGGCGCCCGCATCTCGGTGGCCCACGACGGCCGCAACGTCAACGAGTTCGAGGGCTTCAACCAGTCCGAGAACCCGAAGAACCCGCCGCACATCGCGGTCTCGACCACGGCCGGCACGGGCTCGGAGACCTCGTGGGCCTACGTCATCACCGACACCACGACCGACCCGAACAACCCGCACAAGTACGTCGCGTTCGACGACAACTCGGTGACCAGCCTCGCGATCGACGACCCGGTGCTCTACTACGACTGCCCGGTCGACTTCACCGCGCAGTGCGGCTTCGACGTGCTCGCGCACGCCTCGGAGCCCTACGTCTCGCGGCTGAACTTCGAGCCGAGCCTGGGCAACGCGATCCGGGCCATCGAGCTCACCAACAACCACCTCCGCGAGGCCGTGTGGAACGGGCAGGATCTGCCCGGCCGCGAGGGCATGATGTACGCGCAGTACATCGCCGCCCAGGCGTTCAACTCCGGTGGCCTCGGGATCATCCACTCGATCTCGCACGCGGTGTCGGCCTTCTACGACACCCACCACGGCCTGAACAACGCCGTCGCGCTCCCGCGCGTGTGGGCCTTCAACATGCCGGTGGCCTACAAGCGCTTCGCGCGCATCGCCCAGGCCATGGGCGTGGACACGACGCACATGACCGACGTCCAGGCCGCGGAGGCCGCGCTCGCCGCCGCCATCCGTCTCCTGCGCGACGTGGGCATCCCGGAGAAGTTCACCGACGTCACCCAGGACTCGTACTCCAAGAACCGTCTGGGCAAGGGCCCGACCAAGTTCTACGAGAACGAGAAGACGATCACGGGCAACGACGCCGACGTGGACCGCATCACCAACCACGTCCTCGGGGACGCCTGCACGCCGGGCAACCCCAAGGAGTGCACCTTCACGACGGTGCGCCCCGTCGTCGACCACTGCCTCAACGGTGACCTCGACGACCTGCTGAGCTGAGCTGACGTACCACCCGGTGCCCGGCGGGGGCTGAACTTCCTTCAGCCCTGCCGGGCACCGGCGTGTCTTCCGGGACACACTGAAGAGGACGGGGCCGCGCCCCGTCTCCCGAAAACGAGAGGAAGCGCTGCGTGAGCACCCCGACCGACCAGACCGCGTCCCCCTTCGGCTCGGTCGACGAGGTCGTCGACGCGCTCGCCGAGCACGGCTACATCGCCGACCGGCGCCTGGCCACGACGGTGTTCCTGCTGACCCGCCTCGAGAAGCCGCTGCTGCTCGAGGGCCCTGCAGGAGTGGGCAAGACCGAGCTCGCCAAGATGCTCGCCGTCGCCACCGGCCGGCGGTTCCTGCGCCTGCAGTGCTACGAGGGCCAGGACGAGACCAAGGCCCTCTACGAGTGGGACTACGGCAAGCAGCTCCTCTACACCCAGATGCTCCGCGAGAAGATCGCCGAGATCGTGCAGGACGCCCCCGACATCCCGTCGTCGGTGGAGAAGATCAAGAACCAGGACAGCGTGTTCTTCTCGGAGGACTTCCTCGCCGAGCGCCCGCTGCTCGAGGCGATCCGCTCCGACGAGCCCGTCGTGCTGCTGATCGACGAGGTCGACCGCGCCGACGAGGCGCTCGAGGCGGTGCTGCTCGAGACCCTCGGCGAGTTCCAGGTCTCGGTGCCGGAGATCGGCACCTTCGTCGCCAAGCACGCCCCGTACGTCATCCTGACCAGCAACAACACCCGTGACCTGGCCGCCGCCCTCAAGCGCCGCTGCCTGCACCTGTTCCTGGACTACCCCACCGCGGAGCGCGAGCTGGAGATCGTGCGCTCCAAGAACACCGGGCTGCCCGAGGCCGCCGCCCGCGAGCTGGTCGAGGTGGTCCGCGGCCTGCGCGAGCTCGAGCTGCGCAAGGCGCCGAGCATCTCCGAGACCATCGACTGGGCGCGCACGCTGGCCGTGCTCGGCATCGACGAGCTGAACTCGCAGGTCCTCTCGGACACCGTGAGCGTCGTCGTCAAGTACGACAAGGACGTCACCAAGGCCCTCGGCGCGCTGCCGAAGCTCGTCGACCCCAACGCCGAGATCGCCGACGCCCACGGGCACGGCCACGGTCATGGCCACGGGCACGGCCACGAGGACAACGGGCACTCGAGCGGGCCCGCGCCGACCACGTCGCGGCCCGTCCTCGACGACGAGGACGACGGCCCCGACGGCCGGGCGGTCCGCGCGGCGAAGGACGAGGAGGGCCGCCACGCCGGCGTGTACGGCGCGCCGGGTCGCGAGTACCAGGAGAAGGCCCGCAGCGGCGAGACCGAGCCGCCGAAGAAGCGCCCGGTGAGCTCCGGCCAGGGCACCCGCTCCTTCGGCGCGGGCCTCGGCAAGCGCCGCGCGCTCTAGCCGCACCGACGCAGAGGAGGGCCCCGCTCATGGAGGCCAGCATCCATCGCTTCGTCCGGCTGCTCCGTGTCCGGCAGGTGCGGATCTCCACATCGGAGGTCCTCGACGCCATGCGCTGCGCGCGGGAGCCGGGCGTGCTCGCGGACCGCGAGACGCTCAAGGCCGCCCTGCGCGTCTCGCTGGTCAAGGACATCCGCGACGAGGAGTCGTTCGACGAGATCTTCGACGCGTTCTTCGCCCTGGTGCGGATCGGCGCCGAGGACCGCGGGCACGGCCACGGGCACGGGCACGAGGACCTCTCCGACGACGGCGCCCTGGAGAACTTCACGCTCTCCGAGGAGCCGAGCGAGACCCCGCAGGAGGGTCACGACCACGGCACGCCCGTGGACATCAAGGAGTTCTTCGACCCCGAGGACATGGCCCAGCAGTACAACCTGCACCAGGAGGCCAACAAGATCGACCTCGCGGCGATGACCGACGAGATCGTCTTCTCGAAGGACGGCGCCACCGACGAGACCGGCACGGGCGAGAAGGTCCAGATCGAGACCGACCGCCTGCACGGCGGCGGCCTGCCCGGCGACATCGCGACGGACTCGGGCACGAAGGTCGACGCCGACCTCAACGTCGCCCAGCAGGAGGCGCTGCTGGGGTGGCTGCAGGGCGTCGAGGACGGGATCCGCGACGAGGGCGACGAGACCGATGCGTTGGCGCTGCGCCGGCGCCTGGCCGGGATGCTCGAGAACCTCCCGGAGGCCATCAAGCGCCACCTCGAGCGCCTGCTGGAGATCGAGCAGCGGGTGATGGACGGCGGGCACGCCGACGAGGACGCGCACCGGGCCGAGGTCGACCGGGCCGAGGAGCACGAGCGCCAGCAGCTCGAGGACTCCCTGCGCCGGCTGGCCAAGACACTGCACGGCGCGCTGACCCACAAGCGGCGCGAGTCGGCCCGCGGGCGCATCGACCCGGGGCGCACGATGCGGCGCAACATGCGCTTCGACGGCATCCCGTTCCGCCCCGTGACGGTCGAGCGCACCGAGGACAAGCCGCGCCTCGTGATCCTCGCGGACGTGTCGCTGTCGGTGCGGGCGACGGCGCGGTTCACGCTGCACCTCGTCCACGGCCTGCAGGACATGTTCGGCCAGGTGCGCTCGTTCGCGTTCGTCGCCGACCTCATCGAGGTCACCGACCTGTTCGCCGACCACACCGTCGAGAACGCCCTGGGGCTGATCTTCGGCGGCGACCTGCTCGACGTCGACGCGAACTCCGACTACGGGACCTCGTTCGGGACGTTCCTGGAGGACCACGGGTCGGCGGTGAACCGGCGCTCGACGGTGATCGTCCTCGGGGACGGGCGGGGCAACGGCAACGACGCCAACATGGAGGCGTTCGCCGAGATCACCCGCCGGGCGCGGGAGACGATCTGGCTGACCCCGGAGCCCCGCTACTCGTGGGGCCTGGGCGCCTGCGACCTGCCGCGCTACGCGGAGTTCGTCGACCGCATCCGCGTCGTCCGCGACCTCACCGGGCTCTCCGAGGTCAGCCACGACATGGCGGCCGAGATGATCGGGCGATGACGGGGCGATGACCGTCCGCGGCTCGCCCACCCCCACGACCCCTCCGGCCGCGGGCTCGGTCCGCATCGATCCGCTGGCCCCGTCCCACCCGGGGCGGTGGGAGGACGGCGGGATCGTCGTCTGCCACGTCGACCGGGCACCCGTGCCCGTTCGCCTCGTGGCCGCGCGACCCCCGGAGCGGGTCACCGACCACTTCGAGGTGCACCGGCCGGGCGACCGCCTGCTCGTGCTCCACCGGCTGCGCCCCGACGAGCTCGACGACGACATCGCCGGGCTCGTCGCGGGCGAGCTCTCGGGCGTCGTGACCTCGGCGGCGGACTTCGAGCGGGTGTTCACCGGGATCGTGCGCTCGACGATCAGCGACCCGCTCACGGCGTGGTCGACGTTCTACGCGAACAGTCTCGCCGTGCTCCGCCACCCCCGCGAGCCCGCCGACCCTCTCGCGCCGCCGGAGTCGTCGCTCGCGGGCTTCGCCCCGGTGCACGAGCGCGCGGTCGCCGAGATCCGCGGGCGCACCGTCCTCGACGTCGGCTCGTGCTTCGGGTTCCTGCCGCTACGCCTCGCCCAGGAGGGGTTCGCGGTGGTCGCGACGGACCACACCCCGGGGACCATGGGCCTGCTCGGCGCCGTCGCCCGGCGCCGCGACGAGGCGGTGCGCACCGTCGTCGCCGACGCCCGGCACCTGCCCGCGGCGGACCGCTCGGTGGACACCGTCACCGCCGTGCACCTGCTCGAGCACCTGCCCGCGCAGGACACGGTGACCGTGCTCGAGGAGATGCTCCGTGTCGCCCGCCACCGCGCGGTGGTGGCCGTGCCCTACGAGGACGTCCCCGAACCCGTGTACGGGCACCTGAGGACCTTCGACCACGCCGCCCTGCACGCGCTCGGCGAGCGCTCCGCGCACCCGTTCACCGTCGCCGACGACCACGGCGGCTGGCTGGTCGTCGAGGTGGGCTGACGCCCATGTGAGCAGTTCGGAGTGCTGTGGCACTCCGAAGTGTTCACGAGCGCGCAGCGCACCCCTTCTAGAGGTCCTCGGGCGGCTGGACCTCGCGACGGAGGATCTTGCCCGTCGGCCCCTTCGGCAGCTCGTCGAGCAGCCAGACGTGGCGGGGGTACTTGTAGGCCGCGACGCGCTCCTTGGCGAACGCGCGCAGCTCGTCGACACCGACCTCAGCGCCGGGGCGCAGGGCGACGGCCGCGCCGACCTCCTCGCCGAGGTCCCGGTCCCGGATCCCGACCACGGCCACCTCGGCGACCGCCGAGTGCTCGTAGAGGGCCTCCTCGATCTCGCGCGGGTAGACGTTGTAGCCCCCGCGGATGATCAGCTCCTTCTTGCGGTCGACGATGAAGTAGTAGCCGTCGTCGTCGCGGCGGCCGACGTCGCCGGTGCGGAACCAGCCGTCCGGCACCGACTCGGCGGTCGCCTCGGGACGGCCCCAGTACCCCTTCATCAGACCCTCGCCCCGGATGGCGATCTCCCCGGGGTCGTCGCCGGTGACGTCGTTGCCGTCGTCGTCGACGAGGCGCAGCTCCATGCCGGCGACCGGGGTGCCCACCGACCCGGCCTTGCGCTCGGCATGGGGGTGGTTGAACGAGGCCACCGGCGAGGTCTCCGAGAGCCCGTAGCCCTCGAGCACCACGCACCCGAAGGTCTCCTCGAACTCGCGGAGCACCTCGACCGGCATCGCCGAACCGCCGGAGATGCAGGAGCGCAGGGACGACACGTCGTACTGCTCGCGGTCCTCCACGTGCAGCAGGCCCGCGTACATCGTGGGCACGCCCTCGAAGACCGTCACGCGGTCGCGCCCGATCATCGTCAGCGCCTTCGTCGCGTCGAACCGCGGCAGCAGCGTCAGGCAGGCGCCGGACAGCACCGCGGAGTTCAGACCGCACGTGAGTCCGAAGACGTGGAACAGCGGCAGGCACCCCATCACGACGTCGTCGGTGCCGAGCTCGGTGAGGGTGCGCGAGGAGACCCGGGCGTTGGTGGCCAGGTTCGCGTGGGTCAGCTCGGCGCCCTTGGGCGAGCCCGTGGTGCCGGAGGTGTAGAGGATCACCGCGGTGTCCTCGTCGTCGCGCTCGACGGGCTCCTCCACCGGCGTGCCGGCGAGCTGTGCCTCGTCGGGCCCGGCGGCGCCGACGGCGACCACCTCGATGTCGCGGCCCTGCGCGGCCTCGCGCGAGGCGTCGGCGGCGGCGTCCCACGCGAACACCACCGAGATGCCCGCGTCGTCGAGGTAGTACTCGATCTCCCGGCCCTTGAGCAGCGGGTTCATCGGGACGACCACGCAGCCCGCCAGCACGGCGCCGTAGAACACGATCGGGAACGCCGGGACGTTCGGGAAGACCATGCCCACCCGCGCGCCGGGCTCGACGCCCCGCGCCCGCAGCAGGCCCGCGACGCCGCGCGCGGCGTCGAGGAACCGTTCGTACGTCACGACCTGGTCGTCCAGACGCAGCGCCGGACGATCGCCGTGCTCCTTCGACGTCTCGACCAGCGCCGTCGCCAGATTCGTCATCGTCGACTCCCGTGTGTCGGCCCGCATGCGCGGTTGGGCAGCACGGTGCCCTGTTCGGCGCTCGGCCAACCGCCTTCCGGCGGACAGGGAGGTCAGATCGGGCAGCCCTGCCCGCGGGCGGCGGCCTGGTCGTCGAGGCGGAACATCGGGCCG
>NZ_JAQZAM010000026.1 GCF_028737215.1 Actinomycetospora chibensis | reverse complement strand
AGGGCTCCGTGGGGGACCAGGGACCGGCCGGCGCGCCGGGTGCCGACGGTCAGCCCGGCAGCGACGGTCAGGACGGCGCCGACGGCGAGGCCGGGGAGCAGGGTGAGCGCGGCTTCCGTGGCGAGCGCGGCGACCAGGGCGTGCGCGGTGAGCAGGGCGACCAGGGCGACCGCGGTGAGCAGGGCGTCGACGGCGAGCAGGGCATCGCCGGCGAGCAGGGCGTGCACGGCTACCCCGGTGTGCAGGGTGCGCCCGGCGAGCAGGGGGAGAAGGGCGAGCAGGGGAACGCCGGCGAGGACGGTCAGCAGGGTGATACCGGCCCGACCGGTCCGACCGGCGCTGCGGGTCCGCAGGGTCTCGCCGGGCCGCGCGGCGCGCAGGGTCCGCAGGGCGAGCCCGGACCGGCAGGTCCCCAGGGCTCACCGGGACCGCAGGGCGAGCCCGGTCCGGCCGGGCCTCCCGGGCCCCAGGGTGCTCCGGGCGCGCAGGGCGCCCCCGGGCCGGAGGGCCAGCAGGGCATCGCGCAGGACGGCGTACAGCGGTCGACCGTCGAGGACTCCGGCGTCGAGGACTCCGGCGTCGAGGACTCGGACATCGACGACGAGCGCCACGTGCAGGACCGGCACACGGGGGAGCGTTCCCCGTCGCAGCGGCCGGTTGCGCCCGAGCGGTCGCGGCGGTCCGGCGTCGGCATCGTCACCACCGCGGCGTTCCTGCCGGTGCAGATCACGACCTCGGTGCTCCGGGCCGGCGGATCGGTCGTCGCGAACCTGGTGCGGGGAAGCCGGTCCTGACGTTCGACGGCAGGGGGCGTGACGGGGCCGCACGGGCCCCGTCACGTCGCCGGTTGTTCCCGAGGGCGACCCGGTAGGGCCTCCCACGGCGTGATCGGCCGCCCTCGAGGAGCGTCGCTCGCACGGCCGGCCCCGGGACTCGACCGACGACGTCCGGAAGGCCCCGCGTGGATGACGCCTTCGGCCGGGTGGCGTCCCGACCACTCGTCGTGGACGCCGGCGGGTCCCCTGCGCCGGCAGATCAACAAGGTGTTCCCCACCCACTGGTCGTTCCTGCTCGGCGAGATCAACATGTACTCGTTCGCCGTCCTCCTGCTGACCGGTACATGGCTAGCGATCTTCTACGACCCGTCGATGGCCGAGGTCGTCTACGACGGCGTCTACACCCCGCTCCGGGGAGTGGCCGTGTCGCGGGCCTAGGAGTCGACGATGAACATCTCGATGGAGGTCCGGGGCGGCCTGTTCATCCGGCAGGTGCACCACTGGGCCGCCCTGCTCCTCGTCGCCTCGATGATCGCCCACATGATGCGCACCTTCTTCACTGGTCCGTTCCGGCGACCCCGCGAGTCGAACTGGGCCCTGGGTGTGCGCATGTGGCCGCCCTGGGAGCTCTACATCCTCGGGTACACGGTGCCGGCGATCTTCTTCCCGGCCGTGATCGGGGTCCGGACTACTCACCGTCCTGCTCGGTGCCTACCCGTGATCGAACGGTTCCTCACGAAGGACACGGCACACCACAACCTGCTCCAACGGCCGCGGGACGCCCCGGCGCGCACCGCCACCGGCATGGTCGCGATGGTGCTCTACACCTGCACATCAAGCGGCTCCCGCACGGGGAGTTCGTCGAAGTGCAGCAGCCGCTCGCCGGTGTCGACGCCGCGGGTCATCCCCGACGGCTGCCGAACCAGGAGGCACCCGTGCCGCGGAAGGCGAACCATCTCGGTGTCGCCGGCGAGCCCCTGCGGGGTGGGTGGTTCCGGCCCGACCCGGCCGACGAGCAGGTCGGCGGCGCCCGCGAGGGCGGGGCGGCGACCCCTTGGAGGTCGACCCCACGAGCTCGCCGGACGACCCGACGCCGGCCGTCCGCGCGACGTCCAGGACTGAGGGGAGACCGTGCTCGACGACCACGAGCAGCGTGCGCTCGACGCCACCGCCGCCCTCATCGGCCACGAGGACCCGGTCCTGGCAGCCCGGCTGCGCTGGTCCTGCCGCTACTGGTCTCCGAGAGCCCGGACGGGCGCGACCGTCGCGGCCAGGCGCCCATCGCGCGGGTCGGGGACCGCTAGGAGACGGGCCCGGCCGGGGTCAGTCCCCCGGCCACTCGCCGCTCCACTTCTGGAACGCGGTGGCGCCGCCACGGTCGATGAGCACCTTCACGACGGCGAAGATCGCTCCCTGCAGGCCGGCGGCGAGCAGGACGGTCGCCAGACCGGTCCCGGTGTCCAGGGCGTTCGGAGGGGCCGACGGCGCCTGGCTCGGGGCCGCCCGTCGCCATACCTTCTTGAAGACCAGGTTCGCGACGAGCCCACCGAGGATCGAGCTCACGATCCCGACCGGCCGGTAGAGGACCTTCGCGCTCGTACTGGTCCGCACGGCGTCCGACCGGCTCATCGCCGCACCTTCTTCCAGGCGGTCCGCAGGACGAGCACGGCGGTCACCGAGGCGGCGACCTTGACCGCGATCGCGCGGGCCTCCGGCGTCAGGTTGCCGTGGTCGTCGGTGGCGGAGTCCCTGGCATGGCAGGCCCGCCACTCCCTCGACGAGGCCCAGCACCGCGCCACGACCGCGGCCCGGAACGCCCGGTCGGTGAGACCTGCTCGACCTCCGCCTGGAGGTCGGCGGGAGGGCGGCGCTCCGGCGGGACGCCGGATCGGCCACGGGGAGGCGCGTGGCGGCACCTCGGGCAGGCTCGCCATGAGCGCCGCCGCCGGTGACGACCCGGCTGTTCCGGGTCGGGGATCGCACGCCGAGGTCCAGGGCGACGGGTGAGGATGCCCAGCGCCCGGCCGGGGTACGCCGACGGCGGCGGTGACGAGCGTCGGCCGGGCGGGGTTCAGGCCGAGGCCGTCATGGCCACGCGTGCCGCGCGCAGGGGCGCGCTGGCAGTGTGGAGGTGGCGCAGGGTCTGGGCGTAGGAGTCCAGGAACCCGGTCTGGGTGTAGGCGATGTCCTGGCGGGCGCAGAACGCCGCGACCAGTGGTTGCGCGCGCCGCAGGTTCGGCCGCGGCATCCGGGGGAAGAGGTGGTGCTCGATCTGGTAGTTCAGCGCGCCCAGACCGTGGTCGACCAGGGTGCTGCCGCGGATGTTGCGGGAGGTCAGCACCTGCTTGCGGATCGGGTCGAGCTGATCGGCGGCCGACACCATCGGCATGCCCTTGTGGTTGGGCGCGAACGACGCCCCCAGGTACAGCCCGAACAGGCCCTGCTGCACGACGACGAACACCACCGCCGGGCCCGGCGACAGCACCCAGAAGACCGTCCCGAGGTAGAGCGTGGCGTGGGCGAGGAGCAGCACGGCTTCCAGCCGAGGGGCGTCGACCGTGCGCCTCACGACGGCGGCGACGCTGGTCACGTGCATGCTCCACGCCTCGAGCAGCAGGAGCGGGAAGAACAGTGCCGCCTGGTGCCGGGTGATGAACCCGGCCGGTCCGCGGCGGCCCACCGCCTGGTCGGGGCTGAAGGCGATCACGGGGATCTGGACGTCGGGGTCGCGCTCGTCGTGGTTGGGGTTGGCGTGGTGGGCGTTGTGCTTGAGCACCCAGTTGCTGTAGCCGAGCCCGATCGCGAGGTTCCCGGCCAGGTAGCCGAGGGCGTCGTTGGCCCGGGTGCTCGTGAAGATCTGGCGGTGTCCGGCGTCGTGGCCGATGAACCCGCAGTGGGTGAACACCACCGCGAACACCGGCGCCAGGGCGACGGCCCACCACGAGTCACCGATCAGGACGAACGCGATCACGGCGGCGACGAACACGGCCGCGGTGGCCGCGATCACCACGGCGTAGAAGCCGAGACGGCGGTCGAGCAACCCGGCACCGCGCAAGGTGCGGGTCAGCTCGGCGAACTCCGTCCGGCGCGCGGGCATCGACGTCGGCGGCAGGGGAGCGTCGGCCGGGGTGGCCGGTGCGTCATCACGGCGGGGGGAGGGAGCAAGGGCTGCTCGGGCTCTCAAGGCGGCTCCTGGATCACGGGCGACACGGCACGCGACTCGGGTCCAGGGACGCCAGGCGGGTATACCCGACGTCGGGTGTGGTCACGCCCAGCTACCGGGAGTACTGCGGGGATGCCTCCTCCGTGGTCGGCCCCTGGGCCCCGTCGCCCGGGCCGGCCGGGTCCTTCTCCGGCGCCGGCGCCTGTGCCTCGGTGTTCGCCTGGAAGTCGGTGAGCTCTTTCATCAGGCCCCGACGAATCCTCGGCTGCTGGGACAGCGCGACCGCGACGATGGTCAGCAGGATCCACATCGTGACGCTGCTGAGGATGACGAAGATCGCGGGGAGGACGGCGCTCCCCAGGCGCGCCGCCCATTCCTGGGCCGCGAACACCCGCCAGAGCAGCATGATGTTCACCGCGTAGCCGATCGCGTAGGACACGGCGAAGACGATCGCGAACTGTTTGAGGGTGCCATCCTTGCGGCGGCGCAGGATCGGCTCGTCCCGGATAGGCACCACGACGGACAGAACGTTGCCGACCCCCAGCCACAGCACGATGAACGAGATCATCAGGGCGCAGGCCTTGAAGAACGCGTCGAGGTTGCCGGCCCGCCAGGCGAGGAGGCCGCTGAGCAGGAAGCCGACAGGGGCGACCAGGCAGATCAGGGCGAGGTTCTTGACCACCAGGAGGTGCCACAGCCGCGCGCCGCTGTCGAGAGCGGCCCGGACACGCATCGCGTCGAAGCTCATGGCGTTGAGGCAGACCGCGCCGCCCATGACGACCGAGATCGCCCACAGCCCGAGGTAGGGGAGCCACGCCTGGGCCCTGTCCCACTGGAACACCCGGATGACGCCGAGGTAGAGCAGGCCCAGCGCGAGGCCGATCGCGAGGCTCTTGACGATCGAGCGCGGCTTGCGGGCGAGCATGTACACGATCTCGCCGCGCACACCGTTCGCCAGCGCGGGCCCGTGCCGGGCGACAGCGTTGCGCCCCTGCAGGGGGGTGTGGCCGTCGATCGTCTCGGCCCCCGGCTCGCCCTCGCCGGCGTCGATGCGGGCGAGCCGCGCGTCGAGCACCGCGAGGTGCGCCTCGAGCAACGCCAGCCGCGCCACGGTCACGGCGCCGGCAGCCTCCGACTCGGCGCGCGCGGCGTCGGCGTGGGTCACCGTCGCAGAGGGCTCGCTGCGGAGTCCTTCGTCGAGGAAGGCGTCCCGGAGACGGGCCCGCCGTTCGCTCAGCACGGGGCCGGAGGAGAGCTTCTCCAGCTGGTGCTGCTCGGTGATGGCGCTCTCCACGCGACGTCGGAGAGCGTCGACGTCCTCGCGTTCCTTCCACCTCGACGCGAGCGCGGCCCGTTCGGCGGCGCCCGCGCGCTCGACGAGCTCCGTCAGGTCCTCCACGGCGGACATCGCGACTCCTCGGGCGACGACGAATCGTGGCGGAGGCCTCGCGGGTCCGCCCTCGGCGCCGAGACAAGCGGTGCCGGCCGGTGCCCGCATCACCCGCCTCGGATGAGTCGGGCCGCAGGACTGGTAGACCGGCAGGTGTGATCGACGAGGTCGACCTCGACCTGCCGGTGCGCGCGGCGCTCCCGGAGCTCGAGGCCGCGCTGAGCGCGCGGGGGGCCGCCGTCCTCGTCGCTCCGCCCGGCACCGGCAAGACGACGCTGGTCCCGCTCGCGCTGGCCGGGTCCGTCCGCGGGCGGGTCCTCGTCGCCGAGCCGCGCCGCGTCGCCGTCCGCGCGGCGGCCCAGCGGATGGCGTGGCTGCTCGGCGAGACGGTGGGCGGGCGGGTCGGCTACGCGATCCGCGGCGAGCGGCGCACCGGCCCCGAGACGCGGGTGGAGGTCGTCACGACGGGGCTGCTCGTGGCCCGGCTGCAGCGCGACCCGGAGCTCACGGGGGTCGACGCCGTCGTCCTCGACGAGTGCCACGAGCGCCACCTCGACACCGACCTCGCGCTGGCCTTCGGCGTCGACGCGCGCGCCGCGCTGCGCCCGGACCTGCGCCTGCTCGCGACGTCCGCCACGGCGGCCGCCGACGACCTGGCGGTCGCCCTCGACGGACCCGTCGTCACCGCCCCCGACCCGATGCACCCCGTCGACGTCGTCTGGAGCCCGCCCCCGCGTCCCGTCCCGCCGCCCCGCGGGATGCGGGTGGAGCCGGCGTTCCTCGACCACGTGGCCGCCGTGGTGCGGCGCGGGTTGGTCCAGGCCACCGGCGACGTGCTCGTGTTCCTGCCCGGGCGTCGCGAGATCGACGACGTCGCCCGCCGCCTGGGCCCCGTGGACGCCGAGGTCCTCACGCTGCACGGCGGGCAGGACGCGGTGCACCAGGACGCCGTGCTGGGCGGCTCGTCCCGAGGACGCTGCGTCGTGCTGGCGACGTCGATCGCCGAGACGAGCCTGACGGTGCCGGGCGTGCGTGTGGTCGTCGACGCCGGGCTCTCGCGGCGGCCGTGGACCGACCACGCGCGCGGCCTCGACGCGCTGGTCACGGTGCTCGCCTCGCAGGCCTCGGCGACGCAGCGCGCCGGGCGCGCCGGCCGGGAGGCCGCGGGGACGGTGTTCCGCTGCTGGTCGGAGGCGGAGCACGCGCACCGCGACCGCGACGACGCCCCGGAGGTGGCGCACGCCGACCTGGCCGGCTTCGCGCTGCAGCTCGCGCGGTGGGGCACGCCGGACCCCTCGGGGCTGGCCCTGCTCGACCCGCCGCCTGCCGTGGCGTTCGACGCCGCGCAGGAGGTGCTGCGCGGGCTGGGGCTCGTCGACGAGGCCGGTCGCATCTCCGAACGGGGGCGGTCGGTCGCGACGGCCGGCGTGCACCCCCGGCTCGGTCGCGCGCTGCTCGACGGCGCGGAGGCCACCGGGGCGGACACCGCGACCGAGGTGGTCGCGCTGCTCGCCGCCGACGTGCAGGGCGACTCGGACGACCTCGAGGAGCTCCTGCGCACCGCCCGGGCCACGAACGATCCGCGGTGGCGGGCGGAGGTCCGGCGGCTCCGGCAGGGCAGCGGCCCCCGTCGTCGCAGCGGTGCGACGTCATCGCAGGGAGCGGCCTCGGTCGTCGCCCTCGCCTACCCCGACCGGCTCGCCCGGGCCCGCGGCGCCGACGCCCGCGAGTACCTGACGACGGGGGGCACCGGGGTCGAGCTCGCCGCGGCTTCACGGCTGCGGGGCAGCCCGTGGATCGCCGTGGCCGACGCCGTGCGCGGTCCCGGCGACCGGGTGGCGCGGGTGCGGCTCGCCGTGCCCGTCGACGAGGAGCTCGCCCGGGAGGCCGCCGCGGGCTGGTGGCACGACGACGCCGTGGTGGCCTGGGAGGGCGGCGACGTCGTGGCGGAGCGCCGCGAGCGCCTCGGCGCGATCGTGCTGGCCCGCCGGCCCCTGGCCCACCCCGACCCGGCGGCGGTCGCCGCCGCGATACGCGACGGTCTGGCCGCCGAGGGGCTCGGGCTGCTGCGCTGGGACGACGCGGCGACGGCGCTGCGGGCCCGGCTGGCGTTCCTGCACGCGGCGCGGGGCGACCCGTGGCCGGCCGTCGACGACGAGGCCCTGCTGTCCCGTCTCGACGAGTGGCTCGACCTCACGCGGGTGCGCCGCCGGGGTGACTTCGCGCGGGTGAAGGTCTCGTCCGCGCTGCGCCACCTCGTGCCGTGGTCGGAGGCCGGCAGGCTCGACGAGCTCGCGCCGACGACGGTCACGACGCCGTCCGGACGCAGCGTGCGCGTCGACTACACCGACCCCGCGGCCCCCGTCGTGGCGCTCAAGGTCCAGCAGGCGTTCGGGTGGGAGCGGGCGCCCGTCCTGGCGGGGGTCCCGGTCGTCGTCCACCTGCTCTCGCCCGCGGGACGTCCGGCGGCGGTGACCGCCGACCTCGCGTCGTTCTGGGACTCCGGCTACCCGCAGGTGCGCGCGGAGCTGCGGGGCCGCTACCCCAAGCACGCGTGGCCGGAGGACCCGCGGCGCTGACGGGAGCAGTTCGCGACGGAGGTACCCACGGCACCGGTGCGGTCCTACCGTGGAGGGTCCTCATCGTCGTGGACCTGCGGGAGTCGTCGTGGAGCGTCCGCTGCTGAGCCCGGCCGCGAGCTACGACGAGCTCTGGCGCCAGGTCGACTTCGCCACGATGGACATCCCGGAGCGGTTCAACCTCGGGGTGGCGTGCGCCGACCGGCAGGACCCGGGCGCGCGGGCGCTCACGGTCGTCGACGTGGACCGGAGCTCACGGGACCACACGTTCGGCGAGGTGACCGAGTCCTCGAACCGGCTCGCGAACGCGCTGGCCGCGCTCGGGGTCGGGCGGGGCGACGTCGTCGGGCTGGTCAGCCCGGCCTCGTTCGAGACCGGCGTCGGCTTCGTCGCGATGTTCCGGATGGGCGCGATCGCGCTGCCCCTGTCGTCGCTGTTCGGCCCGGACGCGCTGCGCTACCGGCTGCGCAACGCCGGCGCGAAGGCTGTGGTGACGGCCGCGGCGAACGCGGACCGGGTGCGCGAGGCGCTCGACGACGGCGGCGAGCAGGTGCCGCTGCTGGTGATCGGCGGTACCGGTGCCGAGTCGTACGAGGACGCGCTGGCCGCCGCGTCGCCGGAGTTCACACCGGTGGACACGGCCGCGGAGGACCCGGCGTTCCTGATCTACACCTCGGGCACGACCGGCGACCCCAAGGGTGCGCTGCACGCGCACCGCATCGTGTTCGGGCACCTGCCCGCCTTCGAGGCGATCTTCGAGTTCTACCCGAAGGCCCACGACGTGCTCTGGTCGCCGGCCGACTGGGCGTGGATTGCGGGGATCATGGACATCCTGGTCCCGGCCTGGTTCCACGGTCTGCCCGTGGTGGTCGACCGCGAGCCGGCGTTCACCGCCGAGCGGTCGGTGTGGCTGATGCGCGAGTTCGGCGTGACGCTGACGCTGCTGCCGGCCACCGCGCTGCGGGTGATCCGCGCGTCCGGGGTCGACGGTGAGGGGTTCGTGTTCCGCTCGGTCGCGTCCGGTGGCGAGGCGCTCGGCGCCGACCTGCTGAAATGGAGCGAGGAGTTCTTCGGCGCGACCGTCAACGAGGGCTACGGGCAGACCGAGCTCAACGCCTGCATCGGCAACTGCGCGTCGGTGTATCCGGTCCGTCCGGGATCGCTGGGCAAGGCGCTGCCGGGGTTCACCGCCGTCGTGCTCGACGACGCCGGCGCGCCCGTGATCGACACGGTCGGCGAGCTCGCCCTCGACCGCCGGACGCCCTCAACGATGCTGGAGTACTGGCGCAACCCGGAGGCGACCGAGGCCAAGTTCCTCGGGAACTGGCTGCTCACCGGCGACCTGGCCCGCCAGGACGCGGACGGCTACGTCTGGTTCGAGTCCCGCAAGGACGACGTGATCAACTCGGCCGGCTACCGGATCGGTCCCGGCGAGATCGAGCAGAGCCTCGGCGGGCACGAGGCCGTCGCGATGGCCGCGGTCGTCGGCGTGCCGGACGAGCGGCGCGGGCAGGTGCCCAAGGCGTTCGTCGTGCTGCGCCCCGGTGTCACCGCCTCCGCGGAGCTCGCCGACCAGCTGCGTGGTCACGTCCGGGCGCGCCTGGCCGCCCACGAGGTCCCACGGGAGATCGAGTTCCTGGACGAGCTGCCCCGCACCACCACGGGCAAGATCCTGCGCCGCGCGCTGCGGGAGGACTGACCCCCGGCGGCGTCATGCCCTGCCGTCGACCGGGCGGCGCAGGCCCGCCAGCAGCAGGATCACCGCAGCCACGATGAGGACGACCGGTTGCAGGACGAAGTAGCGCTGGAAGACCAGCAGCTGCACCGCGATCCAGCCGACCTGCCCCACGCCGGCCAGCACGGAGACGGCCGGGGCGAGCCGGTGCCGGCGCAGTTCCAGCACCGCCGCTGCGAGCATCGGGGTCGCCACCACGAGCAGCAGAGCGACCGCGGGGACGGTCCACGTGGCGAACGGGGTGCCCAGCAGCCAGGCGTCGGACATTCCCAGGGTGCCCGTGAGCAGGCCGAACGCTCCGTAGAGCGCGCTCAGCCCGAGCAGTCCCTCCAGGACGACGAGTGCTGCCCGGGTCGAGGTGTCGACTCGTCGAGCCTCCAACAGCGTGGTCATGGCCACCTCCTCGCCTCCCACGCTGCCCACGCGGGCCACCGGGACGGCAGGGCCGGTCGGCCCGTCTCCCGCGGAGACGGGCGCGCCGACGGGCGCACGGATCGCGCTCGACGCGTCGAGCCGTCAGCGGTCACCCTCGTCCGGGATGTCGGAGCCGGAGCCGGAGCCGGAGCCGGAGCCGGAGCCGGAGCCGTGGGACGGGACGACGGCGCCGTTGCTCGGCACGTCCGCCGTGGCCGCGGTCCCGAGGGCCGCCGAGGCGTCCACCTCGGCCGGCGCGGGGACCGGTGACGGCGTCGCGGTGCTGGTCGGCGCGGGGTCGCCGCTGCGGTTCTCGAAGAAGCGCAGCAGCTCGACCGGGAACGGCATCACCAGCGTGCTGTTCTTCTCCGACGCCACGTCGGCCACGGTCTGCAGCAGGCGCAGCTGCAGCGCGCCCGGCGTCTCGCCCATCGCCGCGGCGGCCTGGGACAGCTTGCTCGAGGCCTGCAGCTCACCGTCGGCGTTGATCACTCGGGCCCGCCGGTCGCGCTCGGCCTCGGCCTGCCGCGACATCGACCGCCGCATACCCTCGGGGAGCGAGATGTCCTTGATCTCGACGCGGTCGATGCTGATGCCCCACTCCTCGGTGGGGGCGTCGATGACGTCCTTGAGCTCGCCGTTGATCCGGTTGCGGTCCGAGAGCAGCGTGTCCAGGTCGGCGCGCCCGATGACCGAGCGCAGCGAGGTCTGGGCCACCTGGGAGGTCGCCTGCAGGTAGTTCTGGACGTTGATCACGGCGCGGACCGGGTCGTGCACGCGGAAGTAGACGACGGCGTCGACGCCGATGGTGACGTTGTCCCGGGTGATGGTGCTCTGCGACGGCACGTCGAGGACGACGGTCTGCACCGAGAGCTTGGACATCCGGTCGACGAACGGCACCAGCAGGCGCAGGCCCGGCTGACGGATGTCCGGCAGGAGACGGCCGAACCTCAGCACGACACCCCGCTCGTACTGCTGCACGAGCCGCACGCTCGCCGAGACGAGCACCAGCAGGACCAGGACGACGACGACGAGGGAGATCAACAAGGCACTCACGGGAACTCCGCCCAACGAGAACGGGACGGGGCCTGCCGAGGTCCGGGGCCAACTCCGCCGGTGGGTTCGACCCTACGCCGACCGGCCCTGTCCCGCGGGCGTGGGCGCCCAGGTGTCCGCCAGCAGCGCGACGAGGCGGGTCGGGGCTACGTTGCGCCGGTGGCCTCTCTCCTGACCGCGGACGATCTCGACGGCATCGGTGCCGACGCGCAGGCCGCGCGCGACCCCCGGCCCTACGCCGTCGAGCTGGTCGACGCGGTCGAGGGGGGCAGGCTGGCCGACCCCGAGGACGCCGGCTACGCGCTGAGCCTCGCCGCCGAGGCCCGCGAGCTCGCCGGGGACCACGAGGAGGCCCTCGCCCTCTCGGCCCGGGCGGCCACGACGGGCGAAGGGACGGTCGACGCGACGTGGCTGCAGGCGATCCATGCGGAGCGCCTGCTGCGTCTCGGACGCGAGGACGAGGGGATGACCGCGCTCGCGGCGCTGCGGCCGCTCCTGCACCGCGACGTCGACGCCGTGGGGCCGGTCGTCGAGGCGCTCACCGAGACCGGGCGCGCCGAGCTCGCCGAGCAGTGGGTCACGGCCGCCATGCTCACCGCGATGGAGCGCGAGGACCGGACGACCGACGGGTCCGACGAGCAGCTCGAGGTGGCGGCGTTGGTGGACGAGCTGGTCAGGACCCGCCGCGACGTCCGCGCCGGGCTCGGTCGCGTCCCCGACGAGTACGACACGCTCGCCGACGACCTGGACGCCGCGCCGGACCTGGTGTTCTTCCCGGAGGCTGCGTTCACCCAGCTCCTGGCCGCCCAGCCGGAGACGGCCGACGAGTTCGGGCGCGACTGGGACGCCCACCGCGCGATCGTCGAGGGCGAGCTGCAGGCCGCCGACGCCGAGGGCGAGGTCCTCGAGGTCGAGGTCGCGACCCCGGAGCTGCTCGCCGCGATGCTGTCGGACGACGACGCCGCCACCGCTCCGGAGGCCGGTCCCCGCCTGCCGTGGCCCCCGGGCCGCAACGACCCGTGCTGGTGCGGCTCGCGGGCGAAGTACAAGAAATGCTGTCTGCCCCGCGGACGCGACCGGGTCGACGACGCGCCGCCGCCCGCGGCGACAACCGAGCCCGAGCCCACCCCGACCGCCGGTGCCACGCCGAGCGCGGCGCCGCCGTCGTCGGAACGCGTCATCCAGCGCCGCTCCGGCCCGCGGACCAGGGCGCGCTGAGAAGCGTCCTCGAGAAGCTGGTCCTCGAGGTCATCAGCGGGCTGATCAGCGGGCTGATCAGCGGGCGTAGCGCTCGCGGGCCCGCTCCCGCGCCTTGTCCGCCTCGACCTCGCGGTCCTTCGGCGGGGCGGTGGTGACCAGCTGGTCGAGGAGCACGCGGGTGCTGGCGGTGACCTCGGCGACGGCCCTCGCGAAGGCGTCCTCGTTGGCCTTCGAGGGCCGCGCCGCCCCGCTGATCTTGCGCACGTACTGGAGGGCGGCCTCGTGCACCTCGGCGTCGGTGGCCGGGGGCTCGAAGTTGTGCAGGACCCGGATGTTGCGGCACATGCTGCGAATCGTGCCGCACCGGGCGGCGCGGTTCGAGGCCCTGCCGTGCCTACCGGGTCAGGAGCTGACCCAGATCCGCACGATCGCCCCGTGCTCGACCTCGGCACCCGGGTCGGGGTCCTGACGGTGGATGAGGCTGCGGCCGCTCGCGGTGTGGGTCGCGTTCTCCGCGACGGCGAGCACACCGGCGTCGAGGGCGCGGTCGTGGGCGTCGATGGCCGGCACCCCGACGAGCTCGGGCACCCGCACGGTGCGGACGCTGCCGGTGGTGGGCTCGGTGCTGGCGGGGCTGACGTCGGTCATGTGGTGCTCCTCCTGACCGGTGGTGCCGGTCGGACAGGGGACCGGGGGACTGCATGGGACCCGGGCCCGATGTGCGCTACAACGTCGGCGCGCGGCACCGTCATCCCCGGCCCGGTCGGCCGAATCTCACCGTGCCGGGAGGATTGAGGCGACGGGATCCCGGACCGGCGTCAGGGGGCCGCGGCCCGGAACCGGAAACGGTCGCCCGTGCTGTCGACCAGGACGTCGACGAACCCGGCGGCCCGCAGGCGCGCGGGCATTCACGTGCCAACCCTCTCGGACCACGTCCGGGCCGCCGTCGCACGGGATCGCTGTGTCCGGGGGCCACCGTATGGTCCGGACCGGGGTCCGGGCGGACGAGCAGGGGGCGCGGTGAGCGGTACCAGGGTGTTGGTGGCAGGGGCGAGCATCGCGGGGCCCGCGCTGGCCCACTGGCTACGTCGGCGAGGGGCCGAGGTCACCGTCGTGGAGCGGGCCCCCGGGCTGCGCCCCGGCGGGCAGGCGGTGGACGCGCGCGGGGTGGCCAAGGAGGTCATCCGGCGCATGGGGCTCGACGCGCAGGTGCGCGCCGCCCGCACCGTGACCGCCGGCGCCCGCAGCGTGGACGCGGACGGGAACGTGCTGGAGACCTTCAGCGCGGAGGACGACGGCGGCGACGGGTTCATCGCGGAGATCGAGATCCTGCGCGGGGACCTGTCCCGGGTGCTGTACGACGACACCCGGGACGACGTCGAGTACGTCTTCGGCGACCGGGTCGTCGAGCTCGGCCAGGACGCGGACGGGGTCGACGTGGCCTTCGCGGGCGGCGACCGGCGGCGCTTCGACCTGGTGGTCGGGGCGGACGGCCTGCACTCGGCGCTGCGGGCGATGGTCTTCGGGCCGCGCGAGCGGTTCGTCCGCCACCTCGGCCACGTGCTGGCCTTCTACAGCGTGCCCAACGAGTTCGGCCTGGACCGCTGGCTGATCGAGTACCAGGACAACGGGCGCTCCGCCGGCCTGCGGCCCATCCACGAGGCCGACGAGGCCATGGCGATGTTCTCCTTCCCCGCGGCCGACCACGAGGTCGACCACCGCGACGTCGCGGCCCAGAAGCGCCTGCTGCGGGAGCGGATGGCCGGGTACGGCTGGTGGACCCCGCGCATCCTCGAGCACCTGGACGACACCCCCGACTTCTACCTCGACCAGGTCGCCCAGGTGGTGATGGACCGCTGGTCGAGCGGGCGGGTGGGGCTGCTCGGGGACGCGGCGTTCAGCTCGTCCCCGATGTCCGGCCAGGGCACCGGGCTGGCCCTGGTCGGGGCCTACATGCTCGCCGGGGAGCTGGCCGCCGCCGGGTGGGATCCGGAGGCCGGGTTCGCCGGGTACGAGGCGCGGATGCGCTCGTTCGTCGAGGCCAACCAGGAGATCGGCCGGCTGAACGCGCGCACCCGCGACGTCCCCGGGCCGGACGCCGAACCGCTCCCGGACTTCACCTCCGACTGGTTCAGCGAGCTCATCGAGCGTGCGGTCACCGGCCCCGAGCTGCCCGACCACCCCGGGGTGCCGGACTCCGGGCCCCGGACCGGTGACGGCTCCTCCTCGATCGGCACGCGCAGCGCGTCGAGCACACCCGGGACCATCGCGTAGAACCCCGCGGTGGTCACCAGCTCGCGGGCTCCGAGCTGCTACCGTGGCCTGACCGGTTGCAACTCGCAATCACTCGGGAGTGCTGATGTCGGACACCACCTGCCACATGGCGATCTCACTCGACGGCTTCGTCGCCGGTCCGGACCAGAGCCGCGACGACCCCCTCGGGAAGCGCGGCATCGAGGTGCACGGGTGGCACATCGGGGACCCGCGGGCGAACGAGGCCGACGAGATCGCGACCGGGTGGCTCATGCGTCCCCGCGGGGCCTACGTCATGGGCCGGAACATGTTCGGGCCGATCCGCGGAGAGTGGGACGAGGACTGGCGCGGCTGGTGGGGCGCCGAACCGCCGTACCACGCTCCGGTGTTCGTGCTCACCCATCACGCCCACGAGCCGATCGAGATGGAGGGTGGGACGACGTTCCACTTCGTCACCGAGGGCTTCGATGCGGCGTACGCCCAGGCGTCCGAGACCGCGGGCGACAAGGGCGTGGACATCGCCGGGGGAGCCTCCACCGTCCGGCAGGCGTTGAACGCCGGCGTCATCGACGAGTTCACCCTCGACATCGCCCCCACCCTGCTCGGCGCCGGTGAGCGCATGTTCGACGGCGTCGCGACCTTCGATTTCGAGCCCGTCGAGGTGCTCCACTCACCGCTCGCGACGCACATCCGCTACCGCCGTGTCGACGGGCCCACCGCTGAACAGCCGCCGACCGGCCGGGCGAGCTGAACCCGTCTGTCAGCAGCCCTGATCCGCGCGCTCGGGGATGATGCCGATGTGACGGCGAGCCGGGGCCCCGTGGGTGGCCCTGCCGAGCCGGGTGCCGGGGTCGCGCTGGCGCCTCTGCTCGCGGTCTGCAGTGGCTACTTCATGGTCATCCTCGACGTGACCATCGTGAACGTGGCGGCGCCCGCGATCGGGCGCGAGCTCGCCACCTCGTTGACCGACCTGCAGTGGATCGTGGACGGCTACTCGGTCGCGTTCGCGGGCCTGCTGCTGCTCGGTGGGGCGCTGGGCGACCGCTGGGGGCACCGCCGCGTGTTCTGCCTCGGGGTGTCCGTGTTCACGGGGGCGTCCCTCGGCTGCGTCGTCGCGGGGGACGCCCTCACCCTGACGGTGTTCCGTCTCGTCGAGGGCTGCGGCGCGGCGCTGCTGGTGCCGGCCTCGCTGGCGCTGCTGCAACAGGTCCATCCGACGCCGGAGGCCCGGGCACGCGCGTTCGGGCTGTGGGGCGCGATCGCGGGTGTCGCGGCCACCGCCGGCCCGCTCGTGGGCGGGGTCCTGACCTCGACGGTCGGCTGGCGCTGGGTCTTCGTCATCAACCTGCCGGTGGGACTGCTGTGCCTGGCGGCCACGCTCGCGACGGTCGGACCGTCGCCGCGCGACCCCCGCCGTGTCATCGATCCCCTCGGACAGGCCGCCGTGGTGGTCACCGTGGCCGCCCTGATCGCCGCCCTCAACGAGGTGGGTCGCCAGGGCATCCGAGGACCCGCGGTCGTCGCGGGCGTCCTCGTCGCCGCCGTGGCCGCCGGCGTGTTCGTCCTGCGCGAGCGCTACGGCGCCCACCCACCACTGCCGAGACCCCTGGTGGGATCCCGCCCGCTGTTGGGCGGGACCGCGATCGGGCTCCTGTTCAACTTCGGCTTCTACGGCATGATCTTCGCCGCCAGCGTCTACTTCCAGCAGCACGAGGGCTTCAGCGCCGCGCTGGCCGGGGTCGCCCTGTTGCCCGCCGTGGCCGTGACGATGGTGGCCTCCGGCCTGTCGGGGCGGTTGGCCGACCGCTACCCGCACCAGCGCCTCATGCTCGTCGGCCTCCTGACGGCATGCCTCGGTCTGACGCTGTGGGCCGTGGTGGGCGAGGCGGCGAGCTACGCGGTCCTCGTCATCGCCATGGTGGCCTGCGGCTTCGGCACCTCGTTCACCCTGACCGGGGCGACGTCGACGGTCATGGGTGCCGCCCCGGCCGACTACGCCGGGACGGCGTCGGCGACCCTCAACACGGCCCGCCAGACCGGGTCCGCCGCGGGCGTCGCGATCGCCGGGTCGCTCGTCGCCGCAGCCGGGCTGCCCGCCGGCGTCACCACGTTCATGGCCGTCGGCGCCGCCGGCTACCTCCTCGCCGCGGTCCTCACCGTGGTCAGCGTCCCCGTTCGGCAGCGGTAGACCGCCTGCCGTCCGTCTGCGTTCTTGACCCTCTCCCAGGGGGAGACCGGAGCGTGAGGTCATGAGTACAGATGATCGGAGCGACGGCACCCGGAGCTCGGCGGACGAGCAGCCCGCATCGGACGTGAGGCCGACGGTGGTGCTGGTCCACGGGGCGTTCGCCGACTCCTCCAGCTGGAACGGCGTGATCCGGAACCTCGAGGGCCGCGGCCACCACGTCGTCGCCGTCGCCAACCCGCTGCGCGGCCTGCACGCCGACGCCGCGTACGTGCGAAGCGTCCTGGACAGCGTGGCCGGCCCGGTCGTGCTGGCCGGCCACTCCTACGGAGGGTCGGTGATGAGCGAGGCGGCCGACGGTCACCCCGGCGTCAGGGCGCTCGTGTACGTCGCCAGCTTCATCCTGGAGGAGGGGGAGAGCACCTCGGACCTGGCCGGCAGGTTCCCGGGCGCCGAGCTGGGTGCCGCCCTCGACCCCGTGCCGTTCCCCCTCCCCGACGGAGGCACCGGTAACGATCTCTACATCAGGCAGGAGGAGTTCCGGACGGTGTTCGCCGCCGACGTCCCGGAGGACGTCACGGCCCTGATGGCGGCCACCCAGCGGCCGATCACCTCGGCGGCGCTGGACGAGCCGGCCACCAGGGCCGCCTGGAGGACCATCCCGTCCTGGAACCTCGTCACCACCGAGGACCTCGCCATTCCGGCCGCCTCGATGCGGTTCATGGGCGAGCGGGCGGGGGCGCACACCGTGGAGATCACGGCGTCCCACGCGGTCACGGTGTCGCAGCCCGACGCCGTCGCGGACCTGATCGGGGAGGCCGCCCGCGCGACGGCCCGTTGATCACGAGGCCGGCGTGGGAAGGCAACCCAGACCAGCGTCGGGGGGATGACGGGGTCTGGGCGCCCCCACTCGGCTCCTGCACGGACCTGAGCTGGGGGGCGACGGTCCGTGCTCGACGAGCCAGGCCCCGCCACGGTTCGCCACAAACTGGCCTCGGGTCAAGTTTCGCCGGCGACCGGCCGTCCTCATCCGGCTAGGTGTTTCGCCTTTCGCGCAGCCCACGGTCCGTGCACGACCACCACCGGCTGCTGACCGATGCGTTCGCGCGATCGATCTCCTGCCGCTCGCCCCGCGTCGACCACGGACAGTCGACCATGGACATCCGACGGGCACCGGAGTGGACTGGCCCTGCACGCCGCTGTGCGATCCGTGCAGGACACAGCCCGTGCGACGCGTCGGCGGCCGGGACCTCCACACCCCGTCAGGAGCTGGTCACGTGCTGTCGCTGAGCATCGCGGACACGCCCGCACGAGACCGCGTCGACCTCCTCTACGAGACGATCTGGTCCAGCGTCCTTCCCGTCGAGATGACGTTCTCGCCGGACCCGTCGGAGATCGACGTCCGGTTCCGGGTGGGACAGGCGGGGCGGGTCAATTTCTCCTCGGCGCGCTCGAGCGCCAACGCCCTGCACCGCACCCCGGCGCTCGTGCGTCGCGACCACGAGCCGCAGGTCTTCCTCGCCCTCCAGGTCGCCGGCACGACGGTCGTCGAGCAGGCCGGGAGCCAGGCCGTGCTGCAGCCCGGCGACATGGCGGTCTACGACAGCACCCGCCCGTACCGCGTCGAGAACCGCGAGCTCACCGAGCTGCACTACTTCCGCATCCCCCGGGAGGCGCTGGCCCTGCCCGCGCCCCGCCTCGACCCCCTGCTCGCGGTACGGATCGGAGCCGACACCAATTCGCTGGCACCGGCCGTGGGGTCGTTCTTCGGCGCCCTGGCCACCTCGTCGGCGCTCGACCATCCCGAGGCCGCTCGACTGGTCGCCGAGCCGGGCATCGAGCTGGTCCGGGCTCTGCTGGCAGTCCACGGCGGCGCCGACGAGGCCGCCCGGGAGTCGCTGGAGGGCTCCCTCGTCCTGCGGGTCCGGCAGTACGTGCACGACCACCTCCACGAGCGCGACCTCACTCCGCAACGCGTCGCCTCCGCGCATCACGTCTCCGTCCGGCACCTCTACGCCGTCCTGGCCGACTCCGGCATCAGCTTGCGGACGACGATCCAGGAGCAACGGCTCGAGGCATGCCGTCGGGAGCTGAGGGACCCGCGCCACGCCCACCAGGCCATCGCCACCGTCGGTCGGCACTGGGGATTCGTCGACCCGTCCCACTTCGCCCGGACCTTCCGGCAGACCTTCGGGGTCACGCCGTCCGAGTGGCGTCGGTCGGCCGGCACCGACGCCGGTGACTCGTAGCGCCCCCGGCGCCGTCCCGGACGTTTCTCCCGCTCGGGGTTCAGGTATCTGTCGGGTCCGAACGTCCCGGTGTCGGGGGAGGTCGTCGTGTTCCGACCGGAAGCCAGCGTGGTGATGCCGTGCGCCCGCGAGCAGGTGTGGGCGGTCCTGGCCGACGGCTGGCTCTATCCGCTGTGGGTGGTCGGCGCGACCCACATGCGTGCGGTCGACGAGGGATGGCCGCAGGTCGGGACGAGGTTGCACCACAGCGCCGGGATCTGGCCTCTGCAGATCAGTGACGACACGGAGGTGCTCGAGGTCGACCCGGGGAGCCGCCTGCTCCTCGAGGCGCGCGCGTTCGTGGTCGGTTCGGCTCGGGTGGAGATCACCGTGGAACCGCTCGGCGATGATCGGTGCGAGGTGACCATGTACGAGTACGCGGACAGCGGCCCAGGATGGTTCGTGCCGACGGCCCTCCAGGCTCCCGCCATCCATGCACGCAACACCGAGTGCCTGAGCCGCCTCCGCGATCTCGCGGTGAACCGACACCACGGGTGAGGGTTGAGTGGCCCCGTCGTGGCAGGGCGCGCCTCCGGCGAGCGGTGGTAGACCCGGGTGATGCCCCGTCCCCGCGCCACCGGCCGCCAGGTCGGGCCGGGGCTCGCACGGGTGACGCCGATGCTCGCGACCGCGGGCCCGGTGCCCCTCGGTCCCGAGTGGGCGCTGGAGCTCAAGTGGGACGGGATGCGCGCCCTCGTGTATGTGGAGGGGGCGGAGCCCGAGCGCGTGACGGTGGTGAGCCGGAACCAACGGCAGGTCACCGGATCCTTCCCGGAGATCGCGCGGGCGCTGGCCGAGACCCTCGGTGCGCGGCAGGTGGTCCTCGACGGTGAGGTCGTGGCCCTGTCGGTGGCGTCGCCCGGCGCGCCGGCGCGGCCGAGCTTCGACCGGCTGCAGCTGCGGATGGGCGTGGCCCGTCCGTCCTCGGCGCTGCGGGCGCAGGTGCCGGTGACCTTCGTGGCCTTCGACCTGCTCGCCCTCGACGGCGAACCGGTGACCGACCGGCCCTGGGAGGAGCGTCGGCGCCTGCTCGAGGGGCTCGGGCTCGATGCTCATCCGCGCCTGACGACGTCGCCCCGCCTCGACGGCGTCGAGCCGGGCGGCGCCCTCGCTCTCGCCGAGGCCCACGGCATGGAAGGGGTGGTGGCCAAGCGCCGTGACGCGCCCTACCGCCCGGGTCGTTCCCACCTGTGGGTCAAGACGCCGATCTGGCGCACGGTCGAGGCCGTCATCGGGGGCTGGGCACAGGGGCGTGGTCGGTACGAGGCCAGCCTGGGCGCGGTGCTGCTCGGGCGTCCCGAGCCGGACGGGCGGCTGCGCTACCTCGGGCACGTCGGCACCGGCTTCACCGACGCGGCCCGCGACCGCCTCCGTGACCTGCTCGTCGCCGACGCCGTCGCCGACAGCCCGTTCACCGGCGTCGTCCCCGAGGAGCGTGCCGCGCGGTGGTGCGCGCCGCAGCACGTGGGCGAGGCCCGCTTCCGCAGCTGGACCGACGACGGGCACCTGCGCCACCCGAGCTGGCGAGGTCTGCGGCCCGACCGGGACCCCACCGAGCTCTCCCGGTGAGGTTGCCGGGTCGGTGTCGCGGCGAGATCCTGCCCTCGACGCCGAGAGAGGGGAGGGCTCATGGCCGCGCCGACCCGCGAGGACAGGTTCAGCTTCGGGCTGTGGACGGTGGGCTGGCAGGCCCGCGACCTGTTCGGTGAGGCCACCCGCCCGGTGCTCGCCGCCGTGGAGGCGGTGCACCGTCTCAGCGAGCTCGGCGCCTACGGCATCACCTTCCACGACGACGACCTCATCCCGCCGGGCAGCAGCACCGACGAGCGAGCGAAGGTCGTCCGGGAGTTCCGGCGCGCGCTCGACGAGACCGGGCTGGTGGTGCCGATGGCCACCACGAACCTGTTCGGCGACCCGGTGTTCAAGGACGGCGGGTTCACCAGCAACGACCGCAGCGTCCGCCGGTACGCGATCCGCAAGGTCATGCGCAACCTCGACCTGGCCGCCGAGTTCGGGGCCCACACCTACGTGTTCTGGGGGGGGGGGGTGGGCTCGGAGGTCGACTTCGGCAAGGACGTCCGCGCCGCGCTGGACCGCTACCGCGAGGCGATCGACACCCTCGCGCAATACGTGATCGACAACGACTACGGCATGCGGTTCGCGCTCGAGCCCAAACCCAACGAGCCCCGCGGCGACATCCTGCTCCCCACGATCGGCCACGCCCTGGCGTTCATCCACGAGCTCGAGCACGCCGACATGGTCGGGATCAACCCCGAGACCGGGCACGAGCAGATGGCGACCCTCAACTACACGCACGGCATCGCGCAGGCGCTGTGGGCCGGCAAGCTGTTCCACATCGACCTCAACGGGCAGAAGGGCCCGCGCTACGACCAGGACCTCGTCTTCGGCTACGGCGACCTGCTCCAGGCGTTCTCCACCGTCGACCTGCTCGACAACGGCTCCCCGGGCGGCGGGCCGGGCTACGACGGCCCCCGCCACTTCGACTACAAGCCGCTGCGCACCGAGAGCATGGAGGGCGTGTGGGAGTCGGCTCTGGCGAACATGGAGACCTACCTCGCTCTGCGGACGAAGGCACGGGCGTTCCGCGCGGACCCCGAGGTGCAGGAGGCGCTCGGGGCCGCGTGGGTTCCCGAGCTCGCCCGGTCCACCCTCGGCGAGGAGGAGAGCTACGCCGACCTGCTGGCGGATCGCAGCGCGTACGAGGACTTCGACATCGACCGCGCCCGCACCCAGGGCTACGGCTTTGCGCGCGTGCAGCGCCTCGCCGTCGAGCACCTGCTCGGAGTGCGGTGATCGTGCCCGGGCCGAGGTGAGTCGCTCTCGGGGGCCCGTGAAGGGGCATGCGCCGCAGCGGACGGCCCCGCTCGGGAAGAGCCACCCGCCGTCGCGGGGCCGTCGTGCTGCGGCTGCTTGAGTCAACCGATCGGCATGGTGCCTTACTTACTCTCCGCTCGTGACGCCGGGGGGTCAGCGTCCATGAGTTACAGGACGACCGGGAGGGAGTCGAGGCCTCGGACGATCACGCCGCCCCGCCAGGCCGGTGCCGCGTCCGGCCTGAGGAGGCGCAGCGACGGCGCCCGCCGCAGCAGGGCGGGAATCGCGACCTGGGCCTCGAGCCGGGCCAGTGGGGCGCCGAGGCAGTAGTGCACCCCCTTGCCGAAGGCGAGATGCGGGTTGGGGGTGCGGGTGAGATCGAGGGTGTCCGGCGCCTCGAATACGGCCGGGTCGCGGTGCGCGGAGGCCAGCCCGGCGAGGACGAGGGAGCCCTGCGGGATCGTGACTCCGGCGAGCTCGACCTCGGCGGGGGTCCAGCGCTCCGTGGCGGTGGCGACCGGTGAGGAGTAGCGCAGCAGTTCCTCGACCGCGAGGTGGGTGATCGACTCGTCGGCGCGCCACCGGCCGGTCTGCTCGGGGTGGCGCAGCAGCTCGAGTACACCGATCCCGAGGAGATTGACGGTCGTCTCGTGGCCGGCGGTCAGGAGCAGGAGCAGCATGGCGACGATCTCGTCGGTGTCGAGGCGGTCGTCCTCGTCGCGGGCCGTGACCAGGGCAGTGATGAGGTCGTCGCGTGGCTCACGGGTCCGCGCGGTGACCAGGCGGCGCAGGTAGCGGACGAAACGCAGGACACCCACGGTGCCGCGCAACGGCCGTTGGGCGACGCCGGTGAGGGCCCGGGTCCATGCGCGGAATCGCGCGGCGTCCTCCGGCGGCACCCCGATCAGGCGTGCGATGACGGTGAGCGGCAGCGGCAGCGCGTAGTCGGCGACGAGGTCCATGGTCCCGCGTCGGACGGCGGCGTCGAGCAGCTCGTCGGCCAGGATCGACACGTCGGCGCGGAGGGCCTCGACACGGCGGGGCGTGAACGCCTGATGGACCAGTCGTCGGAGTCGGTCGTGGTCGGTCCCGTCGAGGTTGAGGAGTCCCCGCTGCAGGCTCGCGAACACCGCCGGGACCCGGGGTCCGGCGTCGCGCTGCGCGGGGGACAGGGCCTCGGCACGGTTCTTGCGCAGGCGCGGGTCCCGCAGCGCTGCGTCGACGTCGTGGTGGCGCGTCACCAGCCACGCGGTCTGCCCCCGGGCCCAGCGCACCGGGTGCACCGGACCGTCGTCGCGCAGGCGGCGCAGCGTCGGGAACGGGTCGGCGACGAAGTCCGCGGAGGTGATGTCAGCTCTTTGCAACATACTGTTGCAAAGTAGACCCGTGGCGCGGTGTCGCACAACGTCGGTCGGGCAGGATGGCGGCGTGACCGTCCGGAGGAGGGACGCCGGGCGCCCGCGGGGTGCGCCGGTGGTCGACGCCGTGCTGGCCGCCGTGCGTGCCGAGCTCGCCGAGCGGGGCGCGGAGGGTCTGAGCGTGGAGCGGGTCGCCGCGCGCGCCGAGGTCAACAAGACGAGCGTCTACCGCCGCTGGCCGACCCGCGAGGCTCTGGTCGTCGCGGCCATGGAGGGCCTGCTCGACGACCTGTCCACCGATCCTGACCACGGTGACGTCCGCTCCGACCTGCTCGCGCTGGTCACTCCCATCGCCGAGCTCGCCGCTCGTCCCGACGGCGCGGCGCTGTTGCGTGCCGCCGTGGCGCAGGGCCCCGGCGAGGTGGCCCGGCTCGCCACACGGCGCCTCGAGGCCGGCGTGAGACCGATCCCGGGTCTGGCCGCGCGAGCCGCCGCACGCGGTCAGTGGCGACCGGGTGTGGACCCGGGCCAGGTGGTCCTCGTGCTGGTCGGCGCGATCATGCACCGGGTGCTGCTCGAGGGCGCCGACCCCACCGGAGCCTGGCTGGAGGGCGTCGTCGACCTCACGGTGACGGGGCTGCTCCCGCGTCCGGGGGACGACTGACCCGGTCGCGGATCGAGGCGGAGCCGGTGGTCCGTGAGACGTGTCAGGGCGACGGTGTGGAGGTCCACGTCGAGCGGTGGTCCTGCGCGAAGCGGAGGATGTCGCGGGCCGGGCGCCCCAGGAGCTCCTCGACGTCGTCGCTGACGCGGGCGCCGATCCCTGCCCGGGCCAGGGTGTACAGCACCGAGGTGGCCGCGATCAGCCCCGCAGGCATGCCGGTGCGATGGGCGTGGGCCCAGTAGCGGGCCAGGCTGGGCCGCGTGTAGCGGATCGGCCGGGCGAGGGCGTGGCTGAGCGCGCTCGCCACCTGATGATGGGTGATGGCCTCGGGACCGGTGACGTCCCACGCTCCACGTGTCGGTGCGAGGGCGAGCAGGCAGCGGGCCGCGACCTCGGCGACGTCACGGGCGTCGACGTACGACATGGCCGCATCGCCTGCGGGAACGACGAGCTGGTCGCGGTCGCGGATGTCGGCGGCGTGCACTCCGGCGAGGTTCTGCATGAAGTTCGCGGCCCGCAGTGAGGTACTGGCCATGCCGGAGGTCTCCAGCCACCGTTCGACCCGCCGGTGTGGCAGCAGCGGATTGCGCTCGGCCCCCAGCACCGACAGGAAGACCACCCGCCTGATGCCCGAGGCGCGGGCCGCGTCGAGAGCGGGGAGCAGGTCACGGGCGACGTCGACCACCTCGGGGGGCCGCACCACGAACAGGGCCTCGGCCCCGGCGAACGCGTCGGTCCAGGTATCGGGGTCGGTGTAGGAGAACCGCGTCCTGCGCAGCAGGTCGGGCTCGTCGCCGGCAGGCGGATGGCGGGCCAGTGCACGGACGGACGCGCCGGCCTCGAGGAGCGAGACGACGACGTGCCGTCCCACGGTGCCGGTCGCACCGGTGACCACGATCGCGCTCACGGGTGCGTCACCTGCGCAGTATCGCGTGCTCGAGGGCCGCCCGTCGCGACAGGCTCAGGTCGTGACGGCCCGGAGGAGCGCGGCCGCCACCTCGTGCGGCCGTTCCTCGTGGACGAAGAGCCCGGCCTCGGGCACGACGTCGAGGCGGGCACGGGGGAAAGTCGCGACCATCTGCTCGGCCCATCGCAGCGGGAAGAACGCGTCCTGGGCGCCCCAGATGAGCTGGACCGGGACGTCGAGGCGCCCGTGCACGTCGGCGAGGTCGCGGACGTGCTGCGGATCGAAGCTGCGCAGCAGCCGCACGGCCGCGTCTCGTCGTGCGGCGTCCTGGTGGAGGGGCCGCAGGAAGAACTCGTCGAACTCCCCCTCCAGCAGGCTCGGATCGGCGAACGCGCCTCCGAGCACGAACGGCAGGCGCCGGACGCGCGGTCGCGAGAGAGCCCAGCCCAGGCCGGCGCCGAAACCGGGAAGGTGGCGGGCGGTGAGGAAGGACCGGAATCGGAGACCGAGACCCGCGGGCTGCTCGGTGTCGAGCAGTGCCATCGCCCGCAGGCGCGGGTCACCGACCAGGGCGTGGCGGGCGATGAGTCCGCCGCTGTCGTGACCGACCACAGCGACGTCCTCGAGGTCGAGCAGCCCGAGAAGCGCCCGGACCGTGCGGATGTGCTGCTCGACGCTGAGATGCGTGCCGGCGTCGAAGCGGCTGGAGCCGGCGCCGGGCAGGTCGACGAGGTGACAGGTGACGTGGTCGACGAGGTGGGGCAGCAGCGTGCGGAAGGTGGCGCTGCTGACCGGCCAGCCGTGGACGAACAGCACGTCGGGTCCCGCCCCGACCCGCCGGTAGGCGGCCTGCCCGGCACCGACGTCGAGGAACCGATCCGGCGGGCGGCGGAACAGGTCGGCCGCCGCGGTGGTCGTCATCGTCGTCATTGCCGTCTCCAGTTTGTAGTGGTTACTGCGAAACGATAGATCGCAGTGACCACTACGATCAAGCCGTGGGTCACAAGCACTCCCGGGAGGAGATCCTCGAAGGGGCGCTGGCGACGGCGTTCGTCGACGGACTGAGCCGGCTGAGCTTCGGCCGGGTCGCGAAACGCCTGGGAATCCACGACCGCATCGTCGTCTACTACTTCGCGACCAAGGACGAGCTCGCTTCCGAGGTCCTGCTCGCGCTGGGCGCCCAGCTCCGCGAGACACTGGCACCCGTCGTCACCGCACACATGGGTGATCACCGCGCGCTCGCCCGCGCGGCCTGGCCCGTCCTCGCCCGGCCCGACGCCGACCCCGTCTTCGCGCTGTTCTTCGAGGCGAACGGCCTCGCCGCCACCGGTCTCGCGCCCTACGGCCGGGTCGTGCCGCAGCTCGTGGAGGCCTGGATCGACTGGGCCGCGGAGCTGCTCGAGGGGGACGCCGACACCCGTCGCGCCGAGGCCGAGGCGGCGATCGCGCTCATCGACGGCCTGCTGCTGCTCCGTCAGCTCGGCGGCGCCGCCGCGGCGGACCGCGCCGCCCGTCGGCTGGGCGTGACGACGTGAACCCTTCGGCCGCGCCGCCTCGTCGGCGAGCTCAACCCGTTCTCAGGGAGCCCGACCGCGAGACGTCGAGACCGTGGTCATCGGGCGCTTCGGCGACCGCGGAGCGGATCAGGGCCACGATCGCGTCGCGCATGGGCTCCGAGATCCGGTCGGCGTGCACGGGCAGCAACTGTGCCAGCTCCGTCCCTCGACGACCGACTCCGAGACCGAGGGATCGGGCGGCGGCGAGGACGACGGTCGTCATGTCGAGCTCCAGGACCTGGGCGATGACCGTGAGCGACCCCGGCTCCGGGAACTTCCGCTGCGGAACGCCCGAGCCCAACTGCTGCCACCGTCCGCGGGTCAGGGCGCGGTCGGACGCGCGCTCCAGGTCGCTGTAGGACCATCCGCGCTCGTGCATGCCGGCTCGGATGAGGTCATCCAGGCCGGGGCCGGACCTGCCGTCCTCGTCCGGATGGGCATCAGGCGCGGCACCTCTCGCGCACGCGTCGGAGACCCGGCTCGAGGCAGCACGTGACGGCCTCCTGCTCCGTCGACCAGCTCCGCTCACGGGACGGCCTGGTAGTGCAGGCGAGCGATGGTGACCTCGATGTCGTCGAGCTCGTCGAGGTCGAACCGGACTCGTGTGCGATCCGCCGCGCAGAGGGCGTCGAGGCCGTCGAAGGGCCCGTGGGCGTCGGTCTCGCCGGTCTGCGCGTCGCGGACCAGGACGACGTAGCCGTCGCAGGCGTCGAGCTCGGCGAGCCGCTCGATCAGCCGGTCCGTGAGGTGCTCGGGATGGTCGTGCATGACATGACTCCCGTCATCGGGGCGATCGAGGGACGACGTGTCGCGAGGGGCGCGAAGGGCCACGGGCCGAGCTGCGCCAGGTGGTCCTGGCGATCGACGCCACGAGCCGGCCGGTCGGCCGGTGATGCCGGCACGTCGGGACTCCTCGGGGCGCACGCCGATGGCTGCGCGCCTCGGTCTGTCGTCGACCGAGCGCGGAGCAGGAGTCGTCGGGGGTGGCAGACGCCCCCGTGTGCCGGTTCTGGGGCCATGATGTGGCCCTGGCAGCTGGTGATGTCCTCGACGAGGACTATGTGCAGATAGTAACCACACCTGCCGGCGACACACGGCCGGCGGGCGAGTACGTCACCTGTTCGGCCCAACAAGACCGGGAATGCGACTACTCTATGTACTAATCGAGCGCACGAGCTGTGCCTCGTCGGCCGCCCTATCGGAGGGGCTGGGCGGGGAGAGGCTTGTGCTCGCCGCGCAGCACGCGGCGCCGCGCCGTCAGATCGTCGAACTCCATGTAGACGTTCTGGAGATGACGGGCGCCGCTGGCGGGGTCGTACGCCAGCCGGCCGTGCAGCACCCGGTGGGCGTGCACGGTGAGGAGGTCACCGTCGGCGGACTTGAAGGTGGCGCGGTAGCGGCCGGAGTCGATGATGCGGCCGAGGGTCCGATAGGCCGCGTAGAAGGCCTCGACCTGGTCGAACGGGGCGCGGAGCGGTTGGGCGAGCTGGTTCGAGAAGCGACACAGTCGCACGTCGCCGGACGGGTCGAGCTCGATCATCGGGGCCTCGGCGGCCGTGTCCTCGTGCTCGCTGAACAGCTGATAGGGCACCGGGACACGGGTCAGGACGGCGAAGTGCTCGGGGTGGGTGCGGCGCAGTTCCGCGATCGCGGCCCACCCGTCGACGAGGTTCGATTCCCCGCCGGTGGTCCGGTTGGCCCGGAAGTGCAGCAGCTGGACCGACGGCGGCCACGCGTAGCTGGGGAAGTCGGTGTGGGGCTTCAGCTCGCCCGAGGTGTGCGCGACGTTGTACCCGCCGGGATCGAGTCGGACGTTGTGCACCCGCTCGAACGCGAGCTCGCGGACAGGTCCGAAGACCTCGGCGAACCGCTCGACCTCGCCGTCGAGGGACGGGACCCCGGTCACGATCACGGCGCCGAACTCGCGGAGGGCGTCGAGGTAGGCCAGCTGCCCGGTCGTGGTGGCGACCACGTCGGTGTGGCCGACACGCGGTGGTTCCGAGGCCTTCTCGTCCCACAGCGTCGGGGAGAACCGGCGGGCCCGTCGGGTGGGCTCGTCGGAGTAGTCGTGGCGGCGCAACCACGCCGGTGCGTAGGTGCACGCACGCCCGTCGTTCCAGAAGACGTCCAGCCCCAGCTCCGGGTCGTAGCCCACCGAGACCGGTGCCACGGCCTCGTGGATGTCGGCGGTGAACAGCTTGCGCTCGCTGCTCTGGGCACCCTGTCCTCGGAGGCCCAGCTGTTGTCGCGCAGCCATACGTAGTGGAAGCTGCGCACCACGCCGTCGAGTACCACCGTCAGGTGGGACGGGAAGAGTCCGACGACGCCCTCGACGAGCGACGGGTTCGCGGGGTGATTCCGGGCCTGGGGCACAACGGGGTCCTCTCGAGGGGATGCGAGGTCCCACCCGTGTGACGGTGACACCAGGAGCGCAATACCGCATTATCATGATGCGCTCCGGGTCCACCCCGTGTCCCCCACAACGGGCGCTCCGGAGGGGTTGATGAGCGCGACGTCGAAGGAGAACGGGGTCCCCCTCCGACTCGGGTCCGCCGGGGCGGGCCGGCGGCGCGCCTTCGGCGCCGCCGTCGTCGTCGCGCTCGTCCTGTTCGCGACCGGGGCGATCCTGCTGACGGTGAGCTGGACCGGCGTCCGGGAGAAGTTGCTGGTCAGCAACTGGTTGTTCCTGGTGAGTGGGTCGGCCGCGGCCTTGTGCTGCCTCTACACCACGTGGAGGACCACGGGAGCCCTGCGACGGGCGTGGGCGCTCTTCGCCGCCATGGGTGCGGCGTGGACGGTCGGCAACGTCGTGTGGTTCGTCCAGAGCCTCCAACCCGTGAAACCGTTCCCGACTGTCAGCGACCTGTTCTTCGTGATCGCGCTCCTCCTGGCGGCTGCGGGCCTGCTGCGGTTCCCGGCGGGGAGGCGGGTCAAGAACGACCGCGTGCGTCTGCTCCTGGACGGCCTCCTGATCGGCTGCTCGGTGCTGTTCCTGAGCAGCGTCCTGGTCCTCCAGGAGATGTTCGCCCGGCTGGGTCCGGGGCTCGGTGCCCTCCTGCTCGCGGTCTACCCCCTGGGCGACGTGCTGCTGGCCAGCCTCGCCCTGCTGCTCCTGACCCGGAGCCCCGGTGGCCGGCGGGCGGACCTGGTGCTCCTGGCGTGCGGGCTCCTGGTCTACGCGGTCGAGGACACGGCCTACGCCCTGCTGCAGGCCCGCGGCGCGTTCCTCACGGGGACGCCGTTCGACCTGGGGTGGATCGGGGGCTACCTCCTGATCGCCCTCGCCGCCCTGACGTTCTCGGCCCGGGCGCCGGGTACCGGCGTCCTGCGCCCGGCCGCCGACAGCCGTCTCGGTGACGTGCTGGTCAACCTCGTCGTGTGCCTGGCGGTGGTCACCGCCGTCTGGACGGGCATCGGGCACTGGCTCGACATCGTGCTCGGTGTGGTCCTGCTGGCGATCTTCGGCGTGCGCCAGGGCGTGCTCTCGGGGGACAACCTCGCGTTGCGGCGGGGTCTCGCGCACCTCGCCGAGACCGATCCCCTCACGGGGCTGCCGAATCGCCGTCGTCTGGAACGGGATCTCGACCGCCTGCAGCTGCTCGCGGTGCGCTACCGCACGACGCTGTCGCTCTCGGTGGTGGACCTCGACCACTTCAAGGGAATCAACGACCGTCACGGCCACGGGGTCGGCGACGAGATTCTCCGCCGGGTGGCCGCCCACCTGCAGGAGGCCTTCCGCGGCGAGGACGCGGTCGCGCGGATCGGCGGGGAGGAGTTCGTGGTGGCGATGCTGGGCACGGGTCGGGAGGACGCGGTCGCACGCCTGGCGGGTGTGCTCCGGGCCTTCGCCGACACTCCACAGGAGGTGGACGGGAAACGCCTGAGCGTGGGGGCCAGCGCCGGCGTGGCCGAGCAGGGGCCCGACGGCACGGACTTCGAGGAGCTCTACCGCGCCGCCGACGACGCCCTCCGGGTCGCGAAGGTCAGCGGCCGCGGACGCGTCGTCGCGGCCGGCGCGGCTCCACTCGTGGGGCCCGACCCGGACCTCATCTACGCCGCCGTCGTCGACCGCGGTCCCGTGGAGCCCTCGTCCACCGGGGCGAACCCCGCCGGCCACCAGGCGGGTCGTCGGCCCTGAGATCCTCGGCCGCGCCGGCGGGAGCCTGCCTCAGGCCCCGCCGGAGAGCGCCGAGCCCTGCCGGTACTCCTCCCAGGGGATGGTCCAGTCGGCGATGTCGCCGTCGCGGGTGGTCAGCGGGCGGCTGGAGCCGACGATCTCGACCGGGTCGCCCATCTGCACCCAGTGGTAGAAGAACTCGCCGTCGGCCGGGGAGAGGTTCGCGCAGCCGTGCGAGACGTTGCTGCGGCCCTGCTGGGACACGGTCGCCGCGTTGACGTGCACGAACTCGCCGTTGTTCGAGATGCGCACCGCGAAGGGCAGTTCCTCGTCGTAGAAGCCCGGCGTGCCCGCGGCGGGACCGCCCCACGATTCGGAGCGCATGCGCTTGATCTCGTGCTTCTCGAACGCCACGTGCACGCCGTACTGGGTGGGGTAGATGTCGCGGCCGTAGGACGCGGGCAGGCTCCGCAGCTCCTGGCCGTCCTGGTAGAGCACCAGGGTGTGGGCGTTGACGTCGCCGCGGGCGCGCTGGTCGCGGCCGACGGTGAAGGAGAACGAGCGGTCCTCGGCACCGAACAGGCCCCCGCCGCTGTGGACGCCGAACAGGCGCGCGTCGACGCTGACCTGGGTGCCGGGGCGCCAGTAGTCCTTCGGGCGCCAGTTGAGCTGCTCGTCGGACATCCACCGGAAGGAGCCCTCGGTGGGCACCGAGGTGGTGACCGCGACGCGCCGTTCGACCGCGGCGCGGTCGGTGACGGGTGCGTCGAAGGTGATCGAGATCGGCATGGCGACGCCGACGGTCTGGCCGTCGGTGGGCCGGATGCTGGCGATCTCGAGGGTCTGTTCGGGCTCGACGGTGGTGAAGGTCTGGTCGAGCGGGGCGCCGGGGGCGCCGCGTTCGTCGACGCCGGCGGCCTGCACCCGGTACTGGGTGCGGTAGGCCAGCGTGGCGCTGGTCCAGCGGGTGCCGGTGGGGTCGAGGGTGCCGGTGAGCGCGGGCGCGCCCGCCGGGGTGACGGTGACCGAGGTCAGCCGCCCGCCCGCCGCCGACACGACGAGAGGCTCGGCCGGCGCGACATCCACCGCGCCCGGAGGAACGGACGCGGCGAGGGAGAACGGAGGCGGCGGGGCCGCAGGCGCGAACAGCGATCCGGGGACGGCGCTGCAGCCACCCAGGACGACGAGCAGCGCGAGCACCGCCACGACGGGCGCCGCCCACGCCCGCTCGAGCCCCCGACCCGGCCCCGTCCGGCGGCGCTGTGGCGGTTCGATCGTGATCATCGCGGACTCCCTCGGGCCGTGAGGCGGTGATCAGACAAGCGTCCGCCGCCCGAGGTCGGCGCAGAATCTCCACCGCGACCACAGAGGTCGTCCATCGAGGTCAGGTTCTCGTCACCACGAGGCAACCGTCGGCCGGCGTCACTGCGCTCCGGCACCCGGCCGACGGGGGTCTCCGACCGCGCGCGGCGACGTCGACGCCCCTCGTCGGGAGCTCCGACGAGGTCGTCGGCCCGGCGCCTGGAGGTCGCGCCGGTCAGGCGCCGGGAACCGAGCCTGGTGGGAGGAACTCGACGTCGTGGAGTGCGGACTGCCGGACGACCTCGGCGGGGTCGGAGAGGTCGTGCAGCTGGTCGAACAGGTGGGCCAGCTTGCCGGCCGGACTCACCCAGAACAGGGCTCGGGTGTCGGCCTCGCTGCGGTTGTAGTAGGCGTGCGGGAGGCCGCGCGGCATCAGCACCGTGTCTCCGGGGCCCGCCTTCTCCCACTGCCCGTCGAGGTAGAGCGTGAAGACCCCGTCGAGGACGTGGATGTGCTCATCCTGGGTGGGGTGGACGTGCGGCGGCACGCCGGTGCCGGGCGGATCGAGGGTCTCGAACGCGAAGCTGGACTCGCTGACGGCCCTCGCCCAGTAGGTGTGGCCGAGCACGTTCCACACCCGCCCGTGCTGACCCTCCCCGGCGCGCACGATGCCCTTGGGCAGGGGACCCAGCACGATCTCGTCGCCGTCGAACATGGCCGGACCGTAGTGTCCGGACGGCGTCGGTCACCAGATGCTCGTCGTGGCGCCGCTGGTCACCGACGCCGGGACGCTCGCCGCCGGGTACGTCCCCTCGTCGCGGGGGTGGGGGCGCCCGATGGCGGGTCGTCTCGACGGCGGGGGGTGCGGGAACTGTGGGCGGTGCGTCCGCGGACGATGCCGATGAACTCCTCCATCAGCTCGGTGTTCTCCGCATCCGGCCAGGTGAGCACGACGCTGGACTGCGGCGCGTCGCTCACGGGTCGGTGCGCGAGGTCCCGGCGGTGGTGCAGGCGCGCCAGCGACTGGGGCAGGACCAGCAGCCCGACACCTGCGGCGACGAGCTCGATCGCCCCGGCCGTGGTCGTGACCTCGGACGCCGCGGCGCGGCCCGGGAGGTCTCCGGGCCAGGGGAGGGTGTCGTCCCGGGGACGGAGAACGATCTCGTCGGCCAGATCGTCGAGCCCGGCCTCGTCGACCGCCGTGAGCACGTGCTCCTTCGGCACGACGGCCACGGTGGTCTCGGTGTAGAGCGGGATCGCGTGCAACCCGGCCCGGTCGATGGGCAGCCGGACCAGGCCGGCGTCCACCGCGCCGTCCCGGATCCGACGCACCACCTCGTCCGTGGTCGCGCCGAGGAGCTCGAGGGGGACGTCGGGACGACGCTCGGCCCAGATTCGCGCCCACTTGCCCGGCGTGACACCCGGGACGTAGCCGAGCCGGAAGGACGCGGTCCCGCCCGGCTCGGTCACGGGCCCAGGCTAGCGGCCGGTCGGGCCCGATAATCTGGGCCGATGACGCGGCGGCAGAGGGCGACGCAGACGATGAAGCCCGCGACGGCGGCGAAGAAGCTGGGCGTGCACCTCGACGCGACGCCCGTCGAGTTCCGCGACGGCGTGGTCTCCCGCGACGAGCTCGACGCCCTCCAGGCCGACCCGCCCGCGTGGCTTCGCGAGCTGCGCCGCGACGGCCCGCACCCGCGCCCCGTCGTGGCGGACCGGCTCGGCGTGTCGATCTCCGGTCTGGCCCGGGCCGAGATCACCGAGCCGCTGACCACCGCGCAGATCACGGCGCTCAAGGAGGAACAGCCGGAGTGGCTGCGCCGCGAACGCAGCCTCCGCGCCGAGGTCCAGCGCGAGGAAGCACGACTGCGCGCCGAGCGGTCCGGCAACGGGGGCGCCGGGTCGTAGACCGGCGACCGCCTGGTTTCTCGCGACCCCTCCCTCGCGCAGCGGGGCCTCGCACGTCAGGTCGAGGAGCGCCCCTCGGCCTCGACCCGACGTGACCGGGACGACCAACCGCGCGCCGGCGCATCGTGGGTGCGCCTCGCGGAACGGCTCCGCGGGCCTACCCGACCGGGTCACGCGGGCGCCGGCGGACGGATCGGGATCGCGGGCGAGGGGAGCGGACCATGGGAATTCTCGGATGGATCGTGCTGGGGCTCGTGGTGGGTGCGCTGGCCAAGTTGATCATGCCTGGTGACGACCCCGGTGGTGTCGTCGTGACCGGCCTCCTGGGGGTCGTCGGCGCCCTCCTCGGCGGGTTCATCGGCGGCGCGTTGTTCGGGACAGGTCTCGGCGAGTTCTTCGACCTCCGGACGTGGGTGCTCGCCCTCGTCGGTTCGCTGATCGTGCTCGGCATCTACCGCCTCGTCACGCGACGGCGCGCCCGGACGTGACGGGGGTCGGCCGGTCCGAGTCCGCGGACGACGCCCGGTCGGTGACGCCGGGCTCGGCGGGCGTCGGCGTCTCCGGGGGAGGCTCCTCCACGGGTCAGCGGCGACAGGCGGGGACGTCGTCCCGGGCCGGGTGCAGGGGCTCTTCGTCGACGACACCCGCGTGGTGTCCGGCTGGAGCGTGGACACTCGTCCGCGGGTCGCGCTCGAGGACGACGAGCACGCGATGACCTTCGTGCTGTCGTCCTCGCCGCACCGCTCGCAGATGCGTGTGGTCGGTGCCGGGGAACCGGCCACGACGGGCACGACGTTCCGGCACGGTCCTCGTACCCGGACGTGCGACCTGGACGACCCGGTGGACCCATGTCGTCGTGCACCGGCCCGTGCGCGGTGACCACCGTGGGGACCCCGTGCGCCGCGCCGACGGGGTGTTCGCCGGGCTGGTCGACAAGTTCCCGCTCGGGGCGCTGAGGAACAAGGGCCTGACCCTGCGGGGCGCCCAGCAGCACGGTCAGCGCTACGTCCCCGAGCTGCTCGACCGCGTCGCCCGGGGCGAGATCAGCACTCGCGCGGCTACGACATGTTCAAGAACAAGGAGGACGGCTGCGTTCGGGCGGTCTTCCGGCCCGGGTGATCGTTCGCCGGGACGGCCGGCTCACTGCGGCGTCAGGTGCTCCGACGGGCCCGCGCCGGGTGGGTCGGCCACCACGGCGGCACGTACGGCGACGTGCAGGTTCAGCCGGGTGTCGGCGTGCGCGAGGTCGTGCCCCGAGAGTTCCCGGATGCGCTGGAGGCGGTATCGCAGCGTGGAGCGGTGGATGTGCAGCGCGGCGGCGGTGTCGTCGTAGTTGCCGCTGTGGTCGAGGTAGCTCTCCAGCGTGTGCACGAGGTCGGCCTGTCGGTCCGCGTCGTAGGCGAGGAGGGCGCCGAGCCAGTCCTCGACGTAGGCGTGCGCCTCGCGGCGGCCCTGCGGGGTGGCCAGCAGCCGGTAGAGCCCGAGGTCCTCGAACGTGACCAGCCCCCGCGGATCGTCATGGCGCAGCCGGACCGTGAGCGCCTGCATCGCCTCGCGGTACGAGCGGGGGAGGTGCTCGGGGCGATCGACGAAGCCGCCGACCCCGAGGGCTGGAGCCTGGCGCAGCACCCGTATGAAGGCGTCGTAGACGACCCGCCAGGCCGCCCGGGAGCGCGAGTCGCGTCGCGCGGCCCGATCGTCGCCGCGCCTGCCCCCGGAGTCGCCACGGTCCGACCACGGGGTCATCGCGTTGCCGCCACCGTCGAGCCACGCGCTGGGGGTCCCGCACACGAGGATCGCGATCTGACCCCGCAGGGTGCCCAGGTAGGGCATGTCGAGGTCGCGCGCGGCGCGCTCGACCAGGTCACCCACGGCTTCGCCGTCGGGCCAGCGCCCGTCGCAGGGCTGGAGAGCCATCACGCGGTGGGGACCGGTGAGGTCGTGGCTCAGCGCCGACGCGCGCCCCACCCGGCGGTCGATCTCGGCCGCGAGGTCATCCTCCGCGGGCTCGAGCAGCACCATCTCCACGAGATCGTGGCGCAGCCGCAGTTCGGTCCTCGCCAGGTGACGGCGGTGCAGCAGGTGCAGGGTGAGCGCACTCGTCGCGAGACCGATCGCGTGCAGGGCGCCGGCCCGGTGGCTCCCCGCGCGCGCGTCGGACTCCGGTGTCCTGCCGTCGGAGGGTTCGAGCGAGGACTCCGGATCGAGGACGACGAGCAGACCGAGCACGATGCCGTGGGACGCGGCCACGCTCGCCAGCTGGTGCCGGGCCCGCAGGGGACCCGACACCCTCCGCGCCGCGTCGACCAGCCGGTCCCGTTGTGCGCGGGTCAGTCGCGGGAACGGCTCCCGGCCGTGCGCCCCCGCCCGGGCGAGGACGCGGCCGAACGGGTCCTCCACGGTCACGCCCAGGCCCAGGTGGCCGTGGAGCACGTCGGCGATCCCCTGTTCCGGGAGGTCCGTGATCAGGGCCTGGCTGAGCTGCTCCTGGAAGCGGTACTCACGAGCCAGGGCGGCCTCGACCTCGGTCCGGACCTCGCGGTCGGTGCGGGCGTCCACGTCGGCGGACCTGTCCGTCGAGCGATCGTCACCCTTCACCTGCTCACGGGACCAAAACGGTCTTGGCCGGTCAAGCCCTGGTGAACAGACCCCGTTTCGCGATACGGATAGTGGACTGGTTGCTCCGCATGCGGACGCACCGACTCCCGACGGCGGCGACGGGGTGACCCGGATCAGGGGTTCCGGCAGGCGACGAGCCAGGCGGCGACGTCGTGGAGCTTGGTGTTGGTGTGCTGGGAGGCCCGCCGCAGGCGTGCGAACGCCTCGTCGGCGTCCACGTCGTAGCGGTTCATGAGGATGCCCTTGGCCTGTCCGATGACGTCACGCCGGACGAGAGCCTTCTCCAGGTTCTCCACCCGGTCGGTGCCGGCGAGAGCGAGCGAGGCGTGTGCGACGAACAACCGAGCACACTGTTGGGTCCGTCTCCGCGCCGAGGGGTCGTCGAGGGCGTGTCGCGTCACGTGCAGGTTCAGCGCACCCACCGGACAGGCGCTCGTCAGACGCACCGACACGCTGGCCCGCACGCCGTGGCGGACCGCCTCCCGGACGAACCGCGGCCACCGCGTCTCGGTCGCCCGCGTTGGAGAGGATCACGGTGTCGGCGCCGGCGACCGCGTCGATGCACGGACCCTCGCCCATCCCGATCTGGGCCTGGTCGACCCGCGCCGCCGTCTCCGTGGTGTGCCCACCACAGGCCAGCAGCCCGCGGTGGGCGCGCACCGCGACACCGGCGTCGCGTACGTCCGGCACCATCGCCACGGCACCGTGCGCGACCAGGGGGAGCGCGTCCGCGACCCGCCTCGCTCCGGCGATGCCGCGCGCCGACGCCAGCAGTGCCGTCAGGAGCTCGTCCCCCTCGTCCTCCGCTTCGGACGACCACACCGCCGCCGGGTTCTCCGCGTACCTCGTCACCTGGCACCTCCGCCCGTCGGTGACCGTCCGTCCGACACCATGTACGCCGGGCTACCGCCGGGGCATCGGCCCCGCCGGTCACAACCTGCGGGCCGGGCCTCGCCTGAGGGGACGAGCCTCGACGGGAACGCCCCGACAGCCCCTCGACCCGTCGGACGGGCTCGTCGGCGTGACATCCACCTGCGAGCACGAGATTCGTCCGTCCGAGGTCCTGGCGTCCCGGAAGCGAGAAGGTGGTCCCCACGCCGTGACGGCGCGGCCCGTCTTCCGCGCTCGTCCTCGTCCACCGCGCCCTACGGTCCTAGCTCGACGACAGAGAGGCTCGCTCGTCGCGGTCCTCGCCCTGGTCGTCCTCGTCGTCCTCCCCGATCTCGTCGCGGCGTTGGCGCTCGCGGTACCCGTAGGCGGCGCGGCGCACGGCGTCCTCGCTGTCGAGTCCGGAGCCCAGGGCGCCGGCGACGGTGGCCAGGCCGGTGGCCAGCCAGGCGAGCACGAGGTGGTCGCCGAGCGTGGGTGGGCGACCGAGGGTGGGGGCCATGACGGAGGGCTCGAGGAAGAACAGGGAGCCGAACAGGGTGAGCACGAACACCGTGGCGGACATGACCATCACCCCGATGCTCAAGGTCAGCACGGTGGACGCGTTGTAGAGGACGGTCTCCTCGCGCTCGCCCTCGTCGCGGGCGCGTTCCCAGAGGTGGTGGGCGCCGATGATCCAGGCGACCATCAACGCGACCGCCACCAGCAGGGTGAGGGCGAGCTTGGCGGCGCCGAGGCGAGTGGCGAGCAGCCAGATCGTGGAGTTGATGGTCAGGTAGGCGCTGGTGCCCAGGACGGCGGCCAGCGCGGTGCGCATGCCGAGCACGAGGCGCCAGGGCTCGTTGGTGCGCACCATGCCGGCCAGCAGCCGGACGCGACCGCGCCCCGGGGTCGTGACGTAACGACGCGTGTGCCGGCTCCGCCCGGCGCGCACGACGCGGACCGGTTGCAGGAATCGCGCGGCGGCGCGCCCGAGCCGGATCGGGTGGTGCCGGCCGTGCTCGAGGCCGGCGTCGCTGACGCCGGCGAGGTCGGCGACCAGGCGGACGACCGCGTTGCGCACCTTGTGGTGCTGCAGGAACGGGCCGAACCCGGGCAGGGAGAGCCCGGCGACGCACCGGTCGTGGTCGAGGTCGGCCAGGATCGGCTGCTCGCCGTGCTGCATCGGCAGGTCGGTGAGGTAGATCCCGATGTCCCACTCGGTGTGAGCGGTCTGGTCGGCGACCGCGCGGAGGACCTCCTCGGGGTCCTGCACCGAGGCGGTGACCGGGTCGGTCATCGTGCGGACGTCCCAGGTGATCGTGCTGTCGACGCGGTCCCCGAGCACGTCGGGGAGATCGTCGACCAGTCTTGCGGCCACCTCCGCGGGGGTGTCGGGGTCGGCGAGGAGGCCCACGACCAGGGTGCGGCGACCCTCGGCCGCCGACCTCGCTCTCCGTTGCTGCTCGAGGTCGGTCATCGGTCCTCCTCGCCACACACCCTGCGGGACTCTCCCGGCGTGGGGGGGAAGGGTGAACGGTGCAACCCGTACCGCAAACCCCGCCCGACCCCCGCACCTCCCGTCCGCCACTGTCGGCGTGGTGGTGCAGGACGGGCCGCGTCGCCACGGTCGGCGGCCCGTCCCCACGACTCATCAGTCCTGGCCGGCGGTCCTAGGTGGAGCCGGAGGTGGAGCTGGCGGAGGAGCCGGAGGAGGAACCGAGCGGGATCTGGCGGGGCTTGCTCGCCTCGCTGACGGGGATGGTCAGCTGCAGGACACCGTCGTGCAGCTCGGCGGTCAGTCCGTCCGGGTCGAGGTTGTCGCCGAGGAAGAGCTGGCGCGAGTACTCGCCGTACGGCCGCTCGTCGACGATCACTTCGTCACCCTCCTCGCGATCGCCGGATCGACGCGCGCGGATCGTGACGACGTTGCGTTCCACGGTCAGATCGACGTCATCCATGCGCACGCCGGGCACGTCGAGCTCGACGAAGAACCTCTCGCCGCGGCGCCGAGCGGTCATCGGCATGCTCCGAGGCATCCGCGCCCCGGACGTGAAGTTCTGTTCCATGATCCGCTCGAACTCACGGAACGGGTCGAATCGCATGAGAGTCACCGGTCGCCTCCTGGTGCCGGACGGGGTGGGCGGGCGTCGCCGCCCGTCGGACCAGCGTCAGCGTGGCCGGGCCGGTGCCGCACCGGATCGGCCCGGGGGAGTCAACCCGGCGGGACACCCTCGGCCCCACGGGGCTACGGGTCGACGGAGGTTCGGCCGTTCCGGATGCCGACGGCGAACCCTGTCCCGGCATGTCGGTGCGGGAGGGCCACGTTGCGGACGGCAGGGCGAAGCCCTCGACCCGGACACGGTGGACCGTGACGCCCATGTCGACCAGAAGGACGAGCACGCCGACCGCGGCGGACAGCGGCATCTTCTCCGCCGTCGTGGCGCGCCCTCGGCCGGCGCGTGAGGCGGAGCTCGCCGAGCTGGAGCGCACCCTCCGGGCGGCGATCGTCAGTACCCTCGCCGAGGCCGCCAGCCCGATCACGATCGCGTCGGCGCAGCGTGGTGATCAGTACTCCGCCATGGTGCTCGGTGGCCCGGTCGAGGCCTCGGCGATGGGAGCGGTCTGCGCGCACCTGCGCGGCCAGCTCGATGCCGGGGCTCGCCACCTCGTCATCGACCTCTCGCGTGTCGGACGGTGGGACGACCGCCTCCTCGCGCTGCTGCGCAGGGTGGAGGCGAGAATGGCCGCCCGGGGCGGCGTGCTCGAGGTGACCGGGCTCACCCCCAGGGTCCTGCATGGCATGGACGACGATCCGCTCGACCGCGTGTTCGCGCTGCACCGGGCCGCGTTCGAGCGCGCCCACCCGCCGGAGCTGTCCTGGGCCGACGTCCGATGCCCGGGTGGGCTCGACGAGGTGGCCGAACCCCACACGGCGGCCCGGCACCGCGCGATCATCGACACCGGTGCCTGACGAGCGGGATCCGCGATCCCGACCGTCGATGACCCCGACCGCGGGCGAGGTGGCGGCGGGTGAGGTGGCGGCCCGGGTCCTCGGTGCGCGCGTCGAGCGCTCGCCCGACGCCCACGAGATGAGCCTGATCCATCCGGACGGCCGGCGGGCCGCACTCGAGGAGGCCGTCCTCGGCGAGCGGGAGGAGCTCCTCCTCGCGCACCTGCGCCGCGACTCGGACATGCAGTGGACCGCGCCGGCGCGCTGGTGGTGGCAGGTGACGATCAACGACGTGCGCCGGTTGCCCCGGGTGCGGGAAGTCTTCCCGGTGGTGGCCCGCATGTGCGAGGCCCATGGCGTCCCCAGCCCCTGCCACCTCCCTGCGCCACTGATCTCGGCGGTGCCCGACCTGCACTGGCTGGTGCACACCGGACCCGCGCGGCTGCGCGGCCACGCCGACTCGCTGGGTCTCCCCGCCACGGTGACCCTGTGCCCGGGCAGCGTCGCGGACCAGCCGATGGGCAGTGTGGTGCCCGCCCTGCGAGAGGCACTGGCGGGCGGGCCGGCGGCGCGGGCACTGCGCGCCCTGCAGCGGCGTGAGGCGGACGAACGTCAGCTCTACCTGACGGTGGGCTGTACGGGACTCCCGGCGGACGCGTTCGCTTCCCTGGTGCGGGCCCCCGGCGTGCCGCCGGCCCCTCCGCCGGAGCACGACTGGCTCTCGCACCTGTGGTTGGCCCCGGTCCTCGGGCAGGTGGTGTTCCTCTGGTCCCGTGAGGACGGGTGGAGCAGGCACGAGCCCTACGGTTGACCCCGGCGTCACACCCTCAGGGGCGTCACATCATCAGGCGGAAGAGCGTGAAGGCACGCTCCCAGTGCTCCGTTCTCGGGTTGGTCAGGTCCGGGTCGATCACCTTGAAGGACCGCGCCAGGACGACGCTCAGGCCACCGAACACCTCGGGCAGCAGATCCTCTGTCTCCTCCGAGAACGTGACGTCGCCCGGTGGTCGCCGCAGGTCGTTCCGGAGCAGCGCGCGGACCTCGGCGGCCACGTCGAGCTCGTCGAACTCGCGCATCCGCTCGTGGAGCCCCTTGGTGATCGGGAGGTCGGCCGGGGCGATGACGTCCCGCCCGTTCCACGAGGCCGAGTTGCGGCCCGTGATCGCGATGTCGTCGATCATCGCGTCGACGAACTCGCGGTAGCGCCGGATGTCCTGCTTGTCGACGTCGACGCCCGCCGCCGACCGGAACATCCGCTGGAGGATCCGGATCCCGGCAGGATGTGTCACCCCGGTCACCTCCTCCGGCATCGCGGTGCGTGAGGGCCGCACCTTCGCATCCCCGGCCGGCCGGACTTCCGTATCGACGCGCTGTTGGACCCGACGGGGTGAGCGGGGACGGCCGTCTTGCCGCTCGGATGTCGATGCGTCACCTCCGCGCGGGTGTGACGGTGCTGACGCACGTCGTTTCCGGCGGGCCGCGCGGGTGGTCCTCGCTCCTCGTCCGACGCCACCCGGCGCCCGATCCCACGCCCAGCACGACGAATCGAGGACAGAGGACGATGAGCGAGAACGCTTCCCGTGTCACGGCGCCGCCGACGCGGCCCGCGGTGCCGAGCGCACCGTCGCGCCGGTCCATCGCCAGCTTCCGGAACTACGCGGACGCCGAGCAGGCCGTCGACGCTCTCTCCGATCGCGGCTTCCCCGTCCATCGGGTCGCCATCGTCGGGCGCGACCTCGAGCTCGTCGAGCAGGTCACCGGTCGCCTGGACTACCCGCGGGCGGCGCTGCGCGGCGCGGCCGGCGGCGCCGTCACCGGCGCGCTGATCGGGTGGTTGTTCGGACTGCTCAGCTGGATCATCCCGGTGATCGGCTGGCTCCTGCTCATGGTCTACGGCCTCATCTTCGGGGCGATCGTCGGTGCCCTGTTCGGAGTGCTGGTCCACGCGTTGCAGGGAGGTCGACGCGACTTCGCCTCCGCCACCGCCATGCGCCCCCGGACCTACGAGCTGATGGTCGACGAGGACGTGGCCGCCGACGCCGTCCGGACCCTGGGGTGGGATCACTGATGGCCAAGGCAGTGGGCATCGACCTCGGCACCACCAACTCGGCGATCGCGGTCTACGAGGCCGGCGAGCCGTCCGTCATCCCCAACGCGGAGGGCGGGCGCACGACCCCGTCGTTCGTCGCGTTCACCGACACCGGCGAGCGGCTCGTCGGACAGCTCGCCCGCCGGCAGGCGATCCTCAATCCCAAGGGGACCGTCTACTCCGTCAAGCGGTTCATCGGGCGCAAGTTCGAGGAGGTCGAGGAGGAGGCCGGACAGGTCACCTACGACGTCGTGCCCGACGAGGACGGCAATGCGCGGATCGAGGTCCGCGGCAGGTTGCACGCGCCCGAAGAGATCAGCGCGATGATCCTGCGCAAGCTCGCCGACGACGCCGGGCGGGGCCTCGGCGAGAAGGTCACCCAGGCCGTGATCACCGTCCCCGCGTACTTCAACGACGCGCAGCGGACCGCCACCAGGGACGCCGGCAAGATCGCCGGCCTGGAGGTGCTGCGGATCATCAACGAGCCGACGGCGGCCGCCCTCGCCTACGGGATGGACAAGCGCGAGCACGAGACCGTCCTGGTCTTCGACCTCGGCGGTGGCACCTTCGACGTCAGCGTCCTGGACGTCGGCGACGGTGTCGTGGAGGTGCGGGCCACGGCGGGCGACACCCACCTCGGCGGCGACGACTTCGACCGTCGCATCGTCGACCACCTCGCCGACGCGTTCCAGAAGGAGAACGGTATCGACCTGCGGGCCGACGCCCAGGCGCTGCAGCGACTGTTCGAGGCCGCGGAGAGGGCGAAGGTCGAGCTCAGCTCGGTCAGCCAGACACAGGTCAGCCTGCCGTTCATCACCGCGGACGCGAACGGGCCGAAGCACCTCACCACGACGATCATGCGCTCGACCTTCGATCAGATCACCGCGGACCTGGTGGAGCGCACCCGGGGTCCGGTCGAGCAGGCGATGGCGGACGCCAAGGTCGGTGAGAACGACGTCGACGAGGTCATCCTGGTCGGCGGCTCCACCCGCATCCCCGCGGTGCAGCAGCTGGTCCGCGGCCTCACCGGCGGGACCGAGCCGAACATGACCGTCAACCCGGACGAGGTCGTCGCGGTCGGCGCCGGCATCCAGGCGGGCGTGCTCACGGGCGAGGTCTCGGACGTCCTGCTCCTGGACGTCACGCCCCTGTCCCTCGGCGTGGAGACGCAGGGCGGGGTGATGACCCGCGTCGTCGAGCGCAACACGACGATCCCGGTCCGCCGCAGCGAGACCTTCTCCACCGCGGCGGACAACCAACCGGCGGTCGATGTCGTGGTGCTGCAGGGCGAGCGGGAACGCGCGGCCGACAACCGGGTCCTGGCCCGCTTCCAGCTCACCGACATCCGGCCGGCACCACGAGGTGAGCCGCAGGTCGAGGTGACCTTCGACATCGACGCCAACGGGATCCTGAACGTCACCGCCCGGGACAAGGACACCGGCGCCGAACAGAGCATCACCATCTCCGAGACGTCCACCCTGGATCAGTCCGAGGTGGATCGGATGGTCCAGGAGGCCGAGAGCAATCGGGCGGCGGACGTGTCGCTCCGTGCGGAGGTCGACGCCCGCAACGAGCTCGACGCGACGGCCTACCAGGTCCAACGTCGCCTGGACGAGCTCGGGGACTCAGCTCCCTCCCACGAGCGGGCCCGTGCCGAGATGCTCGTGACCGACGCACGTCAGGCCGTGGCCGACCAGGCGCCGCTCGAGCGGACCCGTGAGCTCACGACCGAGCTCCAGGGGGTTCTCAGTGGGTTGCGGGCGGTCTCCACCTCGGGGGCGGGCACCGACGGTGGTCCCACCGCAGGGACGCGGGGCGACGCCGGGTCGACGGGTTCCGGCGTCGAGGACGACGTGATCGACGCCGAGTTCCATCGCGGCTGAGGCACCCACGATGACTCAGCGCGATGTCGAGGCCGAGGGCGAGGGCGAGGGGCAGCGGAGCGATCCGGGCCAGGAGGGGCGCCAGAACGGTGCGGACGCAGCGCCGGCCGACGGGAGAACGGAGCGCGACGGCTCCGACGTCGCCGAGCTCGAGGACCGGTGGCGGCGGGCTCTCGCCGATCTCGACAACCTCCGCAAGCGGTACAGCCGCGAGCTGTCCCGGGAGCGAGCCGCGGAACGGGAACGGGTGGCCGCGGCCTTCCTCCCCGTGATCGACAACATCGACCTGGCGCTGCAGCACGCGGACGCGGCGCCCGGGGCGATCGTCGACGGCGTGCGGGCCATCCGGGAGCAGGCGCTCGCGGTGCTCGCCCAACTCGGCTTTCCCCGTCAGGACGAGGTCGGGAGGCCGTTCGATCCGGCTCGCCACGAGGTGGTGGCCGTCGTCCCGACGGAGGAGGGCTCCGAGCCGGGGGCGGTCGTGGAGGTGGTGCGCCCCGGCTACGGCTCGGAGCGGTCGCTGCGGCCCGCGATGGTGACCGTCGCTCATGACCCGGAGAGCTGACCGGTGGCCCGCGACTACTACGAGGTCCTCGGCGTCCCGCGGAACGCGGACGCCGACGAGCTCCAGCAGGCCTACCGGAAGCTGGCCCGGGACAACCACCCCGACATCAACCGGGATCCCGCGGCCGAGGAGCGGTTCAAGGAGGTCAACGAGGCGTACCACGTGCTGTCCGATCCACAGCTCCGCGCACGGTACGACCGGTTCGGCGAGGACTTCCGTCAGGTGCCGGAGGACTGGGAGCAGCGCGTGCGGGCCGGCGGTGCCCGGGCGGGCGCCGGGGCGGGTCGACCTGGCCGCGGCGGCCGCACCGTCTACACCACGGACGGCGACTTCGCCGACTTCGCGGACTTCGGCGGTTTCGGTGGTGCCGGTGGCGGGATCGATCTGGAGGACCTGCTCGGCGGCATGTTCGGGAGCGGGCGGTCCGGGCCGATCGCCGGGGCGGACCAGGAGGCCGAGCTACCGCTGAGTGTCGAGGAGGCGTACCGCGGTGGCCAGCGGCCGATCACCCTGAGCGGCACCGCCGGGCCCCGCACCTACACCGTCACCATCCCGCCGGGGGTGACCGACGGGCAGCGCATCCGGCTCGCCGGTGAGGGCGGGCAGGGACGGGGCTCCGGCGCGGCCGGCGACCTCTATCTGGTGGTCCGCATCCTGCCGCACCCGCGCTTCCGGGTGGACGGTCGCGACATCACCGTCGCCCTGTCCCTCGCACCGTGGGAGGCCGCGCTGGGCGCCACGGTGCCGGTGACCACCCCGGGTGGCGAGACGAAGGTGACGGTGCCGGCCGGTTCCTCGACCGGGCGGCGCCTGCGGCTGCGCGGAGAGGGCATGCCCAACCCGAGAGGCGTGCCGGGCGACCTGTACGCCGAAGTCAAGATCATGGTTCCGCCGAGGTTGACGTCCCGGGAGCGGGAGCTGTTCGCGGAACTGTCCGAGACGTCCACGTTCGACCCGCGCCGCGACCCCGTCACCACTCGCGGCGCCGACAGCTCGGACGAGAACCCGAGACGGGGGGCGACGCGGTGATGGCCCGCTACCTGCCGGTCCTTCGGCCACACCGCCGGCTCAGCATCGACGCGCTCGCCCGCGGGAGCGGGCTCCACCCCGACCTGTTGCGTCGGTTCGTCGCGCTCGGACTCCTGCGGGCGGAGCGGGACACCGGCGGTCGGCTGTGGTTCCCGCCGAGCGAGCTCGCCGCCGTGGCCCGTATCGAGCGGCTCCGCTGCGGCCTGTCCCTGAACTACGCGGCGCTCGGCGTGGTGATCGAGCTGCTGGACCAGATCCGTGCCCTCGAGGACGAGCTGCGCAAGCGGCCCCCCACCGGCCCGGACCGGAGCGACGCTGGACGGAGTGCGTGAATGGACCTCGACCGACTGACCCAGAAGTCCCAGCAAGCCCTGTCGGACGCCCAGGACCTGGCGACCCGGGCTGGGCACACGGAGGTCGACGGCGAGCACCTGCTGCTCGCGCTCGTCGATCAACCCGAGGGGCTGGTGCCCCGCCTGCTGACCGGTCTCGGGGTCGACCTGGACGGGCTGCGGGGGGACCTCGAGGTCGAGCTGCAGAACAAGCCCCGGACCACCCGACCGGCCACCCGACCCGGCCAGGTGTCGATGACCCAGCGACTCGCCCGGCTGTTGCAGGGCGCCGAGCGGGAGGCCAAACGTCTCTCCGACGAGTACGTGTCGGTCGAGCACCTGCTCGTCGCGTTCACCGATGAGGCACAGAGCACCGCGGCCGGGCGGGTCCTGGACCGGTACGGCGTGAGCCGGGACCGGTTGCTGGCGGAGCTGACCAGTGTGCGCGGCAACCAGCGCGTCACCTCCGCCACTCCGGAAGGCGCCTACGAGGCCTTGACGAAGTACGGCCAGGACCTGGTGGCCGCGGCGCGGGCCGGTCGGATGGACCCGGTCATCGGGCGGGACGCCGAGATCCGTCGCGTGGTGCAGATCCTGTCGCGCAAGTCCAAGAACAACCCGGTGCTGATCGGCGATCCCGGCGTCGGCAAGACCGCGATCGTGGAGGGCCTGGCGCAGCGCATCGTCAACGGCGACGTGCCCGAGGGTCAGCGCGACCGCACGATCTTCGCCCTGGACATGGGCCTGCTGGTGGCGGGCGCGAAGTACCGGGGGGAGTTCGAGGAGCGGCTCCAGGCCGTGCTGTCCGAGATCAAGGCCGCCGAGGGTCGGATCCTGCTGTTCGTCGACGAGATGCACACCGTGGTCGGGGCGGGCGCGGCCGAGGGCTCGATGGACGCCAGCAACATGCTCAAGCCGATGCTCGCCCGCGGTGAGCTGCACATGATCGGCGCCACCACGCTCGACGAGTACCGCAAGCACGTCGAGAAGGACGCCGCGCTCGAGCGTCGGTTCCAGCCCGTGTACATCGACGAGCCGACGCTCGAGGACACGATCTCGATCCTGCGCGGGCTCCGCGAGCGGCTCGAGGTGTTCCACGGCGTCCGTATCCAGGACAACGCGCTCATCGCGGCCGCCACCCTGAGCCATCGGTACCTCACCGAGCGGTTCCTGCCGGACAAGGCGATCGACCTGGTCGACGAGGCCTGCGCCCGCCTGCGGACCGAGATCGACTCGATGCCCGCGGAGCTGGACGAGATCACCCGCAAGGTGATGCGCCTGGAGATCGAGGAGGCCGCCCTCGCCAAGGAGGACGACCCGCCGAGTGTGGCCCGCCTCGACCAGCTGCGTCGCGAGCTCGTCGACCTGCGTGCGGAGGCCGACGCGATGCGCGCCCAGTGGGAGGCCGAACGGCAGGCCATCCGCCGCGTCCAGGATCTCCGCGCCGAGCTGGAGCAGGCCCGTCACGACATCGCCGACGCCGAGCGCCGGTACGACCTCAACCGCGCGGCCGAGCTGCGCTACGGCCTGCTGACCGAGCTGGAACGCAGGCTCGACGCCGAGCAACAGCATCTCGCCGGCAAGCAGTCGGGGAACCGCCTGCTGCGCGAGGAGGTCACCGCCGACGAGATCGCGGAGATCGTCTCGCTCTGGACCGGTATTCCGGTGACGCGGCTGACCGAGGGCGAGCGCGACAAGCTGCTGCGCCTCGACGAGGTGCTGCACGAGCGGGTCGTCGGCCAGGACGAGGCCGTCCAGGTGGTCGCGGACGCGATCATCCGCGCACGGTCCGGCGTGAAGGACCCGCGGCGGCCCACCGGATCGTTCATCTTCCTGGGGCCCACCGGCGTCGGGAAGACGGAGCTGGCGAGGACGCTCGCCGAGGCGCTCTTCGACTCCGAGGACAACATCGTGCGCATCGACATGAGCGAGTACCAGGAGCGGCACACGGTGTCCCGGCTGGTCGGCGCGCCCCCCGGCTACGTCGGGTACGACGAGGGCGGGCAGCTCACCGAGGCGGTGCGCCGGCGGCCCTACGCCGTGGTGCTCTTCGACGAGATCGAGAAGGCGCACCCCGACGTGTTCAACACGCTGCTCCAGGTCCTCGACGACGGCCGGCTCACCGACGCGCAGGGGCGCACGGTGAACTTCCGCAACACCGTGATCATCATGACCTCGAACATCGGGTCGCAGTACCTCCTCGACGGCGTCACCCCGGACGGCCAGCTCAAACCCGACGCCCGCGAGCTGGTCATGGGTGAGCTGCGCGCGCACTTCCGGCCCGAGTTCCTCAACCGGGTGGACGAGACCGTGCTCTTCACGCCGCTCGCCCTCGACGAGATCGAGCGGATCGTCGCGCTGATGGTGCAGGACCTGGGCCGTCGTCTCGCCGACCGCGACGTCGTGCTCGAGATCAGCGAGGAGGCGCGTCACCTCATCGCCCGCGAGGGCTACGACCCGGTCTACGGCGCCCGCCCGTTGCGCCGGTTCATCGCCCGCGAGGTGGAGACCCGGATCGCCAGGGCGCTCCTGCGCGACGCGGTGCCGGACGGAGCGGTGGTCCGCGTCGAGGCGCGCGAGGGACAGCTCGTCGTCACGCACGCCGAGCAGCCGGCGGGGAGCCAGGCATGAGCGCCCCGGCCGAGCAGCGCACCTCGACGGTCCGCTGCCCGCACTGCGGGAGAACCAACCGCGTGCCGGCGGCCGCGGAGGGCAGCCCGAGCTGCGGCCACTGCCACCGTCCGCTGCCCTGGATCACCGACGCCGGCGACGACGACTTCACCCAGGTCGCCGACCGTGCGTCCGTCCCGATCCTGGTGGACCTCTGGGCGCCGTGGTGCGGGCCGTGCCGGATGGTCAGCCCTGCCCTCGAACAGCTCGCCTCCGAGCTCGCCGGCCGGATGAAGCTGGTCAAGGTCGACGTCGATCAGTCGCCCAGGGTCGCGGCGCGGTTCGCCGTTCAGGCGGTGCCCACACTGATCGTCCAGCGTGACGGCGAGGTCCTGGCTCGCCAGCCCGGTGCGATGCCGCTCGCCGCCCTGCGCGAATGGGTGCACGGGGCGCTGCCGCCCGCGCCCGATGGACCCGAGCGGCCCGAGGAGCGGACATGACCCTGCCCCCCGACCCGCACCTGGCCTACGTCCGCCCCGTGGAGCCGCACACCACCCAGGGGTGCGAGGACTGCCTCCGGATCGGCTCGCCCTGGCTCCACCTGCGGCTCTGCCTCACCTGCGGCCACGTGGGTTGCTGCGACTCCTCGCCGCGCCGGCACGCCCGCGCGCACGCCGGTGCGGACGGCCATCCGATCGTCCGGTCCTTCGAGCCCGGCGAGTCGTGGCGCTGGTGCTTCGTCGACGAGAGGATGACATGAGCCCGTCACGCTCGACCCGGTCGCTCCACACCGGGGAAGCGCCGGCCGAGACGCCGGACCTCTCCGGGGCCTTCCCCCGGCTGGAGCCGGACCAGATCGAGATGCTGGCCGGGCACGGCGACCGCCGCCCCGTCCTCCCGGGTGAGATCCTGATCGTGGAGGGTGAGCCGGACCCGGCGTTCTTCGTCGTCCTGAGGGGCAAGGTCGCCGTGCTGGAGGGCTACCAGACCCCGGACGAGCAGGTGGTCCGGGTCCACGGTCCCGGCCGCTTCCTCGGCGAGCTGGGCCTGCTGACCGGCCAGGTCTCGTTCTTCACCGATGTCGCCGCGGTCGCGGGTGAGGTGCTCGCCGTGCCGGTGGAGGAGGTGCGCCGGCTGGTCGCCCAGGACTCGGTCCTCGGCGACGTGATCCTGCGGGCCTACCTGCTGCGGCGGAGCCTCGCGATCGGGCTCGGGGCCGGCTTCCGGATCCTCGGCTCCCGGTTCTCCGCGGACACCGCGCGACTGCGTGACTTCGCCAGTCGCAACCGGCTCCCGCACCGGTGCATCGACCTGGAGACGGACGTCGAGGCCGACCGCACGTTGCGACAGCTGGGCATCGGCCCGAGCGACACCCCGCTGGTCGTGTGGCGGCATCACCTGTTGCGCAACCCGAGCAACGCCGAGCTGGCCGCGGCCATCGGTCTCCCCGCGTCGGCCGACGACGCGCCCTCCACGTGCGACCTGCTCGTCGTCGGCGCGGGACCGGCCGGTCTGGCGGCCGGTGTCTACGGCGCCTCGGAAGGCCTGCGCACCGTCGTGCTCGACGCGGTGGCGGCGGGCGGTCAGGCGGCGACGTCGTCCCGGATCGAGAACTACCTCGGTTTCCCGGCCGGGATCTCCGGCGGGGAGCTGGCCGAGCGGGCCGTGATCCAGGCCGACAAGTTCGGCGCGCGCACGCGGATCCCGGCGACCGCGACCGCGCTGGAGCGCGCCGACGGCCGCTACGTCGTGCGACTCGACGACGGTGGACAGGCCACGGCGCGCGCCGTGATCGTCGCGACCGGCGCCCGGTACCGGAAGCTCCCGGTCCCACGGCTCGAGGAGTTCGAGGAGAGCAGCGTGTTCTACGCGGCCACCCCGCTCGAGGCCCAGATCTGCGCCGACGACCCCGTCGTGGTGGTCGGTGGCGGGAACTCGGCCGGCCAGGCCGGCCTCTTCCTCGCCGACCACGCCCGCACGGTCCGGATGGTGGTCCGGGAGAGCACGCTCGACGAGTTCATGTCCAGTTACCTCGCCGACCGGATCCTGGCGGACGGACGCATCGAGGTGCTGGTGCACACCGAGGTGCGGGAACTCCACGGCGAGCGAGGGGTGCTGGAAGCCGTCGTCGTCGAGGACACCGCGAGCGGGGAACGTCGACGTCTGGAGGCCCGGGAGCTCATGGTGTTCATCGGCGCCGCCCCGTGCACCGGATGGCTGGCCGACGCCGTCGGCCTCGACTCCGGCGGGTACGTGCAGACCGGTCCCTCGGCGGCCGAGTCCGGTGCCGAGGCGTTCTCCGAGATCGGCCGTGCCCCGCTGCCGCTGGAGAGCAGTGCGCCCGGAGTCTTCGCCGTCGGGGACGTGCGCAGCGGGTCGGTCCAGAGGGTCGCCTCGGCGGTCGGCGAGGGCGCGATGGCCGTCCGGCTGGTGCACGAGCATCTCCGGGGCCTCGCCGCGGACGTGCACGCCGGCACCTGACGGACGCACCCACCGACCACCGGACCGAACGTCCCCACGAGCCCGGGAGGGCCCATGACCGCCACCTCCGGCCGCCAGACCGGTTCACAACCCCGGCTGCACGAACACGGTGGGGAGGTGCAGGCGTTCGGCACCGTCCGGCACTTCCCGCTCGGGCTGGCCCGCGACGCGCGGCTCTACTCCTGCCAACGCCTCAACCGTGTGCTGGCCGACTCCCAGATCCTCTATGCGCTCTACAAGAAGCACCACTGGCTCGTGCGCGGGCCGACCTTCTCCTCACTCCACCTGCTGCTCGACAAGCACGCCGGCGAACAGCTCCAGGTCATCGACTCGGTGGCCGAGCGGGTCCAGACGCTCGGTGGTGTCGCCGTGGGCGATCCGAGGCACATCGCCGAGATCACCCGTATCCCGCGCGCCCCGAACGGGGTCGAGCCCGTACCGGCGATGTTCTCGCGCCTGGTGGACGCGCACGAGACGATCCTCATCGAGGCCCGCGATGCCGCCACCCGGGTCGCGGCCCTGGGCGACGACGGCAGCAACGATCTCCTCGTCTCCGAGGTGGTCCGCACCGGGGAACTGCAGGCGTGGTTCCTCGCCGAGCACCTGGTCGACACACCCCTCGTCGGCACCGGTCGCGAGCGCGACGAAGCGACGAGAGACGAGTCGGGAGGTCAGTCGATCTCCGGGTGACGAGGTCGAGGCACCTCGAGATCGGCGGTCCACGAGGTCCATGGACGTCGTGAAGAAGTCCTGCTCCACCGCGGCCTTGGCGCCGTCGAGGTCGTGCTCTCGGAACGAGAGGAACTCAGCCGGTCCTACCGCCACCGATTCAATCTACGCCGGTCACCGGTGGTCCGATCGGGCGTTCCGCACCGAGAAGCGATCACGTAACGTGATCGCCGTGCACCTGCTGGAGCGCGACCACCAGCTGCGGTGCCTCCGTCGGGCCTGGGACGACGCGCTCGCCGGATCGGGGTCGATCGTCCTCCTGGCCGGCGAGTCCGGCATCGGCAAGACCCAGCTCGCCCGGGTGTTCGTCGACGGGCTCGACGACGGCCAGGTCCTGTGGGGCATGTGCGACCCGCTGGGCGTACCACGCCCGCTCGGCCCGCTGCACGACGTCGCGGCCGACCTCGGTGACTCCCTCGCCCGGCTGCTGGCCGACGGCGCTCCGCTCCACGAGATCTCCGGTGAGGTCCTGCGCCTCCTGAAGTCCGGGCCTGTGCTGCTGGTCGTCGACGACCTGCAGTGGGCCGACGAGGCCACCGTCGACCTGCTGCGCTTCCTGCTGCGCCGGATCTCCGGGACCCGGTCGCTGGTGCTGGCCACCTATCGCGCCGACGATCTCGACCACCAGCACGCGCTGCGGTGGCTGCTCGGTGACGTGGCCCGCACGCCCGCGGCCACCCGCCTCGACCTCGCGCCGCTGAGCGTCGAGGCGGTCACGACGATGGTCGGGGCGCGCGACATCGACCCGGCGCACCTGCACCGGCTCACCCGCGGCAACTCCTTCTTCGTCACCGAGATCGTCAGCCAGGACGGGGAGGTCCTGCCCACCACGGTGCGTGACGCCGTCCTCGCCCGCGCCACCGGGCTCGACGCCGCCGCCCGCGACCTGGCTGAGCTGGTCGCCTGCGCGCCCACCGGGATCCCGGACGTCCTCCTGCCCGCGCTCGGCGTCGGGAGCGGCCCCCTGCGCGCGCTCGACGACTCCGGGCTGGTCGCCCGCGACCGCCGCGGGATCACCTACCGGCACGACATCTGCCGGCTCGCCGTCGCCGACGCCATCCCCCCGGGCGGCGAGGTGGCCCTGCACCGGCGGATGCTGGCGGCGTTCGAGACGCAGTCTCACCCGGACCCCGCGGTGCTGGTGCACCATGCGATCGCCGCCGGCGACGACGAGCGCGTGTTCTCCTACGCCGACCGCGCCGGGCGCGCTGCGGCCGGGTCGGGAGCCCACACCGAGGCCGTCCGGTTCTTCCGGACCGCCCTGGACGCGGCCCCGAGCGCCACCCCCGGCGCCCGCGCCGAGCTTGCCGAGCTGCTCGCCGTCGAGCTCTACCTCACCGACCGTCTCGGCGAGGCGATCGCCGCCGGCCGCCGAGCCGTCTCGCTGCGCCAGACGGAGGGCGACCTCGGCGGCGTCAGCGCGGGCCGTCGGCTGCTGGCCGTGCTCGAGTGGTACCTCGGCGACCGACGCCGCGCCGAGGAGCACGCGGCCGCGGCCGTCGACGTCCTCGAAGCCCGGCCGGACCCTGCCCCGCGCGAGAGCGCGGCGCTCGGGCACGCGTACTCCATCCAGGCGTTCCTCGCCATGCAGATGAGCGACCTGGTGAGCGCCCGGGAGCGGTGTGCGCGGGCCCGCGAGGTCGCCGAGGGCGTCGGGGACCGCGCGTTCGAGATCCGGCTCGGCGTGATCGAGTCGGTGGTCGCCGTGATGTCCGGGGACGACGGTGCCCGCGACCGGCTCCTCGACGTCCTCGAGCAGGCGCGCGACCGGTTCGACGAGGAGGCTCGTTCCACCGTCTCCAGCAGCCTCGTCGAGCTCGACGTCGAGCAGCGCCGGCTCGACGACGCGGAGGAGATCCTCGCGCACAGCCTGCCGCTGACCGCGGAACGCGACGTCCGGATAGCGCACGGCCTCCAGCTCGGTGTCCGGGCCCGGCTGCACCTGCTGCGCGGGGCCTGGGACGACGCGAGCCGCGATGCGTCGACGGTGCTCGCCGGGAGTCGCTCGGCGGTGACCCACACGTGGCCGTGCCTGGTCCGCGGCCTGGTCGCGCTGCGCAGCGGTCGGGCCGGCGCCGGCGAGCACCTCGAGCGGGGCTGGGAGCTCGCGCAGCGCTTCGGCGAACCGCTGCGGCTGTTGCCGGCCGCCGCCGCGCTCGCCGAGCGGTGCTGGACGACCGGGACGGCCGACACCCGCCTCGATCACGCGACCACGCTGCTCTCGGCCGCGTCCCTTCCCGGCACCGAGTGGTCGGCGGGCGACCTCGCGGTGTGGCTCGTGCGCCTCGGCCGGGAGGTCGACACCTCGTCCCTCCGCGTCGCCCCGCCCTTCCGTCTGCTGCTCGACGGGCGGTCCTCCGCCGCGGCCGCGTGCTGGGAGGCGCTGGGCTGCCCCTACGAGCAGGCGCTCGCGATGGTCGACTCCGGCGAGCTCGCGGCGATCTTCGCGGCGCTGGAGATCCTCGACCACCTCGGCGCCGACGCCATCGCGGCGAGGGTCCGCCGGAATCTGCGCCGGCGCGGCGTCACCCGGATCCCCGCGCGGCCCCGGACGAGCACCCGCGCCAACCCCGCGGGCCTGACGTCCCGGCAGGTCGACGTGGTGCGCCTGCTCGCCGAGGGCCTCACGAACGCCGAGATCGCCGCGCGCCTGGTCATCTCGGAGAAGACCGCCGACCACCACGTCTCGGCGATCCTGACGAAGCTGGACGTCCGCACCCGCCGCGAGGCCGCCGCCGCGGCCCGGGTCCTGGGCGTCGTCCAGGAGCGCCGCCACGCGTCCCGCGACGAGGCCACGGAGGCTCCTCTCACCCCGCGCCCGTAGGCGACCGCCCGATCGTCCCGCATCGACGGCTCGGTCCCGGGGCTCGCGCCTTCAGGCGCGGGCCTTCGCCTTGCGCCGCCACTGCGTGAGGGCGCGCTCGGTGTAGCCGTTGGGCTCGCTGCCGCCCGTGAACACGAGCTCCAGGGCGGCCTGGAACGACTCGCTGCCCTCCAGGTCCGGCGCCATCGGCGGGTAGCCGTCCTGGCCCTCGTTCTGCTCGTCGACCAGCGCGGCCATGCGCGCGAACGTCTCGCGCACGGTGTCGGCGTCGACGACGCCGTGCTCCAGCCAGTTCGCGATGAGCTGGCTGGAGATCCGCAGGGTCGCGCGGTCCTCCATCAACCCGACCCCGTCGAGGTCGGGCACCGTCGAACAGCCGATGCCCATCCCCACCCAGCGCACGACGTAGCCGAGGATCGACTGGGCGTTGGTCTCCAGCTCGCGGCGCACGTCGGAGTCCGACAGGGTGCTCGGGTCGGTGAGCGGGAGCTCCAGCAGGTGACGGCGGTCGGCCGTGTCCCGCTTCGAGATCTCCTCCTGGACGGCGTGCACGTCGATGCGCAGGTAGTGCAGCGCGTGCAGCGTCGCGGCGGTCGGCGAGGGCACCCAGGCCGTGTTCGCGCCCGCCTTCGGGTGCCCGATCTTCTGCTCGAGCATCTCGGCCATCGCGGCGGGCTTGGCCCACATCCCCTTGCCGACCTGCGCGTGGTGCTCGAAGCCGGCCGCCAGGGCGACGTCGACGTTGCGGTCCTCGTAGGTCTGCAGCCAGACCGTCGACTTCATGTCGCCCTTGCGCAGCACCGGCCCGGCGGCGAAGCAGGTGTGGATCTCGTCGCCGGTCCGGTCGAGGAACCCGGTGTTGACGAAGATGACGCGGTTCGCGGCCGCGCCGATGCAGGCCGACAGGTTGACCGTCGTCCGCTTCTCCTCGTCCATGATGCCGATCTTGAGCGTGTTGGCCTCGAGGCCGAGGGCCTCCTCGATCGCCGCGAACAGCTCGACGGTCAGCGCGACCTCGTCCGGCCCGTGCTGCTTGGGCTTGACGACGTAGAGGCTCCCGGCGCGGGAGTTGGTGTGCGGTCCGAGGCCGCGCAGGTCGTACAGGCCGGCGACGGCGCACACGAGCGCGTCGAGCACGCCCTCGTTGGTCTCCTGACCGTCCGCGGTGAGCACCGCGTTCGTGGTCATGTGGTGTCCGCAGGTGCGGACCAGCATCAGCGAGCGACCCGGCAGCGTCAGCTCCGAGCCGTCGGCGGCGGTGTACTCGCGGTCCGGGTTGACCCGCCGGGTGACGGTCTCGCCGCCCTTCGTGAACTCCGAGGTCAGGTCGCCGGTCATCAGACCGAGCCACGTGCGGTAGGCCAGGGCCTTGTCCTCGCCGTCGACCGTCGCGACCGAGTCCTCGAGGTCGACGATCGTGGTCACCGCCGACTCGAGCACGACGTCGCTGACGTCCGCATGATGCTGACGACCCACCTGGGTCGACGGATCGAGCACCAGGTCGACGTGCAGGCCGTGGCGGACGAGCAGCACGTGGCCCTTGCCGTCGGCGTCCGGGGTGGTGAACCCGGCGAACGCCGACGTGTCGGCGAGGCCGACGGCGCCGTCGGCCGTGTCGGCGGCCAGCCCATCGGTCGAGGGGCGGTAGGCGGTGACGTCGGCGTGGCTCCCGCGCTCGAGCGGGAACAGCTCGTCGAGCAGCTCGTCAGCGGCGGCGATGACCTGGGCGCCGCGCTTCTCGTCGTAGCCCTTCGCGAGCTCGTGGTCCTGCGGGAGCGCGTCGGTGCCGTAGAACGCGTCGAAGAGCGAGCCCCAGCGGGCGTTGGCGGCGTTGAGTGAGAAGCGGGCGTTCGTGGACGGCACCACCAGCTGCGGGCCGGGGACCTCGGCGATCTCCGGGTCGACCCGGTCGACGTCGATCGTCGGGACGTCCGACGGTTCCGGCGCCAGGTAGCCGAGATCGGTCAGCAGCTTCTCGTAGTCGTCCCGCGAGCCCGCGCCGTGCTCGGCGTGCCAGGCGTCGATCTTGCCCTGGAGGTCGTCGCGCTCGTCCAGCGCCGCCGCGATGCGGGGAGCGAACCGCTCCTGCAGGCGGGCCAGGATCGACCAGAACTCCTCGCCGGTGAGCTCGACCTGCGCGAGCAGCTCGTCCTCGACGAACGCTCGCAGGTGCTCGTCGACCTGCAGCCCGGACCGCTCGGACGTCTCGGACACTGGCGGACCGCCTCTCTCACCTGCTGGACCCCTCGGGACTCCCGCGACGACGCGACGTGGGCGTCGGCGTCGGGTCTCGTGCTCTCGCGTTGCTCTGAGGACGACTCGGGAGGGCAACCCTAAGTCTTCGCGAGCGCGGGCGCAGACACGAGCCCGAGGACGACATCGCGCGCCGTGGTGCCGACGTGGGGCCACATGAAGGGTCTCGTCGCCGGAGGAGCTGCGGACGGGGCTGCGGTACGGCTTGGTGGCATCCACGGGCACGCCTGGACCAGCCGATGGCTGCGGCGGCAGCGCCGAACTGCCACGGCAGACTGCCCGGAGTCGAGCTTGGCGAGGGAGTCCGACGCTTGGGCGAGACCGCTCGCCGCTGCCCGCTGTCGCGGCCTCAGGAGGCGGTGATGGCGGCGTCCGGACCCGAGACAGCAACCGGTCGGTGACGCCGCTGTGCCCGCAGGGTGTCCGTTCGCCTAGGACGGTGACCACGCAGAACGGGACGGGACACCTGGCGAGCCGACCGGCTGCCTCACCCGTGGACTCGGCTCGACACGGAGGCCAGCCATGCGTGTGCCATTGACGGTCAACGACTTCCTGTACCGGGCGGAGGCCGTCAACGCGAACGCCGTCGCTGTCGTCGACGAGCCCTCCCAGCCCGGGGCTCCCGTGCAGACGACGACATACGCCGACCTGCTCATGCGCATCCGGGCCTGGCAGGCCGGGCTGGACGCGCTCGGCGTCGGCGAGGGCGAGCGGGTCGCCGTGGTGAGCCACAACGCCGCAAGGCTGCTCGAGCTGATGTACGCGGTGCCGTCGAGCGGGCGGATCTGCGTTCCCGTGAACTTCCGCCTGCGCGCCGAGGAGGTCGGCTACATCGTCCGGCACTCTGGAGCGTCGGCGCTGTTCGTCGATCCGGAGCTCGACGAGCCGCTCAAGACGGTCCAGGCCCGGCATCGGTTCGTGCTGGGCGGGGAGACCGACGAGCACGTCATGCGGTTCGACGTCGCGCCCCGCACGTGGTCGGACCCGCAGGAAGACGCGACGGCGACGATCAACTACACCTCGGGAACGACGGCTCGTCCGAAGGGCGTTCAGATCACCCACCGCAACATCTGGGTCAACGCCATGAGTCTCGGCATACACCTTCGCCTCTGGGAACGGGACGTCTACCTGCACACGCTTCCCATGTTCCACGCCAACGGATGGGGGTTGCCCTACCCCTTGGCTGGGCTCGGCGCCAAGCAGGTGGTGTTGCGCAAGGTGGACGGCGCCGAGGTTCTTCGGCGCGTGGACGAGCACGGTGTCACGGTGATGTGCGGAGCCCCCGCGGTGTGGAACGCGGTGCTCGACGCGGCCGCCACATGGGACGGTGACGTCCCGGGCCGGGGACGCGTACGGATCGTGTGCGCCGGCGCGCCGCCGCCGACGCGGATGATCCAGCGCATCGACGAGGAACTGGGCTGGGAGTTCCTTCAGATCTATGGGCTGACCGAGACATCGCCGATCGTCACCTTCAACCGGGCGCGGGCAGCCGACACCGCACTTCCCGCCCGGGAACGCGCACGCCGGTTGGGACGCGCCGGTGCGCCGGCCCTCGGCGTGCAGGTGAAGATCTCCGACCTCGGGGAGGTGCTCGTCCGTTCGAACGTCGTACTGGACCGCTATTGGGCGAATCCCGACGCCACCTCCGAGGCGTTGGCGAGCGGGTGGTTCCACACCGGCGACGGCGGCACGATCGACGACGAGGGCTACCTGACGATCTCGGACCGGAAGAAGGATGTGATCATCACCGGCGGGGAGAACGTGTCGTCGATCGAGGTCGAGGACTGCATCTCCCAGCTGGCCGAGGTCACTGAAGTGGCCGTGATCGGCGTGCCCGACGAGAAGTGGGGCGAGACGATCAAGGCACTCGTTGTCCGAACCCCTGGCGCCGAGATCGGCGAGCAGGACATCGTCGCCCACTGCAGACAACGTCTGGCCGGGTTCAAGGCCCCGACAACAGTGGAATTCCGCGACGCCATCCCTCGCACGGCAACCGGCAAGGTGCAGAAGTTCAGGCTTCGCGAGCCGTACTGGGCCGGTCGACAACGCGGCGTGAACTAGGCCTGCGTTGTGGCCGACGGGCACGACGAGGACGGCGATCACCCGCCGGCCCGTCCCACTGGCCACCACCCGCCGCGCGGGCACCGTGCCCTACGACGACGACTGCGGCATGGCGACGCCCGCCGACATCACCCCGCTCGACCGGCCGGATCCTCGTGCCGATCCACGGGGCCACGTCGCCCGGGCGGTGACCCGCGAGGGCCTCCGCCGCGGGGCCTAGGCTGGTCCGGCCCGCGGCGGTCGGGCCCGGAGAGGACAGCATGACGACCGGGACCGGCGAGCTGGGCAGCACTCCGAGCGAGATGAATCCGCTCGAGACCATGATGTGGCGCGCCGAGGTCGACCCGCGCCTGCGGTCGCCGGTCATCATCCTCGACCTCCTGGACACCGCCCCGGACTGGGACCGGGTCGTCGCGTCCCACGAGTGGGCGACGCGCTTCGTGCCTCGCCTGCGCGAACGCGTCCTGGAGCCGTGGGGCGACTGGGGCACGCCGGCCTGGGTGCCCGACCCGGACTTCGCGCTCCCGAACCACCTCGGCCGCGAGAAGGTGACCTGCGCCGGCGGGTGGCGTGAGCTCCTCGACCTCGCCGCGTCGATGGCCCTGACCCCGTTCGACCGCGAGCGCCCGCCGTGGGAGGCGAGGATCGTCACCGGGCTCGAGGGCGGACGGGCGGCCTACATCCTCAAGGTGCACCACAGCGTCGCCGACGGCCTGGGGCTGGTGCAGATCCTGCGCATGCTGCACAGCGGGGTGCGCGAGCACACCGACCACCCCGACCACCCTGAGCCCGACCGCCACGGCCCCTCGCGATGGGGGCTCACCGTGACGCAGGCGGCGCGGGCCGTCGTGGGCGTGCCGACGCGGGCGGCGGGCGTGGTGTCCGCCGGCGCGGGGCTGCTCGGGCGTCTCGTCACGCGGCCCCTGGCGACGGTGTCCGACGGCTCCGCGTTCCTCGGGTCGGCGCTGCGGGCCGCCGTCGGGCCGGTCGTGCCCCGATCGCCGCTGCTGCGCGGCCGGAGCCTGGAGCGCCGCTTCGAGGCGCTCGACGTCGACCTCGGCGCGCTCAAGGCCGCCGGGCGAGCAGCGGGCGGGTCGCTCAACGACGCGTACCTCGCCGCCCTGCTCGGCGGGATGCGGCGCTACCACCGGCGGTTCGGCGCGATCCCCGAGCACCTCGCGATGGGCATGCCGGTGAACACCCGGGACCGCGACGACCCCGTCGGCGGGAACCACTGGGCCGGCACGCGCTTCGCGGCGCCCCTGGGCGACGCCGACCCGGTCGCGCGCATCCGACACGTCCGGGAGGTCGTCCGGCGGACCACCGGCGAGCGGGTGGTCGACGGCCTCGGGCTCATCGCCCCGCTCCTGGCCGTGCTGCCCCCACCGCTGCTCGCGCTGATCCAGGGCGGGGCGACGAGCGCGAACGACCTGCAGGCCAGCAACGTCCGGGGCATGACGGGGCCGGCGTACCTGGCGGGCGCGCAGATCGTGCGCAGCTACGCGTTCGCGCCGCTGCCGGGAGGCGCCACGATGATCACGCTGACCTCCCACGGCGACACGTGCTGCGTCGCGGTGACCCTCGATCCCGCGGCCATCACCGACCCCGACGCGTTCGTCGAGGACCTGCGGGCCGGCTTCGACGAAGTCCTCGCCCTCGCGCCCGCGCGCTGACCCGCTCCTGCCGGGCGTCCGTCAGACCGCGCCCGGCTCCTGGTCGAGGTCCGGCGGGCTCGCGCCGCGGGAGCCAGAGCTCGATCAGGGCGCGCCTGTGTGACGCGTGGTGAACACCCCGAGCAGCTCCCCGACGGAGTGGTCACGCTCGGCGGGATGGCGGAGCGGGAGGTCGGGATGGACCTCGTAGCGGTTGCGGCGACCGACCCTCAACCGACGCAAGTACCCGGCCGCTTCGAGGTCGGCCACGATGGACTGCGTGGAGCGCTCGGTGATGCCGACCTCGACGGCGACCTCGCGCAGCCGTCGCTCGGGATCCCTGGCCAGAGCGATGAAGACGTGGGCGTGGTTCGTCAGGAACGTCCAGCCGGGCCGCTGGCTGTCGTCCGCCGCCATCATCGCCTCACCCACAGTTCGTGTATCAGGCATCGTAGATGGCCGCCTCGACGGGCCGGGCTCGACGGCGCAGGTGGGCCTGCGCCGCCGAGCGAGGCTTCACCTCCGTGCGCGGGCGCGATGCGAGGGGCGGCGCCGGCTCCACAGAGGCTCGAGGTCGGCGAGTTCGGCGTCGGTGGCCTGGCGGAACGGGGAGACCCCGGCGGGCGCAGGAGCGTGGCCGCTCTCTCCCCGGCTGGTCCACCAGCTGGCGGCGATGGCCACGGTGAGAATGGTGGTGATGACGGCCAGGCTGATGGGCGTGGGGATGTAGGCGATGTCGACCTTGAGAGCCATCTTGATGCCGACCCACACGAGCACCAGCGCCAGGCCGAGCTTGAGGTAGCGGAAGCGGTGCACCAGGTCGGCGAGCAGGAAGTACATCGCCCGTAGCCCGAGCAGGGCGAAGGCGTTGGCCGTGAACACCAGGAACGGCTCGTCGGTCACGGCGAAGATCGCGGGGATCGAGTCGACGGCGAAGACCACGTCGGTGACCTCGACCAGGACCAGTACCGCCAGCAGCGGCGTGGCGAGCAGGACCCCGCGGCGGCGGATCAGGAAGCGTTGCCCGTGATACGCGTCGGTCATCGGCACCAGACGCCGGAACAGCGTGAGCGTCCGGGAGGTCGAGGGGTCGATGTGACTGTCGCGCTGAACGGCCATCTTGATGCCGGTGACGACGAGGAACGCGGCGAACAGGTAGAGCACCCAGGAGAAGTTCGCGATGAGGACCGCGCCGGCGGCGATGAACGCGCCCCGCAGCACCAGGGCTCCGAGCACGCCGAGGAAGAGCACCCGGTGCTGGAACTGGGGTGGTACGGCGAAGAAGCTGAAGATCACCGCCCACACGAACACGTTGTCGACGGCGAGCGACTTCTCGATGAGATAGCCGGCGAAGTACTGCTGACCGAACTCGGCGCCCCAGACGACCCAGACGAGGACGCCGAAGCCGACGCCGATCGCGACCCAGACCGCGGACCACGCCGCGGCCTCGCGGACCCCGATCACGTGGGCGCTGCGGTGGGCGACCAGGTCCACGGCCAGCATGGCCACGATCCCGGCCAGCACCGCCAGCCACATCCACAACGACACGTTCATGCACACCTCCGAGTCGACACGCCGGCCTGCTCGGAGGTCTCTCCCGACCCGACGTTCGGGCCCGTCCCGGCCGGGCGAGCACAGCAGGGTCACGCCATCTGCTGCGCGCCGTGATGACGACCCGGGACGCGGGGGATACTCCCCTCCACCGAGAACAAGCGAAGCACAGTTCGCGATTCATAGCAACAGCAGTGTGGGCGCGACGCCGGCTTTCGGCGCGTCCGTGGGGCCGGCCCGAGCGGCGCGGGACCGGAGAAGGTCACGGGGCCGGTGGTCTCCATGCAGCCTGGGAGCGGGGCCCGGACGTGCGTCGTCGCGAGCGCCAGGAGGTCCGCGCCTGTTCCCACAGGGGACCGGCCAGCAGCCACAGGGCGACGAGCCAGCCCATGCGTCCGACCCAGGCCCAGAGCTCGCCGGTGCGACCGGGGTCGCCGACCATCGCGATCGCCGTGATCAGGAGGACGACGGCGATCCCCGCCGCGAGCGTCGCGCGGGCCCACTCCTGCCAGGCAAGGCGGACCCGCGCCGACGTCCCGTGGGCCGGCGCTGGCTCGGGCGGCGGGCCGTCGGCCCAGCGATGGGCCGCCCGGACGTCGGCCCATCGCACCATCCGGTGGCCGAAGACCACGGAGAAGCCCAGGTAGACCGCGGCGAGACCGTGGGCAGGGGACGGTGCACCGCCGGCGCGGAGATCGGCGGCGGTGAACGCGAGCAGTGCGAGGTCCACGAGGGGCACGCAGATCAACAGAGCCGCCCCGAGGCGCGGCCGGTGCAGGCCGTACCGGGCCAGGAGGCCGGCGGCCAGGACGACCCAGAAGCCGACCTCGCACACCACGATCGCCGCGACGAGCACGATGACCTCCCACCGCCCTTGTAGTACAGCTGTGTCGTCAAGGTATCAGCACAACTGTGCTAAAACATCCCCGTGCCTCGGCTCGTCGATCACGCCGCCCGCCGGCAGGAGATTGCGGAAGCGCTGTGGCGCGTCGTGCGCCGCGACGGGGTCCACGAAGTCTCGGTGCGCACCGTCGCCGACGAAGCCGGCACCTCACCCGGCGCGCTGCGCCACTACTTCGCCAGCCAGGACGAGCTGCTCGGCTTCGCGCTGCGGGCCGTCGTCGACCGCGCCGCCGCCCGGTTCGCCCGTCTGTCCCAGAGCCTGGCCGGCCCGAGGCTCGGCGTCCGCATCCTGGAGGAGCTGCTGCCGCTGGACACCGAGCGCACCGAGGAGGTCCAGGTCTATCTCGCGCTCGTCGCCCGCAGCGCCACCGACCCCGCGCTGCGCCTCGTCCGCGACCAGGCCGAGGTGCTCGTCGCCGCGACCGTCGCCGACGCCGTCCGACTCGTGCTCGGGGACGGCGCCGTGATGCCCTCCGCCGGCCTGGCCACGTACCACCTCGTCGACGGGCTCGCCCTGCACGGCGCGACCTGGCCGGAGCGCTATCCGCCGGAGCATCTGCGCGAGGTGCTCCGTGCGCATCTCGCCACGCTCGTCCACAGCTCCGAGCAGGGCGACTGACCACCGACCGCCCCCGGGTCCTGCCGGGTCGTCCAAACGTCAGGACGGTCAGCGCCCGGTGCGCCGCCCACCGCACGGCCGTCGGGACCGAGACGTAGGAGGCGAGGGTGAGCCAGGCGAGTCGGGGTGCGAGGGCCCGGGCGGCCCGCGTGTCGAGCCGGGCGGTCGTGACGACGGCGTGGGTGGTGGTGGCCAGTCCGACCACGGTGTTGGCGGCGCCCAGCGCAGGACTGCGCAGGCCGAAGTAGAGCGGGGCGAAGGCGGCGAACAGCTCTCCTGGGCCCTGCGGGACGTCAACCGCGCGGCCGACGAGTCGACTCGCACTGGCACAGCGGCTCGGGCTCCGCGCCGTCGACCACACCGCGGTGAACCACGTGCTCACCGCCGAGCCCCCCATCGGGCTCTTCGAGCTGGGCCATCGGCTCGGCATCAGCAGCGGCTCGGCGACCGAGCTCGTCGCTCGGCTCGAGCGCGCCGGTCATCTCGAGCGCCGGCGTGACGGGCACGACCGGCGCCGCGTAGCCCTCTACCTCGGGGAGGAGACCCTGACGCGCGTCCTCGGCGAGCTCGCACCGCTGTTCGCGGCCGTCGACGACGCGGCCGAGCAGTTCACCGAGGCCGAGCTCGCGGTCATGGGGCGCTACCTGCGCCTCGTCGCCGAGCGCATGCGGCACTTCGCGCGTTCGGACCTTGCAGGGTCGTCGTACGTCTAGACCGTATGGAGGCCCGGCGCCCCGCTCGTAAGTTGGCGCGGGTCGCCG
>NZ_JAQZAM010000025.1 GCF_028737215.1 Actinomycetospora chibensis | reverse complement strand
CGTCGTCGTGCTCGACCTGGCGCTCCGCCCGTCACGGTGGGAGCGCGCCGTGGAGCTCCTCCGCGAGCGCCCGGGCGGGCCGCGCGTGGTGGTCCTCGCGGAGCCGGGTGACGACGACAGCGCGTGTGACGCGGCGCGCGCCGGTGCCTCGGGCTGGCTGCCGTCCGGGTCGTCGGTCGAGGATCTCGCCGAGACGGTCCGCCTCGTGCACGACGGTCACGGCGTCTACCCGTCGCGGCTCCTGGCCACGGTCCTCGACGGGCTGCGCCACGACGTCGCCGAGGCCCGGCGCCCCACCGGGCGGCTCAGCGCGCTCACCGAGCGGGAGGTCGAGGTGCTGCGCGCCCTCGTCGAGGGGCTCTCGGCCCGCGACATCGCCGACCACCTCGACGTCGCGGTGAACACCGTCCGGACACACACCCACCGGATCTTCCGGAAGCTCGGCGTGCACGGCCGGCTCGAGGCGGTCCGGATCGCCCGCGCCGAGCGGCTCGCCCCGCTCGCGGAGGTCTCGGGGGTCACGGCGAGCTCGACCCCGTCGCGCCCGGTGCGACTGGTCCGGGAGCAGGAGGACGACGTGGGCCGGATCGTCGATCCCTGATGAATTCGTACTAGCTCGCCTGCTCCTCCGAAGCGATCCGGGGCCACGAGCGGAGTCGTAACGTCCCTCGTCCAGGGAATTCGCCTCCCGTCCGATGGAGGAACGGTGACCGTCCAGCGCAACGGGAACGTGGGGGAGGGACACCGCGTGCCTCTCGTCCCGCAGCCCCTCACCGTGTTCCCCGAGGACCCGGTCGCGCGGGTCGTCCCCCGTCCGGCCGAGACCCGCCGGAACAAGGTCTCCCTGGTGGTCCCGGCCATGAACGAGGCCACCAACATCCCCTGGGTCCTCGCCCAGGTGCCCAGCTGCGTCGACGAGGTGGTGCTCGTCGACGGGCACTCGCGTGACGCGACGGTGATGCTCGCGCAGTCGGCGCGCCCGGACATCCACGTCATCGAGCAGTCGGGGCAGGGCAAGGGCGACGCGCTGCGCGAGGGGTTCCTGGCGGCCACCGGCGAGCACATCGTCATGATCGACGCCGACGGCAGCATGGCCCCCGAGGAGATCCCGCACTTCCTGCACTTCCTCGACAACGGCTACGACTTCGTCAAGGGCTCCCGCTTCATGGGCGGGGGCGGGTCCCGTGACATCACGCGCCTGCGCCGCGGGGGGAACCGCGTGCTGGTCGGCATGGTCAACCGGATGCACGACACGTTCCTGACCGACCTCTGCTACGGCTACGTCGCCTTTCACCGGCGCTGCCTGCCCTACCTGGACCTCACCCGGCCCGGGTTCGAGGTGGAGACGTCGCTGACGGTCTCCGCGCTGCGGGCGGGTCTGCGCATCGCCGAGGTGCCGAGCATGGAGATGCCGCGGCGCTACGGACGGTCGAACCTCCATGTCGTCCGCGACGGCACACGTGTGCTGCGCACCCTGCTGCGCGAGCACGACCGCGGGCCCAGCGGCCTCGCCGTCCAGCGGCTACGCCGCCTCGTCCACCAGCGCGACGAGGCCCGGCGCGCCCTCGAGAGCACCGTCCGGCCGGACCCCGGGGAGGTCCTGACGTGACCTCGGGCGCTGTCCCGCGGCGCCCGACCCCGCGGGTGCGGCACGCCGCGAGCCTCGCCGGCGCCGTGCTCGCGCTCGCGGCGGGCTGGTGGGTCGCCGTCGTCCTCGACGCCCGGTCCGCGCCGGCGGTCACGGCCGTGCTCCTCGTGGTGCCCGTGCTCGCCGTCCTGGTGCCCACCCACCGCCTGGAACCGGTGGCCCGCGTGGTGCTCGCCGTGGGCTGGGTCCTCGCGCTGGACACCGTGGTGGCGCAGGTGATGCTCGCGTTCGGCGTCTGGGACGTCGCCGCCGGTGTGCTGGCGGTGACGGGGATCAGCGTCGCGGTGTGGGTGGGGGTCGAGCTGGCCACCCGGCGCGGCGACCGGGCCGCGGAGGAGCGGGCCGCGGAAGAGCGGGCCGCGGAGGAGCGGGCCGCGGGGCCGGCCGTCGAGGTGGGTCCGTGAACGTCGACGTCGTCCGTCCCGCCGAGCTCGGCGAGGCCGAGCTCGGGCGGTGGCGCGCGTTCCAGGCGGCGACGCCGTCGCTGCACAACCCGTTCCTGTCCCCGGAGTTCACCCGCGCCGTCGGGAGGTTCCGTCCGCACACCAGGGTCGGGGTGCTCACCGACGGCGGCGACGTCGTCGGCTTCTTCCCGTTCGAGCGGGCGGCGCTCGGACGCGGGCTGCCCGTCGCTCCCGGTCTGAGCGACGGGCAGGGCCTGGTGCACGCGCAAGGCAGCGAGTGGGACGCCCGGGAGATGGTGCGGGCCTGTGGGCTGTCGGTCTGGGAGTTCGACCACCTGGTCGCGGGCCAGCGCATCTTCGACGCCTACCGGACCGCCCGCGCCCCGTCCCCGGTCATCGATCTGAGGGACGGTTTCGAGGTCTATCACCGGGCCGCCCGCGCGCGGTCGTCGCGCGTGCGTGACCTGCCGCGGCGGGCGCGTCGCCTGGAGCGCGAGCACGGTCCGCTGCGGTTCGTGCTCGAGGCCACCGACGACGCGGCCGGCTCCGCGCTCGACACGGTGCTCGACTGGAAGTCCGCGCAGTACCAGCGCACCGGACGCTCCGACCGCTTCGCCCGGCCCTGGATCCGGGGACTGGTGCACGATCTGCTCGCCGAGCGCACCGGCGCGTTCCGCGGGTGCCTCTCGCTGCTCTACGCCGGGGACGCGCTGGTGGCCGGCCACTTCGGGCTGCGCGACCACGGCGTCGTCCCGACCTGGTTCCCTGCGTACGCCCCGAGCATGGGCCGGTACTCACCGGGCCTGCTGCTGCACCTCGCCATGGCGCGGGCCGCGGCCGCCGACGGCGTCGACCTCATCGACATGGGACGCGGTGACAAGACCTACAAGGACGAGCTGAAGTCCGGCGAGACCACCGTCGCCGAGGGCCGGGTCGCGCGCCTCGTGCCCGGCGCGGCGCTGGCGTGGGCGCGCACCGCGCCGGTCCGCTCGGCGCGCCGGGCGGTCGACCGGAGCCCGCGGCTCTACGGCGTCGCCGACCGTGTCCTGCGCGCCAGCGGCCGCTGGCGGCGGCCCGACCTGGTGAAGGGGGTGTCGGCATGAGCCGCACGGTCTCGGTGGTCATCTGCGCGTACACCGACGAGCGCTGGGACGACGTGCTCGCCGCGGTGGCGTCGGTGGCCGAGCGCCAGAGCGTCGCGCCGCACGAGGTGATCGTCGTGGTGGACCACAACCCGGCCCTGTGCGATCGCCTGGCCGACGCGCTCCCGGGCGCCGTTGTCGTCGCGAACGCGCAGGTCCGCGGCCTGTCCGGGGCGAAGAACACCGGTGTCGCGGCGTCCACGGGGGAGGTCGTCGCGTTCCTCGACGACGACGCGGTCGCCGGGGCCGACTGGGTGCGGACGTTCGCCGAGGGCTACGACGACCCGGCCGTCCTCGGGGTCGGCGGCCTCACCCTGCCGCGCTGGACCACCGAGCGGCCGGTGTGGTTCCCCGAGGAGTTCGACTGGGTCGTCGGCTGCACGTTCGTCGGCCGCGAGGTGGGCGCGGTGCGCAATCTGCTGGGCGGCAACGCGTCGTTCCGCCGCGAGGCGTTCGAGATCGCCGGCGGGTTCCCGACCCACATCGGGCGCACCGCCGCCCGCCCGCGCCCGCTCGGCTGCGAGGAGACCGAGTTCTGCATCCGGCTCGCGACCCACCGGCCGGGCGCGCGCTTCGTGTACGACCCGCGGGCGGTGATCTGGCACCGGGTGCCGGCGGTGCGCGAGGGCTTCCGCTACTTCCGCGCGCGCTGCTACGCCGAGGGCCTGTCGAAGGCGCTGGTCGCGCGCAGCGTCGGCGCGACGGCCGCCCTCGCCGCCGAGCGCAGCTACGCGGCCGTGACGCTGCGCCGGGGTGTGGTCCGCGGCGTGGCGCAGGCCTGGCGTGGCGACCGCGCCGGGCTGGCGCGCGCCGGCGCCATCATCGCCGGGCTGCTCACCACCACCGCCGGCTACGCCGTGGGCACGCTGGCGCGGAGCGCGCCGTGACCGTCCCCGTGCTCATGTACCACTCCGTCGCCGCCGACCCGGCCGACGCGGCGCGCGGGCTGTCGGTGCACCCCGACCGGTTCGCCGCGCAGCTCGACCTCCTCGCCGCCGAGGGCTTCACGACGCTCACGGTCGGCGAGCTCGCCGCCGTGCGGCGCGGCGAGGTGCCGGCGCCCGACCGTCCGATCGTGCTGACCTTCGACGACGGGTACGCCGACTTCCACCGCGAGGCGCTCCCGCGGCTCGCGGGGGCCCGCGCGCGGGCGACCGTCTTCGTCACCACCGGGTGGCTCGACGACGCGGGCGCCGAGGCCGCCGGCCGGCCGCTGGACCGGATGCTCTCGTGGTCGCAGGTCGACGAGTGCGACGCCGCCGGCGTCGAGATCGGCGCGCACAGCCACAGCCACGCCCAGCTCGACCAGCTGCCCGACGCCGCCCTGCGCGACGAGCTCTCCCGCAGCCGGCGCCTCCTCGAGGAGCGGCTGGGACACGAGGTGCCGCACCTGGCCTACCCCTACGGCTACTCCAGCGCGCGGGTGCGCCGTGCCGTGGCCGACGCCGGATACCGGCTCGCGGCGGCCGTCGGCAACCTCGCGGCCGCGCCGGGCTCCGACGGCTACGCGCTGCCGCGTCTGACCGTCGCGCGGGACACCGACCTCGACACCTTCGGGCGCGTGGTCCGCGGGGAGCAGCACGCCCGCATCTACTGGAAGCAGCGCACCCTCACCGCCGGGTACCTGGTCGTGCGCCGCGGGCGGTCGGCGCTGGCGGCGGTCTCGTCCGGACGGCGTCCCTCGTGACGGCGGGATCCGTGGACGCCCGCGCCGCGGCGCTCACGGCCGGGGCGGCGGAGGCCGTCCCGAGGGGGTCGTGGCGCACCCGCCTGCGCGACCACCTCACCGACCCGTTCTCCCGGAACTCCTACGCGCTGATCGTCAACACCGGGATGACCGGGCTGCTCGGGCTCATCTACTGGTTCCTCGCCGCCCGCCTCTACACGCCGGAGGACGTCGGCCGCGCCTCGGCGCTGATCTCGGCCATGACCCTGCTCGCGGCGATCGTCGGGATCAACATCACCGGCACCCTCAGCCGCTTCCTGCCCCGCAGCGGTCCCCGCACGGCCCGTCTCGTGCTGGCCAGCTACGGGCTCAGCTCGCTGGCGGTGGCGGCGCTGGCGGGCGGCTTCGTCCTGACGCTGGGCTGGTGGGGGCCCTCGTTCAGCCTGTTGGCGAGCCCGTGGGCGGCGATCGGGTTCGTCGGCGTCGCGGTGGCCGCGAACATCTTCACCGTGCAGGACGGCGTGCTCGTCGGCATGCGCGGCGCGGGATGGGTGGCGCTGGAGAACACCCTCTTCGGCCTGCTCAAGGCCGGTCTGCTGATCCTGCTGGCGGCCACGCTGCCCACCACCGGCGTCTACGTCGCATGGATCGTCCCGATGATCCTGCTCTGCATCCCGGTCAACGTCCTCGTCTTCGCCCGGCGCGCGCCCCGCCACGCGCGCGAGACCGCCGGGACGGTCACCACCGGCAGCGACATCCGCGGGTTCCTCGCCGGCGACTTCGTCGGGGCCCTGTTCGGGTTCGGCGCGATCTACCTGGTCCCGGTCGTGGTGGCCGCGGCCCTGCCTCCGTCGACGTTCGCGGTGTTCTACATCGCCTGGATGATGGCCGCGGTCCTCAACCTGGTGCCGAACAACCTCGCGCAGACGCTCACCGTCGAGGGGGTCTTCGACGCCGACCGCCTCGCGCGGTACGCACGGTCGGCGCTGGTGCGCTCGATCGCGCTGCTCGGGGCGGCCGCCGCGGCGCTGCTCGTGGTCGCCCGCCCCGTGCTCGAGGTCCTCGGGCCGGACTACGCCGCGGCCGCGCCGCTGCTGCAGCTGCTCGCCCTCGCGGCGATGGGCCGCGCGGTCATGGAGGTCTGGCTCGGGGTCCTGCGGGCGCAGGGCAAGGCCCGGTCGATCGTGCGCTGGCAGGTCGTCTCCGGGACCGTCGTCGTCGGCACCGTGGTCGTGGGCCTGTTCGTCGGGGGCGGCACGCTCGGGATGCCCATCGACCAGGTGACCGGGGTGGGCGTGCTCGTGCTGGTCAGCCAGGCGGCGGTGGCGCTCGCCGTCCTCCCCAGCCTGCTGCGGGTGATCACCGCGAAGGCCCGCACCACGCGCCCGGCCACCGGCGACGCCCGGGTCCCCTCGCCGCGGCCCCGCCCGGTGCCGCTCACGGCGCCCGACCGCGGTGACCCGGCCACCCGCTCGTCACTCGTGACCGTGCACGTGCGCCCCCGTGCGTCCGCCCCGGCAGCTGCCCCGCCGCCCGAGTCGCCCCCCGAGCCCGACTCCGCCCCCGAGCCCGACCCCGCCCCCGAACCCGACCCCGGCCCCGGTCCCGGTCCCGGTCCCGAGCCTGCCCCCGATCCCGACCCGACCGGACCTCCGCGGTCGCGGCGGCGGCGCCTCCTGGCCGCGATCCTTCCCGTCGTCCCCGCGGTGCTGGTGGCCGAGGCGAGCCTGCTGTCGGTGGTGCTGATCGTCGTGCCGCTGCGCCGCGTCGATCTCACCGGGCTGACCGGGTGGGGCCTGGTGTCGGTGCTGCCCGTGGCGACGGTGATCGGGGTGGCGTGCCTGCTGCTCAGCGTCGTCGTCGCCCTCGCGCTCGCCCGCGAGCACCGGGTCCTGCTGGCCGGGCAGCTCGTCGCGGTGTGCGCCGTGCTGCACGGCATCACCGCGCTGATCGAGCCGCTGCCCCGCTTCCCCACGTCGTACGTGCACCTGGGGTTCGTCGATTTCATCTCGCTGTCGGGCACCGTCGTCCCGGACCTCGACGCCCGCTTCAGCTGGCCCGGCTTCTTCGCCCTGGTGTCCTTCGTGTCCGACGGGATCCCCCCGGACGCGCTGCTCCCGCTGGTGCGGGTGACGCCGCTGCTGTCGAACCTGCTCTACCTGCTCGCGATGTGGCTCATCCTGCGCACGCTGAGGGTCAGCTGGCGCGGCAAGTGGTTCGCGGCCCTGCTGTTCACCGTCCTGCAGTGGATCGGGCAGGACTACTTCTCGCCGCAGGGCTACACGTTCCTGCTGTACCTGATCTTCATCGGCATCCTGCTGACGTGGTTCCGGCCGATGGGTCGCGAGGCTCTCCCGGCCGGCCGGCCCGCGTGGCTCGCGGTCGCGGCGCGCCGGACGCCGTCGTGGCTGCGGCGCGCCGGGAGCCGGGGACGGCACCTCGTCGGCCGGGTGATCGGGACCCCGACGACGCCGGGCGAGCACGCCGCGCGGCCGTCCTCGTCGGCGACCCGCATCGCGCTGCTCGGGATGCTCCTGGTGCTCTTCGCAGCGGCCACGGTGAGCCACCAGCTCACCCCGTTCGTCATGGTCATCGCGGCGGGGGCGCTGGCGCTCGCGCGCCGCTCCACGCTGCGCGGGCTGCCGGTGCTGCTCGGGGTGCTGCTGGTGGCCTGGGTGAGTCTCATGACGGCGTCCTTCTGGACGGGCCACCTCCCCGACGTCCTCGGCGGTGTCGGCGACGTCTCCGGCAACGTCGCCACCAGCATCACCGCCCGCACAGGGGGCGACCCGGCGCACGCCGTCGTGGTCCTGGTGCGGGTGGCCCTGTTCGGCGTGCTGGCGATCGGGTCGCTCGTCGGCCTGCTGCGGCGCCGTCACCGCGGGGTGGACGACCGCGTCGTCGCGCTGCTGCTCGCCGTGCCGTTCCTCGCGGTGCTCGTGCAGAACTACGGCGGGGAGATCGGGCTCCGGGTGTACATGTTCGCCCTGCCCGGGGCCTGCGTGCTGATCGCACTCGCGTTCTTCCCCGAGACCGCCCGCGGCGCCGGGTTCCGCGAGGCGTTCGGCTCGGTGTGGCGCTACGTCGCCGCGGGCCTGGTGGTGCTGGTGCTCGGCGCGGCCTACGGGGTCGCCGCCTACGGCAACGAGTCCTTCGAGCGCGTCTCCCCGGGGGAGATGGCGGCCGTGCACTGGGTGTACGACCGCCCCGGCAACGCGCAGATCCTCTTCGTCACCGACTCCCTCGACTCCGGGGCCACCCCGATGATGCCGATGGGCTACACCGACCCGGTCGGTGTCGGGCCGCGCGCGATGCTCGCGCCGCTGGACCCGCGCACGGTCGACCCCGTCGTCGAGCAGCTCGTCTACTGGGGCGGCAGCACCTACTTCATGACCTCGCGGGCGGAGGAGCAGTACCTCGAGGTCAGCGCCGGCTACCCGAAGGGCTGGGGCGACCGGTTCCGCGCGGCCCTGGCCGCCGACCCCCGGTTGCAGAAGGTGGTCGACACCGGCGACGCCCAGATCTACGTCCCGCGCAACGACCAGGCGTTCGACCCGATCAACCGGACCCCGGAGAACCTCGGGGTGCGCATCGGGGCCACGCCGTGGACGCCGGTCGGGGTGACGATCCTGATCGGGCTGGTCGTCGTGCTCCTGACGCTGCAGGTCCGGGCGCTGCGACGCCCCGGGCGGGCCGCGCTGCGGGGATGGGTGGTCACCTGGGGGCTGCTGCTCCTGGCGTTCGCCGCCGTGGTCGTCGAGCGGTTGCTGGCGCTGACCTGAACACGGGCCCGGACCGTCAGGCGCCCGACGGGGTCCACCGGACCTCGTACGGCGCGAGCCCGACCTCGGCGCCGTCGACCGTGGCCGTCGCCGGGGCGTCGCTCGTGTTGACCAGCACCGTGGCCCGGGAGCCGCGGGCGCCGAAGACCGGGGGCGCCACGCCGGGGTCGCCGACGGGCGCGCCCGGGGGGAACTGGCGGTTGAACTCCTGCAGCGTCGCGAGGAACGGCTCGGGGCGACCGCCGCCCGGGTCTCCGAGCGAGGTCCACAGGCCGGTCGGCAACGACGCCGTACGGGAGGCGTTCCAGTAGAACGACGTGTCGACCCCCGTGCGGGCGAACTCGACGAGCCCGGCCGTGCGCTGCGCGAGCCGCTTCTCGGGAGCCCAGCGCGCCGCGGCCGGCTCGACGTACCACTCGGCCCACCACAGGGGCAGCGGCGTCCGCCCGTGGATCCACTGGTTGACGGCGGCGATCTTCGTCAGGGCCGTGACGTCGTCGGGGGCGCCCTCCTCGGTGGTGGTGTGCCCGTCGACGACGACGAAGTCGGCGCCGTTCTTGCGTTCGTTCCACGTGTCGAAGGCATCGAGGATGCGCTGGTCGACCAGCCCCCACGGCCCGGTGAGCTCGGAGGGCCCGGTGTCGACGCCCGGCGGTGGTGCGGTCATCTCGATGTACGGGCCGCCGACCTGGTTGCCGGAGTCGACCTCCTTCAGCGCGTCGTACACCCGGTTGTAGAGCTCGGTGTACGCCTCCCCGTCCCAGGTCTTGGTGCGCTCGTTGAAGAAGCCCTTGAACTCGTTCCACACCTGGAAGTGGCGGACGTCGGGGTAGCGGCGGGAGATCTCGGCGGCCAGGTCGGCGAAGTCCTGGTAGTGCTCGGGCTCGGGGGCCACCTCGAGCCGGCTCCAGTCGGTGCTGCCCTCGGCGCCGCCCTTCATCCAGTCCGGCGCGCAGCACAGGGTGATCACCGGTGTGCCGCCGCTGCGGCGGATGAAGTCGATGCGGGCGTCGAGGCTCGCGAAGTCGTACTCCCCGGGCGACGGCTCGGGGTTGCCCGCGCCGAACCCCATGATGTGCTGCGCCTGGGGCATCGGTTGCGCCGCGAGGACCGTGGCGAGCTGCTGCGTGGCCTGCGGGGGGCCGTCGACGGCGCTGAACTGGGTGTGGGTGAAGCCGACGCCGAGGCTGTTCGACGGCGCGGCCGACGCGCGGGGCGTGCCGGCCTCGCACCCCGTCACCATCAGCAGCGCCACCGCCACCGTCAGGGCCGCGAGCCCCCGCGCCCACCGGTCGCGCTCGGAACGCATCTGGCCCCCCACACCCCCGTACGGCGATCACCGGGCGCCCAGACTAGCCCCCCGGACGGTGGGGAAGTGGTAAGGATCTCAACGACGTCGCTGGGCGAGTCCCGCGAGGTAGGCGGCCTGGCCGGCGTGCTGGATGTCGTCGTCGACGACGCTCACCAGCCGCACCCCGCGGGTGACGGGCGGGTCCCAGCGGTCGTCGATGACCTCGTCGAGGTCGTCGGAACGCAGTGTCCGCAGATAGGCGATGGTCCGCTCGTGCACGGCGTCGAGGTACCCGGTGAGCAGACCGGGGTCGTCGACCCGGACGGACGCGACCTGCTCGCTGGTGTGGCCGTAGCCGATCGAGGCGTCGTCGAGCGGCAGGTCGAAGCGGGGCGCCCAGCCGTCGGCCGTGTACACCTGCTCGGTACCGGCGAGGTCGGCCACGTGATCGTCCTGGACGCGCGTCAGGTGCCACACCAGCCAGGCGATCGGATTGGCCCCGTCGTCGGGCCGCCACACCAGGTCGGCGGCGGTGAGCCCGTCGACCGCCCGGGTGGCGTCGCTGCGGGCGCGCCCGAAGGCGTCGACCAGCACGTCGATGGCATCCACCGGCTCCTCCTCCTCCCGCCTCAGCGCACCGAGGCGAAGACCACGACGTTGTCCCGGTAGGACAGAGTGTCCTCGTCGAACGGGCCGCCGCACGTGAGCAGCCGCAGCTGGGGCGTCGTCGACGGACCGTAGATCCGATCCGAGGGCAGCGTGTCCTTCGGGTAGTACTCGACGCTGTCGACCGAGAACCGCGCGGTCCCGCCGTCCGAGCGGGGCACCTCGATCATGTCGCCCGGCCGCAGCCGGTCGAGCTGGGCGAAGACGGCCGGTCCGCGCCGGGTGTCGACGTGGCCCGCGAACACGGCGGGTCCGGGGTCGCCGGGCACCGCGCTCGAGGTGTACCAGCCGACCTTGCCGAAGTCGGTCGGCGCCTGCAGGGCACCGCGGTAGTCGATCCGCAGATCGGCGATGTCCAGCGCCGCCAGCCCCACCGACGGGATCTGCATCCCGGTGGGACGCAGGCCCTCGGGGGCCGCGAGCGCCGCCGCCAGCGGCATCCGCGGCGCGGGCGGGACGTCGGGCTCGTCGGAGAACCAGCTCTCGAACCAGGCGCCGACGGAGCTGATCGTGCCGAGCCCGGTCGGGGCGGCCAGCCCGCCGAGGCCGGCCCCGGTGCCGCCGCGAGGCACCGGCGGGACGCGCGGCGGCGTCGGCAGCGGGGTCTCGGGGTCGGGGGTCACGCGGGGCGTCGGCGTCGCGGGTGACGACGTCGGCTCGGTGCCGGTGCCGGGGCCGGGCACGCCGGCGACGGTCGCGGCGTCCGGCACGGCCTCGACGATCAGCTGGCCGTCGGGCTCGCGTCCCACGAACAGCGTCGTCACGCTGCCGTCGGACAGCGGCACCGTCGTGGTGTTCGTGGACCCCAGGCGGGAGCGGACGTCGACCTCCCACGTCCGCGCGGGCACCGTGGCGTACGGGGTGGTCGAGCCGTAGAAGAGGTCGCGCCCGAGCGGCGGGCCGCCGGTGAGATCGATGTCCAGCGCCCCGACGCCGTTCGCGCCCTGCACCACGCGGACCTGCGTCGACCCCGCCGCGGCCGGGGCGGTCTGGTCGTCGAGCACCTGCAGCTCCGGGCCGCCCGGCGTCGCCGGGTCGACGAACGCCGCGGTCTGGGCGGTGCCGGCGGCGACGTCGACGGACATCCGCACCGCCGGCGGGCTCGTCGGGCTCGCGCCGGCCGGGCGGGCCGTGAGCGTGTACGTCCCGGCGGGCTCGGTGAGGTACGGCGAGGTCCCCCGGTAGGCCACGCCCGGCGCGACGAGCGTCTCGGGCAGCTCCGGGCCGGCGACGTACATGTCGACCGCGGACGTCACGGGCGACAGCTGCGCGATGCGCAGCATCCCGGTCGAGCTGTCGGCCGTGGCGGACGTGACCCCGAGGGTCGCGGTCACGGCCAGGACGGCGACGAGCACCGCGGCGAGCGCGACCCACACGAGGGGCCGGCGCCAGGGCGGGCGCCGCTCGCGAGACGGGGCGTCGACCGGTGGGGTGTCGGGCTGGTCCTGCGCTCCGGTCACTCGGGAGCTCCTGAACGGCGGGGGACGAACGAGGAAGACGAACGGGGGAGCGCGACGATCAGAGAGTGGGCCGACGGCGGGCGCGGAGCGTGTCCGACCGCTCACCCCACGGCACGCGGTCACCCTAGTGGGTCAGTACCCCCGTTCGGACCACTACCCGGGACGACGGGTTCCGGGTTCCAGGCGCCCGTCCTGCTCTGGGCGAACACCGCCCCGAGCAGCGCTCGCGAGGATCACGCTGGGGTCATGAGCTCCAGTCTGTACGTGGCCCTGCGCAGCGGTCACGAGCACACCGTGACCGGTCTCGACGACGACGAGGCGAGCGCGCTGCGTGCGCGCATCGTCGCCCACCTCGACGCCCGGGAGTCCCACCCGACGCTCGACCTCGGCGACGGCACCACCCTGCGCACCGACGCCGTCGTGATGACGCGCGTGCACGACGAGGGGCCGCGCACCGGCTTCGTGGGTGACGCGCGCCTGCGGTGAGGCGTCAGGCCGTTCGGCGGGGCGCGGGCACCGGGGCGAGTGCCGCCGCGCGCCGTGCGAGGTAGGCGGCGACCCGGCGCCGGGCGGTGCTCGACGCCGGGTGCCCGGCGCCGAGGTCGTCGAGGACGATGTCGAAGAGCGTGGGCAGCACGGGATCGTCCCAGTCACGGCCGGCGAGGTCGGTGAGCGTCGGGACGTCGAGTCCCGTGCCCACCCACGCGATGGCGAGCTCCACGATCTCGGCCGTGTCCCAGGGCTTGCCGATCACCTGCGCGGCCCGGGCCTCCGGGGGCGTCATCCCCTGCAGGGAGGGCAGCGCCGCGAGCCCGGCCAGGATCTCGGACGCCCGCTCGGCCCGTCCGCCTTCCTGTGTCGTCCGCCGTTCGGCGGTGATCGTGCTCGCCATCGTCTCCCCCACTGTTGCTCAGCGTGAGATGGCGCCCCACCGATCTCACTCGCTCAGAGTAGCGCGGACCCGACCTGCCGACCACGGGCACTTTCCGTGATCATGCTCTGCGGTGAAACCCGGTGCGCGCCGCCCACACCGTCCAGGAGCTGCTCGAGACCGGCTACGAAGATGCTTCGGGAACCGAAGCATCTCCGTCGGCGCGGCGTGTCGTCGGCGATTCCGCCGGACGGGCGGTGGCTGCCCGCGACGCGAACCCGCAGACCACGACGCGTGACCGATGTCCCCCACGTCCGTCACGGGAATGGCGCGGCGATCGCGGTCGTGACCCGTCGGCGTGACCACCGGTGCGGGCCGGGACCCGGACGTGCCCGGACGCCGCCGGGGCGATTCGCGCGGAGCGCCGGGACGCGCTAGAGACCACGGGTCATGGGGATCTCCACGCCCATCCACGACGCGCTCGCCGAGGCCCTCGACGCCCTCCGGGGTCTCGACGTCTCGTTCGACCGCCCGGTGGATGCGACGAGCACGGACACCGAGGACGACGCGGGCGACCGTGAGGACCTGCCGGCGCCGACCGTCGCCGGGGACGCCGAGCGGATCGTCGCGCTGGCGTGGGCGGAGGCCGCGGACCGGGGGCACGGTGCGTTCGGCACCGGGCACCTGCTGCTCGCCCTCGTGCGCGCCGAGGGCCCGGAGCGCGGGCTCCTCGCGGACGCGGGCGTGACGACGGCGACCGTGGGCGCGGCGATGGCGCTGGTCGCGTCGTCCTCGCTGTCCGAGCCCGTGGACGAGGGCGGCGACGACGTGCCGGTGGCGGGGCCGGCGGTCGCCGAGGTCCTCGCGGCCGGGGCGAGCGACGGCGTCGTCAGCGCCGCGGGCCTGCTCACGGCGCTGCTCGCGCGGCCGTGGGGGCAGGCGGCGGAGATGCTCGCCGCGCTCGGCGTCGACGCCGACGACCTCACCGACGCGGTCGCCGGCCTGGCCGGGCGCCCCGAGGTCGCACCCCGACCGATGCCGCGCGACCCGAGCGGCCTGCTGTCCTCGGCCTGGCGGCGCCCCGCCGAGGACGTGACGGCCGAGGCGTGACGATCTCGTCGCGGGCAGGCACGATCCGGGCATGGCGAAGCCCAGCTGGATCCGTGCCGAGGACGGCGACCTCTACCGCGCGTCGGAGGTCGTCGCGGTCAAGACGACGTCGCACCCCAACGGCGGGCTCATGGTGACCGTCGAGACCGAACGCCACGACAACATCGACGTCACCGGCCACCTGGACGACGTCGACGCCGCCGCGAAGGGCCGCGACGCGCTGGCCCATCTCCTCTCGCACGTCGAGAAGGGCACCGTGATCAGCTACGGGTCCGGGCGCTTCGAGGTCGGCGACCTCCACTGAGCCGAGGCTGCGCGGGCGTCAGGGACGCGGCCCGTACGCGTCGAGGAAGCGGTCACGGAAGGTGTCCATGCGCCATACGGGCGCGCCCGGGTCCGGGGTGAGGCCGTCCGACCACCCCCAGTCGTCCACGGCGGCGAGCACGGCCGGGTCGCGGCTGACGATCGAGATCGGGACGTCCCGGTTCGCCGTCGGTCCCGTGACCGCGGGCGAGGGCTGGTGGTCACCCAGGACGACGAGGACGGGCGCGCGGTCGGGACGCGCCGTGGCCTGGCGCTCGGCCCAGGCGTAGACCGTCGAGAGCGTGTACTCGATCGACCGCCGGTAGTCGTCCCGGACCTCGGCCGAGTTCGTCGTGAAGATCGACTGGAACGAGCGTTGCGGCTCCTCGGGGCCGAACACGCTGCCGTCGCCGACCGCCTCCCACGGCACGGTGCGCGGCAGCGGCGCCCACGGTCCGTGGCTCGAGGTCAGGACGAGCTCGGCCATCGTCGGGGGCGCCCCGGGGCCGCGCTCGAGGCGGTCGAACGCGGAGAACAGGTACTGGTCGGGCATCGGCGACCAGCTGAACCGCGGGCCCCGGTACCCGAGGTCGTCGTGGGTGTAGGCGCGGTCGAGGCCGAAGAACGCGGCCTCCGGCCAGGGGCCCGTGGTGCCGGGCTGGACGGCGACGGTGCGCCAGCCGGCCTCGTGGAAGGCGCGCGAGAGCGTGAGCCGGCTCGACGACGTCAGGTCGGTGTGGCGCTGCTCGCCGTCGATCCACAGCCCCGAGAGCAGCGTGGCGTGCGCGAGCCAGCTGCCACCGCCGGCGACGGGGGAGGTCAGCACGCCCGTACGCGCGCCGTACCCGACGGCCCCGAGGCGCTGCTCGCCGCCGGCGACCACCGCCCGGACGGGGCCCGCCATCGCGGGGTCGTCGAGGGCGGACAGGCCGTAGCTCTCGACCGCGACGATCACCACGTCGCGCCCGCGCAGCGCGGTGAGCAGGCGGTCGCCGGGCACGTCGCGGTAGGCGTCGACCGAGGCCTCGCGCTCGAACGCCCGCTGGTCGCGCACGCCGTCCCCGATCGCGACGGCCCGGTCGACGGCGCGGATGGAGACGTCGCGCGAGGCCACCGGCACGCCCGGCAGGAGCTGCGCCGAGAGCGTCCAGGCCACCATCCAGGCCACGGCGAGCGCGCCGGCGAGCCGCAGCGCGCCGGACCGGTGGTCGGCGGCGATCCGCGCGAGCCGGGCGACCGCGCCGCCCGTGCCGACCAGCAGCGCGACCCCGAGCAGCCCCACGAGCACCGCCATGACGACGCCGACGACGGGACCGGACGTCTCGGCGACGAAGTCGTAGGCGTTGCCGAGCAGCACCGCGTCGCGCGCCGGGTCGAACGGCCGCGCGATCGCGACGGAGAAGCCGAGGTCGAACAGCGTCAGCACCAGCATCAGACCGAGCACGACGCCGGCGGTCCACGCGGCCACGAGCCGGGCCCAGCGCGGCAGGAGGACGGCCACGACGAGCGCGACGAGGATCTCGAACGGGATGCGGAGGCCGGACTGCGGCACGAGGCGCGCGATGTCTCCGGGGGTGAGCAGCGCGACGAGCACCAGCAGCGCGGCGAGCGCCGTCACCACGGCGGCGAGGCCGCGGCGGACGCGGACGGGGTGGGTGTCGGCGCCGCGCCAGAGCCGGACGACGTCGCGGCCGAACGACCACAGGAGCGCGAGGAGGGCGACCCCGACGAGCACCTGCGCGGCCACGAGCGGCAGCAGCTCCGAAGCCGCGACGACCAGCACGATGCCCTGCGCGGCCGCCACGACCTTGCCGGAGAACTTCGTCTCGAGCTCCCCGCCCAGCCACGGGAGCACGACGCCCGCGGCGACGAACAGGTAGCGCGCGAGCCCGATGAGCAGCACCCAGTTCCCGAGCTGGCCCGCGACGTGCCAGGAGAGCACCAGCAGCAGGAACGCGTCGAGCTCCATGTCGAAGCGCGCGCCGAACTCCGAGGTCACGTTGCGGCGCCGCGCGACCTGGCCGTCGACCCCGTCGAGCAGGAGCGCGACGCCCGCGAGCACCACGAGCGCGGGCGTCGACACCGGATCGGCGACGAGCGCGGTGACGCCGACGACGAGCACGCCGCGGGCCAGGGTCACCCGTCCCGCCGGGCCCAGGGCCGGCACGCCGGCGCCGACGAGCACCGCGACGAGCGCCGCGGCCGCCGCCGCCCCGACGACGAGACCGAAAGGGCCGAGCCCGAACCCCTCGGCGAGCACCCCGAGCAGGCCCGCACTCGCCAGCGCGCCGCCGACGAGCTCGACGGTCAGGATCGGGGACGGGCCGTGCTCGCTCTGCACGCGTGCCAGCATGGCCGCCTCGTGATCGTCGCGGGGTGAGGAGGGTCGTCCATGACCGGCACGACACGGGCGTTCCGGGTCGAATCACCCGGCCGGGCGAGCATCGTCGAGGTCCCGCTGCCCGATCCGGGGCCCGACGACGTCGTCGTCCGCACCCTGTACTCCGCCGTGAGCCGCGGCACCGAGACGCTGGTGTTCCGCGGCGAGGTGCCCTCGAGCCAGCACGAGCGCATGCGCGCGCCCTTCCAGTCCGGCGACTTCCCGGGCCCCGTGATCTACGGCTACCTCGCGGTGGGTGTGGTCGAGGAGGGGCCCGGCCCCGGGCGGACCGTGTTCTGCCTGCACCCCCACCAGGAGCGCTTCCGCGTGCCGGCGTCGATGGTGGTCGAGGTGCCGGACGGCGTCCCGCCCGAGCGTGCGGTGCTCGCCGGCACCGTCGAGACCGCGGTCAACGCCCTCTGGGACGCCGCGCCACGCGTGGGCGACCGCATCGCCGTGGTCGGCGCCGGGATGGTCGGGGCGTCGGTGGCGGGGGTGCTCGCGACGTTCCCCGGGGTGCGCGTCGAGCTCGTCGACGTCGACGGATCCCGGCGCGCGGTGGCCGACGCGCTGGGCGTCGGGTTCGCGACCCCGGACGCCGCGACGGGGGAGTGCGACCTCGTGCTGCACGCCAGCGCCACCGAGGCCGGGCTCGCGCGGTCGCTGGAGCTCCTCGGCGACGAGGGCGAGGTGATCGAGATGTCGTGGTTCGGCGAGCGCGCGCCCCGCGTGCCGCTGGGCGAGGCCTTCCACTCGCGGCGCCTTGCGATCCGCGCCAGCCAGGTGGGCCAGGTCGCCCCGGCCCGCCGGCCCCGGTGGAGTCTCCGCGACCGCCTCGCGCTCGCCCTGCGCCTGCTCGCCGACCCGCGCTTCGACGCGCTGATCACCGACACCTGCGCGTTCGACGACCTCCCGGACGTGCTCCCGGCCCTCGCCGCCGGCGAGCGCCCGGGCCTGGGGGTGCGCGTTCGCTACTGACCCGTGGTGACGAACCCCCTCTCGGCGTGCTCCGCCGGATGCTCGCTGCTCCTATGCGCCAGAACTCCGGGTTCGTAGGCTGCGGTCCATGCCGCGCTACGAGTTCCGCTGCCGGACCTGCGCGTCGACCTTCGAGGTCGACCGGCCGATGAGCGCGGCGAGCGACCCGGCCCCCTGCCCCACCGGTCACGACGACACGGTGAAGCTGCTGAACACCGTCGGCCTCGGCGGCAAGGCCCGGACGGCCCAGCCGACCGGCACGCCGCGGGCCATGGCCTCGCCTCCGGGTGGCGGTGGCGGCGGCTGCTGCGGCGGAGCGTGCGGCTGCGGTTAGGCGCTCTCGACGACCGCGCGTCGAGCGGCCGTCACCGGTTCGGCCCAACCCCGGTCCGTTTGACGACATGGACGTTGCCTACAGTCACGTGGCCAGGTTCTCTGTGTCGGTGAGCACCAGGCAGGGCGGCGTCGCCGTCACCCTCCGCCGTCAGGCTCCGCCGTTCCGTCCTCGGGAGACCGTCATGTCCGTGACCACCTCGTCGGCGGCCTCCACGGGTCGCGTCCCCCGGCCGGTGCGCGTGATCTCCCGCATCCCGGACGCGCCGGTGCCCCAGGTCCGCTCGCTGCCGGTCGCCGCGCCGTCGTCCCCCGAGGTCTCCTGGCGCGGGCGCCTGATCGGCGACCTGTGGCTCTTCCTCGCCGTGCTCGCCGTGGGCGTGACCGTCGCGGTGGTCGCCGCGCTGGTCTGACCGGGCTGATGTGATGGGGCGCGTACCCGTCGACGAGGAGTCCGCATGTTCGCCGTCACCGTCCGCGACCACATCATGATCGCCCACAGCTTCACCGGGGCGGTGTTCGGGCCGGCGCAGGCGCTGCACGGCGCGACCTTCGTCGTCGACGCGACGTTCCGGCGGGCCGAGCTCGACGCCGACAACATCGTCGTCGACATCGGCCGGGCCACCGAGGAGCTGCACACGGCCCTCGCCGACCTCACCTACCGCAACCTCGACGAGCACCCGGACTTCGCGGGCGTCAACACGACCACCGAGTACCTCGCGAAGGTCATCGCCGAGCGCCTCGGCGCCCGCGCGGGCGACGGAAGCCTGGGCGAGGGCGGCCGGAGCCTCGCGAGCATCGCCGTGACCCTGCACGAGTCCCACGTGGCGTCGGCGAGCTTCGAGCTGACGCTCTCGTGAGTGCGTGTCCGTGCCGGGGCACGGACACGCACTCCCGAGTCACTGCCGGATCTGCACCTCGTCGCCGATGTCGAGGGCCGCGAACACCGCGCGGGCGTCCTCGACCTCGAGGTGGATGCACCCGTGCGAGGTACCGGCCGTGTCGCCGCTGTGGAACGCCCGGCCCTCGTCGTCGAAGAAGATCGAGTACGGCATCGGCGCGTCCCGGTTCTCCTGGCTGACGTGGTGGCGCTCCTTGCGCTGCACCGTCGTCGTCCCGGTGGGCGTCGGGTCCGCGGGCGAGCCGGACGTGATCGTCATCGCGTCACCGGTGGCGACGCCGTCGTCGGCGAGCCACGCCTTGTTCTCGCTGAGGTCGACGCAGACGTCGGCGGTGTCGGTGCAGGGGACGGCGTCGCCCTGACCCACCGCGGACGGGGCGGGAGCGGTGGGTGCTGCCAGCGCGAGGGGCGAGGCCCCCACGGCGCTGACGGCGGCCAGTCCGATCGGTGCGAGGACCGCTCGCGCGGTGCGGGCACGGTCGGACGTCCGGCGGTGCCGGGCCATCGGGGACTCCAAGTCGTCGGGGTCGACGGTCGGCCGTGGTGGATCGGCGGGGACCGTCTCACGACGGTGTCCCGGGCGATCGTCATGGGGGAGCCCACGGCGTCGGTCGCCACCCGGGTAACCCGCATCCCGACGGTCGACGCGTCGACGGCACGCTTTCCCTCCCGCTCGATCGGGTGACGACCGCGCGTTCACACCCGGCTCAGGCTGCCGGCGGATGATGAACCTCCGTGCGGAGATCGGTGGCCCTCGGATCGCGACTCGTGGGGATCGCGGTGATCGGCGGCCTGCTGCTCGCCGGTCTCGCGTACCCCGTCGTCGGAGGTCTGGGGCACCTCGCGGGGCAGGCCGTCGGCGGCGTCGAGGCGACGACGCCCGGGGTGCTGACCGGGCAGATGCCCTCGGTCACGACGATCACCGACGACGCCGGCGCGCCGATCGCCTACCTCTACGACCAGGACCGCCAGGTCGTGGCGTCGGATCGGATCTCGACGGCCATGAAGGCGGCGATCGTCGCGATCGAGGACCGCCGCTTCTTCGTGGAGTCCGGGCTCGACGCCCGCGGGGTGGTGCGGGCGCTCGTGAACAACAGCACCGGCGGCGCGACCCAGGGCGCCTCGACGCTCACCGAGCAGTACGTCAAGAACTACGACGAGTACGTCGCGGCGCGGACGCCGGCGGAGCAGCTGCGCGCGACGGCGCCGGACCTCGGGCGGAAGGTGCGCGAGGCGGAGGTCGCCGAGCAGCTCGACCACGGCGTGCCCAAGGCCCAGATCCTCACCTGGTACCTCAACGTCGTCTCCTTCGGGAACCAGGCGTTCGGGGTCCAGGCCGCCGCCCGCACCTACTTCGACACCACCGCCGACCGCCTGACCGTGCCGCAGGCGGCGCTCCTGGCCGGCATGGTGCAGAGCCCGGCCCAGGACGACCCGGTGCGCCACCCCGCGGCCGCAACGGCGCGGCGCAACGTGGTGATCGATCAGATGGCGCAGCAGGGCGCCATCACCCCCGCGCAGGCCGCCGAGGCCACCGCGGCGCCCCTCGGCGTCGGCCCGGCGCTGCACGGCCCCACGGAGGGCTGCCTCGGCGCGGGCGACGCGGGGTTCTTCTGCTCGTACGTCCTCGACGACCTCGCCCGCAGCGGGATCAGCGCCGACGAGCTGCGGCGCGGCGGCTACACCGTGCGCACGACGATGAACCGCGCCGCGACGGAGCAGGCCAAGTCCGCCGTCGACGCCGAGGTGCCATCCACCCAGCCGCACGTCGCCGACGTGCTCTCGATCGTCGCGCCGGGGGCGGACGCCCACCGTGTCACCGCGATGGTCGCCAACCGCGGCTACGGGCTCGACGCGTCGCAGCAGCAGACCACCTACGACCTGCCCGGCACGCCCGAGAACCTCGGCGCGGGGTCGGTCTACAAGATCTTCACCTCGTCCGCCTACCTCGCGCAGGGCGGGGGGATCGACACCGTGATCCCGGTCCCCGGCAACGGCTACGCCTCACCGCTGACCCCGGGCTTCGTCGTGTCCAACGACGGCGACTATCCGCCGCAGATGACCCTGCAGGACGCCCTCGCGCAGTCGCCGAACACCGCCTTCGTCAAGCTCGAGGAGACCACCGGGATCGCGCCGGTGGTCGACATGGCGGTCCGGCTGGGGATGCGGTCGCTCGCCGAGTCGCCCGGCCCGGGACAGCCGTCGATCGCGGACACGGTCACGGCGCAGAACCAGGCGTCGTTCACCCTCGGCGTCGCGCCGACCAGCTCGCTCGAGCTCGCCAACGTCGGCGCGACGCTCGCGAGCCACGGCGTCTGGTGCCCGCCCAGCCCCGTCACCTCGGTGACGGACGAGACCGGGCGGGCGGTGCCGGTGCACGAGGCGGCGTGCGAGCAGGCGGTGCCGGGACCCCTGGCCGACACCGAGATGACCGGGCTGTCGAAGGACGACCAGCCCGGCGGGACCTCGGCCGCCGCGGCGGCGGCGGCCGGCTGGAACCGGCCGATCGCCGCCAAGACCGGCACCACCCAGACCTCGGAGTCGGCCGCGTTCGTCGCCGCGACACCGTCGCTCGCGGCGGCGGCGATCACGTTCGACGACTCGTCGTCGCCGCGCCCGATCTGCACCGGCGCGCCCCCGACGTCGTGCGGGACGGGCAACCTCTTCGGCGGGACCACGCCCGCCCGGACCTGGTACCGCGCCGTGACGCCGATCCTCGGGAGCGGCCCGGTCCAGCCGTTGCCCACGCCCGACCCGCGGTTCGTCACCGGCGGGCGGCTGACGACGATCCCGTCGGTGATCGGCGAGCCCGCCGATCAGGCGACCGCGGCGCTGCGGGGCGCGGGCTTCGCGGTGGCGGTGGCGCCGGTCGACAGCCGGGCCCCGGCCGGCACGGTGGTCGGGGAGGACCCGATCGGCGGGGCCGTCGAGGGACAGACGGTGACGCTGACGACCTCCTCGGGTCGCCTCACCCCGCCGCCGGGTCCCCCGCGCTGAGGTGGGGCTGCGCCCCATGTGAGCACTTTCGGGTGCTCCAGCACCCGAAAGTGCTCACATGCGCGGAGCGCACCCTCGGCATGCTGGGGCGGTGCGCGCGGTGACCTTCGTGAGACCGGTGGCGGACCCCGCCCTCGTCAGCGGGGGTGACGTCTACGACGCGCGGCTCATCGAGGGGCTGCGTGCCGACGGGGTGGCCGTGCGCGACGCGCAGGTCGCGGGCACCTGGCCGCGACCCGACGACGCGGCCCGCCGGGAGCTCGACGCGGTGCTCGCCGACGGCGACGGCCCGGTGCTGCTCGACGGGCTGGTGGCGTGCGGGGTGCCGGAGATCGTCGTCCCGCGCGCCGCGCGCCGCCCCCTCGCGGTGCTCGTGCACCTGCCCCTCGGCGAGGAGGCGCCCGACCTCGACGCCGGCGATGGCGCGGTGCTGCGCGCCGCCGGGGCCGTTCTCGCGACGAGTCCCTGGGCGGCGCGGCGCCTCCACGCGCGCCACGGCCTCGACGGGGTCGCCGTCGCCGTCCCCGGCGTCGACCCCGCCCCGCTCGCCACCGGCACCGACGGCGCGCACCGCCTGCTCTGCCTCGGCGCCGTGACGCCCACCAAGGGGCAGGACCTGCTCGTCGAGGCCCTCGCCACGCTTCCGGAGCACCCGTGGACCCTCGACCTCGTCGGCCCCACCCGGCGCGCCCCCACCTTCGTCGCCGACCTGCGTGCCAGCATCACCCGGCACGGTCTGGGAGACCGGATCCGTCACCCCGGACCCCTCTCCGGCGTTGACCTGGACAGGACCTGGGACGCGACCGATCTCCTCGTCGCGCCCTCGCGGGTCGAGACGTACGGGATGGTGGTGACGGAGGCGCTCGCGCGGGGCATCCCCGTCATGGCGAGCGACGCCGGCGGGCTGCCCGAGACCCTCGACGGCGCCGGAATCTTAGTTTCTGCTGAGGATGTTCCCGCACTCGTCGCAGGACTACACCGCTGGTTCGCCGATCATGCGCATCGCAATGGGCGACAGATCTCAGCGAGATCTCGGCGTTGCACTCTTTCGACGTGGACGCAGACCTCGCAACGGGTGCAGCAGGTGCTGACGGATCTGCGCGCCCCGAGCTGAGCGGGGGACTCCCCGGCCCCCGCCACCCCGCCCCGGGCCACACCCGGCCCGGCGCCCCCGCGGCGCCCGACTGGCTCGCCCTGCGCGAGCCCGCCGACGCCGAGGCCCGCGCGGTCGATCTCGTCGAGGACCTCCGCGCCGGTCACCCTGCCGTCGGGCGGATCCTCGACCTCGGCTCCGGCACGGGGTCGATGGCGCGCTGGCTCGCGCCCCGCCTGCCCGGCCCGCAGCACTGGGTGCTCGCCGACCGCGACCCCGACCTGCTCGCCCACGCCGCCGCGAACCTCCCCGCCCGGGCCCGCGACCGCTCGCCCGTGACCGCCGAGACCCGCGCGGTCGACATCACCACGCTCACCGCCGACGACCTCGCCGGGATCGACCTGGTCACCGCGTCGGCCCTGCTCGACGTGCTCACCGCCGAGGAGGTCGAGGCCGTCGCCGCCGCGTGCGTCGGCGCCGGTTGCGCCGCGCTGCTGACGCTCAGCGTGGTCGGCCAGGTCCGCCTCGAGCCCGCGGAGGCGCGCGACGTCTCCATGGCCGCGGCCTTCGACGCCCACCAGCAGCGGGTCGTCGACGGCCGCCGGCTGCTCGGCCCCTCCGCCCCGGACGTCGCGGAGCGGGCCTTCGCCCGCCGCGGCGCCCACGTCGTCTCCCGGACCAGCCCCTGGCAGCTCGGGCTCGACGACGTCGACCTCGCCGTCGCCTGGCTGCACGGCTGGGTGTCGGCGGCCGTCGCGCAGGACCCCGACCTTGCGCGGCACGCCGACGCCTACCTCGACCGACGCCTCGAGGCCGCCGAGCAGGGCCGGCTGCGCGTCCACGTCGGCCACCTCGACCTGCTGGCCCTGCCCTGACACCCCCTGCCTGACACCCCTACCCCGAACCCGCACCACCCGCTCGACCTCGGACCACCCGCTCCCCAGCTCCCCACTGGACTGATTCGACGTGACGCTCCCCGCGCCCGTGACCTGCTCGACCCCGCCCCCGACGATCGACGTCCCCGTTCCCCGCACCAGCCCCGAGACCGCCGCCCCTCATTCTCCGAAGGCGATTCCCGCACCCCGCCGGATGCCTAGCCTCGGCACCGTGATCCGCCTCGTCGTCGGCCTCGGCCTCCCCGTCCTGCTCGTCGTGCGCCTGGGCGCCGGCGGCGTGGTCGAGGCGCTCGCCGGGATCTCCGGGCCGGTGGTCGCCGCCGCGCTCCTGCTCGGCGCGCTCACCACCGTCGCCGGCGCCGCCCGCTGGTGCGTCGTCGCCCGCGGCGTCGGGCTGACGCTGCCGCTGGGCGATGCCACCGCCGACGCGTACCGCGCGACGCTGCTCAACTCGCTGCTGCCCGCCGGCGTGCTCGGCGACGTGCACCGCGCCGTGCGTCACCACCGTCCCGGCGACGGACGCGGCGCGCGCGCCGTGGTGATCGAGCGTGTCGCCGGCCAGGTCGTGGTCGTCGCCGTCGGCGCCGCCGTGCTGTTCGCGCAGCCCGCCGTGGTGCACGCCGTCGTCGGCCCCGGGCTCGGCTTCGTCGCGGCCGGCGTGGTCCTCCTCGTCGCCGGCGTCGTCGGCTGGCTCTGGACCGCCCGCCGCGCGGCGCGGTGGCGCCTCGGGCTCGTCGCGGCGATGCGCGACGTCCGCGAGGGCCTCGGCCGGTGGCGCACCGCGCCCGCCGTCGTCCTGCTCTCGCTGGTGGCGCTCGCCGGGCTGCTCGCGCTGTTCGTCGTCGCCGCCCGCACGGCCGGGGTCACCGCCCCCCTGGGGCAGCTGCTCCCGCTCCTCACCGTGGCGCTCCTGGCGATGTCGGTGCCCCTGACGGTCGGCGGCTGGGGCCCGCGGGAGGCGGTGGCGGCCGTCGCCTTCGCCGCCGTCGGCCTCGCCCCGGGCCAGGGGCTCGCGACGGCCGTCGTCTACGGCGTCCTCGCCCTGATCTCGTGCGCTCCGGGCGCCCTGGTGCTGCTCGCGGACGCTGCTCGTCGCCCGAATGCGCACCGGATCGCCACTCGGGCGGCACTACCGTGGCGTAGGTGCTCACCCTCGTCCGCCATGGTCAGAGTGAGGCCAACGCCCGCGGGGTGATGTGCGGGCGGGCCGACCCGCCGCTCACCGAGACCGGACGGCGGCAGGCCCGCGCCCTCGCCGCAGGGCTCCCGCGGCCGACGCGGCTGGTGACCAGCCCGCTCGTCCGGGCCCGCGAGACCGCGGTGCTCCTCGGTGCCGAGGTGCCCGTCGAGGTCGACACGCGGTGGACCGAGATGGACTACGGCGAGCTCGACGGCCAACCCATGACGGCCCTCGACGGCGACGCCTGGCACGCCTGGCGCTCCGACCCCGAGCACGTGCCGGCCGGAGGCGAGTCGCTCGTGGCGGTGCGGGACCGCGTGGCCGCCGCGTGCGCCGACCTGGCGGCGGAGGCGGCGGAGGGCGAGGTGGTGGTGGTCAGCCACGTCTCGCCGATCAAGGCGGCGATCAGCTGGGCCCTCGGGGTCGGCATCGAGATCGCGTGGCGGATGTTCCTCGTCGACGCCGCGGTGTGCCGCATCGACACGAGCGGACCGGTGCCGCTGCTGCTCGCCGTCAACGACGCGGGCCCGCTGCACGCGGGGACGGAGCACGCAGGGACGGAGCACGCGGGCACGGTGCTACCGGCCTGACGGTCCGGTCCCGGGGTGTCAGCCCCGCGAGTGCCGACCCGGCACCGTGGTCGGGACCAGGGTCGTCGCGGCGGTCCGCAGACGACCGAGATAGTCCGCAGCGCTCAGCGCCACCGGACGGATGAGCACGACGGGGTCGCCGGTGCTGCGGCCGGGCTGTGGAGCCGAGTGCTTGGACATGGGACCCCCCGAGGGTGCTGAGCCGGCTCCCCGCCGGCGCTCGATCCGATTCTCGTCCATGAGACACGGATCGTTAGCTCGATCACGGTGACGCGCGCGATTCTACCCCGATCGGGTGATGTGTATGGGCGGCGAACGAACCCTCCGTTCGTGTGCGCGTCTCACCCCGGGTGGTGGTCGCTCGGTCGAGAGCGATCGGCGACCATGGCCGATTCCCCAACGGTGAGGACTTCGCTGTGCAGGACAACTCGAGCGCCGGCACGACGCTCACGCGCTACGCCCGATTCGCCAGGACGACGCTGGAGTCGGGGACCTTCATCCCGACGATGCGCTCCGTCGGCAAGCGAGCACTGTCGACGTCGCACTCCTACGGACTCAAGCGGGACCTGGTGGCCCCCCACGAGACGCCCGTCGCGAAGATCCCGATCTCGGTGCGCGCCATGCGCGACGACGACGTCGAGCACATCCTCGACATCCACGCCGAGGTCGACACCGCCGAGCGCTGGGAGCGGCAGACCCGTGGTCGCCTCCTGGACCAGGGCATCGGCAGCCCCTACGTGGCGGTCAACTCCGACGACGAGCCCTGCTACGTGCAGTGGCTGTTCTCCGCCGACGACAACGATGACGTGCAGTCGTTCTTCCACGGCATCTTCCCCGTGCTCGGCCCCGACGAGGCGCTGCTCGAGGGCGCGTTCACGCCGGTGCGCCACCAGGGCAAGCGGATCATGAGCGCCGGCATGTCGATGATCGCGGAGAAGGCCACCGACCTCGGGGCGCGCTACGTCGTCACGTTCGTCGGCACCGACAACATCGCGAGCCTCAAGGGCTGCGAGCGGGCCGGTTTCCTGCCCTACGTCGACCGCCTCGAGAAGAGGCTCGCGGGCCGGCGGCGCATGGAGTTCCAGGAGATGGACGCCGCCCGCGTCGAGGAGACGCGGGTGCTCAAGCCCTAGCGGCGGGTCGCGGGAGCTGACGCCCCGGTGGCCCCGCTCCGGGGCGCCGGGACGCTCAGCTCGTCGCACCGCGGGACGGCTCGCGGTCGCCGGGGCCCGGCCTCGCGCCAGGCTCGCACCTTCTGCTGGTCGAGCGTGCCGTGTCGCGCCATGTCGACGACGGGCGCGAGCGCCCATCCCAGAGCGGCTCCGACCAGGACCCCCACGGCCACCGCCGGTCCTCGCCCGCACTTCGCCATCGTCGGCACTCCCCCCGGAGACCTCGCACCCCACGTGCTGTGAGCATCGTGGGGGAGGGCTCCGGCCCGCGGGGCCGACGAGACCGAACTGTGAGGCTCGGCCTCAGCGCTGCGTGGCCCAGGTTCGCTCGTCGACCGTGCCGTGGACGGCCATGCTCGCCCAGGGGGCGATCAGCCACGCCGCCGCACCGGCCGTCGCACCGGCCACGGCCGTCAGGATCATCGTCATCGCAGGCAACCCCCGTCGTCCTCGAACGTCTACGGGCTCTGTCGGCGGGGCCGGGACCGTCGTTACGCGCCGGACGGGCGATGTATGGAAGCCCTCGCGTTCGCCCGATCAGACCGATGTCACTGCTGCTCGAGGAACCACTGATAGGTCGAGGCCAGGCCCTCGGCGAGGCCGATGGTCGGCGTCCAGCCCAGCGACTGCAGGCGGGAGACGTCGAGGAGCTTGCGCGGCGTGCCGTCGGGGCGGGAGGTGTCGTAGACGATGTCGCCGGTGAACCCGACGGTGTCGGCGACGAGCGACGCGAGGTCGGCGATCGGGACGTCCTCGCCGACGCCGACGTTGATCGGCGACGGGTCGTCGTAGCGCTCGAGCAGGTGCAGGCACGCGGCGGCGAGGTCGTCGGTGTGGAGGAACTCGCGGCGCGGCGTCCCGGTGCCCCACACGGTCACGGTCGGCGCCCCGGACACGCGGGCCTCGTGGAACTTGCGCATGAGCGCGGGCAGCACGTGGGACTTCTCGAGGTCGAAGTTGTCGCCCGGCCCGTACAGGTTCGTGGGCATCGCGGAGATCCACGACCGGCCGTACTCGCGGCGGTACGACTGCACGCCCATGATCCCGGCGATCTTCGCGATCGCGTACGCGTCGTTGGTGGGTTCGAGCGGGCCGGTGAGCAGCGAGTCCTCGCGGATCGGCTGGTCGGCGAACTTCGGGTAGATGCACGACGAGCCGAGCAGCAGCAGGCGGCCGACACCGACGCGGTGCGCGGCATCGAGCAGGTTGGCCTGAATGCGCAGGTTGTCGTGGAGGAACTCGACGGGCTCGGCCGCATTCGCCGCGATCCCCCCGACGCGCGCGGCGGCGTCGACCACGACGGCCGGCCGGGTCTCCTCGAGGAAGCGGGCGGTGGCGTCGGCGTCGCGCAGGTCGACCTGCGCCGAGCGCACTCCGACGACGTCGGTGAAGCCCGCGGCGCGCAGATGACGCGCGACGGCGGAGCCGACGAGCCCCGACGAGCCGGCGACGAGCACGCGCGCGTCACGGGGTAGCGGCCGGCCGATCTCCCAGCCGGCGAGCGGGTCGGTCATGAGAGTTCCCCCTGGGGTGCGCGGGAGTCGGGTGAGGACCTTCACCCAGCGCTGGTGGTCGAGTCGATGAGATCCTGCGGGCTACCGGGGGCGACGCGCACGCCACCCCCTCATCGACGACTTCGACCCTCCTCCCCGAGGTCGTCCTCGCCCAGCGTCGCTGTGGCGGCTTCGGTACGTAGTGCGCGCCTCCTCCTTCCGCAGCCCTCGGGGCTGTGGGTGGATGAGGAGTCCACAACCGGGCGATCAGGGGAGCCGACGATGGCGGCGATCGACAATCCGTACTACAGCCACGAGTTCCACGGGGACTACGACCTCGTCAGCATCGGACGTCTGGATCTCGAGGAGGGCGGGTCGATCCCCGACTGCCACCTCGCGGTCGCGACGTTCGGGACCCTCAGCGAGGCCAAGGACAACGCGATCTTCGTGTCCACCTGGTACTCGGGCACCCACCAGATCTTCCGCGAGCAGTACATCGGCGAGGGCCACGCGCTCGACCCGTCGAAGTACTTCATCGTGATCATCGATCAGATCGGCAACGGTCTGTCGACCTCACCGCACAATGCCAACGGGGCCAACGCCGCACTCTCGATGTCGGCGTTCCCGAAGGTCCGCATCGGTGACGACGTCGTTGCGCAGGAGCGGTTGCTACGCGAGCACTTCGGGATCGAGACCCTGCAGCTGGTCACCGGCGGGTCGATGGGCGCGCAGCAGACCTACGAGTGGGCCGTGCGCTTCCCCGACAAGGTCAAGCGCGCCGCGCCCATCGCCGGCACCGCGCAGAACACCGACCACGACTTCCTCTACGTTCGGGTGCTGATGGAGGCGATCACCTCCGACCCGGGGTTCCACGGCGGCGAGTACACCTCGAACGCCGAGGTCCAGGCCGGGCTCGAGCGCCACGCCCGCATCTGGGGCGTCATGGGCTTCTCCACCGAGTTCTGGAAGCAGAAGGTCTACACCGGGCTCGGGTTCGAGGACATGGACGCGTTCCTCGCCGGCTTCCTGCAGCCCTACTTCACGGCGATGGACCCGAACGACCTGCTCGCGATGATGTGGAAGTGGCAGCGCGGCGACGTCGCCCGCCACACCGGTGGCGACCTGGCCGCCGCGCTCGGCCGGATCACGGCGAAGACCTTCGTCCTGCCGATCGACGAGGACATGTTCTTCCCGATCCGTGACCACGTCACCGAGCAGGCCCACATCAAGGGCTCCGAGCTGCGGGTCATCAACGACGTGCTCGGCCACCTCGGACTCTTCGCGGTGAATCCCGACTACATGCCGCAGATCGACGCCCAGCTCAAGGAGCTGCTCGACACTCCGGTGAGCTGACGGGTGCGGGGCGAACCGTGTCCCGAGGACACGGTTCGCTCGGGCCCCTCGCCTCGCCGCGTCAGACCAGCGCGTGCCGCCCGGAGCTGTGCTGGGGCATCGCGATCGGTGCGGTCGGCGGGTCGACGACGGCGGGACGACCCGCACGACCGGGCGGGGCGAGCGGGGGAGCGATCGGTGCGACGGGACGCGTCGGAACCAGCCCGACGCGGGCGTACGCAAGGAACAGCAGAGCGCTGACGACGGTGACGACGACCCACAGAATGCTGGTGTTCACCGGCACCCAGTTGTTGAGGCCGTGCAGCAGCGCCGGAACGCCGATCCCGATGCCGATCAGAGCGAAGAACGGGCCCGGCGCGCGGTAGTGGGCGGCGAGACCGACGAAGTAGCCGGCCACCCCGGACCACAGGGCGTGCGCGATTGGGTCGGTGACGAAACGCCAGACCAGGATCAGAGCGCTGTAGGTGCCCCCACCGCTGCTGCCCGTCGCGTAGTACACGGCCTCGACCGCGCCGAACACGAGCCCGCTCACCGCTCCGAGGAAGAGGGTGTCGCGGGGAACGAGGCCGAGCCGCCGCTGCGCCAGCACCACCAGGACGACGGGGAGCATCTTCGCGAGCTCTTCCGGTAGGCCCGCTCCGAAGATGCTTCCGGCGAGGTTGTCCATATCGCCGTCGACGAACTCCTCCATCGCGAGCGCGAGCGGAGCCTCCAGGACGAGCGCGAGGACGACGACTCCGAGGAGCAGGGACCCCTTGATCGCCTGGGGTCGGACGACGACCCAGAGGACCAGGAACCAGGCTGCGGCGAAGTAGGCGGCGAAGGTGGTCGCCTCACCGCCCACGCCCGAGGCGTCGCGGAAGAGGGCGAGCGCGGCCGGCGGCGTCGCGACGAGGGCGACGAACAACCACGTCGTCCAGGCGCGCAGGGCCGGGTGGCGCAGCCAGGCGCGGAAGGGAAAGAGGACCGACAGGTCGGGCAGGCGGGAGCCGGGCGGGGTCATCGGGGTCTCCGGGCAGCGGGTCGTGACGGCTCAGGAGCGGGGTTCGGTGGTGCCGGCCGGTCCGGCCGTGTGGGAGAGCTGCTTGGCGAAGCAGTCGTCGGCGGCAAAGCCCTGCGCGTCGCACCAGGCGTTGGCGCCGGCGGCGGTCGTGAAGCCCTGCCCGTACACCGCGACCCAGTAGTCGCTCTCGCGGTAGACCGACCAGTCGCCGGACCACAGCAGCCGCACGTTCGTGTGGCTCGCGACCAGGCCCTGGTAGTTCGCGTAGATCGACGACGCGTCGTAGGTGGTGCCGTTGTCGACGGTGCCGGGCTGCTTCGAGGAGAGTTGCGGCACCCACATCCCGTCGAAGCCCTCCATCGCGGTGCGGTCGGAGTCGACGATCGCCTGCAGCGTGCTCGTGCCGCCGCCGTCCCCGGTCGAGGAGGACGAGGACGACGAGGAGGACGGCGAGGAGTACACGGTGCTCGGGGCAGCGGTCACGGTGACCGGCGCCGGCGTCGTCACGACCGGGGTGCCCGCGGAGCTCGGGCGCAGCAGCACGACGGCCAGCGCGCCGATCACGGCGAGGACCACGATCGCCGCCGCGGCGACGATCCACAGCGCCGACGACGAGCGGGCCGGAGCAGCAGGCGCGGGCACCGGCGCCACCGGCATCGGCGCCACCGGCATCGAAGCCCGGGGCACCGGAGGCTGGGGCAGCGGCCGAACCACCGGTCGGACCATCTGGCGAGGCGCGGGCGGCGGGCCCCACGGCGCAGCGGGACGCGGAGCGCCCGCCCCGACCAGCACCTGCGGCGCCGGACGCCGCGCTCCGCAGGCGAGGCACATCGGCAGGTCCGCGATCAGGTCCGCGCCACAGCTGCACCGCTCGTTCACGTGATCATCCCCCGACGATCCGGGCCGAGGGAGCCGGCCCGATTGCCCACGACATCGCCCTGCCGGCGCCGTCGTTACGACCGGTCAGCTCGATTCAGCATGCGTCACCCGGACGAGTGGAGGGGGCGTAACGGCCGCGGTCGATCCGGCGACACCGGCGGCATCGGGCGCCACGACGGCGCCGGGTGACGTCGGGGAGACGATCATGAGCAGCAGCACCGAGCAGCGGCCCCACACCACGGGGCCGACGCCCACCGCCGAGGAGACGACCGTGGCGATCCCGCGGCCCACCGGCCCGTGGACGCCGCCGTACTACGCGCCGCCGGCCCCTCACCCCACGGCGCACGGCCGGCCCGCCCCGTCCTCCTGGTCGATGCCGCCCGCCGGTCCGGGCCCGATCGGACCCGGGACACCGACGCGACCCGGCATGCGCTGGGGCTGGGTCGTCATCGCGATCGTCGCGGCGATCGCGGCGGTGATGCTGATCGGCACCGTCGCGTCGAACAGCAGAACGATGACGGTGACGGGCACCGTGACGGTCTACGGCATGTCCGGCTACGTCTCGCCGGGCTCCTCCTGCACGGGCTCCGCCGTCAACGGCACCTCGGTGACGATCTACGACGCCTCCGGCGATCTCGTCGGCGCGACCTCGCTGACCGGGTACGGCATTGCGCGCAACACGTGGAGCACGTCGTACTACGGCTACTCCGACAGCTGCGAGTACTCGTTCACGATGCCCGACGTCGCGGCGACCGGCGACTACTTCCGGGTCAAGGCCGGGAGCGGTGCGGGCGACGGCGTCGGGTTCAGCCGCGAGCAGATCGAGTCGAGCGGCGCCGACATCACCCTTCGATAGACGTCAGGACGGCTGCTCGACCCGGCACAGCGTGCTCCGACCCTCGGCGTCGTGCCCGTACACCGCCCACAGCATCCGCGGGGTGACGAGGGCGTGGGGGACGGGGGAGCGCGGGTCGTCGAGCTCCTCGACCCTCCGCTCCAGCCTCCGCATGAGCGCACGCGGGACTGCCGGCCCTGCGTCCTCGCCGGCCTCGTGCGGCCGGGGTTGCGTCCCTATGTCCGCCGCAGCAGCAGATACCCGTAGTTCTGGTCGAGGTCGCTCTCGGGCACGAGCGTCATGCCCACCGGTCGCAGGCCCATGTCGTCCATCGCGGTCCAGAAGTGGTCGAGGCGGTAGGTCGTCATGTTCGCGTTGTGGAAGCGGTAGTTGCGACGTGGCGACCAGGTGCCGGTTGCGCCGGTGCTGTACTTGATCTGCACGAAGGCCAGGGCGCCGGGACGCAGCATCGTGGCCGCGAGGCGCATCAGCCGCAGGCCGTAGTCCGGGCTCGGGACGAGCTCGAGCACGTAGAGGCAGAGGAAGAGGTCGACGCTCCCGGCGGCGACGTCGTCGAGCACCGCGTCCGGCGCCGCGATGTCGACCACGACCTCGGTGACCGGGGTGTGGCAGTGGTCCTTGACGACGCGCGCGGCCTCGGCCGTGGAGTGGGGATTGATGTCGAGCGCGACGAAGCTCTCCGCCCGGGGCGCGAACCGCGCCGCGTTGGCGCCGCCCCCGACGCCCCACTCCAGCACCCGGCCGAGCTGCGGGCGTCCGCCGACCATGGCGGCGAGCTGGTCGAAGAGCGCGAGGTGGTCGGTCCCGATCTGGTCGAACCGGCCCTCGTCGACCCGTCGCCCGCCACACCAGTGGGAGTCGTCGAGCCAGCGCGGGTCGCTGCGATCGGCCCAGTAGTTCGCGGCGTCGGCGATCAGCCGTTCCTCGCTGTGGTGCACCCCGAGCGCGCTCATCAGCTGCTCGCTCTTCTCGCGCGTCCTGTCGTTGAGCCGATGGAGCCGACGTCGGATTCGTGAGAGCACGCTCCGCTCCGCCACCTGTGTGTCTTCCCCCATCGGGGGACAGTGACAGATCGTCGGCGACGCCGACTACTCTTCGCACTCGTTGAGATCAAAGGGTTACGCCGAACGAGCGTGAGAAGCGGACGACGGAGACACCTGTCCTCGGAGGCGTGACGCTGTGGTTCTCAGTGGGCCCGGAGCGAGGGCTGCTCGATGCGGCACAGCTCGTCGCGCCCGAAGACCTGCCACAGCATCCGCGGGGTGACGAGGCCGTGGGGGAGCGGGGAGTCGGGGTCGGGCAGGCCCGGCATCGGCCGGGGGTCGGGCAGGGCCTCCGGGGCGCGGGGCTTCTCGCCCGGGTCGGCCTCCTCGTCCCCGCGCACCCAGGAACTCACGCGGTCGACCATCCCGTCGAGCAGGTCGCCGATCGCCTTGCCGCCGGACTGGGCGATGGCCGTGGAGGCGTCGACGACGAAGTCCCAGTCGTCGGAGGAGAGGAGGGCGAGCATGGTCGCGGCAGACCGGTCGTCGGTGTCCTCGAGGTCGTCGACACGGCGCTGCAGACGCTCCATCACGGTCGAGGCCCACTCCGGCTCCTCGATGTCCCTGCGCAGGCCACGGGCCGGGGGCGGGGTGAACTCGGCGCGGGTGAAGCGTCGTCCGTAGGCGGTGGCCACGAGCTCGGCGCAGTAGAAGCTCGGTGATGTGGGGGTGGCCGCCCAGGAGGTCGCGACGTCACGGCAGGCGCGGTAGAGGCGGTCGCCGAGGTCGCGGTCGGTCGCCCACAGCTCCACCGACCGCAGGCCGGCGGCGACGTTGACGAGCTTGAGGAAGGAGAAGGCCCCCTCCTCGCCCGGCGTCGGCTCGAAGCGATCGAGGTAGTCGAGGGCCCGGGCGCGCAGGGCGTCCGGCATCGCGATGGTGTAGAAATCGCGACTCGGCCAGAACTTCTCGAACCTGTCCCACCGGATGCCGCCGACGTCGTACCGGAGGTTGTCGGCCAGGGCGCTGGCGATGCCGTTCGCCGGACCGTCGCGCTGGGGGCGTCCGTCCTCGTCGATGCTCACGGCGATCCCGGAGTGCGAGAGCACGGTGCCGTCGAAGCGCTCCATGAGTCGGCCGAGCGCCTCACCGGGTATCTGGGTGACGAGGAGTAGGTCTCCGGGCCGGACCTCGTCCTTGCTTCTGACCTCGAAGGACGTAATGTCCTGTGTCTCCGTCACTGTGAGTATCCCTGGGGGTTCGATGTCACCGTCGTCGTCCTCGGATGTCCGTATCCGGGTGCTCGGCGAGGTCGCCATCGAGGGCGCGTCGGGCGAGATCGGACGGCCGGGGCGACGGCTGCGCACCCTCCTGGCCCTGATCGCCGCGGCGTGCCGGGGCACCGTGGCGGTGCCGGCGCTGATCGACGAGATCTGGGCCGAGGACCTCCCGGAGCGGCCCGACGGCGCGCTGCAGGTGCTGGTCAGCCGGCTCCGGCGCGAGGCCCCGGACGAGGGGACGCGGCTGCCGATCGTCCCGATCGGCGAGACCTACCGGCTCGACCTGCCGCGCGACGCCGTCGACCTCCACCGCTTCCACGACGACGCCGCCGCCGCCCTCGCCGCCGACGCCTCGCGCGACACCGTGCTCGAGCGCGGCGGACGGGCGCTGGCGACCTGGCGCGGCGAGCCCTTCGCCGGGACGCCGGTGGGCCAGCGCCTCGAGGTCGAGCGCGTGCGCGCCGTCGACCGGCGCCTGCGTCTCGTCGAGCGGATGGGCGCCACCCTGCTCGACCTCGACCGTCCCGCCGAGGCCGTCGAGCTCGTCGTCGCCGACCTCACCGCCGACCGCTCGCGCGAGCGCCTCGCCGTCATCGCCGCGTCCGGCCTGCATCGCCAGGGCCGCACGAGCGAGGCCCTCGAGATCCTCACCGCCACGCGCCGCGTGCTGCACGACCACTACGCCGTCGAGCCGGGCGCCGAGATCGAGGACCTCACCCTCCGGCTGCTCGCCCCCACCCCCACTCGCCAGCCGCGACCTACCCTGGTCGGCCGGGAGGAGGAGCTCGCCGCGGTCCGGGCGCTGCTCGAGGCCCCCGAGGCGGGCGCGATCCGCCTGATCACCGGCGAGGCCGGCATCGGCAAGACCGCGCTGCTGCGCGCCGCCCGCCGCGAGGCGTGGATGCGCGGGGCGGCCGTCGGCGGCGGCTCGTGCGACGTCGACGCGCCACCGTGGACGGCGTGGGCCGAGGCGCTCGCCGACCTCGGCGTCCCCCCGGTCGCCCCGGGGGAGCCCGCCCCGGGTCGCGCGCTGCTCGACCGGCTCACCGCCCGGCCCGGTCCGGTGCTGCTGACCCTCGACGACCTCCACCTGGCCGACTCCGCGACGCTCGCCGCCCTGCGCGGCCTCGCCCGCCTCGGCCTGCCCGCCGGGGTGGCGCTGCTCGTCGCCGCCCGCGAGCCCGACGCGCAGGCCCACCCGATCTGGGGCGGGACCCACGCCGACCTGGCGCTGCTCGACGGCGTCAGCGACGTGCGCCTCAGCGAGCTCGACTCCGCAGCGGTGCGCCGGCTGGTCGTCCGGCACCTTCCGGGGCTCGCGCCCGACGGCGCCGCGCGCGTCGCCGAGGCGCTCTTCGAGCGCACGCGGGGGCACGCCCTGCACGTCTCCGCGGTGATCGAGTCGCTCTCCGGCCTCGACGCCCCGGACGGGGAGAAGGCGGTCGACGAGCTCGCCACCGTCATCCCCGCGCGCCTGCGGCCCCTGCTCGACCACCAGCTCGCCGGCCTGGAGCCCGAGGCCCGCGACGCCCTCGAGGGCCTGGCCGTGCTCGCCCCGCTCTCGCTCGCCGACCTGGGCGCCCTGCTCGACGTCGCTCCACGGGCGCTGTCGAAGCAGCTCCGCAGCGCCGTCGACCGGGGTCTGCTCGCCGCCACGGGCGACGGCTTCGCCTTCCGGCACGCCCTGACCCGCGACGCCGTGCTCGACGCCGTCCCGCCGGCGAGCGCGCAGGCGCTGCACCACGCCCGCTACCGGGTCCTCGTCACGGAGAGCCGGCCGGAACCGTTCACCCTGCTGCGCCACGCCGTCGGCGCCGGCCCGCTCCTCCCGACCCTCGAGCTCGGCGACGCCCGGCTCGGGGCCGGTATCGCGGCGTACCGCCAGGGCGCGATGGAGGAAGCCCTCGTCCAGCTCGACGCGGTGCTCGACTCGTCGCGTCCCAGCTCGGTCTCGCTGCACCGCGGTCTCGTGCTCGAGGCGCTCGGCCGTCACGACGAGGCTGACGAGGTGCTCGACGAGGTCGTCGAGCACGCCGCACTGGGCGCCGAGCAGGGCCTTGCCGCGGCGGACACACGCGAGGTCGACGACGCGGTGGTCGCCGCCGTCGGGCACGACGCCATGGGCATCAGCGTCGCCGGGCGCCCCCGACGCGCCCGGCGACTGCGGCGCGCCCGGGCGCTGCCGCTGTCGAAGCGGCAGCGCGCCGAGGTGCTGCGCAGCCTGATCCTGGAGGAGGAGCAGCTCCACGGGGACGTCGACGACCCCACGGCGCTGCCCGAGCTGCTGGAGCTCGCCGCGACGGGATTCGGCGACCCGGGCCTGCTCGCCGGCGTCCGCGTCCTGGAGGCCAACCACCTCGTCGACGCGCCCGTCCCCGCCGCCCAGCGGCTCGCGGTCTGCGAGCAGGCCGCCGCGCTCGCCGACGCCGAGGGCGTGGACGCGCTGTGGTTCGAGGCCGAGGAGCTGCGCATCGCCGCGCTGCTGGCCACCGGCCGGCAGGACGCGGCCGTCGCGGCGCGCCGCGCCCTCGAGCCGCTCGCCGTCGACCGTCACCGGCCGCGCACCATGTGGATGGTCTCGCTGCTCGACGCCGGCCTCACCCTGGCCCGCGGCGACACCGACGAGGCCGACGCCGCCGCGCTCGCCGCCCTGCACCGCGGCCAGGAGCTCGGGCTCCCCGACGCCGTCGGCGCCTACGGGGTGCACCTGCTGGTGCGCCACCTGCTGGGGCGCACCCTGCCCTCGCTCCAGGGCCTGCCCGCCGGCGCGGCCGCCATGTACCCGCTGGTCGCGGCGTGGTCGGCCGCCGCCGCGGTGGACGCCGCGGTCGCCGAGGACCTCGACACCGCCGCCGGCCACCTCGCCGACTGGCACCGCAAGCGCGAGGGGCGCGAGGGCCGGCTCTTCGACCGGCCCGGCCTCTGCCTGGCCGCCTGCGCGGCGTTCGCGCTGGGCGACGTCCCGACCGCCGAGGTCGTCCGCCGCGACCTGCCCCCGGACCCCGGTGCGGTGGTCGTCGTGGGCATCGGCTCGGCCACCTTCGGGCCGCTCGCGCTCTACCAGGGCCTCGCCGCCGCCGTGCTCGGCGACCGGACGGAGGCCCGCAAGCTCCTGGGCCAGGCCGCGACCGTCGCCGACGGCCTCGGCTGGGCGCCCTGGGCGGAGGCCGCCCGGGGCTTCGTCCGCTACGTCAAGCCGGGGCACGGGCGCCCGGCGGGGGGTCTCCCCATCCCGCCGGACGCCCGCCCGCTCGGACTGCTCCCGCCGCCCTGACGTACCCCCCTCGTCAGGCCGGGACGGGTCGCAGCCCGTGGCCCCGGGCCCTGTCCGGCGGCGCGAGGCGATCGACATCGCGTCGCTCCCTCCTGCCACCGGCCAGCGGCCCGTGACGCAGAGCAGACACGGTTCCGCTTTCACCGACCTTTCGGCGTGAAGGCGGCGTGACCTCCGGCGCTGCCCTGAACGGACTAGCGACCGTGATCAGCGGCTCCCGCTGACGCCGACTCGAGCGCGGTGGAAGTACGACGCGCGAGCCCCAGCTGGGTGAACGTCCGGTCGGTGCACCGCTGATCGTTGCCCTCCGAAACGTTACGCACAGGCGGTGCGATCCAGACCACACAGAGCTGGATGGGTGAACGCGCGTCATCAAACAGCGCGTGTCGTTGCGACACGCCGAGGAACGGCCGCAGGGCGTGTGTAACGACCTGGGCGAGGTCACGCGATAGCGGCACAAGAACGCGGTCCGGCTCACACAGAGCCGACGCCGCGAGGTCAGAGGGGCGGATGGTCGTTCACCATCCGTGACATCCGGGGGGATCGCAGTGAGCAGTGGCCTCGAGTTGACGGAATCGATTGAGAGCTCGGTGCCGCGTCCTCGCGCCGCCGCCGACTCCACCTCGACCGTCACTGCCCGACCGAGTTCGCGTCGCTGGCAGCGCCGGCTCCTCCAGATCACGGTCGCGACCGACCTGACGGTCATCGCCATCGTCTCGGCCCTCGCCACGGTGATCGGCGACTGGGGCCTCGGGCCCTCTACGCAGTTCAACGCCGTCGCGGCGGCCCTCGTACTCGGTGGGCTGGTGGCCTTCCGGGCCTGGGACCGCGGGGTCCTCGGTCAGGGCGCCGACGAGTTCAACCGCGTTCTCCGCGGCACTGCCGTGGCGGCCGTCGTCCTGGCCCTCGCCGGGATGGCCCTCAAGGTCGAGCAGGTCCGCCCCTGGATCTTCGGGGTCATCCCCGCCACGGGCGCCGGCCTGCTGCTCGGCCGCTACGCCGTACGCCGTGTCCTGCACCGCGCCCGCCGCGACGCCCGCTGCATGTCCTCGGTGCTCGTCGTCGGCTCCGAGGCCGCGATCGCCGACCTCGTCGCCCGCACCCGCCGCGTGCCGCACCACGGCTGGACCGTCACGGCGGCCTGCACCTCCACCGGCGCCGGCGAGATCGCCGGTGTCCCGGTGGTTGGTGACCTCGACGACGTCGCCCGCCACGTGCACGAGCTCGGCATTGAGGTCGTCGCCGTCGCCCCGACGCCCGGGTGGACCCCGAAGCGCCTGCACAGCCTCGCCTGGGACCTCGAGGGCGCCGGCGTCGAGCTGGTGGTCGACCCGGGCCTCATGGAGATCACCGGCCCCCGGCTGCACGTCGCCCCGGTCGACGGCCTGCCGCTGCTGCGCCTCACCGAGCCCCGCTGGGGCGGCCCGGCCCGTATGGCCAAGAACCTCTTCGACCGCGCCGCCGCCGCGACCCTGGTCCTGATCCTCGCGCCGGTGTTCCTCGCCATCGCGGTCCTCATCCGCCAGGACGGCGGCCCGGTGTTCTACCGTCAGGAGCGCGTCGGCCGCGCAGGCCAGACCTTCCGGATGATCAAGTTCCGCTCGATGGTCGTCACCGCCGACCAGCAGGTCGCCCAGCTCGCCGCCGCCAACGAGGGCGCCGGCCCGCTGTTCAAGATGAAGCGCGACCCGCGCATCACCCGCATCGGCGGGGTGCTGCGCCGCTTCTCGATCGACGAGCTCCCACAGCTGTTCAACGTCATCGGCGGCTCGATGTCGCTGGTCGGCCCCCGCCCCGCCCTGCAGCGCGAGGTGGCCACCTACACCGAGGACGCGCTGCGCAAGCTCTGCGTCCGCCCGGGCCTCACCGGCCTCTGGCAGGTCAGCGGACGCTCGGACCTCACCTGGGAAGAGTCGGTCCGGCTGGACCTCCGCTACGTCGAGAACTGGTCCGCCGCCCTCGACATCTCGATCCTCTGGAAGACGGTCGGCGCGGTCTTCCGCGGCCGCGGCGCCTACTAGGCGCCCTTCTCAGCTCGTCGCACCTCCTTCCGCTAGCACCCCCTTGCCACTTACAGGAGAAACGACCATGACGAAGGCCCTCCGCATCCTGATCCTCGGCCTCAACTACGCACCGGAGCCGACCGGCATCGCGCCCTACACGACGGGCATGGCGCACTTCCTGGCCGAGGCCGGCCACGACGTCCACGTCATCACCGGGCTGCCGCACTACCCGCACTGGGAGATCGCCCCCGGCTACCGCGGTCGTCGCATCCACGAGGAGGACGGCAAGGTCCGCATCACCCGGGTCTCGCACCCGGTTCCCGGGGTCCCGACCGGCAAGAGCCGCATCAAGATGGAGGCGGTCTTCGCGCTGCAGGCCGCGGCCGTGGCCGGCCCCCGCCCCGACGTCGTCCTCGCCGTCAGCCCCGCCCTTCTCACCGTTGCGGCCGCCCTGCGGTGGCGCACCCCGGGCCGCACCGCGATCGGCGTCATCACTCAGGACCTCTACAGCCGGGCGATCGCCGAGACCGGCGCTCTCGGCGGCAGGGGCGCCAAGGCCGCGGAGCGCCTCGAGCGTGCGCTGCTCCGCCGGGCCGACGGTGTCATCGCGATCCACGAGAGCTTCCGCCACTCGCTGGTGAACCTGGGCATCGACGACGAGCGCATCACCACGATCCGCAACTGGACCCACATCAAGGGCGTCGTCGGCGACACCCAGAAGCTCCGCAACCGGCTCGGATGGCGCGACGACGAGATCATCGCCCTCCACGCCGGCAACATGGGCGCCAAGCAGGGCCTGGAGAACGTCGTCGAGGCCGCTCGCGCCGCCGACCGCGACGGCCTCCCGATGCGGTTCGTCCTGCTGGGCGCCGGCAACCAGCGTGCCTACCTCGAGGAGCTCGGCGCCGGCATCGAGCGCCTCCAGTTCATCGACCCGCTGCCCGGCGACGAGTTCCAGACGGCCATGGCCGCTGCGGACGTGCTGCTGCTCAACGAGCGGCCCGAGGTCGCCGAGATGTGCGTCCCGAGCAAGCTCACCTCCTACTTCGCCTCGGGCCGGCCGGTCGTCGCGGCGACCAGCTCGAAGAGCGCGGCCACCAGCGAGGTCACCGCCTCGGGCGGCGGCCGGCTCGTGGCACCGGGTCAGCCCGAGGCCCTTCTCCAGGTCGTCATGGAGGTCGGCGCCGACAAGGAGGAGGCGCTGGCCATGGGTCTGCGCGGCCAGCTGTTCGCTCGCGACGCCCTCGCCGAGGGTGCCGCCCGTACGGCTTACGTCACCTGGGTCGAGCAGCTCGCTGGCGCGCGCCGCGCCGCGGTGCTTCCGCTGGGCGTTCCGGCCACGGACGCTGTCGTGGTTCCCGCTCCTCGTCGTGCGGTCGCCGCTCGTTCGCGTCGCCTTGGCGCGAAGACCGTTTGAGATCGCCGACTTGGGCTGATTGCGCCAAAATGGTTAGGCTGTTCGGGGCCTTCACATGAGCCGAACGCGCCACTAGTTTCGTCCCCTCGCTGCCGTTGAAGGGACGGTCGTTACAGTGCTCGCGTCGACTCGGGGGGACGATGATTAGAGAGCATGGACGATCATGAGCATCCGCTGGAAACTGGAGATCCTTCGGATGCGGATAATGAAGGTTGGCAGGCTCGCTACGCGACCAGCCTACTGGAGCGACCTCCGGAGGGGCGTCTTCCCAGGGCTGGAGCACCTGCAAGTTCCTTTCCTGAGCCATTACGACTACGTCGTCGATGCCGGAGCGTCCAGAGGGCAGTTCGCGTCGTTCGCGAAGAACCAGTGGCCACATTCCCGCTTGTTCTGCTTCGAGCCGCAGCCCAAATGTGCAGCGACTGCAAGAGCGGTCGTCGGTGGCCGGGGTGAGGTACACGAAGTCGCCCTCAGTAACGAGGAGGGCATCGAGGAATTCATTGTTTCCGGCCGCGAGGATTCGTCCTCACTCCTTCCGGTGGGCGAGCTGGCTGAGCAGGTTGCGAACGCCGGCGAAGTCGGCCGTTTCTCGGTGCCCGTACATCGTCTTGACCGGCACACCGCCGAGTTCGGTGCGGGGACCGGTCTGCTGAAGATCGATGTCCAGGGGCTGGAGTTGGAGGTACTGAAAGGGCTCGGCGAGCAAATTCGAGGCTTCGCGGACATCTACCTCGAGTGCTCCTTCAGGCATCTCTACGAAGGCCAAGCGCTGGGCACCGAGATCATTGCCTATCTCTCGTCCCGTGGGTTCCAGTTGATCGCGATCGAAAATCCTGCTCGTGGAGAGTCGCACGAGATCCTCCAGGCCGATCTGCTCTTTCGGCGAGGCGACCAACGTGGCGACGATTCTGGGGCTTTCGCCGCTCGTCCGAGTGTCGTGCACGAAAAGATGTCTGAGTAGGGGGGCGCAGTGAAGCGGGCGTTGATCACGGGGATCACGGGGCAGGACGGGTCGTACCTGACCGAGTTGTTGATCTCGAAGGGCTATCAGGTGCACGGGATCATCCGTCGCTCCTCGACGTTCAACACCGGGCGGATCGATCACCTGTATCAGGATCCGCACGAGCGCGATCAGCGTCTGGTGCTGCACTACGGGGACCTGACCGACAGCTCGCGTCTGGTGACGTTGATCGAGAAGATCCGTCCCGACGAGGTGTATCACCTGGCGGCGCAGTCGCATGTGCGGGTGTCGTTCGATGAGCCGGAGTACACCGGCAACACCACCGGGGTGGGGACCACGAGGTTGCTCGAGGCGATCCGGATGGTCGGGGTCGACACGAGGTATTACCAGGCGTCGTCCTCGGAGATGTTCGGGGCGACCCCGCCGCCGCAGGACGAGGACACCCCGTTCTACCCGCGTAGCCCGTACGGGGCGGCGAAGGTCTACGGGTACTGGATGGCGCGGAACTACCGCGAGGCCCACGGGCTGTTCGCGGTCAACGGGATCCTGTTCAACCACGAGTCCCCGCGGCGGGGGGAGACGTTCGTGACCCGCAAGATCGCCCGCGCCGCCGCCCGCATCGCGGCGGGGATCGAGGAGAACGTGTATCTCGGCAACCTCGACGCGGTGCGGGACTGGGGGTATGCCGAGGAGTACGTCGAGGGCATGTGGCGGATGCTGCAGGCCGACCAGGCCACCGACTACGTGCTGGCCACCGGGACCGCGACCACGGTGCGGGAGTTCACCCGGTACTGCTTCGAGCGGGTCGGGCTCGACTGGGAGAAGCACGTCCGCTTCGACGAGACCTACCTGCGGCCGACCGAGGTCGACGCCCTGATCGGGGATGCGTCCAAGGCCCAGCGCGAGCTCGGCTGGAAGGCCCAGACCATGCCCGAACAACTCGCCCACCTCATGGTCGACGCCGAGACGACCGCCCTCGGCCGATGACTTCTCCATGGGCCGGCCTCAAGCGGAGCCGCACGGATGTCGGGATGGCCTTGATTTGCTGAGGTCGTTCACGGGATTTGCATCGAGCCGGATAGCCGCCACACTGCTTCAGGCCATTACCCTCGTGGTGATCGCCCGGGCACTAGCCCCGACCGAGTTCGCGGTGTTCTCCGCAACGCTTGGTGCGCTCCTACTCTTTCAGGCGTTCGCCGACCTTGGCTGCGGTACGGCCATTGCGCGGTTCCACAATGATAGCGGCCAAGTCTTAGCGATCTTGAGACTGGGGCGCGACGTTGCCGTCGCGTCCGCAGTGACCGCCTTTGTAGGGCTATTCATAGCGGCGAGACTGCTTGACTCGTTAATCCTTATCCAACTATTGCCTCTAGCGGTGTGGGTCGCCGCCGAGAGGCAGGTTGAGGTCAGGACCGTCTACCTTGTTTCTTGGAATCGCATCGTCCGGGGTAGCATCGCATTAGTCGGAAGACGAGCGCTTGTCCTAGTTGCGGTATTGGTGGCGGGTGTCGTCGAAGTTAACTCAGTGGAGGTATTCGCGATCTCGTCCGCGGCTTCATCGATTGCGGCGCTGATCTTTCTCGGCGCACGTATCGGAAGCTTTGCGGTGGGCGACGGGGTAGCCCATCAAAGTCGGGCAGAAGTACTACGTACAGTAATGCCGTTCTGGATGAACGGAATAGCTCAACAAGTGCGCCAACTAGACCTCGTGGTCCTAGGCGCAGCCGGGGGCCTGCAAGCAGCGACGTCCTTTGCGCCGGCTAGTCGTCTAGTTCCACCACTTCGAATCCTGCCCACGACGTATGCGCAACTCGTCCTCGCGAGATTGTCTCGGGAAGGTCGCCCGCTCGGTCGGCGAGATGTTCTCCCTGTCGTCATTCTGGCTGTCCCGTTCTACCTCCTACTGGCGGCTGCTGCCTATTTCTTGCTTCCAGTAGTTCTCGGCGCAGGCTACGGGAGCAGCTCTATGCCGACAGCCATTGCAATTGGTTCGTTAAGTCTCGCGGCAATCTCGTCGGTCTTGAATAGCGGAGTGCAGGTAATCACTCCAACACACGCGGCGTCCATTGCCTGGGTCGTGGCGTCGTTGCACCTTGCGTCGATCGGTCTACTTGGTTACTTGATTGGTGCCAACGGCGCAGCCTTGGCGGGTGCGATCGCGTTTCTAGTGCAGATTATTCTACTGCTACTCACTTTGAACAGTCCGAGGCTAACCGAAGTCCAGGCGGTCCATTAATGCAGACCACGTTCGTGAGCGTGTCCGCCCAGTTCGACAATCTGGGTGATCTGCTGATCCGACGCCGAACCCTTGAACTGGCGCGCCAAATCGGACCTGTCAAGGTTTTCGCGGGAGATGCAGATCCGGATTGGATCCAGAGCCTTGAGCTCAAGGCAAGTGAAATGATCCAGCGACAGTCAGCTTGGTTCCTGCGATGCGTCGCCACGCGTCGGCCGGTCCTCTTTTTCGCGCCCGGCGAATTCACATTGCCTTTGAGGCAGATGCCCCACGAGCTAATCACCTTGCTACTTACTGCGCTGGTGCGACTTCGTGGAGGTCAGGTAATCAGGGTCGCGCGCTCCGTCGCGAACGTTCATCCCCTAACCGGATTCGTGCACGCTCTTGCGTGCAGGATCTCCACCAGCACAACTTGGCGAGACCGAGAGTCCTGCGATCAGATGCAGGTCGGTCGGGTCGTCCCCGACATCGGATTAGCGGAGGCACCAGTTGAGAAGCATCGAGGACGGTGTAATCGGATAGTAGTCGCGATGCGCGGAGATCGGGAATATCCGCCTGAGCGGTGGTTCCAAGCCTTGAGCGACGTCACGAAGCGGTACGAACTCGAGCCGATTGTGGTCGTGCAGGTGGAGCGCGACGGAGACCGTGCTTCGATGATTGCAGATCGGCTGGCTGGAGGCGTTCTCGCGTGGGACCCGATCCGGACTCGCCATGAAAGGAACCTTCGCCAGACGTACCGGGAAGCCGATGTGGTGATCACTGACCGACTGCATGTATTTGTTCTCGCCGCCGTCGAAGGTGCCTTACCACTGTGCTTGACGAGCTATCGGCAGCGGAAGCTCGAGTCGGTATTGGGAGCCGTTAAGCTAGGACATCATGTAGCCGACCTAGGTGGGCTTGAAGTTTCTGGTCGAGCGCCGGAGGATTTTATCGCCGACCGTATTGACGAGCGAGAGCACTCTCTTCAAATCATCGCCGAAGCGGCCATCGAGTCTAGGCAGGCCGAGCGAGCGATTCTCGCGTTGTTCAGCAGAGATCGGGGCCGATCCTTGTGAGACAGCACAAGAGTCGCGGACTCCTAGTCCTCCAGCTTGTGATGCCAGCGTATCGCCGTGGGCTCCTGGAAGAACTACGTGATCTGGAACATTTGGTCCGCTTTCACGTTGGTGATCGATTCTTTCACGGGTCTCCGCGCTCGGATCCCGGCCTGTTAAAGAGCCCGCTTGTGACCTCCGTCGGTCGCAATCGATTCCTTTTCGGCGGGCGGCTTGCGTGGCAAGCGATCAAAGTTCGTTCAGTCATTGAGGCCGAAGTGGTCGTAGTTGAGCTGAACCCTAGAGTGCTCTCATCATGGCTGGTGATACTCCTTCGGCGGGCTCGTGGTCGCCCAACCGTGGGGTGGGGACATGCAACCTCCCGGGCTGGCGGGGACCCTGGATTTGTTCGTGCCTTCCTCGAGCGCGCATGTAATGGAATTATCGCGTACACGCCGGAAGACGCCGCCCTGTTCCGGACGCGGCTTCCCGGCCGTTGGATTCGCTCAGCGAATAATGCACTATATTCGGCCAACCTCCTCAGCTCCAGACGCGTAGGGGATGCTCGCGGGTTCCTAAGTATCGGACGGTTGACGAAGTCGAAGAAACCGCTCGTCGTGATTGAGTGTTTCGCGCGAGCGGCACCTAGCTTGCCTAAGGATTTCACTCTTCACCTCGTTGGAGACGGTGAGGAGAGGCCAGCCGCGGAAGCCCTATCGCGCCAACTAGGGATAGATGGCCGAGTGGTCTTCCATGGCGAAGTCAACGACCCAGAGCTTCTTCGTCCTATTTTCCACTCCGTTCGAGCCCTAATTGCGACGGGCTACATAGGGCTTAATGCAATTCAGGCACTTGGTTTCGGGGTTCCTGTCATCTATCCTTACGATGAACCCCACGCCCCTGAAGTGGTTCTACTCAATGATCTCAACAGTAGGGCTTACAGCTCCAAAGAAGCATTGAGCGAGCTACCCGCGATACTCGTCGATCTGGCAAGTTCCTCGCCGAGCGAAAAGTTCGGCGCCCCGGCCGAACTCTCTGCTCGCATTGCCGACGAACACTCGACGGAGCAGATGGCGTCGCCTTTCAGAGAGCTTGCGGCTGGCGCAAGTGAGATCGTTGCAAATAATGCTATTACGACTCCTGGCGTCGACCGATGATACTTTCAGGCGGACCATCACTTGCGTTCCCTGTCAGCACAGTTGTCCTCGGGCTGGGCGGATGGCTTTTGGTCACGCGACTTGAGGTCGGTCGGATTCTTAGCCCGATTTCTATCACCTTGCTGGTACTAGTCTCAATCTTCGGGATACGACCGCTCTACATGATCAACGATAGATCGTATCTTCTTTACGGTGTTAACATCGAGCCGGGGTTCCAGTATGCGGCCTTCGCCGGGTTCGTTGCCGTTGCGGTTCTGCTTATCTCGTTCCTGATAGCCGAACGTGTAGTGCTAACAAGTTCGGAGTCGTCACCAACGGCTGTACTACCAGGTGTTCGCCCGTCGGCTTCGACGATGAGATGGCCCAGCATGCCGGCGGTCGGGAGCATAGCGATACTCTGGACCCTATTGTGGGTCGCGCTTCAAGCGCTCATCGGCGGAGGCGCCGGTTACCTCGCGACTCTCTTCGCCGGACGTAATGAAGTGAACTCTGAAATCCAGACCAATGTACCGAATCTCGTGGGTGCGCTACCAATGGTTGGCGCAATCATGGTTTGTATCGTTCGGTTGAGAATAAGCTCAAGCAGGCCCCTAAAAGTATCCGAACGACTCTGGTTCTGGATGGCCGTCGCGTTGGCGCTCATACCGCCTCTGGCGCTCGGGACACGTCGATTTATTCTTCCGGTTCTTGTCGCGTTGCTCCTTTGCGTCTCTACCAACAAGTGGAAACGTGTACTGAGTCCGCGAATCTTTCTACCCGCAATTGTCGTAACGCTGCTACTAATGGTCACGCCTTTCGTGCGCAGCGAAGGGTCGCGAGGGGAATCAGACTCGCTTGTCGGAGCTGCTCTTGAGTACGTGGTCAACGAAGGGGTCGGGGAGCCGGTACGTCAGTTTTTCGTATCGTATGACACAGAGATGTTCAACTATGTCGCGCTATCGTCGATCGCCCGCCAATCGGGCTATCCTTATGGTTACGGAGAAGCGACTATAGGTGAGGCAGCCGTGGCAGCGTTGCCCGCGAACCTATCACCCGAGGACTTGTTCAGTGATCAGTTCCTGCAGGCGACTTATGGCGGGAGCTGTGGACAGCCCTATTGCCCGGTCCCCTCGATAGTGGGCCTATTGATGAATGATCTCGACCTTGTCGGGGTTGTTATTGGTATGACACTTCTCGGCGTCATCCTGGCCCAGCTCTCGCGGCCGAAGTTCAATCCTCCCTATCGTGTCGGTGTCCTAACTTTGACCTTATGGGCGGGCGTCCCGACCCTCATACGTGGCAATGGCGCGAAGCTGCTCCCAATCTATCTCGAGGTCGCAGTATTGGCTGGACTGAGTCTCGTAGCGCTGAGCCTCTTTGTCCGCCGTCAGAGGCTTTCAGCACCTTCCGCGTTTTACGACGATCCTGCTGGCTACGGAAAATTTGAGAGTGCGCAGCGAAACAGACTGATCGGGGCTGACGGAGTATGAGCGTCAACGATGTTGTTGTTGTTGTTCGTCGTAGATGGAAGGAGATCGGTGTCGTCTTCGGTATATGTCTACTGATCGGATTTGCATATACCTTCTCGATGACGCCCATCTACTTGTCGCAAACGACGATCTACATCACCTCGCAGGCTGATAATACGACGCAGGCATACCAAGGCGGACTTCTCTCTGAACAGAGGGTTCAGTCTTACAGTCAGCTTCTTGCCGGTGAGCGTGTCGGACAGGGCGTGGTTGAGCGGCTGGGATTGCCAGAGAACGCGTCCCAAATCGCGGCGAAGATGTCTGCTTCAACGCAGCCAGACAGTGTGATCCTCGTGCTGTCGGTACGGGACTCGGACCCTGCGAGGTCGGCCGCCATCGCTAATGCTGGAGCTGCTTCGTTTTCGGATCTTGTGGCTGAGCTCGAACAGCCGATCGGCCGTCCGGGCCCTCCGCAAGTGATCGCTCGCGTGGTGCAGCCCGCAGTCCCAGCGGCGGCCCCAATAGAGCCGAGGCCGGCGCTCTATCTCGGTCTGGCGGCCGTTCTCGGACTTATCCTTGGACTGGGCGTCGGGTTCTTGCGTGACCTCCTTGACACCTCGGTCCGGTCCACTGACACGGTGACGAATCTTACGATGGCACCGATCATCGGGGTGATGCCGAAAGACTCGTCGATCCAAGACGATGCGCTTACCGTTAGGAGGGGCACGCAGTCCACTCACGCTGAGGCAGCAAGGCAGATTAGGACGAATCTTCAATTTCTGTCGGTTGACAATCCGGCTAGGCGCGTGTTGGTTACCAGTTCTGTGCCGGCTGAGGGTAAGACGACCAGCGTCTGCAACCTGGCGCTCGCCATCTCGGCTAGTGGCTACTCTGTTTGTCTCGTGGAAGCCGATCTTCGCAGGCCGAAAGCTGGCTCGTACCTTGGTCTCACGAGCGACGTGGGATTGACGACGATTCTGGCGGGGCGAGCGGAGCTTAAGGACGTGTTGCAGTCAGCTGGCGATCGTCTGACATTCTTGGGCAGTGGCGCTGTCCCGCCGAACCCGAGCGAGCTCTTGTCCTCTGAGCGTATGCAGAATGTTCTAGACGAGTTGGGGGCGCAGTTCGACTACGTCTTGGTAGACGCACCGCCTCTTCTGCCCGTTTCGGATGCTGCCGCCCTGGCACCTGCCTGCGATGGTGTGATCTTGTTCTGCCGCCACGGATTGCTCAAAGCGCAGCAGTTGCGTGCCTCGGTGGCGATTCTTGCGAACGTGAGAGCCCGGCTGCTAGGAGCCGTACTTACCTTCGTCCCCAAAGCAGACGCGCGCGTCTATGGCCAGTATGACTCGTACTACTCTGACCCCAGCGCATCCTCGGCGGGCGCCCCTAGGCCAACGGCTAGATCTCAGGATACGCAGAGCGCCGCGCGGAGGCCGAGCCCCCACCGTCGAGCTGAAGTGTCGGACGGAGCTGACGCGCCGACCGTGGAATCACGGTTGGGCAGCTGATGGCATTGTTGCTGAGCCCGCTGCCACGCTCTCGGGCATGTCGATAATGGCAATCGGTCCAAACGCCGCGAAGAGCGATATGCTTGTCATCGGTCCCTTTCCGCCGCCGCGGCACGGAGCGGCGTTGGTGACGGATGCGGTCTCAACTGATCCGGATGTTGTCGAGGCTGCTAAGGTCAGGCGGATATCAACATCTGGTGGAAGTCTAGGCCGTTCATGGGCCTACCACGTACGTCGAGTCGTCACCAACCTGAGGGCTACGAGAGAAGTCTTGTCGCTGCCTTCGAGCGGTGTTGTTTACGTTTCGGTAGCAGGTGGCCTAGGGCTTTGGTATCAGGTGCTAGCCGTTGCTGTAGCTAGAGTCCGCGGCTGTCGCGTCATTCTCCACCATCACAGCTATCGCTACTTGTCTGGCAAGCGAACGCTGGCGATGAGCGCAATGACTCGGCTATTGCGCACGAAAGATCGGCAAGTGTTCTTGTCTCGAGATATGGAGACGCGCTTCGTCGCGCTATATGGCCGCGTCGGTTCGAGAGTAGTTGTGAGTAATGCTCTCGTGGTGCGAAGGGGTCGGCCTCGAGAAGACCGATCTTTGGCAAAGATGCGCCTTGTGCACGTTAGCAATCTCTCCGTTGAGAAGGGCACTCCGGTTGTGCTAGACGCGTACAAGATTCTCAGGAGTCGGAACGCAGAAGTCAGCCTCGATCTTGTTGGGCCAATTCGCTCGACTCAACTCGCTGATCGGGTCGCACGTCTGGCCGCCAGTGATTCTTCGGTGACGCACCACGGCCAGTGTAACACCGACGAGATCTACTCCGTCCTTGAACGTAGCGACTGTTTTCTCTTTCCTAGTAGCTACGCGAATGAGGCTGAGCCGCTCGTGGTGTTGGAAGCGCTCGCGAACGAACTCGCGGTCGTAGCAACTCGGGTAGGCTCCTTGGGTGAGATTCTTCCTTCTGAATGGTTGGTAGAGAGGCCGGATGCTTTCCTGATCGCAGAAACGGTCGAGCGCATTCTCTTTGGCGAGTCTAGTCATGTAAGACCGCTGTCGCGGCAGATATTCGAATCACTTCGAGCGGACGGACAGCTGGCGCAGTTGTTGGGTCTTTGATGTCGTGAGTCTCGCTCGGCGCGACGTAGGCGCTCTGGACGTCGCCGTGCTCATCCGAGGAGCACGTGAAGGCTTATGGCCAACCGTGGCTAGTTAAGGGTGCGTGGTCGGCGTAGGTGCTCTAGTTCCAAGAGCGCATGGTACTGCGTGCTAGCCCGTGCTGGTGATGCAGAGGTCGAGAGATGACCTCGCTTCGGACGTGTCAGTCAGCGAGTTCGCACGTACGGCCTGTAGTCGCGAGCGACTGGGTGCGGCGATCATTCGGACGGACGACCGAAAGGCGCCCACTGCTGGACTTGGTCGCTATTGACTGCAAAGAAGAGGCGTACCTGTTGCACGGTCGAGGTAGACAACAAGGTTGGTGCCCTCTGTACCGGTTCTGGTTCTAGGAACCGTGACGACATCAGCGGGTGACGGTGTCAACGAGGGTGCAGGAGCCGGACGGACTCAAGAGGGGCAATTGCGGTAGGTGCTGGTGGTGAGCAGCGAGCGCAAGGCGTCTGCTGGCTTAGTACGCGGTCGCAGTCTCCACGGGGCGGGCCGTAGGGCTGGCGGACATCGGCCGGAGCTCGGGCTCCTCCGACGTTGATACCTCCCCCCGGCATCTGTCCTAGCGCTGAAGCCGGGGAAGTCGATCACGGCGAAAGTCCTGGCTTGCCGCGTACGACCAAGATCAAGGCCTGACAACGCCGTACGAGCGCGATCGGTGGGACTTCAAGGAGGGATGCGCCCCCGTGGCAACTAGTCCGGGGCGCTACACAGGCATGAACGCGTGAGGGCGGCCCTGAAGACCGGACCGGCGGCCCCGGCGAATGGAGGGGCGTGCGGGTGATCTGTAACGACTCCGCATCCCCCAGCGACCCGTTGTCGACGGCTCGGTTGCCGTCGATCGATTCCGGGGGGACGGGCATGACCACCATCGACGCGGCCGACGCCACCTGTCGCGGCTGCGCGGCGCCGTGGCGACCCGGTGCGCGCTTCTGCCCGACCTGCGGCCACCAGGCCCCGCTCGGGCCGCCATCACCCCGACGGGGCGTCCCGCAGGCCGCCGTGCCCACGCAGGGATGGGCCGGACCGCCCGGACCTCCCGGGCGGCCGCCGGGTCCACCCGCCCCGCCGTGGCCGACACCGTTCCCGCCGGCCGGGCCGTCGCCGGCTCCCGGGCAGCGCCGTTCGAACCGCGGCCTGATCGTGGTGGCCTGCGTGCTCGCGCTCGTGGCCGTGGTCCTCGGCGCCTTCCTCGTCGTCGGCACGCCGTGGTCGGCCGGAGCCGGCACGACGACGGCCGCCGGTCCGGTGGCCGCGTCAGCTCCGACACCGGCCTCGCCGGCCCTGCCCGCGGACCCCGCGCAGGCGCTGGAGGTCCTGCGAGGCGCCGACGCCGCGGCGGCCGAGGCACTGGTCGGCTCGTGGGCGCCGCAGCTCTCGGCGAAGAAGCAGGGCCTGGTCGTCGACGGGGAGACCTACGACGCGGCGACGATCCTCACCGACCACCAGCGCCTCCGCGGGCAGCAGCCCGACGCGATCCTCGTGTGGTCGGGGGACTACACCAGCTTCCGCAGCGGCGACTTCTGGATCACGCTGGTCAACCGCTCCTTCCCGTCCGCCGACGCCGCGAACGCCTGGTGCGAGAGCGCGGGATTCGGGCCGGACGACTGCTACGCCAAGCGCCTGTCGCACACAGGCGGCTACGCGTCCCACACCGCGTTGCGGACCGGGGAGGGCTCGGGCACGGGCCTGCGCGAGAGCGCCGTGCCCGGCGGAGCCACTCCGACCCTCGGCGCAGTCTGGGCGCCGAACCAGACCGGCTTCGGCGCGGTGCGTCCCCCCGAGGTCTACGCCGGCGGCGACCCGACCGGGATGGTCACCGACGTGACCTGGCAGTCGTGGGGCGGCCCCACGGCCATCGGCCGGGGCACGGGCAGCTGGATGCCCCCGGACGGCTACGTCTCCGACAGCGTGTCGCGGCCCGCGGTGGTCGTCGCCACCAACCTCGGGGACTGCCACGGGCGGCTCGCCTACCGCAGCGTCGGCTGGTACTTCCCGACCGAGGGCGAGACGTCCCTGCCGCCGGGCAACGGCTACGAGGACATCTGCGACGGGCCGTGACGGCCGCGTCGGAGCGACGCCTCATCGCGGCGGGGAGCCGGTGCTGACAACCTGTACGCGCTGCGCTGCACCGTCGCGCGCAGCCGACGCTTCTGCCGCGGTTGCCGGCTCGAGCGCTCTGCGTTGTCGACGGCCGTCGAGCAGGTGTTCGCCGAGCCGACGACGCGGGACCTCGGCACGCCCGGTCGTCGCCACGCCGCGGCGCCTCCGCGCGTGGACGACGACCCGGACACCGTCGCCCTCCGGGTCCCACCGCCGCGGGCCGTGCAGTCGGGACCCGGTCCGCGACCTCCATGGCGCGGTCCCGCTGGCCTCGGTGCCACCGGGCACCCGACGGACGTCGAGGTACCCGAAGGGTTCGGGTGAGACCGAGAGGGACCGACAGCCAGTACAGGTGTTCGTGTCCGGGCCCACGTTGATGCCGAACACGCACACCGTCCACTGCCCGGCCGCGCGTGCCGTAAGAACATCGACCAGCCGGCGGCATTGCCCCACGACCGATTCGGGTCGGGCATCCCCGCCTGCTTCAGCCGCCACGCGACGTAGAGCGTGCAGTTGTGGATGCCGATGGGCGCCTGGGAGTCAGCTCCGTACCACCGCCCTGACCAGCCGGAGAGGGCGTTGTGGCCCGAGTAGCCCGGGGTGCAGTCGTAGCCGTGGCTGAGACAGTCTCTTCCCCCGCGGAGGCCGTCGTTGGGAGGCGACCTCACGTCGACATGGGAGGCAGGGCTCCGTAGGAGCCGTGCCGCCGAGCTCCCGTGCCGTCGTTCTCGTACTCGTTGCTCATCCACATGGACAGCGGCCGCTCGGGGTGGGCGAGGTAGTCCTCGAGGAGAATGCTGTGCACCCGCCCAGGCAGGAACGGGGCCATGACGTACCCCGCGTCGCGGTCGAGCGCGATGAGGCCGCGCAGCACGCGCTCGGGCCACTGGGGTAGTTCACGGTCGTCCGTCGGGCGCCCGTGGTCCCGGGTGAAGTGCTCGCCGACGGCGAGCCCGGAGGTCGAGTCGATCAGCTTGCGGGTGTAGTGGATGAAGAGCATGCCGAATCGCTCCTGCAGCGCTCGCAGGTTGGAGTGCGTGACGGGGTACCGCGAGGCCTGCAGGACGCCGGCGTAGAAGTCGACCGGGATGTGTACGCGCTCCGGTGTGATGTGCGCCCCCGGGATGTACCGCACGTCGAGGTTGTCGGCCCACATGTCGATGGTCGCGCACACCAGTCGTGCGATCTCGAGGTTGTCGCAGGCGTAGGTGAACGAGCCGTCCCCGCCCTCGATCTCGATCCAGAACGTCGTTCCCGTGCCCTGGATTCTGGTGGTCGTCCCGCTGCTGTGGGAGACGCTGGACAACCTGCCCTCGGAGAAGAGGAGTGTTCGGTCGGTGGTGACGACGAGCAGCCCTCCCTTCGCCAGGTAGGAGTTGTCCGTCCGCTGATGGAGGATCAGGACGGGGGCCTGCCCGATCTCCCGGGTCAGGCGGTGCACGTGCGGGGTGGCCTCCCGCAGCGCGTCGTCGGCGAGCCTGCGGGCCTTCCAGTCGGACTCGCCCGCCGTCCGGTGGAACACCTCGCTCAGCCCGGGGTCGAGCGGCTGCTGGGCACTGCGCTGCTCGTACTCGTCTCGAGCTCTGCCCTTGCGTGCGATGCGGAAGCCGACGATGGCGACGACCACGACCGTCACGATGATCAGAAAGGTCATGGGGATTCCGTTCTCCGGAGGGTGTTCAGGTGGCGCGCAGGGCGCGGGTGACGGCTTCTTCGTCGATCTCCCACCACCCGTGCAGCAGCTCGAGGCCGACTTCGCCGCGGGCGGTGAAGGGGACGCCGTCGGCGCGGTCGAGCGCTCGGGCGATCGGGAGGGCGGACTCGCCGACGAGGTCGATGGTTGAGGCGATGAGTCGCCAACCCGTCGTGTCGCTGGCCAGCTGTGAGCTCTGGTAACCGCGCTCGCACATAACCGCGGCCCTTCCGCCGTCCTCGACGACGTAGGGCGCGCCCGTCCCGCTGGTGGTGCGCCAGCGCGAGATGAATCGGTAGAGCTCGAGCGTCGGAGCCATGTTCATCCGCGCCGCCGAGAAGACGCTGATCGCCCACTCATCGTCGTTGCCCCACAGGCGGATCCCGACCCGAGCGGCGCCCGTCTCGTAGAAGAAGGCGCCGTCGAGGTCGCAGGTCTCGGTGAAGGCGTCGCCCTGTTGACAGCGCCGTTCTCCGAACCTTCGCACGGTGCGGAGGGCGTCGCGGAGGGTCATTGTGTCGGCGTATCGGGCGCCCGGAGCGCTCCCGTGCCGAGTGTCGGCGGCGGTCAATTGCGCCAGCCCTTGCCGTCGCAAGCGAAGCAGTAGCGCTTGCCCTTACAGGTCGGGCAGCTGGAGCGGATCACTCCGCCCTTTGACCCGTTGCCGTTGCAGGTCGTGCACCTCTTGTTGCCGTTGCAGACGCGGCAGGTCGCCATGATGTCGTTCTCCTCCGAGGTGGGGTTGGTGATGACGATCAGATCGACGCGGCGGGTCGGGCCTCACGGGCCTCGGCGCGCTCGTTGAAGACGACGCGCGGCTCCGGGCAGCCTCGTGCGAGCCAGACGACCAATGTGATCGGCCAGAGCAGCGCGCACATTCCGGCCAGGAACGGCCAGGCGAGCCCGACACCTCCGGGCCCGAACACGCGCAACGTGTGCCAGAGGCCGAGACCGGCTCGCGCGCGGAGCACGCCGATCCCGACCATCCATCCGACGAGCCAGAGCAGCACGATCAGCAGTTCCATGACTTCCCATCTCCCAGGGGCGTTCGTGATCACTTCGATCGACGGTCCGTGCACGGACATCTCGCGCGGAGATGTCATTCACTCGGTTGCTGGAGGTCGTTCCCTCGGTCAGCCCACCGCGCCGCGTCGGCGGTGCCAGGCGTAGGCCCCGGTGCCGGCTGCTGAGAGACCCAGGGCGCCGGCGGCCACCGGCAGGATCGGGTCGACGGGGCTGGACCCGTCGCCCGCCTCGACGCCACCGGTGGGGTAGCTCGCGTCCTGGACGTCGGCGGCGCTCGGGACGCCCTGCTCGGTTCCGGTCTCCACGACCTCGACACGCTCGACGTCCTGACCGTTCGAGCCGCATCGGACGGCCGTGCCGTCGCTGTAGGCCACCCAGCGGCCGCCGTCGTAGAGGTAGACCGACGTCGGGTGGATATGGGTCTGCTGCGTGAGGACCACCGGCCGGTTCACCGCCGTCGGCTGCGGGACGGGCCGGGGGACCGGTTGCGGCCGCGGGTTCGGGTTGGGGTTCGGGTTGGGGTTCGGGTTGGGCCGCGGGTTCGTGGTGGTTTCGTCGGGGGTGCAGTCGACGCGCGCCGCGTCCCGGCGGGCCTCGTCCCGGGCGCGGACTGCCGCAGCGTGGGCGCGGCCGGCCGCGGTCTGCGCCTCGAAGAGCGCGGTACTGCGCTCGACGGCCCGGTGGGCGGTGAGCCGGGCATCCTCGACGTCGGCGGGGGTGGCTTCCTCGTCGGCCTGCACCCGCTTGTACTCGGCGTAGGTGGTCTCCACGACCACCTTCTGCCGCTCGTAGGCGTTGCGGGCCTTGGTCAGCGCCTTCTGCCGCTCGGTGACGAGGTCCCCGGCCTCGACGAGCGCGACGCAGGCCGGGTCGGTGGAGGCCGCGGGGTCGGCGAGAGCGATGCCGGCGCTGAAGGGCAGCAACACGCCCGCGAGCAGGGCGCCGCCGAGAAGGGCGTTGAAGCGGATCGGCAGGTGGCAACGCAGGGACATCGGGCTCTCCTCGCATCTCGCCCGCAGCCGGTCTCGGCGGCGGTGACGCGGGTAGGAGCAGCGACCCCCGACGACCCGCACACTTTTCTCGAGAAGATTTTCCGCCGGGTCGAGCGACGCCGTTGGGCGCGGAGAGTCGACCGCTGACCGGTGATCGGAAACGTTGCGCGGCGTCGCGGCGATGCGCAGATCAACGCCCGACCGGGGGGTCAGCGGGCGGCTCGGTACTTCGTGCCGGCCACCCGCACGAGAGAGCGGGGTGCGGGATGAGTGCACAGGTCGACGTGGGTCGGGGCACCGTGGTGGCCGCGTGACCCTCGGGAACGCCCGCCTCCACGGGACCCACGCGGCGCTCCCGTTCGTCATGGACGACCCGGACATGCAGACCGAGCCGATTGCGCTCGGGTCGACCCCGGAGCTCTCGCCGGTTCCCCTGCGCGTGCGCCTCCCGCGCCCGCGACGTGCCGCCGACGTGTTCACCGGCCCTCTGCGTGTCAGCGACGCTTCGCTCGCCGCGGCCGCGCCGCACAACCCCACGGCATTCGGGGCGATCTACCGCCGCTATGGCGACTCCCTCCACACCTTCTGCCTGGGCATGCTGCGGGATCCCGACGCGGCGGCGGACTGCGTGCAGGACGTGTTCTGTACCGCGGCCACCCGCCTGCATCAGCTGCGCGAGCACGACAAGCTGCGGCCCTGGCTCTACGCGATCGCCCGCCACGAAGCGCTCGCCCGTCTGCGGAGCCGTCGGCGGGAGCAGCCGGCCGAGGTCCTGCCCGAACGGGCCACCCACGACGACGGTCCCGAGGTGCTGGCTGCTCGCGGCGAGCTCGCGGCGCTGGTCGCCGACGCGGCCAGCGGGCTCAGCGACCGGGACCGTGCGGTGCTCGAACTGCACTACCGGCACGGGCTCGACGGCCCGGAGCTGGCGGACGCCCTCGGGCTGAGCGCCACCAACGCGAACACCCTGGTCTCGAGGCTGCGGGACACCGTCCGACGCTGCCTCGGCGCGCTGCTCGTCGCGCGCCACCAGCCCGAGCGGTGCGCCGAGCTCGCCGAGCTCCTGGGTGCCTGGGACGGCGCCATGACCGTCCTTCTCCGCAAGCGGGTCAACCGCCACATCGAGCACTGTCTCGGGTGTCGGGAGGCCAGGGATCGACTCGTGTCCCCGCGAACGCTGTTGGCCTCGGCGCCCGCGGTGGTGCCCGCACCCGGCTGGCTGAGCGACGCCCTCGCCCGCGAGGCACCGCCCCTGCTCCAGGGAGAAGGCGGCGGCCTCGGCGTGATCGCGGAAGCAGGCATGGCCAGTTGGTGGCCGGCCGGTGTGTCCGGCGGTGCGCCCTCGGCCACCGTTCTCGCCCCCGTGCTCGGTGCCGTGGTCGCGATCCCCGCGATCGTGGTCGCCGCCCTCCTGGGGGCCGGGGTGGCGGGGACCGCCCCGGTCGCGGCCCCGAGCGTCGCCGTTCCGAGCACCAGCAGTGCCGCCCCACCGGCTCCGCTCTCGCCACGCCCGTCGTCGCGACCGGGCGCCACGACGGAACCCGCGCCGACCACGACGCCTTCACGCGGCGCCCCGAGCGAGCCTGGCTCGGGGGGTCGTCCCGGCGTCGTGCCCGTGGACCCCGGTGGCTCTGCGTCTCCCATCCCTCTCGGTCCGATGGGCCCTCAAAAGGGGATGCCGGCCAAGCCGCCGCCTCCGGAAGTGGTCGAGCCGGACCAACCAGATGATCCGGCGACGCCGCTGCCCAGCGAGATGACCCCAACTGCTCCGACGACGGCCGGCGGGCCGGCGAACTGACCGCGCTTCCGAACGAGGGCCGGGGCGCCGAGGCCTCACCACAACGACGAGGGGGACGAACGATGGCGTGTGCGCGGTGCGGTGCGCGGTTGCACGACGGCGACCGCTTCTGCGGCGGATGCGGGGTGGACATCCAGACGGCGTCGGGCGGTCACGGTCCGCCCGACTCGCCCGCGTCGCGGGCGCTGCAGGAGTGCTTCACCACCCTGTTCGGACGCTTCGAGGACGTGTATCGGAATCCGACGGGTGTCGTTGCCGTGCCGATCGGCACCACGAGCGTGTTCGTCGACACCGAGGAGACGTCCGGAGGACGAGTAAACGTGTCGGTCCGCGGCGTGATCCTCCAGGACCTCCCACCGCGGCCCGCGCTCTTCCAGTACGTCGCCGAGCACGCGGGCCGGTACTTGCTCGGCGGTCTCTACCTCTATCCGGAGGGAGACACGTACGACCTCGACCGGATCGTCCGGCTCTGGCACGACCGCACATCTCCTGACGATCTGATCCAAGCGGTGGCCGTCGTCGGCACGAACGCGCTCGAGCACGCCGACCACCTCGAGCCCCTCTTCGGTGGGAACCGCATCAATCCCTCGGGCGGGAGTCAGAAGAAGCTGTGGAACCCCGAAGCGCTGGCGAGACGCACGGACGTCGCCGACGCCCTCGTCGCGCGACTCGACACGCAAAGCACAGCGATCCTCGGCGCGGCCGACCACGTCAGCTTCATGGGCGCCTACGACGGCCGGCGCGGTGATCTGTGGGAACCGGTCTACGCCGTCACGCGCGGAGGCCTCTGGGTTGCCGGACGCGCTGATCGAGGGCGGGCCCCGGTGGTGCGGCACTTCGCGCACGCCCAGATCGACCGCGACGTCATGCACCACGAGCAGCCGCCGTACGACTACTTCGCCCTCCTCGTCGACCAGACGGGCGTGATGATCCAAGTCGGAAGCGTCGACGAGGCCTACGCCATCCTCAAGGCGCGGAACGAGGCGGCGTGACCGACATCGTCCACGACGCGATCACCGACCGCATCCCGCTTCCGAGGACCTCGGCGGCCCCGTCGGGCCGCCCGGGCCCGACGTCGCGGCGTGGCTCCACTCCGAACCGACGGCGGGTCCGCCTCGCGGTGGTCGCCCTGCTTCTCGCCGTCCTGGCGGTCGGCACCGGTGCGCTCATCGGGTTGTTCTTCCTGCCACCGGCTCAGCCAGTGGCGTCCCCCGGGTCGCAAGGGGCCGTCAACCCTCCGGGCCCCGTCCCGATCGCCACACCCTCTCCCGCAGCGCCGACCACGTCGGCCGCCGGCGGCTCCTCATGCCCGAGTGCGCAGCAACTCGTCGAGGTGTTCCGCCGCGCAGAGAGCAACTACGGAGCCGACGCCCGACCCACGAGTGCGGCGACGTGCGCCGGCGGGTTCGCCGTCGTGTCTCTCCGGTCGTCGTCGACGCCCGACGGCGTGCGGACCATCTACGCGCTCGGGCCGCCCGTGCGATTCCTGGCCATGGGCACGGGACCGGTCTGCTCGGACAGCGGCGGGGACGAGGAGGTCGTGGTCCCGGATAGTGCCGCCGAGCGTCTCGGATGCGTGACGAGCAGCGACTCGTCGTCAGCCGGCTCGTCGCAAGCATCGGGAACCGCCGGCGCCTCGGGCGCCGATCCCTACGGCTGCCTCGCCGAACGCGCTGCCCAGGAACGCTCGTACGACACGGACGATCCGATGTCGAACGCCGAGCTGCGCTGTAACTACAACTACGGGCCGACCCTGCCGAGCACCCGGGAGCAGTGCTGGCTGGCCGATCACGACCGGGACCAGGGGTACGGCCCACCCGACGAGCGGGGCCGCCGTGACTTCGAGGAGGGGTGCTCCGTCTTCGGCTACTAGCGCGCGAGATCAGCTGCCGACGAGGTCGGCGGCAGGTTCGAGCGACCGATTCGTCGACCGGCGCGAGTAACCGCCGCGGAGAGCTCGGCGGGCTCCATGCGCCGCACTGGACCGCCTCCCACCCGGGGTCCCCTGGCGGTCCCAGGGAGCGGCGTCAGCCGCGGGACGCTCCGCCGAGCTCGGCGGCGGCGCGGTCGGCCATGGCCTGCTCGCCGAGGGCGTTGGGGTGCACGACGACGGGGTTGGTGCCGCCGACGGCGGGCTCGACCCAGCGGGTGCCGATCGGCCGGCACGCATCGTGGCCCTGGGACGCCTCGGTGACGTCGACGTAGGTGACGCCGGTGGCCTCGGCGGCGCGGCGGACGGCGTCGTTGAGGGTGGCCTGGATGTCGTTGATGTAGGGGACGTCGCCGGAGGCGACCGGCATGATCGGGTAGCAGCCCCGTTCGGCGGGCAGGATCTGCAGGTAGCCGGCGATCGCAACACGGGCGTCTGGGGCGGCGGCCTTGACGGTCTCGAGCGCGTCGACCAGCGACGGGTAGGTGACGTTCTCGATGGTGTCGGTGAACCGGTCGCCGTTCTGCTCCTCGCAGGGGTTACCGGTGCCGGCAGTGGTGGCCGCTGCGGTCGCGCAGGCCTGGATGGTGCCGCTGAACACGCCGCTGTCGTTGCCGCCGATGGTCATCGTGACGACGTCGGTCTCGTCGGAGAGCGCCTCGACCTGCGGCGGGACGCCGGGGTACTGCGCCTCGGTGTAGTGGCGGGTCTCGGCGGCGCCGCAGGAGACGTCGGTGAGGTCGTACCCCCACCGGTCGGCGAGGACGTGGCCCCAGTTGCGGGCCGACTGCAGGCACTGGGGCGGCGCGCCGGGCGCGGGCGGCAGGACGCCGCTGGCCGCGCTGTAGCTGTCGCCCATGTTGACGTACTCGACCGAGCCCGCACCGCCGCTGCCGTCGCCGTCCCCGTGGCTGCCGTCGCCGAGCGCGGTCGGTACGCCCAGGGCCGCCAACCCGACCGCGGCGATCACCGTCACGAGCCCACGCCGCAGGTGTCCGATCGGTGCCACGGTGCGTCCTCCCGCAGGCCCGATCCCCGTCGACGCGGCGCGGGGTCGCGCCGCCGGAGGGCCGCAACCCGCACAACGACGCGCGTCCGCACGGGTCACGCCGGAGAATCGGAGAGCCGCAGGTCACGGCGGTCCGCGTGCCACCTCTCGCCACCGCGACGTCCGACCTCCCGCTTCCGGAGCGCGATGAGATCGTGCGGCTCCTCCGGGAGGCCGGCGCGGTTCGCCCTGCTGTACGGCAGCCGTGCGCGGGGCACGGCGCGTCCGGATTCCGACGTCGACGTCGCGCCTGGTGGGGCGGGGAGGCCCCGGCATCCTTCGACGTCCTGCTCCCGCCCGGTGTGGACCTGCTGGTGCTCGACTCCGCGCCGCTCGAGCTGCGGGGGCCGGGTCGCCCAGTACGGGCTCCTGCTCTTCGACGACGACCCACCCGCACGCGTGCGATGGGTGGCGACGACCCGCAAGATCTACGCGGACGAGCGGCCCCGCATCGAGCGCAGCCACCGCGAGTTCGCCGAGAGCCGCCGTGGTCGATGAGGTCCTCGACCGGTTCGTCTCCGCCGTCATCGACTGGATGCCGTCACTGCCCTGACCCGCGTGGCGCCCACCGGTCACACCGGCACTACCGGCGCTTGTCGTCAGCTGCTGACGAGGTCTCCGGCCTTCTCGGAGGCTCGGAGCGACGGGGCGCTCAGGCAGGCCCGGTAGAACTCCTCTCGGTCGTCGGCCTCGCGCCGAGTCCGCTCGACCCGGTCCTGCTCCTCGCGGGCCGAGTCGCGCAGCCGCGACTCGGCTGCGACGGCCTCTGTCCGTGCCAGCTCGGCCTCCTGGAGGCGGGCGCGGACCCCGAGCAGGCGCGAGAGGAGCTCGCGCACCGAGTCGGACCGTCCGGGCGACGTCCGCGCGGCATGGACGCGCTCGGCGAGGCGGCGCTCGAAGGTCTCCAGGGCGACGACCTGCTCGTCCAGCCGGTGGCGACGCGTCATGGCGGCGTCGAGGCGCGTCGATCCTTCCCGCAGCTCGGTGCTCATCGGCACGTCCTCCTCGGCTCGCTTCCCGTGACGGCAGACGGTCGTGCAGTCGGCGTGTCCGCGGTCGTCGTTACGTCCGGTTCGGTCACGACTCGACACTCGTCCCGGCGACGGTCTCCTCCTCGCCGAGGATGTCGGAGCCGACGAGGAGTCCGGGATTCGTGACCCATTCGGCCTACTTCACTCGTTCGTGTGACACGTCCGACGTATCAATCGGCGCTTGTGGTGACGATGAGTGGTTGATCGGGCTTCACGAGGAAGCCCCGCCGGCTGTGAGTCGGTGATACGGGGGGACGACCATGGACGCTGAGCAGTCACCACGAGAGCTCGCCGAGCGGGCGCCGGTCTTCGTCGATGCGAGCGGGCGCCGGCGGCGCGGGGTCACGGTCCTGGGCTATCTCGGCGCCTCAGCCTGCACCGCCTACCTGGCGGCGTTCGGCATCACCGTCAGCACGCACGCGGGCGTGATCGACGCCGCCGGGGCAGCCCTGGAGCCGACGCCCTCGGTGGAGGAGGACGGCGTCGAGGACGTCGCCGTGCCGGTCACGTCGGAGGGCCCCGCCGTCGCCGACGCCGCGGTGACCACCCCGGCGACGACCCATCGAGCGGCTCACGGGGGCGACGGCACGTCGCGGCACTCGCAGGGAGCCGGCGGGCGGCACGCCAAGGCAGAGCCGGAGGCGGCGGCAGCGCCCCGGGCTCACGCGTCGCCGCTGGTTCCCCTCCGGGTCGTGCGCGGCCCGCAGTCGGCCGCCGGCGCCGTTCCCGCGAGCTCCCCTCGCCCCAGCACCTCGCACGGTGGCGCCGTGCCGAGTACTCCCCACTCCACGCCGGACACGACGCCGGCGACCGGTGGCACCGCGGGCGGCAGCTCGGGTGGGGGCTCGTCGTCGGGCGGCGCGGTCCCGACGACGGGCACCGGCTCCGGAACGGGCAGCGGCACCGGCTCCGGGGCAGGCACCGGCGCGGGGAGCGGCACCACCACCGGCGGCACGGGCACCAGCACCGGGACCGGGTCGTCCGGCAGCACCGCGACGGACCCGGCCCTCGCCGACGTGCTGCCCGCTCCCTTCACGACCGGTCAGGCGGCCTGACCGTGGGCAGCCACCGCTCCCCAGGGCCCCGATCGTCCGCCCCTCGATCGTCAGGGCCCCGCGCCCGGGACCTCCCGCCGGCGCGCCACCCGCACCGCGCGGTGACCACCGGCCGGGGCTGGAAGCGCCTCGCGCCCCGGCCCGGCGTGCTGTTCATCGTGGTCGCCCTGCTGATGTTCAGCTGCCTGCTGCTGGTCCACGGACTCGCCCGCTCGCAGGTCGGCGTCGACGCCACCGGCGCGGTGCCGACCGAGGAGGCCCACGACGAGGTCCCGCCGGCCATCACGGACGGCGGACCGGTCATCGACGCCCGCGGCGCCACCCCGGTGAGCGCGCGCATGCCGGCGAAGACGATCTCGCTGACCTTCGACGACGGGCCGGACCCGGTCTGGACCCCGCAGGTCCTCGAGGTCCTGCGCCGCCACCAGGTCCCGGCGACGTTCTTCGTCGTCGGCTCGATGGCCGCCCAGCACCCGCAGCTGCTCCGCGACATCCGCGACGCCGGCTCGGAGGTCGGGCTCCACACCTTCACCCACCCCGACCTCTCCGCGGCGTCGGACGTGCGCATCGACCGCGAGCTCACCGAGACCCAGCTCGTGCTGGCCGGGGCCCTGGGCGAGTCGAGCTACCTGCTGCGCCCGCCCTACTCCTCGACCGCCGACGCGGTGGACAACGACGCCCTGCGCTCGTTCCGGACCGCCGGCACCGACGGCTACGTCACCGTGCTCTCCGACACCGACAGCGAGGACTGGCAGCGCCCCGGCGTCGACGCCATCGTCGCCAACTCGGTCCCCGCGAACGGCGCGGGCGGCGTCGTCCTGCTCCACGACGCCGGCGGCGATCGGTCCCAGACCGTCGCGGCCCTCGACCGGCTCATCCCGCAGCTGCAGGCGCAGGGCTACCGCTTCACCACCCCGGAGGTCGCGGTGGGTCTGCCCGCCGACAACCGTCCGGTGTCGACGGTCCATCACCTGCTGGGCGCGACGCTGATCGGGCTGGTCGCGGTGGCCGGCGTCGTCGTCGATGCGCTGACCTGGCTGCTGGTCGTCGTCGGCGTGCTCGTCGTGCTCCGGCTGGTGCTGATGCTCGTCGTCGCCGTCCGGCACCACCGGCAGCGGCACCGTGCCGACTTCTCGTGGGGACCGCCGGTGACCGAGCCGGTCTCGGTGATCGTCCCGGCCTACAACGAGAAGGAGAACATCGCGGCGACCGTGCGCTCGCTGGTGGCGAGCGAGCATCCCGTCGAGGTGCTCGTCGTCGACGACGGCAGCACCGACGGGACCGCCGAGATCGTCGAGGCGCTGCGCCTGCCCGACGTGCGCGTGATCCGGCAGGCCAACGGCGGGAAGCCCGCCGCGCTCAACGCCGGCCTCGCCCACGCCCGTCACCAGCTCATCGTCATGATCGACGGCGACACGGTGTTCGAGCCGTCGACGGTCGGGCGCCTGGTGGCGCCGTTCGCGGACCCGTCGGTCGGCGCCGTCGCGGGCAACGCGAAGGTCGCCTCCCGCCGGGGGTTGATCTCGCGCTGGCAGCACATCGAGTACGTCATGGGCTTCAACGTCGACCGCCGCGTGTACGACGTCCTGCGCTGCATGCCGACCATCCCCGGGGCCGTCGGCGCGTTCCGGCGCTCGGTGCTCCTGCAGGTGGGCGGGGTCAGCGACGACACGCTCGCCGAGGACACCGACCTCACGATGGCGATCTGCCGCAGCGGTCGGCGCGTCGTCTACGAGGAGTCCGCGCGGGCCTGGACCGAGGCGCCCGCGACCCTCGGCCAGCTCTGGCGCCAGCGCTACCGCTGGAGCTACGGGACGATGCAGTCGATGTGGAAGCACCGTCGCGCGGTGCTCGAGACCGGCGCGTCCGGTCGCTTCGGCCGGGCGGGCCTGGGGCACCTCGCGGTGTTCCAGGTGCTGTTGCCGCTGCTCGCGCCGCTGGTCGACATCTTCCTGATCTACGGGCTGCTGTTCCTCGACCCGGTGACGACGCTGATCGCGTGGTCGTCGGTGCAGGCGATCCAGCTCGTCGCCGCGGTGATCGCCTTCCGGCTCGAGCGCGAGCCGCTGCGCGTGCTCTGGCTCCTGCCGCTGCAGCAGATCGTCTACCGGCAGCTGATGTACGCGGTGCTGATCCGGTCGATGGTGACGGCGGCCGGCGGCATGCGGCTGGGGTGGCAGAAGCTGCGCCGCGTCGGGGGGCTGGAGGACCTGCTCCCGACGCCGCCCGACGCTGTGTCGTCGAGCGCTCAGGACCCCACCCCGACGCCCACCCGCGAGCGGCTGGTCGTGCTGAGCCGGCGGTGAGCACCGGCGATCGCCGGGCCGCGACCACGGCACGGCGACTCGCGTGGTCGGCGCCACCCCGTCACCACGGCCGACGGAGCGAGCCCGTGACCAGCGCCGCGGCCCCGGGGAGGGGCGGCTCTCACCCGGACGCGGGCGGCGCCGGGCGAGGGCGGCTTGACCGGGGCGGGGTCGCGGGTCACGGTGTCGGTGACCGCCACAGGACGTCTCGGCCCGGCGGTCCGCCCGCACCCGACGCCCGCAGGGGCGTCGTCGGAGGACGGCTCGATGACCGCTCGATCCCTGGACCGCCCGGACGCGACGGTGTCGTACTGGGTCGAGGGACCACCGCACGCGCCGACGGTGCTCCTGCTGCACGGCGCGGCCCTCGACCATCACGCGTGGCGACCGCAGGTCCGTGTCCTGCGTGACCGCTACCGGGTGGTCACGGTGGACCTGCGCCACCACGGGGCGTCGACGGCCTCCGGCGCCTTCCGCTTCCACGACGCCGTCGACGACGTGCTGGCGCTGCTCGACGCGCTGGCACCGGACCCGCTGGCGCTGGTCGGTCTGAGCCTGGGCGGCAACATTGCACAGGAGGTCGTGCGCCGCGACCCCGAGCGCGTCGACGCCCTGGTGGTGGCCGACGCGACCTGCAACAGCGTGGTCCGTCTCCCCACCGAGAAGGTGGCGACGCTCGCCGCCCTGCGCTCGCTGGCCTGGTACCCGCGCCGGCTCTTCCTGCACGCCGCCGGCCGGGCCACCGCCCGGGACCCCGACGCGCGCCGATACGTCCGGGAGGCCACGGCGGCGATGCCCCAGGCCGCGACCGTCGGCGTGCTGTCGTCGCTGGTCTCGGACGCCCTGCGCGCCGAGCCGGGCTACCGGCTGCCGGTGCCGATGCTGCTCGTCCACGGCGACGGCGATCGCGTGGGCGACATCGCCGCGGGCGCGCGGCGCTGGGCCCGTCGCGACCCCCGCGTCGAGCTCGTCGTGATCCCGTCGGCCTCGCACCTGAGCAACCTGGACGCCCCGGAAGCCTTCACCGACGCGCTGGTCGGCTTCCTCGACCGGGTCGTCCCCGTCCCGGCCCCGAGCGAGCCCGCCGAGCCGGTCGAGGGTCCGCTCCGGCGCCTGCGCGCGACCGCCCGCGCGTGGTGGACGCGCCGGCGGTACTCCCTGGCCCGCGTCAGGATCCGGTCGTCGCGAGCTGCTCGTCGAGCCAGGCGAACATCCGCTCGTGGGTGAGCAGGCGGGCCATCGGCTGGCAGTGCATGTTGGCGCCCTCGGCGGCCAGGAACCGCACGCGGTGCGAGCCAGGCACGAGGTCGGCCAGCTGCTGGGCCTGTCCGGGCCAGAACTGTTCGTCCTCCGGGTCGGTGATCATCAGGGGCGTGCGGATCGAGTCGGCCAGCTCCGGGGTCAGTCGGTAGCGGCGGGCCTCGGTGAAGGTGTCGAACCAGTCGTCGCGCTGGAAGGGGCGGGCGCGGAAGCGCAGGGTGCGGGCGATCGAGGGGATGAGCAGCGGCAGCCGCATGTTGCGGTTGAACTTCTCCCGGTCGCCCTGCTCGAGCATCGTGACCATGCTCGCGGGCAGGCGCTCGGTCCACGCGGTCGACACGTCGACCACCCCGGGGTCGGCGACCGCGGCGACGAAGCGGTGCTCGAAGGCGAGGGCCCGCGGTAGCCAGTAGCCGGCCTGGCTGATGCCGTAGGCGGTCAGCCGATCGGCGTCGACGTCGTCGCGGGCGACGAGCGCGTCGACCACCGGAGTGAGGACGGCCTCCCAGTCGTGGCGGAACCCGACGCCGCGCTCGAACAGCAGGGACTGCTGGCCCGGCCCGTCGTAGACGAACGCGTTCCATCCCCGCTCCAGGGCCGCCGCCGCCCCGCTGCCCCACAGCGAGGTGATCGCTCCGTCGCTGCCGTTGGTCATCACCAGCGTCGGGCGCGGCGCGCCCGAGGCGTCCGGGCGCAGCAGCCAGCCGGGCAGCGTGGTGTCCTCGTAGGGCACCGCGACCCGCTCGTGCCGCCCTGCCGAGCAGTCGACGAAGCGCTCCCAGCTCGCGCGGTGGGCGCGGAAGGCGGCGGTGAGCTGCTCGGAGTCCTCCTCGCCGGTCAGGCCGTCGAGGGCGAGGGCCCCGTAGCCCGCCGCCCGGAGGAACGCCGCCGCGGCGCCGCGCTCGTCGCCCTGCCGGGCCCGCTGCTCGGCGGTGCCCCGGAGCTGCTCGGCGCGGGCGGACCACTCCGGGGTCCAGGTCTTCCCGCCGTGGATCCGCGCGACGGTGGCGAGCACCTCGCCCGCATCGGCGCCGCCGGAGGCGCACTGGCCCAGCGCGATCCGGACGGCGAAGTCCCACCCCTCGTCGGCGAAGAACCCCGCCGAGAACACCGTGTTCGACCGACCCCGGGCCACCCGTCCACCTCCACGCGCTCGGATCGAGCCATCGTGGCGGGGTCGGCGTCCGTCGGCCAACCCGGTGGCGGCCGGTCACCACGATCGATAGCGGTGCCCGGGTGGGCCCGGTGGTCGGCGGTGACCTTCGTCAGGCGGGGAGGCTGAAGCGGTCCCCGGCGAACGTCCACTCCAGCGGGGTGTCCAGGTCGAACCGCTCCTGCGCCAGCAGCGTCTCGAGCGTGGTCACCCGGGGGACCGACTCCTTCCAGACCTCGGCCGTCTCCTCGTCGGCCGGGTCCAGGAGATGGGCCCGGCGGATCTCGAGGAAGCGCCCCAGCCACGCCGTCGGATCGGCCTGCTTCCCGGTCTCGGTGATCAGCGCCTGGAGGCCGTCCCGGCCGCCGATGCCGTGCTGTACGGCGGTGTCGAGGACGACGAGCTGGCCCAGCGCGGTGGTCTGACCGGCTGCCCGGGCCCGGTCGACGGCGGGCCGGAAGTAGAGCTCGTCGTAGACGGCGTCCTGCGCGGCGTTGAGTCCCGGATCGGTGCGGGACGTCGTGGTCCAGGCGTCCTCGAAGCCGTCGAGGCCCTTGGTGCTGGAGCCGTCGCCACCCTCCTGCACCTTCGCGTCGATGGCTCGCAGCGCCGGGAGGTACCGGCTCACGGGGGTGTTGTTGCCGGCGGTCGCGGCGTAGCGCTGCACCACCAGCAGGAGGTCGTGCGTGCCGCTGGTGAAGCCGGCCCGGCCGGCGGTGATGCCGCGGCCGTCGTCGAGGCGGTGGGCCGCGGCGTAGGGCAGCTCGATCGTCGAGTTCTCGAACGTGCTGATGACCGCCTCGGCGACACGTCGGCGGTCCGGGTCGGCGAGGCCCGGGAGGCGCTCGGGGTGGCCGGCGGCGGCGTCGGGCGCCCCGCACCCGCTGGTGACGGCCCACCCCGTCAGCCCGGCGAGGACCAGGAAATGGCGTCGGTTCATCGTCGCCCCGCACCCGCCTCCGTCACCGGCGTGACGGTAGGCCATCCCGCGCAGTGGGCGGCCCATCGGACCACGGCACGCTAGAACGGTGGCTCGTCGTCGTAGCGGCTGCGGGTCGGGATGGTGGCCGTGGGGCGGGCCTTCTGGGTGAGCTTCTGGAACCAGTCGGGGTCGATGT
>NZ_JAQZAM010000024.1 GCF_028737215.1 Actinomycetospora chibensis | reverse complement strand
GCGCTATGCGCATGTCCTGAGACACGCCATGCCTATGTCCTGAAACAGCACACTGTCGTCCCGACAGAGCACCGGAACCCCGTTGACCAGGGTAGAGGCCCAGGTCAGCGGGGTTCTTGCCGTTCACGGTGCTGACCGTCGAGTGGATCATCTATCCCTCACACATCTGGACCACTGTGGGACCAGGAGCCCGCCCACGGGCCCGCCCCGTCGCTGGCGCTCGCGGACTGGGCCACGCCCACCCGATTCGCTGAGAGGTCTCCTGTGATCAGCCTGTGGGGTGCCGGTCCTGGCGCTGATGTCCCGGCACAACGCGTGATCGCCAGCCCGAGGGGCGGCACCGACGCTACGAGCCAGAACACCAGCAGCCAGGCTCCCAACCACCGCAACAGCGGCGAGCTGACCCTGACACTGAGCTCGACGCCAAAATTGGCAGTCGACTCGAAGGTCAAGCCGGAGCGTGGCTCAGGCGGGTGAATGCGGCCACACAGGCCCAGGCCGCAGCACCGACGACGAGGAAGGCGAGGTAGACGCCGTCGTAGCCGAGCCACGGGGCGACGGCGGCTGCGGCGACCGGCGCGAGGATGCCGGCCACGCCCCAGCCGGTGAAGACCAGGCCGAAGGTGGCGCCGAAGCGGTCGGGCGGTGTCACGTCGGCGGTCGCGGCGGGGGTGAGGGTGGAGAGCGCCCCGTATTGCGTGCCGAGCACGAGCAGGGCGGCGAGGGCGAGAGGACCGGCGGCGCCGAGGGCGAGCGGCACGCAGGCCAGGACCAGCAGGGCCGCGTTCGCGTGCAGCGCGGCCGGGCGTCCGATCCGGTCAGAGAGCGGGCCGGCGATGAGGCGTCCGGCGAAGTTGCCGACGTTGAGCAGGGTTACGGCGAGCGCGACGGTCGAGGCAGTGCCGGCGAGTTGCCCGGCCTGGGCGAACGCGGCGAGCGCGGGTGCGCTGCCGAGCCCGAACGCCAGCCACAGCGCCACGACGGGGAGTTTCGGGCGGCGTGAGTGCTCGTCGTGCTCGACAGCGGCGCGCCGCTCTGGAGCGGTGCCGGGGACGAGGACGGCGGCCAGGATCAGCAGGAGGCCCAGCACGCCGGCCAGGAGGGCGAAGGTGGCCGCCCGCCCGAGGGCGATCAGGAGGGTTGAGGCGAGCGGGGCGAGGACGGCGGTGCCGATGGCGTAGGCGCTGACCACGAGTCCGAGGGCGAGTCCGCGGCCGGTCTGCACGGTGCCGGCGACGCGGACGGCGGTGGCGTAGCCGAGCCCGCTCGAGGCGCCGACCAGGACACCGAACGCGAGGACCATGGCCGTCACCGAGCCCGCGACGGCGCTGCCGAGCAGCCCGGCGACCATGCCGGTCGCGGCGATCAGGGCCAGCCGGCGGGGTGGCGTTCGGTCGGCGGTCCGGCCGCCGAGGACGACGGCGGCCATGAAGGCGACCAGGCCGACGGAGAAGACGCCGGCCAGGGCAGTCTCGCCGGCCTGGAGCTCGGGGCCGAGCATGTCGGTGAAGACGTCCCAGGCGAACAGCGGGCTGACCGCGAGGTCGAGCAGCACCGCGCCGGTGATCGCGCGTCGCTTGCTCACAGGCGCCTCCTCGACGGTCCCGGGAGCTCGACCGTGTCCGGACGGGCCCCCGGTTGGCGAACGCTCTCATGCATCCCTAGGGCGGTCTTGCGTCCTTTCGACCGGTCTGTCGTCTGTGGGACTGTCCATCTCTATCCCGCACCCGTGTACCGGGGGTCGGCATGACGGCATCAATCCACGAGTCGGTGGCCGGTCCTGCAGCCCGACGAGCGAGGACGTCTGGCGGGAGTTCGGGGCGCAGCTGCGCGCGTTCGTGCATCGACGGGTCGCTGATCCGCAGCGCGCGGAGGACGTTCTCGGGCTCGGCGCCGGGGCCTCCGGGCGGGTCGTGACGGTCGGCTCGCGCCGCGCGGACACCGACGAGGAGTCGACCGTGGCGCGGTGGTGGGAGTGTGAGCACGCCGGCGAGGGGCGCAGGCAACTCGAACGGCGGAACACCGCGGCGTTGGCGAGCTGTTCGTCCAGATCCTCGCCGGAAAGGGCCTCTCCGTCGTCACGTCATCGAAATGACCTGCGCCGTCGGTCCCTGGTCGGTCACGATCGCACGCGCGGGCCCGCCGGAGCAGCAGCGCGACTCCGGCCCGAGCGACTAGGAAGCTTCAAGCCGGGGACGACGAGGGCGGGCCGGCGGTACAGGCGTGCCCGATCATTCGGTGCCCTCGTCGCCAGCGACAAGCCGACGAGCAGGGTTATGACGTCGTCCGCGTCGGGCTCAGGGGCGGCGCGCCGTCGCAACCATCGCCAGGCTACCGGCGCACGCACGACGGAGCTCCTGGCCTCGCCCGCTCCGTGACCAGCGTTCGGCAAGCGCCGCGACCGTCAGCAGTGCCGGTAGCCCGATGACCCGATCCGCGGGGCCAGGGGCGGACAACGCAAGACCACAACGATCACGTGGGGTCGGGCAGACAGGGCTGAGTCGAGAATCCCCCATTCGGCTCAGCGTACGAGCGGAACGCTGCTGCACCCCGCAGCGATTGGTGGAGCGAGCAACTGATTGCGCACGATCGATTCGGGGGGAACGGAGCCGTGAAGAAGCTCGTCAGGACCAGTCAGGCCACCAGGGCCGCGAGGACGGCCGAGGCGGCGAGGGCCCGGAAGGCGGCCCGGATCGCGAAGGCACGGCGCGGGGGGCGCACCGTGGTCGCCTCGCGGACCGCGCAGACGGCCCTCGCCGCGGCGATCGGTGCCGGCATCCTCTTCCATGGCCCGCACGAGACGGCGGCCGTCGACCACGTCGTCGTCCAGGACGTGTCGTACGCGTTCGAGGACCCGGCCACCGGCACCGACGGCGGGGGAGAGGACGAGACCGGCGCGGCCTCCGCCGACCAGGCCGAGTCCGGGGGCGGCACGGGCTCGCCCGAGACCTCCACCGAGGGATCCGGCGCGGAGCCGACCGAGAGCACGGCCGACGCTCCCGATGGCGCCGCGGGATCGGGGGGAGACGGAACGACGCGGCCCGGCGCCACCGCCGCCGAGACCACGAAGCCCACGGCGACGACGAGGCCGACGACGCGTCCGCGGCCGACGACCTCGAGGTCGTCGGAGCCGTCGGCCGGGACGTCGGTCATCTCCCCGGCCGGCTCGACGTCCGCGAACGCCGGAACCGACCGTCCCGCCGTCGCCGCCGGGTCCGGCGCCGCGAGCAGTACGGCGACCAGCGCGAGCGGGCCCTCGACGGACACCACCGCCCACCCCGCCGCCCACTCGCTCCGTGGCGGTGCGGCCCCGGCGACACGGCCGATGGAGGCCGTGACACGGAACGTGCTGACCCGCCTCGCGCTCGCGCTGGCCGGACTGCCCACCGGCTCCGCGCATGCGTCCGGCCCCGTCGCCCCGACGGCACCCGCGAGCGCCTTGATCCTCGCGCAGTGGGCACTGTTCCGTCGTGGCGAGAACCCCCTGCTCAACCGCACACCCGTTGCCGCCCCCACCCTGAGCTCGCCGACGAGCTCGGGGCAATTGACGGGCGGCCTGCACGCGACCGACCCCGACGGCGACCGGCTGAGCTACACCGTGATCGCCGAACCGGCGCACGGCGACCTTGTGATGCGCTCGGACGGCACCTTCACCTATGTGCCGGACCCGGAGTTCGCCCTGACCGGCGGCGATGACGCCTTCACCGTCGTGGTTCGTGACAACGACCCGACCGCGCCCGGCGGGGGCCGCTACACCGACGTGCTGCGCGAGGCCCTGATGCGCCACCACCCGGCCCTCGCCTCTCGGCTGTTCGGGGCGCACACGATCACGGTGACCGTGCCGGTCACCGTCACCCCGACCGGCCCGACCACCCCGCCGGTCGTCCCGGAGCCGCCGGGCCCGACCGTCGACAGGGATACGGGTGCCGTGAGTGGGAGCCTCGGGGTCGGGCCCACGGCCGGGGGCACGCTGGTCGTCACGGTTCCGGAGCAGCCCGGCACCGGGTCGGTGACGGTCGACCCGAAGACCGGCACCTACACGTTCACGCCGACCGCCGCCGCCCGCCGTGCCGCCGCGGGCACGCCCGGCGCCGACGTCGTGACCTTCACCGTTCTCGTCGCGAACGGCGACGGCGACGTCGTGCCGGTCACGGTCACGACGCCCGTCGACCCCGGCCCGACCGAGGTCGTCGCCGAGATCCCGGTCGGGCCCGGAGTCCAGACGCTCCACGCCAGCCCCGACGGACGTCGCATCTACGCCGTCGGCCAGAGCGGCGGGACGTCAGTGATGCGATCGCTCGCGGCCGCGCGCACGTTCTCCGCCGCAGCGCAGGACTCGGTTCCCACGAGTACCACGATCTCGATCATCGACGCGGGCCGAAACTCGCTGATCAGCACGGTGACACTGCCGGGCCGAGCCGACGAGCTGGAGTTCAGCCCGGACGGCAGTCACGCTTTCGTGACGACCCGCACCGAGGACCGCAACGACAAGGACGAGCCGACCACGGTGACCGTCATCGACGTCGACACCGACGCCGTCGTCGCCACCCTGCGCCCCGTCGGGTCTTACGGCGGTGTCTACTTCGCCCCCGACGGAGAGCACGCCTACCTGAGCGACTACATGGGCGATCAGGTCCTGGTGCTGGACCTGGCCGACGACACCCTGACGACGATCGCCGTGCCTCGGCCCCAGTACCTCACCTTCAGCCCCGACGGCCGCCGGGCCTACATGCCGAGCATCACCGACGGCACGACGACCGTCTTCGACACCGCCACCCACGCCATCATCGGCAGCGCGCCCGGCTACGGCGAACCGACCTTCGGCGCGGACGGGAGGTTCGGGTACCTCGTCGACTACCAGTACGTCCACGGCTCGGTCACGGTGATCGACACCCGGGACGACTCGGTGACCGTCATCCCCGTCGGCGGTCATCCCACCACCACCGTCTGGTTCGGCGCCGGCGGAGCGTTCGCGTACGTCATGGACCAGGGGGGCGACGACCCGAAGCTGACCGTGATCGACACCTCCGATCACTCCTTCACCACGATCGACCTGGGGTCCGACCCCAGCTGGTGGTTCCCGTCGCCCGACGGCACCCGGATGTACATCACCGACCGTGCCGACGGGACAGTGACGGTCGTCGACGCCGCCCACGGGGTCACCCTCGACACCGTGTCGATCACCGCGGAGGGCTCCGACAGCTTCATCCACGATGCGCAGTTCGGCCCGGACGGCAAGCGCTTCTACGTTGTCGACGCCGGCCAGATCACGATCTTCGACACGACCGACGACAGCGTGACCACAGTGCCCGGTGACGGGCGGCTCGGGTTCTCCACCGACGGCTCCCTCGCCTACGTGCTCGGCTACGGCGACGCCTCGGGCGGCGCCACGCTGAGGGTCATCAGCGCGGGCGACGACGGCGGCCGGACGTTCACCCTGCCCACTCCCGCTGACTGGGTGTACTTCAACGCGGACGCGACGCGCGCCTACGCCTGGAACTGGGACGGCGCCGTGACGGTCGTCGACATGGCGACCGGTGCGACGACGTTCGCGTCGGTCGGCCAGCCCGCCTACGAGCCGCAGTTCAGCCCGGACGGCCGTCAGCTGTACATCGCCGGCGACGACCGCGCCGGCGCCGGCGCCCTGACCGTGATCGACACCGCGGACGACACGATCTGGACCGTGCCGGTCGATGCCTCGCCGTCTCGCGTCACCTTCAGTCCCGACGGGCACGCCTACGTCGTCAGCGGTCGCGACGCCGACGGCACGACGGTGACGATCGTGGACGGTGCCGCCCGGACCTCCACGAGTTTCGTCGCGAGCCCCTATGCGACGGATGTCGAGTTCACCCCGGACGGCCGCTTCGGCTACGTCTTCGGCTACGGCGAGACGTACGACGACGGGGAGATCATGTTCATCGACCTCGCCGACGGGTCGACGTCGGTCGCCCCGGTCCCCGCGCCTACCGGGATCCGGTTCAGCGCCGATGGTCGTCACGCCTACGTGCTGGACCAGCGCAGAGGCACGGCGACGGTCATCTCACTCGATGCTGACGGATCGGTGCGCCCCTCGGCTGAGCGGGCGGTGTGACCGTCGGGGAAGCGACTCCCGCCCCGCGACATCCGTCCGGCCCCGTCCGCCACTCATCCGCGAGGTGGGCCGTGCTGGGGGTGGCACGGCTGCCATCCGCGCCACCCCCTGGCGGCCCCGCCCGCCGCTCAGTGACGCAGACCCGCCTGCTTGAGCAGCGGCATGACGTTCTCGTCGAAGTACGTGAGCTCCTCGTTGTAGTCGATGAGCCCGAAGATCATGCCCTGCATCCCGGCGTCGTTGAGCTCGGCGAGCTTCTCGGTGACCTGCTCGTGCCCGACCATTTCCGGTTCTTCGCCCTCACGGAGCAGACCCCGGTCACTCCAGGGTCTACGGACTCCTCCGTATTCACCTCCACGGCGAGGGCGAGTGCACTGAGTGCTTCTCACGGTGGAAGGAGCCCGACGATGACCTCGACCACGCCGACAGCGGCACCCGTGGCCACCCGGTCGCCGATCGACCCGACAGTGCTGGAGGCGCTGGTCGGTCAGATCATCACCGACGCGGGCGCCGCGCTGGTCGTCCCACTGGGTCTCCTCGGTGATCGGTTGGGCCTGTTCGACGCGTTGGCGGGGCTCGAGCCGGTGACCGCCGAGCAGCTCGCCGCCGAGACGGGGCTCTCCGAGCGGTACCTGAGGGAGTGGCTCCTGGCCATGGCCGCCGCCGGGTACATCACCTACGACGGCAGCGACATGGACGAGTCGGCACCCTCGGCGCGCTACCGGCTCTCCCCGGAACAGGCCGAGGTGTTCACCAACCCCGACAGCCCGGCGTACGTGGCAGGTGCACTCCAGAACCTCACCGCCGCCACGCGCATGCTGGACCGGCTCACCGAGTCGTTCCGCACCGGTGAGGGAATCGGCTGGCACGAGCAGCACGAGGACATGTTCCTCGGCACCGAGCGCTTCTTCCGACCGGGCTACCTCGCGAACCTGACCGGCTCCTGGATCCCGGCCTTGACCGGGATCGAGGAGCGACTGGTGGCCGGCGGGACGGTTGCCGACGTCGGGTGCGGGCTGGGTTCCTCGACCGTCATCCTTGCGGCGGCGTATCCGCGGGCCAGACTGGTCGGTCTGGACTACCACCCCGAGTCCGTCGAGCTGGCCCGCGACCGGGCCGAGTCGGCCGGGGTCGCTGATCGCATCAGCTTCCGCGTGGCTCCCGCGACCGAGTTGACCGGGCAGTACGACCTGGTCACCTTCTTCGACTGTCTGCACGACATGCCCGACCCGGTCGGGGCGCTGCGCGCCGCCCGCGCAGCCCTGGCCGAGGGCGGGTCGGTCATGTTGGTGGAACCCATGAGCTGGGATCACGTCCCTGAGGTGCTCAACCCACTCGGGCGGCTGCTGCTCGGCGCGTCGCTGTTCGTATGCCTGCCCAGCGGGCTCTCGGCCCCGCCTGCCGCCGGCCTGGGCAACCAGGCCGGGCCGAGGCGGACCTGCGAGCTCGCGCGCGAGGCGGGCTTCCGGGACGCCCACCTGGCCACCTCCACCGAGGTCAACCACGTCTACGAGCTGAGGCCGTAGCCCGCGGCGAGGATGCCTCTGCTCGGGCACTGACTCGTGGGCCGAGTCAGGTGCCGCGCACCCGTCGGGCCTCCTGGTGTGTCGAGGGGAGGTCCGGGGGACACCGGTCTCGGCGATGGCACGACGGAGCAGACCTGCCCAACGTCGTCCCGTGCTTCGTAGCCATCGATCAGGTGGTCGCGACTCCCGCCCCTCGGCGGGGCTCGGCGAGCAGGACCGGGCGGCTTGCCCCCGTGCGACTGACGTCTGAAGGGCTGGCCGTGCTGGCGGCGTCGTGTGCTCGCGTGAGCGAGCTGGAGGATGACATCCGAGCACGTCTCGGGGAGACCAGCTACCACCAACTCGTTCGTCTACTCGGCCGAGTGGAAGACATCATCGGCGTGGATCGAAGTCCCTCGTCGCCGTGAAGGTGCACGTCGAACGGTCCCCGTGCCGAGGTCACGCTCGAGGATCGTGGGTCATCATCCAGGACTCCGTTTCCGAGATACCCGGGTTTCCGAGAGGTGTGAGAGACCCCGCCGCGATCCTCCGGCACCGTCCGAGCTGACCGGGCGGGAGGCACCGCAGGACCGAGGGATTACCGATCTGCTTGCCGCGTGTCGTTCAGCTGATGGCCACGTCGGTGGGGCAGCGTCGTGAGGGTCGTCATCCGTCGGGGTGACGACGTCGCCTCGTCGAGAGGAACCACCACGCATGTCCGACGGTCTCGCCGGCGGCCTGTCCCGCCGCAGCTTCCTGTCCCGTTCCGCGGTACTCGCCGGCGGTGTGGCTCTGCTGGGCAGCGCGGAGGGCCTGTTCGCCGCGCCCAACGCGGGCGCCGCCCCGGGGCCGGGCGGGCCGGGAGGCCCGGGCTACGGCCCGGTCGTGCCCGACCCGGCCGGGCGCCTGGCTCTGCCCCGGGGCTTTCGGTACGAGATCGTCTCGGAGGCCGGGGTGACCCGCCTCGACTCCGGCGAGCCCAGCCCCACCAACAGCGACGGCATGGGCGCGTTCCCCGCTCGCGGCAACGGCACGGTGCTCGTGCAGAACCACGAGTTGCGCGGGGCGCGCGCCGCGGCCGGACCGCTGGTCGTGCCGACGCCGCCGGAGTTCACCTACGACCCGCAGGCGCCCGGCGGCACCACGACGATCAGCGTCGACCGCGACGGCCGCCGCCTGGGCGAGTACGTGTCGCTGGCCGGGACGTCGACCAACTGCGCCGGCGGCGTCACGCCGTGGCAGACGTGGCTGTCGTGCGAGGAGACCGAGGACCTCGCCGGGGTCAACGGCTACACCAAGGACCACGGTTATGTGTTCGAGGTCGACCCCGAGGACCGCGGCGCCAACCGGGACCCGCAGCCCATCAGGGCCCTCGGGCGCTTCGCCCACGAGGCCGTCGCGGTGGATCCCGGGAACAGCACCATGTACCTCACCGAGGACGCCGCGGCGCCCAACGGCCTGCTCTACCGCTGGACCCCGCCGCGGGGCTTCCGCGGCGGCAAGGGCGCCCTGCGCCGCCTCGGCCCGACCGACGGGGCGTACGAGGCGATGCGGTGCACCGACGCGGCGGGGACGCCGATCGACGACCTGTCGCGGGCGGTCGAGGTCGGCACGACCTACCAGGTCAGCTGGACCACCGTGCCCGACCGCGATGCCCGGGTCGTCCCGACCCGCCTCCAGCTCAACCCTCCGCAGGTCACCCGCGGGCGCAAGCTCGAGGGTTGCTGGTGGGGCGACGGCGGCGCGTACGTCGTGACGAGCTTCGCGCGCGCCGAGAGCCCGGTACCCCACGACGGGCAGGTGTGGTTCCACGACCCCCGCCGCCAGACGCTGACGCTCACGCTGCGCTTCGGGGTCAATCCGAGCCCCGACCAGGACGGCACGAACTACGACGGGCCGGACAACATCACCGTGTCTCCTTGGGGCGGGGTCATCCTCGCCGAGGACGGCGAGGGCGTGCAGCACCTCGTCGGGGCCACGGCGGGCGGGCAGACCTACCCGATCGCCCGCAACGACCTCAACACCAACGAGATGGCCGGCCCGGTCTACTCCCGCGACAAGCGCATCCTGTTCGCCAACCTCTACGACCCCGGCATCTGCTACGCCATCACCGGCCCCTGGCGCCATCAACGCTGAATCGCGCCGCTGGGTCACGGCCCGTACCGAGTGGGTCCTCGATTCCTTCAGGTCGGTGCCCACGCGGTCGCGACCCGCTGACGATCGGGGGCGTGACTCGGGCGATCAGCCACCGGGGCCGCGACCTGGAGCATCGCGCGTTTCGCCGGTGTCCATGGACGGTTCGGGCACGATGCTCGACCGGTGAGCGTCGGCGGGCCCGTGTTCGGACGGGCGCCCGAGCAGGACCTGGAGCAGGGCGCTGGTTGCTGCGGCCGGGCCGGCGGGACGGGAGGCGGCGGTGCGCGCGGTGGACGGGGTGCGGACGCGCAGCGCGGCCGGGAGCGACGCGAAGCGCAGGGGCGGCTCGAGCCGGAGCGCTTCCCCGTCGACACCGACGGCGACCGACGCCTCGCCCGAGTCGATGACGAACTCGCGGGCGGTCCACTGCCGGAAGCCTCGGTAGCGGCTGAGCTGGCCGCCGGCCTCGGCGGCCAGCAGGGCCCGCACGTCGCCGGTGCGGTCGACCCTGAGGGTGACCACACCGAGCACGCCCGCGTCGAGCCGATCTCGGGTTCCCAGGCCGCTGAGCCGCTCGAGGCGGTAGACGTTGTTGGAGACCAGCACGAGGTCGGCGGTGGTCTCCCGGGTGCCGTCCGGACCGGTGAACCGGAGATCGAAGCCGGTGGCGTCGGGTCCGAGGAGGTCGGGCAGCATCCCGGCGGCGGTCGCGAGCTTCGCGTCGCGGTAGGCGTCGGACTGGACGACGGTGGCGTAGACGCCGAGCGAGGCGTTGTTGACGAAGACGCGGTCGTCGACGGTCGCGAGGTCGATGCGGCGCTCGACCGCGTCCCCGAACGCGTCGAGGGCGGCGGTGACGTCGTCGCGGTCCAGGCCGAGATCGAGGGCGAAGTGGTTGCGGGTGCCCGCCGGGACGCAGACCAGCGCCACGTCGTGGCGACGCGCGACGTCGGCGACCAGGGCCTGCGATCCGTCGCCGCCGGCCATCCCGAGGACGTCGGCGCCGCCCGCGACGGCGTGTTCGGCCAGGGCGCGCAGGTCGTCGCCGGGGTGCAGCACGATCGGCGTGATCCCCCGACGGCGGGCTTCCTCCTCGAGGTGGAACCGCCCGACCTTGCCGCCTCCCGACCGCGGATTCATGAGCAGTACGCCGTGCGTGGCGGGCCCGACCCGGCGCCGCATCGACGGTGGGTCCGCCGCCTGGTCGCCCAGGGAGTAGCGGGCGGTGGCGATCGCGACGGCCAGCAGACCGATCACCACGGCGATCCGCACCAGCGACCGAGGATCGAGTACGACCACGAGCGCCACCACCGCGACCGCCGCGATCGCGATACCCAGCCACCGCCGGGCGCCACGGTGGATCAGCGCCGACCACCCCGCCAGCACGGCGACAACGACCATCAGCACCCCCGCCGCGAGCAGCAACGGTGCGTCGAGCAGGCGCACGACCACGACCGCCAGGGCGGCGAGCGCCGCCAGCAATGCCGCCCCGGCCGCCACGCGCCGGCCGGGACGGACGGGTGCCGGCGGCGATGTGGGCGATGCGGCGGAGGGCCCGTCGATGCTCATGATGATGTCCTGCCGGGTGGGGGAGTGGCGGACATCAGGCCGCGGGCGCGACGGCTCGACGCCGAGGTCGTCGCCCCGGCCGGGCCTGATGACCTCGCGGGGACCGGATCGGGCCCATGTGAGCGGGAACCCGCACCGACGGAGGAGGGCACAAGGTCCCGGGCTCGTGGCCCCCGAGGTCCCGGCCGGGACCTTGGCCCGTCGGCCCGGGGGCGTTCGGCTCTGCCGGGTCGCGTACCCGCCTGTCCTGCTGAGCACGGCCTCGGTGCCGGGGGCGCGCTGGCGACCGTGAGCACGGCCGACCGAGGAGATCATCATGACGACGGCGGAGGATGCGACCCCGACCGAGCTTGGTCGGTTCGAGGTGCTGCGAGCGCGCCATCGTTGGCTGGACCACCTGGTCCGGGCCGGCACCCGGTATGTCGACAAGCACGGCGACCACTACGCGGCCGCCATCACCTACTTCAGCGTGCTGGCCCTGGTCCCGGTCCTGATGATGGCCTTCGCCGCCGCCGGGTACGTCCTCGCGAGCAACCCCCAGTTGCTCGCGGAGCTGCGGGAGGCCATCACGACCTCGCTGCCGGACACGCTGGCTCCCACGGTGAATGCGATCATCGACACCGCGATCGGGCAGCGCGATGCGGTGGGCGTCCTCGGTCTGGCCTTCGGGCTGATCGCCGGTCTGGGGTGGACGGTCAACCTGCGGGAGGCGCTGTCCCAGCAGTGGGATCAACGCGAGCCGACGGTGCCCCTGGTCAAGCGCTACGGCATGGACCTGCTGGCGATGATCGGCCTCGCGTTCGCCCTGCTCGTCTCGTTCGCGGTCACGGCGATCGGCACGGGCATGTCCGGCACGGTGATCGAGCTGCTCGGACTCGGACCCACCTGGTGGACCGAGTTCCTGGTCGTCCTGGTCGGGGTGGTCCTGGCCCTCCTCGCGAACTGGATCGTGCTGGTCTGGGTGGTCGCTCGGCTCCCGCGGGAACCGGTGACCGTGCGAAGCGCGGTGCGGGCGGCGGCGCTCGGCGCCGTCGCCCTGGCAGTGCTCCAGCAGGTCATGACCGTCTACCTCGCCGTCGTCACGACCTCGCCGGCCGGGGTCGCGTTCGGCCCGATTCTCGGCCTGCTCGTGTTCACCAACGTCGTCGCCCGGCTGGTCCTCTTCGTGACCGCGTGGGCGGCGACGTTGCCCGAGAACGAGACCGAGCACATCCGAGAGCCCGCGCCCGTGATCGTTCGGCCGGCGATCATGCTGGGAGGACTGCCGTCGTCGCGGACGACGGCCGTCCTGCTCGGAGCCGGCGCCATGCTCGGCGCCGTGGCCGGCGCGCTCACCCGCCGGCGCTGAAACAAGCCTCCCGTCAGCTGATCGTCGCTCGCGTGCCGGCACCGGTGTCGGAGCCGGTGTCCGCTTCGGTGAACATCTCGCGTAGCCCAGTCTCCTGGTCGCCGGAGAGGTTGGTGGTGAGCAGCTCGGCCTCGGTGCCGTGGAAGGCCTCCGCCACCTTGTCGGCGACCGGTCACCGTCCGGAGCCAGGCTCGGAGGTCGGGCCCGGCCCTGCGCACGGACGAACGGCCCCGGTCGTCGGCCGTGCAGGTCCCTCGCGGTCGGGGTCGGTGCTCGGCGGCGTCAGGCCTGGCACGACGGGGCCGGACCCGACGGTCCGGCCGGGACGTTCGACCTGAGCGCGGGGCCTGTTGTCCTCTGAATCCCCGACGGCAGGGCTGGATGCCTGGTGGGAGCCGCCCGGGACCGGGGACGCAACCGTCGGTTCGTCACCCGCCCTCGAGCCCGGAGACCCCGGGTCCGACATGCCGTTTGAGCCGCGCCGCGGCCGGCAGGGGTGGCCCGTCGGAGCGAGGAGTGAGTAGCCATGGATGACGGCGACGGTCGGCTCGCAGTGGGTGGATCCCCGGGGGAGGCGCCCGGCAGGGCAGCGGCGGACGGGTCCGCGGTGGGGGCCTCGGGAGGAGCGGCGCTGCCGCGGGGTGTGGTGATCCTGCTGGGGGCGGCGGCGGTGGTGGTGACCGTGGCCGGGTTGTTCTGGGTCTCGTGGCTGATCGGGCCGTTGCTGCTGGCCCTGGTGATCGTGGTCGCGGTCTACCCGATCAAGACGTGGCTGCAGGGCAAGGGGTGGCCCGCCTGGGCCACGGTCCTCTCGCTCATCGTCGTCATCTACGGGTCGGTGCTGGTCCTGGTCGCGTTCCTGGCCGCCTCGGCCAGCCAGCTCAGCGCGCTGCTGGCCGAGAACTCGGGCAAGTCCCAGCAGTTGGTCAACTCCGTGACCGCGGCGCTGCAGAAGGTGGGCATCACCCCCGGCCAGTCCTCGAGCACCGCGAACTCGGCGAACCTGAGCAAGTTCGCCGACCAGATCGGCGCCGTGCTCGCGAACGTGGGCTCGCTGCTGAGCAGCCTGGTGTTCATCCTGGCGCTGATGCTGTTCCTGACCGCGGAGTCCGGCGGCACCAACCGGCGGATGAACATGATCTCCCAGGATCGCCCGCACATCGTCACCGCGCTCGAGGGATTCGTCCACGGCACGCGCAGCTACCTGGTGGTCACCGCGGTGTTCGGCCTGATCGTCGCGGTGCTCGACACTGCCGCGCTGGCCATCATGGGAATTCCGCTGGCCGTGCTCTGGGGCGTGCTGGCCTTCCTCACCAACTTCATCCCCAACGTCGGGTTCATCATCGGGCTGGTGCCCCCGGCCCTCCTGGCTCTGCTCACGGGTGGTTGGCAGCTCGCCCTCGCGGTGGTGGTCGTCTACTGCGTGCTCAACCTGGTGATCCAGTCGCTGGTCCAGCCGCGATTCATCGGAGACTCGGTGGGCCTCTCGGCCACGGTGACGTTCCTGGCGCTGCTGTTCTGGGCGTGGATCCTCGGGCCGCTGGGCGCGCTGCTGGCGATCCCGATGACGCTGCTGGTCAAGGCCGTCCTCGTGGACTCCGACCCCCGCGCGGGGTGGGTCGAGGCCCTGTTGGGCGCCGAGCCCTCGACCCCCAAGGAGAAGACGGACAAGAAGGACCGGCGGAAGCATGCCGGCAACGGGCACCGTCCCGAGGCCGATGTGGCGACCGCCCCGGCCCCGTAGCGATCCGGGCGGGCTGTCGAGCGGTCCCGGGGCCGGGTGCCGATACGGGAGCCGTGTCACGGGCCCAGGCTGTTGAGCCACGTCTCTCGGGCCTTCCGGCCCTGCATGCGCATGCCGAGGCGGGTCGACCGTCAGTGGTGTGGACCGCGGTCGAGGGCCGGGGCCACAGGGCAGTTCACCTGGAGGAAGACATGACCGAACAGCGCACACCGACAGCGACGAATCGTCAGTCCAGCCCACCGCCGCGATCGTCGTACGAGGCGGCGCCGGTGGAGGACGCCGACACGGGAATGGGCTGGGTGCGGTTCGCCGGCGTGATCATGGTGGTGATCGGCGGGTTCGGCGTGATCGAGGGCTTCGTCGCCCTGTTGACGCCGAACTACTACGTCACGGCCGGCGGGGCGGTGCTGACCTTCAGCCTCACCGGGTGGGGCTGGGTGCACATCATCCTCGGCGCCCTGGTGCTGGCGACCGGGTTCGGCCTGCTGGGCACCGCCTCGAGCTGGGCGCGCGTCGCCGGGATCGTGTTCGTGACGATCAACATGCTGGTGCAGTTCGCGTGGCTGCCGGCCTATCCGCTCTGGGGGATCCTCGCGATCGTGCTCGACGTGGTCGTGCTCTACGCCCTGGTCGCCACCTGGGGTCAGCGGACCGATTGGTGAGGACGGCACCCGTGGCGGGCCTGCCTTCCCGATCATCGTGACGTCCTCGAGCCCCAGCACGGCCGACGCGGCCACGCTGGTCGGGAAGGCGCGGCGGGCGCGGTGTGGGCGGCGCCGCCGATGTGCCGCCTCACCGCGCATTCCTGGTGGCCATCGTCGGGACTCGGCGATGAGCAGGTCGATGGTCGCCGATCTCGCCACCCCGCCGCCACGAGGGCGGGTAGTCGCCGTCGCCATGCGGGCGACCCTGACCGTGGTCGTCCTCGTGACGCTGCACCACGTCCTGCCCCTAGGCGTCGCGGTGCCGTGAGTGCTCTCACAGACGGTGGACTCTGACATCGATGTCAGGTCCTAACGTCGCCATCGGTTCGCCGAGGCCACCAGGTCCCCGGGGACCGGTCGACGACGATGGGAGTCGCTGTGGGTCTCGCATTCGGGTACCGGGCGTTCGGTGGGCCGGAGGTTCAGGAGTTCTTCGACCGACCTGATCCTCGACCGGCACCGCACGAGGTGGCGGTCGCCGTCACCGCGGCCGGGGTCAACCCGATCGACTACATGCTGCGGGCCGGGGCGATCCCGGGGCTCAACGGGGGCTTGCCCTTCCCCCAGGTTCTCGGGATGGAGGCCGCAGGGATCGTCACCGCCATCGGTGCCGACGTGGCGGGCCTCGTCGTCGGCGATCGGGTGTTCGGGTTCGCGCTGACCGGTGCCGGCACGTACGCCCACCGCACGGTGCTGCTCGGGTCGGCCACGGCCCGCACCCCGGCCGGGCTGTCCGATGCCTGGGCGGCGACGATCCCGGTGGCGGGAACCACCGCGCTCGACGCGCTCGACCAGCTGGGCCTCCCCTCGGGTGCGCGGCTGCTCGTCAACGGCATCGGCGGCGGCGTCGGCGTGGCCACGGCTCAGCTCGCCCGCGCCCGCGGCCTCGACGTCGTCGGAACCGCGAGCACGTCGAAGCGGGACATCGCCGCCTCGACGGGCGCGGCGTTCGTCGACTACACGGAGGGTCAGGTCGAGGGCAGCCTGCGGGCTCTGGTCCCCGACGGCTTCGACGGCATTGTCGACACGGTCGGTGGTGTCTCCCTGCGTGCCGTGGCGCCCCTGGCTCTCGAGCCGTCACGGGTGATCTCCATCGGCGACGTCTCGGTGACAGAGATCGGCGGGGCCGCGGTGGACCGTCACACCGACCGCCCGACGCTGGAAAGAGTGGCCGAGCTGATGCTCCAGGGCGTCCTGGACCCCCACATCACCGCCGTCCATCCCCTGGAGCACGCGGCCAAGGCCCTCGCCGATGTCGAGAGCGCCCACTCCATCGGCAAGACCGTCCTCGAGCTGAGCGAGATACCTTCCCCGTGAACACCGGCCGGGCAGCGGCGGGAGAGGGCGGGCGGTCGGATGCGCATCGGTGAGCTGGCACGACGCACGGGCACCAGTGTTCGGATGCTGCGCTACTACGAGCAGCAGGGCCTCCTGGCGAGTGTGCGCACCGAAGGCGGTCAGCGCACCTACGGTTCGGACGACCTGCAGCGGGTGGAGCTGCTGCGGGCCCTGTTCGGCGCGGGACTCTCGAGCCGCACGATCGCCGAGGTGATGCCGTGCGTCGATACGCCGTCCGCCCGGTCTGTCGAGGAGGCTCACGCGGTCATGCGCCGTGAACGCGACCGCATCACCGCGACGATGGCCGCGCTTGCTGCTGCGCGCCGGGCGCTCGACGACCTGATCGCATGCAACGAGCAGCACCAGGCGGAAACCGACGGTCGTCGCCGACCCGCCTGACCCTCGTCGGCAGCACCGCCCGGTGCTCGGTCGGACCAACCGCCGAGCTCGACCTGGCTCGCCGTCACACGCCAGCGGCGCCGGCGGAACGAACGTGCGACACGTCGGGGGAGCTCAGCCGCACCTCAGTGGTCGCTGCCAGGATCGCCCGCGCCCACGACCTCGCCGACGACACCGACTCCTTGTCCTGATCACGCCGTGGTCGCCGACTCGCGGAGCTGCGCGCTGCGCACGACGGCCGGGGCCACCGCGATCCAGAGCCGGTCGTCTCCTTGCGCACGTCCTGAGGGTCGTCCCGATGAGCGGCGCGGGGGCAGGGCCGAACCACCCCGGACCGGCGGTGCCCGGCGCCCGGCGACGCGGGACCTTCGGCCCGGGGCGGGCCACCGGGCCGGAGCCGTTCGGCACTGCCGTAACGCAGGGCGGTGCTTCAGGGTCGGGGCCACACGGCGTGCAGCGAGGAGGGGAGCGGTCATGACGGAGGACGCGGCGCAGGATGTGGTCGTCTGCGGTGTCGACGGGTCGGCGGGGTCGCGGTACGCCCTGAAGGAGGCGATCCGGTCGGCGGTCCGCCGTCACGCCCGGGTGCAGGTGGTGGCCGTCTACGAGCCGCCGGAGATGTGGGCGGCGATGAGCTGGGGCGCGATGGGGGACCTGTCGATCCCGGACGCCGAGACCCTGCACCAGAGGGGACTCGAGCTCGCCCAGGGCGTGGTCGATGAGGTGACCCCGGCGATGGCCACCGAGTTCACGCTGCCCGAGGTCACCGTCGAGGCGCGGCCTGGCCGGCCGGCGGAGGAGCTGGTGGACGTCGCCCGCGGCGCCGACGAGCTCGTCGTGGGGCACCGCGGACGCCGGGGGTTCGGCAGCCTCGTGCTCGGGTCGGTGGGTCTGGGCTGCGTCCTGCACGCGACGTGCCCGGTCACGATCGTCCCCGAGCCGACCACTGCCTAGAAGAACAGTCCGGAGCTCGGGCGGTCGACGTCGATGCGCGACCGCGGGGGGCCGATCGAGCACGGGTCGCCTCCTGACGTCAGCGAGTTGTCCGCGCTCCGGACCGGCGGTCCGCCACCAGGACGGCGACTCGCGCGACGGCGAGCGCGACCCCGGTGAGCGCCGCGACCCCGAGCAGGACCACGACGTCGGGCATCGCGAGGCTCAGCTGCCAGAACGTGAAGACCCGGCCCGTCGTGGCACTGACGAGCGGGACGAGCCCGGCGAGCAGGACGGCGGGGAGAACCAGCCAGGCGATGCCGGGCACGATCGCCCACCACGGCCGACCGGCCCGTCGCCGCCGCCACCGCCCGAGGCGGACGAAGGCCCACGTCCGAGCCCCGAGCACGAGGACGCACGCGCCACCGAGCACGGCGGACACGAGGGCGGTGCTGCGGGGCGTCCCCGCCTCACCGTTCCCGCTCAGCAGTGTTGCCAGCGCGGAGGTGACACCGGCCGTGTCGGCCAGGGCGCTGTTGCCGTTGAAGAGGAGGGCGAAGGCGTACCCGCTCTCGGGCAGCAGGACCTGCACGGCCGAGAAGGTCGAGAGCACCCCGGTGTGCTCGATCCGACGCGGCCCCTCCTCTCGCGTGACGACCTGCCAGCCCATGCCGTACCCGCCGGCGACGCCCGGCGGCGGGGACTGCAGGAGGGCGAGCCCCTCGGGTGGCAGGAGCCCGCCACCGGCGGTCGACTGCGCGACCAGCCATCGCGCCATGTCCTCCGCGGTCGACACGACCCCGGTCGAGCCCGCGACCGTCCCGTCGAGCTCGGCCCGGGCGACGGGTCCGTCGAACACCAGCACGTGGCCGTCGGCGAGGTCGGGCGCCTGCGGCCCGGCCTCGGAGGCGGTCGCCGTCGCGAAGGTCCGCGTCATTCCCAGGGGCGCGAACACCTGCCGGGAGAGGTACTGCGCCCACGGCTCGCCCGCCACGACCTCGACCACGCGCGCGAGCACCTGGTAGTTGAGGTCCGAGTAGTGGAACTCGGTCCCGGGCTCACTCTCGGGTCGCGCGGTACGCAGGCTCGTCACCCGCTGCTCGAGGTCCTGGTCGTCGGCCGTGATCGCGGGGAAGCCGGTGTCGGCGATCCCGCTTGTCTGGTTCAGCAGGTGGCGCACGGAGATGCGGGTCGAGGCGCCGGGATCGCCCGTGGCGAAGCCGGGCAGGTAGCGCCGCACGGGTGCGTCGAGATCGATGCGGTGGGCGGCCGCGAGCTGCAGGACCGCGGTGGCGGTGAACGACTTGGACAACGAGGCGATCCGGAACCGCGTGCCCGGCGTGACCGGTCCGCCGCGCCCGTCCGTCCCGAAGCCCGCGAGGTGGACGACGTCGGGCCCGTGGGTGACCGCGGCGGCCATCCCGGGCAGACCGGTCGCGGCCCACGCGTCGGCGAGGACGCGGTCGAGGACCGCCGGATCGGGCGCCGCCCGGGACGGGGCCGCGTCGACGGTCACGGCCGACGCGAGGATCACGACCGCAACGCAGCACGCCGTGGCCGTCAGCCTGCGGACCGCGTGACGCATCCCGACAGGATGACCGCGGGATCCGGCTCTGACCACGCGCACGACCGGGCCTCCGGCGCGGGTTCAGCCCGGGAGGCCGAGGTCGGCGGGTGGCGGCAGGGTGATGCGTGATCCGGCTCGGGTGAGGAGCGGGATGTGGTGGGTGGGGGCGTCGACGGTGATCCAGGTGCGGCCCGGGTGTTCGTGACCTGTCCAGTAGTCCCGCCAGCGTCCGGCAGGTAGGTAGACCGAGGTGCGGGTGGTTCCGGCGGTCAGCACGGGGGCGACGAGGACGTCGGGGCCGAGCAGGTACTGGTTCTCGATCGTCCACGTGGTGGTGTCGGAGGGGTCCTCGAGCCAGAGGGGTCGCCGGGTCGGACTGCGCCTCGACGGGGTCGGCCTGGGCACCGAGCATGTCGCGCATGGTCGGGGAGAGCGCTCCGAGCTGGACCCAGCGGTTCCAGAGCTCACGGTCGCGCTCGCCGTGGTGCTCGTCGCCGGTCATGAAGCCGCCGATGTCGGGGCCCCAGTAGGGCCATCCGGAGATGCTTCCGTTGAGCATCCCGGCGAGGACGGAGGGCAGGCCGGTTCGCGGGTCCCAGTCGCGCGTCTGGTCTCCGGTGAAGCGGCCGGTGACCGCGGCCTGGGACCCGGTGTAGCCGGAGCGTGCGAACAGCACGGTCTCGTCCGGCTTCACGGACTGGACGGCCTGCCGGGCGGCCGCGGCGTAGAGCACCGGGTAGGCGTTGCGCATCAGGCTGCCGGGGGTGCCGTCCGCGTAGCGGGCAGCCATCGGCGCCTGGTCTCCATAGTCCTGCATGGCGCCGTCGAAGCCGAGCACGCCGATCGCGTAGCGCAGACGGTCCTGCCACCACTCGGTCGCCGCGGGGTTGGTGAAGTCCAGGTAGGCCCTGTGGTCGGCGTACATCCAGGGTTCGGTGAACACCGAGCCGTCCTGGTTGCGCACCAGGTAGCCCCGGGCGGCGGCCTCTCCGAAGCTCGGACTTCCGGGCACGAGGAAGGGGCTGAGGTACCCCAGGACCCGGAGCCCGCGGCGATGCAGCTCGGCGATCAGCGCGGTGGGGTCCGGATAACGCCCGATCGGAACGGGCCGGTAGATCGGCCAGGGCCACCCGAGACCGGAGATCGGGTCGGTGAGGTCATAGATCCAGACGGCGTCGAGGGGCACACCGTCAGCCAGGAGGCGGTCGGTGTCCGCCAGGACCTCGGCCGGCCCCCCCGATCAGGCTCTTCCACACCCCGAGGCCCCAGTCGGGGGGCACCGGCGGCAGCCCGGTCAGCTCCGCGCGGCGGGCCAGGACGGCGGCGGGGCCGGGCCCGGTCAGCACGTCGATCACGGTGCCGCGCTCGGCGATGTCGATGGTGATCTCGCCGGGGGTGGTGAGGTCCACGGTCAGGTCGGCGCTGGTGCCGACCTGCAGGCCGTAGCCGCGGCTGGAGAGCAGGAACGGCGTCGGCGAGTAACTGGTTCCGGTCTCGTGGCCCATCCCGTCGTGCGCCCGGTTCGACAGGACCTGCCCGTTGAGGTCGAGCGATCCGAAGCGTTCGCCCATGCCGAAGAAGCGCTCACCGGGCTGGGTGGCAAGGCGTACGGCGGTTCCGGCCGTGGGCCCGTCCGGGGCCCGCAGGTGCACCGAACAGAGGCCGGGCTCGGGCGAGCATCCGGTGATCGTTCGCGTGCCGTGGAGGGGCGTCAGGACTCCGACGAGGGTCGGGTCCACGGGGCCCCACGGCGGTGGTGGCCCCACGGCCGTCCCACTGCCCCCCGTGGCGGCGACCAGGCACAGCAGCACCGCCAGGAGCACCGTCACCCTGACCCGGTGGGCGGTCCGCCTGCGCCGATCGGACCGGGTCAGAATCGTCGGCTACTCACGACGGGGCGTTCGATGCCTCGCACGCCACGGCGCCACCCAGGGCGGGGCTCGGCGCGGCGGTCGGCCCTGCGCAGGGAACACGTCGACATGGGCGGCACCTCGGACGGGGTCTCGGTCCAAGCGGGACCCGTGTCGCAGGACACCGAGGGACTCGTCAGAGCGGGCGTCCAGCAGCGCGGGCAGGACACGAACACAAGAGTTCGTGCTGGTGGCCAGCTGTGGCATCAACCGCCGATCTCTCGGACAGTACGGCCTGCCGGGCGGAAAGACCCCACGAAAGATCGAGACCAGGTGACGCCTCGCCGGCCGTCGGCGTGGTCAGGCGGCTGCCAAGGCGGCTCTCCCGGTCTCGGTGATCGTCGGCGTTCTCCGGCCGTCACGGATGAGGCCGGCGGTTGCCAGACGGAGGCCGACGAGCTGGTCGCTGCAGTAGACGCCGTCGACGAGCAGGGGTGCTCCGATCTCGGGGGAAAGCCGACAACGGCCGGCCGCGACCGCGCGCAGGATGGCGCGTTCCCGATGGCTGAGCGGGTGGCAGGTCGTCGTGGTCATGGTCGGCTCCCTCCGGGTCGTCGTGCCGCCTCACCTCCTCGACGAACGAGCCGGCCGCATCTCGACACCGAGGGGCCGGGCGTCGGGTCCGGGGTGTGACCGGTCGAGGACGACGCGGGAACAATTCATTCAGCCCTCGGAGCACATCTGAGCCTGCTCTGACGCCAATCGCCGAGCGATCGTTCCCGCAACTGCCGTAATGGATCTGTGATCTGGCGAGAAAGGTCGACCGATTCGCCGTGCGGGGCTATCTCGGCGCGCCGGGACGGGGGAGGGTGGCCCCGCTGCGCGATCCGGGGGAGGTCTGACGGCATGCCTGTTCACCATGGTCGGCACGAGATGCCGGGGTGGCGCGGTTACCTGCCGGACAGCGTCGACCGGGCTGCCCGCGGCAGAACCGGTCGCCCTGATCGGGGTCTGCTCGGCACGCCGTCGCGCCGCGTGGTGGCCGTCGGCGCCCTCGCGGTCTGCGCCGTCGCGGGGGGCGCTGTGGTCACCACGAGATCAGCCGGCCCGCCGGAGGCGTCCCCCGGGCCGGCGGACGACGCCACCTCCGAGTCGGCCGGGAGCTCGGCCTGGACGCGCGAGGCCACGTCCGTCCTGACCGCGATCGAGACCGAGCTCGACCGGACCGACGAGGTCCGGCGGCGGTGGGACACCTCGTCGGTCGCCCGCCGCGACGGGCCACCGCCCCGTGCCGTCGTCGCCCTGCTCGGGCGTCAGAGCACGCTGACCGAGCATCGCGACGCGCTGCGATCCGCGATGACCGCGATCCGTTCCGGGTCCGCCCGGGAGGCCGCGATGGCGACGGCCTGGCAGCAGCTACGGGCGGCACAGGAGATGCTGCGAGCACTGGATGCCGGTCGCAGCGCCCTCGGCGACCCGGTGGAGGCCACGGTCCTGCGACTCGCCCTCGACCAGGACACCTCGGCCGCGTTCGCCGGTGGTCCGCCGTCGGAGGGCGCGAAGCGGGCGACGACACCAAGGACGTTCGAGGACGCCGCCACCGTCGCGGCGGCGACGACGACGACGGTGCGCGAGTCGTCGGTCGCGGCCACCTCCTCGGCGGCCGGGGGCTCCGGAGCCGTAGGTGTGGCAGGCGAGCAACCGACGCCGGACGCACCTGCGACCGGCGCGGTGCCGGATGACGCCTTCCGACCGGGCACGCCGGACGGGGTCACGGCCGCCTCCGCCGCCGAGACGGCCGATCCGGACTCCCTGGGGTTCGCCGCTGCGCCGGATCAGGGCACGTCCGTCGAGGACGACGACGTCCCGACGGAGAACGTCCCGACGGAGAACGTCCCGACGGAGAACGTCCCGACGTCGCAGGGTTCCTCCTCACCCGATCCGGTCCGGTCCATACCCTCCGAGCCGACGATGCTGACCTTCGACCGTTCGTCGTCCGGGGCGCCGGACCCGGAGTCGGTGGGGGAGGAGAAGGCGCCACTCGCGTCCGACCCCGACCCCGACCCCGACCCCGACCCCGAGCCCGAGGCGGAAGGGCCTGCGTCGAGGAGCTCATAGACGGTGCATCCGGAGGTGCCGAGGGTCGCTCCGGATTCGAGCCAGGGCAGAGCGAGGTGACGACGATGAGCTCGCGCTGCCTCGGCCGCACAGGTGACCACGGCGGTCACCCCGTGCCGGAGTGGGTTGGTGCTCGAAGCAGAGCAGGTCGCGCGGGCCTACGCCAGATGGATCGCGCACGGCGAGCCGGAGTTCCAGGCGATGTCGGTCCTGGTCACGGGCCGGGTGGGGTCGTGGACGAGCTCGAGGCTGACGTACGGGTCGTCAGGCAGCGCGAGCATGGTGAGGCTGCCGAACGGGGTGTCGGGGACGCGGCCGAGCTCGGCGTAGCCGAGGGCGGTGTCGAAGGCCAGCGAGCGCTCCAGATCGGTGACGCTGACTCGGAGATGGAGCATGCGCATGCCGAGCAGCCTACGAACGGACCGATGAGCTCGGTCGGCACTGATCCCGTCAGCGGGATCCGCGCCCGTCAGTCCCGGTCACGACCGTCCCAGCGCCGGCAGCCCCGTCTCCGTCACGTGCCGCAGGGCGTCGAGCCCGGCGGCGATCGTCGGCTGGTCCTGTGACCCGGCACGAACGGCGGCGATGACGCGTCGGGTCGGCACCGGATCGGTGGTGATCGGGATGCGCCGGGTGTCGTGGTGCGCGGGGAGGTCGGCGAGGCGCGGGACCAGGGCGACGCCGAAGCCGCGGGCGACGAGCGCGGCGCCGGTGTCCCACTCGTCGGCGTAGTGGGCGATGTCGGGCGCGAAGCCGGCCGCGGTGCAGGCGAGCGTGACGAGCTGGTGGTAGGCGCGGCCGACGTTGCCGCAGATCCACGGGTCGCCGGCGAGATCGCGGAGGGCGACGACGCCGCGGCGGCCGACCAGGGGGTGGTCGGGGCCGACGAGGATGTCGAGGGGTTCGTCGAACAGCGAGTGCTGCTCGAAGGCGGCATCGGAGGCCGGCGGGATGCTCGGCGTCGCCACGATGACGGCGAGGTCGGCCTCGTCGGCGGCCAGCAGGTCGAACGACCGCCCGGGCTCGCTCTCGCGCAGGAACACGCGCAGCGCAGGGTGCTCGGTCCGCAGGTGCTCGAGTGCGCGGGGGACGACGACCGCGGCGGCCGAGGAGAACGCCGCGAAGCGCAGCGTCCCGCCGACGGCGCCCGCGCGGTGCGCGGCGAGATCGGCGCGCGCCTGCTCCCACGCGGCGGTGAGGGTCTCGCCGTGGGCGAGCAGCGTGTGGGCGGCGGGGGTGAGCCGCACGTTGCGTCCGATCGGCTCGAGGAGCGCGATGTCGAGCTCGCGCGCGAGGGCCTGCATCTGGTGCGACACCGCCGAGGGCGTGAGCCGGCAGACCTCCGCGGCGGCGGTGACGGTGCCGTGTCGCGCGATCGCCTGGAGCACCCGCAACCGCCGATCAATCATGTACTCAACGTACAAGATCATAGGTTCGACGTTTCGATGGACGCGGACGAATTTCGACGCCGACACTGCAGGAGCACCCCGGGCCCCGACGGCCTCACCGGTGCTCCACCACGGCCCGAGCACGCCCGAGAGGAGCCCGACAGCCATGACGAGCGACACCACGAGCGCAGCCGTCGATCCGTACGCCGCGCTGCCGGCGCGCCCCGTCGATCCGGCGCTGTTCACCCACGAGGGCACCTACGGGCCCACCCGCCTGCCCGTCGAGCTCGCGTCGACGCTGCTGCCCGACGCCTACACGTCGCCGGAGTTCTTCGCGCTCGAGCAGCAGCGGCTGTTCGCCACCAGCTGGGTCGCGGTCGGCATCACCAGCGACGTCGCGAAGCCCGGCGCCTGCATCGTCGTCGAGGTCGCCGGCCGGTCGATCTTCGTCACCCGCAACCGGCACGGCGCCCTGCGCGCCTTCCACAACCTCTGCCGCCACCGCGCGACGAAGCTCCTCGACGGCGACGCCCGCGAGGTCGGCAAGCGCGGGCGCATCCGCTGCCCGTACCACAACTGGACCTACGACACCGACGGAACGTGCCTCGGGACGCCGCTGTTCGAGGACTCCGACGTCCCCGCGGGCCAGGAGCCGATCTTCGAAACGTCGGTGGCGAAGGGCTTCGACCGCGCCGACTACGGCCTGCTCGACGTCGCCGTCGACTCGTGGGGCCTGTTCATCTTCGTCAACCTCTCGCCCGACCCGGCCCCGTTGTCCACCCAGCTCGGTGACCTGCCCGAGCGTTTCGCCGGGTACCGGCTCGACGAATGGGTCACGCAGCGGACCAGCACCTACGACGTCGCGGCGAACTACAAGCTCATCGGCGAGAACTTCATGGAGTACTACCACCTGCCCTGGGTCCACCCCGAGCTCAACCAGGTCTCCAAGTTCTCCGACCACTACCGGTGGCAGGGCCCCGGCCTGTACACGGGCATGTGCACCACGCCGGTGTCGCGCAACACCGAGGCCGGCGGCTGGGACGGGCTCGAGGCCCTGAGCACGTTGGGGCCGGAGGACGCCGACAGCGGGCGGTTCGTGTGGCTGTTCCCCGGCACCGCGCTGGTCGTGCTGCCCAACCACGCGTTCGTGCTGTTCAACCGCCCCGTCGCGGCGAACCGCACCGTCGAGACCGCCGTCCTGCTGGCGCACCCCGAGTCCCTCGACGCGGCGGGTGGGGACGACACCGCCGAGGACGGGATCGAGCAGCTCGCGAAGTTCTGGGACCTCGTCAACCGCCAGGACCTCGAGATCGTCGAGCGCGTCCAGGAGGGCCTCGAGAACCCGGCCTACCGCGGCGGGCGGATGTGCTTCCGCTTCGAGGAGCCGCTGCACCGATTCCAGAACATGGTCATCGACAAGATCGTCGGCATCGAGCGTGTCCCCGGCGGCGACGCCCTCGAGCCCGGCCAGACGACGACGCGCATGTTCCCCGACCCGTGACCGACCGCCCGGCACACCACGCCACACAGCAGGGAGAACCATCGTGACTGCGGACGTGGCCGACGTCGTCATCATCGGTGGCGGCCTCGAGGGCTGCGCCGCCGCCTGGGCCCTGACCCGGCGCGGCATCACCGACATCACCATCGTCGAACGCGACACCGTGGGCTCCGGCGGCACGGGCAAGTCGTCGGGCGTCGTGCGCTGCCACTACGGGGTCTCATCGCTCGCGGCGATGGCCACCCGCAGCCTGGAGACGTTCGAGAACGCCGAGGACGTCCTCGGGGCGGACGTCGGCTTCCACCGGACCGGTTACGTGGTGGGGGTCGGACCCGAGAACGTCGACGCCCTGCACGCCTCGGTCGCCGACCAGCGCGCCGTCGGCGTCCGCACCGAGGACATCGACCACACCGACGTGCGCAAGCTCTGGCCCGTCGCCGACCTCGAGCCCTTCGCGGCGTTCGCGTGGGAGGAGCGCGGCGGATACGGCGACGCCTACCAGACCGCGCAGGCCTTCGCGGGCGCCGCGCGCCGCGCCGGGGCGCGCTTGCGGCAGGGGATCACCGCCACCGGGATCCGCACGTCCGGCGACCGCGTCACCGGCGTCGATCTCGCCGACGGCACCGCCATCGCGACCGGGCACGTGGTGCTCGCCGCGGGCCCGTGGTCGGTCGGGCTGCTCGCCGCGCACGGCATCGAGCTGCCGATCACCCCGCACCGCGAGCAGATCGTGCTCGTCGACCCGGGCCAGGAGCTCGGCCCCGTCCCGGTGTTCTCCGACCTGGTCTCGCTGCAGTACATCCGCCCCGAAGGAGCCGGCACGCTGCTCTTCGGCAACTCCGACCTGTCGGTCCTCGAGCCGGCCGACCCCGACCGGTACTCGAACCAGGCGAGCACGTCGTTCGTCGACCTGACCGTCGAGAAGGTCGGTGACCGCCTGCCCGGTCTGGCCGATCCGGCGATCGCCGGGAGCTACGCCGGGTGCTACGACGTCACGCCCGACTTCAACCCCGTCATCTCGAGGGCTCCGCTGGCCGGGCTCGTCGTCGCCGCCGGCTTCTCGGGGCACGGCTACAAGATCTCGCCGGCCGTCGGGCGGCTCGTCGCCGACCTCGTCACCGACGGCACGAGCTCCGACGCCGACATCCCCGCCCGGGACTTCCGGCTCTCCCGCTTCGCCGAGGGCGACCTGCTCCGGAGCCCCCACCCCTACGTCGGCGCCGGCCAGATGCGCTGAGGACGGAGACCCGCGATGGACCTCATGATCCATGAGCGCCGCGACGAGGCCGACGGCGTCGTCTCCCTCACCCTCGGGCGGGCCGACGGCGGCGAGCTCCCGGCCTGGGCGCCGGGTGCGCACGTCGACGTGACCCTCGCCGACGACCTCGTCCGTCAGTACTCCCTGTGCTCCGACCCGGGCGACCGGCAGCGGTGGCGCCTCGGCGTGCTCCGCGAACCGGAGAGCCGCGGGGGCTCGGAGCACGTGTTCGACAAGCTCCACGACGGTGACATCGTCGAGGTCGGCGAGCCGCGCAACCACTTCGCGCTGGAACCCGCGCCGCACTACGTGTTCGTGGCCGGCGGCATCGGGATCACCCCGATCCTGCCGATGGTCGCCGCCGCCGAGGCGGCGGGCGCCGACTGGACGCTCCTCTACGGCGGACGAGCCCGCAGCTCGATGGCCTTCCGCGAGGAGCTCGTCGCGTACGGCGACCGCGTCGTGCTCGCGCCGCAGGACGAGGTCGGCCTCCTCGACCTGGTGGGGCTCCTCGCCGTTCCTCGCCCCGACACGCTCGTCTACGCCTGCGGACCGGCCCCGATGCTCGACGCCGTCGAGTCCCTCCTGACCGGTTGGCGCCCGGGGAGCCTGCGCGTCGAGCGCTTCGTTCCGAAGGCGGTCGAGGGCACCGGCAGCGAGGGCTTCGAGGTCGCGTTCCTGACCAGCGGCATCACCGCCACCGTGCCCCCGGACCGCAGCATCCTGACCGTCGCCGAGGAAGTCGGGATCCCTGCCCTCTGGTCGTGCCGGGAGGGCACCTGCGGCACCTGCGAGACGCCGCTGCTGTCCGGTCGGGCCGAGCACTGCGACTCGCTGCTCACAGACGAGGAGAAGGCGGACCAGAACACGCTGTTCATCTGCGTCTCCCGGGCGGAGCGCGGCTGCCCGCGCCTGGAGCTGGATCTCTGAGCCATGCGCATCGCCGAGGTCCACGTGTACCAGAAGGATCGTCCGCTGAGCGGCGCGGTCTACCGCATGTCCGAGGGCGCGTACACGGCGATGGACTCGACGATCGTGGAGATCGTGTCGGACACGGGCGTCTCCGGCTGGGGGGAGACGTGCCCGGTGGGCCCCACCTACGCGCCGTCCCACGCCCTGGGAGCACGCGCGGCGCTGCAGCAGATGGCGCCCGGGCTGATCGGACGTCCCGCGACGGGTCCGCTGGCGATCCAGCGGGCGCTGCACGGGCTACTGAACGGCCACGCCTACGCGAAGGCGGCGATCGACATCGCGGTGCACGACCTCCTCGGGAAGGCGCACGGCCTGCGGGTGTGCGACCTCCTCGGCGGCGCGACGAGCGACCGGGTGGACGCCTACTACTCGCTGACCGTCGGCGAGCCGGACGATGTCGCCCGCACCGCCGCGGAGAAGATCGCCGAGGGCTATCCCCGCCTCCAGGTCAAGATCGGCGGACGGCCGGTCGACGTCGACATCGAGACGGTCCGGAAGGTGTGGGAGGCGACGGGCTTAACACGCCTGGCCGTCGACGCCAACCGAGCGCTGACCTCCCGGGACGCCCTCCGGCTCAGCCGGGAGTGCGCCGACATCCCCCTCGTGCTCGAGCAGCCCTGCAACACCATGGAGGAGATCGCGGCGATCCGCGGGCAGCTGCACCACGCGGTCTACCTCGACGAGAACACGGAGTCGGTGGGCCACGTGCTCCGGGCGATCTCGCTCGGGGTGTGCGACGGGTTCGGCCTGAAGGTCACGCGCCTCGGCGGTCTCGGCGCGATGGCCACCGTGCGGGATCTCTGCGAGGCACGCTCCCTGCCCCACACCTGCGACGACTCCTGGGGCGGCGACATCATCGCGGCCGCCTGCGCGCACCTCGGGGCCACGGTCCACCCGCGCCTGCTCGAGGGCGTCTGGCTGGCCGAGCCGTTCATGGACGGCCACGACGACTCGACGAACCCGGTGCGGGTCGAGAAGGGACGCATCTCGGTGCCGACCGGTCCAGGGCTCGGCGTCGTCCCCGACGAGGGCGTCTTCGGCGCGCCCGTCGCCTCCTTCGCGTGACACCACAACCGCTCCACCACGGGAGAGAACGATGAACGTCCCCTCGAACGCCCGGTACGTGATCGTCGGCGCCGGGATCCACGGACTGTCGACCGCGTGGCACCTCGCCACGGAGCTGGCGGAGCGCGGCCTCGGTGACGGCGGCGACGTCCTGGTCGTCGACAAGACCGGCATCGGCGCGGGCGCCTCGGGCGTGGCGTGCGGGGTGATCCGCAACAACTACTTCCAGCCCGCGATGCGCCGGCTCATGGCGCACTCGGTGGACGTGTGGGAGTCCGACCCGGAGGCGTTCTCGTACCACGGGGTCGGCTACATCCAGGCCGCTCCCGACGCCATGCGCGACGACGTGGTGCAGATCCACGCCGAGCAGCAGGCGATCGGCTACGAGTCCGTGCTCGTCGAGGGCGTCGACGCCTGCCACGAGTACATGCACGAGATGTTCTCCGACTGGCAGGCGCCCGGCGTCTCGGTGATCCTCCACGAGAAGCGCGGGGGCTACGCCAACAACGTGGCGTCCCTGCGGGGCCTGGCGGAGAAGGTGCGCGACGCCGGGGTGCGCATCGCGACCGGCGTGACCGTCACCGGCATGCGGCTCGAGGGCGGCCGGGTCGCTGCGGTCGAGACCGACGCCGGCGTGATCGCGTGCGAGCACGTGGTCGCCGCCGCCGGCCCGTGGGTCCGGGACCTGTGGGCGATGCTCGACCTGCCGAGTACGGTCACGGTCCGCACACCCGACGGACGTGTCGTCCCCGACGCGCCCATGTGGACCTACTGGGCGCTGCAGGAGGGGATTCTCGACGTCGACCCCCAGGAGTTCATGGACAACCGGGGCGAGTTCCCCCCGGTGATCCACGTCGACTCCGACGCGCCGCTCTACGACGACGTCGACGGCACGCTGATCACCGACCGGATCTGGGGCATCTACTACAAGCCCGACTTCCACTTCGGCGGCGTGCAGGGTGGCGCCTCACCCGAGCCGATCGGGCGTCCGGCCGACTCCGTCGCCGTCGACCCGTACGGGACGGCGAGCCCGGAGTTCGTCGTCGGCGAGGACTTCGTCCGCATGTGGACCTCCGCGCTGGCCGCCTGCCACAAGCGCTTCGAAGGCCGTCGCGACATCTACCGCAAGGAGCCCTCGGGCGGGATCGGGGCCTTCACCCCGGACAGCTTCCCGGTGTTCGACACGTTCCGGGAGAACGCCTACGTCATCGCGGACTCCAACCACGGCTACAAGATGATCGGTGTCGGCGCCCTCGTGGCCCGCGAGCTGCTCGGCGAGCCCCAGGAGCTGCTCGAGCCCTTCCGCCTCGCCCGCTACGAGCGTGGCGAACTGCATCCCACCAGCCACTCGCCCTTCCCCTGGAGCTGACCCCCTGGAGCTGAGCGGGCGTCCCGACGTCCGGACTAGGGCGTGACGACGGCGAAGTCGGGGTCCGGCGCGTCGGTCAACGCGTTCAGGCGTGCGAGGACGCCCGCGTCCCCGGCCAGCTCGACGCCGTCGGTGGCGCCGGAGGAGAGCAGGGCGAGCAGCTGCGGCCGCGTCAGCGTCACGGTCAGGTCCGCGTCCCGCGTCCCGGCCGTGGGGTGGTGGATGAGCGCGCCGTTGCTCAACTCCATGTGGAAGTGCTCGCCGGTGTCGCTCAGGGTCCAGGCGATCGCGAACCCCTCCTCCCAGGCCTTCTCCCCGACGACGCGGATGGCCACGGAGTCGAACAGCTGGGTGACGGTCAGGGCCGGCGCCATCCCTGACGAGTCGAGCTCTGTGTGCTCGATCGACGTCGCGCGGAGCTCGCGAGCGCCCGTGAGGTAGGCGTTGCGCCACGTGGCGTTCTCGGCCCCGTAGCCGAGCTGCTCCAGGACCTCGGCCAGCACCTCCCGCGCCGCCCGGTCGTCCGGATCGGCGAAGACGGCATGGCTGGCGAGCTCGGCGGCGAAGCGCAGGTCGCCGTCGGCGCCGAACCCGCGGGCGGCGGCGACGGTGGCTTCCTGGCCGCCCAGCGCCGCGACGTAGCGCTTCCCCGCCGCCTCGGGCGGGTGCTGCCAGAGGTGGGCCGGGTTCGCGTCGTACCACCCGAGATAGCGCTGGTAGATCGCCTTGACGTTGTGGTTGACCGACCCGTAGTAGCCGTGGGTGTGCCAGGCCTTCTCCAGGGCCGGTGGCATCTCGATCATCTCGGCGATCTCCGCGGCGACGTAGCCCTTGTTGATCAGCCGCAGGGTCTGGTCGTGCAGGTAGGCGTAGAGGTCCCGTTGCTGGGTCAGGTAGCCGACGATGTCCTCGGTCCCCCAGGTCGGCCAGTGGTGCGAGGCGAACACGACGTCGCTGTCGCGGGCGAAGAGGTCGATCGCCTCGGCCAGGTAGCGCGACCAGATGCGGGGGTCGCGCACCTGCGCACCTCGCAGCGTCAGCAGGTTGTGGAGGTTGTGGGTGGCGTTCTCCGCCATGCACAGCGCCCGCCTGTCGGGGAACGCGAGGTTCATCTCGGCGGGGCACTCGGTGCCCGGGGTCATCTGGAAGACCATCCGCACGCCGTCGACCGTCTCCTCCTGGCCGGTGTGCGTGATCTCGAGGGTGGGAGCGATCAGTCCGGGGGTCCCGGTCGACCCGCCCGCGCCGAGGCCGATGCCCACGGTGCCGGTCGGGCTCTTCGCGAGGTGGACCGCGGCGTAGTAGTAGCTGCGGCGCAGCATCGCGACCCCGGCGTAGACGTTCTCCGACACCGCGTGCTCGAGGAAGTGCTCGGGGGCGATGATCGGGACGTCGGTGGCGGCGTCGACCACCCCGAGCACGCCGCCGAAGTGGTCGAGGTGGGCGTGGGTGTAGATCACCGCGGACACGGGCCGGTCGCCGCGGTGCCGTCGGTAGAGCGCCAGCGCGGCGGCCGCCGTCTCGGCCGAGATCAGGGGGTCGATCACGATGACGCCGCGGTCGCCCTCGATGAGGGTCATGTTGGACATGTCGAAGCCGCGGACCTGGTAGATGCCCTCGCTGACCTCGTAGAGCCCGTGCTTCGCGGTGAGCTGAGCCTGCCGCCAGAGGCTGGGCTCGACGGTGTCCGGACACTCGGCGTCGAGGAAGGACCACTGGTCCATGTCCCACACGACGCGGCCGTCCGCGGCCGTGATGACCATCGGCTCGAGGGTCCCGATGAGGCCGCGGTCGGCGTCGGCGAGATCCCGCCGGTCCGAGACGTCGCCGCCGCGCGACTCGTCCTTCATCAGCATGATGCAGAGCTCCTGAGGCAGGTGACGGTGCTCGGGGCGGGCCGACTGCCGACGACGCTAGGAACCCGGGCCGCGATCCGGTTCACCCGCGCGGGATGAGTGGCACGCCCGACGGTGCGTCCCCCGCTCATCCCCCGCGGGGGACCCCTATCCGACGCCGGCCGCCCTACCCTTCCGTCATGGTCGAACGCACCGCCACGACGCCGGCGAGGTCGGACGAGCACGCCGCCACCCGGGTCCGTGCCGCGATCTACGGCACCGTGATCGCCGTGTCGGTGCTCGCCTACCTCGGCGACCACGAGCCGGGGCCGTGGGTGACGGCGTTGACCGTGGCGGGCACGGGCATCGTGATCTTCCTGGCCGAGGCGTACACCGAGGTGGTGGGCCGCGCGTACACGGGCGTCGCGGCGCGGTTGGCGCACGAGCTGCGCGCCGCCCTGCAGAGGAGCGCCTGGGCTGCCGTTCCGGGGCTCGTGGCCGGCGTCGTCCTGCTGGTGCTGGCCCTGCTGCGCATCGACCTCTCCACCCGCATCGACATCACGCTGTGGGTCGGGGTCGCGGCGCTCGCAGTCTGCAGCGCCCTGGCCGGGCGCGCCACGCACCGTCGACCGGTCGTCCGGGTGGCCTGGACCGTCGCGTCGATCCTCGTCGGTTCCACCATCGTCGCGCTCAAGGCTGCGCTGCACTGAGCCCGGAGGCTCGACCGGGCACACTCCCACCGTGCTTCGGAGCCACGCCGCGGGTGGAGTGATCGTCGATCCCCACGGCCGGGTGGTGGTCGTCCGTCAACGGGCGCGGACGTGGTCGTTGCCCAAGGGTCACGTCGAAGCCCCGAGGCCACTCTGCAGCCTCGCGATCCGGCCAACCCGGAGGCCCGGTGGGTGCCGCGGGAAGCGGGCGCGGGGACGCTGTCGAACCCGGCCGACGCCGCGTTCTTCCGAGGGCACGTACTGCCGTTGCTCGCCGAGCCCTGAGACACCGGACGTCGCTCGAGGTCAGGAGGAGACACCTCCGATGCACTCTCGAGGCCCGACAGTCGGACGTGCTGGTACCTCCGGTTGACGACAGGGACACCGGCGCGGGAACCAACTCGGGCCGCGGGGGCTCCACACCGGTAACTCCGGGGTGTCCGCCGGCGACAGGGTGACGATCCTGGTCGCCCTCCAGCCCCTGGGGGTGGCGCCGCTAGGGCGGGCGCTCGCCTGCTCTCGTCCAGAGCTGAGGGCCGATGGCCATTGACCTCGTCGTCCGACCGACCGGGCTCCGCGTCCGGTTCACCGGGACCGATCGGCTCGCCGCGGGCTCGCGGGGACTCGACGTGCCCTTCGAGCGGATCATCGGGACGCGGGTGATGACGCGGGGCGACGCCGTCGCCTCGAGCCCCCGGTTTCCGTGCCCCGGCTCCTGGTGGCCCCGGAGGCTCCGTGCGGGCTCCTGGGGAGTCGGTGAACGCCGACAGCTCTGGGGCGTTCGTCAGGGCGCCCATGTCGTGGTCGTCTATCTCTCGGGGCGTCCGTTCCACCGCATCGTCATGGACGTCGAGGCGCCTGAGCATGTCCGTCGCGGCATCGAGGCGGCGCTGCTGCACAGCAAGAAGACGAGTGCTCGCGAGTCGATGCGAGGCTCGTGGCCTCGCTCGGCGACGACGGGCTCGGCTTCACCCTCGGTGCCCCGCTGAGAGAGCCCGAGGCGCGGGTGTCGCCCACGGCGTGCCCGAGGTGCCACCATCAACAGCGCCGGGCCCGGACGCCGTCCCTCCCCCCGGGATGAAGTCCGGGTCCGGCCCGCGGGCACCGCCGCGCTGAGCGCACCGCTTCCCGGCTCTCGATCCGCCGTGAGCTGCGCCGGCGTGTTCGGCCGAGAGCGAACCCTCGCCGCCGAGCGCGGCACGCTGGCTAGCGTCGGCGCATGGTCGCCACGCGCGAGGTCATGTACGACGCCGACGGTCTGGTGATGGTCGGGCACATGGCACGGCCCGAGGGTGCGGGACCGTGGCCGGCGGTGCTGATCGGCCACGACGGGATCGGTCTCGACGACTTCCAGCGCCGCCGCGCCGACCACCTCGCCGAGCGGGGTTACCTGGCCCTGGCGATGGACTACCACGGCGGTCGGTGGTTCGGCGGCGCTCCGGAGGAGATGCTGGCCCGGGTCCTGCCGCTGATCGGCGACCTCGACCGGATGCGGGCCATCGGCCGGGCGGCCCTCGACGTCCTGCTCGCCGAGCCCGACGCCGACCCGGGCCGCCTCGCCGCCCTCGGTTACGGCGCGGGCGGATCCGTCGTCCTCGAGCTCGCCCGTGCGGGGGTGCCGTTCCGCGGTGTCGCCGTCGTCCATCCCGGCCTGCCGCCCGCCCGCGCCGAGGACTGGACCGCGGTCGGGGCCACCTTTCTGCTCGCCACCGGCTCGGAGGACCCGCTGTGCACGCCTGATCAGGTCCTGGCATTCGGCGCGGCACTGCAGGACGCCGAAGTCGACTGGCGCGTGCACGTCTACGGCGGGGCCCAGCACGCGTTCTGGGCCGCGCCGACCCACCCCGACGGTTCTCCGACCGGGGGCACCACCCACCCGACGGCGACCGTGCCCGGGGTGGCGTACCACCCCGCCCACACCGTCCGGGCGTGGCGGGCGGTGCTCGACCTGCTCGACGAGACCGTCGGCGAGCTGTCGACCGAGTAGGCCTCGGCGTCGAACCCGACCGTTCGACCGCCGCGGGAGCGGCGCAGCCTCACCTCGCGTCTGACCCTCGTGGCCTCGCGATCGGAGGTCACCTCCACGTGACCACGGCACCTCGACGTGCGCTCTGCCGTCGCGGCCGGTCGCTGCCTAGCGTGGAACGCATGCTCTCCCTCGTCGTCAAGGCCCACGGCGGGCCCGAGGTCCTCGAGATCGCCGACCTGCCCGAACCGGAGCTCGGTGCGCACGACGTCCGGGTCCGCGTGGCCGCCTCGGCGGTGAACCCCATCGACCTGTCCACGCGCTCCGGCCGCCTCGGCGCGGCGGGCCTCGTGAGCTCCGCGCCACGGCTGGGACTGGGCTGGGATCTGGCCGGCGAGGTCGACGCGGTGGGGCCGGCGGTCGAGACGGTGGCGGTGGGGGAGGCGGTGATCGGGCTCCGGGACGTCCTCGTGCAGCCCGGCGCGCAGGCGGAGACGGTCACCGTCGACGAGTCGGCCCTCGCGCCGGCACCCCGCGACTGGTCGTGGGAGGAGCGGGCGGCCCTGCCGCTGTGCGGCCTGACCGCCTCCGGCGCCCTCGAGGGCGCCCGCGCGCGGACCGGGGACACCGTGCTGGTCACCGGAGCCGCGGGCGCGGTCGGCGGGTTCGTCCTCGAGCTCGCCCGGGACCGCGGCATCAGCGCCGTCGCGGCCGTGCGGGCCGGTCAGGAGGCGCGTGCGCGCGCGCTCGGCGCGCAGGACGTGATCGTGGTGCCCGACGAGCCCGGGCGGCTCGGTGTCGAGGTCAGGAGGCGGTGGCGCGGCGGTGTCGACGCCGTCGTCGACACCGCCCTGACCGGGATCGGCGCCCACGAGGCACTCCGCTCGGGCGGCACGTTCGTCACGCTGGTCCGCCCGTTCTCACCGCCCCCGATCCGCGGCACGCGCGTCGTGGTCCACGAGGTGGCGGCCGACGGCCGCGCGCTCGCGGGTCTGAGCCGGATCGCGGATCTCGGCCGCCTGACGCCCCGCGTGACCGAGGTCCTGCCCCTCGCGAGGGCCGCCGACGCCCACCGGCTGCTCGAGGCGGGCGGGCTCGACGGGCGGGTGGTCCTGTGCCCATGACCGTTCCGGGGGCGTCCCGCCGTCCGCGTCGCCCCTCGCGTCCCAGGCCGCACGCGCCGCCGCGACCTCGCCGGCGTGCCGCTCCGCCCAGACCAGCACCTCCTGTTGCAGGGCGAGGAACCGCCGTCCGAGGGGCGTCAGCCGGTAGTCGACGCTCACCGGGGCGGCGAGGATGCTGCGGCGTTCGACCAGACCGTCCCGGCGCAGCCGCCGCAGGGTCTCGGCGAGCACCTTGCGCGTGATCCCCGCGAGACGGCGCTCGAGCGCGCCGTGACGCACCGGCCCGTCGGCGAGGGCCTCCACCACGAGCGTGGTCCACCGACCGCCGAGGAGGGCCAGGACCTGGTGACCGGGGCACTCGGCGAGCTCGGCGAGGTAGACCTCCGCCGCCCGTCGTCGCCGCTGGGTCGCATCGCGGGCGGACATCCACCACACCTCTTCCCGAGCTCGGTGCGAGCGCAAGTCAACGCTGTTGACATACACTATCCCCGGGCCATCCCCGCGACAAGGGAGACGACGTGGCAGAGCGACATCGCCGCTCGGCGCCGGACACGCGGGCGCGCATCCACGCAGCGGCGACCCGGCGCTTCGCCACGGACGGCTACGACGCCACCACGGTGCGGGCCGTCGCGGCCGACGCCGGCATCGACCCGGCGCTCGTCATGCGCTACTTCGGATCCAAGGACGGCCTCTTCGCCGCGGTCACCGACGTCGACCTCCGCATCCCGGACCTCGCCGCCTGCGACCGCGACGAGGTGGGGGCGCTGCTCGTGCGCCAATTCCTCCTGCGGTGGGCGCCGGACGAGGAGGGGCTCGCGATGCTGCACCTGCTCCGGGCCGCGGTGCACGACCAGCGGATCGCCGCGCGGGCTCGCGAGGTCTTCGCCAGCCAGGTCACCGACGCGCTGGCGGTGGTGGTCGACGTCCCCGCCGAGCGCGGCATCCGGGCCGCCCTCGTGACCACCCAGCTGCTGGGCCTGCTGCTCTGCCGCTCCGTACTGGGGCTCGCCGAGCTCGTCGACGCCCCGCCCGAGCAGCTCGTCGACCTGGTCGGTCCCACCGTGCAGCGCCAGCTCACCGGACCCCTGGAGGGGAGCGCGTGATGGACGTCGTCGAGGAGCGCGACGGTGTTCCCGTCCGCGACGCCTCGTGCTCGCTGCGGGTAGCGCTGCCGCAGCCGCGCGGCCGACCGGGGCCCGCGGTCGTGCTCGCCCCTGGCTTCGGGGGCACCGCCGACCGCCTGGTGGAGATCGCCCGGGGCTTCGCGCGAGCCGGGATCGTCGCCGCTGCGCTCGACTACCGCGGGTTCGGCGCGAGCGGGGGGACCCCACGCCAGGTCGTCGACGTGGCGGCCGAGCAGGAGGACCTCCGCGCGGCGCTCGAGCACGTCCGCGCGCGCGACGACGTCGACCCCCACCGGGTCTCGCTCTGGGGCATCTCGCTCGGCGGCGCCCTCGCGATCTCGGTCGCCGCCGCCGGGACGGTCGAGCGGGTGGTCGCCGAGGTCCCGTTCAACGGCTTCCCCCGACGTGTGACCGGGCGGAGCCGCGCCGACACCGCCCGGCTCGTGGCCGCGATCGTCGACGACGTGGTGCGCGGGCTGCTCGGCGTGCGGCCACGCACGATCCCGTTGATCGCTCGCCCCGGACGGGCCGCGGTCGTGGCCACGCCCGAGGCGCAGAGCCACCTCCGCCGGGTTGAGGTCTCCTCGCCGACCTGGACGAACCGGGTCGCCGCCCGCGGCCTCTTCTCGATGATGCGCTACCGGCCCGCCGAGGACGCCGCCCGACTCGGCGCTCCGCTGCTGGTCTGCGTCGCCGAACGCGACACCGAGGTCCCGCCCGCGTCGGCCCGCGAGCTCGCACGCCGCGCAGTGCGGGGACGCAGCCGCTCCTTCGAACACTCACTTCGACTTCTACGCCGACCCCGCGCTGCGTGTTCGGTTGCTGGCCGACGAGGTCGACTTCCTGCTGGGGGGTCACGATGACCCCTGACCCTGCGTGGCCCGTCGTGGTCCTCGCCCTGATCCAGTTCGGCGACGCCGTACTCTGCCGGCGTCCGGTGGCGTTCGTCGCCCGCTGCCTCACCGACGTCGGCTTCCCCCGCCGCTGGTGGCCGGTGCTCACGCCGTTGAAGACCGCGGCGGCGCTCGGGCTGCTCGCCGGGTTCGTCATGCCCTGGCTCGGCCTCCTCGTGTGCGTCTGTCTGATCGCCTACTTCGTCGTCGTGATCACGATGCACCTCCGGGCGCGGGACCTCGGCCGCAACCTGTTCCTCAACGCGAGCGGCATGCTGGTCGCCTGCGTCGCGGTCACCGTCGTGTCGTTCGGTCCGTGAGTCCCCGGCGCCTCCGGCCGGCGGGCCCCGGTCCGTGTCGAGCCGCCCGCCGACGACGTGCGGCTCCGTCATTTCGATCGGCAGCGTGTCGCGACACGAACGGCGGACACGGTCGGAGATCCGATAACGTCCGGCCCCGGGGCCTCGAACTGCCGGGTGACGAGATCGACGACTCCGCGGGGAGAGCCACCATGATCGCGCACGTGCCCGACACCCACCGGGACATGGACACGGCCACCGAGATCGCCCTGCCGCGTCTGCGGACCGGCGAGCCGCGGGTCGCGCCGCAGCCGGCGCCGGCGCCGGCGGGCACGCAGGACCCGATCCTCGTCGCCACGCGCCTCGAGTCCTCGGCGGCCCTGCTGACGTGGGTCGTCCGCCTCACGCTGATGGTCGCCGTCGGGCTCGTGGCCCTGGTGGCCGTGCTCTGACCGCGCCGGCCGGGGCATGATCGCCCCCGGTGCTCCCACGACCCCGGTACACGAGGTCGCCGGAGCACCCGGAGCGATCACGGGCCCGTCGCCCGGTGATCAACGCGGCGCGGGCCGGGTCTCTCGCCGTCCGGGCCCGGCGACCCTGACCGCCGGCCCTGGACGCCGGACCTGGACGCCGGCTGCCGTCGCCGGTCAGGCTCCACGCCGTGCGGGCACCGTCGACCCACCTGGCCAACCTCGACCTCAACCTGCTGGTGTCGTTGCGGGAGCTGCTGCGCGAACGGAACGTCACGCGGGCCGCCGCCCGCATCGGGGTCTCCCAGCCGGCGGCCAGCGCCGCGCTGTCCCGGCTCCGTCGCCACTTCGACGACGAGCTGCTCACGCGGCACGCGGGCGGCTACGTCCTCACGCCGCTCGCGGTCCAGCTCGCCGATCAGGTCGAGGGGGTCTGCGCGGCGGCGGAGCGCCTGTTCGGGACCGGGCACCACTTCGATCCCCGGGCCTCGCGCCGGGGCTTCAGCCTGCTCATCGCCGACTACACCGTCGCCGTCCTCGGGACCGCGCTGTCCGCGGCGCTCGCCCGGCGCGCGCCCGGGGTGGAGCTGCGCCTGCGGCTGGTGCGCGAGTCGTTCTCCGCCGACATCGGCGAGACGATCAGGCTGATCGACGGCATGATCGCGCCGCCCGCCGCGCGCTTCGACCGCCCGGACCTGCGCTCGGTCGACCTCTTCACCGACCGCTGGGTGCTCCTGCTGGACGCCGCGAACCCCGCCGCGCACCAGGAGCTGACCCCGGCCCGGCTGGCCGTGATGCCGTGGGTCGTGCCCTTCGCCCCGGAGCGTGGGTTCTCCGCCGCGGCGCCCATCACCCGCCAGTTCACCCGGCTCGGCGTCGAACCTGACACCCGCGTGCGGGTGGAGAGCTACCTCGCCGTACCCCACCTCGTCGCCGGCACCGACCGGGTCGCGCTGGTGCAGGAACGGCTCGCCCGCGACGTCGCCGCCGGCCTCGGGCTGGTCGTCCGCGAGTGCCCCGGCGGCGACGGCGAGGACGGCGCGGGCACGATCTGCGAGCGGTTCTGGTGGCACGCCGACCTCGACAACGACCCTGCGCACCGCTGGCTGCGGTCCTTGCTCGTGGAGCTGTCGGCGGAGCTGTGAGTCCCTGACCTGCGGGTATCGACGCGGTTGATGCCTGCGCAGGCCGGTTGTCTATTTCCGTGTGGTCCAGAGCACTGCTTAACGTGCGTGACATGCCGCACCCGCTCACCGACCTCCCGGTCCGCACAGTGGTGCGAGAGGGGCCGGCCCATCCCGCCGATCCGGCCGATCACCGGGTGCGTGCCGACGTCTGTGTCGTCGGAGCCGGGATCGCCGGACTGTCGGCGGCGGTGGAGTCGGCGAAGCTCGGCCGTGAGGTCGTCCTCGTCGACTCGCTGCCGGTGCTCGGCGGTCAGATGGTGAACTCGCTGATCGGCCTGTTCTGCGGTGTCTTCGGCAACGCGCCGCAGCACCGCCGGCTGACCTACGGGCTCCTCGAGGACATCTTCGCCGACCTCGGCGCGAGCGGGGACCTGTTCTACCGCGTCGGCCACACGACGACCGTCGGCTACGACGAGGTCCGCCTGGGCCGGTGGGTGGAGGACACCGTCCGGGCGCACGGGATCAAGGTGCTCACCGGGGCGTCGCTCGCCGGGGTCGATCGCGAGGGCGACCGCGTCGTCGGCGCCCGCTTCGCCACCCGTTACGGGCCCGTCGACGTGCGCGCCCACGGCTTCGTCGACGCGAGCGGCGACGCCGCCCTGTGCTGGGCGGCGGGGCTGCCCTGCCGCCTGCCCGACCGGGAGATCTACGGCAGCCAGCAGCTCGTCGTCGAGCACCTCGACGAGTCGGAGCCGCCCGACCCCGCGGACCTCTCCGCCCGGGTCGGCGCGAAGGCCGCCGAGTACGGGCTGCGCCGCCACGACGGGCTCGCGTTCTTCTTCCCCGGCCGCGGCACCGCCGTGCTGAACATGACCCACATCGAGGCGCCCCTCGACCCGATCGCCGCGTCCGAGGCCCAGCTGGAGGGCAAGGCCCAGGCCGACCGGGTCGTCGAGTTCCTGCGGGCCGAGTTCCCCGAGGTCTTCGGCAAGGCCGTCGTGCGCTCCTACGGGCTGCCCGGCCGCCGCCAGACCCGCTGGGTGCAGGCCGTCCACCAGCTCACCGTCGACGAGGTCCGGGCGGGGACCCGCTTCCCGGACGCCGTCGCCCGCACGGCCTGGCCCATCGAGCTGCACGACACCCCGGACGGCTATGTCTGGGAGACCTTCGGCGGCGACCACCTGCACTACGTGCCGCTGCGCTCGATGGCGCCGCCCGGGGTCGCGAACCTGCTCGTCGCCGGTCGCTGCGTGGACGGCGACGCGGCCGCGCTGTCGAGCGTGCGCGTGATGGGGCCCTGCGCCGCGATGGGCCACGCCGCCGCGCACGCCCTCGACATGGCGGGCTCCGACGGCAGCGTGCACGCGGTGCACGCGGGCCGGGCCGCGGAGCTCGGCGACCGCATCCGGGAGAACCTCGATGACTGAACGGGCCTGGCGATGATCCTCACCGACGACGAGCAGCGCATGCGCGACGGCGCGGAGGGCCCCGCGGTGGCGGCCGCGATGGACCTCCTGGTGCGCTACGGGCAGGCCCTCGACGCCGAGCGTCTCTGCACCGTCCGCAACGTCGCCGGCACCACCACCCAGCCCTCGCCGGTCAAGGCACGGCTGGTCGCCGAGGGCGGCTGGGACCGCGCGTTCTCGATCATCAACCTCGACGCGGACGAGACGCTGCCGATCCCGCCGATGGCCGTGCCGACCTGTCAGCTGCAGCAGGGCTTCGGGCCGGACTCGGTGGGCACGGTGCCCTACCCGCCGGAGTTCGTGGAGCTCCAGACCGATGGCGAGGCCTTCGTCGGCGCCCGCGGGGTGTCGGTGCTCGCGACCTGCACGCCGTACCAGGTGGGCAATCTCCCGGTGCGCGGCGAGCACTGCGCGTGGATGGAGTCCTCGGCCGTCGTCTACGCCAACAGCGTGCTCGGGGCCCGCACCAACTGCGAGGGCGGCGCCTCCACCGGCGCCGCGAGCCTCACCGGGCGCATCCCGTGCTGGGGCAACCACCACGACGCCCACCGACTCGGCACGCACCTGGTGCGGGTGGACACGCCGGTCTCGGAGTTCCGGGACTGGGGGCTGCTCGGCTACGCCGTCGGCGACGTCGTGCAGGAGGCCCGCCCGGTGATCGTCGGCGACCACGCGCTGCCCGATCTCACCGACCTCAAGCACTTCGGCGCCGCCGCGGCCTCGTCGGGCGGGGTCGAGATGTACCATATCGTCGGCGTCACCCCCGAGGCCCCGACGGTGGCCGCGGCGTTCGGCGAGCGCCGGGTGCCCGAGCCGGTCGTGTTCGGCGAGGCCGAGAAGCGGGCCGCCTACGACCGGCTCAACGACCAGGGCAGCGACACCGACGTCGACTTCGTGCTGCTCGGCTGCCCGCACGCGTCGCTCGAGCAGATCCACGACGTCGCCCGCGCCCTCGACGGCCGTCGCCTGGCCGACGGCACCCAGCTCTGGATCATGGCGCCGCGGGCGCTCGCGGTGGTCGCCGAGCGCTCCGGCCACACCGCCGTCATCGAGGCCGCCGGCGGGCGGGTGCTCACCGACTCCTGCCCGGCCATGTCGCGCGCCGCGCCCGTCGGCACCCGGGTGTTCGCCACCGACTCGGCCAAGCAGGCGCACTACCTGCCCGCCATCCTCGGCATCCAGGCCTGGTTCGGCACCACGGCCGAGTGCGTCGACGCCGCGGTCACCGGCCGCTGGCGCGGAGAGCTCTCGTGACGGGCCTGCGACCGGCCCCGGCCCGGGTGGTGCTGCGCGGCCGGGCCGTCGTGCCCGGCGTGGTCACCGGCGAGGTGCTCGTCTCGCCGGAGACGATCTCGGGCTGGGGCGGCATCGACCCGGCCACCGGGACGATCACCGAGGCGCGTCACCCGCTGGCCGGGGTCTGCTTCACCGGCCGGATCCTCGTCTTCCCCGGCGCCAAGGGTTCCTCCGGCTGGTCGGGCTTCTTCCAGACCACGCGGCTGCTCGGGACCGCGCCGATCGGGATGGTCTTCGCGGTCACCACGACGAAGGCCGCCCTCGGCGCCGTCGTCACCCGCGTGCCTGCTCTCGCCGACCTCGACGACGACCCGGTCGCCGTGCTGCGCACCGGTGACCGGGTCCGGCTCGACGCGACCGCGGGGGTCGTCGAGCTCCTGGAGCGCGAGGGGGAGCGATGAAGGTCGCGGTGATGGGCGCCGACGAGCTCGCGCCGGGCGAGCACCGGGTGGTGCAGGTGGGCCGGCGCTCGATCGGGATCTTCCGGGTGGGCGACGAGTACCACGCGCTCGCCGACCACTGCCCGCACCAGGGCGGGCCGCTGTGCCGGGGCCGCGCCGCGCCGCTCGCCGTGGCCGGCGCGCCCGGCGAGGTCGCGCTCGACCCCGACCGGGTGTTCGTCGCCTGTCCCTGGCACGGCTGGGAGTACGACGTCACCACCGGCCGGTCCTACTTCGGTCCCGGCGAGGCCCCGGTGCGCAGCTACGCCACTGAGGTCGTCGCCGTCGACCCGGCCACCGGGCGCGTCGCCGGGCCCTACGTCGCCGACACCTACGCGGTGACCGTCGAGGACCGCGTGGTCGTCGTCGACACCGCCGCACGTCGCCCCACCGACCCGGAGGAGACCGCATGACCACCGTCTCCGCGTCCGAAGCCGCCGCCCGGACGACCAGTGGAACGCCCCGACCCGCGGGCCGCCGCCCCCGCACCCCCGTCGTCGACGCGGACATCCATCCCGCGGTGGTCCCGGCGCGGCTGGCCGTCGAGCTGCCCGCGCCCTGGCGGCGGCGCTACGAGCGCTTCGGGGTGCGCGGGGCCCCGCCCCCCGCGATCTACCCGCGGGTGCGCAACGGCGGCATGCGCGCCGACGCCCACCCGCCGTCGGGCCCGCCCGGCAGCGACCTGGGGCTGCTGCGCGAGCAGCTGCTCGACCCCTACGACCTGGTCGCCGGCGTGCTGATCCCGTTGCAGGGGCACACCTGGGGCGCCGAGGAGCCCGCGTACGCCGCCGCCCTGTGTCGCGCGCTCAACGACATCCAGGTCGCGGACTTCCTCGACCCCGAGCCCCGCCTGCGCGCCAGCATCTGCATCCCCCACGAGTCGCCCGAGCACGCCGTCGCCGAGATCGAGCGGCGGTCCGGCGACCCCCGCTTCGTCCAGGTGCTCTTCCCCAGCGGCACGCACCTTCCCGTCGCCGACGCCAAGTACCGGCCGATCTACGCCGCGGCCGCCGCGGCCGGGCTGCCGATCGGGATGCACCTCGGCGGGACCGAGGGTCACCGCGGCGACGGCTGGCCGTCGTTCTACCTCGAGCAGCACGGCTGGTACGGCAACGCGATGGCCATGGCGCTGACCTCGCTGGTCGCCGGCGGGGTGTTCGACGAGCTCCCGGACCTGCGGCTGGTGCTCGTCGAGGGCGGGATCACCTGGCTGCCGTCGCTGCTGTGGGGCCTCGACGCGGGGTGGTCCGTGTTCCGCGACGACGTGCCGGCGCTGCACCGCCCGCCGTCGGAGATCGTCCGCGAGCGCTGCTGGTTCACCACCCAGCCGATCGACGAGCCGGAGAACCTCGCGCACCTCGCGACGACGCTGCGCCACGCAGGCCTCACCGACCGGATCCTGTTCGCCTCGGACTACCCGCACTGGGACTTCGACGACCCGGTGACCGCCCTGCGGGTGCTCCCCGCCGACGTCCGGCGCCCGATCATGGCCCGCAACGCGGCCGCGCTCTACGGCGTCGAGCTGCCCGGGGACACCCCGTGAGCGCCGGGGGAGCGGTCGACGCCGACACCCACGTCGCCCCGGCGTCCCTGGCCGACCTCGTCCCGTACCTGCCCGCCTACTGGCGCGACTACGTCGAGGGCGCCGCCCTGCGCCTGGACCCGACCCAGGCCGGCGCCTACCCGCCGGGCGCCGCGACGGTCCCGGCGCCGGCGGACGTGGAGACCCTGCGTACTCAGGTGCTCGACGCACCCGCCCCCGGCGGGACGCCCGTCGACGTGGCGGTCCTGAGTGCGACCTCCGCGTTCGACGTCAGCCGCAACCCCTACTACGACGCGGCGCTGTGCCGGGCCCTCAACGACTGGGTCACCGCGACGTTCCTCGACCACGACCCCCGGCTGCGCGGCAGCATCGCCGTCCCGTCCGGCGATCCGGAGGCCGCCGTCGAGGAGATCGATCGCCGGGCCGGCGACCCCCGGTTCGTGCAGGTCATGCTGCCCGTACGCGGGCACGACCACCGCTACGGGCACCGACGGTTCCTGCCGGTGTTCGAGGCGATCGCCGAGCACGACCTCGTCGTCGGGCTGCACGCCTGGGGCCGGGCCGGCTCCGCCGCGACCACCACCGGGTTCACCCACACCTACCTGCAGGACTACCTGGCCCAGGGGCAGATCGCGCAGGGGCAGCTGACCAGCCTCGTCGTCGAGGGGGTGCTGGGCCGGCTCCCGGCGCTGCGCGTCGTCGTCGCCGAGTGTGGCTTCTCCTGGCTGCCACCGCTGCTCTGGCGCCTGGACAAGGAGTGGAAGGGCATCTGGCGCGAGGTCCCCTGGGTGACCCGCCCGCCCTCGGAGTACCTGCGCGAGCAGGTCCGCCTCACCTCGACCCCGGCCCACCTGCCGGCCGACCCCGACGAGCTCGTCGAGGCCCTCGAGATCCTCGACCCGGCCTCGCTCGTCCTCTACGCGGGCGATCACCCCCACGTCCACGGCGACGGCACGGAGCGCCTGCTGGCCGCCCTCGGCCCGGCCGACCGGGCCGCCGTCCTCGGCGGGACCGCGAGGACCTTCCTGCTCGACCGGGGTTCGCCGGCCCGACCGCCCCGGACCCGCTCGTCCACGACCCCGCACCGTCGCGAGGAGGCTCCCCGATGACCCCCATCCGAGTCCGACGAGGACGGCTGCTGCGGCTGCTCGCCGTGGTGCTCGCCGCCTGCGCGGTGGTCACCGCCTGCGGCGGCGGCGACACCACCGACGACGGCCGCCAGCGCATGACGTTCCTCAACATCCTGCCGCTGGAGTCGCTGTCCTACTCCGCGGAGCTGATCGCGGACACGCAGGGGTTCTTCGCCGCGCGGGGACTCGACGTGACCTTCGAGACCACCCAGGGCTCGGCACCCGCCATCCAGACCGTGCTCGCCGGATCGGCCGAGGTGACCCGCATCGGCGACATCGAGACGATGATCGCGGCCGGCAACAGGAACGCCCCGCTGGTCGCCTTCGGCGAGGTCATCCACCGCGGCACCATCCGCATGGTCTCCGCGGCCGACGACCCGATCACCCAGGCGGGGCAGTTCCGCGGCAAGCTCGTCGGCACCCCGTCGGAGGGCGGCACCAGCTCCATCACCCTCGACCTCGTCGCCGGCTCGGCGGGGGTGCCGCCCGCCGAGGTCCGCCGCCAGGTCGTCGGGCTCGCCCCCGGGGTGTTCGACCTGCTGACCGCCGGGCGCATCGACGCCTACATCGTCTCGCTGGACACCTCGGTGCAGCTGCAGCGCACCCGGCCTCAGGCCGTGATCTTCGATCCCAACGACGCGATCACGGCGGGCGCGCAGGTCTACGCCACTTCGCGGGCGACCGCGCAGGACCCGGCGGAGCGCGACAAGCTGCGGCGCTACATGGCCGCCATCGACGACGCCGTCCGGTTCATCGCGGCCGACGAGGCGAACGGTTTCCGGGCCACGATGGCCGCGATCTCGTCGAAGTACCGGGTGCCGGCGCTGGGCGACCCGGAGACGGCACGACTGGCGCTCGCGGGCTACGTCGACTCCTACACCGCGGGCGAGACCCCGGTAGGGATCTCCCCGCAGCGCTGGCGGCAGACCTACGACGAGATCACGGGCATCGGCCAGCTGCCCCCGGGCCTGGACCCGGCGCAGTGGCTGGACACGGGGATCCCGCCGGCCGGGACCTCCTGAGGGCCGGCCCCATGAGCACCGCGAGGACAGGAGCAACCATGACCCAGGAGACCGTGGTCCGGCGGTCGGAGCCCGCTCCGGTGGCACCCCCCGATCCGGGGCGCGCCGTCGGCCTGCGCGTCGCGGGCGTCGACAAGGTCTACCCGACCCGCCGCGGGGAGGTGCACGCCCTCTCGGGCATCGACCTCGACATCGGCGCCGGGGAGTTCGTCTCCCTGGTCGGGCGCTCGGGCTGTGGGAAGACGACCCTGCTGCGGGTGCTCTCGGGGCTGCTCGCCCCCACCAGGGGCACGGTCGAGGCCGGCGGGCGCTCCGCGTGGGTGGGCGGACGCCGCGACGACGCCGTGTTCGCCGAGTTCGGCCTGGTCTTCCAGGAGGCGAACCTGTTCCCCTGGTTCACCGTCGTCGACAATGTCGCCCTGCCGCTCAAGCTGCGCGGGGTGTCCCGCGGGGACCGCAGGGCCCGCGCGATCGAGTTGTGCGCGACGGTCGGACTCACCGGCTTCGAGGACTCCTATCCCCGCGAGCTCTCGGGCGGCATGCGCCAGCGCGCGGCGATCGCCCGGGCCCTGGCCTGTGACCCGTCGGTGCTGCTCATGGACGAGCCGTTCGGGGCGCTCGACGCGATGACCCGGGACCGGATGAACCTCGAGCTGCAACAGATCCACGCCGTGTCCGGGGCGACCGTGGTGTTCGTGACGCACTCCATCTCGGAGGCCGTGTTCCTCGCGGACCGCGTCGTGCTGCTGACACCGCGACCCGGCCGCATCCGTTCGATCACCCCGGTGGACCTGCCCCGCCCCCGGGCCGCCGAGGTCGAGGCGACCGCCGGGTTCGGCGAGCTCGTCGTCGCGTTGCGCCGCGAACTGGACCAGGAGGACTGAGCCGTGACGACCATCGAGAGCAGGACCGACGGCGCCGTGTCCGCAGCCGAGCCGACGGCCGAGACGGAGGCGCCCTGGATGCGGCGGCTGCCCTGGGTCTCGGGGCCGATCATGCTGCTCGCCCTCCTCGGCTTCTGGCAGTTCACGGTCTCCGTCGTCGGGGTCTCGGAGTTCATCCTCCCCTCGCCGGCCGCCGTCGCGGGCGCGCTGGGCGACCTGCTCGCGGGCGACGACATCTGGGGCCACATCGGCGTCACGCTGCTGGAGGTGATCGCCGGTTTCGGCATCGCCCTGCTGGTGGGGGTGGCCGTGGGGGCGGTGCTCGGCCGTGTCGCCTGGCTGCAGCGGGCGGTGCAGCCCGCGCTGGTCGCCCTGCAGGTCGTGCCGAAGGTCGCCTTCGTGCCGATCTTCGTCATCTGGTTCGGCTTCGGGCCGACCTCGAAGATCGTCATGGCTGCCCTGCTCGCGTTCTTCCCGATCATGCTCAACGTGATGTTGGGCGTGCGCTCGGTCGACAGCGGTCACCGGGACGTCATGCGCGGGCTCGGCGCCGGACGCTGGGCGACGTTCCGCAACATGGAGCTCCCGACGACGCTGCCCTACGTGTTCGCCGGGGCCGAGGTCGCCATCGTCTTCTCGGTGATCGGCGCGATCGTGGGGGAGTACCTCGGCGGCAGCGAGGGCCTCGGCTACCTCGTCGTGTCGAGCCTCAACGCCCTCGACGCGCCGCGGCTGTTCGCGGTGATCGTGCTGCTCGCCGTGGTCGGGTCCCTGCTCTACGTCGCGGTCACGACGGTGAAGAAGCTCGTGATCCCGTGGCACGATTCCGTGCGCACGGGCGTCTAGGACCGACGATGTCGTGAGAGTCCGGGCGGCTCGTCGGTGTCCCGATCACTCCGACGGCACTGTCGAGAGATCGACGTGGCGGGCTCGGAGGGAGCGGCGCCACCGTGCCGCCGACCGTGCCCCGTGGACACGGGTCGCGCGAACCTCCTCGAGCGGGCGTTGCGCGCGCTCGTCGAGCAGCGCTCAGCGGTTCACGGTCGCGCCCGCGGTGACGCCCGGGTCGTCGGCGAGGTCGTCGGACGACGTCTCCCGCAACGCGACCGTGCAGACGATCGTGAGCAGGCAGCACGCGGCGAGGATGATCGCGACGGTGACGGAACCGCCGCCCCCGGCGAGCACCGAGGCGAAGACGACGGGCGCGATCCCCGCGCCGATCCCGGCGATCTGGTAACCGAGGGACGCGCCGGTGTAGCGGGACCGGGTGGAGAAGAGCTCGGCGTAGAGCGCGGCGAGGGGCCCGTACATCGCGGGGTGCAGGACGCCCTGGCCGATGACCACCGCGAGCGTCAGCAGCAGCACCGCCCCGCTGTCGATCATCGGGAAGAGCAGGAACGCGAACAGCCCCGTCGCGGCGGCACCGGCCAGCACCACCGGCCGGCGGCCGACGCGGTCGGACAGGGCCGAGAAGCCGACGATCCCGAAGATCGCGACGACCGAGCTGAGGGTGAGCGCGTTGAGCACGGTGGGGCGGGGGAAGCCGGCCTGCACGGCGTAGGAGATGACGAACGTCGTGAGCGTGCCCTGGACGGCGAACGCGGCGAAGCCGACACCGATGGAGAGCAGGAGGTTGCGCGGGTGGTGCCGCAGGACCTCCATCAGGGGCGGCGACGCCGGCTTCTCCCGCGCGGCGTCCTCGAACACGGGGGTCTCGGCGACGCGGGCGCGGACGAACAGGCCGACGGCGAGCAGGACGACGCTCAGCAGGAACGGGATGCGCCAGCCCCAGGCGAGGAACGCGGCCTCGCCGGTGAAGGAGGCCGAGGCCGCCAGCACGAGGCTGGAGAGGACCAGACCGCTGGGCGCGCCCGCGTTGGTGAAGCTGGCCCAGAGGCCTCGCCGCGAGGTGGCGTGCTCGGCGGACATCAGGACCGCGCCGCCCCACTCGCCCCCGATCGCGATGCCCTGCAGGACGCGCAGGAGCACCAGCAGGATCGGGGCCCACACCCCGATCTGCGCATAGGTGGGCAGGAGGCCGATCAGGGTGCTGCCCAGGCCCATGATGGTCATGCTCAGCACGAGCATCTTCTTGCGGCCGATCCGGTCGCCGAAGTGGCCGAACACGATGCCGCCCAGCGGACGGGCGAAGTAGCCGGTGGCGAGGGTGCCGAAGCTCGCGACGGTGCCCACCAGCGGGTCGAGGTTCGAGAAGAAGACCTTGTTGAACACGAGCGCCGAGGCCGTCGCGTAGAGCAGGAAGTCGTAGTACTCGATGACGCTGCCGAGGTAGCTCGACAGCACGGCTCGGCGGAGCTGTGGCCCCGACCGGTGGGTCTGAGTCATGGCGGTGCCCCTTGTCTGCGACATATCAAGGAACTTGACGTTAGAGAGCGCCCCCGAAAGTGGTCAAGGCCACGCCCTATATCAAGTCTGTTGATATGCTGCCCGGCGTGACCGAACCCGCGACCCGGACGACCGTCGCCGGCGGCCAGCGCCTGACGTACCTGGTCAAGCGCCTGGAGATGGCCGAGCGGTCGCGGATGGAGGAGGTCCTGGGGCCGCTCGGGATGACGCTGCAGCAGTACACGGCGCTGTCGCTGCTCGAGCGCCGGGGCGGGCTGTCGTCGGCGCAGCTCGCGCGTCGCCACTACGTGACCCCCCAGGCGATGCACCTGCTCGTGACGGCGATGGAGCGTGACGGACTCATCGAACGTCGCGTCGACGGGGAGAACCGCCGGATCCTGCGGGCCTGGCTCACCGAGCGGGGTGAGGAGGCCCTGTTCGCGTGCCACCGGGCGGTGGACGACGTCGAGGGGCGGATGATCGCCGCGCTCGGTGACGACGAGGCCACGTCCTTCGCGCGGGCGCTCGAGCGGTGCCTCGACGCGCTCGCCGAGCCCCGCATCCCGCCCGCCGCGACCACGTCCTGACCGCCCTGCCGGCCACCTCGGCCGGCACCGACCTCCCGTGAGGACACCCTGATGGACCTCGACCAGCTGGACGCCATCGACGTGCACGTCCACGTCGAGCAGGACAGCCACGGCTGCTTCTCCGTCGACCAGGAGCTGCTCGACGCGTCGGCGAAGTACTTCCGGGCCGACCAGGACCGCACGCCGACCGTGGCCGACATCGCCGAGCACTACCGCGCCCGGCGCACCGCCGCGGTCGTGTTCACCGTCGACGCGCCCGCCGGCACCGGGCACCCGCCGCTGTCCAGCGAGGAGATCGCCGACCAGGCCGCCGAGCACCCCGACGTGCTCATCCCGTTCGGCTCGGTGGACCCCCACGCCGGCAAGGCCGCGGTGGCCCGGGCCCGGCGCCTCGTCGACGAGCACGGGGTGCGCGGCTTCAAGTTCCACCCCAGCCTGCAGGCGTTCGAGCCGAACGACGTGCGCTTCTACCCGCTCTACGACGCGATCCAGGAGCTCGGCGTGCCCGCGCTCTTCCACACCGGGCAGACCGGGATCGGCGCGGGCCTGCCCGGGGGGCGGGGCATCAAGCTGCGCTACTCCGACCCGATGCTGATCGACGACGTCGCCGCCGACTTCCCGTACCTGACGATCGTGCTCGCGCACCCCTCGGTGCCGTGGCAGGACGAGGCCATCTCGATCGCCACGCACAAGCCCAACGTCTACATCGACCTCTCCGGCTGGTCGCCGAAGTACTTCCCCCCGCAGCTGGTGAAGGCGGCCAACTCGCTGCTGAAGCGCAAGGTGCTGTTCGGCTCCGACTTCCCCGTCCTCACCCCCGACCGGTGGCAGTCCGACTTCGCGAAGCTCGAGATCAAGGACGAGGTGCGGCCGCTGATCCTCAAGGAGAACGCGACGCGCATGCTCGGCCTGTAGCTCAGACGCCGGCCCTCTCGGCGGCGGGAGCGCGGGCGATCAGCCGGGACGCGGCGACCGCTCCGACCCCGGTCAGCAGGGTGATGATCACGAGGTAGCCCGACGCCCCGACGATGCCCAGGGGCGAGGCCAGCAGCAGCGTGACGATGATCGGGGCGAGCGCGCCTCCGACGATCGACCCGAGCTGGTAGCCGACCGAGGCGCCGCTGTAGCGGATCGCGACGGGGTAGCACTCCGCGGCCAGGGCCCCGGACGGTCCCCACATCGGGGCGGACGCCCAGCGCGCGCCGGCCACCGCGACGGCGATGAGGATCAACGACCCGCTCGCGAGCAGCGGCAGGAACGCGGCGGCGACGACGGCGGTGGCCAGGGCCCCGAAGAGGATCGTGCGGCCGTGCCCCCACCGGTCGGACGCCGCCGAGAACCACAGGATGATCGGCACCTCGAGCACGGCGACGACCAGGACGATGCCGATGAGCGCGGCCCGCGGCAGCCCGAGCGAGCTGGTGCCGTACTGGATGGAGTACGTGGCGGCCATGTAGCCGATGCCGGTGATCCCGGTGAACATCGCGATCCCGCAGAGCACCTGCGGGAAGTGGTGGCGCAGCACCGACGCCAGCGGCAGGGCCATCGACCCGGACTTCTTGACCGCGACGAACTCCGAGCTCTCCTCGATGCGCAGCCGCACGTAGAGCCCGACGCCGACGAGCAGCGCGCTGAGCAGGAACGGGATGCGCCAGCCCCAGGAGCCGAAGGCCTCGGTGGACATCGTGGCGGCCAGCACGAGGAACATCGCGTTCGAGGCGATGAGGCCGATCGGCACCCCGAGCTGGGGGAAGCTGCCGTAGAAGCCGCGCTTGGACTCGGGCGCGTGCTCCACCGAGATGAGCACCGCCCCGCCCCACTCGCCGCCCACCGCGAAGCCCTGCACGAGGCGCAGCACCACGAGCAGGATCGGGGCGAGCGCGCCGATCGTCGCGTAGGTGGGCAGGACACCGATGAGCGTGGTGGCCACACCCATCGTCACCAGCGTCGTGACGAGCGTGGCCTTGCGACCGATGCGGTCGCCGAGGTGGCCGAAGATCACGCCGCCGATGGGGCGGGCGAGGAACCCGACGGCGAACGTCGCGAACGCCGCGAGCGTGCCGGTGAGCGACGAGACGTTGGGGAAGAACTGCGGCGCGAAGACCGTGACGGCGGCGAGGCCGTAGATGTAGAAGTCGTACCACTCGATGGACGTGCCCACGAGGCTCGCGAAGGCGACCTTGCGGACCTCGCGCCCCGAGGGTGGTGCGGCGTCGGACGGGGTGGTGGTCACGGGGGCCCTCCTCGGGCGTCGGGAGCGGGCGGGGGATCAGGCGGGCGTGCGCACGGGCCGGCGACCCGGTCGGGCGGCGAGGGCGTGCGAGACGCCGCTCGCGCTGGTGCGCACCAGCGGTGCGAGCACCGACACCGGCGGCGTGCCCCGGTGCGCGACCACCGACAGGGCGGCGACGACCTCGCCGGAGGCGTCCCGGATCGGTGCGGCGACGGAGACGGCGTCCGCGGTGACCTGACGGTCGCTGACGGCGTAGCCGCGCTCGCGGACCGCGGCGAGCGCCTCACGGATACGCGTCGGGTCGGAGAGCGTCCACGGTGTGTGGCGCGGGAACGGCCCGGCGAGCACCCGCTCGACGACGTCGGCCGGGGCGTGCGCGAGCAGCACCAGCCCCACGCCGGTCGCGGTGAGCGCGAACCGGCCGCCGACCCGGGTGAGCACCCCGACCGCGCGGGTGCCGGCGAGCCGTTCGACGTAGACGACCTCGTCGTCCTCGCGGACCGCCAGCTGGACGTTCTCGCGGGTCACCTGGCAGAGGTCCTCGAGGTAGGGCAGGGCGCGCTCGCGCAGCCCAGGTCCGCGCGGCGCGAGCGCGCCGACCTCCCAGAGCCGCAGACCGATCTGGTAGCGCCCGGCGCCGTTGCGCTCGACCGCGCCCCAGGCCTCGAGCTCCGCGACGAGCCGGTGCGCGGTGGACAGGGGCACCTCGGCGCGGCGGGCGAGCTCGCTGAGCGTCATCGTCGGGCGGTCGTCGGAGAACGCGGCGAGGAGCCCGAGCGCGCGGGCGACCACGGGGCCGGTGCTCGCGCTCCGGGCGGCCGCCAGGTTCGCGGGGGCCAGCGCGGTGGCGGGCGGCGCCGGGTCGGTGACGTCCATGTCAACTCCGGGTGTGCTCGAGGGCGCGTCGGAGTCTGGGGGACGCTCTGTGATCGGCCCAACACACGTTTCCGTATGCCGGAAGGGTGGATGCGGCTCAGGCCGGCACGAATCGGACCGGCACCGACGCGAAGCCGCGCAGCCAGTTCGACAGACGCGGTGTGGACCCGCCCGCCGGCTCGAGCCGCGCGACCCGACGGGCGAGGGTCCCGAGCAGGGCCTCGGCCTCCATCCGCGCGATCACCTGGCCGACGCAGTTGTGCACGCCGGCACCGAAGGCGGTGTGGCCGGCGGCCCGTCGGTGGAGGTCGAACGAGTCGGGGTCGTCCCAGCGCCGCGGGTCCCGGTTGGCGGCGCCGAGCATGAGCAGGACCTTGGTGTCGGGGGAGACGACACCGTTCTCGATCGGGACCTCACGGGTGGCGGTGCGGCCGATCACCGGGCTGGGCGTGTGGAACCGCAACCCCTCCTCGAACGCCGCCCGCGCGAGGCCGGGGTCGTCGTGCAGGGCCGCCCACTGCGCAGGCCGCCGCGCCAGCTCGTGGATCACCGACGCGAAGGCCAGGATCGTGGTGTCGATCCCGGCGGAGAGGAAGGAGCGCACCAGCAGCGCGGCCTCGTCGGCGGTGATGTCGCCGGAGTCGACGTAGGCGTGGATGGCCGCCCCGATCCCGTCCGGGGCCAGGGCCTCGCGGCGCATCTGCCAGGCCACGTACTCGCGGGCGCCCTCGCCGCGACGTTCGGCCTCGTCCCGCAGCACCCCCGGCGGACCCATCGACTGGAAGTTGAGGTCGGCATAGGGCAGCAGGTACTCGCGGCCCTCGGGTGCCATGCCGACCGCGTCGGGCAGGACCGTCATCGGGAACCGCTCGGCCACGGCGACCGCGGCGTCGACCTCGCCCTCGGCCAGGGCATCGCCGACGACCTGCTCGGCCGCGGCCGCGAAGCGCTCGGCCAGCCCGGCGAGGGCCCGCGGCTGCAGCACGCGGTTCATCACGCGCCGGGCGCGGGTGTGGGCGGGCGGGTCGGCGTCGAGCAGGACGCTCGGCGGCCGCCACGTCTCGCCGCGCCGGATGTCGTTGAGCCCGGTGCCCGCGGCCGACGACCACGTCGCCGGGTCGCGGAACGCGGCCGCCACCTCCTCGTGCCGACCGGTGGCCCACACGCCGTGTGCCGGCAGCCACACGAACGGCGCCGCCTCGCGGATCGCGGCGTCGACCGGCAGCGGGTCGGCGAGCACGCCGAGGGCGAACGGGTCCACGTCGAGCTCCACCACGGCGTCATGACACCACCGCGCGGTGCGGTGGAGACATCGATCTCCCGGATGCCGGGAGGGGTCGTGGCGGGTGGCCGCGCCGCGTCCGCACGCTCTCCACGACCGCCACCACCGAGGAGCCGTCGTGACCGCCACCCCCAGCCCGCTGCGCGCCGCGCCCGAGACCTTCGCCCGCCGCGAGTGGCCCCGCGCCACCTGGTACGCCGCCGCCTACGACGTCGAGGTGGGCGCCCACCTGCTCCCGCGCACCGTGGCCGGCGCGTCGCTCGTGCTGTTCCGGACGCCGTCGGGCGAGGCCCGCGCGCTGGAGAACGCGTGCTGGCACCGCCTGCTGCCGCTGTCCGAGGGCAAGCTCCTCGGCGACGAGGTGATGTGCGGCTACCACGGGCTGCGCTACGACGCCGACGGCCGCTGCACGTTCATGCCCTCGCAGACGACGGTGAACCCGTCGGCGCGCGTGCGCTCCTACCCGGTGGCGGAGCGGCACCGCTTCGTCTGGGTGTGGACCGGCGACCCCGCCGACGCCGACCCGGCGACGATCCCCGACCTGCACTGGAACGACGATCCCGCGTGGGCCGGCGACGGCCGGCTCATCCATGTCGACTGCAACTACAAGCTGATCGTCGACAACCTCATGGACCTCACCCACGAGACGTTCGTGCACGGCGGCAGCATCGGCCACCGGTCGGTGGCCGAGTCGCCGTTCGAGGTGACCCACGGCAAGGGCACCGTGACCGTCACCCGCTGGATGATCGACGTGGAGGCGCCGCCGTTCTGGGCGCGGCAGCTCGAGTGGCGGGGCGCGACCCCGGGCCACGTCGACCGCTGGCAGATCATCCACTTCACCCCGCCCGGGACCATCGCCATCGACGTCGGCGTCGCCCCCACCGGCACGGGCGCACCCGAGGGCGACCGCTCCCAGGGCGTGAACGGGTTCGTGCTCAACACGATGACCCCGGAGTCGCCCACCTCGACGCACTACTTCTGGGCCTTTGCCCGCAACTACGCCCTGGGCGACCAACGGATCACCACGCTGCTGCGCGACGGCGTCTCGGGCGTGTTCGCCGAGGACGAGGAGGTGCTCGCCGCCCAGCAGCGGGCCATCGACGCCCACCCGGACAAGGAGTTCTACAACCTCAACATCGACGGCGGCGCGATGTGGGCCCGCCGGATGATCGACCTGATGCTCGCCGCCGAGGACGACTCCTACGCCGAGGCAGGCGCGCGGGCCGAGCGCGACATCGCCGAGCACCACCGCGCCGACCCCGGCGACGGCGCGGAGCGCGAGGTCGCGCGGGCGCGGGCGGAGGCCGAGCGCGCCCGGAGCGGGTCGTGAGCAGCACCTTCGTCGGCGCCCGGGTCCGCGCCGTGCGGGCCGTGGCCGACGAGGTGCGCCAGGTCGAGCTCGTCCCCGACGACGGCGCCCGCGCCTACCCGCCGGGCAGCCACCTGGACCTCGCGCTGGAGATCGACGGGCTGCCCGTGGTGCGGTCGTACTCGGTGGTCGGCGCGGCGCCCGAGGACGGCGCGTACCGGATCGCGGTGAAGCTGCTGCCGGACAGCCGCGGCGGCTCGCGCCGGGTGCACGGGCTCGCGGCGGGCGACCGCCTCGAGCTGCGCCACCCCACCAGCCACTTCGAGCTCGACCCGCGGCGGCCCGGCTACCTGCTCGTCGCCGGCGGCATCGGCATCACCCCGCTCGTGGGCATGGCCGAGGTCCTGGCCCGCCAGCAGGATCGGACCGGGGCTCCGGTGCGCCTGGCCTACGCCGGGCGTCGGCGCGCAGGGATGCCGTTCGTCGACCACCTGCGCGGGGTCCTCGGCGACGCCGTGGTCACCGCGGCGGGCGAGAACGGCGAACGGCTCGACCTCGCCGCCGAGATCTCAGGCCTGCACCCCGACGGCGAGGTGTACGTCTGCGGCCCGCCGCGGCTGACCGACGCGGTGCGGGCGTGCTGGGCCGAGCAGGGCCGCCCGGCGCGCCGGCTGCGGACCGAGACCTTCGGGACCGCCGGACGGCACCCGACCGAGGCGTTCGACGTCGAGGTCCGCGACCATGGTCTGACCGTGCACGTCCCGCGCGACCGCACGCTGCTCGCGGCGCTGCACGACGCCGGGGTGGAGATGGTGTGGGACTGCCTGCGCGGCGAGTGCGGGCTGTGCACGGTCGGCGTGCTCGGCGTGGTCGGCAAGGCCCCCGTCGTCGACCACCGCGACGTCTTCCTCGACGCGGCGGAGCAGGACGAGTCGACCAGGCTCTGCGCGTGCGTCTCCCGCGCGGTCGGCGGGCTCCTCACCATCGACACCGGCTTCCGCCCCTGACGTGCCGTTCCCGCCGTGATCAACGTATAGCGCGGGACGGGGCTTGCGGCAAGCCCTCACCGGCGCCGGAGAATCCCCGCCCGCAGGCGGAGCGGCGGAGGGGAGCGGTCATGGCGGGCGAGCAGGACACGAGGAGCGGGCCGATCCCGTTCGAGGTCCACGAGCAGGGCGTCCTGCTGCACGGGACCAGGGCGGACCTCGCGGTCGGCGACCTGCTGGTCCCCGGCCGCGAGTCGAACTACGAGGCGGGGCGGATCATGAACCACGTCTACGTGACCGCGACGCTCGACGCCGCAGCCTGGGGCGCCGAGCTGGCGCCCGGCGACGGGCCCGGGCGCATCTACCTCGTCGAGCCCACCGGTGAGATCGAGGACGACCCGAACGTGACCGACACGAAGCTGCCGGGCAATCCGACCCGGTCGTACCGGACCCGCGAGCCCGTCCGCGTCGTCGGCGAGCTCGAGGGCTGGACGGGGCACACCGCCGAGCAGCGGCAGGCGATGAAGGACATCCTCACTGACCTGCGACGTCGCGGAGCCGACGTCATCGTCGACTGATCGCGCCGGAGACAGGAGCCCGGGTGTTCAGCGGCGGATGAGCCACCGGCTCCGGAACGTCAGGGCGCGCTCGGTGGCGGCGAGGGCCCCGGCGAGCCCCACGGCGATGGTCCCGCCGGTGGAGAGGCGGATCGGCGAGGTGAACGTGCCGAGGTGCTGGGCGATCACCGGGCTGTGGGTCACCGTGTCGATGCCCCGCAGGAGCGCGACGGCACCCGCGGCCAGGACGACGACGACGGCCACGGCACCGAGCACGGTGCTGGTGCGGGGGAACCGCTCGCCGAACCGGGCTCGCAGGCCCTCCTGGGTCCTCGGGTGGGGACGCAGCACGTGCTCGGCGCCGTCCTCGGTGACGTGGTGCATGCGCTTGAGCCCGTACTGGCTGGTGGCGACCTCGATGACGCCGCCGGGCACCGCGAAGGTCGCGGGGAGGTTCGCGCGAGCGACCTGCACGCCGTCGCGGTAGAGGGAGACCGGGCTCCTCGCGGTGGTGCTGTCGGCCGAGTGCCGGACGTCGACCTCGAAGACGTGGCGGTGCCCGGAGTCATCCAGGAGATCGAGGGCGAACAGCGAACGGCTCAGGATCTGCCAGAGGCGGAAGTCCTGGAGCGCGCTGCCGTCGCCGGGCTTGACCTTCGAGAGCTGCCGGCGTCGCCGGTACGTGGTGAACATGGTGGTCGTCCCCGTCGGGTGCGGTCGGTGTCCACCTGACCATCGACCGTGCCGCCGCGGCACACTCCAGACCTCGTGGCGGAGGCCACAACCGTCAGCCGCCGTGCGGGCTCGTGTCCGGGTGGGCGACGACGGACAGGAAGCGGATCGGGAGCTCGATCAGCTCGGTCGGACCGTGGACGCCCTCGCCGTCGAGCTGGAGCGCGTCGCCGCGACGCAGGTCGTAGCTCGCGCCGCCGTGGCTGTAGACCATGTGGCCCTCGAGCATGTAGAGCAGCTCGGTGCCGGGGTGCTGGAAGAGGGGGAACACCTCGCTGCGCTCGGTGAGCGTGACGAGGTGCGCCTCCATGCGCTTGTGCTGCCCGCGCAGCCCGCCGAGCAGCGTGTAGTCGTGACCGACGCGGGTGCCCCGGGCGACGATCCGCGCGCCCGCGCCGGCCGGCGTGTGCACCGCCTCGCGGTCGACGTCGGCGCCCCGGAAGAAGGCGGTGACGGGGATGTCGAGGGCGTCGGCGAGCCGGGCGAGGGTCGTGAGGCTGCACGAGATCTGCGCGTGCTCGATCTTCGAGAGCATCGGCTTCGAGATGCCCGTGCGCACCGCCATCTCGGCCAGCGTCGCCCCGGAGGCGCGGCGCCGGGCGCGGACCTCCGCGCCGATCGCCCGCTCGAGCCGTCCCTCCTGCGACGCCGGGCGATCGACCTCGCGGGCCGCCGGGCCGTGATCGACAGCCTGGTCACCCGTGGCGGTGCCCGCCGGGTCCTGCGTCGTCCCGTGCACCGTCGGGCCGTCCGGGACGTCGCGGCGGCTCATGGGGCTCCTCGGGTCGGGGTGCGGCGACCGGCGCGGTCGATCGGCCTCCGACCCTCCGTGCCTGCGAGGAGTATGCCGTCACGGGGAGCCTCGTCCGGGTGTCACGCGGTCCGCAGCCGGAGCGCGGACCCCAGCGCCCCGCCCGCGACCATCGCGATGACCAGGCCGCAGAGGACCGTCGCCACCGGGGCGAGGCCCCAGATCTCGACGGCCACCCCGGCCAGCAGGCTCGAGACCGCGGCCGCGAGGTAGCAGAACAGGTAGACCGCGGCGAGGGTGCCGGCGTGCGCGCCCTCCGGGCTGCGGTCGAGCAGGACCCGCATCGCGCCGGCGAACGCGACGCCGAAGCCGGCGCCCGCGACCACCGCGCCCGCGAGGTACACGGCGAAGCTCCCGACGGCGATGGCCGCGATGTAGCTCCCGATCCCGACCACCAGCGCGGCCGCGCCACCGGTCAGGGCGCGCGACGGGGGCAGGCGGTTCGCCGCGAGCCCCGCCACGGGACCGGCGAGGTGGTAGACGGCCACGGCCAGCGCGCCGCTGAACAGGTCGTGGCGGCCCAGGACCGAGACCGACAGCGACGGCGCCAACGCCTGGGTGAAGCCGCCGAGGACGTAGGTCGCCGAGATCAGCAGGCACACCGCGGGGAACAGCGGCCGGGCGCTCGGCGGCACACGGACCACCGGTCGCAGGGACTGCAGGGCCCCGGGACGGCGCGTGATCGTCTCGGGCAGCACCGCCACCGCCAGGGCGCCCGCCGTGAGCAGGCCCGCCGTGACCAGGAAGGACACGGTGGGGGCGGTCTCCGGTGCGAGCTGCACCGCGGCCCCCGAGGCGAGCGAGCCGATCGCGATGCCGCCGGGCGGCGCGCCGCTGGTGATCGCCCCGGCCAGCCCGGGGCGCGACGGGGGCGCGAGGTCGACGACGAACGCCCCGAGCGCGCTGAGGGCGAGGCCGATCGACAGGCCCTGGGCCGCGCGTCCGATGATCAGGGGTGCCGCCGCGTCCACGGTCGAGAGGACCAGGCACGCGGCCGCCCCCACGAGGAGCGCCGGGACGGCGACGCGCCGCCGTCCCAGGTGGTCGGAGAGGCTGCCGCAGCACAGCAGCGCGACGAGCAGCGGGAGGATGTACACCGCGAACGCGCCGGTGAGCGCGATCGTCGAGAGCCCGTAGGTCTGCTGGTAGACGACGTAGAGCGGCGCGGGGACCCCCGCCGCGGCGCAGATCGCGACCAGCGACACCGATGCCGTCGTGAAGGACGTGGCGGGTCGGATGCGCGCGCGGCGGAGCACCAGGGCTCAGGCCGTCGCGGGGCGGACGGCGGCGGGGATCACGGACACCGAGGGTAGGCCGCGGGATGCGGTCCCGCTGGGCTATCTCGGCGTCGCCCACGCCCCCTCGCGGCGGGACAGCAGGTGGATCGTCAGCCCGACGCCGAGGATGATCGCGAGCCCGAGGGTCAGCGCGGCGCCCACGGAGACGAGCCGGACGAGGAGCGCACCGGCGAGAACGCCGACGGTGAAGGCCACCAGCGCGAGTCCGCGGCGGATCACCTTCGGGTCGCCGCGGCCGGCGCCGCGCTCGGTGAGCACCCCCGTCATCGTGAGGGTGAGCACCACGGTGAGCAGGTCGGGGACCTTGAGGTAGCGGATCAGGGCGAGCTGACCGCCCATCGAGGCGGCGAGCAGCACGATGACCAGGGTGCGGACCCCGGCCGGGAGCACGTCGCCGACGGCCAGCACCAGGACCGTGACCGGGAGGGCGAGGACGGCCTTGTAGACCGTCACGTTGCGCACGGCCCGTCCGCGGTGCCCGCCCGAGCGCCGGCAGATCCACGCTCCGGCCAGCACCCCCACGACGAACGAGCCCAGTGACACCAGCGGCGACACCACCGAGAACCCCTCCACGCCGGCGAGCCCGATCCCGATGAAGACGAGGTTGCCGGTCATCGACGACACGAAGACGCGGTCGAGGGCGAGGATGCTGACGGCGTCGACCACGCCGGCCAGCACGGTCAGGGCCAGGAGCATCGCGGGCAACGGCCCGTCCCGGTCGTCGATGAACGCACCGCGCAGTGCCGGGCCGACGGTCATCCGACGATCCTGGCGCCGACGGACGGTCGGGTCACACCCGGACCGGCTCGCCCCTCTTGAGCGCCGCGAGGTACGGGTCCGGCGAGAGCAGCGCCGTGACGATGGTGATCAGCACCATCGCGGACATGTAGACCGCGATCCAGCCCCAGCCACCGGTCGCGTCGAGCAGCGCGGTGGCGATCACCGGAGCCAGCCCGCCGGCGAACACGCTCGCGCCCTGGGCCCCGATCGACGCCCCGCTGTAGCGCACCTCCGGCTCGAACAGCTCGGAGAAGTAGGCCGGCTGCGGCGCGTAGACCGCCGAGTTGCCGATGTTCACCGCGATCACCGTCGCCACCACGATGAGGAACAGCGAGCGGGTGTCCAGCGCCCAGAAGTACGGCCAGCTCATGGCGAGCAGCACCACCGAGCCCCAGAGCACCACCGGCCGTCGCCCGTACCTGTCACAGGCCCAGCCGTAGAACGGGATGCTGACGAGCCCCAGCGCGGACGAGACGATGACCGCGAGCAGGAGATCGCTGCGCGCCAGCCCGAGCACGATGGTGCCGTAGGTCAGGACGAACGTGGTGTGGATGTAGAACGTGCTGTTCTCGGCGAAGCGCAGGCCCGCGGCGCGCAGGACGTTCAGCGGCTGGCGGCGCAGCACGGCGATCACCGGCTGGCGCTCGATCTTCCCGGCCGACCGGGCCTGCTCGAAGACCGGGGACTCGGCCACCTTGAGCCGGATCACGATGCCGACGACGACGAGCACGATCGACGCCAGGAACGGGATTCGCCAGCCCCAGGACAGGAAGGCCTCGTCGGACAGGACGGCCGAGACGATCAGCAGCGAGAGGTTCGCGAGGAGCATGCCGGCCGGCACCCCGGTCTGCGGGAAGCTCCCGAAGAACCCGCGGCGGTTCGGCGGGGCGTACTCGACCGCCATCACCGCCGCCGCGCCCCACTCGCCGCCGAGGCCGATGCCCTGCACGATCCGCAGCAGCACGAGGATGATCGGCGCGGCGAGGCCGATCGCCTCGTAGGTCGGCAGCAGCCCGACGGCGAACGTCCCGCCGCCCATCATCACCACCGAGAGGACCAGCATCGACTTGCGGCCGATCCGGTCCCCGAAGTGCGCGAAGATCACGCCGCCGAACGGGCGGGCGATGAACCCGACGCCGAAGGTCGACAGCGCGAGCAGGGTGCCCGTGAGGGGGTTCGCGGTGGGGAAGAAGAGCTTGCCGAACACCAGCGCGGCCGCCGCGCCGTAGACGAAGAAGTCGAACCACTCGATGGACGTGCCGATCAGGGTCGCCCCCGCGACACGGCGGGTCTCCTTCGCGGTCGGGGCGGGACGTGTGCTCGGAGCAGGCTGCATCGGTGAAACCGGCCTTCCGCGAGGAGGGTGTCCGTTTTCCGTGTGACGCGCATCATACGAAAGTGGGGCCCAGGATCACCAGGTGTGAGTGGTCGCGGACCGAGCGCGACATCGTCAGTCGCACCGCACGTTGAGCGCGAGCAGCGCCGGCGGGCCCTCGTCGCCGAGGCGCACGACGGTGCGGGCGGCGCTCTCGAGCCGCGGGAAGACGGTGCGGTAGCGGTCGAGCGGGATCTCGAGCAGCTCGCAGAGGAGCAGACGCAGCAACGACTGGTGGGCGACGACGAGGACCCGACCGCCCGGGTGCTGCTCGGCGGCCTCGCGGAGCACCGGCAGGGCGCGCGCGACGGCGGCCTCGCCGGCCTCGCCGTGGGGGAGGGGGTGGCTCGCCGGCCGCGCGACGAAGGCCTCGAGGGCGTCGGGGAACGCCTTGCGCATCTCGTCGCGGGTGAGCCCGTCGCCGGTGCCGAAGTCGACCTCGACGAGGCGCGGGTCGACGCGGCAGGTTGTCCCGGCCGCCTCCGCGGCCGGGACGGCGGTCTCGCGGGCACGCCGCAGCGGCGAGGTGAGGACGGCGTCGAGCCCTGCGTCGGCCGCCCAGCGGGCGAGCTGCGCCGCCTGGTCGTGGCCCCGCTCGGTGAGCTCGACGTCCGACCGGCCCGCGTACCGGTTGTCGACGTGCCAGACCGTCTCGCCGTGGCGGACGAGGACCAGCTCGGTCATGCGGTGTCCTCCGTGATCCAGCCGCGCTCCCGGAGCGCGGCGCGGAAAGCGGCGTAGCGCTCGCCGAGCGCGGGGTCAGCCCGGGGCTCGACGACCTCGGCGGTGTGCACCATCGCGGCCGCGGCGGCCACGAGATCGGGCTCGCCGCCGTCGGCGTCGACCGCCGCGCGGGCGAGCAGCGCCATCCCGACCGCGGGTTCGGCCCGGTCGGGGCGCTCCAGCGCCGTGGACAGGACGTCGGCGCGCCGCTGGTTCCACCACCGGTTGCGGGTCGCACCCCCGGTGATCGTGCGGCGGCCGCCGGTGTCGGCGCCGAGGGCCGCGAGGTGGTCGACGCAGAGGCGCTCGACGAACGCGACGCCCTCGGCGAGCGCGGCGAACGCGCTGCGCTCCCCGACGGCGCCGGCCAGCTCGCCGAGCGGGCGGCGACGGTCACCGTCGAGCCAGAAGCCGCGGGCGTCCGGCGCGGCGAACGGGAAGCGCTCCCCGGTGCCCGAGAGGGGATAGACGACGGGCAGGTCGACGGGCGGGTCGGCGAGCAGGGCGTCGGTGTGCTCCTCGAAGAGCGCCGGGTCGACGAGCTCGGCCAGGATCGCGGCGCCGGTGCTCGACGCCCCGCCGGGCAGCCACCGGCCCGCCTGGGGTCCGCGGTGGCAGTAGACGGTGCCGGTGGGGTCGTGCAGCAGGTGCTCGGTGACGCCCTTGAGGACCAGCGTGGTGCCCAGGACCGCGTTCCAGTCGCCGGGACGCACGGCGCCGGCCCCGAGCTGGGCGGCGCAGCCGTCGGTCATGCCGGCGAGCACGGGCGTGCCGGGGCGCAGCCCGGTGGCCGCCGCGACGTCCGCGCCGACGCCGCCGAGGGCCTGCCCGGGCCGGACCACGTCGGGCAGCGCGTCGACGTCGAGCCCCAGGTCGGCGAGCACCGCGGCCGGCCACCGTCCGTCGAGCACGTCGTAGCCGGTCTTGAGCGCGGTGCTCGTGTCGGTGGGGACGTCGCGGCCGACGAGGTGGGCGGTGATCACATCGGTCTGGTGGCGCACCCTGCCGCCGGGCTGCTCGTCGCGCAGCGCGAGCACGGTGGGCAGCGCCCACGTGGCGCCGACGCGGTAGCCCAGCCGCTCCCAGACCGCGGCGCCCGCCTCGCGGACCCGCTCGACGTGGGCGCTCCCGCGGGCGTCGTCGTACATCACGCCGGCCGAGCGCGGGGTGCCGTCGTCGTCGACGAGCACCACTGTCCCCGACGTGCCGTCCACGGCGAGCCCGCCCACGGAACCGGGATCGACCGCCGCGACCACCTCGGCGAGCACGTCGTCGACGGCCCGGCACCAGGCGCCCGGGTCCTGCTCGTGGCGGGCGGACCCGTCGGCCCCGACGGTGCGTCGGCTCTCGAGCGGGCGCGAGGCCCCCGCCCGCAGCGCACCGGCGTCGTCGACGGCCACGGCCCGGACGCTCTGGGTGCCGAGGTCGATCCCGAGCCACGTGCGATCGCAGCGGACCATCAGGGACCTCCACGCTCGACGGCCACGGTCAGATGTACCAAGTTCGGTGTGAACTTCACAAGGAGGATGGGCCGTTCAGCGTGCTGCGACCGTCACCTCCACGTGCTCGCGCATCTCCACCACCAGCTCCTCGCTGACCCCGTCGTCCACCACGAGGGCGTCGAACGCGTCGAGCGGCCGGAGCTGGTGCAGGGCACGGCGCCGAATCTTGCTCGAGTCCATGAGCAGCACCGAGCGTGCCGCGGCGTCGAGCATCGCGCGCTTGACCAGCACGATGTCCTGCTCCTGGTGGTAGGTCATCGACCCGGTCATCGACGACGTGGACACGAACGCCGCGTCCACCGACATCCGGGTGACCGACTCCATGGCGGCGATCCCGCCGAACGAGTCGTGGGTGCGTGAGTAGTCACCCCCGAGGGCGATCAGGCGCACCTCGGGGAGCGCCTTGAGGATCTCCAGGGCGGGCAGGTAGTTCGTCACCACGGTCAGGGGACCGACGTCCTCCAGGCGCTCGACCAGGGCCAACGCCGTCGTCGAGTCGTCGACCATGATCGAGGAACCGGGCTCCACCAGGGCGAGCGCGGCGTCGGCGATCCTCGCCTTCTCGGCACGGTGCACGGTCCGCCGGTACTCCGAGTGCGCCTCGAACACCGAGGTCGGCTGGGCCGACACGCCGCCCCGGTACTTCCGCACGAGCCCGCGGCGGGCGAGGTCGTCGACGTCGCGGTGCACGGTCATGAGGCTGACCCCGGTGAGGTCGACCAGCTCGGCCGCGCTCGCCGACCCCGCCGCCAGCACGTGATCGACGATCCGCTGCTGGCGGCTGGTCCTCGCGTGCACCGCGCGAGGCGCGGGCGGTCGGCCGCTCACGAGGCCCAGCATCCCGCAGCCCACGTCGGGAGCGGTCCGCCCGGTCCCCGGTCTTCCCTTTCTTCGATCACATCGCCGATGTTAATTTCCCAGAGCCGATGTGGGGAGAGACGATGACCGGTCATGCGCCCGGCCCCGCGGACGGGATCGCTCCGGCCGCCGTGGTCTTCGACCTCGACGGGGTGCTCCTCGAGAGCGAGCACCTCTGGGAGGAGATGTGGACCCGCTACGCGGCCCGGTCCGGGGTCACCTGGACCGCCGAGGACACCGGCCACGTCCAGGGCATGAGCGCCCCGGAGTGGGCGGACCACCTCGCCCGCCGTGCCGGTACCGGTGACGCCGCCGCGGCCGAGCGGGCCGTCGTCGACGACATGCTCGAGGCGCTCGAGCAGGGGCGGATGGAGCCCTACGACGGCGCGGTGGTCATGGTGCGCGAGGTCGCCGGGCGCGTGCCGATCGCCCTGGCCACCTCGGCCGCCCGCCGCCTGCTCGACGCCGTCCTCGCGCGCCACCGGCTCGACACCACGTTCACGGCCACCGTCTCGAGCGCCGAGGTCCCGCGCGGCAAGCCGAGCCCCGACGTCTACCTCGAGGCCGCCGGACGGCTCGGTGTCGACCCGGCCGCCTGCGTCGGCGTCGAGGACTCCAGCAACGGCATCCGTGCCGCCCACGCCGCCGGCATGACCGTCATCGCGATCCCGAACCCCACCTACCCGCCGAAGCCGGACGCCATGGAGCTCGCCACCCGGGTCGCCGACGGCGTCCCCGCGGCCCACCGCGAGATCCTCGTCCTGCTCGACGGCGTCCCCACCGGAGCCGCCCGATGACGCGCGTCCTCGCCGCGGGGGACGGGTTCGTCCTCCCCGCCCTGTTCGACGAGGCCCTGCGGGGCGAACCCGACGTCGGTGACCTCGACATCGCCCACCTCACGGCCGGCTGGCCCACCGAGCCCTTCGGCCCGGTCGGGCCCGAGGGCGCCCGGGTGGAGGAGGCGTCGGGGACCGAGGACGACCTCGTCGCCGCCCTCGACGGCGCGCGCGTGTGCCTGACGCAGATGGCGCCGTTCACGTCCCGGGTGTTCGACGCGGCCCCGGATCTCCAGATGGTCGCGGTGTCCCGCGGCGGGCCGGTCAACGTCGACCTCGCCGCGGCCGACCGGGCCGGCGTCGCCGTCGCCCAGGCGCCCGGGCGCAACGCGGCGGCTGCGGCCGAGTACGCGGTGGGCATGACGCTCGCGGCGCTGCGCCGCATCCCGCTGGCCGACCGGGAGCTGCGGGACGGGACCTGGCGCGGCGACCTCTACGCCTACGACGAGGCCGGCCTCGAGCTCGACGGCGCCACCGTGGGCCTCGTCGGGTACGGCGCCATCGGCCGGCTCGTCGCCCGGGTGCTCCGCGCCTTCGGCGCGACCGTCCTCGTCGCCGACCCCTACACCGACGAGGCCACGGCCAGTACCGACGGCGTCCGTCTCGCCGAACTCGACGAGCTGTTGCGCTCCTCGTCGGTGGTCAGCCTGCACGCGCGGCTCTCCGACGAGACCCGCGGCATGATCGGCGCCCGCGAGCTCGACCTGCTGCCCGAGGGCGCGGTCCTGGTCAACAGCGCCCGCGGCGGCCTGCTGGACTCCGGTGTCATGGATTCCGGTCGTCTCCCCGAGGCCCTGCGCTCCGGGCGCCTCGGCGGGCTCGCGCTCGACGTCTACGACGTCGAACCCCCGCCCGACGACTGGCCCCTGCACCACGCGCCGAACGTCGTCGCCACCCCGCACCTCGCCGGGGCGACGAAGCAGACCGCCCATCGCGCGGCGTCCATCGCCGCCGGCGAGGTCGCACGGTTCCTGCGCGGGGAGCCGCTGTGGCACCCGGCGAACGAGGTCGCCCGCGCACACACCGAGGGGGTGGCGTCGTGATCGTCGGAGTGGACGTCGGGACGTCGATGACGAAGGCCGACGCGTACGACGACGCCGGCCGCAAGCTGGCCTCGGCCGAGCAGGCGTCGCGGCTCGAGCAGTTCGCCGACGGCCGTGTCGAGCAGGACCTCGAGGACGTCGTCTCCTCGGTCGTCGACGTCGTGCGCCGCGTGGTGGCCGACGCCGGCGAGCCCGTGCGGGCCCTGGCCCTCACCGGGCAGGGCGACGGGCTGTGGCTGCGCGACGCCGACGGCGCCGCGACGCGCCCGCCGATCTCCTGGCTGGACGACCGGGCGGCCGACGTGGTCCGCGGCTGGCAGGACGACGGCACCGTCGCCGAGGTCTACCGCCGCACCGGCGTGGGTCTGTTCCCCGGCTGCCACGCGCCGCTGCTCACCGCCCTCGGACGCGACGAGCCGGAGTCGCTGGAGCGGGCCGCTGTCGCCGGCTACTGCGTCGACGCCCTGGTCCAGCGCCTCACCGGGGAGATCACCGTCGACGCGTCGGACGCGTCGCTGCCCTTCCTCGACGTCGTCTCCCGGACCTACGACGAGGGCGCGCTCGCGGCCTGCGGGCTCACCGAACGGCGCGGGCTCCTCGCCGAACCCGCGCCCTCGGGCACCGTCTTCACCCTGGACCGTCGCGGCGCGGAGCTCCTCGGCCTGCCCGAGGGCACCCCGGTGACCGGGGGCCCGTTCGACCTGCCCGCCGGAGCGGTAGGGGCCGGGCTCTCTACACCGGGCGACGGTCTGCTGATCATCGGCACGACGCTGGCCTGCGAGGTGTTCACCGACCGCGTCGACCCGGACGAGGTCCCCGACCCCGCCGGGATGTGGCTCTGCACCCCGCAGGACGGGCTCTGGCTGCGGGCCATGCCGGCGATGGTCGGCACCGCGGGGCTCGACTGGCTGCTCGACTTCCTCGGCGTCGGCATCGACGCCCTCGAGGACCTGCTCGCGGGCACGGGGCCGGGCGCAGGGGGCGTCTCGGCGCTGCCGTTCCTGGCCGCCTCCGGGGAGCGGGCGCCGTTCGTCGACACCCGGGCCCGGGGGCAGATCGAGGGCGTGACGCTGGGGACGGGGCGCGGCGACGTCGTCCGCGCCGTGTGCGAGGGCATCGCGTACACCGCGAAGCACTGCTTCGAGCGCGCGTCCTCGTCGGCCGACGCGCAGGGACGGCTCGTGGCCTGCGGCGGCGGGTCGCAGTCGGGGCCGTGGGCGCAGATCTTCGCCGACGTCCTCGACCGCCCTCTGGAGGTGCCCGACGACCCCGGTCTCGGGACGCGGGGAGCGGCCGTGACCGCCGCGCGGGCCCTCGGCGACGACCTCGATCCCGCCGCGTGGGCCGCGCCGTCGCGCACCGTCGAGCCCTCGCGGGACGCCCGGGGCTGCTACGCGGACGGCTACCTGCGCTACCGCGCGCACGTCGACACGGCCCGCGACTTCTGGGCCCGCCAGGCGCAGGGCTTCGCCCGTCCCTAGAGCCTGTCTGGTGGTTCATGAGATCCAGGCCAGGGTGGCGCGGAAGGTGA
>NZ_JAQZAM010000023.1 GCF_028737215.1 Actinomycetospora chibensis | reverse complement strand
GCACACCAAGATCTTGTCAGAGCCCTACCCGACGATTCATCAGACACGCCCTAGGCCCGCACGGCGTCCACGTAGTCCGCGCCGACCGGCACCTCGGTGATCACGTCGACGAGCACCCCGGCCGGGTCGGCGACGATGAAGTGGCGCTGACCGAAGTCCTCGGTGCGCAGGTCCAGCTCGGGGCGCAGGCCGGCGCCGCGGACGAGGCGCTCGTACTCCGCGTCGACGTCGGGCACCTCGACGTTGAGCAGCAGGCCCCGCGCGGTCGTGTGGAACCCCGCGGGGACCGTCGGGTGCGTGGCGTCGACGAACGCCAGCTCGTGGGCGCCCCGTCGCAGGCTCACGTACCAGTCCACGGTGAACACCACCTCGAAGCCGAAGTGCTCGACCCAGAAGTCCGTCGACGCCGCGACGTCGGCGACGGCGAGGACGGGGTAGAAGCCGGTCGGTTCCATGCGCGCTCCCTTGACGTACCGTTGGTACGCGAACGGTGACTGACGTACCATCGGTACGTCAAGTCCGGAGAGGGGACCACGTGGCCGGGGTGCGGGAGGAGCAGCGGGCGCGGACGCGGCGCGCGCTCGTCGACCGGGCGCGTGAGCTGTTCGCCGCCCGCGGCTACGCGGACGTCGGGCTCGCGGAGCTCGTCGGGGCGGCCGGCGTGACCAAGGGCGCGCTCTACCACCAGTTCGAGGGCAAGGCCGAGCTGTTCGAGGTGGTGCTGGGCGAGGTCGCCGCCGAGGTGGCCGAGGCCGTCGTCCTCGCCGCCGGGGCCCACGAGGACCCGTGGGACCGGTTCCTCGCGGGCTGCCGGGCGTTCCTCGTCGCGAGCACCGACCCGTCGGTGGCCCGGATCGTCCTCGTCGACGGCCCGGCCGTGCTGGGGTGGACGCGGTGGCGGGCGCTCGACGAGGCCACGTCGGGCCGGCACCTCGTCGAGGCTCTCGAGGCGCTCGCCGTCCACGGGGTGATCGCCCCGCGCCCCGTGGCGCCCCTGGCGCACCTGCTCAACGGCGCGATGAACGAGGCGGCGCTGTGGCTCGCCGACGAGCCGGACCAGCTCGACGCGGTCTGGGCGGAGCTCGCGGGGATGCTCGACGGGCTGCGCTGAGCGTGCACCGCATCACGACGGGCACCCCCACGACGGGCCGTACCATCGCGTCCACGCCCGCACCGTCGTAGGAATCCCCGGAGGACCCACGTGACCAGGCCCGAACCCGCCACCGCCGTCGGCACCGGAGGGGTCAAGCGCGGCCTCGCGGACATGCTCAAGGGCGGCGTGATCATGGACGTGGTCACGCCCGAGCAGGCGAAGATCGCCGAGGACGCCGGCGCCGTGGCCGTCATGGCCCTCGAGCGCGTGCCGGCGGACATCCGCGCCGACGGCGGCGTGGCGCGCATGTCGGACCCCGACATGATCACCGGCATCGTCGACGCCGTCTCCATCCCCGTGATGGCGAAGGCCCGCATCGGGCACTTCGTCGAGGCCCAGGTGCTGCAGTCGCTCGGCGTGGACTACGTCGACGAGTCCGAGGTGCTCACCCCCGCCGACGAGGCCCACCACATCGACAAGTGGGCGTTCACCGTCCCCTTCGTCTGCGGCGCGACCAACCTCGGCGAGGCCCTGCGGCGCCTCGGCGAGGGCGCGGCCATGATCCGCTCGAAGGGAGAGGCGGGCACCGGCAACGTCGTCGAGGCCACACGCCACATGCGGGCGATCCGCTCGGAGATCCGGGCGCTGTCGCGGATGGACCCGCAGGAGCTCTACGCCGCGGCGAAGGAGCTGCGGGCGCCGGTGGGGCTGGTGCAGGAGGTGGCCGAGTCCGGACGCCTGCCCGTCGTGCTGTTCACCGCGGGCGGCATCGCGACCCCGGCCGACGCGGCGATGATGATGCAGCTCGGGGCCGAGGGCGTGTTCGTGGGCTCGGGCATCTTCAAGTCCGGCGACCCGGCCCGGCGTGCCGAGGCGATCGTGCGGGCGACGACCTTCCACGACGACCCCGACGTGATCGCGAAGGTCTCGGCCGGGCTCGGCGAGGCGATGGTCGGGCGCACCACCACCGACATGCCCGAGCACGAGCGGCTCGCCACGCGCGGCTGGTGAGGTTCACGGGAAGATCACGACGCGGCGTGGGACGATCCGGGCGATGACCGCGTCGCACGGGTCCCCGCGTCGCCTGGTCGGGCTGCGCCCGACCGGGTCGGCACGTGACGCCGCCGACGGCTCCGACGCCGAGGCCCGCACCGAGACGATGCGGACGACCCCGTCGGCGCCTCCCACACCCCCCGAGCCCCCGGCCCCCCGTCGGCCGGGGCCCCGGGCCCGCGAGGAGGAGGACGTCGAGCCGCCCGCGCAGCGCAACGGCATGGGCACGCCGGCGCTGGTGCTCGGCCTGCTCGCCGCGGCCACGTGCTGGACCGGCTGGGCCGGGGTGGTGCTCGGCCTGCCCGCGGTGGTCGCCGGGTTCCTCGGCGCGCGGCGCGCGTTCCGGAACCTCGCCACCGACGGTGCCTCGTCGCTCGGTGGGCTCGTCGTCGGGTTCGTCGGACTGGTCGTGGGTGCCGTGATCGTGTGGCCGACGCTGTTCGGCACCGGGGGCTTCGGGGACGGGCTGACCCTCGACCAGTGCATGGCGCAATCGACGACGGCCCGCGAGATGCACATGTGCAAGTCGCAGCACCTCGCCGAGTTCAACGAGCGCTACCCGAACGCCGCCGAGTAGCCGGCGATGGCACGATCGCGCCATGACGTCCGCTCCGCCGCCCGCGCGCGAGGACCGCGACCAGCGTGAGCGCGACGGCGGCCTCGGCACCGCCGCGCTCGCCCTCGGGCTGCTCGCCGTCGGCACCTGCTGGCTCGGCTGGCCGGGCCTCGTCCTGGGGCTGCTCGGGGTGGTCGTGGGGTTCATCGGCTCCCGCCGCGCGTTCCACGACCGGCACCGCAGCGGCGCGATGTCGCTCAGCGGCTTCGTGCTGTCCCTGATCGGCCTGATCGTCGGCGCGTGGCTCGTCGTGCCGGGCCTGCTCGGCATCGGCACCTTCGGCGAGGGCCTGACCCTCGACGAGTGCATGGCCCAGGCGCAGGGCCAGCAGGAGGAGCGCATGTGCGCCTCCCAGCACCTCGACGAGTACCGCGCCCGCTACGGCGATCCCGGCGGCACGGGCGGGTAGCCACGCGCTCCTAGACTGGTGCCGTGAGCGCACCCGTCGGCGTCCTGGCCCTCCAGGGCAACATCCCCGAGCACCTCGACGCGCTGCGCGCCTGCGGCGCCGAGGCCGTCCCGGTGCGCCGTCCCTCCGAGCTCGCGGAGGTTGCCGGCCTGGTGCTGCCCGGCGGCGAGTCGACGACACTCTCGAAGCTCCTCGAGGCCGTGGAGCTGCTCGAGCCGCTGCGCGAGCGCCTGCGCGCCGGGATGCCGGCGTTCGGCTCCTGCGCGGGCATGATCCTGCTCGCGCGCGAGGCCATCGACGCCCGCCCCGACCAGCACCAGCTCGGCGCCCTCGACATCACGGTGCGCCGCAACGCGTTCGGTCGGCAGGTGGCGTCGTTCGAGTCCGACCTGGCGGTCACCGGGGTCGCGGGCGGCCCCGTGCGCGCGGTGTTCATCCGCGCCCCGTGGGTGGAGTCGACGGGCCGCGGCGTCGAGGTGCTGGCCCGGGTGCCGGGCAGCGTCGCGGGCCCGGCGTCGGGCAAGGTCGTCGCGGTGCGCCAGGGCCCGGTGATGGCGACGGCGTTCCACCCCGAGCAGACCGGCGACGCCCGCCTGCACGACCTCTTCCTGCGCCGGGTCCGCGACAGCGTCGCGGCGGGCTAGCAGTCGCGCAGCTCGGGGCTCTGGTTCAGGAGCTGGCCGCGCGCCGAGACGAACTCCTGCCAGACGGCCCCACCGACGGCGCTCGGCCGGAAGGCGGCGACGCGATGGCAGTTCTGGAACGCGAGCTTGACGTCGAAGTGGCGCTCGAGGCCGCCGCGGATGGCGTCGGAGGCCAGCGCCCGGAGCAGCTGACCGCGCTCGGCCTCGCTCGGCGGCGGGATCTCGTGGTCGGCGAGCTCGCCCTCGGAGAGCTCGAGGTCGGCGACGACCGAGGAGATCACCGTCCACGCGTAGGGCAGCGATGCGCGCACGCAGTCGACGAACTCCGCGTCGGTCACCTGCCCACGGGCGGCGGTGTCGAGCAGCTCCGGCGAGACGTCCAGGGACACGGGGGAACCTCCGGGATCGGGCGGGTGTGTCCTCCGAGCGAAGATCAGGGGCCGGGGCGGCGGCAATCGGCCGTCAGGAGGTGCTCAGAGCGTGACGGCCGTGGGGCCCGGCACGAACTCCGGATCGATCTGCTCGGCCAGGGCGGAGCCTGCCCAGGCAGCGGCGTTCCGTCGGTGCATCGCCACCGCGTCGGCCTGGTAGCGCTCCCAGTCCTTGCGACGGCGTCGACGGCTGCGCGCAGGTCGTCGAGCACCGCGACGTGCCCGGACTCCAACCCGGTGATGTCCCGGGGCGCGCCGCGGTCGCCCGCGCGCACGTGGGCCGAGCGCCCGAGGACGCCGACGAGGTCGTCGCCGACCTCGGACGCCAGGTACTCGGCGTCCGCCGCGTCCTCGACCTTGTTGCCGACGACGGCCAGCCGCACCCCGAAGTCGCGGGCGTAGCCGGCGTACTGGCGGTACACGCCGACCGAGCGCCGGGTGGGCTCGCAGACGAGGAACGTGAGGTCGAAGCGGGTGAACAGGCCCGAGGCGAAGGCGTCGGCGCCGGCGGTCATGTCGACGACGACGTACTCGTCGGGACCGTCGACCAGGTGGTTGAGCAGCAGTTCCACCGCGCCGGTCTTGGCGTGGAAGCAGGCGACGCCCAGGTCGGCGTCCTCGAACGCGCCGGCGAGACCGAGGCGCACGCCGGGCACGACCTCGCGCACCGCGGCGTCGTAGACCGGGTTGTCCTCGACGACGCGCAGCAGGCGCGACCCGCGTCCGGGCGGCGTCGTCTTGATCATCTGGTCGGCCGAGGGGATGCGCGGGTTGTCGCCGCGCAGCCACTCCTTGATCAGACCCAGGTGGGCGGGGAGCGTCGGGAGCCCGGCGGCGTCGGACTCGGTCGCGCCCAGCGCGACCGCCAGGTTCTGGTTGATGTCGGCGTCCAGGGCGAGCACGGGTGCCCCCGTGGCGGCCGCCCGCAATGCGAACAGCGAGGCGCAGGTGGTCTTCCCGCTCCCGCCCTTGCCGACGAACGCGACCTTCACCCGGAACTCCTCTCGTAACGCTGCGCCGAACGAGTGACTACTCTAAGTCATGCGGGGCTTCGCATATCCGGGTGGTCATCGGGCAGGGTGTCGGCATGCGTCTGGGGCTCTTCCTGGTCTCTCCGCAGTGGCCGGGACGCTCGCACGGCGAGGCGCTGGCCGAGACCGTGCGCCTGGCGCAGCTGGCCGACGGGCTCGGTCTCGACGACGTCTGGCTCGCCGAGCACCACTTCGTCTCCTACGGCGTGTGTCCCTCGGCGGTGACCCTCGCCGGCCACCTGCTCGGCACCACGACGCGTGTCGACGTGGGCACTGCGGTGAGCGTGCTGCCGGTGACCCACCCCGTCGCGCTGGCCGAGCAGGCCGCGATGCTCGATCAGCTCGCCCCGGGGCGCTTCACTCTCGGGATCGGCCGGGGCGGGCCGTGGCGTGAGCTGGTGGTCCAGGGCGGGGGCGTCGAGCGATTCGCGTGCGGCTTCGCCGAGGAGCTCGACGCGCTGCTCGGGGCCTGGCGCGCCCCCACCGTCGCCGGGCCCGGGCCGACCGTGCCGTTCCCCCGGGTCGCCGTGGTGCCGCGCCCCGCGACGCCCGGCGGCCCGCCGGTGCGCGTCGCGGCGACGAGCGAGGCCACCGTCGATGTGGCCGCCGACCGCGGCCTGCCGCTGCTGCTCGGGATGCACGCCGACGACGCCGAGCGGGCCGCGATGGTGCGGCGCTGGACGACGCGGGCCGGGTGCGCCGGCGACCACGTGGCGGTCGGGATCGCGCACGTGGCCGACACCCGGGCGGACGCGGTCCGCGAGGTGCGCGAGGCCCTGCCGACCTGGCTCGGGCCGGGGCTCGCCGGTCACGTGCGCGCCGACGGGGCCCCGCGCACGCTGCGCGACCCGGTCGCCTATACCGACCTGCTGTGCCGCCTGCACCCTGTGGGCTCGGTCGACGACGTCGCTGAACGCCTCGCGGAGACCGCCGCCGCAACGGGTGTGGAGCGCCTCGCGCTCATGGTGCAGACCACCGGCGACCCCGCCCGCACCACCGCGACCGTCGAGGCCCTCGCCCACGTGCGTGGTCTTCTGAGCTGTCACTCAGAAGATCACGCACCTGGGAGGCGGTAGCGGATCCGGACGCGCCTGGAGGCATGGTGGTTGCGGGGGCCCAGCGCTGGATATCGCCGAGCGACCCAGGGCGATAGGCTCCCGTGATGCGTTACGCCGAGGGCCCCACCGTCGAGGCCTCCGTCCATGTCGCGGCACCGCCCGAGCGGGTGTGGCCGCTGGTCCGGGACATCGGCGTCGTCGCCGACTCGTCCGAGGAGCTGCAGGAGGCCCACTGGCTGCCGGCGCCCGAGGGGCCCGCCGACGGCGAGCTTCCGGATGTCGGGCACCGCTTCCGCGGGCGGAACTCCCACCCGCAGGTGGGGGAGTGGGAGACCGTCTCCGAGGTCGTCGAGTGCGACGAAGCGCGCTGCTTCGCGTGGGCCGTGATGGACCCGGCGAACCCGTCGGCGCTGTGGCGCTTCACCCTGGCACCCGCCGACGGCGGCACCGAGCTGCGCCAGTGGGCACAGCTCGGACCCGGCCCGTCGAACCTCACGACGGTCATCGAGCGGATGCCCGACAAGGAGGAGCGCATCGTCGCCGGCCGGCTGAAGGAGTTCCGGCGCAGCATCGAGCGGACCCTCGCCGCGATCAAGGAGCACGCCGAGCGGTGAGGACCGCCACCACGATCGAGGCCTCCGGGGCGCCCTGGGGTGAGACGGTCGACTTCGTCGTCGAGGCCGAGCGGCTCGGCCTCGACGTGTGCTGGGTGGCCGAGGCCTGGGGCTCCGACGCCCCGTCGCCGCTCGGCTACCTCGCGGCCCGGACCGACCGGATGCTGCTCGGGTCCGGCGTCGTCCAGGTCGGCACCCGCTCCCCGGCCCTGATCGCCCAGACCGCGCTGACGTTGCAGGAGATGTCGCAGGGGCGCTTCCTGCTGGGGCTGGGCAGCTCGGGTCCCCAGGTCCTCGAGGGCCTGCACGGCGTGCCGTTCGCCCATCCCCTGGGGCGGATGCGGGAGACCGTCGAGGTCGTCCGCCGCGTGATGGCGGGGGAGAAGGTGACCCACGACGGCCGTCACGTGCGGCTCCCGCTGCCCGGGGGCGAGGCGCGGCCGATGCGGGTGTCGGTGACGTCGGAGCACCGCGTCCCGATCTACCTCGCGACGCTCTCGCCGCGGATGCTGCGGCTCACCGGCGAGGTCGCCGACGGCTGGCTGGGCACCAGCTTCGTCCCCGAGGCGGCGTCGACGTCGCTCGAGCCGCTCGCGCAGGGGGCCGCCGCGCGCGGGCGCACGCTCGCCGACCTCGACCTCTGCCAGGGCGCGGAGGTCGCCTTCACCGACGACCCCGGCCGGACCGACGCGATGCTCGACGAGCGCCGGGCGGGCCTCGCGTTCAGCCTCGGCGGCATGGGCTCGGCGAGCCGGAACTTCTACCGCGACGCCTACGCCCGCCAGGGCTACGGGGAGGTCGCGGCCGAGGTGCACGCGCTGTGGCAGGCGGGACACCGGGAGGACGCGGCGCGGGCGGTGCCGCGCGCGATGGTCGCAGCGACGACGCTGATCGGGACGCCGGACGTGGTGCGCGAGCGGCTCGCCGTGTGGCGCGACGCCGGGATCACGACGGTCCGGCTCTACCCGGCGGGGGAGACGCTGGGCGAGCGGCTGGACACCCTCGCGCGGGCGATCGAGCTGGTGAAGGAGATCGGATGACCGAGCCGGCAGGAACGACGCTTCCCTGGCGGGAGCTCGACAGCGGCACGTGCTCCATCGCGCGCACCATGGCGGTGCTCGGCGAGCCGTGGACGGTGCTCGTCGTCCGCGACCTCCTGCACGGGGTCCGTCGTTTCGACGAGCTGGTCGCGCACCTCGGGATCGCGCGCACGGTGCTCGCCCGGCGTCTCGCGGTGCTGGTCGACGCGGGGCTGGTGGAGACCTCGGAGTACCGCGAGCCGGGTCGCCGCACGCGCCGGGAGTACCGGCTCACCCGGGCCGGGCGCGACCTGCGGCCGGTCCTGCTCGCGCTGATGGCCTGGGGCGACGCCCACCTCGACTCCGGTGCGGGGCCGCCGGTGGTCGAGCGTCACGAGGGCTGCGGGGCGCCGGTGCGCCTCGTCGAGGAGTGCGCCGAGGGCCACCGCCTCGCCGCGTCGGACCGGGTGCGCAGCACCCCGGGGCCGGGGGCCCGTCCCGCCCCCGTCGGGACGGACCTCTGACGATCGGGCCCCTGACGATCGGGCCCCTGACGAGTGCTCAGCCCGCCGCGTCGGCCACCTTGTCGATGGTCTGCGTCATCTGCTCCTCGCTCACCATCGGGAAGAAGCCGCGGAACGACTCGTCCTGGACACCGCTCCAGTCGTAGACCTGGGTGACCTCGGTGCCGTTGCCCGAGGGCTCGAGCTTCCAGGTCCAGACGTGGCCCTTGGCCGTCACGTCGCCGAGCTTGTCGGTGTAGCCGTCGAGCGGGTGCAGCTGCGGCGCCCAGGCGATCTCGCGGTTCTCCTCGTAGGAGGTGACCGTGTTCAGCATCTGGTAGTCGCCCAGCGCGTCGTTGTACATGTTCATGACGAACTGGTCGCCGACGTCGCTGACCTCGCCGCGGCCGTCGACGCCCTTGAGCATGCCGGCGCCGTCGAACTCGTGGTGGCGGGCCGGCGTGGCCAGCAGCGAGAAGAGCTGCTCGGGCTTGGCGTCGACGGTCCGGGTCACGGTGATCTGATCGCTCATGTCTGTGTCCTGCCCCACCCGGCGTCCGCGCAAACGGTTGGGCACGACCGAAGTCAGCGACCGGGGGGTGCCAGGCGGTAGACCGCGCCCGCCGCGTCGTCGGTGACGTACACGGCGCCGTCGGGGCCGGGGACCGCCGCGACCGGCCGCCCCCACCGCGACCCGTCGGGCGCCTGGAAGCCGCCGACGAGGGTGCGCTGGCCACCGAGGTCGCCGCTGCGCCACGGGTAGAACGACACCTCGGGCGCACGGGGCGACTGCCGGTTCCACGAGCCGTGCACCCCGACCAGCGCGCCCTGCCCGTAGGGCGCCGGCAGCGTCGCGCCGAAGGCGAGACCGAGCGGGGCCGAGTGGGCGCCCATCGTCTGCTCGATCGGCGTGAGGGTCCCGCAGTCGAGCGCGCGGCCGTCGGGGTTGGTCTCCGCGTCGGCCACGAACAGCGGGTCGGACGGGTCGACGGCGCTGTTCGGCACACCGGGCGCCACGTCGGGGTCCGGGTTGCAGTACGGCCAGCCCAGGTCGCGGCCCGGGGTGAGGCGGGCGAGCTCCTCCGGCGGGTGGTCGTCGACGTAGTCGGGGATGACCCGGCCGCGGGCCGAGCCGTCGTCCTCGCCGTAGGGCCGGTCGTAGGGGAACGGGATGTTGTCGCGGTTGTTCACCGCGGTCCAGACCGCGCCGTCCGGGGCGACGGCGAGCCCCGTGCCGTTGCGGACGCCGCGGGCGAAGGGCTCGGGCGCACCGCCGCCCGGAGGCACGCGCAGGATCGCCGCCCGCTGGGGGTCGGCCTCGCGGTCCTGGGGCGAGACGTTGCCCGTCGAGCCCACCGAGATGTAGACCGAGCCGTCCGGCCCGACGGCGACGCTCTTGAGCGCGTGCGCGTAGGCGCCGCCCAGCTCCGGGCTCCGGGCATCGGGCAGGTCGTCGACGACCGTCGTCGGCGTGCCGAGGGTCGGGCCCTCGTAGGGGTAGGAGCGCACGGCGTTGCTCTCGGCGACGTAGAGGGTGCTGCCGACGAACGTCATCCCGTGCGGCTGGGTCAGGCCGGACACCAGCGTCGAGCTCGTCGGCCCGCCCGGGCCCGGGACGAGACGGACGACCTCGCCGGCGCCGGGCCGCGAGACCAGCAGGGCGCCGTCGGGGGCGAACACGGCCATCCGTGCGGAGTCCACCCGCGCCCAGACCGCGATCGACCACCCGTCCGGGATCAGGGCCTGGCGGACGGTGTCGAACGGGGCCCCGGCCTCACCCGGGGGCACCGTCACCGGCGAGGCCACGAGGCCCTGGGTCGCGGCGCCCGCCGGGGCGGGGCCCGGTCCGACGGCCGGCACCACGGCGTCCCCGTCACCTCCGGGTGCCGGGGGAGCGGCGGCGCCCCCGCACGCGGTGGCGAGGGCCAGGAGGGCGACCGTGGCGCCCGCGACCAGGGATCGCGCGAGGCGATGCGGCATGCGGCCGAGCCCATCACACGCCGACGTCCACCGCGCGCCAGGGTGTCGGGGCGCGAGGGTGTCGGGGGCAGGCCGTCAGCCGCGCAGGATGAGGCAGCTCGACGTGCCCTCGGCGACGAGGCGGCCGGCGCCGTCGAGCAGCTCGGCGCGGGCGAGCGCGGTGCTGCGCCCGGAGTGCACGACGTGGCCGACGGCGCGGGCGGTGCCCGAGTCGGCGGTGAGGCGGCGCAGGAACTTCACCGACAGGTCGAGGCTCGTGTAGCCGACGCCGGCCTCGAGCGTGCTGTGCACGGCGCAGCCGAGCGCCGAGTCGAGCAGGGTCGCGTAGATCCCGCCGTGCACGGAGCCGATCGGGTTGTAGTGGTACTCGGCCGGCTCGACGGTGAACACGACGCGCCCGCGCTCCACGGACTCCACGGCGGCCCCGACCAGGGTCATGATCGGCGGCGACGGGAGCGTCCCGTCCGCCATGGCGGCCAGGAACGACAGGCCGTCACGTCCGGTCGCCGCTGCGGCGAGCGTCCGTGGGTCGGACCAGGTGTGGGTGCGCTCGCGCGTGGTGACGTCCATGCTGCTCCCTGGGTAGCGGAAGAAAACTCAGGTGGGGCAACCGCACCGTACCGTCCCGTCGCCGCCGGTGGGACCTCTAGACTGGATCGCCAGGAGCGTGTGCGGCGCGAGCCGCCCACCTGCGCCGGCCGGGGTCCTCCCCGGGAGCGGCGCCCGCGGTCGGGGACACGCGCGAGACGAAGGGCGGGAAGTGATGAGCGGCCACTCCAAGTGGGCGACCACCAAGCACAAGAAGGCCGCGATCGACGCGAAGCGCGGCAAGATGTTCGCCAAGATGATCAAGAACATCGAGGTCGCGGCCCGCACCGGCGGCGGGGACCCGGCCGGCAACCCGACGCTCTACGACGCCATCCAGAAGGCGAAGAAGACCTCGGTGCCCAACGACAACATCGACCGCGCCGTCAAGCGCGGATCCGGTGCCGAGGCGGGCGGGGCCGACTACCAGGCCATCACGTACGAGGGCTACGCCCCGGGCGGCGTCGCGGTGCTCGTCGAGTGCCTCACCGACAACAAGAACCGCGCCGCCGGCGAGGTCCGGACGGCCATGAACCGCAACGGCGGCGCGATGGCCGACCCGGGCTCGGTGGCCTACCTGTTCAACCGCAAGGGCGTCATCATCGTGCCCAAGGAGCAGTCCGGCGGGGCGCTCTCGGAGGACGACCTGCTGCTCGCCGTGCTCGAGGCCGGCGCCGAGGAGGTCAACGACTACGGCGAGAGCTTCGAGGTGCTCACCGAGTCGAACGACCTCGTCGCCGTCCGCACCGCGCTGCAGGAGGCGGACATCGACTACGACTCCTCCGAGGTGTCGTTCGTGCCGTCGATGAACGTCGAGGTCGACGCCGACGGGGCCCGCAAGGTCCTGCGGATCATCGACGCGCTCGAGGACTCCGACGACGTCCAGAACGTCTACTCGAACTTCGACGCGTCCGACGAGGTCATGGCCGAGGTCGGCTGACCGGGTGCCGTCCACCGCTCCCTGCGTCGTCGCCGAGCTCACCGCGGGCGACGCGGGGGAGGTTCTCACCGTGCAGTACGCGGCCTACCTCGCCGAGGCGCGCCGCTACGGCACCACGGAGATCCCGCCGCTGCGGGAGACGGTCGCGGAGCTGGCGGCCGACCTGGAGCGGCCCGATGTGCGCGCGTTCGGCGCGTGGGCCGGCGCCCGGTTGATCGGGTCGGTGCGCCTGCGCGGCGACCGCGTCGGCACCGGGTCGGGCTGCGCCGAGCTGGCCCGCTACTCGGTCGCGCCGGACGCCCAGGGCCACGGCGTCGGCCGCGCCCTGCTCGAGCGCGCGCACGCCGAGCTGGCCGCCGGCGACGTCACGTGGCTCGTCACGGGCGCGCGCAGCGAGGAGAACCTGCGGCTCTACCGCCGCGCCGGCTACGAGGAGACCGGCCGGCTCGTCGACAGCGCCGGCGTCGAGCTGCTGCGCCTCGAGCGGCTGTCGCCGTGGACCTAGGCGTGTCCCGGCTCCTCGACGGCGTCCTCCTGCTCGGCGCGGTGCTCGTGGCGCTGTGGGTGCCGTTCTGGTGGTGGGGGGCGCCCGGGTCGCCGATCGCCTTCGCGCTGCTGTCCGGGACGCCGGTGGTCGCGGCGATCGCGCTCGTGGTCGCGGTGCTCGCGCTCGTCCGGCGTCGCTGGGCGGCCGGGGTGGTGGCGCTCGCCGCGGCCGTGGTGCTCGGGGCGATCGTCGTGCCGCGGGCCGTCGACGACGGCGACCCGGTGGTCACCGCGGGCCCCGGGAGCACGACGGTGGTCGTGGCGACGGTCAACCTGCAGTTCGGGAGGGCCGACCCGGCGGCAGTGGTGGCACTGGCGCGCGACCGTCGTGTCGACGTCCTGGGCCTGCAGGAGATCACCCCGGAGGCCGAGCAGCGTCTCGCGGCCGCGGGGCTGCGGGCGGAGCTGCCGTTCACGGAGTCGGCGGCGCGACGGGGCGCGGGCGGCACCGCGCTCGTCTCCCGGTACCCGCTCGCGCCCTCCGGGCTGGTGCTGCGCCCGGGCGTGTTCTCGCAGGTCACGGCCCGAGTCCTCGCGCCGAGCGGGCCGGTCGACGTCGTCGTCGCGCACCCGTCGGCTCCCGTGTTCCGCGACGACCCCGGGGGCTGGGCGCGCGAGATCGCCGAGCTCCCGGGCCCGGCGCCGCTCGGAGGGCCGCCCCGGCTGGTGATCGGCGACCTCAATGCGACGCTCGACCACCGCCCGCTGCGCGCCCTGCTCGCGCCGGGGACGTGGCGCGACGCGGCGTCCGCGGTCGGCGGCGGGCTGCGGGGCACCTGGCCCACCGACTCCACGCTGCCGCCGTTCGCGGCCATCGACCACGTGCTCGTCTCCGGGCCGATCTCGCCCGTCGAGGTGACCACGCAGGAGCTGCCGTCGACCGATCACGCCGGGCTGATCGCCACCCTGCTGGTTCGCGACGGCCGGACCCCGCTCACCCCCGGAGCGTGAGCGGGCGCCCGAGGATCCGGCTCCAGACCGCGCGCTCCTCGTCGAGCGCCCCGTCGGGCAGCGGCCCACCGAAGGGCGTGACCTCGAGCCGGTCGTCGTCGGTACGCCAGGTGCCCACCACCCGGCCCGCGTCGAGCACGACCGGCGCGATCCACCCGGCGGCGCGGCTGACCTCGCCGCGGTGCGCGGTCGCGACGAGGTCGGGATCGCCGGTGCCGGCGCCGAGGACGTAGGGGTCGAAGGGGCCGAGGAGGCGCAGCCCGGGCGCCTCGGCCCCGAGCTCGTCGACGTCCTCGGCGCGCGCGTAGCGGGTCTCGCCCTCGACGGTGACCTCGGCGAGCGCGCCGTCCGCGACGAGGTCGGCGAACCACGTCCGCAGCCGCTTCTTCGGTGTGGCGCCACGCAGGAGCCAGGCGTCGAAGGCCGTCGCGGTGGCCGGCCCGTGGGCGGCGAGGAACGCGGGGACGACCTCGCGGGCGGCCTCGTCCGGGTCCGGGAGGCCGGGCCAGTCCGGGACCAGCGTGCGCGGGTGCGCGAACGTCACGCGCGACCCGGCGGGCGGGCCGTGGCAGAGCAGCCCCTGCCAGGCCAGCGGCTTGAGCACCGCGCCCCAGCCGGAGCCGAGCGCCCCGGCGAGGCCCTCCTCCCGGCTGTGGGTGACGAGCGCGGCGACGAGTTCCTCGCGGGTCAGGACGGCGTCGGCGAGCACCTCGGCGACGGCCGCCTCGAGGGCCGCCATCTGCGCGGCCGTGGCGAACTCGCGCTGCCAGGAGGCCCTGTCCCAGGTGCGGGCCGCGGCGAGGAGCGCGAGCACCGCGGGCGCCTGGTCGGCGGCCAGCAGGTGCAGCGTGCCGCGCAGCGACCAGGTCCGGACCAGCGCGCCCGCGGCCAGGGCGGCGTCGGCGGCGCCGTCGTCCGCGGTGCCGTCGGCCGTGCGCACGGCGACGGCCTGCGCGGCCGCGGACGGAACCTGCGCCTGCACGCCGACGAGGCGCCGCGCGATCGCGGTGGGGTCGGTGCCGTCGCGCAGGGCGACGTGCTGGCGGCGCAGGCGGAAGGCGCGGACCTGGCCCGCGGTGACGTTCACGCCTGGTCGAAGGAGCGCAGCCCCCGGGGCTCGGTGTCGGTGACGTCGACGCCGGTCACCTGCGCCTGCGACGGGCCCTCGTGCGCCCAGGCGATCATGCGGTCGACGGCGCCGTCCTCACCCTCGACGACCATCTCCACCGAGCCGTCGTCGCGGTTGCGCACCCACCCGGCGACACCGAGATCGCCCGCGGTGTCCTGCGCGCTCTGACGGAAGAAGACGCCCTGTACCTGTCCGTGGACGACGACGTGCTTGCTCGCCATCGAGACCTCCCCCTGCGCTCGAACATGTGTTCTACTCGTCGGCGATGACCGCCGCGTGGACGCCCTCGCTGTTCGGCGGGGGCGAGCCCGCCCCCGATCCGACCGTCGTCCCGCGCCGCATCGTCCTGGACGAGACGTCGTGGGTCGATCTCGCCCCCGCCTGGCTCGCCGGTGCCGACGCCTGGTTCGACGCGATCGTCGCCGAGGCGCCGTGGAACCAGCGACGCCGCCGGATGTACGACCCAGCCACGGGAGGATCTGGGAACGTGATGGAACCGCGGCTGACCTGCGGGTGGCGCGTCGCGGAGGCGCCCGACCCCGCGCCGGCCGTCGCCGGAGCGCTCACGGCGCGGTACGGCGTGCGCTTCGACCGCGTCTCGGCCGACTACTACCGCCACGGCGACGACTCGGTGGCCTGGCACGGCGACCGCGTCCGCTACACCCACGAGGCGCCGATCGTCGCGATCGTCTCGCTCGGGGCCCCACGGCGGTTCGGCCTGCGCCCGGTGGGCGGTGGGCCCTCGACGAGGCTGACCGTCGCGGGCGGCGACCTGCTCGTCATGGGCGGGCGCTGCCAGCACGACTGGCAGCACACGGTGCCGAAGTGGCCCGGCGCCGGCCCGCGGGTCAGCGTCACCTTCCGGCACGACGACCCGGGGCCGCGGCCCTCGATCGCCTAGATCGGAATCTCGCTCGTGTCCCCGTCGGCGCGCGTCCCGTGGATCCGGCGCTGGTCCTCGGTGATCCGCAGGTCGTTGATGCTCGCCTCACGCCGGGCCATGAGGCCGTTGGGGGCGAACTCCCAGTTCTCGTTGCCGTAGCTGCGCCACCACTGCCCGTCGTCGTCGCGGCACTCGTACTGGAAGCGCACCGCGATCCGGTGCCCGCCGTAGGTCCACAGCGCCTTGCGCAGCACGTAGTCGTGCTCGCGCTGCCACTTGCGGGTGAGGAACCCGATGACCTCGTCGCGGCCCGTGACCCACTCGTCGCGGTTCCGCCACACGGTGTCCACCGTGTACGCGAGCGCGACCTTCTCCGGGTCGCGGGTGTTCCACCCGTTCTCGGCGGCCAGCACCTTCGCGCGCGCCGACTCCTCGTCGAACGGCGGGAAGGGCGGGCGGGGCTCCTCGGTCGGGCTGCTCACGGTGGTCCTCCTCGCGGGTGCGACTCCCGGTCAGCATGCCGCACGGCCCCGGCGTTGATCACCAGGGCGACAGACAGGCCCACGGTGGGCTGATCGATGCGGCACGGCGGGACACGCCGGGCGACGGGGACGAGAGCCGGTCGACGGGCCGGCGCCCCGTAGCGTCGCGACCCATGCGGGTACTGGGCGTCGACCCCGGGCTGACGCGCTGTGGTCTCGGCGTCGTCGAGGGCTCCGGCGGACGGTCCGTGCGCGCCGTGGCCGTGGACGTGGTGCGCACGCCGCCCGAGGCGGAGGTGGCGCAGCGGCTGGGGGCGGTCGCCGACGCCGTCGAGGCCTGGATCGCCGAGCACCGTCCCGACGTCGTCGCCGTCGAGCGCGTGTTCGCCCAGCACAACGTGCGCACGGTGATGGGGACGGCACAGGTCAGCGGGGTGGTCGCGCTGGTCGCCGGGCGCGCGGGCCTGCCGGTCGCGTTCCACACACCGAGCGAGGTGAAGGCGGCGGTCACCGGCTCGGGGCGCGCGGGCAAGGAACAGGTGACGGCGATGGTGACCCGGGTGCTCTCGCTCGGCGTCGCCCCGCGCCCCGCCGACGCCGCCGACGCGCTCGCCCTGGCCGTCTGCCACTGCTGGCGCGCCCCGATGATCGCCCGCATGGCCGAGGCCGAGGCCCGCGCCGCCGAGGTCGCGAAGCACCACCGCGCCCGCCTCGCCGCCGCGCGCAAGGCCGCCCGTTGACCCTGGCGCACGTCCTCTCCGCCGACGGCACGCGCATCGCGGTGGAGACCGTCGGCGAGGGCCCGCCGCTCGTGCTGACGACCGGCGCCCTGCAGGATCGGGCGAGCGTCCGCCTGCTCGCCGAGACCCTCGCCGACCGGGCCACCGTCCACACCTGGGACCGCCGGGGACGCGGCGACTCGGGCGGCGCGCCCACCCTCGACGTCGACCCCCTCGGGGCCGCCGGCGAGGCGCTGGTCGCGGCCGAGGTCGCCGACCTCGCCGCCGTCGTCGCGCATGCCGCCCACCCCGTCCACCCCGCCCTCTACGGGCACTCCGCGGGGGCGGTGCTGGTCCTCGAGGCCGTGATGTGCGGCGTGCCGGCCGGGCGGGTCGTCGCCCACGAGCCGCCGTGGCGCCTCGCGACCGAGGACCCGTCCTCACGGCACGAGCTGGCCGCCGCCACGATGGCCGCCCTGCGCGACGGCCGGCCCGACGACGCCGCGGCCGCGTTCCTCGACGGCTTCCCGGCGGCCGCACCCGCACCGGTCGAGCGCCTGCGGGCCACACCCTTCTGGGCCCGGACCGTCGCGCTCGCGCCCTCGCTGCCCCACGACGTCGCCCTCGTCGTCCGCGACGCCCTGCCGAGCGACCGGCTCGCGGCCCTGCGCACCCCCCTGCTCGCTCTCGACGGCGGCGCGAGCCCGGCCTGGGTGACCGAGGCCGTCGCCGCCCTGGCCGCCGCGGTGCCCGGCGCGGAGCACCGCACGATGCCCGGCCAGGAGCACTTCGTCCTCCCGTCGGTGCTCGCCCCGGTGCTGGCGGACCACCTGGCGCAGTGAGCTCTCCCGACCCCGACGGTGGGCCTCGCGAGACGCGGTGCGGCGCGGCGTTGCGCGGCGGTGTCGGAGGTGCCCGGTAGCCTTCGAACGCGTGTTCGCCAGGAGGGTCGGGAGGGTCGTGCGGTGATCTCGTCGGTGCGGGGGGAGGTCCTGGGCGTCGGGCTCGACCACGCCGTGGTCGAGGTCGGGGGTGTGGGGCTGGCCGTGCAGGCGACGCCGAACACGCTGGCCCGCCTGCGCCGCGGGCAGCAGGCCCGCCTCGACACGGCGCTGGTGGTCCGCGAGGACTCGCTGACGCTCTTCGGGTTCGCCGACGCCTCCGAGCGCGAGATGTTCCTGCTGCTCCAGACGGTGTCCGGGGTGGGGCCGCGCGTCGCGCTGGCGACGCTGGCGGTGCTCGCCCCGGCGGCCCTGAGCCACGCGTTGGCCGACGGCAACCTCACGACGCTGATGAGCGTGCCGGGCATCGGGCGCAAGGGCGCCGAGCGCCTGGTCGTCGAGCTGCGCGACAAGGTCGCCCCACCGAGCGCCGCGGACGACGACGGGACGCCCGTCTCGGCCGTGGCCGCGGGGACGCTGCGCGACCAGGTGGTCGAGGCGCTGGTCGGCCTCGGCTTCGCCGCCAAGCCCGCCGAGAAGGCCGTCGACGAGGTGCTCGGCGGCCCGTCCGGTCCGTCCGACTCGTCCGGTGTCCTGCGCGCCGCCCTGAGCAGGCTGGGGCCGCGATGAGCGAGCACGACCTGGAAGCCAGCCTCGAGCGGGCGCTCGCGAGCACGCCCGCCGACGGCGAGAGCGACCTCGAGAACAGGCTCCGGCCCGCCCGGCTCGCCGAGTTCATCGGCCAGCCCCGGGTCCGCGAGCAGCTCGACCTCGTGCTCCGGGGCGCCCTGGGCCGTGGGAGCCCGCCCGACCACGTGCTGCTCTCCGGCCCGCCCGGCCTGGGCAAGACCAGCCTCGCGATGATCATCGGCGCGGAGCTCGGCAGCCCGGTGCGCATCACGTCCGGCCCGGCCCTGGAGCGTGCGGGCGACCTCGCCGCAATGCTCTCCAACCTCGTCGAGGGCGACGTCCTGTTCATCGACGAGATCCACCGCATGGCCCGGCCCGCGGAGGAGATGCTCTACCTCGCGATGGAGGACTTCCGGGTCGACGTCGTGGTGGGCAAGGGCCCCGGCGCGACGTCCATCCCGCTCGACGTCGCCCCGTTCACGCTGGTGGGCGCCACCACCCGGGCCGGCGCGCTCACCGGCCCGTTGCGCGACCGCTTCGGTTTCACCGGCCACATGGAGTTCTACGAGCCCGAGGACCTCGAGCTGGTCGTCCGGCGCAGCGCGCAGATCCTCGAGGTCGACCTGCGCCCCGACGGCGGTCGCGAGATCGCCCACCGCTCCCGGGGCACGCCCCGCATCGCCAACCGCCTGCTGCGCCGGGTGCGCGACTACGCCGAGGTCCGTGCCGACGGGGCGGTGACGCGCGACGTCGCCCGGGCGGCGCTGGCCGTCTACGACGTCGACGAGCTCGGCCTCGACCGTCTCGACCGCGCGGTCCTCAGCGCACTGGTGCGCAGCTTCCACGGCGGGCCGGTCGGGGTGTCGACGCTCGCCGTGGCCGTGGGGGAGGAGCCGGGCACGGTCGAGGAGGTCTGCGAGCCCTATCTCGTGCGGGCGGGCATGCTCGCCCGCACGCCGCGCGGGCGTGTGGCGACGCCCGCGGCGTGGCGTCATCTCGGCCAGGAACCGCCGGCGACCGGCGCGGACAGCACCGACGATCCCGCGGACGACCCACGGGGCCAGGGCACGTTGTTCGGCTGAGCTGGCAGACTCGGAACCGGACATGCGCGGGTCGCACGAGGGTCACCCGCCCGGTGGACGGAGAACCATGGATCTCATCTTCCCCCTGCTCATCCTGTTCATGATCGGTCTGGTGTTCATGTCCAGCCGGCAGCGCAAGAAGCAGGAGAACCAGCAGAAGGACCTTCAGGGCAGCCTGAAGGTCGGCGACGTGGTCGTGATGACCAGCGGCGTGAGCGGCACGATCGTCGACGTCGACGACGAGCGCACCATCGACCTCGAGATCGCCCCGGACGTCGTCACCACCTGGCTGCGCGCCGCGGTGCGCGAGAAGCTGGTGGCCCCGGAGGACCACGAGGTCGTCGAGGACCTCGACGAGTCGGACGACGTCGTGCCCCAGTCGTCGATCCCCACCGAGAGCACCCCGGTCGTCGACGCCGGAACGAACGGCACCCACGGCACGGCGACGAACTCCGACATCAAGGACACGAAGGCCGACTCGACGGACAACGTCTCGTCGCCGCGCTCCTCCTGATCCGACCGGGGCGGGGTGCCGCTGGGGGCGTCGGGTCCGGCGCCTACCCTCGCGGCGAGCCCCTCCCCGGCTGACTGACACGAGCAACTGGAGCAACGCAGCGTGGCCCCTCCGACCGTCCGATTCTCGCCCGGGCGCTACCTGGCCGCCTTCGTCGTGGTGGTGGCTGCGCTCTACGGACTGGTCTTCTTCACCGGGGACGGCTCGCCGAAGCCCAAGCTCGGTATCGACCTCCAGGGCGGCACCCGGGTCACGCTGACCGCGCGCACCGAGACCGGCGCCGCGCCGACGCCCGACCAGCTGAACCTGGCGCGCCAGATCATCGACCAGCGTGTCAACGGGCTCGGCGTCAGCGGTGCCGAGGTGGTGCAGGACGGCAACAACCTCGTCATCACCGTGCCCGGCCAGGAGGGCGACCAGGCGCGCTCGCTCGGCCAGACGGCGCGGCTGTACTTCCGTCCGGTCCTCGGCGGGCCGATCCCGGCGGGCCCCCAACCGGGTCAGCCGGGACAGCCGGGAGCCACGGCGCCCGGAGCGCCCGGGGCCCCCGGCGGGCCGACCGGCGCCGGCACGCCCGGGCAGGCCCCCGCCGGGCAGAGCGTGCCGCTCGACGCCCTCGGGCAGCAGCAGCCCCCGGTCCCCACGCCACCTCCGGGCGGCGACCCCAATGCCACGTCGCAGGACCCGCGCCTGGCCCAGGCGATCGCCGAGGCGAAGGCGACGCGCCAGAGCGAGGACCCTGCGGTGCAGGAACAGGCGGCGCTCGCGCTGGACTGCGCCGTCGAGGACCCCCTGCGCGGCTACGACGACCCGGCGCGGCCCCTGGTCGCGTGCAACCGCGAGGGCACGGAGAAGTACCTGCTCGGCCCCGCGATCCTCTCGGGCACCGACGTCGCGAGCGCGCAGCCGAACCCCAACCCCCAGGGCGTGGGCTGGATCATCAACCTCGCGTTCAAGGGCGGCCAGCCCGCGGACACGTGGGCCGACTACACCAGCGCGAACGTCAACAACTCGAACGCCGTCGTCCTCGACTCGCAGGTGGTCTCCGCGCTGCGGATCGTCCAGCCCCTGCTCGACGGCAACGCGCAGATCTCCGGCAACTTCAACCAGGCGTCGGCCACGGACTTCGCCAACGTCCTGCGCTACGGCTCGCTGCCGCTGTCGTTCGACACGTCGGAGGCGCAGACCGTGTCGGCGACGCTCGGGCTGGCGTCCCTGCAGGCCGGGCTCATCGCGGGCGTCGTGGGCCTGGCGCTGGTGTTCCTCTACTCGCTCTTCTACTACCGCGCGCTCGGCGTGCTGACGATCCTGTCGCTCATCCTGTCCGGGCTCGTCGTCTACGCCGTCCTGGTGCTGCTCGGGCGGGGGATCGGCTTCACCCTCGACCTCGCCGGTGTCGCCGGCTTCATCGTCGCCATCGGCATCACGGCGGACTCGTTCGTCATCTTCTTCGAACGGATCAAGGACGAGGTCCGCGACGGGCGCAGCTTCCGGTCCGCGGTACCCCGCGGATGGGTCCGCGCCCGACGCACGATCCTCTCCGGCGACGCCGTGAGCTTCCTGGCGGCGGTGGTGCTCTACGTCCTCGCCGTCGGCCAGGTCAAGGGCTTCGCGTTCACGCTGGGCATGTCCACCGTCCTCGACCTCGTCGTGGTGTTCCTCGTGACGCACCCGCTGCTCGCCCTCGCGTCGAACTCGCGTCTGTTCGCCAGCCCCGCGTGGTCCGGCCTGGGGGAGGCGGTGCGCCATGCGCCGCGGCCCGGCTCCGGTCCACCACGCGCGGGCGGGCGGCGCCCGGCCGGGAGCGGGACGGCGTCCCGCGGCGGGGCCGGCCGTCCGGGCTCCCGCACGGGGACGGGCCGTGATCGCGCCGGACGTGGGGGTGCCCGATGACCCGGTCCACCAGCGGCCCGAACAACCGCCGCACCGACGCCGTCACCAGCGGCGACACCCACGGACCCGCCGGCCGCGGCAACGGCCGGGCGAGCGGGCGCCGCCGCGCCGAGGACGCCCCGCCCGAGGACGAGGTCCGGGACGACCTGACCGACGACCCAGCCAACGACGGGACGGATGTCGACGGGGCGGACGACGACGACCCGACCGGCGAGGCCGCCGCCGACGCCCCCGACGAGCGGGACGACAGCTCCCGTCCGCGGCGCCGCAGCCGTCTCGACTCGCTCTACCGCGGCAACGGCGGCATCGACATCGTCGGGCGCTCGAAGACCTGGTACGCGATCTTCGGGGTCGCGCTGATCATCTGCATCCTGTCGATGGTGATCCGGGGCTTCAACTTCGGCATCGACTTCGAGGGCGGCACGAGCGTCCAGATGCCGGCCGTCGGGGCGAACGGCCCGATCGCGACGCAGCAGGTCGAGCAGGCCTACACCCAGGCGGTCGGCCTCGAGGCGACCTCGGTGCAGAGCGCGGGCCAGGGCGCCACCTCGACGATCATCATCCGCTCGGAGCGCCTGGACGTCGCGCAGGTCATCGCGCTGCGTCAGACGCTCTTCGAGCGGTTCCAGCCGCTGGGGACGTCCGGGACACCCGACCAGAACGCGATCTCCGACAGCGCGGTGAGCGCCAGCTGGGGAGGCGAGATCACGCGGCAGGCGGGCATCGCGCTCGTCGTCTTCCTCGTGCTCGTGACGATCTACCTGTCGTTCTACTTCGAGCGACGGATGGCGCTCGCGGCGCTGATCGCCCTCGCGAACGACATCATCATCACCGCGGGCGTGTACTCGCTCGTCGGCTTCGAGGTCTCGCCGGCCACGGTCATCGGCCTGCTGACGATCCTCGGCTTCTCGCTGTACGACACGGTCGTCGTGTTCGACAAGGTCCGGGAGAACACCCGCGGTCTGCTCGGCCTCACGAGACGCACCTACGCCGAGGCCGCGAACCTCGCGGTCAACCAGACGCTGATGCGATCGCTGAACACCTCGCTGATCGCCGCCCTCCCGCTGGTCGGGCTGTTCATCGTGGGCGTGGTGCTGCTCGGGGTCGGCGTGCTCGGTGACCTCGCGCTCGTCCAGCTCGTCGGCACGATCGTCGGCGCCGCCTCGTCGGTGCTGCTCGCGACGCCGATCGTGGTCGACCTCGCGATGCGCAACAAGCAGTGGGCCGCGCAGGCCGAGAAGGTCGCCGCGCGCCGGGCCAAGAACGCCCGGCGCGCCGAGGGCGGGGACGGCGCCCAGGCGGCCGCGGACGGCCCGTCGACCGACGTCCTCGACACCCGCGAGGTCGCCGCGGCCGGGGCCCGGAGCTCGGGCGCCCGCGACGGCGACGGCCGGGCCGCGGCCCCGCGTCCCGGAGCCCGTCCCACGGGCCGCAGCGGGCGCCCGTCGGGCAAGCGCCGCAGGTGAGCACCGCGAGCGACGCACCCGACGACGACCTTGCCGAACTCGACGTGACAGATCTCGACCTGGTGGCGAGCCTGCTGCGCGACGTCCCCGACTTCCCGACGCCCGGAATCCGGTTCTGGGACCTCACCGGGCTGCTCGCCGACGGGCCGGGGCTCGCCGCGACCACCCGGCTGCTGGCGGCCCCGGCGGCGCGGACCGGGGTCGACGTCGTCGTCGGCATCGAGGCGCGGGGCTTCCTGCTCGGCGCGGCCGTGGCCCACTCGCTGGGCGTGGGCGTCGTCGCCGTGCGCAAGGAGGGCAAGCTGCCCGCGGTCGCGGCGCGCCGCACCTACGACCTCGAGTACGGCTCCGCGACCCTCGAGCTGCCCGCCGACGTGCTGCACCCTGGGACCCGGGTGCTGCTCGTCGACGACGTCCTGGCCACCGGCGGCACCGCGGCGGCGGCGTGCCAGCTGGTCGAGGGCGCCGGCGCCGTCGTCGCGGCGTTCTCGGTGGTGCTCGAGCTGCCGGCTCTCGAGGGAGGCGCGCGCCTCGGCGGCCACGACGTCCACGCCCTGCTGGCGCGCTGACCGGCGGTCCACCGACCACTGACCGACCGCCCGTCGCGCGCTCCGGTCGTCGCCGGCTCGACCGGGCCACCGTCACCCACGCGTACCGATCGCGGACGACCGATCGTCCGATCGGGCCGCCACCGACCGGACACCCCGCCAATGCCGGGATATCCTGGATGGATTCCGGACACGGTGGGCGCAGCCCCCGCCCCGTGGTCCGGAGGGGAAGGGGACGACGCGTGAGCCAGCACGTCGACGCCACGGGCACACCGCTGGCCACCGAACCCGCCCCGTCGGACGCCGCCGCCGACGACGGGGGCACCCGCGAGGACGCGGTCCTCGAGTCCGCCGGCCTCTCGCCCACCCCGCCGGTCAGCACCACCCGCCCGCCCTCGGCGACGCGCCGGGTGCGTGCCCGCATCGCCCGCCGGATCACCGCCCAGCGTTCGGGCGTGGTCAAGCCCGTGCTCGAGCCGCTGGCCGCGGTGCACCGCGAGCTGCACCCGTCGGCTGACATGGCCACGCTGCAGCGCGCCTACGACATCGCCGAGCAGTCGCACGACGGCCAGATGCGCAAGAGCGGCGACCCGTACATCACGCACCCGCTGGCGGTCGCGACCATCCTCGGTGAGCTCGGGATGGACACGACGACGCTGGTCGCGGCCCTGCTGCACGACACCGTCGAGGACACCGACTACTCGCTCGAGAAGCTCGCCTCCGACTTCGGCGCCGAGGTCGCGCACCTGGTCGACGGCGTCACCAAGCTCGACAAGGTCCAGCTCGGGGCCGCGGCCGAGGCGGAGACGATCCGCAAGATGGTCGTGGCGATGGCGCGTGACCCGCGCGTGCTCGTCATCAAGCTGGCCGACCGGCTGCACAACATGCGCACCATGCGCTTCCTCAAGCCGGAGAAGCAGGCCAAGAAGGCCCGCGAGACCCTCGAGGTGCTCGCGCCGCTGGCCCACCGGCTGGGGATGTCGACGGTCAAGTGGGAGCTCGAGGATCTCGCGTTCGCGATCCTGCACCCCAAGCGCTACGACGAGATCGTCCGCCTCGTCGCCGACCGCGCCCCCAGCCGCGACACCTACCTGCGCTCGGTGATCGACGAGGTCTCCGGCCAGCTCACCGAGGCCCGGGTGAAGGCCGAGGTGCTCGGGCGGCCGAAGCACTACTACTCGATCTACCAGAAGATGATCGTCAAGGGGAAGGACTTCGACGACATCCACGACCTGGTGGGCGTGCGGGTGCTCGTCGAGGACGTCCGCGACTGCTACGCCGCGATGGGCATGGTCCACGCCCTGTGGCAGCCGATGCCCGGGCGCTTCAAGGACTACATCGCCCAGCCGCGCTTCGGCGTCTACCAGTCGCTGCACACCACGGTGATCGGGCCGGACGGCCAGCCGCTCGAGGTGCAGATCCGCACCCACGAGATGCACCGCACCGCCGAGTACGGCATCGCCGCGCACTGGCGGTACAAGGAGACCAAGGGCGCGCACAAGAACGGCTCGGCCGGCGACGGCACCCTCGAGCTCGACGAGATGGCGTGGATGCGCCAGCTGCTGGACTGGCAGCGGGAGGCGGCGGACCCGGGGGAGTTCCTCGAGTCGCTGCGCTACGACCTCGCCACCCGCGAGATCTTCGTCTTCACGCCCAAGGGCGACGTGATCACGTTGCCCAGCGGATCGACGCCGGTCGACCTCGCCTACGCGGTGCACACCGAGGTCGGCAACCGGTGCATCGGCAGCCGGGTCAACGGACGCCTGGTCGCCCTCGAGCGCGAGCTCGAGAACGGCGAGGTCGTCGAGATCTTCACGTCGAAGGCCGAGGGCGCCGGTCCGTCGCGCGACTGGCTGGGCTTCGTCGCCTCGCCGCGGGCCAAGCAGAAGATCAAGCAGTGGTTCGCCAAGGAGCGCCGCGAGGAGGCGATCGAGGGCGGCAAGGAGGCCATCACCCGCGAGGCCCGGCGCACCGGCCTGCCGCTGCAGCGCCTCGTCTCCGGCGACTCGATGGGCGCCCTCGCCCACGAGCTGCGCTACGCCGACGTCTCCGCGCTCTACGCCGCGGTCGGCGAGCACCACGTATCGGCGCGCCACGTCGTGCAGCGGCTCGTGGCGCTCCTCGGCGGCGTCGAGCAGAACGAGGAGGAGCTGGCCGACCGCGCCACGCCCTCCACGGTCCAGCGCCGGCGCGGCACCGGCGACGTCGGCGTCGTCATCGACGACATGGACGACTCCGACGGCGACGTCTGGATCAAGCTGGCGCGGTGCTGCACGCCCGTACCCGGCGACGGCATCCTGGGGTTCGTCACCCGCGGCGGCGGCGTCAGCGTGCACCGCACCGACTGCACCAACGCCGACGAGCTGCGCAGCGAGCCCGAGCGTCTGGTCAACGTGCACTGGGCGTCGTCGTCGAGCGCGCTGTTCCTCGTCGCGATCCAGGCCGAGGCCCTCGACCGGCACCGGCTGCTCTCCGACATCACCAAGGTCCTGGCCGACGAGAAGGTCAACATCCTCTCCGCGTCGGTCACCACCTCGCGCGACCGCGTGGCGGTCAGCCGCTTCTCGTTCGAGATGGGCGACCCCAAGCACCTCGGCCACGTGCTCAAGGCGGTCCGCAACGTCGAGGGCGTCTACGACGTCTACCGGGTGACCTCCGCGAGCTGAGCTCCGGACCGCCGGACGACGAGGTCGCCCGTCAGGCCGACGACGACCGTGCGCGGAAGGCGTCGACGGCCCGGGCGACGAGGTTGCGCGGGGGCTGCTCGTCGGTGTGCCAGTCGGGGCGGGCGGAGCGGGGATCGAGGGCGTCGACCGCCTCCGGGTCGAGCCCCGGGCCGTCGGAGGCGCGCGTGAGGGAGCGGACCCCGGCGTCGATCACCGTGACGAGCGGGACCGCGAGCAGGGCCCCGGCGATGCCGGCGAGCACGAGCCCGCAGGCGATCGGCAGCACGACGGCGAGCGGATGGAGCTTGATCGACCGCCCGAGAAGCAGGGGCTGGAGGATGTAGCCCTCGAGGTTTTGCACCAGGACGAGCAGCAGCACGACGAGCAGGGCGTCGGTGATGCCGCCGCTGACCAGGCCGACGAGCACTGCGACGACGCCGGAGACGACGGCGCCGAGGGTCGGGACGAAGGCGCCGAAGAAGATGAGCGCGGCCAGCGGGACGGGCAGCGGGATCCCGATCAGCCACAGCCCGACGCCCGCGGTGATCGCGTCGGCGGCGGCGACGAGGATCGTCGCGCGGGTGTAGCCGACGAGCGAGGCGAAGGCGCGCCGTCCGGCGATGTCGGCGCGGTCGCGGGCCTGGCGCGGGACCGCGCCGAGCACGAAGCGCCACACCGTGCCGCCGTTGTAGACGAAGAAGATCAGCGTGAAGAGGGCCAGCAGGAGCTCGGTGAGGACCTCGCCCACGGTGCTCACCGCGCCGAGGGCGCTCTGCGCGAGCGTCGCCTGGCTGGACTGGAGATAGGCGAAGAGCTGGTTGCCGACCTCGGTGAACTGCTCGTTGTTCAGCCCGAGCGGGCCGGTGCGCAGCCACTGCTGGATGCTCGCCACGCTGGCGAGCAGCTGCGACGACAGCTCCGGGAGCCCGGAGACGAAGGCCAGGCCGACGCCGTAGAACACGCCGCCGACGACGGCGACGCCGCCGACGATGACGATCGCGGTGGCCACCGCGTGCGGCAGCCACCGGATGCGCGACAGGGCGTGCGCGGACGGGGCGAGCAGGGACGCCGCGATCAGCGCGAGGACGACGGGCACCACGACCGCCCCGAGCAGGCCCAGGACGTAGATGACGACCAGGATCGCCGCACCCAGGAGCAGCAGGCGCCAGGCGAGCGCGGTGGCGATCTCGAGGGCCGGCGGGACCTCCCAGCGCTTGCGTCCCTGGAGCAGGATGCCGCCCCCGGCTGCGGTCGTTCCGCCCTCGCCCGCGCCGTCCGGGGGGTCCGCTCCGATCGTCGGCAGGGTCACCGGCTCACCGTAGTCGCGCGGGCCGCAGGACGTTCTCCGGCGCCCGGCCTCTGCTGGATCGGTGCAGAGCGGGATACGATGAGGGCCGTGAGCCGACGAGCAAAGATCGTGTGCACGTTGGGGCCGTCGACGTCGACGCCCGAGGCCATCCGTGACCTCGTCCGCGCCGGCATGGACGTGGCCCGTCTCAACTTCAGCCACGGCGAGCACGCCGAGCACGAACGGATCTACCGCCTCGTGCGCGAGGCGGCCGACAGCGAGGGTCGCGCCGTCGGCATCCTGGCCGACCTGCAGGGTCCGAAGATCCGTCTGGGGCGGTTCGTCGACGGTCCGCAGATGTGGGCCACCGGCGAGACGGTCACGATCACCACCGAGGACGTCGCGGGCACCCACGACCGCGTCGGCACCACGTACTCCGGCCTCGCCGACGACGCCCGTCCCGGCGAGTCCCTGCTCATCGACGACGGCAACGTCGCCCTCGAGGTCACCGCCGTCGAGGGCCCCGATGTCGTCTGCCGCGTGATCGAGGGCGGCCGGGTCTCCGACAACAAGGGCATCTCGCTGCCCCACACCGCGGTGTCGGTGCCGGCGATGAGCGACAAGGACGAGGCCGACCTGCGCTTCGCCCTCGGCCTGCGCGTCGACATGATCGCGCTGTCCTTCGTGCGCTCGCCCGCCGACGCCGAGCTCGTCCACAAGATCATGGACGAGTACGGCTCGCGCCTCCCGGTGATCGCGAAGATCGAGAAGCCCGAGGCGGTCGACGCGCTCGAGGCGATCGTCCTGGCCTTCGACTCGATCATGGTCGCCCGCGGTGACCTGGGTGTGGAGCTGGCGCTCGAGGACGTCCCGCTGGTGCAGAAGCGCGCGGTGCAGATCGCGCGCGAGAACGCCAAGCCGGTGATCGTCGCGACGCAGATGCTCGAGTCGATGATCCACAACTTCCGGCCGACCCGGGCCGAGGCGTCCGACGTGGCCAACGCCGTGCTCGACGGCGCGGACGCCGTGATGCTCTCCGGCGAGACCAGCGTCGGCGACTACCCCATCGAGACGGTCCAGACGATGTCCCGGATCGTCGCCGCGGTCGAGGTCGGCCCGGCGTCGGTGCCGCCGATCCAGCACGTCCCGCGCACCCAGCGCGGCGTGGTGACCACCGCCGCGCGCGACATCGGCGAGCGCCTCAACGCCCGCGCGCTGGTGGCGTTCACGCGCACCGGCGACACCGTCCGCCGCCTCGCCCGCCTGCACACCCGGCTGCCGGTGCTGGCGTTCTCGCCGATCCCCGAGGTCCGCAGCCAGCTGGCGCTGAGCTGGGGCGTCGAGACCTTCCTCGTGCCCTGGGCGGACACCACCGACGCGATGATCCGCCAGGTCGACGCGTCGCTGCTGGAGATCGGGCGCTTCGCCGCCGGCGAGCTCGTCGTGATCGTCTCCGGCTCGCCGCCCGGCACCGTCGGCAAGACCAACCTGCTGCGCGTCCACAAGATCGGGGAGGACGCGCGCTGAGCCGTCGATGGCATCATCGACGGGCGTGACCGCCCATCCCACGACGCCACCGACCGTGCCGTCCCACCGCTTCGACGCCCTCACCGCCGCGCACATGCGGGCGGGCGGCTCGTGGAAGTGGTCGACGCCCGGCTCGTGGCGACGCGGCGAGCGCGAGGGCCTGATCGGGGCGTTCGTCGCCGAGATGGACTACCCGGTCGCCGACGTCGTGGCCGACGCCGTCCGCACCTCGGCCGACGGGTCGCGCTTCGGCTACCTGCCCGACGACTGGGTGGCCGACATGGCCGCGGCGACGTCGGCGTTCTGGGGCGAGCGGCTCGGGTGGGCGCCCGACCCGGCCCGCGTGCGCCCCGTGCCCGACGTGCTCACCGCGTTCACCGCGACCGTCCGGCACTTCACCCGGCCCGGCAGCGCGATCGTGCTGCCGACCCCGGCCTACATGCCCTTCCTCACCGTGCCGGCGATGCTCGGCCGCGAGCTGGTCCAGGTGCCGATGGCCCGGGACGGCGGTGACGGGTCCGGGCGGTTCGTGCTCGACCTCGACGCGATCGACCGCGCGTTCGCCGACGGCGCGGGCCTGCTGGTGCTGACCAACCCGCACAACCCCACGGGTCGCGTCTTCGACGTCGACGAGCTCGCCGCGGTGACCGAGGTGGTCGAGCGCCACGGCGGGCGGGTGTTCAGCGACGAGATCCACGCGCCCCTGACGTTCGACGCCCACCGCCACCGGCCCTACGCCGCGACGTCCGGGGCCGCCGCGGCGCACACGGTCACGGCGACCTCGGCGTCCAAGGCCTGGAACACCCCGGGGCTCAAGTGCGGGCAGGTGATCCTCTCGAACGATGCCGACGCCGCACACTGGGAGGCCACCGGGTACCTCGCCGAGCACGGCACCGCGACGCCCGGGGTGCTGGCGACGACCTCGGCCTACCGCGACGCCCGGGGCTGGCTCCACGACGTGCTCGCCTACCTGGACGGCAACCGCGCCCTGCTGGCGTCCGCCGACCTGCCGGGCCTCGACGTGACCGTCCCCGAGGGCACCTACCTCGCGTGGCTCGACGGCCGGGGTCTGGGCCTCGACGAGCCCCCGTCGGCGTTCTTCGTCCGCGAGGCGGGTGTGGTCATGACCGACGGCGCGGCGTGCGGGGAGGCCGGGCGCGGGGGCATGCGCCTCAACCTCGCCATGTCCCGCCCCGTCCTCACCGAGGCCCTCGAGCGCATCGGCGCCGCTCTCTCCTAGCGGCCACGACACCTAGCCGCGGCGCTCCGGAGGCGCGATCAGGTAGTTGTGGACCTCGGACATCGCGACGTCGGGGCGGTCGATCCCGAGGTTCTCGAGGACCGGCGCGAGCCGTCCGCCGACGAACCGCTCGAACGCCTCGGCCGACTCCCACACGTCGACGCCACGGAACCCGTCGTGGGTCGGGATCGTGTAGTGGAACAGGCAGCCGGGCTCGGAGTCGCCGCCGCGCCGGAACTCGAGGCGCCGGAGCAGGTCGTCGTACTCGGCCAGCGTGACCCCGTGAAAGGTGGTCTCCACCGCGATCGCCATCGTCGGTCCCCCGTCTCCCGTGAGCGGACTTCGGGCCTATAGCCCCCAGGATCGCTCACGAAGGCCAGGGGAGGAACTCGTCGTCGGGAAGACCGGAGGCGAGGAGCGAGGCCAGGTGGTCGCCCCGGCGCTCGGTGAGCTGGTCGATCTGGGTGCGGCAGGAGAAGCCGTCGGCGATCACCGCGGTGCCGGCGTCGGCGCCCCGCACCCGGGGCAGGAGCACCGCCTCCCCGCAGGCCACCGACACCTCGTAGTGCCCCTGTTCGAACCCGAAGTTGCCGGCGAGCCCGCAGCACCCGGAGTCGAGCACCTCCACCTCGGCGCCGGCGCGTCGCAGCACGTCGGTCTCCGCGCCGTAGCCGCCGGTGGCGTGCTGGTGGCAGTGCTGCTGGACCATCACCTCGCGCCCGGCGAGCCCGGGCGGCGCCCAGTCCGGCGCACACTCGGCGAGCAGGCGCCCGAGGGTCGTCGTGGCCGCGGCGATCGCGTCGGCGCGAGGCCCGGGCAGCAGGTTCGGGGCGTCGTCGGTGAACACCGCCGTGCAGCTCGGCTCGAGCCCCACGATCGGCATGCCGTCGCCGACGGCCGGGGCCAGCGCGTCGAGCGTCCGGCCGAGCACCCTGGCGGCGACGTCGAGCTGACCCGTCGTCACCCACGTCAGGCCGCAGCACAGCTCCTGCTCCGGGACCCGCACCGTGAAGCCGGCCGCCTCGAGCACGCGGACGGCGTCGGCACCGGCGCGGGGATGGAGGAACTCGGTGAACGTGTCCGGCCAGAGCAGCACCTCGCCGCGCTCGCCGGAGCCGCGCGAGCCGCGCTCGCGGAACCAGTGCGTGAACCGCGGGGTGGCGAACGCGGGGATCGCGCGACGCTCGTCGATGCCGCCGGCTCTCTTGAGCAGCCCCGCCGCCCGGGACGACATGATCCGGTTGACCAGCGGCGCGACCGGTGACGCGAGGCGGGCGAGCGCCGGCAGCCACCCCATCGACAGGTGCGAGCGCGGGCGGCGCCACTGCCGGCCCCCGTAGTGGTGGTGCAGGAACTCGGCCTTGTAGGTCGCCATGTCGACGTTGACCGGGCAGTCCGACAGGCAGCCCTTGCACGCCAGGCACAGATCGAGGGCGTCGCGGACCTCGGTGGAGCGCCAGCCGTCGGTGATCGGCGAGTCCTCGTGCCCGCGCAGCATCTCCCAGAGCAGCCGCGCACGGCCGCGCGTGGAGTGGTGCTCCTCGCCGGTGGCGCGGTACGAGGGGCACATGACCTCGCCCTCGGTGCGCCGGCACCGGCCGACCCCGATGCAGCGCTCCACGGCGCGGGTGAAGCGGCCGTCGTCGGACGGGTAGGAGAACGCCGACGCGGGCTCGGCGGGGTCGTAGTCGGGGCCGATCTGCAGGTGCTCGTCCAGGCGGAATGGGTGGACGACCTTGCCGGGGTTCATCCGGTTGCGGGGGTCGAGGAGCGCCTTGACCGACTCGAAGGCCGCCACGAGCTCGGGCCCGTACATCCGCTCGAGCAGCTCGCCGCGCGACTGCCCGTCGCCGTGCTCGCCCGAGAGCGACCCGCCGTACTTCACGCACAGGTCCGCCGAGCGCTCCATGAACGAGCGGTAGGCCGCGACGCCCGCCGTCGAGCCGAGCTCGAACGGGATGCGCGTGTGGATGCAGCCGTGACCGAAGTGCCCGTAGATCGCCGTGCCCTCGCTGTACCCGTACTCCTCGAGCAGGGCGACCCACTCCGCCAGGTAGTCCGCGAGACGGGCGGTGGGCAGGGCCGCGTCCTCCCAGCCCTCGTAGTTGTCCTGACCGGTGCGCGGGTCGCGGGCCGAGACGGCGAGCGCGGACTCCCGGATGCTGAACAGCTCGGCCTGCTCGGCCGGGTCGGTGACCGTGAGGATCGACGGGCCGTGCTCACGCAGATCGGCGGTGAGCGCCTCGGTGCGGACGGCCACGCGCGCGGGGTCGTCGTCGCGGATCTGCACCATGAGCCAGCTCTGGCCCTCGGGCATCGCGGCCATGGCCCGCGGGTGCACGCCCCGGAAGCGCTGGAACTCGACGATGACGCGGTCGATGCACTCCAGGAAGTGCGGGCGGTGCGGGAGGATCGTGTCGACGCAGCGCGCGGACGCGACGATGTCGTCGAACCCCAGCACCACCAGCGCGGTGTGCCGGGCCTCGACGACGAGGTCGAGCTCGGCGTGCAGCACCGTCACCAGCGTCGACTCCGAGCCCACCAGCGCGCGGGCGAGGTCGAGGCCGGTGCCGTCGGCGTTGGGGCCAGGCAGCAGGTCGTCGAGGTTGTAGCCCGACACGCGGCGCGGGATGTCGGGGAAACGCTCGGCCACCAGCGCGGCGTGGTCGGCGGCGATCGCGCGCAGGCCCCGGTAGATCTCCGCGCGTCGCCCGCCCTCGGCCTGGATGGTGGCGTACTCCTGCTCGGACGTCGGCCCGACCCACATCCGCAGGCCGTCGTAGGTGAGCACCTCGAGGCGGCGGACGTTGTCGGCGACCTTGCCGAACGTCTGCGCGGTCGACCCGCAGGAGTTGTTGCCGATCATCCCGCCGAGCGTGCAGCTGACGTGCGTCGCGGGCTTCGGGCCGAAGATCAGGCGGCCGGGCAGGGCGGCGTTGAGGTCGTCGAGCTTGATGCCGGGCTCGACGACGCAGGTGCGCGCGTCCTCGTCGACCGACACGATCCGCGTGCAGTACTTCGACCAGTCGATCACCACGGCGGCGTTGCAGCACTGCCCGGCGAGGCTCGTGCCGCCGCCACGGGAGAGCACCGGGACGTCGTGCTCGCGGCACACGGCGAGCGCCTCGACGCCGGCGTCGATCGTGCGCGGGACGACCACGCCGATCGGGACCTGGCGGTAGTTCGAGGAGTCGACGGCGTACGTGGCGCGCGACCCGGCGTCGAAGCGCACCTCGCCGTCCACCCGGTCGGCCAGCGCGCGTTCGAGGTTCTCCTCGGCGGTCCGCGGGCGCGTGCGGGGAGGGGCGAGATCGACCGTGGCCACCGGACGACTCTGGCCGCCGCCGCACGCCGCGGCAAGTCCTCTCCGTCGTGAGCACGTTCCGCCCCCCAGGGGCCGAAAGTGCTCACGTGGCTGCGGGAGGATGGATGACGTGACCACCGAAGCGCTGGACGACGCCGCCGTCGGCGCGCTCCTGACCGGCGTGCGCCGGGTGGCGCTGCTCGGGGTCTCCGACCGCTTCAACCGGCCCAGCTTCCGGCTCGGCGCCTACCTGCTCGACCGCACCGCGTGGACCGTCGACCTCGTGAACCCCCACGTCGTCGAGACCCTCGGGCGGCTCTGCGCACCGACGCTCGCCGACGTCCCGGCGCCCGACCTCGTCGTGGTCTTCCGCGCGCCGACCGCCTGGGACGCGGTGATCGACGAGGTCGCGGGCGTCGGGGGGCACGCCGTGTGGCTGCCGAGCGAGGTCGCGGACGCGGACACCACGGCCCGCGCGGCCGACCGCGCCCGGGCGGCGGGGCTGGTGGCCGTCGCGGACCGGGACCTGCGCGCGGAGCACAGGCGGTGGTGCGGGTGAACCCGGCTGTCACCCGCGGGCCGGACCGCCTCGAGGTCCGCGCGCCCCGCACCGCCCCCGCGCTCGCGCTGGCGACCGGCGTCGTCGGGCTCGCGGCCGGGATCTGGCTGGCGACCCTCGGAGGCACGGCGAGCCTCGTGCTCGGTCTGGTGCTGATCGTCTTCTTCGCGGTCGGCACGGTGCGCGCGGCGGTGCGCCTGCTGCGCGGCCGGCCCCTGCTCGTCGCCACCCCCGAGGGCATCGACGACGGCGGGTCGATCGTCGCGGCCGGGTTCCTGCCCTGGTCGGAGCTCGGGTCGATCGACGTCCTGCCCTCCCGGGGCGGCGGGATGCTCGTCATCGGGGTCCGCGACCCGGAGGCCGTCCTCGCCCGCACCACCCCGGCCCGCGCCCGCGTCGGACGCACGCAGGCCGGGCGCCTCGGCAGCCCCGTCGTCCTGCCTGCCTCGGTGCTCCCCGTCCCCGCCGAGGAGCTCGCCACCGAGATCGAGGCCTTCCGGCCGTGAGCCGTTGACCGGCGCGTCGCCGGTGCGGAAGCGTTCCGGCGTGGCCAGCTACCGCGCGCGACGTCGCCGGGCGATGGTCGCCGAGGTGCGCCGGCAGGGGGTCACCGACCCGCGGGTCCTGCGGGCGATGCTCGAGGTGCCGCGCCACCGGTTCGTCCCCGCGCACCTTGCGGACGAGGCCTACGGCCCGGGCCCGCTGCCGATCGCGTGCGGGCAGACGATCTCCGCGCCCGCGATGGTGGGGGCGATGGCCGCCCTGCTGGAGCTCACCGGACGCGAGCGGGTGCTCGAGGTGGGCACCGGCAGCGGGTACGCGGCGGCGGTGCTCTCGCGGTGCGCGCGTGAGGTGATCAGCATCGAGTACCACCCCTCGCTCGCGGCCGGGGCCCGCGCCGCGCTCGCGGCCACCGGCCACCACGTCGAGGTCCGCCACGGCGACGGGCGTGCAGGCGCCCCCGACAAGGCGCCCTTCGACGCGATCTCCGTGGCCGCGATGGCCGAGGGCGAGGTGCCGGCGGCGCTGCTCGGCCAGCTCACCGACCGCGGCGTCCTCGTCTGCCCCGTGGGCCACGGCCGGCGCGGCGACCTCGTGCGGATGCGCCGCGACGGCCGCGTCGAGCGGTTCATGCCCGTGTCGTTCGTGCCGCTGCTGTAGCAGGCGCGTTCCTGCTCACGTCCGGGCGTCCCGGCCCCCCCGGGGCGGGCACACGGCCGCCATGAGTGACGTCGTCCCGCCCCCGCCCGAGCTCGCGGCCTCCGCCAACGTGCCCGCCGTGGACGCCCCGGCGCTGCGCGAGCGCGCGGCCGCCGACCCCGAGGGGTTCTGGCTCGAGCAGACCCGGCGCCTGGAGTGGTCGAGCGCGCCGACCGAGGCCTACGACGGGAGCGGGTTCCCGTTCGTGCGGTGGTTCGCCGACGGGACGCTCAACGTCGCGCGCAACTGCGTGGACCGCCACGTCACAGCCGGCCACGGCGAGAAGGCGGCGCTGCTCTGGGAGGGCGAGCCCGGTGACTCCCGCCGGCTGACGTACGCCGACCTGCAGGCCGAGGTCGCGCGGTGTGCGCACGGGCTCGAGTCGCTGGGGATCGGGCGCGGTGACGTCGTCGTGGTCTACCTGCCGGTGCTCGTCGAGACCGTGGTGGTGATGCTGGCCTGCGCCCGCATCGGGGCGATCCACTCGATGGTCTTCGGCGGGTTCTCGGCCGAGGCGCTGCGGTTCCGGGTGACCGACGGCGGGGCGAAGCTGCTGGTCACCACCGACGGTCAGTACCGCCGCGGGAAGGCGGTGCCGGTCAAGGACAACGCGGACGCCGCGGTCGAGGGCGTGGACAGCGTCGAGCACGTCCTCGTCGTCCGGCGCACCGGTCAGGACGTCGCCTGGACCCGGGGTCGCGACGTGTGGTGGGACGAGCTCCTCGCCGACCGTCCGACCGAGCATGTCGCCGAGGCCTTCCCGGCGGAGACCCCACTGTTCCTCATCTACACCTCGGGGACGACAGGCAGGCCCAAGGGTCTCGTGCACACCATGGGTGGCTACCTCACCCAGACCGCGTGGACCGCGTGGGCCTGCTTCGACCACCGCCCCGACGACGTCTACTGGTGCCAGGCCGATCTCGCGTGGGTCACCGCCCACACCTACGAGGTCTACGGCCCGCTCGCGAACGGCGTCACGCAGGTGCTCTACGAGGGCACCCCGGACACGCCCCACCGCGGGCGTCACTTCGAGATCATCGCGAAGTACGGGGTCACCGTGTACTACACGGCGCCCACCCTCGTGCGGACGTTCATGCAGTGGGGCGAGGACCTGCCGGCCGCCCACGACCTGTCGTCGCTGCGGCTGCTGGGCTCGGTCGGTGAGGCGATCAACCCGGAGGCCTGGCGCTGGCTGCACGCCCACGTCGGTGGCGGGCGATGCCCGATCGTCGACACCTGGTGGCAGTCCGAGACCGGCGCGGCGATGGTCGCCCCGCTGCCGGGGGCGACGCCGCTCAAGCCCGGCTCGGCGACACGGGCGCTGCCGGGGATCTCGGTGCGGGTCGTGCACCCGGACGGTTCCGAGTGCGCGCCCGACGAGGGAGGCCTGCTCGTCATCGACCGTCCGTGGCCCGCGATGGCGCGGACGGTCTGGGGCGACGCCGACCGCTTCGTCTCGTCCTACTTCGCCGACTTCCGCGCGCAGGGTTGGTACACCGCCGGCGACGGCGCCCGGATCGACGCGGACGGGGACGTGTGGCTCGAAGGCCGGGTCGACGACGTCATGAACGTCTCGGGGCACCGGCTCTCGTCGATCGAGGTCGAGTCCGCCCTGGTCAGCCACCCGCGCGTCGCGGAGGCGGGCGTCGTCGGCGCGCCGGACGAGACCACGGGTCAGGCGATCGTGGCGTTCGTGGTGCTGCGGGGCGGGGACACCGCCGATCCCACCGACGAGCTCCGCGCCCACGTGACCCGCGAGCTCGGCCCCGTCGCCCGGCCGGCCCGGGTGCTCGTCGTCGGCAGCCTCCCGAAGACCCGTAGCGGGAAGATCATGCGCCGGTTGCTGCTCGGCGTCACGCGTGGCGAGGAGCCCGGCGACACGACCTCGCTCGTCGACCCCGAGGGCTTCGCGACGCTGGCGGAGGACTACCGCGCCTCGTGAGCGACCCTCGGGGCTGGAGCCCCGGAGATCGCTCACCCACGGACCAGCACGAACGACTCCGGCGGGAGGGTCAGGGTGTCGGCGCCGGTGTCGACGCCCGACGGCGCGCTGAGCACCTCGCGCGCCGCCACCGGCAGCGTCGCCGGGGCCCCGCCCAGGTTGACCGCCAGCCGCAGGTCGCCGCGGTGCACGACGAGCGTGCGGGCGTCGGCGTCGGCGTCCACCCGCACCCGATCGAGGTGAGGGTCGGTGAGCTCGGGGTGGGCGCGGCGCAGGGCGATCAGCTCGCGGTGCACCCCGAGCAGCCAGGCGTGGGGTTCACGCTCGATCTCCGACCAGTCGAGCCGCGAGTCCTCGAACGTCGAGAGCGCCGTCGGATCGGGCACGTCGGAGGCGCCCCAGCCGTGCTCGGCGAACTCCCCGCGACGGCCTTCGCGCACGGCGTCCTGCAGCGCGGGGTCCTCGAAGCCGACGAAGAACGCCCACGGCGTCGACGCGCCCCACTCCTCGCCCATGAACAACATCGGGGTGTACGGCGAGCAGAGCACCAGCGCGGCACCGCAGGCCAGGAGGCCCGGCGACACGGTGGCCGACAGGCGGTCACCGGCGGCCCGGTTGCCGATCTGGTCGTGGTCCTGGAGGTAGGCGAGGAAGCGGTGGCCGGGGGTCGTCAGCGTGTCGACGGGCCGGCCGTGGGTGCGCCCGCGGAAGCTCGACCACGTGCCGGCGTGGTGGAACGGGTGGTGCAGGACGTCGGCGAGCACGGAGAACGCGCCGAAGTCGGCGTAGTAGCCCTGGGTCTCGCCGGTGAGCGCCGAGTGCAGGGCGTGGTGGATGTCGTCGCACCACTGCGCGTCCAGCCCGTACCCGCCGGCCTCGCGCGGCGTGATCAGCCGCGGGTCGTTGAGGTCCGACTCGGCGATGAGGGTCAGCGGGCGGCGCAGGTGCGCCGACAGCGTCGCGACGTGCTGCGCCATCTCCTCGAGCAGGTGGGTCGCCCGGGCGTCGCGCAGGGCGTGGACGGCGTCGAGGCGCAGGGCGTCGACGCCGTAGTCGCGCAGCCACATCGTGACGTTGTCGAGGATGTAGCGGCGCACGGTGTCCGACCCCGGCCCGTCGAGGTTCAGTGACGGACCCCAGACGTTCTCGCCGAGGAAGTAGGGCCCGAAGCGGTCGAGGTAGGCCCCGGACGGCCCGAGGTGGTTGTAGACGACGTCGAGCACGACGCCGAGCCCCCGGGCGTGGCAGGCGTCGACGAACCGCCGGAACGCCACCGGTCCGCCGTAGTTCTCGGTGACCGCGTACCAGAGCACGCCGTCGTAGCCCCAGCCCCGCGTGCCGTCGAAGGCGTTGACCGGCAGGATCTCGACGAGGTCGACGCCGAGATCGACGAGGTGGTCCAGCCGCTCCTCCGCGGCGGCGAACGTGCCGCCCTCGGTGAACGTGCCGACGTGCATCTCGTAGATCACCGACCCGGGCAGGGTCCGGCCGGTCCAGGCCGCGTCGGCGGGGGAGGGCTCGACCTCGACGACCCGGGACGGGGCGTGCACCCCGTGCGGCTGCCACCGCGAGCGCGGGTCGGGCAGCGCCCCCTCCCACCCGTCCCCGACTCCGCCGTCCAGCGCGAACGCGTAGTCCGTCCCCGGGCCGGCGTCGGGCACGGTGACCGACCACCACCCGTCCGCTCCCGCCGTCATCGTCTCGATCCGGTCGTCCAGGACCAGTCCGACCGCCGTACGGTCGGGGGCCCACACCGCGAACTCGTGTGCCACGGGTCCGATCGTTCCCGACGGGCCGACTTCGCATGCGTGGCGGGACCCGGGATGATGGACGCGCGGGCGGACGGGTTCCGGGCAGGACGGTGCACGGGGGTGGTCGATGGGCGGCAACGCTGACCCCGGCACGCCTGCGCTGTTCGCGGGCGGCGGCCGCGTCGGCGCCGACATGGCGTCGGTCGACTGGAGCGCCACACCCCTCGGCGAGCCGGAGAGCTGGCCCACCCCGCTGCGCACCGTCGTGCAGATGCTCCTGACCTCGCGCTTCTCCATGTGGATGGCCTGGGGTCCCGAGCTCACGTGCTTCTACAACGACGCGTACTGGCGCGACACGCTGCAGTCGAAGCACCCCTGGGCGCTGGGCAAGCCGGCCCGCGTCATGTGGTCGGAGATCTGGCCGGACATCGGGCCGCGCATCGCGTCGGTGCTCGAGACGGGCGTCGCGACCTGGGACGAGGACCTGCTGCTCTTCCTGGAGCGCAGCGGCTACCCCGAGGAGACCTACCACACCTTCTCGTACAGCCCGCTCGCCGACACGGACGGCACCATTCGCGGAATGCTCTGCGTGGTCACCGAGAACACGGACCGTGTCATCGGTGACCGGCAGATGGCGACGATGCGGGATCTCGCGACCGCGATGGGCAGTACCCGCTCCGAGGACGAGGTGCTCCGCGCGGTCGAGCGCACGCTGGTCGACAACGACCGCGACCTGCCGTTCGGCCTCGTCTACCTGTTCGACGACGACGCCGGGCCGGCGCGGCTGGCGGCGAGCGCGGGCGCGGAGCGCGGCTCGGCGATCGCGGCCGAGGTGATCGAGCCCGGGGCCGGTCCCTGGCCGCTGGACCGGGTGCGGGCGGGCGAGACGGTGCTCGTCGAGGGCCTGGGTGCGCGGATCGACGGCGACGTGCCCCACGGCGCGTGGGCCCGACCGGCCACGCAGGCGGTGCTCGTCCCGCTCGCGGCGGCGTCGGGCGCCGAGGGCGACGGGGTCGCCGGGGTGCTCGTCGCAGGCGTCAACCCCCACCGGGAGTTCGACGAGCGCACCTCGAGCTTCCTGCAGCTGCTCGGCGGCCAGATCACGGCGGGGCTCGCCCACGCGGGCGGTTACGAGGCCGAACGACGCCGCGCCGAGGCCCTCGCCGAGCTCGACCGCGCGAAGACCGACTTCTTCTCCAACGTCAGCCACGAGTTCCGCACCCCGCTGACCCTGATCATGGGCCCGGTCGCCGAGCTGCGCGCCGCGCCCGAGGTGGATCCCGAGCGCTGGCGCGCCGAGCTCGACGTGGTGCACCGCAACGGCCAGCGCCTCGGGCGGATGGTCAACAGCCTCCTCGACTTCTCGCGGCTCGAGGCCGGCCGGCGCCAGACCCACCCCGTGCCCGTCGACCTCGGTTCGGCCACCGCGGAGCTCGCGGCGGTGTTCGCCTCCGCGATGGCGCGCGCGGGCCTCGACTACGTCGTCGACTGCCCGCCGGTGGGCCGACCGGTCCTGCTCGACCGGGACGCGTGGGAGAAGGTCGTGCTCAACCTGCTCTCCAACGCCCTGAAGTTCACCGCCTCCGGACGGGTCTCGGTGCGCGTGGAGGCGACCGCGGACGCCGCGGTCCTGCACGTCGAGGACACGGGTGTCGGGGTGCCCGCCGACGAGCTGCCGCGCCTGTTCGAGCGCTTCCACCGCGTCGAGAGCCCCGGTGCGCGCTCCGGCGAGGGCAGCGGCATCGGCCTGGCGCTGGTGCGCGAGCTCGTCGGGCTGCACGACGGCGAGGTCGTCGCGACCAGCGAGCCGGGTGTGGGCACCACGATGACGGTGACGATCCCGTTCGGGCGGGCGCACCGGATGGAGATCGTGGCGCCGACGGGCGGCACCGGCTCGGCGGCAAGCACGCCGGAACTCACCGCGACCGAGCCCCTGGAGCCCTCGGCGGACGCCGAGTCGTTCGTCGCCGAGGCGCTGCGCTGGCTGCCCGACGACCCGGGGTCGACCGACGCCGAGCTGCCGACCCCCGAGGCGCCCGCCGGCCCGCCCGCGAGCGAGAGCACGCGGGGGCGCGTCCTCGTGGCCGACGACAACGCCGACATGCGGGCCTACCTGCGACGCCTGCTCGCGCCGCGCCACGACGTGCGGCTGACCGCGGACGGCGAGGAGGCGCTGGAGGCGGCGCTCGCCGACCCGCCGGACCTCGTCGTCTCCGACGTGATGATGCCGCGCCGGGACGGTCTCGCCCTGCTCGCGGGCCTGCGCGCCGACGAGCGGACCGCGCGGGTGCCGGTCCTGCTGCTCTCGGCCCGCGCGGGGGAGGAGGAGGCCGTCCAGGGGCTGGCGGCCCAGGCCGACGACTACCTGGTCAAGCCCTTCACCGCGCCCGAGCTCCTCGCCCGCGTGGACGCGCACCTGCAGCTCGGCCGCGCGCGCCGCCGGGCGGAGGTCCGCTTCACCGCGATGGCCGACCTCGCGCCGGCGATGATCTGGGTGGCCGACCCCGACGGCGGCCGCACGTTCCACAACGCGGGCTGGCGCCGCTTCACCGGCCGCGACCCGGCCCAGGACCTCGGCGAGGACTGGCGCGACGGCCTGCACCCCGACGACCGGGAGCAGTACCGCGCGATCACCGCCGAGGCCATGGCGGCGGGCCTCGGCTGGGAGGTCGAGTACCGGCTGCGGCGCGCCGACGGCGTCTACCACCGGGTGGTGGAGCAGGCCGTCGCCCTGCCCGGCGAGGACGGGCCGTCGGGGTGGGTCGGTAGCTGCATCGACGTCAACGTCCGGGCGCTCGAGGCCGACCGCCAGCGGCTGCTCGCCCGGATCGGCGCGGAGCTCGACGGAGAGACCGAGGTCGTCGACCGGCTCGAGCTCCTGGTTCGCCTGCTCGTCGAGGTCCGTCTCGCCGCGCGCGCCTCCGCCCGTCCCGTGGACGACGAGGGCCAGCCCGGCGCCGCCCACGTCGCCGTGCGCACGGAGGCACCGTCGGGCTCCCGCGTGGCCGAGCCGGTGTCCGCCGACTCGGTCGGCGACGGGGAGCGGGAGGCGCTGGCGCGCCGCGCGCCGGTCGCGGCGGCCGGTGCGCTGCACCTCCCGCTGACGGTCCGCGACCGTGTCGTGGCGATCCTGTCCCTCGAGCGCTCGCCGGAGGGGCCGGACTGGACCGAGGAGGACCGCGACCTCGTCGAGGAGATCGCCGGGCGCGCCGCCCTCGCGCTCGACAACGCCCTGCTGCTCGCCGAGGAGCGCGCGGTCGCCGAGCGCCTGTCGCTGCTCCAGCGGGCCACGAGCGAGCTCTCGGCCGCGGCGACCCCGATCGAGGTGGCCGACGTGACCGTCGAGCACCTCCGCGCGCTCTTCGGGGCCTCGGCGCGCGTCGCGGTCTTCGAGTACGAGCCGGGGGCGCGCACGCTGACCCCGCTCGCGGCCCGCAACATCGACCCGCCCACGGTCACCGCGGGCCAGGAGCAGGCGACGATGGTCGGCACCGCGGTGAGCTCCGGTGAGCCGCTGTGGTTGGTGGACTCCCCGGGGCACCCCGCGTCGGACCACGGCGACCCCGCCCTCCACGACCTCCTGCGGCGCTCGGGGGTGCGCGGGGCGGTCGCCCTGCCCCTCGTGGCGGCGGGCACCACCGTGGGCGCGATCGGCGTCGGCCTGCCCGACCGGGCGCGCGTGCTGCGCACCGAGCGGATCACCCTCGAGGCGCTCGCCGAGCCGTGCGCGATGGCGCTGGACCGGGCCCGGCTCTACCGCGCCGAGCATCAGATCGCCGACACCCTCCAACGCAGCCTGCTGCCCCAGGGCCTGCCCGCGCTCGACCGGCTCGGGCTCGCAGCGCGCTACCTGCCCGGCGCGACGGGCACGCAGGCCGGCGGCGACTGGTACGACGTCGTCGAGCTCGACGAGCACCGCGTCGCGATCGCCGTCGGTGACGTCGTCGGTCAGGGCACCGGCGCCGCCGCGGTGATGGGGCAGCTCCGCACCGCCCTGTCCGGCTACCTGCTCGCCGGGCACGGCCCCGCCCGGGCCCTCGGCCTGCTCGACGGGCTGACCTCGCGCATTCCGGGCTCGCGGGCCTCGACGGCGATGTGCCTGACCCTCGACACGAGCAGCGGCGAGCTGCGCTGGGCCCGCGCCGGCCACCTGCCCGCGCTGCTCGTCGGCGCGGACGGCGCCGCGGTGCGCTACCTGGACGACCCCTCCGGCCACGGGCCACTGCTCGGTCTCCCGCCGGGGCACCGCGACCACGGCGAGGCCGTGACCACCCTCGAGCCCGGCGCGGTCCTCGTGCTCTACACCGACGGCCTCGTCGAACGACGCGGCGAGGCCCTCGACGAGGGGTTCGCCCGGCTCGCCGACGCCGCCGAGGAGCACCGGGCGGCCGGCCCGGGGCCGATGGCGAGCGCGCTGCTGCGCGACCTCGACTCCCACTCGGACGACGTGGCCCTCGTCGTCGCCCGGCTGGCGCCGCCGCCCCTGGAGCTCGACCTCCCCGCCCGGCCCGACTCCCTCGCTCTTCTGCGCCGCCGGGTCACCCGGTGGTCGCGGGCGGCGGGCCTGCCCGAGATCACCTTCGAGGACCTCCAGCTCGCGCTGGGCGAGGCCGCGACGAACGCCGTCGAGCACGCCTACCGCGACGGCGACGGGTCCGGACAGGTCGACGTGCGGCTGGCCCGCCGCGCCGACGGCGCCGTCGAGGCCGTCGTCCGCGACCGGGGGACCTGGCGTCCCGCGCCGCTCGACCCCGGGTACCGCGGGCGCGGGCTGAAGATCGTCCGGGAGCTCACCGAGGACGCGAAGGTGACGCCGCGTCCCGGCGGCGGCACCGAGGTCACCTTCCGCATGGTCGGCCCGGGCCCCGAGGAGCCGGCCGAGATTCGCACGGACGAGCGGGAGGACGCCGCCGACGTCGTGGTCCCGCCGCCGGGCACTCCCGCGGCCGTCACCGTCGAGGACGACGGGTCGGCACGCCGTCTCGTGCTGACCGGCGACATGGACCTCGCCGCCGCGGCCGCCTGCCGCGAGGCGATGCTCGGGCCCATCGACGGCCGCGGGCGCCTGGAGGTCGACCTGCGCGCCGTCGGCTACCTCGCGAGTGCCGGCGTCGGCCTCGTCCTGGAGGTGCTGCAGGCGGCGCGGCGGGCCGGTGCGGACACCGCCCTGCTCACCGCCCCGGGCAGCGCGCCGGCCCGCGTGCTCGCGATGGCGCTCCCGACGGAGGAGTGACGGCGGGGCTGCCGGCCGACCTCACGAGCGGCCGCGTCCCCGCCCGTGACACGTTCCCGCCGACGCGGTCGGGGGAACTCGGAGAGCATGGAGTACCGCACGCTCGGACGGTCGGGACTGAAGGTCTCGACGATGACCATGGGCACGATGACCTTCGGCGGCAAGGGCGGGTTCTCCAAGCTCGGCGCCACCGACGTCGAGGGCGCCACCCGCCAGATCGACCTGTGCGTCGACCACGGCGTCAACCTCGTCGACACCGCCGACATGTACTCGGCGGGCGTGTCCGAGGAGATCGTCGGCCAGGCCACGAAGAACCACCGCGACGACCTGCTGATCGCCACCAAGTGCCGCTTCCCGATGAGCGACGACCCCAATGACGCCGGCGCCTCGCGCCAGCACATCGTGGCCAGCGTCGAGAACAGCCTGCGCCGCCTCGACGTGCAGCACATCGACCTCTTCCAGCTGCACGGCTGGGACGGCGTGACGCCGCTCGAGGAGACCCTCGAGGCGCTGGACACCCTCGTGAGCAAGGGCAAGATCCGCTACATCGGCTGCTCGAACTACTCGGCGTGGCACATCATGAAGGCGCTCGCGGTCTCGGAGCGCGGCGAGTTCCAGCGCTTCGTCTCCCAGCAGATCCACTACACGCTGCAGGCCCGCGAGGCCGAGAACGAGCTGGTCCCCGTCTCGATCGACCAGGGCCTCGGCATTCTCGTGTGGAGCCCGATCGCCGGCGGGCTGCTCTCGGGCAAGTTCCGCCGCGGCCAGGACGACCCCGAGACCTCGCGCCACCTCGGCGAGTGGTCGGAGCCGCCGGTGCACGACCGCGAGCGCCTCTACGACATCATCGAGGTGGCCGCCGAGGTCGGCGACGCCCACGGGGTGTCGGTCGCGCAGGTGGCCAACGCCTGGCTGCTGCGCAAGCCGGCCGTCACCTCGCTGGTCGTCGGTGCGCGCACCGAGGAGCAGCTGGCCGACAACCTCGCCGCCGCCGAGCTCGCCCTGACCGACGACGAGGTCGCCCGCCTCGACGAGGTCAGCGCGACGCCGCTGCTCTACCCCTACTGGCACCAGAAGAACACGATCACCGACCGGCTCTCGCCCGCCGACGCCTCGCTGCTCGGCTGAGGACGGCCTCCTGGCGTGACCTCCTGGTGCCACCTCCGCCCCGGCGCGACACTGGGGCGGAGGACCACCCGGGGGGAGCACCGTCGATGTCGCAGCAGGTCACCGACGGACCGCGCCCGAGGGGGAGCCTCGCGGGCGCCGCCGCGGGCCGCGTGCACCTGCCCGGCGGCTGATGATGGCCGCCGCGAGCGGTGCGCTGGTGGGGCGGGCCCGCGAGCTGGAGCTCCTGGAGGGCTGGCTCGACACGGCGCGCGCCGGCTCGGGGCGTCTCGTCCTCTGCGCGGGCGAACCGGGGATCGGCAAGACCCGGCTGGCCCAGGAGCTCGCGGGCCGGGCCCTCGCGCGCGGCACGGCCGTCGCCTGGGCGCGCTGCGCGGAGGCGACCGGGGCGCCCGCGCTCTGGCCGTGGCGCCAGGTGCTGCGCAGCATCGGTGCGGACGTCGACGTGCTCGTCGGTGACGCGTCGTCGCCCGAGGACCGCTTCCGGGTCGTCGAGGACGTCGTCGCCGCCCTGCGCGCGGCGGGGGAACCCGACGGGCTCGTGGTGGTCGTCGACGACATCCACCGCGGTGACGAGGCCTCCCTGGCCGTCCTCCGGCACGCCGCGACGGCGGCGGCCGCGGCCCGCGTCCTGCTCGTTGCCGCCTACCGGGACGCCGACCCGGGCAGCCTGCTCCCGCGGATGCTGCCGGACCTCGCCGGCGCCCCCGGCGCCGAGCGGTTCGACCTGCGTGGGTTCGACCTCGACGAGGTCCGCACCCAGCTCGCCGCCGGCACCGACGACGCCACCGCGCACACCGTCCTCGACGTCACCGGCGGGAACCCGCTGTTCGTCCGCGAGATCGCGCGGGCGATGGCCGACGGATCGTGGCGGGCCGACCGGCCCCCGCGCACCGTGCTCGACGTCGTCGCCGCCCGACTCGACCGCCTCGGGCCCGACGGGCGACGTCTCGTGCAGACCGCGGCGGTCGCCGGTCGGGACTTCACGCTCCCGCTCCTCGCCGCCACACTCGACGAGCCGGTCGCGGCGTGCCTCCCGTGGCTCGACGAGGTGCGGGCGCACGGGCTGGTCGACGAGATCGGCCCCGGCGAGTACCGCTTCGTCCACGCCCTGACCCGAGACTCCGTCGAGGCCTCGCTGACCACCGGCGAGCGGCTGTCCCGGCACCGGGCGGTCGCGGAGGCCACCGAGGCCCGGCACGCCGGTGATCTCGCCGAGCACCTCGCGGACATCGCCCGGCACTGGCGCGAGCTGGCGCCCCACGGCGAGGCCGACCGCGCCCGCGCGTGGACGGTCCGGGCGGCGGCGGACGCCGTCGCCCGCCTCGCCCCCGCAGAGGGGGCCCGGCTCTACGAGGTCGCGCTCGCGATCACACCGGGCCCGCCGGACGCCGCGCGGAGCGAGCTCCAGGTGGCGCGCGGGCGGGCGGCCCAGGCCGCCGGTGACCTGGGCACCGCGGTGGCCGCCGTCGAGGCGGCCGCGGCTGCGGCCCGGGCCGCGGGGCGTCCGGACCTGGTGGCCGAGGCCGCGCTCGTCCTCGACGCGGTCCCGGACCCGTCGGTCGACGCCGTCGCGGAGCGGCTCACGGAGGAGGCGCTGGCCGACATCCCGGGGGGCGCGCTGCGCGCCCGCCTGCTCGCGCGACGTAGCCAGCTCGCGTTCTACGACGGCGAGCAGGACCTCGTCGGTCGGCTCAGCACCGCGTCGCTCACGCTGGCCCGGATCACCGGGGACGACGGCGCGCTGGCCGCGGCGCTCCGCGCCCGTCACGAGGCCTGTCCCGGGCCGGCGGGCCGGGACGAGCGCGCGGAGCTGGCCACCGAGATGATCGCGCTGGGGCGTCGCACCGGGAGTGCCCGCACCGCCATGTGGGGCGAGCTGTGGAGGATCGACACGCTCGTCGAGGCCGGACGGTTGCGCGAGGCCGCCGACGCGCTCCCGGTCCTGGGGGGCGTCGTCGACCGGGTCGGCGGGCCCGTCCCGGCCTGGCATCTCCACCGGGTCGGCGCCTGCGTCGCGCAGGCGCAGGGTCGCTTCGAGGACGCGGCGGCCGCCGCCGCACAGGGGTTCGCGCGGATGCGGCCGGTGGAGCCGGCACCGGCGAGCGGCGCGTTCTTCGGGCTCCATGTCGCCCTGGCCCGCCACGTGGGGGTGCGTCCGGAGGCCCGGCGCTTCCTGGACCAGGACTTCGACCCGCCGCCGCGCTTCCGGACCCAGATGCGGATCGCGCGGGCGAGCCTCCTCCTGGCCGCCGGTCGGCGGGACGAGGCCGCGGCCTCCTACCGTCGGGCGGGGGCGCTCGCGATGTGGTCGCTGCCCGTGTTCTTCGTGGTGTCGATCCAGGCCTCGGCGGCGGCGCTCTGCGGGGAGCTCGGCCTGGACGACGACCTGGCGGTCCTGCTCGAGGGCCTCGAGCGGTGGCGTGGCCGATTCGCCGCGGGCACGGGGGTGTTCTTCCTCGGTCCCGTCGAGCTGACCCTCGGCCGCGGTGCCCTGGACCTCGGTCGATTCGACGCCGCGGTCGAGGACCTCGACGCCGCGGTGGAGGCGGCCGACCGCGCGGGGGCAGCGGGGTTCGTCGCCGAGGCGCAGTACCACCTCGCGCTCGCGCTGCACGGGCGCGGCGCGGCGGGCGACCACGACCGTGCCGTCGTCGCCGCGCGGGACGCGGATCGGCTCGCCCGCGCCCTCGGCATGGCCGCCTGGGTCGATCGCACGACGGCGCTCGCCGACCGGCTCCGGCCGGCGCGGCACCACGAGCTGAGCCCGCGGGAGGCGGAGGTGGCCGCGCTGGTCTCCGAGGGCCTGACGAACCGCCAGATCGCGAGCCGGCTCGTCGTCTCCGAGCGGACGGTCGAGAGCCACGTGCAGCACGTCCTCGCCAAGCTCGGTGTCTCCTCCCGCAGCGGCGTGGCTGCCCGCGTGGTGCGTGACCGGAGTCCGTAGCGGGCTCCGTGGTTCACCGGATGTCCGCAGCGGCGGGCGTCCCTAGCGTCGTCCGCGCGGCCGACCCGGGCCGCCGGAGACGAGGAGGACCCATGTCCTGGATGCTGATCGCGACCCCGCCGCTGCGGACCGTCGAGCAGTTCGACGCGGTGACCGCCGACGCCGGCACGCCCGAGGGGATGAAGGGTCGGTGGTGCGGTCGGACCGAGAACGGGGACCTGCGGGTGGTCACGCTGTGGACCTCGCGGGAGGACGCCGAGCGCTTCCTGTCCGAACGGCTCGGCCCCGCGTTCGCCCGCCTGCTCGGGCCGGAGCCGGCCGGACGGCCCGAGGTCCTGGGTCTCGAGGTGCTCCGGAGCTGGGTCCCGACACCCGTCGGCTGACCGGCCTCCTCCCCGACCACACTCCGCAATCGGTCATCCTGGAGGGAGTCGAAGCGGGAGGTCGCAGTGGCGTCGGGTGGCCGGAGCGCGAAGCTCGCACAGCACGAGCAGAACAAGCGCACGATCGTCGAGCTGACGGCCTGGATCACGGTCGCCGCCGCCATGCTGGTGGTCGGCCTGCACGCCGGGATCTCGGCGTCCTCCACCGCCGCCGACGTCCCGCGGGTCACGACGGCCGAGTACCGCTGAGCGCTCACCGGTGATCGAGCTCTGGAACGTCTCGCGGGCCCTCGGGCTCGTCTCCCTCCTGCTCATGGGTGTGGTGCTCGCGCTCGGCGCGCTGCACAACACGTCGATGAGCAGGGCCACCGCGAAGGCGATGCCGCGCTTCGTGGTCGTGGCGCTGCACCGGAACCTCGCGCTGATCACCGTGGTGTTCGTCGCGCTGCACGTCGTCGCCGTGCTCGTGACGCCGTACCTGCCGCTGCGGTGGTTCCACGTCGTCGTCCCGGGCACGGCGTCGTTCAACCCGTGGCCGGTGGGGCTCGGGGCCGTCGCGCTCGACCTGCTGCTCGCCGTCGTGATCTCGAGCTCGTTGCGCCGCCACCTGTCCAAGCGCGCGTGGCTCGTCGTGCACTGGACCTCGTACGTCTGCTTCCCGGTGGCCGTCGCCCACGCGGTGGTCAACGCGTCGTTCCGGGGCGGCACCTGGTGGACCCTCGTCGTCCCGCTCCTGGCGAGCGCGCTGGTCGTCGCCGGCCTGCTCTTCCGGCGAGCCTCGCGGCGGCGCGCCGCGGCCGACGTGCCGCTCGCCGACCGGGGCCGCACCGACCCCGCCGAGGCCCGGCGCGCGGCCGACCACGCCACCGGCGCCCAGCCCGTGGTCCGGGAGATGCGCGTCGTCCCCCGGGCGGCACCCTCACCGGCTCCGGGCTCGCCCGCCGAGGACGAGGCGCAGACCGACACACTCGGCGGGCCGGAGGCCCCGACCGTGGCCCTGCCCCCGAGGCCGCGTCGCCGGTGATCCCCGCCCGGGTCAGGCGGGGCGGACCAGCAGCGCGACCGGGAAGCGGTCCAGGAGCGCGCCCAGGGCAGGCGCGGAGCCGTCGACGGGCCGGCCGGTGACGACGTCGGTCCAGTCGTCCGCGGCGGCGGGCAGGGGCAGGACGGTGTCGCGCCAGCCCCCGGACGCCTCCAGACCGACCGGGAGACGGGTCGCGACGGCCACGAGGCGCTCGCGACCGGCCGGGCCCCCGCGGGCGAACGCGACCGCGTGCGACGCGGCCGGCCCGGAGGCGGGCAGCGGCGCGTAGCCGGTGAACAGCTCCGGCCGGAAGCGCCGCAGGCGCAGCGCCGCGGAGGTGACCGCGAGCTTCACCGCCGCGAGCTCGTCCGGCTCGTCGGCGTCGAGCGAGGGCATCCAGCCACCGTCGAGGCGCTCGAGCAGCCGGCGACGCAGGTCGAAGTCGACGGGACGCCGGTTGTCGGGGTCGACGAGCGAGTACTCGAAGAGCTCGGTGCCCTGGTAGACGTCGGGGACACCGGGCCCGGCGAGCTGCAGGAGCTTCTGGCCCAGCGCGTTCGACCGCCCGTGCCCGCCGATCGCGGCGACGAACGCCTCGATCTCCGCGACGGCCTCGGGGTCGCCGAGCACCTGCCCGGGCCAGGCCGCGATCGCCTCGTCGACCTCGGGCACGGCATCCACGTGCGAGGTGACCAGCTTCGCCTCCTTCGACGCCTTCGTCAGGTAGCCCGCGAGGCGCTCCTCGGTGATCGGCCACGCCCCGAGCACCGACTGCCAGGCGAGCAGCTCCAGGGACGGCGAAGGGAGGGGATGGCGCGCCGACGCGGTGCGCAGGAACGCGCCCCACTCGGCGGTGAGCTCGCTGAGCACGGCGAGCCGCGCGCGGACGTCCTCGGAGCGCTTGGTGTCGTGCGTCGAGAGGGTGGTCATCGTCGCCGGGGTCGCGGCGTCCCGGGCGGCGGCGCGGGCGTGGAACTCGGTGGCGGCGACGCCGAAGCGGTCGGGGGCCCCGCCGACCTCGTTGAGCGCGACGAACCGGTTCCAGCGGTAGAACGTGGTGTCCTCGACGCCCTTGGCGGTGACCATCCCACTGGTCTGCTCGATGCGCCGCGTCAGCGCCCCGTCGGGCTCGGCGAGCATGCCGGCGTGGATCGTGCGGACGATCCCGGCGAGCTCGGGGCGTGCCGTCGCCGCGGTGTCGGCCGCGCGGTCCAGGGACGAACGGCCCTCGGGCAGGTAGGAGCGGTAGACCGGGAACGAGCACAGGAGCTCCGCGACGGCGTCGCGCACCTTCTCGGGGTCGTCGTCCCCGGGCACCAGGGCCGCGATGCGCCGCACCTCGGCGACGAGGATCTCGTCGGTGACCAGGCGCCGCGCCGCGTGCTCGGTGGGGGAGAGGCCCTCGCGGACGCCCGTGTGCTCGGCGGTGACCGCGTCGACGAGCGCCTCGCCGCGCGGGTCGACGAACAGGCCGCCGATCTCGCGCAGCGCCTCGTAGCCCGTGGTGCCGTCGGCGGGCCAGGACAGGGGCAGCGTCTCGTCCGGACCGAGGATCTTCTCGACGAGCAGCCACGCCTCGTCGCCCAGCGCGGCGCGGAGCCGCCGCAGGTAGGCGCCGGGGGCGGACAGACCGTCGGGGTGGTCGATGCGCAGGCCGTCGAGCTGGCCCGCGGCGCGCCAGCGCAGCACCTCGGCGTGGGTGGCGTCGAAGACCGCCGGGTCGTCGACGCGGACCGCGGCGAGGTCGGAGACGTCGAAGAAGCGCCGGTAGGTGAGCTCGGCGTTGCCGCGCCGCCAGTGCACGAGCCGGTAGTGCTGGCGCTCGTGCACCTCCTGCGGCGACCCCTCCCCGGTCCCGGGCGCCACGGGGTAGCGGTGCTCGTAGTAGCGCAGCTCGCCGTCGACGAGCTCCAGCGCGGAGACGTCGTCGGGCGACCCGAGCACGGGGATCAGGAGTGGTTGCGACAGGTCCGCGTCGTACCAGGACGCGTACTCCGAGTCGGGCCCGTCGCGCAGCAGCGACCACCACGACGGGTTGGCCTCGGGGACCGCGACGCCCATGTGGTTGGGCACGAGGTCGACCAGCACGCCCAGCCCTGCGGCCCGCAGGGTGGCGACGAGGTCGCGCCGCCCGGACTCGCCGCCCAGCTGGTCGTTGGCCCGCGTCGGGTCGACGACGTCGTAGCCGTGCGTCGACCCCGGCGCGGCCTGCAGGATCGGCGAGCAGTACAGGGCCCCGACGCCGAGGGACTCGAGGTAGTCGACGAGCCCGCGGGCGGCCGCGAAGTCCTGTGCGGGGGAGAGCTGCAGCCGGTAGGTGGACGCCGGGATGCTCACGACTGCTCCGTCAGGTCGGTGCGCTGCAGCAGCAGCATCGAACGCGCCGTGACCGTGAGGACGTCGCCCCCGACGTGCTCGGGGAGGTCCTCGGGCAGGCTCGGGGCCGCCCTGGTCTGGATCGTGCGGGCGGTGCCGACGACGACCTCGCCGGTCGTGGTGTCGAGCACGACGGCCCAGCGGTGCGGGAAGCCCTCGCCGGGGAGCGTGACGTCGACGTCCTCGTAGTGGGCGTTGAAGATCAGCAGGAACGAGTCGTCGACGACGCGCTGCCCGCGGGCGTCGCTCTCGAGGATGCCGTCGCCGTTGAGGAACACCGTGAGCACGGCCGCCTCGCTCGACTCCCAGTCCTGGTCGGTCATCTCCTCGCCCGACGAGGTGTACCAGGCGATGTCGCGCTGGGCCTCGGTGTCGCCCGCGACCGGCCGGATCGTGCGCCCGTTGAAGAAGCGCCGGCGCCGGAACACGGGGTGGGAGGCGCGCAGCTCGGAGACCCGGCCGGTGAAGTCCATCAGCTCGGAGTCGGACTTCTCCGGCGACCACTCCATCCAGGAGATCTCGGAGTCCTGGCAGTACCCGTTGTTGTTGCCGTACTGGGTGCGCCCGATCTCGTCGCCGTGCAGCACCATCGGCACGCCCTGGGACAGGAACAGCGTGGCCAGGAAGTTGCGGCGCTGCCGCTGCCGGAGCTCGCGGATCGCCTCGTCGTCGGTGGGGCCCTCGACGCCGTGGTTCCAGGAGTTGTTGTCGTCGGCGCCGTCCTCGCCGCCCTCGCCGTTGGCCTCGTTGTGCTTCTCGTTGTACGAGACGAGGTCGTTGAGGGTGAAGCCGTCGTGGGCGGTGACGAAGTTGATCGACGCGTACGGCCGCCGCCCGTCGTCCTGGTAGAGGTCCGACGATCCGGTGAGCCGCGCCGCGAACTCGCCCATGGTGCCGGGCGTCCCGCGCCAGAAGTCGCGGACGGTGTCGCGGTACTTGCCGTTCCACTCGGTCCAGCCGGGCGGGAAGTTGCCCACCTGGTAGCCGCCGGGGCCGACGTCCCAGGGCTCGGCGATGAGCTTGACCTGGGAGATCACCGGGTCCTGCTGGACGAGGTCGAAGAACGTCGAGAGCCGGTCGACGTCGTAGAACTCGCGGGCGAGGGTGGACGCGAGGTCGAAGCGGAAGCCGTCGACGTGCATCTCGGTGACCCAGTACCGCAGCGAGTCCATGATCAGCTGCAGCGTGTGCGGGTGCCGGACGTTGAGCGAGTTGCCGGTGCCGGTGTAGTCCATGTAGTACCGCTCGTCGTCCTCGACGAGGCGGTAGTAGGCCTGGTTGTCGATGCCGCGCATCGACAGCGTCGGGCCCTGGTGGTTGCCCTCGGCGGTGTGATTGTAGACGACGTCGAGGATCACCTCGATGCCCGCGGCGTGCAGGTCGCGCACCATCGCCTTGAACTCCTGGACGTGCGCGCCCGGCGCCGGACGCCCGGTGGCCGTCGGCGTCGCGTAGCCGTAGTGCGGGGCCAGGAAGGCGACGGTGTTGTAACCCCAGTAGTTGCGCAGCCCGCGCTGGATCAGCGCGTCGTCGTGGATGAACTGGTGCACCGGCATGAGCTCGATCGCGGTGATGCCGAGGCGCTGGAGGTGGGCGATCGTCGCCGGGTGGGCCACGCCGGAGTACGTGCCCCGCATCTCCTCGGGGACGTCCGGGTGGAGGTGCGTGAGCCCCTTGACGTGCGCCTCGTAGATCACGGTGTCGTGGTACGGCGTGTGCGGGGGGCGGTCGTCGTGCCAGTCGAAGAACGGGTTGATCACCACGGACTTGGGCACGTGGTGCGCCGAGTCGTCGTGGTTGACCTCGTCGGGGTCGTCGAAGTGGTACGAGAAGAGCGCCTCGTCCCACGCGTACGTGGTGCCGAGCGTGCCGTCGAGGGCCTTGGCGTACGGGTCGATGAGCAGCTTGTGGCTGTTGCTGCGCAGCCCCTGCTCCGGGTCGTACGGGCCCTCGACGCGGTAGCCGTAGCGCTGCCCGGGAACGATGCCCGGCAGGTAGCCGTGCCAGACGAACCCGTCGCGCTCCGGCAGGACGATCCGGATCTCCTCGCCGGTCTCGTCGAACAGACACAGCGTGACGTGCTCGGCGACCTCGCTGAAGAGCGCGAAATTGGTCCCGGCCCCGTCGTAGGTCGCGCCCAGTGGATAGGACGTGCCGGGCCAGGGCTGCATCAGGGCTTCCTCCGGGGAGAACGGGGTGAGGGGGAGACGCTGGACGGGGTGCCCGATGCGCAGGCCGAGAATACGGGGCCCTCCGGACGGTGCCGATCGGCCGCGTGGACGCGTCGTTACGATCCCCGACGTGGCCACCGTCTTCACGAAGATCATCAACGGCGAGCTGCCGGGGCGTTTCGTCTGGTCGGACGACCGCGTGGTCGCCTTCCTCTCGATCAACCCCCTGGGCCCCGGACACGTGCTGGTGGTACCGCGGGAGGAGGTCGACCAGTGGCTCGACGCCCCGGACGGCCTGCTCGAGCACGTCATGACGGTCGCCCGCGCCGTCGGCTCCGTGATCCGGGACACCTGGTCGCCGCCGCGCGTGGCGCTGATGGTCGCGGGCTTCGAGGTCCCGCACCTCCACGTCCACGTGCACCCCGCCTGGGGCCTCGAGGCGTTCGACTTCAGCCAGGCCGAGAGCGACCCCGACCAGGGCGGGATGGACCGGGCCGCGGAGTCGATCCGCGCCGGGCTCCGCGCCGCCGGTCACGGGTCCGCCGTGCCCGAGGCGTGACGCAGCTGGTGCTGGTCCGCCACGGCGAGCCGCTCGCGGCCACCGTCGAGCCGGGCGGGCCGGACGAGGGGGTCGGCGCCGACCCCGGCCTCTCGGCCCGGGGCCGCCGGCAGGCCGAGCGCTTCGCCGCGTGGCTCGCCGCGACGCCCGAGCGCGACGACGTCACCGAGATCGTGACCTCGACGATGCGCCGGTCGCGCGAGACCGCCGACCCGGCGGTGCGCCTGCTCGGGGCCCCGGAGCCGTCCGCCGTCGAGGACCTCTGCGAGTTCGACCGCGGCCGGCCCACCTACCGGCCCGTGCACGAGCGCGACCCCGACGACGAGGACTGGAAGGCCATCAGGTCCGGCGTCTACCCGTCGTTCGTCGACGGGCCGGCCTTCACGTCGCGCGTGGTCGCCGCCCTCGACGCGATCGCCGCCCGCCAGGACCCGCGGGCCAGCGCCGTCGTCGTCTGCCACGCGGGCGTGATCAACACCTATCTCGCGGTGATCCTCGGCCTGGAGCGCCCGCTGACGTTCCCGCTGCACCACACCTCGGTGTCCCGGGTGCTCGTCTCGCGCTCGGGGGCCCGCCGCGTGAGCTCGGTCAACGAGATCCAGCACGTCGAGGACCTGCGGTGACCGACCCCGAGCCGATCCCCGACGTCGACCCCGACGTCGACCCGGACCGGCTCGGCCCCGAGCGGCTGCTGGCCTTCAGCGACGGCGTCGTCGCGATCGCTCTGACCCTGCTGATCCTCCCGCTCGCCGAGCTGGTGCCCGAGACGGCGGGTCCGGAGGCCACCGGTCTGACGGTGCTGCGCGAGAACCTCGCGCCGATCGGGAGCTTCCTGCTGAGCTTCCTCGTCATCGGGCGCTTCTGGGCGGCGCACCACCGGGTGTTCGCCCGGGCCAGGACCGCGAGCCGCGCGCTGGTGCAGTGGAACCTCGCGTGGCTGCTGACGATCGTCGTGCTGCCGTTCCCGACGGAGATGGTCGGCGCGTACTCGGAGGATCCGTTCACGCTGCGCTTCTACGTCGGCACCCTGCTCGTCTCGGCCGCCCTGCTGTCGTGGATGACCGTGCTCATCAGTCGCGCCCTCGGGCCTGCCGCCCGCGCAGGCCTGCGCGACATGTCGTTCGGCGGCACGACGCTGGCACTGGTGGTGGTGTTCGCCGTGACGCTGGTGGCGCCGGGGCTGGGTTACTGGCCCATCCTGCTGCTCTTCCTCAGCCCGGTGCTGGACCGCCTGCTCCGCCCGCTGACCCGTCGCGTGCTCACGGGGTCGGCCGGACGATGACGCGGTCTTGTCCACGGGTGGGCCCGGCGACGACGCTCCACCCATGAGCTCGTCGACGACGTCGCGCGCCGGGCGACGGACGGTCCTCGCGGCCATGACGCTCGCCAACGCGATGATCCTGGTGGACCAGACGGCGGTGCCTCTGGCGCTGCCCGACATCGCCCAGGACTTCGGCGTGAGCGCGCTGCTCGTGCAGTGGGTGCTCACCGCGAGCCTGCTGCCCCTCGCCGGCCTGCTCGTGCTGGGCGGGCGCCTCGGTGACCTCTTCGGACGCCGCCGGGTGTTCCTCGTCGGCGCGGTGGTGTTCGCCGGGGCCTCGGCGGTCGGCGGCGCGGCGCCGAGCTTCGGGGTGCTGCTCGCCGCCCGGGTGTGCCAGGGCGCGGGCGGGGCGCTCATGCTCCCGGCGACGGTGGCGATCCTGTCCGCCGCGTTCGACCCGCGCGAGCGCGGCCGGGCCCTGGGGGCGATGGGCGGGATCGCTGCGACCGCGGGCGCGCTCGGCCCGACGATCGGCGGGGTGCTGACCTCGGCGCTCAGCTGGCGCGCGGTGCTCCTGGTCAACCTGCCGCTGCTCGTCGTCACGCTGTGGGCGACGCTGCGCGCGGTCCCGGCCGACGGTCCGCGACGCCGGGGGCTGCACGTCGACCTCCCCGGTGCCGCCCTGCTCGGCCTCGTGCTCGTCGGGCTCGTGTTCGGGCTCGCCCAGACGACCAGCGACGGCTGGGCGGCGCCCGACGTGGTGATCCCGCTGGTCGTCGCCCTCGTCGCGGCCGTGCTGTTCGTCCGCCGGGAACGGCGCGTCGCCGACCCGCTGCTCGATCTCCGGCTCCTGGCCACGAGCCGCAACTACCGGGGGGCGACGATCAGCCAGGGGCTCGCGGGCATGGCGGAGATGGGTCTCGGGCTGATCCTGCCGCTCGCCCTCGTGCTCAACCTGCAGATGGATCCGGCGCTCGCCGGCCTCGCCCTGCTCTCCACGACGGTGCCCATGGTGCTGATCGCCCCCGTGGTGGGCCGCTGGTACGACGCGACCGGTGGCCGCTCGCCGCTGGTGGTGGGGTTCGGGCTCCTGGCCCTGTCGGGGATCCTGCTCGCGCTCGGCATGCCCGCCAACGAGTTCCGGTGGCTCCTGCCGGGGCTCGTCACCTACGGGCTCGGCCTCGCCGTGGTGCTCACCGTCAACGACCCCGTCGGCCTCGACACCGTCCCCGAGAGCGACCACGGCCAGGCCTCGGGGGTCTCCGCCACCGCGGAGCAGGGCGGCGGGGCCGTCGGGATCGCCCTGCTCTACGCCCTGCTGCATCTGACCTACCTGTCGTCGCTCACCGACGGCATCGCGGAGCGGGGCCTCCCACCGCTGACTCCGGAGTCCGGGGTCGAGCTGCGTAACGCCCTCCAGGCCGCCGAGCAGACCGGGCTGGTGCCCCGCACGTTCGACCCGCAGGTCGCCCAGTACCTCGAGGTCACGCAGCGGGCGTCGGACCACGGGTACGTCGTCGCCTTCCTGATGGTCAGCGCGCTGGCGCTGATCGGCGCCGGCACCTCGGCATGGCTCGTGCGCCGCCCGCCCGACCCCGCCGCCGAGGTCACCACGCCGGAGGTGCCGGAGGTGCCGGGGGACGAGCGCGAGGCCCCGACCCGCCACCCGGTACGGCCGGCCCGCCTGGGGTCGTCCCGAGCGCGCGGCACCGTCACCCGCTCGTGACCCGCCGGTCGGTCATCGTCCCTACGGTGGGGCTCCCGACCAGGTCCCGTCCCGGATCCCCCGAGGAGACGCCGTGCCCGTCACGCCCCCCACCCCGGAACAGCTGGCCGCCCTCGCCGCGCGCGACGGCCTCGGTCTCGACGAGGCGGGGCTCGCGGCCTTCGCGCCGCTCGTCGAGGGGTCGTTCGGCGCCTACGACCGCGTCGAGGAGCTCTGGGCCGCCCAGGCCCCGGCCACCCCGAAACGGGAGTGGTCCTGGCCCGCGGAGGGCGAGAACCGGTGGGGGGCCTGGTATGCGCGCTGCCGGATCGAGGGCGCCCCGAACGGCCCGCTGGCCGGTCGCACGCTCGCGGTCAAGGACAACACCGCGGTCGCCGGCGTGCCGATGGCCAACGGCTCGCGCCTGATCGACGGCTTCGTCCCGTCCCGCGACGCCACTGTCGTGACGCGCCTGCTCGAGGCCGGCGTGACGGTGACGGGCAAGTCGGTCTGCGAGGACCTCTGCTTCTCCGGCGCCAGCCACACCTCGCACACCGGCCCGGTGCGCAACCCCTGGGACCCGAGCCGCATCACCGGCGGCTCCTCGAGCGGGAGCGCGGCGCTGCTCGCCGCCGGCGAGGTCGACCTCGCCACCGGGGGCGACCAGGGCGGCTCGGTCCGCATGCCCGCCGCCATGAGCGGGATCGTCGGGCACAAGCCCACCCACGGGCTCGTGCCCTACACCGGCGCGTTCCCCATCGAGGCGACGATCGACCACCTGGGTCCGATGACACGCACCGTCTCCGACGCGGCGCTCGCCCTCGGGATCATGGCGGGCCCGGACGGGCTCGACCCGCGCCAGCCCGACACGATCGCGCCGGTGGACTACCTGCTCGAGATCGAGCGGGGCGCGCAGGGCCTGCGGGTCGGGGTCGTCAGCGAGGGCTTCGGGCACGACGGCCTCTCGGTGCCCGCCGTCGACGCGAGCGTGCGGGACGCGGTGGAGACCCTGACGCGGGCCGGCCTCACCGCCGAGGAGGTGTCGGTGCCGTGGCACCGGCACGCGTTCGACCTCTGGACCGTCGTCGCCACCGACGGCGTCGTCGCCCAGATGATCGAGGGCAACGGCTGGGGCATGAACTGGGAGGGCCTCTACGACCCGGAGCTCATCGCGCACTACGGCCGGGCGCGCGCCGCGGGCGGGCACCTGTTCTCCGACACCGTGAAGATGGTGACCATGGCCGGCCGGCACGCCTTGGCCACCGAGCACGGCCGGCACTACGCGATGGCGCGCAACCTCCTGCCCGCCGCCCGCGCGGGCTACGACGCGGCGCTCGCGCAGTACGACGTGCTGGTGATGCCCACGGTGCCGATCCTCGCGACGCCCCTCGTCGCCGACGACGCCCCGGTCGCCGAGGGCGTCGCCCGGGCCCTGGAGATGATCGTCAACACGGCCCCGACCGACGCCACCGGGCACCCGGCGACGTCCGTGCCCACCGCCCCGGCCGACGGTCTGCCGGTCGGCATGATGATCATCGGACGGCAGTTCGACGACGCCACCTGCCTGCGCGTCGCCCACGCCTTCGAGCAGGCGGTCGGCGGGTTCCCCTCGCCGCCGGTGGCGGCGCCGGCGTCCGTGCCGGCGGGCTGACCGTTTCGCGCGAAGGGCACCATCAGCCGGATAGAGCGGCGAGGGGAGCCCTTCACCGGTGGGGAGCGCGAGCATCCGTTCCGCGCGAAGGGCACCTTCGGCCGGATAGAGCGGCGCGAGGTGCCCTTCGCGCGAGACGGAGACGGGGACCGCGCGGGCTCTACTGCAGGTAGTCGTGCACCTGCTTCTCGGTCGCCGTGCCCGCGTCGCCGCCGTACTGGCTGCCCGCGCGCCGGCGGCGCAGGGCGTCCCAGAGCTGGTCGAGCTGCTCCTCGATCTGGGCCAGGCGCGCCCGGTCGTCGGCGGTGATCGCCTCGCCGTGCGCCCGCAGGCGGTGCTCCTCGTCCACGAGCGCGTGGATCGTGGACAGGGTGTCGTCGGCCGGTTGATCTGGCATGCCGGCGAGCCTAGTCAGCTGCGCACGAGGGCGACGAGATCCCGCACCCGGGCATGGGGGAGGTAGGCGCGCCCGATGCCCAGGCCGACGCGCGGGAGGTCCGCCTCGTCGCGGTAGACGAGGAACATCGGCTCGTAGCGCGGCTGGAACTTCGCCTTGAACGCGTGCAGCGAGCGGAAGCCGTAGTAGGGCTCGAGCAGCTCGCCCATACGGTCGAGCACGCGGTCGAGGACGAGCTCGCCGTCCCCGGCGCCGTCCTCCTCGTCACCGGCGCGGGCCAGCGGGGCGCCGGACAGGGAGATGAAGCGCGCGCCCTCGGCCTGGAACGTCAGGCACGCCTGGGCGATGAGGTACTCCACGACGGCGCGGAACCCGTCCTGGCGCCGCCGCATCACGTCGAGGGTCCAGCCGACGACGACGCCGTCGGGGCCGTAGACCGGCAGCCAGGAGGTGACGCCGTGGACGGTGCCCTCGGTGTCGACGGCGAGCCCGGTGCGCACCTCCGGGTCGAGGGCCTCCTCGACGCCGCCGAGGGTGAAGCCCATCTCGGGCAGCCCCTTGTCGCCGACCCACTCCTCCGAGATCGCCCGGACCTGCGCGACGATCGCGCGCGGCTCCTCGGAGAGCGTCACCATCCGGTGGGAGATCCCCGCCTTGCCGGCCCGGTTGAACGAGCTGCGCACGTTCTGCCAGGCCTTGCCCTTGAACTCGAGCCCGTCGAGGTCGACGAGGGTGTCCTCGGCGACCTGCAGCGCCCGCCAGCCGGTGGCCCGGGCATGGTCGGCGAGGGCCTCGGTGGTCGAGAACAGGCAGGGCACCCAGCCCGAGCGCTCGGCCGTGGCGCGGAACTCCTCGAGCGCCGTGGCCCGCTCGGCGGGCGCGACGATCGGGTCGCCGAGGGCCACCGCGACGCCGGCGTGGACCCGGTACGCGGTGACGCCGCCGTCGGGGAGGTCCGCGTGGGCGAGGTACCGGTTCTCCGGCCACGTGGTCATCCACGACAGGTTCGAGCCGCCGAGGCGGTGCAGGGCCTCGCGGGCCACCTCGGGGCCCGAGGCGGTGCCGCCCGACCGGCGCCGCAGCCGGCGCCGGGAGGGGACGGCGAAGGCGGCCCGGCCGACGACGAGCCACACGAGCAGCGCGGCCCACAGCACCGCGTTGGGCACGAAGACCGCGAGGCCGACGAGCTCGAGCTGATCCATCTGGTCGGTGACCTCGGCGACCACGACGGCGCCCACCACGAAGAGCCCGAGCAGCGTGTAGAAGGCCCCGACGACCAGGCCCGCGATCCAGGCGATGCGGCGACCGCGGCGCAGGCCCTCGGCGAGCAGCAGCGAGATCACCACCGACACCACGGTCTCGGTGACCGTGGAGTCCGACGCCGTGTCGCCGAGCGGGCCGACCACGGGCACGACGAGCGTCAGCACCCGGATCGCGGCGATCGCGAACAGGCCGACCGCGGCCACCTGCCGCCACTCCCGGCGTCCGTGCCCCCCGACGGAGGCGGACGAGTCGGCCGACGCCGACCCGGCGAGCCGCGAGCCCAGGGGCAGGCCCACGGCGAGGGCGAGGAAGTGCTCGACGTCGGCGAGGTGACCCAGGAACAGCAGCCCGACGAACACCAGCAGGGCGAGCGCGAGCCGCAGCCGCAGCCGCCACGGCGCGGGGACGGTGGCCGAGGCAACGGCCACCACGGCGACGAGGCCCGCGGACAGCCCCGCGGTGAGCGACGTCGAGAGATCGACGGCCCACGGCCACCCCGTGGTGGCGAGGACGGCGACCAGCGCGAGGGTCACCAGCACCGCACCGACCTGGCCGGTGACGAGCACCGCGGCCGTGCGTCCGGAGCCGAGGCGGCCCTCGGCCCAGAACAGCGCCACCGCGGCGAGCACCAGGAGCACGAACGCGCTCACCGGGTGCAGCGCGACCAGGGGTGCGGTCAGGATCGTCCAGAAGTGGCCGGCTTCCAGGGGCGGGAGGCCGGTGGCGACGACGTCGGCCCACGTCCGGTCGCCCAGCGGGCTCCAGAACGCCCCCGTGGCGAGGCCCGCGACCGCGAGCAGCAGCACGGTCGCCGCGGTCACCGGGCGGTGGCGCGCTCGGCGGGCGAGCTCGCGGGCTCCGGCGCGGGCACGGTCGGCGCGTGACGGGCCGGTCCCGGTCTCCGCCTCCGTGGGGGCGGTCACCGTCATGGACGTCTCCTCGGCGATCACACAGGGCAAGCAGAGCATCGCCCATGCGGCTGAAAGGGTGAGATCGCTTCGCAGTGTGCGACGGAGACACCCAGATGACAATCCTCTGAGTGATCGAAGGGCTCGACGCCGGGGGGCGCGGGCGGTCACGATCACCGCGTGGACCCCGACCGCCGTGATCGGCGCCTGCTCCTGCTCTCGGTGTGGGCGTCCGGGGCCTTCGCCCTCGTCTCCTCGGTGTGGGGCATCCTCAGCGGCTCATCCATGATCGTCTTCGACGGCCTCTCGTCGTTCGTGAGCATCGGGCTCTCGATGCTCGCGGTGATCGCGTTGCGCACCTCGCGGGCCGGTGCGGACGAGCGCTACCCGTGGGGTCGCGAGATCTGGGAGCCCGTCACGGTCGTCGTCAAGGCGATCGCGCTGGCCGCGCTGTGCGTCTACGCCGTGGTCGGCGGCATCTCCGACCTGCTCGCCGGCGGCCGCGAGGTCTCCACGGGCTGGGCGCTGGCGTACGCGATCGTCGCCACCGTCAGCGGCGCGGTGGTCACCGTGCTGATGCGCCGGGGCGGGCGGTCCGACCTGGTGCGTGCCGAAGCCGCCGAGTGGTTCGGCGACACGCTGCTCTCGGTCGGGGTGCTCGTCGGGTTCGTCATCGCGATCGTGCTGGTCGGGATCGGGCGTCCCGACCTGGCGGCCTACGTGGACCCGGCGATGGTCGTCGTCGTGTCCCTGCTGTTCCTGCGCGTCCCGTTCCGGCTGGTCGGCGGCGGGATGCGCGAGATTCTCTCGATGGCCCCGCCCGAGGAGACCCGGGCCGCGCTGGACGAGGCGGTCGAGGCGGTGCGGGCGCGCTTCGGGATCGAGGAGGCGTTCCTGCGGGCGTCGAAGGTCGGCACCCGCGTCGACGTGGAGGTGGACTTCGTGGTGGGGGAGGACTCGTCGGTGCGCACGGTGGCCGACGGCGACCTGGTGCGCCAGGCGCTGCACGACCGGCTCGCCGAGCTCGGGCACGAGCGCTCGGTGATCGTCGCGTTCACGACCGAGCGGCGGTGGGCAGTGTGACCGGCGTGCCGGTGGTGGTGCGCCTGCGCCGTCCCGAGGAGATGGTCACCGTCGACCCGGCGGGCCTGCTCGACGACGACGGGGAGGACACGCGCACGGTGCCGGCGGTCGACGAGATCCTCGGCGAGGTGCTCTCGCGCCGCCGGGTCGGGCGCCGCGACCGGCTGGTGCTCGAGATGCCCGCGGCCGCTGCCGGTCCGGACGTCGCCGCGACGACGGCCCGCCTGGAGACGGCGTTGCGGCGGTGGTCGCAACGGCGCCTCGAGGGGGTCGAGCGCGAGGCCCACGTGCTCTACCGACAGGGTCTCGCCTCGTTGCGGCCCGGGATCCCGCTCTTCGTCATCGGCCTGCTGCTCTCGACCGACTTCCTCGCCCCGGACGTCCCGGAGTTCTTCCAGAACCTCCTGGGCAACGGCGTCTTCCTCGTCATCGCCTGGGTCGGGCTCTGGTACCCGCTCGACCTGCTGTTCTTCGCCCGGCTCCCGCTGCGCCGGGAACGTCGGGCCCTCGACAGCCTGCGCACGATGCCCGTCGAGATCCGGGTGCTCCCGCGTTCGGGGTGAGTGCAGCGACCGGGTGACGTCAGCGGCCGAACGGGGACGGATCCTCGACCACGCAGCGTCGTCGGAGGACCCTTTCGGGCAGCTCATCCCAGACCCCGGTGCCGAGGTCGGCCCATGCTCACCACACCGCACGACAACGCGTGGCTGGATCTCGTCGCGGACCTGGTCGCCCGGCCGCTGACGGCGTGGCCCGCCGAGGAGGTCGTCGAGCTCCTCGCCGGGACCTTCGACGCGCCGGCCGGGTCGTACTACGGCCAGGACGGCGACGTGATCGAGCAGCGGCCGTGGCCCGCGGGCTTCCGCGGCACCGACCCCGCGGAGATCGAGCGCTGGACGATCGAGCACGCGCCGCGGGAGCACCCGCTGCTGCGGTGGTACCTCGCGAGCGGCGATCCGCTGGCGATGCAGGTGGCCGACGTCCCGACGACCGTCGCGTCCGTCGGTCTGCAGGACCAGTGGCGCTCGCTGTGCCAGGAGTACCTCGGCGGCGTCTCCTCGCAGATGGCCCTGCCGCTGTGCCTGGGCCCGACGGCGAACCGCACGTTCCTGGTCGGGCGCGAGGACGACTACACCGCGCAGGAGGTGGCCCTCGCGCGTCGCCTCCAGCGGCTGCTCACGGGCCTGGACCGCCAGATCGCGTGCTACTCCCGCTGGGTGCACCTGGTGGGTCCGTGCGCGCTCGAGGCGGCGAGCGCGGGCGAGCTGACGCCGCGAGAGTCCTCGGTGCTGGCGCTGCTCGCGTCGGGGTACACGGCGCGGGCGATCGCCCGCAGGCTCCACGTCGGCGAGCGCACCGTGCAGAAGCACCTCCAGCGCATCTACCGCAAGCTCGGGGCGGGCGACCGCCTCGTCGCCGTCCAGCGCGCGCAGCTGATCGGCCTGCTGCCGGCGCCGACGCGGACGTAGCCCCTCCGTCGACCCGTACGTAGTTCCCGTCCCTGGGCGGCCGCCCGGCGCCGTGCGCTGATGGTGGTCCACCAGACCCGGGGGAGGACCCGTGCTCGCCACCACCGACATGCTGAGCAGGCTGAACGACGTGCGCGGCCGTGTCGCGACGTGCCGCCGCGCGGTCGACGACGACGCGGGCGCGTCGGTCGTCACCGCCGCCGTCGTCCGCGAGTTCGACACCAAGACCGACAAGGCGATGGCGACCGCCGACGACGCCAGGCGCGACGCGATCATCGAGCTCGAGCAGGCCGCCGACAGCGCGCGGGTGGCGGCGAAGGCCGACCCCGACCTCGGGAGGGCGGCCCTCGACGCCGTGGAGGACGCCCACCTGGCGATCTGCATCCTCAAGACGGAGGTCTAGGACAGAGTCCGGCGCGGCCTCAGCGGTCGAGCATCGCTTCCTCGTAGTCCAGCTCGCGAAGCATGTCGCGCAGCACGCCCTCGTCGATGCGGCCCATGTCCCGGAAGCGCACGAAGGTGTCGCGCTCGGCGGTGAGCATCTCCCGGCGCAGGCGGGTGAACGCCACGGAGGGGGACTCGCCGATCTCCTCGTCGGAGCGTCCGAGCCGTTCCCACGCGCCGTTGGAGCGGTGCTGGGCCCAGGTGCGCAGCTGCTCGGTGACGTGCTGCGGGGTCGAGTCGTCGGAGAGGTCGTCCAGGCGGGACAGGGCGGCCTCGGCGGCGGCCTGCTTCACCGCGGCCTCGTCGAGCACGTCGCGCTGCCCGCCCCTGTCCTGCACGCGCAGGCGGCGGATGAGGGTGGGCAGCGTGAGGCCCTGCAGCAGCAGGGTGCCGACGGTGATCACGAAGGCCGCGAACACCACGACGTCGCGTCCGGGCATGCCGGGCCCGAGCTCGCTCGCCGCGGGGATGGCGAACGCCGCGGCCAGCGTCACCACGCCGCGCATGCCCGCCCAGGAGATGACGAACGGCCCGCGCCAGGACAGGGCGGGGCCGGCGCGCCGCACCTTCGGTAGCACGCGGGGGAGATAGATCGTCGGGAAGACCCAGACGAAACGGGCGAGGATCGTCACGACCAGGAGCGCGAGCGAGACCCCCAGGATCCGCCCGGCGTCCGCGCCCAGCCCGTCGACCACCACCCGCAGCTGGAGGCCGATCAGCGCGAAGACCAGCGCCTCGAGCAGGGTGTCGAGGGCCTTCCACACCGCCTGGTCCTGCAGCCGCGTCGCGTAGCCCGCCTCGGTGGCCTTGTGCCCGAGGTAGAGCCCCGCGACGACCACGGCGAGCACCCCGGAGGTGTGCAGCTCCTCGGCGAGCAGGTAGATCGCGAACGGGACGAGCAGGCCGACCGAGCTCTCGAGCACGCCGTCGTGCAGGCGCATCCGGATGCGGTGCAGCACCCAGCCGAGCCCGGCGCCGAGGGCCACGCCGCCGACCGCGGCCAGGGCGAACTCGCCGAGGCCCTCCAGGATCGTCACGCCGGTGCCGACCGTGGTGGTGGCGATCGCCGCGGCGAGCAGGACCCGGAAGAGCGTCAGCGCGGTGGCGTCGTTGAGCAGGCTCTCGCCCTCGAGGATCGTCATGAGTCGTCGCTGGAGGCCGAGCCGGCGACCGATCGACGCGGCGGCGACCGCGTCGGGCGGGGCGACGACGGCGCCGAGCACGAGCGCGCTGGCCAGCGGCAGCTCCGGCACGAGCAGCCACGCCGCGATCCCCACCACCGCGGTGCTGAACACGACGAGGCCGATCGCGAGCTGGCTGATCCGCTTCATGTTCTCGCGCAGGCGCAGCGTCGAGCTCTCGAGCGCCGCCGAGTACAGCAGCGGGGGCAGGACGAGGAAGAGCACGAGGTCGGGGTCGAGAGGGACCACCGGGATGCCGGGGACGAACGACATCGCGAGCCCCACCACCACGAGCAGCAGCGGCGCCGACAGCGCGTAGCGGCGGGCGATCGCCGTGACGCCGAGGGCGACGACGAAGACGACGAGCAGCGCCCGGGGATCGGCCTCGGTCATGAGGCGTGTAGGCGCGGTTCCGGCGGGGTCCACGGTGCCGTGGCCTGCAGGACGGCCTCGGTCAGCGCCTCGGTGCGCAGGTGCGTCCCCTCCTGGTAGGCGGGGTCCGCGATCATGTCGCTGAACGCCTGCCGGTCCGGGTAGCGCACCAGCAGCACGGCGTCCCAGGCCTGCCCGTCCTCGGCGACGAGCGCCGTGCCGCCATCACCCAGGTAGAGGATCTCGGCGCCGCGGTGCTCGGCGTGGGCGCGGAAGTGGGCGAGGTACGCGGCGTACGACTCGCGGCCGCCCGGCCGGAACCGCAGCAGGTTGAGCATGACCACCGGGCCGCCCGGGTCGTCGGCCAGGAACGCCTTGAGGTCACGTCCGCGCGGATCGACGGCCATCAGAGGTGTCCTTCCCGGGTGTGGACGCTGACCACGTAGCCCCCGTCCCGGTAGGGCTCCTCGCCCGCCCAGTCGGCGCTGCGGGTGACGAGCTCGAGGCCGGCGGCCGCTGCGGCGGCGTCGTAGTCGGCCAGGGTGGGGAACCCGACGCCGTCGGGCAGGGTGAACGGCACGTGCTCGCCGTCGAGCCCGAAGCCTGCGACGAGCAGCCCGCCGGGCCGCAGGTGGCGCGCGAGCCCGCCGACCACCTCGGCGTGCGTGCCGGGGGTCAGCAGCGGCCACAGGTTGCCGGCGGCGACGACGGCGTCGACGGTGCGGTCGAGGCGCAGCTCCACGAGGTCGACCAGGCGCCAGTCGAGCTCGGGCGCGCTCGCGCGGGCCTCGTCGAGCATCGAGGCGTCGAGGTCGACGCCGACCACGCGGTGGCCGAGCTGGGCGAGCCGGATCGCGACGCGCCCGGTGCCGCAGCCGGCGTCGAGGACGTCGCCCGGCCGACCGAGCTTCTCGCGGACCAGGGCGTCGACGCGCCGGGCCTCCCCGTGCAGGTCCTGGCCCTCGCGCTCGAGCTCGGCGAACCGCGCGGCGTAGCCCGGGCCGGCCGTGCCGCCGGTGACCGCGAGCCAGGGATTGACGGGCACCGGCACACTCTAGGGCCGTCGGCGGTGTCCGTTGCGCGCTCGTGTGGCGTACGGCGCCGTCGCGCCCGTATGCGTATGTGTGCATGTATGGTCGCCGCCGTGGGGCACGGACATGGTCACGGACACGGCGCCGGTGCCGACGACCGGCGGCGGCTCGGCGTCGCACTCGGAATCACCGCGCTGGTGCTCGTCGTCGGCGCCGTCGGCGCGGTCGTCACCGGGTCGCTGGCGCTGCTGGCCGACCTCGGGCACGTCGGCACCGACGTCGTCGCCCTCGGCACCGCCCTCGCCGCCTCCGCGCTCGCCGCCCGCCCGCCGAGTCGGCGCCGGACCTTCGGGCTCGGCCGCGCCGAGGTGCTGGGCGCCGCGCTCAACGCGGTGCTGCTGCTCGGGGTCACGGTGTGGGTCGCGATCGAGGCGGTCGAGCGCCTCGCCACCCCGACCGAGGTGCCCGGGGGCGCGCTGCTGGTCTACGGCCTCGTCGGTCTGGTCGGCAACGTCGTCGCGCTCGCGGTCCTGCAGCGCGGCAGCGGGGGGATGAACGTCCGCGGCGCCGCGCTCCACGTGCTCGGCGACGCGCTGGGCTCGGTGGCCGTGCTCGCCGCCGCCGTGGTCACCCTGACCACCGGGTGGGCCTACGCCGACACGCTCGCCTCGCTGGTGATCGTCGCAATCCTCCTGCCCCGCACCGTGGCCCTCCTGCGCGAGACCGGCCACGTGCTGCTCGAGGGCGCGCCCGCCGGCATCGACGTCGACGACGTGCACACCGCGCTGCTCGACGTCGAGGGCGTCGCGGAGGTCCACGACCTGCACGTCTGGGCGATCAACGACCGCAGCCCCGCGGTCTCGGCCCACCTCGTGATCTCCGACGAGGGCTGCGCCACCGCCGACTGCGGGGAGCACGGGGTGCTCGACCGCGCCACGATCGTCCTGCGCGAGCGCTTCGGGCTCGAGCACAGCACGCTGCAGATCGAGGGCGTCGAGCACGCCGACCACGAGCAGGCCTGCGAGCCGCCCGTCGTCACCGTGGAGCGGGGCTTCGGGGCCCGCTGAGGGCACACTGTGTCGCGATGGGTACCTCGCACACCGTCGTCGGCAGCCCGCTCGGGCCGCTGACCCTGCGCGCCGAGGACGGTGTCCTCTCCGGCCTCTACATGACCGACCACCGCCACGGTCCCGCGCCCGACGCGCTCGGCCCGCGCACCGACGACGGGCTGGCGCCGGTGCGCGAGCAGCTCGCGGCCTACTTCGCGGGCGAGCTCACGGCCTTCGACCTGCCGCTCGCCCTGCACGGCACCGCGTTCCAGGAGCGTGTCTGGGCGGCGCTGCGCGACATCCCCTACGGCGTGACCACGACCTACGGCGAGCTCGCCGCCGAGCTCGGCTCGCCGACGGCCTCCCGGGCCGTGGGGCTCGCCAACGGCCGCAACCCGATCAGCATCGTCGTGCCCTGCCACCGCGTGGTCGGGGCGAACGGGTCGCTCACGGGCTACGGCGGCGGCGTCGCGCGCAAGCGCGCCCTGCTGGACCTGGAGTGCGGGGCGCTGACGCTCTGACGGTCGGGTCGGTGGGCGGGCGAGGGCGTCCTCCGTTGCGCAGGAGGCAGTCGGGGTGACCCTCGCTCCGGCGCCCGGGACGGCGCTGGTGGTCAGCGGCCCTCGGTCGAGCTCGCGTGGGGCGGTCCGGCCTGCTCGATCTGCTCGGCCTGTCCCGTCCGCTCGGCGTGCTCGGCGTGCTCGGCGTGCTCGGCCTGCTCGGCCTGCTCGGCCTGCTCGGCAGCGCGGCGGGCCGCGTCGCCGTCCGGGTCGAACCACGGGTGACCGCCGCGCGATGCCGGGGGCTCGGGGGACTGGGGGGCCTGCTGGGATGCCGGGGGCTCGGGGGACTGGGGGACCTGCTGGGGTGCCGGGGTCTGGGGTGCCGGGGTCTGGGGTGCCGGGGTCTGGGGTGCCGGAGTCCGGGGCCGCTGCGGGGTGCCGAGGTAGTGCCCGGGGGTCGGGGCGGCCGCGGCGACGGAGGTCGCGGTGCCGGCGGTGACGGGCTCCTCCGCCGGCTCGCTCGCCTCGTTCGTGCCGGCCGGGTCGTCGCTCGTGTCGTCGCTGGGGTCCTCCGCGGCCGCCTCGTCGACGGCCGGGGCCTGAGCAGGGTCCTCCTCCTCGACCTGCTCCTCCGTCGTGGGGGGGGGGGGGGGGGGGGG